>NZ_FMIA01000002.1:1248500-2497000 GCF_900091615.1 Micromonospora yangpuensis | reverse complement strand
ATCTGGCGCCAGGCCGGCCCCGAGGACAAGGGTCGGATGGTCACCTACCAGGTCGACGACGTCTCCCCCGACATGTCGTTCCTGGAGATGCTCGACGTGCTCAACGAGCGCCTGATCCTCTCCGGCGAGGAGCCCGTGGCCTTCGACCACGACTGCCGCGAGGGCATCTGCGGCATGTGCGGTCTGATGATCAACGGGGACGCGCACGGGCCGCAGCGCGGCACCACCGCCTGCCAGTTGCACATGCGGCAGTTCTCCGACGGCGAGACGATCGACATCGAGCCGTGGCGGGCCCGCGCCTTCCCGGTCATCAAGGACCTGGTGGTCAACCGGGACGCCTTCGACGACATCATCGCCGCCGGCGGGTACATCACCGTGCCGACCGGCAGCGCGCCCGAGGCGCACTCGGTGCCGGTGGCCAAGGTCAACGCCGACGCCGCCTTCGAGTCGGCCGCCTGCATCGGCTGCGGCGCCTGCGTCGCGGCCTGCCCGAACGGCTCGGCGATGCTCTTCACCGCGGCCAAGGTCACCCAGCTCTCGCTGCTGCCGCAGGGCCAGCCGGAGCGGCAGACCCGGGTGATCGGCATGGTCGACGCGCACGACGAGGCCGGCTTCGGTGGCTGCACCAACGCCGGCGAGTGCACGGTGGTCTGCCCGAAGGGCATCCCGCTGAGCACCATCGGCCGGCTCAACCGGGACTACCTGACGGCCACCGCCAAGCGGGGCGACACCCCGGGCACCTGACCGCCAGGCCCCTCGGAGCCGACACCGACCCACCGACCGCCGTACCCCCGCCCGGGGTGCGGCGGTCGGTCCGTCCGCGCCCGGTGCCGGGCACCGGTCCGGTTCAAGTCCCCGCTGCCGGGTAGCAGTCCACCGACGGCAGACAGAGGGGACGACGACCATGAAGGCACTGACCTGGCACGGCAAGCGGGACGTCCGGGTGTCCGACGTTCCGGACCCGCGCATCGAGGAGCCGACCGACGCGGTCGTCCGGATCACCTCGACCGCGATCTGCGGCTCCGACCTGCACCTCTACGAGGTGCTCGGGCCGTACCTCAAGTCCGGTGACGTGCTGGGGCACGAGCCGATGGGCATCGTCGAGGAGGTCGGGGCGGGGGTGACCCACCTCAAGCCGGGCGACCGGGTGGTGGTCCCGTTCAACATCTCCTGCGGCTCGTGCTGGATGTGCCAGCGCCAGCTCTACGCCCAGTGTGAGACCACCCAGGTCACCGCCGAGGGCAAGGGTGCCAGCCTGTTCGGCTACACCTCGCTGTACGGGTCCGTCCCGGGCGGACAGGCCGAGTACCTGCGGGTGCCACAGGCGCACTTCGGGCCGATCAAGGTGCCGGAGACCGGGGCCGACGAGCGGTACCTCTACCTCTCCGACATCCTGCCCACGGCCTGGCAGGCGGTGAAGTACGCCGACGTCCCGCCCGGCGGCACCCTCGCCGTGTTCGGGCTCGGACCGGTGGGGCAGTTCTGCGCCCGGGTCGGCCGGCACCTGGGCGCCGGCCGGGTGATCGGCCTGGACCTGGTGCCGGAGCGGCTGGAGCTGGCCCGCCGGCACGGCATCGAGGTGCTCGACGTGAGCAAGCTCGACGACGTACCGGAGGCCCTGATCGACCTGGTCGACGGGCGGGGGCCGGACGCGGTGATCGACGCGGTCGGGATGGAGGCGCACGGCTCGAACACCGGGAAGTTCGCCCAGGCCGCCGCGGGGCTGCTGCCGGACGCGGTCGCCCAGCCGATGATCGACAAGGTGGGCGGGGACCGGCTGGTCGTGCTGAAGGCCGCGCTGAAGGCGGTCCGCCGGGGCGGCACCGTCTCGATCTCCGGCGTGTACGGCGGGGAGGCCGACCCGCTGCCGCTGATGGAGATGTTCGACCGGGGCATCCAGCTGCGGATGGGCCAGTGCCACGTGCGCCGGTGGACCGACGAGATCCTGCCGCTGCTGGCCGGCGACGACGACCCGCTGGGCGTGGAGGATCTGCGTACCCACCGGGTGCCGCTGCTCGACGCGCCGCAGGCGTACGAGATGTTCCAGGAGAAGAGCGACGGGTGCATCAAGGTCGTGCTCGCGCCGTGAGTCGGACGGTCGTGATCACCGGCGCGACGAGCGGTATCGGCCGGGCCACGGCCCGGGCGTTCGCCGCGCGCGGTGACCGGCTGGTCCTCGCCGCCCGCAACGCCGACACCCTGACCGAGGTACGCGCCGAGTGCCTGGCCGCCGGCGCACAGGTGGTCGCGGTGCCTACCGACATCGCCGAGGCCGGCGCCCCGGACGCCCTCGCCCGGGCCGCCACCGAGGCCTTCGGTGGCGTCGACGTGTGGGTGCACACCGCCGCGGTGATGGCGTACGGACGTTTCGACAGGCAACCGGAGCACGTGTTCGACCAGGTGGTCCGGACCAACCTGATCGCCGCCGCGGCGGTGGCCCGCAGCGCGCTGCGGCTCTTCCGGGCCACCGGTGCCGGCACCCTGGTGCTGACCGGGTCGGTGCTGGGGCACATCACCGCGCCGTACATGAGCGGGTACGTGGCCAGCAAGTGGGGTCTGCGCGGGCTGGCCCGGGCGCTGCAACAGGAGTGCCGGGACCTGCCGGGCGTCCAGGTCTGCCTGGTCAGTCCGGGCAGCGTGGACACGCCGGTCTACCAGCGGGCGGCGAACTACCTGGGGCGGATCGGCCGCCCGCCCCCGCCGGTCTCCTCGGCCTCCCGGGTGGCGCGGGCGATCGTGCGCAGCGCCGACCGGCCCCGGCGGGAGGTCTCGGTCGGGCGGATCAACGTGCTGATGCGATTCGGCTTCACCGTGCTGCCCGGGGTGTACGACCGGCTGGTCGGCCCGCTGATGCGGCGGGTCGGCCTCACCGACGAGCCGGTGGCCCCGCACGAGGGCGTGGTGTTCACCTCCGCGCCGGGCGGCACGGTAAGCGGCGGCTGGCGGGGCGGACGGGATCACGCGCGTCGATCGGATCGCCTAGGGTGACCGGGCAACCACTGCCGATCCGGCGACCCGACGGGAGCGACGACGTTGAACATGAAGGTCAACCGGAGGGCGGCGATCGGCCTGGGCACCATGGCGACCGCCGGCACCGTGCTCGGTGCCGGCACCCCGGGCCTCGCCCAGGCCGGCCGACCCGCCGCCGCGCCCCAGCTGGCCGCCGCCGAGCGTCCCGCCCCGGGAGCTGAGCTGACCGCCACCGAGCGGCCCGCCGCCTCGCCCCGGCTGGCCGTGCCCCGGGTGACGGCCATCTACGAGGCGGAGACCGCGGCGGCCGGCGGGAACTGGCAGTCCTACGTCAGCCTGACCGATCCGGCGGGTCCGCCGGCGGTGGCCGTCGCCGACGAGCCGGACCAGCGGATCGAGGCGTACAGCGTCAACAAGATCGCGGTCGCCACGGCGGTGCTGGACAAGGTGGACCGGGGCCTGCTGACCCTGGCCCAGCGGGTGGAGGTGACGGCGTCGATCGTGGTGCCGGGCGGGGACGGGATCTTCAGCCTGGACGGGGCGTACCCCAGCTCGGTGACGCTCGGCCACGTGCTGGCCAACCTGCTGACCGTCTCCGACGACACCGCCGTACGACTCTGCGGGCTGGTCTGCCCGGCCGCCGAGCTGAACGCCATCCTGCGGGCCAAGGGCTTCGTGCACACCCAGGTCGAGCCGGTGGCCAACCCGAACCGGTTCTACCTCGGCACCAGCACCCCACGGGAGACCCACGACCTGCTCCGGGCGCTGGTCGGCGGCACCCTGCTCGGCGCGACGTCGACGGCGTTCCTGCTCGGGCTGCTGCGCTCGCCGGTCGCCTTCACCGACGGCATCCGACGCACGATGTCCTCGGCGGAGCGGGCCCGGGTGGCGACCAAGGCGGGCTGGTTCGTCGACGCCCGGCACGAGGCCGGGGTGATCTTCGACACGGCCGGGGCGCCGCTGATGACGTACGCCCTCTTCGCCGACGGTCAGCCCGGCGCGGACGACTTCGGGGCGACCCACCCGGCGGTGGCGGCCCGGGCCCGGATGGGCCGCCGGTTCCTGGACGCGCTCGGGCAGCTCAGTGGCGGTGGCCGGGCCCACCTGCCGGCACCGCGCCGGCCGAGCAACGGCGGCTGAGCGCCGGGCCTTCCGCCACCGCCCGGCGGTGGCCGGCGTCGCGGTCGGCCACCGTCGGTGGCCGACCGCCGTCCTTGCCAGGTGTGACGGCCAGTCGGGTGGCTAACGTGTATCCCGGGGAACCGTGGGCGGGAGGGGCGACGATGGCGACACCACCGGAGCAGGCACTGGAGCGGGCCGCCGGCCGCCGACTGTGGCAGGTCGCCGGGCTCGCGGCGCTGGCCGGGGTGGCCTGGGTGGCCCGCGACGTGCCGGCGGCGCTCGGCGGCCGGCTCACCGGGGCCCGGGCGCAACGGGCGGCCCGCTCGCCGCAGTTCCGCGACGGCACCTTCCACAACCGGGCCGGCCTGCGCAGCACGCTCAGCGAGCCGGGGCCCAACCTGCTCCGGGAGTTGATCTTCGGCAAGCAGCGCCGCCGCCCCCGCACCGCCGTGCCGCTGCGCCGCCCGGACGCCGCACCCGCCGCCGACGAGCGGGAACTGAACATCGTCTGGTACGGCCACGCGTCGGCGCTGATCGAGATCGAGGGACACCGGGTGCTGATCGACCCGGTGTGGAGCGACCGCTGCTCCCCCTCGGCGGCGGTCGGGCCCCGGCGGATCCACCAGCCCCCGGTGACCCTCGACGAACTGCCGCCGGTGGACGCGATCCTGATCTCCCACGACCACTACGACCACCTGGACATGGCCACCGTGCGGGAGCTGGTCCGCACCCAGTCCGCGCCGTTCCTGGTCCCGCTGGGCGTCGGCGCACACCTGGACCGTTGGGCGGTGCCGGCCGAGCGGATCATCGAGCTGGACTGGTCGCAGGGCCACCGGGTCGGCGGGTTGACGATCACCGCCACCGCCGCGCAGCACTTCTCCGGGCGCGGGCTACGCCGCGACGGCACGCTCTGGAGCTCCTGGGTGGTGGCCGGGGCGCACCGCCGGGTCTTCTACACCGGGGACTCCGGCTACTTCGACGGGTACGCCGAGATCGGCGCGGAACACGGGCCGTTCGACGCGACGCTCGTGCAGATCGGGGCGTACGACCGGGCCTGGCCGGCCATCCACATGTTCCCCGAGGAGGCGGTGACCGCCCACCTCGACCTGCGCGGCGGCCTGTTCGTCCCGGTGCACTGGGCCACCTTCAACCTCGCCCTGCACGACTGGGCCGAGCCGGTCGACCGGCTCTGGGCCGAGGCCAAGGCCCGCGACGTCTCGATCGCCGTCCCCCGCCCCGGTGAACGGGTGGTCGTCGACAACCCACCCCCGGTAGACCCCTGGTGGCAACCCATCGCCTGACGTGTAAGGAAGGGCCCCCTGTTAACGCATCCGGTAGAGAGGGGAACCCCTCTCACACCCACCGCGGGCGGACGACCGGCCGGGCACGGCGGCGGGCCGCAGCGGCAGCGGGCGGCAGCGGGCGGCAGCGGCAGCGGGCGGCGGGCGGCGGGCCGGGCTCGACGACGGCGGGCGGCGGGTCGGGCACGGCGGCGGGCGGGGGGTCAGAGGACGAAGGCGTCGGTCCAGAGCGCGCCGGAACGGCCGGAGAGGGCGTCCAGCATGGCCACCGCCTGGCCGTCGGTGAGCTGGGCGACGAAGTCGATGATCGCCCGACCGCGGGCCCGGGAGATCCGGTCGACGGTACGCGGATGCAGCTCGGCCTCGGCCAGTTCGACCAGGTCGTGCAGCCGGCGCGGCAGCCGGGACTCCTCCTCCGGGTCGAGCAGCCACTCCCACAACGCCTCGACCAGGGTGGCCAGCAGCCGGGCCTGCCCCCGCTGGTGCAGGGCCAGGTCGGGGCGGGCCAGCACGAACCGGTGGTGGACGAACTTCAGCACCTGTACCTCGTGCCACTGGGCCGAGCCGAGCAGCACGTGCCCGGAGCGCATCGATGGCTGTGCGGTCACGGTGATCGCGTCGACCAGCCGGTTGGTCCACCGGGCGGAGAAGCGGGCCACGTACTGCTCGGCCTCGATCGAGCCGTCGAAGGGCAGCGCGAGCAGCCCCTCGACCAGTTCGGTCCGGACGTGCTCGACGGCGGCGGCGAACGCCTCGTCGTCGGCGATCCAGTCGTCCTTGTGGTGCAGCTGCCGGCGGAGCAGCTCGATGGCCGCGCCGGGCCGCCGGGACGCCCCGGTCAGCGCCGGGCCGGTGACCGCCCGGAAGTGTCCGCTCTCCCGCTGCCAGGCCATCAGCTCGGCGGACACCGCCCCCTGCTGGAGCACCCCGACCCGGTAGAAGTCCTCGACGTCGTGGATGGCGTACGCGATGTCGTCGGCAGTGTCCATCACCGACGCCTCGACGGTCTGCTGCCAGTCGGCGATCCGGCCGACGAAGGGTGCCCGTGCCTGCCGCAGGTCCTCCAGCTCGGTGCGGTACGCGCCGAACTTCGACGAGCCGCTCTCCGGGTCGTCGGGGGGCACGGTGGCCCCGCGCGGGGGCGGGTCGAGGTGGCGGGGGTGCGGGTCGGGATGGTCCAGCCGGGTCCACGGGTACTTCAGCAGCGCCGCGCGGACCGCCGCGGTCAGGTCGAGACCGGTGGTGGCGGCGCCGCGGATCTCGGTGCTGGTGACGATCCGGTACGACTGCGCGTTGCCCTCGAACCCGTCGGTGAGCCCGAGCCGCTGCCGGGCCAGCCGGTCCAGCACCCGCTCCCCCAGATGCCCGAAGGGCGGGTGGCCGAGGTCGTGGGCGAGCGCGGCGGCCTCCACCACGTCCGGGTCGCAGCCGCCGAGGTCGACCAGTAGGGCGCGCCGGTCCTCGTCGGCGGTGAGCCGTTCGGCGATCGCCCGGGCCACCTGGGCGACCTTGAGGCTGTGGGTCAGCCGGTTGTGCAGCAGCAGCCCGGATCCGCCGGGGCTGACCACCTGGGTGACCCCGCCCAGCCGGGCGAAGAACGGTGAGCTGACGATCCGGTCCCGGTCGGCCCGGAACGGGCTGCCGGCCAGGTCACCGAGGGCCCGCGCGCTACCACCGAAGAGTCGGCGGGCGCGCGCGTCGGCGGGGGTCTCCATGATCGCCACGCTAGCCTAGGAGTCACGGCCGTCAGGGGGTGCCGGCACAATGCAGGGCGGACCCCACCCGAGAAGGCGGATCATCATCGTGACCCAGTCTGTTCATCAGCGCATCGCCGAGGAGCTCGGCGTCGCCGAGCGCCAGGTACGGGCGGCCGTGGAGCTGCTCGACGGCGGTGCCACCGTGCCGTTCATCGCCCGCTACCGCAAGGAGGCCACCGGCCTGCTGGACGACGCCCAGCTGCGCAGCCTGGAGGAGCGGCTGCGGTACCTGCGGGAGCTGGACGAGCGGCGCGCGGCGGTGCTGGAGTCGATCCGTGGCCAGGGCAAGCTCGACGAGGCCCTGGAAGCGCAGATCATGGCGGCCGACTCCAAGTCCCGGCTGGAGGACATCTACCTGCCGTACAAGCCCAAGCGGCGGACCCGGGCGCAGATCGCCCGTGAGGCCGGGCTGGAGCCGCTGGCCGACGCGCTGCTGGCCGACCCGACGCAGGAGCCGAAGGCGGTCGCGCTCGGCTATGTCGACGGCGACAAGGGGGTGGCCGACCCGGCCGCCGCGCTGGACGGCGCGCGGGCCATCCTGATCGAGCGGTTCGCCGAGGACGCCGACCTGATCGGCGGGCTGCGCGAGCAGATGTGGTCGCGGGGGCGTCTGGTGGCCCGGGTACGCGACG
Organism: Micromonospora yangpuensis; assembly: GCF_900091615.1. NCBI lineage: Bacteria > Bacillati > Actinomycetota > Actinomycetes > Micromonosporales > Micromonosporaceae > Micromonospora > Micromonospora yangpuensis. The sequence goes on along the minus strand of NZ_FMIA01000002.1, from coordinate 2,489,218 downwards.
GCCAGGAGACCACCGGCGCGAAGTTCGCCGACTACTTCGACTTCGCCGAGCCGTACCCGAAGCTGCCCTCGCACCGGATCCTGGCCATGTTCCGGGGTGAGAAGGAGGGTGTGCTCGACCTGACCATGGACCCGGAGCCCGAGGGTGACTCCGACGCCGTGCCCACCGGCCCCAGCCGGTACGAGGCGGCCATCGCCGGCCGGTTCGGGATCACCGACGCGGGCCGCCCGGCCGACCGTTGGTTGGCCGACACGGTGCGCTGGGCCTGGCGTACCAGGGTGCTCATCCATCTCGGCGCGGACCTGCGGATGCGGTTGTGGCAGGCGGCCGAGGAGGAGGCCGTCCGGGTCTTCGCGACCAACCTGCGTGACCTGCTGCTCGCCGCGCCGGCCGGCACCCGGGCGACGATGGGGCTGGACCCGGGCCTGCGCACCGGGGTGAAGGTGGCGGTGGTGGACGCCACCGGCAAGGTGGTCGCCACCGACACGATCTACCCGCACGAGCCGCGCCGGCAGTGGGACGCCTCGATCGACACCCTGGCCCGGTTGGCCGGCGCGCACGGCGTGGAGCTGGTCGCGATCGGCAACGGCACCGCCAGCCGGGAGACCGACAGGCTCGCCGCCGACCTGATCAAGCGGCACCCGCAGCTCGACCTGACCAAGGTGGTCGTCTCCGAGGCAGGGGCGTCGGTCTACTCCGCCTCCGCGTACGCCTCGCAGGAGCTGCCCGACCTGGACGTCTCGCTGCGCGGGGCGGTCTCGATCGCCCGCCGCCTGCAGGACCCGCTGGCCGAGCTGGTCAAGATCGACCCGCGCTCGATCGGGGTCGGGCAGTACCAGCACGACCTCTCCGAGCTGAAGCTCTCCCGCTCGCTCGACGCGGTGGTGGAGGACTGCGTCAACGCGGTAGGCGTCGACGTCAACACCGCCTCGGCGCCGTTGCTGACCCGGGTCTCCGGCATCGGCGCCGGGTTGGCGGAGAACATCGTGCTGCACCGGGACGCCAACGGCCCGTTCCGCAGCCGCACGGAGCTGCGCAAGGTCGCCCGGCTCGGCCCGAAGGCCTTCGAGCAGTGCGCCGGCTTCCTACGTATCCCGGCCGGTGACGATCCGCTGGACTCCTCCAGCGTGCACCCCGAGGCGTACCCGGTGGTCCGGCGGATCCTGACCCGCACCGGGCAGGACCTGCGCTCGCTGATCGGGCAGAGTGCGATCCTGCGCGGGTTGAAGGCCACCGACTTCGTCGACGACACGTTCGGTCTGCCCACCGTCACCGACATCCTGGCCGAGTTGGAGAAGCCGGGCCGTGACCCGCGGCCGGCGTTCCGTACGGCGACCTTCGTCGAGGGCGTCGAGAAGATCGGCGACCTGACCCCGGGCATGCTCCTGGAGGGGGTGGTCACCAACGTCGCCGCGTTCGGTGCCTTCGTCGACGTCGGCGTGCACCAGGACGGCCTGGTGCACGTCTCGGCGATGTCGCGCACCTTCGTCAAGGATCCGCGCGACGTGGTGAAGTCCGGCGACGTGGTCCGGGTGAAGGTCCTCGACGTGGACGTGCCGCGCAAGCGGATCTCGCTGACCCTGCGGTTGGAGGACGAGCCAGGCGGCACCGGCGGCGGTGACCGGCGCGACCGGTCCGGGTCCGGGCAGGGCACGGGCGACGGCGGCCGGGGCGGCGCGCGCGGCGACGGCGGTCGCAGTGGCGACGGCGGCACTCGCGGTGGCCGGGGCGGTGACGGCGGCCGGGGTGGTGCGCGCGGTCGCGACGGTGGTCAGGGCGGCCGGGGTGGCGACGGCGGGCGGGGCGGTGCCCGGGGCGGGCAGCCCCGTCAGGGCCGGGGCGGCTCCGCCCCGGGCCCGGCCAACGACGCGATGGCCGAGGCGCTCCGCCGGGCCGGCCTGGCCTGAGGCAACTCCCGGCACACGCCGCCGTCCCGGTCCGCGCGGGCGGGCCGGGGTGGCGGCGTACCGTCGGGGGGGTGGCGGTGACCGACGACGACTCGCGGTGGCGGGAGCAGCAACGGCATGCGGTGCGGGCGCACGCCGAGGCGGACGAGGCCCGGCGGGCGGTGGAGCAGGCGCAGGCGGCGCGGCTGGTGGCCGACTTCGCCGCCGAGGCGGTACGCCGTGGGCTGCGGCCCACCCGGCTGACCGCCCGCTCCTACGACGGGCGGGCCCGGTACCGGACCCGCCTCACCGGCTGGTACGTCGACCAGGCCCGCACCCGGGCGGTCGACACCGACGGGCGGTTCCACCTGCTGATGGTCCCCGGTGGGCTGCGGGCCCGGTTGTTCGGCGCGGATCCGCAGCCGGACCCGGCACCGCTGGTCATCGGCCGGGGCGGGCGCGACGGCGAGTCGATCGAGCTGCGGGTGGCGTTGCAGCGGCGGCTCGCGGCCGGCGACGAACCGACCTGACCGGCGACCGCCGCCCCGGGCCGGGCTCAGCTCCCGTCGGCCGGTGCGGTGATGCTGTAGCAGTTCATCCGCCGCTGTTCCCGGGTGAGGTAGCTGCCCACCGGCGTCCAGCCGCAGCGCTGGTAGAAGGCGTTCACCCGGTCGTTGTCGTCGGCGTCGGTGACGAGATAGGCGCTGGTGGCGCCCTGCTGTCGGGCGCGGAGCCACCACCTGTCGATCAGGGCGCGGCCCCGGCCGGTGTTCTCGACCGCCGGGTCCACGCAGATGGAGCTGAGCAGCGCGCCGTGGGCCGCCACCGGCACGTCCCCGCGGTAGGCGATCCCGCGCAGCAGGCGCAGCGCGGTCCGGGGGCTGCGCAGCGCCGGCCACGCGGCGGCCACGGCCATCCGCAGGCCCCGTCGGCGCAGCAACCGACGGTAGAACGCCTCCGGGCGTACCGAGCCGACGACGATGCCGGCCAGCGCGCCGTCGGCGGTCCGGGCCACCACCGTCACGGCGTCGGGGTCCAGCAGGAACCCGTGGTAGTACTCCCGCAGGAACCGCTCCCCCAGGCTGGACAGGAAGAAGCGGGGGAAGGCCCGGACGTGCAGGGCCGCCGCGGCGTGGATGTCGGCCCCGGTCAGTTCCTCGGTGTCGACCACTCCGGTCTCGGTCATCGACGCCTCCCGGTCTCCGCGGCCGCCCGCAACGCGGCCTCCACCCGGTCAACGCCGGTGGCCACCGAGAAGGTGCGCCGGTAGTACTCCCGACCGGCCAGCCCGAGCAGGTCGAGCTTCTCCCGCCCCAGTTGGCAGATCTCCCGGAGGCCGTCGGCGATCGAGTCGGGGTCGCCGGGGCGGGCGACGATCCCGGCGCCGCTGTCGCGGGCCACCGTGGCGACGTCGCCCTCGGCCGCGGCCAGCACGGCCCGACCGGCGGCCAGGGTCGCCTGCACCTTGCTCGGCATGGTGTACGCCCCCATGCCGCTGGGCCGCAGGCTCACGTAGTGCACGTCACCGGCGGCCATCAGCGCCGGCATCCGGTCCCGGGGCAGGCGGCCGAGGAACCGGATGTCACGGGAGCTGGCCGCCGCCCGTTCCCGCAGGCGTTGCTCGGCCAGGCCGGAGCCGGCGACCAGGCAGACCAGCCGGGGATCATCGACCAGCGCGCAGGCGTCGACGAGGGCGTCCAGCCCCTGCGCCTCGCCGATGGTCCCGGCGTAGACGAGCACGATCCGGTCGGGTCCGATGCCGAGTTCGGCGCGCAGGTCGGTGTGCGGCGGCGCGGGTGTCTCCTCCGGCGCCCACAGGGGCAGGTAGACCAACTTCTCCTCGGGTACGCCCCGGCGGGCCAGCAGCTCACCCACGCCCGGGGAGATGTAGCCGATCCGGGCCGCGCTGCGGTACATCGCCGCGCACCAGCCGGTCATGCACTTCTCGGCCGCCGCCCGGCCGCGCCCGTCGCCGAGGAATCCGCTGGCCGCGACGCTGTCCGGCCAGAGGTCCAGCACGTGCAGCAGCACCGGCACCCGGTGGGCGTAGCGGACGAACCACATCGGCAGCGAGACGGTGATGGGCGAGTTGCTCACCCAGAGCGCGTCGAGTCCGCGCAGCGTACCGGTGCCGGAGGCGAGGGCGGAGGCGGCGAACGAGGTGTAGGACGCCAGTCGGCGTACCGGCGAATTGTCGTGGCTCGGGTAGAGGGCGACCCGGCGGACGGCCACCCCGTCGCGGGTCTCGTCGGCCCGCCGGGACATCCGGTAGCCGGGTGCGAGCCGCCCGGTGGGGTAGTTCGGGAAGCCGGTCAGCACCCGTACCTGGTGTCCGCGACCGGCCAGCCCCCGGGCCAGGACGCCGGGTAACGCGGCCGGACCCGGCTCCGGGTCGAACCACTGACTGAGCAGACCAATCCGCATTTAACTCACCTCTCGGATCTCTGCCTGGTTTTCGTGAATATCGCCCCTGATTACGCCATTGGAGCCTATCCTCATGCGCAACAAACCGGACTCAAATGGGGCAACCAGGAGGATCAGGCATGGGCGACCGCACTCTTCCGTTCGCGCTTCCCGATCTCGGTGAGGCCGAGATCAGGGCGGTCAACGAGGCCATCCGCTCCGGCTGGGTCTCCTCCGGTCCCCTGGTACGCGAGTTCGAGCAGCGGTTCGCCGAACGCTGCGGCCCCGGGGTGACAGCCGTCGCGCTGAACTCGGCGACCGCCGGCCTGCACCTGGCGCTGGAGGCGCTCAGCCTGCCCCGGGGCGCGGAGGTGCTGGTGCCGACCTGGACCTTCACCGCCACCGCCGAGGTCGTGGTGCACGTGGGTGCGATCCCGGTGTTTGTCGACGTGGACCCGGTGACCCTGAACATCGACCTGGCCGACGTTACCCGGAAGGTCACCGCCCGCACCGCCGCGGTGATGCCCGTGCACTTCGCCGGCCAGCCGGTAGCCGCCGAGGCGCTGCGGACCTTCGCCCGCGACCACGGGCTGGCCGTGGTCGAGGACGCCGCGCACGCCTTCCCGGCGGCCAGCGCGGGGGTGCCGGTCGGCGGCGGTGACTCGGCGGCCACCGTGTTCAGCTTTTACGCGACCAAGACCATCACCACCGGCGAGGGCGGCATGCTGGTCACCCGCGACCCGGCCCTGGCCCAGCGGGTACGCACCATGCGGCTGCACGGTTTCGACCGGGACGGCTTCGACAGGTACCGCAGCACGCTGCCCGCCTGGCAGTACAACGTGGTGGAGGCCGGGTTCAAGTACAACCTGACCGATCCCGCCGCCGCGATGGGGCTGGTGCAGCTGGACCGCGCCGAGGCGATGCGCCTGCGCCGGGCCGAGATCGCCGCCCGCTACCGGCAGGCGTTCACCGGCCTGCCGATCGACCTGCCCCAACCGGCCCCGGAGACCGACCTGCACTCCTGGCACCTGTTCGTGGTGCGGCTGCGCCCCGAGGCCCCCGTCGGGCGGGACGGCTTCATCGCGGAGCTGGCCCGGCTCGGCGTCGGCTGCGGCGTCCACTTCATCCCGCTGCACCGGCACACCTACTGGCAGCAGCGGTACGCCCTGACCGACGAGATGTTCCCGGTCGCCAGCGCGGAGTTCCCCCGGGTGGTCAGCCTGCCGATCTTCTCGGCGATGGACGACGCCCAGGTGGAGCTGGTCATCCGGACCGTCAGCAAGGTGCTCCAGTGAGCAAACGACTCTTCGACATCGTCGTCGCCGCGCTGGCGCTGCTGCTCGCCTCCCCGCTGCTGCTCCTGATCGCCGTGGCGGTCCGCTGCGACGACGGTGGACCGGTGTTCTTCCGGCAGGAACGGGTGGGCCTGCGCGGCAAACTGTTCCTGATCCACAAGTTCCGCACCATGCGCGCCGGCCCCGGGGTGCTGGTCACCTCGGACAGCGACGACCGGATCACCCGCCTCGGGCGGATCCTGCGCGCCACCAAGCTGGACGAGTTGCCGCAGCTCTACGACGTACTGATCGGGCGGATGAGCCTGGTCGGCCCCCGGCCGGAGGTGCCCCGCTACGTCCACTGCTGGCCGTCGGTGGCCCGGTGGCGCATCCTGTCCATCCGCCCCGGCATCACCGACCCGGCCGCCGTCGCCTTCCGCAACGAGTCGGCACACCTGGCCGACCAGGTGAACCCGGAGGAGCACTACCTCTCGGTGCTGCTGCCGCAGAAAGTGGAGATGTACCTGCGGTACGTGGAGACCCGCACCATCCTCGGCGACCTGCGCATCCTGCTGGCCACCGTCCGGGCGGTGCTCTTCCCCGCCGGCGTCCCCGTGCCCCGGCAGGCCCCGACCCGGCCGACCGGGTTGCCGGCCGCCGTACCCGACGGTTTCGACCGGATCGGGGTACGCGCCCACAGCGACGCCTGACCGGGCCTGCCCCGCCGGTCAGCCGAGCAGGCGCAGGCTCTCGGCGAGGCGGACCAGCGCCGCGTCGGCCCGCGACATCCGACCCACGACGGTACGCAGGGTGTGGCGGGCCACGGGTCGGTGCCGTACCTCGGTCGGTGCGGTCCGGTCGGCGAGCAGCAACGCGTCGGCGGCCGCCGGCAGGTCGTTGCGCCGCACGCAGGCGCGGGCCACGTCGACCAGGTGGGCCAGTGGCGTGCCCCCACCGCAGCTGAGAGCGACGGTCCTCGGCCACGGGCGTCGTCCACCTGATCCACGTCGCCCGAGCAGAGGACGACACCCTCCTGGAAGTATCGGAGTCCGTCTGGCCGGCGGACCGGATCGAGATCATCGATGATTACGACATACCGCAAGCGCCCGAGGAAGCAGCAGGGCTCTCGGACATCTGACCGGACAATTCCGCTGCAAAGGATGACCCGCCAGCCGAGGCGTCCCAGGACTGGGTGTTGATCGACTCGGTTGAGCTGATACGGCTGGGTCCGAGGCGGTTTGATACCGCCATATCGGCCCAACCGAGTCGATCAACATCCAGCCGGGCCCGTGCGGAGTCGTTCCCGCCCTCGAAGCCACCAGGGGAGGCGATCAGCATCAGCGCTGGACGCGTCCAGACAATGCGGAACCACTGGTGGTGGCGACCGGGTTGGCGAGCTGGGCGAACCTTCCACGCCTGCCAGACCACCAGAACAAGGAAACTGTCGCCGGCCGGTCGGGCGCTCGGGTGTACCGGGCCGGGGGAAACGCTAGGCCGCGTCTCAGGTGCGGATGCCGGCCCAGGCGTGGTGGCGGCGGACGGTGGAGAGGATGAAGTCGACCACCCGGCGGGAGGTGTCGGTCACCTGGTAGTCGGCCGGGCAGGGCACCCCGTCGGCGGTGACCTGGGCGACGGTGACCTCGATCGCCTCGACCACGCCGGCCGGGTCGAGGCCGGTCATGATGATGCCGCCGGCGTCCAGCGCCTCCGGGCGTTCGATGGACTCCCGCAGGGTCACCGCGGGGAAGCCGAGGATGGCCGACTCCTCGCTGATCGTGCCGCTGTCGGAGAGGGTGCAGTAGGCCCGGGTCTGCAGGTGGACGTAGTCGAGCAGCCCGAACGGCTCGTGGAAGGCGATGCCGTCCAGGGTGGACGCGTCCGGTGCGAGCGACTCCAGCCGCTTGCGGGTGCGCGGGTGGGTGGAGACCAGCACCGGGAGCCCCCACCGGTCGCGGACCGCGCCGAGGCAGTCGAGCAGTCGACGCAGCCGGTCGGGGTGGTCGACGTTCTCCTCCCGGTGCGCGCTGACCACGACGTACCGGCCGGGGGTGAGGTCGAGTCGGTCGAGCACCCGGGAGGCGGCGATCTCGCCGGCGTGGTGGGCCAGGACCTCGCGCATCGGTGAGCCGGTGTGCAGGATGCGGCGCGGGTGCAGGCCCTCGGCGAGCAGGTTGCGGCGGGCGTGTTCGGTGTAGACCAGGTTGAAGTCGGCGATGTGGTCGACCAGCCGCCGGTTGGTCTCCTCCGGCACGTTCAGGTCGAAGCACCGGTTGCCGGCCTCCATGTGGTACACGGGTATCCGCATCCGGCGGGCCATCAGTGCGGCGATGCAGCTGTTGGTGTCGCCGAGCACCAGCAGCGCGTCGGGGCGCAGCTCGGTGAGCGCCTCCTCCATGCCGACCAGCACGCCGCCGAGCACCCGGCCCAGCGAGGAGGTGTCGACCCGCAGGAACCGGTCCGGGCGGCGGACCCGCAGCTCGGTGAAGAAGATCTCGGACAGGGTGCTGTCCCAGTTCTGCCCGGTGTGCACGAGCAGGTGGTCGACGGTCTCGTCGAGCCGGGCGATCACCCGGGACAGTCGAATGATCTCGGGTCGGGTACCGACCACGGTCATCACCCGGGTCATGTCGTTCCTCCTCGGGTCGGGGCGACCGGGACGGCTGCGGAGATCCGCACGTTCACGCGGGAACCGCCACCGGGGCGGCCCGGTCGGCCTCGACCGGCTCACGGTAGGTGTCCGGGCGGGCCGGGTCGAACAGTTCGTTGGTCCAGAAGAGGGTGACCAGGTCCTCGGTGCCGGTGTTCACCAGCTTGTGCGCCCACATGGTCGGCATGTCGACGATCACCGGTTCCCGGCCGCTGACCGCGAAGCGCAGCACCCGGTCGTCGCCGACGCGCCGCAGGCTGATCTCGGCGGTGCCGCGCAGCACCACGAACCGTTCCATCTTGACCAGGTGGAAGTGTTCGCCGCGGGTGGCGCCGGGGCGGGTGGTGGAGCAGAAGGTCTGGCCGGTGCCGCCGTGCATCCGGACCGTCTCGACCAGTTCGCCGCGTTCGTCGGCGCGGCGGGCCAGCGGGATCGGGTAGTGCGCCGGGAAGCAGTGCGAGCGGTAGGTGTTGAACAGCCGCATGTCGTGCCGGTCGGCCAGCGGCGGGATCTCGCCGGTGCGGTAGGTGTCGGCCCAGCCGGTCAACCGCTCGGCCAGGTCGGCGACCCCGAGGTGCAGCATCGGCAGCTCCGGGTCCCACGAGCCGCCGGCCGGGACCCCGAGCAGCAGGGCGGCGGCGTCGGTGACGTGGGCCAGTGCCATCGCGCGGTCCTCCTGCACCTCGGGTACGTGTCCCTCGGCGAGCAGCCGGCAGAAGGTGGCCACGACGGAGTTGTGGTAGGCGCGGCCGTGTTCGCCGTACAGGTTGGGCAGTCGCAGGTCGACCAGGTCCGGCCGGGCCGCCATCAGGGTCGCCGCCGCGACGGCCTTCGAGTCGCCGTAGGGCGTGCCGTTGCCGGCCTGCACCGAGTTGGCGAAGACCACGGTGGCGGGTGCGGTGGCGCACCGGCGCAGGCCCCGGACCAGCGCGGCGGCCAGCTCGACGTTGCCGGCGGCGACGTCCACCGGGTTCCCCCGGTTGACCCCGGCCAGGTGCAGCACCCGGTCGACGCCGTCGAGGCGGGCCGCCAGGCGGGACTCGTCGGAAAGGTCGGCCCGGTCGATCAGCACCGGTTCGGGCCAGCCGAGCACCCGGGCCAGCACCCGCACGTGCCAGCCGAGGAAGCCGTTCGCCCCGGTGACGGCCAGCCTCAGCATGCCAGCACCGCGTCGCGGGCGCCCAGCTCCGCCCGGATCTCCGGCAGCGTCTGCAGCAGCTCCACGATCTCGGGTACGGTCAGCCGCCGCGCGTTGGCGGAGTTGAACTCGTCGACCGACCGGCCGCCCAACTCCCCCTCGGTGACGTAGAGCGCGTAGTTGAGGTCCCGGGCGTCGATCGGCACCCGGTAGAACTCGCCGAAGTCGTCGGCCTGGGCCAACTCCTCCGGACTGGCCAGGGTCTCGTGCTGCTTCTCGCCGTGGCGTACCCCGATCGTCTCGAACTTGGTGGGTACGTCGAAGAGCTGGCAGATCGCCTCGGCCAGGTCGCCGACGGTGCTCGCGGCGGCCTTGTTGACGAAGATGTCGCCGGGCCGGGCGTACTGGAAGGCGTGTTCGACCAGTTCCACGGACTCGGCCAGGGACATCAGGAAGCGGGTCATCTGCGGGTCGGTGACGGTCGGGGCACGGCCGGCCTTGATCTGCTCGACGAAGAGCGGGATGACCGAGCCGCGCGAGTACATGACGTTGCCGTAGCGGACGCAGGAGACGACGGTACGGCTGGCCGGGTTGTTCCGGGCGTACGCCTGGGCGGTCTTCTCCATCAGGGCCTTGCTCATCCCCATCGCGTTGATCGGATGGACGGCCTTGTCGGTGCTGAGCAGAACCACCGAGGCGACCCCGTTGCGGTCGGCGGCCTCGATGACGTTCGTGCTGCCCAGGATGTTGGTCCGGACCGCCTCCAGCGGGAAGAACTCGCAGGACGGCACCTGTTTGAGCGCCGCGGCGTGGAAGACGTAGTCGACGTCCCGGGTGGCCCGGTACACCGAGTCGAAGTCCCGCACGTCGCCGACGTGGTAGCGCACCCGGTCGTCGGCCACCACGCGGCGCATCGCGTCCTGTTTGGCCTCGTCCCGACTGAACACCCGGACCTCGGCGACGTCGTGGGTGAGCAGGCGACGGGTCATCGTCTGGCCGAAGGATCCGGTGCCTCCGGTGATCAGGACCCGGCTGCCGGCAGGTACAGCGCTCACAGATGCTCCTGTTCGGGGTTGACTCACGGGCGGGGCCCCGGTGCCGGCACCCGGCGTCGCCGGGTGACCTGGAGGGCCCTGCCCAACTCAACGACCCACCTGACCGGCAAGTAGTGGGAAATGGTAGAAATCGGACTAACTTCCGCACTCCGTCCCTCGGTCTGCCGCAGCGTCCCTCCGCCGGCCCCGGCCGCCTGCGGCCCACCGGTCCGGTGCCGCTGGGCCAGCGACATCCCCAGGCAGATCATCGCCAGCAGGGCGGCCGGGTACAGCAGGACCTTGAGGGCGGACTGGGCGTCGGTGCGGAAGACCACCGGCAACGAGGCGACGGCGAGCACATAGAACAGCTGGCCGACCCGGCTGCCCCGGGCGTCGAAGCGGGCGTACAGGAAGGCGAGCAGCAGACCCACCAGGAACGGCAGGAGGAAGACCCCGACCGCGCCGAAGTTGAGCGCGCCCTCCGCCGGCAGGCTGAAGTTCCAACCCAGGTCGCCGTTCTGTTCGGCGATCTCCCGGAACTTCGCCACCCCGGTGTCGGTCGGCGGGCCGAACAGCGACCGGCTGAGGAAGCCCGGCAGCAGGCGTAGCACGCCGGCCAGGATGGTGGCACCGTCGAGCACCTGGTCGCCGGTGACCCGCTCGGCGATCACGCCGGTGGTGACGGTCAACGGGACGGAGTCCAGCACCGTCATGCCCACCACCGACGAGCCCGGGGTTCCGTTCGCCGCGTTGCGGTACAGCACCACCCCGACGACGAAACCGGCCACGGCCAGGAAACCCAGCCCGGCCCGTACCGTGCCGCCCGGGGTCCGGGTGAGGAAGACCAGCACCGCGATCATCACGGTCAGCGCCGCCCCGCGTTCCCCGGTCAGCCCGACCAGCACCACGTACCCGGCGACGAGCGCCCCGTCGAGCGGGGAGAAGAGCCGCTGGCCCGCCCGCAGCCGCGCCGACAGGATCAACACGACCGCGACCGGGGCGACCAGGTCCCGGACGATGTTGAACGAGTGGATCCCGAGGCCGGCCGGCGCCGAGCCGTAGGCCCGTACCGCGCCGCTGACGACTCCCCAGCACGCCAGGGCCAACGGCAACAGCAGCAGCAACCGGCCCACCAGCAGGAGCCGGCCCGGATCGACCGACCGCACCGAGGCGGTGGTGCGGGCCGCGAACGGCACCGCGCAGCCGAGGGTGAACCCGACCACGGCCAGCGCCATCAGCGCGGGGGTGTCCGGCGAGAGGTCGGCGAGCGGGATCGGCACCCGGGCCGCCTCGCGGGCCGGGGCCGTCCAGAACCAGGCACAGGGCACGAGGCAGACCGCGGCCACGTACCCCGATCCGAAGATCAGCGGGTGGAACAGGTCGACCGGTCCGGCCCGCCGGGACCGGCGGACCCCTTCCACGAGACCACCGAGGGCGATCAGCCCGGCGAGCAGGAGCACCGAGGGAACATCTGGCATGACAGGAGAACCTTCTCGTGAGTGCGGCGTCGTGCGCCGTGCGGGTTCGTGGGTTCGGGCCGGCTCGTTCAGACCGGCGCGTCGGCCGGTGCCTCCTCGGAAACCAGGTGTCGCAGCCGGCGGGCCATCGTGCCGGCGGTGTCCGCGGCGACCAGCCGGGGCAGCCGCCGTGCGCCCAGGCGGTACTCGGCCAGCATGGCCTCGGCGAGCCCGCCGACGTCACCGGCCGGGAAGCGGCGGCCGTTGCCGGCAGCGACCAGGTCGTCGGCGGCGGCCACCTCGTCGGAGGCGACGACCGGGGTACCGAGACCGAGCGCCTCGTTGACCACCAGCCCCCACGGCTCCCACCGGGACGGGACCACCACCACGTCCGCGGCGGCGTAGACCGCGCCCAGCCGGTCGTGGGCGACCGGTCCGAGGAAACGGCAGTCGGCCGGCCGCCGCGCCACGTGGGCGGTGACCGACGCGGTCAACGACCCGGTACCGACCAGCACCAGCCCGACCGAGCCGGCCGGCAGCCGGTTCCGTACCAGGTCGAACGCGGCGAGCAGGTCGGTGACCCCCTTGAGTTCCTCCAGCCGGCCGACGTAGCCGAACACGAAACGGTCGGTCAGCTCCCACCCGACGCGCAGCGCCGCGGCCTGCTCCGCGCCCCGGGGCAGCTCGGGCAGGGCGAACGGGACCAGCTGTAGCCGGTCGAAGCCCAGCAGGCGCCAGTACGCGGCGTTCGCCGAACCGACCGCCCAGATCTCCGGCTGGCCGAGCAACCCACGCAGGTAGTGCCGCTTGAGCCAGCGCCGCAGCGGCGGGCGGGCCAGTTCCGCCCGCACATTGCTGTCGCACCTGACGATCAACGGAATCCGGCGGACCCGGGCGGTCAGCGCGGACAGGATGTGCGCCCACCCCCGGTAGCCGAACAGGCAGACCACTTCCAGCGTCGGTGCGGACAGCGACCGCAGCAGGGCCCGGCGACCCGACGGGTTGGTCAGGACGGTGTACGGGTGCCGGGGCCGCTGGTCGCCCCAACCCCGGGTCTGCTCCTCCCGGTCGAACCGGTAGTAGACGTGCACCCGGCCCGGCCACGCGGCGTGCAGGCGGTCGAACAGGGGGGTGTGGTGCGGGGTCGGACACTGCAGAACGAACAGGAACATGCTCCAGCGGACCCTTCGGCGACGCGCCGAGGGTTTCCTCGGCTGGTGGGCGGCTCCGGTACGCGTCCGGTATCCGGGTCAACGACCGACACTCCGGTGTGTAACGAAAGCGTCACGACGGCCGGTGCGTCGTCGTTAGCCGTGGGTACGGCACCTGACCAGGCCAGCGGCGACAGGAGAAACCCGATGACCAGCGCGCTCGAGGACAGCCGGAAGGTGGTGCGCTACATCTGGACGCACCCGGCCAACCGTCGGCACCGGGTGGCCAGTCTCGCCCGGGCCACCGCCTTCCAGCTGCGGGCCCGGTTGACCGGCCGCCCCGCGCTCACCCCGATCGGCGAGCACAACCGGATGTGGGTGCACCTGCACCAGCACGGCGCGTCCAAGGTGCTCTACGCCAACCCGCCGGACTGGCCGGAGATGCAGGCGTGGAAGGCGCTCCTGGGCCCCGGCGACCTCTTCGTGGACGTGGGCAGCAACGCCGGGACGTACAGTCTCTGGGCCGCCGAGGCCGGTGCCCGGGTGATCGCGGTCGAACCGGATCCGGGTGCCGTGGAGCGGCTCCGGCACAACATCGCCCTCAACGACCTGCAGGACCAGATCGAGGTCCAGCAGTGCGCGCTGGCGGCGGAGCCCGGCCGGCTGCGGTTGACCAGCGGCCGGGACACCACCAACCACCTGCTGCCGCCGGATGAGGAATCCGGCACCCTGGTCGAGGTCCGCACCCTGGACGAGTTGCTCGGTGACGACCGGGCCGCCGGTATCAAGATCGACGTCGAGGGGGCCGAGCGGATGGTGCTCGCCGGTGCCGCACGGGCCCTGCGCGAGCACCGGATCGACGTGCTGCAGCTGGAGTGGAACGAGCAGAGCGAACTGCTCTTCGGCGAGACCCGGGCCCCGCTGGCGGACCTGCTGCGGGGACACGGCTACCACCTGCTCCGCCCGGACGACCAGGGCCGGCTGCGGCCCACCGACGCGTCCGGGTACGGCGCCGACCTGTTCGCGGTCCGCCCCGGCCTCCGGTAGCGGCCTCGGGCGGCACCGTCACCGCCGTCGGCCGCTGCTCGTTGACCGGGCATGGCCGACTGTCCGCCCGGCGCGGGCGACGACCCCGGGGGGCGCGACACCGCCGTGGCGCCCTTCCGCGTGCTCACCACGTACAACTTCTTCGAACCGGGGTTCCGGGCCGGTGGACCGGTCCGGTCCATCGCCCGGATCCTCGACACCTGCTCGGAGCAGACCTCGGTGACCATGGTGACCGGTGACCGTGACCTGGGTGCGCGGGAGCCGTACCCGGGGCTCTCCGGGCGGTGGGTGACGCGCGGCCGGGCCCGGATCTTCTACCTGTGCCCGCGCCGGCCCGGCCAGTGGTGGGCGCTGTGGCGGGCGCTGCGGCAGGGCCACTTCGACCTGCTGTACGCCAACGGGATGTTCGCGACGTACTCCATCGCCCTGGTCCTCGCCGCCCGGTACGGTCTCGTCCGGTCGACCCGGCTGGTGATCGCCCCCCGGGGGGAGTTCGAGCCCGCGTGCCTGTCCCGGAGACCGTTGAAGAAGCGATGTTTCCTCTGGTGGTGGGGGCGGCTGCTCAGGCACCGCGCCGACGTGGCCTGGCACGCGACCTCCCCGCTGGAGGCGACCCGGATCGCCGCGGTCTTCCCGTGGGCCCGCATCGAGGTCAGCCCGGTGCAGGTGGCGCTGCCCGCCGAGCCGATCGAGGCGGCACCGCACCACGGCGTGCCCCGCCTGGTCTTCGTCGGCCGCATCCTGCCCAGCAAGAACGTGGCCCTGCTGGTGGAGGCGTTGGCGCTGGTCGGCGCCCCGGTCTCGGTGGATCTGTACGGGCCGGTCGAGGACGCCGCGTACTGGGCCCGGTGTCGCCGGCTGATCGCCGGGCTGCCCGCCCACGTCGACCTGCGTTACCACGGTGAGCTCCGACCCGAGGTGGTCCGGGAGACCTTCGCCAGGTACGACGCCTTCCTGATGCCGACGCTCGGCGAGAACTTCGGGCACGTCATCGCGGAAAGTCTCTCCGCGTCGTGTCCGGTCCTCTGTTCCGACCGCACGCCCTGGGGTCCGGTGTTGGCCGCCGGCGGTGGGACGGTGATCCGGGAGCTGACGCCACAGGCGTGGGCGCGGGAGATCGACCGGCTGCTGGGCCGTTCGGCCACCGCCCGCCACGACGCCCGACGTGCCGCCGGAGCGGCCTACCGCACCTGGCGGAGCAGTGTGGACGGGCCGAACGTCCTCGACCGGCTCCGGCTGCGTCAGGGTGCGCTCCCCGCCGGGGCGACGACCTCCGAACCGGTGCCCGCGGCCTCGCCCGGGACCAGGTGAGTCCACACCACCGCCGGGGTCGGTTCCGCTCCCTCGGCACCGGGCAGGTCGATCCGGGTGACCGCCAGGCACCGGGCGGGGTACGCGGGCAGACCGTGGTCGCGGCGCTGGCCAGCCTGCTGGGCGGGCTGCTCAACGCGGGCATCCTCGCGCTGAGCGCGCGGGCCGGTCAGACCGGCGAGATCGCCGCCTACACGGTGATGCTGTCGGCCCTGGCGGTGGTGACGGTCCTGCTCGCTGGTGGCGCGTCCCTGTTGTACCTGACCGGCGACGACCGGCAGCGGCAGGCGGTACGCAGCCACCGGCTGTTGATCGTCCTGCCGGTGATGGCGCTCAGCGCGGTGGGCGTCACCACGGTCTTCGCCACCCGGGGGTACGGCGTGCCCGCCCTGGCCACCAGCGCGGTGGTGGCGATCGGCAACAACCTCGGCGAGCTGTACCTCGGTGACCTGGCCCGGCGGCTGCGGTTCGGCACCGCCGCGGTGGTCACCACGGCACCCAAGGTGGCGGCCCTGGTGCTGCTGCTCACCGGGGTGCCGTTGACCATGGCCCTGGCCGTCGGCGCGGTGGGGCAACTGGTGGCCGGGGAGGCCCTGGTCAGCCGGGGTGCCGCCGGCCGTGGCCCGCTCTGGCACCGGTTGTCGATGCGCTCGGCGGTCGCCGCCTTCGGGATGAACCGGCAGCTGATGGCCTACAACCTGGCCGAGGTGTTCACCGGACGGGCCGGTGGGGTGGCCCTGTCCACGGTCGCCAGCCCGCACGTGGTGGGCACCTACGGCGCGGTCTACAACGTCTACGTGGCGCTGGTGGCCGTGCTGTACCAGGGGCTGCGGGTGCCGATGGCCGCCCGGGTCCGTACCCGGCAGGCCGCCTTCCGCAACTCCGGCGGCCGGGAGGGCGAGGCGCTGATGGTCGCGGCGGCCGTGCTGGCGGCGGTGGGTGGCCTGTACTGGGCGCCCTGGCTCAGCACCGGGCTGCTCGGCCTGACCGAGCCGGAGTCGACGCACTGGCTGCAGCTGCTGGCCGTGGCGTTGCCCTTCCTGACCGCGAGCCGGGCGGTCGGGCTGCGCCGGATCGCCGACGGGGACTACCGGGCGGCCACCCGGCTGACGGTGCTGACCGCCGGGCTGACGGGGATCGGGCTGCTGGTGCTGGTGCCCACGTGGGGACCGGCAGGTGCGGCCGGCGCGACCACGGTGGCGGAGGTGCTGACCGTCGGCGTCCTGGTGGTGGTCGCGGCGGTGCGGGCCGGTCCGCTTCGGCGGCGGCGTCCGTCGGAGCCGGGCGGGGTGGGCCGGCACCGCCGGTCAGCGGTCGGCGCCGAGCACGTCGACCAGCCGGTCCGGGCGCGCTGAGCGTCGGGTGAGTGAGTCGAGGAAGGCGGCCATCCGCCGGCCCTGGGCGCGGCGGTCCCGGGTCTCGGTGACGAAGCTCCGGCCGGCGGCGGTCAGGGCGGTGGCCCGCTCCGGGGCCAGTTCCAGCGCCCGCCGCATTGCCGCGGTCAGACCGGCCGCGTCGTCGGTGTCGGCGAGGATCAGGTACGGCCGGTAGTCGTCCGGGATGCCGGGCAGCCGGGTGGTCACCACGGGTGTCCCGGCGGCGAGATACTCGATGATCTTGGAGGGGAACGAGTACGGCACGAAGTCCTGGTCGACCGGGCGCGGGTTGACCAGGACCGCCGCCCGGGCCAGCCGGGGCGCCAGGTGGGCCCGCTCCAGCAGCTCCGGCTCGGCGATCCGGGGGTCCCGGACGGCCTGCTCGCGCAGCCACGGCTCCAGGTCGCCCCGACCGTACAGGCGCAGCGCCAACTCCTGCCCCGGCAACGCCCGGAACGCCTCCACCAGCCGGTCCACGCCGTACGCCCGGCTCAGCCGGCCGGCGTACACGATCTCCCGCCGACCGTCGGCGGCCGGTGGCGCGGCGACGGCGGCCGGTGGGGTGA
Source organism: Micromonospora yangpuensis (assembly GCF_900091615.1). Lineage (NCBI taxonomy): Bacteria > Bacillati > Actinomycetota > Actinomycetes > Micromonosporales > Micromonosporaceae > Micromonospora > Micromonospora yangpuensis. Next base: position 2,471,928 of record NZ_FMIA01000002.1, on the reverse strand, counting down.
AGATCCCCTCCATGATCAGGTGGGGTCGTCCCGGTGCGAAGTCCTCGGCCAGCGGACGGGTAAGCGCGATCACCCCCGCACAGCGGCGCAGCGCCGCGCAGACCAGTGCCGCGTTGACCCGGCGGACCAGCCGGACCACGGTGGGATCGCCGGGCTGCGCCAGGCCGGGCGGATCGGTGAGCACCGGCACCACGGCGATCCGGTGCCGACGGGCCAGCAGCAGGCCGCACCAGAGGAACGGCGCGTGGACCCCGTGCACGAGCAGGACGTCGGGACGCCGCCGGCGCAGCACCCGCCGGCCGTGCCACAGCGCGGAGGCGAGCCGGGTGACGAACTTGACCACCGGCAGGTTGACGAAGCCCAGCAGTTGCCCCTCGACCCCGTCCTGCTGGAAGCCGGCCGCGGAGAACCGGATCCGGCGGTTGCCCGGGTAGGTCGACACCGGCGGCACCGACAACAGCCACACCGGGCAGCCGGCCTCCCGCAGGCCGTGCGTCAGCCCCCAGGCGAAGGTGTGCGTCTGGGTGGCGTCGAGGACGTCGGTCGCCAGGGCCCGGGCCAGGGCGTCGTCGGGCACGGTGAACCCGAGCAACGCGATCCGGCTGTTCTGTTCGGTCGACATCCGCCGCACCCTCCCTCGCGATCCCGGACCGCCGGGTCGGCGGAGGCGGCGGTGCCGCCGGCACCCGGGGAACGCTCGACGACCTCCGTCGTTCGTCCGGAGGGTGCAACGACGCGGTGACCGCCGGGTAACCGATCCAGCTATTGACATGAATCACGCCGGGCAGAAGGCTCGCGGGCAGTGATCGATCCTTGAACGACAGGGGGCGGGATGAGGCGCACACGGCTGGCGATCGCCAGTGTGTTCACTCTGGTCGGCGCGCTGGTGCTGACCGCACCGGCGAACGCGAAGCCAACGGCCGCGCCGGGCGGCCACGACAGCCTGGAGGTGTACGTCGGCACGGTGAACCCGCAGCAGTTGGAGAAACTGCGGGCCACCGGCGCGGACCTGGGTCACGACCACGGTGCCACCGACCGCTCCGGCAACACCGAGATCGAGACGGTGTTGAGCGGGCGTCAGGCGCAACGCCTGGCGGCCCAGGGCGTCCGGCTGCAGGTGAAGAAGGTCCGCGGCAAGGCCGCCTCGCAGGCGCTGCGGGAACAGGCCGCAGCGGGCTGGAAGGCGTTCCGGTCCTACAGCGAGCCGGGCGGCATCCGGGACGAGATCACCGCCACCGCGGCCCGCTACCCGAAGCTGACCAAGGTGGAGACCATCGGCCGCTCGGTGCAGGGCAAGCCGATCCTGGCGCTCAAGGTCACCAAGGACGCGCAGACCCTCGCCGACGGCGCGCGACCCTCGGTGCTCTACGCCGGCACCCAGCACGCCCGGGAGTGGATCACCCCGGAGATGAACCGCCGGCTGATGCACCACGTGCTCGACAACTACGGCAAGAACCAGGAGATCACCCGGCTGGTCAACACCACCGAGCTGTGGTTCCTGCCGGTGCTCAACCCCGACGGGTACGACCACACCTTCACCCCGGGCAACCGGCTGTGGCGCAAGAACCTGCGGGACAACGACGGCGACGGTCAGATCACCTCCGTCGACGGTGTCGACCTCAACCGCAACTTCGACTACAAGTGGGGCTACGACAACGAGGGCTCCTCGCCCGACCCGGCCAGTGAGACCTACCGGGGTCCGTCGCCGAACTCGGAGCCGGAGACCAAGGCGCTGGACCGGTTCTTCAAGCGGGTCGGTTTCGAGTTCCTGGTCAACTACCACTCCGCCGCGCAGCTGCTGCTCTACGGGGTCGGCTGGCAGGTGGCCACCCCCACCCCGGACGACGTGATCTACGAGGCGATGGTCGGCGACGACGCCAACCCGGCGGTGCCCGGCTACGACCCGGACCTCTCGGCGGAGCTGTACACCACCAACGGTGACACCGACAGTTACGCCACCGTCAAGTACGGCACCCTCGGCTTCACCCCGGAGATGTCGACCTGCACGGCGGCGGCCGAGTCCGACCCGGACGACCAGTGGCGGCCGGAGGACTGCGTCTCGGAGTTCATCTTCCCCGACGACGAGAAGCTGATCGCCGCCGAGGTGGCCAAGAACCTGCCGTTCGCGCTGGCCGTGGCGAAGTCCGCGAAGCAGCCGGACGAGCCGGTGTCGGTGGTCGGGCGCAGCACCCCGGACTTCGTGGTGGACGCCTTCGACACCTCGTACGGTCGCAACCAGCAGGTCGCCGCGATCACCCGGCGGTCGCTGAAGAACGTCAAGATGCACTTCGTGGTCAACGGTGGCCGCCCCAAGAGCGTCGAGGTCAAGGAATGGCGCGGCGGCGAGCGGTACGGCGGCAGCCACGACGACTACTACGCCGAGCTGCGCGGCCGGGTGACCGGCACCAAGCCCGGTGACCGGGTCGAGGTGTGGTTCTCCGGGCGCAAACCGGGCACCGGCGTGGTCGGTAGCGAACGCTTCACCTACCGGGTGCACGACGACATCGGCGGTGACGTGTTGATCCTGGCGGTGGAGGACGTCACCGGCCTGAGCCCCACCCAGGAGGGCAGCAGCGCGAAGTACGCCGACGAGATGGCCGCGTCGCTGACCGCCGCCGGGCGCACCAGCGACGTGTACGACTTCGACACGGCCGGCCGTAAGGCCCCGCACCACCTGGGCGTGCTGTCGCACTACGACACGGTGCTCTGGGAGACCGGGGACGACGTCATCCCGCGCTCCCCCGGCCAGGTCGCGGGCACCGCGGCGCGGGCCGCGGCGGAGACCGAGCTGTTCGTCCGGGACTACCTCAACGAGGGCGGCAAGCTGCTGCTCAGCGGCAAGTACGCGCTCTACGCCCAGTCCGCCAACGGCCCGTACGGCTACCAGCCGACGCCGCCGGCGGAGTGCACCGATCCGGCGGACGCGAGCTGTCTGCCGTTGCTCAACGACTTCCAGCAGTACTACCTGGGGGCGTACAACTACGTGAGCGACGGGGGCACCTCGCCCGACGGTGACCCGTACCCGGTCAGCGGCTCGGCGGGGCCCTTCGCCGGCTTCTCCGGGACGCTGAACGCGCCGGGCTCGGCGGCCAACCAGGACCACACCGCTTCCTTCCTGACCACGTCGAGTTTCCTGCCGCCGGACGAGTTCCCGCAGTTCGCAAGCTCCGCGCCGCTGGGTTGGCAGCGTCCCGGCGGGGCGCCGTTCGATCCGCGTACCGGCCAGTGGTACCTGCACAGCGGGCAGTCCGACGAGGCGTACAAGCGGCTGAGCCGGACTGTCGACCTGACCTCGGCCAGCAGCGGTGAGCTGCGGTTCTGGACCTCGTACGACATCGAGACGGACTGGGACTTCATGATCGTCGAGGCGCACGAGGTGGGCACCGACGACTGGACCACCCTGCCCGACGCCGGCGGGCGGACCACCACCTCCACCGGGGAGAGCTGCCAGTCGGGCTGGGTGGCCCAGATCCACCCGTTCCTCGGCCACTACCAGGGCGCCGACTGCTCCCCGACCGGCAGCACCGGTCAGTGGCACGCCGTCACCGGGACGTCCAACGGGTGGCAGGAGTTCTCGATCGACCTGTCGGCGTACGCCGGCAAGCGGGTCGAGGTCGCCATCTCGTACGTCTCCGACTGGGCCACCCAGGGGCTGGGCGTCTTCCTCGACGACGCCCGGGTGATCGTGGACGGTGCCACCGTCGCGGAGACCTCCTTCGAGACCGAGGACCTGGGCGGTTGGACGGTCTCCGGTCCGCCGGAGGGCACCGCGCCCAACAGCACCGACTGGTCCCGCAGCCAGCAGGCCTTCGAGGAGGGTTCGGCGGTGGTCACCGCGGACACCGTCTACCTCGGGTTCGGCCTGGAGGGGTTGCCGCCGGCGGCCCGCGACGATCTGGTCGCCCGGTCCCTGACCCATCTGGAGGGAGCCGCCCGGTGACCCCGCCGTCGCACCTGACGGCACCCTGGGCGGGCACCGCCCGCCGTTGAACGACCCGGCTGCGCCCGGTGGTCTCGTGGACCACCGGGCGCATTCGCCTGTTCCGGGTGCGGGTGCGAAGTAGGGTGAGGCATCAATCGCCCATAGCGTCCCAATTGCCGTGAGATCTCCTCACGGGTGGGCGCTGCCCTGGAGGACATGCCAGTGAGGACAGCACTCGTGCCAGCCGCCCCGTGGGCGCAGGTGGGCAGCACCGACGACGTGCCGGCCGGGAAGCCCTCCGGCTCACGGTGGCAGCGCCCGGGGATCGCCCTGCTCGCCCTGCTCGCCCTGCTCGCCGCCTGGCAACCGAGTCTGGTCAGCCACTACGGCGCCGTCCTGGCCATCCTGGTCATCCTGGTCAGCGGCCGGCGTTGCGTGATCCGGGTGCCCGAGGTGCTGGCCCTGGTCCTCGCCGCCTGGGCCTACCTCGCGGTGCTGTGGTCGACCGACGCCACGGCCGCCGCCTGGATGGCGCAGTTGTACGCCACGGCCTGCCTGGTCTTCGTGGCGACCCGGATGGTCGTACGCACCCGCACCGCCCTGTTCTGCGTCGCCTACGGTGGCATCGCGGGCACCCTGATCACCGCCGGCAATCTGCTCACCGGCGGTGATCCGACCCAGTCCCTGATCCGTACCTCGATGGTCGAGTTGTCCACCCGTTACGTGCAGGACGACAGCAACATCAACTACACCGCCTACACGCTGCTGGGTGGGATGTTGCTCGCCACCCTCCTGCTCCTGCTCCGACCCAGGACCAGGGTCGAACAGGTCGGCCTGGTGGTGGCCCTGACCGTGCTCGGTTGGGCGGTCCTGCTCGCCGGGACCCGGGGAGCCGTGGTCGGTGCCTTCCTCGGCATCTGCTACCTGCTGCTCAGCCGGTTCGCCCCGGCGGGAATGCGCACCGCGGTCCTGGTGGTCACCCCGGCCGCCATGCTCGTCATCTCGATCGGCTGGTACGTCCGGTTCACCCCGGAGCTGCTCTGGCTCGACGCGGTCCTGGGCCGTCCCACCGGCGACCTGTCCGGCCGGATGCTGCTCTGGCCGGAGGCGCTGTCCTCCTGGGCCTCGGCGCCGCTGCTCGGCATCGGCCCCGGAATGTTCGTCGTCACCGGACGACTGCACGTCGGCGCGCACAACCTGCTCCTCGCGCTCGGCAACGACGTGGGGCTGATCGGCGTCCTGCTCTACCTCGGGATCTTCATCTTCGCGCTGGCCGGTCCGCTACGGCACACCGTGTCCGCGAGCCGACGGGTGGCCTGCCTGCTGCTGGTCACCCAACTGCCGCTCTGGCTCACCGGCCACTGGGAGACGTCACCGGTCGCCCTGTTGACGTTGGGTCTGGTGTCGATGCTGCCGGTCGCGCTGGCCCACCCGGCGCCGGTCGCGCTGACGCAGCCGACGCCGGCCACCGGTCACGCAGCGCCAGCCGGTATCCGACCAGCGCAGCGGGCACGATCGTGACCAGGTAGCCGGCGACCCCGACGAACGGGACCGCCACCAGGCCGACGCGGGTCGCCCCGTACCACTTCACCGGCAGCGCCAGGGCGAGGTAGCCGAGCCAGCCCACCACCTGCGGCCAGAGCACCCCCAGCGCGTTCTGCACCATGAACCTCGGCGAGATCAGGGCCAGCAGCAACCACCAGCCGGCCAGCCCCGCGAACAGCCAGCGGTCCACCTCCGGCAGGCCGCCGGGCAGGCCCACCGAGAGCAGCAGGTCCCCGGTGGACACCACAAGCGCACAGGCGGTCAGCATCACCGACGTCGAGACGACGGTCATCCGGCGGGTCGTCCGCCGTACCCAGGTCTCGTCGCCGTGGGTGAGCGCGTCGGCGGTGGCCGGCCAGAGCGGCGCGTTGAGCACCGCGACGACCATGCCGAGCAGGGCGCACAGCCTGGCCGGCACGGAGTAGCTGGTCACCGCCGCCAGGCCCAGGGTGTGCGCGACGATCAGCGCGTCGATGTTGGTAGCCACCGCGCCCAGCAGGGCCAGGACCACGAAGACCCCACCGAGGCGCCCGAGTTCGCGGGCCACCGAGCGGTCGACGTGACCCGGCCGGGGGGCGTACCCGGGCAGCCGTCGGGTGTAGAGCCAGACGCTGTTCGCCAGGTTGGTCAGGATCGGGGCGCAGACCGTGGCGCCGATCACCACCAGCGGTGACAGGCGCAGCTGGATCGCGCCGAGCACCAGGGGTACGGCGGTCAACCCGCCCACCGCCTGCCAGAGGCTGCTGCGCCCCACCTCCTGACAGGCGTACTGCACCTGCACCACCAGGGCCAGCGGCAGGTTCACCAGGAAGGCGGTCAGGCAGACCAGCACGACCGCGTGCGCCTCGCCCGCGGCCGACGGGTCGGCGTTGACCAGCCCGGCCCAGTCGACCAGACCCGACAGCGACCAGAGCAGCAGGCAGCCGACCCCGGCCAACGCGCCGAGCATCGCGTAGGCGGTGGAGACGTACCGGCGACCGCGCCGGGTGTCGCCTGTCGAGTGGCACGGGGCCAGCTTGGTCAACAGGCCGTTGCCCAGCCCGAGATCGGCGAAGGCCGCCATGCCGGTGAACGCGGTCACCGTCATCCACAGCCCGTACCGGGCGGCCCCCAGGTAGGGCAGGGTGACCGGGACGAGCGCCAACGGCATCAGCGCGGCGACCCCGCGTCCGAACACGGCGGCAACGACGCCGGAGAGCATCCGCCGGCTCCGCGCGGCCGAGGGCGCCCGGCGGTCCGGCGGCCGGCGGTGCCGCCCGTCCCGCGACACCGTGCTCAGCGGCTCGGCGACCGGCACGGGCACGCCCGGCGACTCGGCGACCGGCACGGGCGCGCCCAGCGGCTCGGCGACCGGCACGCCCAGCGGCTCACGAGGCGACCCGTTCGAGCGCGTCGCGCAGTCGGGGCGCCAACGTCTGCACGTACGTGGCGGTGAGGTGACTGGTGTCCCGGTAGACCAGCACTCCCCCGATGACCGGCGCGCAGCGCTGCGTGGGACAGATCGCGTCGGTCAGGTCGACCAGTCGCACCCCGGACGCCTGCCCGGCGGCGCGGGCCTGCGCCTCGCCGGGTTCCAGCGCCTCGCGTCGCGCGGTGGTGCAGGTGGTCAACCGCTCGGGATGGCGTGACACGCACTCGGGCACGTCCATGTCCTGATAGGGGATGTCCCTGATCAGGACGACCGGCACGCCGGCCCGGACCGCCTGCGACCAGGTCGCCTTCATCGCCCGCACCGACCTGGCCAGGCCCTCCTCACCGGGGACCAGGCGGCCGTCCTCGAACGGCCGGTACGTCACGTTGGAGAGCACGAGCAGATCCGGCTTGGCGCTCACGGTGAGCCGGGGCCGCAACCGGTCGTTCCACTCGACGCACGTCCGGTAGAGCGCGTCACCCCGGCCGACCGGTATCGGCATCTCCTGGTACGGGCAGCCGGTCTTCAGGTAGGTGACCAGTCGCCACCCGTTGGCCTCGGCCACCGCCTGCATCGCCGGCACCCACTGGGCCGCGTGGGAGTCCCCGGCGAGGGCGACGACGTACTCCGCGTCGCGGTCGCCGTAGACGCACTCCAGGACGGTGGCGTCGTCACCCGGGGAGATGCAGTCCTGCCGGTACACGTCCGCGACGTCCTGGTACGCGACGGTGGGGTCGGGGGTGATCGTCGGTACCCGGTCGACCGGCGCGCCCTTCGGGTCGTCCCGGGGATCCTGCGCCAGCACCGCCGCACCGGTCAGTGGCACGGCCGGCGTGCTCCGGCCCGGCGCGGCGGAGGAGGCGTCCAGCGGCGGCAGCACCAGCGCACCGGGGCGCGGTGCGGGCGGCCAGACGGTGAACTGGAACAGCAGCCCGGCGACCAGGGCGAACCCGGTGCAGGTGGCGCCGAGCTGCAGGGCCGCACCGGGGTGGTAGGTGAACAGCGGTGCCCGGCGTACCGGCTGCTCCAGGTACCGGTGGGTGAGCACGGCCGGCAGCACGGCGAAGGCGACGACCCCGATCGCGGCCGGGGTGGCCAGTTCGCCGAAGTACGCCCCGGCGGCGACGAGCAGTGGCCAGTGCCAGAGGTAGAGCGAGTAGGAGAGCGCGCCGACCGCCCGCATCGGCCGCAGCCCGAGCAGCCGGCCCGGTCCGGCCCGGCCCGGCCGTAGCCCGCCGACGATCACCGCGGCGGCCCCGAGGGTCGGCAGCAGGGCGAGCGCCCCGGGAAACCGGGTGTCCGCGCCGAACAGCACGGCCGCCACGCCGATCGCGGCGAGACCCAGCCAGGCCAGGGTCGCACCGAGCGCACTCGGCAGCCGACCCCACCGCAGACCGAGTACGGCCACCACGGCACCGAGCGCCAACTCCCAGAGCCGGGTGGTGGTGACGAAGTAGGCCCGCTCCGGGGCGCTGGCGGTCGACAGCACCGACCAGACGAACGACGGGATGCCGACGGCGGCCACGCCCAGCAGCAGCCAACCCGACAGGCCGGCGGAACCGGCCACCCGGGCGGCACGACGGCGACCGAAGCCGGTGGCCACCACGATCATCAGCAGCGGCCAGAGCAGGTAGAACTGCTCCTCCACCGCCAGCGACCAGTAGTGCTGCAGCAGGCTGTCCGCCTGCCCGACGGCCAGGTAGTCCACCGCCCGCTCGGCCAGCCGCCAGTTCATCACGTACAGGGCGCTGGCCACCACGTCCCAGCCGGTCGAGGCCCACCGCACCCGGGGCAGGAAGAGGAAGGCGAGCAGCAGGCTGGCCAGCAGCACGAGGCCCGCCGCCGGCAGCAGGCGGCGGGCCCGGCGGGCGTAGAAGGCGGTCAGCGAGATCCGCCCGGTGCGGTCCAGCTCCTCGGCGAGCAGTCCGGTGATCAGGAAACCGGAGATGACGAAGAAGACGTCCACCCCGACGTAGCCGCCGGGCAGCACCGCCGGGGCGGCGTGTCCGACGAGCACCAGCAGCACCGCCACCGCCCGCAGGCCCTCGATGTCGGCCCGGAAGCCGACCGGGAAACCGGCCCGGGAATCGCCCTGACCGCGGACGCCCGGTCGCGTCGCCGTCGGCGCCGTGCGCCACGCCATCGTTGCCTCGCCGCAGGTCGTGAGTCGGGATGCGGGCACCGGTACGGTGCCGACAGCAGACCCAACGACCCGGGCGAAGCGGTGGTGACGTCGGTCAGGCCTGCTTGAGCACCTCGGTGACCAGGTCCTGGGCCTCCTGCTGGATCCGGGTGAGGTGCTCGGGCCCCTGGAACGACTCGGCGTAGATCTTGTAGACGTCCTCGGTGCCGGAGGGCCGGGCGGCGAACCAGCCCGAGGAGGTGGTCACCTTCAGGCCGCCGATCGACGCGCCGTTGCCGGGTGCCGTGGTGAGCGTCGCGGTGATCGGCTCGCCGGCCAGCTCGGTCGCCGTGACCTGCTCCGGGGAGAGCTTGCCGAGGGCCGCCTTCTCCTCCCGGGTGGCCGGTGCGTCGATCCGGGCGTACGCGGGCGCGCCGAACCGCGCGGTCAGCTCGGCGTAGTGCTCGCTCGGGCTCCGGCCGGTGGTGGCGATGATCTCGGCGGCGAGCAGGCAGAGCAGGATGCCGTCCTTGTCGGTGGTCCAGGTGCTGCCGTCGCGGCGCAGGAAGGACGCCCCGGCGCTCTCCTCACCGCCGAAGCCGACCGTGCCGTCGAGCAGGCCCGGGACGAACCACTTGAAGCCGACCGGCACCTCCAGCAGGGGGCGGCCCAGGTCGGCGGCGACCCGGTCGATCATCGACGAGGAGACCAGCGTCTTGCCGACCGCCGCGGCGGCGCCCCACCGGTCCCGGGTACGGAACAGGTGACCGATCGCCACCGCCAGGTAGTGGTTGGGGTTGAGCAGACCGGCGTCGGGGGTGACGATGCCGTGCCGGTCGGCGTCGGCGTCGTTGCCGGTGCTGACGGCGTACGCGTCCCGGGCGGCGATCAGCGAGGCCATCGCGTTCGGCGACGAACAGTCCATCCGGATCTTGCCGTCGCCGTCGAGGGTCATGAACCGCCAGGTCGGGTCGACTGTCGGGTTGATCACGGTGAGGTCGAGCCGGTGCCGCTCGGCGATCTCGCCCCAGTAGGCGACGCTGGCCCCGCCCAGCGGGTCCGCGCCGATGCGTACCCCGGCGTCGCGGATCGCGTCGAGGTCGAGCACGGCGGGCAGGTCGTCGACGTAGTGGGCGAGGAAGTCGTACTCGCCGGTGGTGTCGGCGGCGCGGGCCCGCGCGTACGGGATCCGCCTGACCCCGGCCAGGTCGGCGGCGAGCAGCTCGTTGGCCCGGTCCTGGATCCACCGGGTGACGTCGGTGTCGGCCGGCCCGCCGTGGGTGGGGTTGTACTTGAAGCCGCCGTCGTCGGGCGGGTTGTGCGACGGGGTGATCACGATGCCGTCGGCGAGCCCCGAGCGGCGCTCCCGGTTGTGCCGGAGGATGGCGTGCGACAGGGCCGGGGTCGGGGTGTAGCCGTCCCGGCTGTCCAGCAGGACGGTGACGTCGTTGGCGGCGAGCACCTCCAGCGCGCTGACGGTGGCCGGCGCGGAGAGCGCGTGGGTGTCCCGGCCGAGGAAGAGCGGCCCGTCGACGCCGTTGGCCCGTCGGTAGTCGACGAGTGCCTGGGTGACGGCCAGGATGTGCCGCTCGTTGAAGGCCCGTCGCAGGCTGGATCCCCGGTGCCCGGAGGTGCCGAAGGAGACCTGCTGCGCCGGGTCCTGCGGGTCGGGGTGCTCGGCGTAGTAGGCGGTCAGCAACCTCGGCACGTCGACCAGGTCGGCGGGTTCGGCGGGCTGACCGGCACGGGGATGGGCCACTTCGGGGTACCTCCTGAGTTCGGTGGACGGCTCACGGCTCGACGCGTTGACCCTTGCCGATCACCACGATGCCATTGTCGGACACGGTGTAGCGCTGGCGGTCCTTCTCCAGGTCGACACCGATCTCGGTGCCCTCGGGAACGACCACGTTCTTGTCCAGGATGGCCCGGCGGACCACGGCGTGCCGGCCGATGTCCACCCCCTCCATCAGCACCGAACCGTCGACGTGCGCCCAGGAGTGGACCTTGACCTTGGGCGAGACGATCGAGTTCTCCACCAGCGAGCCGGAGATCACCGCACCGGGCGAGACCATCGAACCGACCGCCCGGCCGACCCGCTCCCCCCACTGGTGGACGAACTTCGCCGGCGGGTACGGCGGCTGCTCGGTGTAGATCGGCCACTCGAAGTTGTAGAGGTTGAAGATCGGGTGCACGTTGATCAGATCCATGTGCGCGTCGTAGAACGAGTCGAGCGTCCCCACGTCGCGCCAGTAGCCCCGGTCCCGGTCGGTGCTGCCGGGGACCTCGTTGTCGCGGAAGTCGTAGACGTTGGCCTCGCCCCGCTCGACAAGCATCGGGATGATGCTGCCGCCCATGTCGTGCTTGCTGGTCTTGTCCGCCGCGTCGGTCTCCACCGCCTCCAGCAGCGCCTTGGTGGTGAAGACGTAGTTGCCCATCGAGGCGTAGATCTCGTCGGGTGCGTCGGGCAGGCCGACGGCGTCGGTGGGCTTCTCCCGGAACGCCCGGATCCGGCGGCCGTCCTCGCCGACCTCGATCACCCCGAACTGGTCGGCGGTGGAGAGCGGTTGACGGATGCCCGCCACCGTCACCGCCGCGCCGGAGGCGATGTGGTCCTCGACCATCTGCCGGGGGTCCATCCGGTAGATGTGGTCGGCACCGAAGACGATGACGTGGTCGGGCTGCTCGTCGTGGACCAGGTTGAGGCTCTGGTAGATCGCGTCGGCCGAGCCGGCGAACCACCACGGGCCCCGACGCTGCTGCGCCGGCACCGGGGTGACGTAGTTGCCCAGCAGGGTCGACATCCGCCAGGTCTTGGTGATGTGCCGGTCCAGCGAGTGCGACTTGTACTGGGTCAACACGACGATCTTGATATAACCGGCGTTCGCCAGGTTGGAGAGGACGAAATCCACCATCCGGTACATCCCGCCGAACGGGACAGCGGGTTTCGCCCGGTCGGTGGTCAGCGGCATGAGGCGCTTACCCTCGCCTCCCGCCAGGACGATCGCAAGCACCTTCGCAGCCATGGTCAGACGCTAACCACCCGCGTCCGACTTCACCACTCGTACGACGAGTCTTCTGCACTAGGGTGCGAGGTCATGACCGACTCCTCATCGCTGCGCGTCGACCTGCTGACCCGGGAGTACCCGCCGGAGGTGTACGGCGGCGCCGGGGTGCACGTCGAGTACCTGGCCCGGGAGCTGCGCCGACTCGCCGACGTGCGGGTGCACTGCTTCGGCGCGCCGCGCACCGAACCGGGCGTCACCGGGTACGCCGACCCGGCCGGGCTGGCCGGCGCGAACGCCGCCCTGCGCACCATGGGCGTCGACCTGGAGATGGCCGCCGCCTGCGCCGGCACCGACGTGGTGCACAGCCACACCTGGTACGCCAACTTCGCCGGGCACACCGCCAAGCTGCTGCACGGGGTGCCGCACGTGGTCACCGCGCACAGCCTGGAGCCGCTGCGTCCGTGGAAGGCCGAGCAGCTCGGCGGCGGGTACGCGTTGTCCTCCTGGGTCGAGCGGACCGCGTACGAGGCCGCCGACGCGGTGATCGCGGTCAGCGCGGGGATGCGGCGCGACGTGCTGGCCGCGTACCCGGCGGTGGATCCGGACCGGGTGCACGTGATCCACAACGGCATCGACACCGTCCAGTACGCCCCGGACCACGACACCGACGTGCTGACCCGGCTCGGCGTCGACCCGGCCCGCCCCAGCGTGGTCTACGTGGGGCGGATCACCCGGCAGAAGGGCCTGCCCTACCTGCTGCGGGCCGCCCGGGAGCTGCCCGCCGACACCCAGCTCGTGCTGCTCGCCGGCGCCCCGGACACCCCGGAGATCGCCGCCGAGGTGGAGGCGCTGGTGGCCGAGCTGCGGGCCGGCCGTACCGGGGTGGTCTGGGTGGCCGAGATGCTGCCCAAGCCCGAGGTGATCCAGGTGCTCACGCACGCCACCGTCTTCGTCTGCCCGTCGATCTACGAGCCGATGGGGATCGTCAACCTGGAGGCGATGGCCTGCGAGACCGCCGTCGTGGCCACCGCCACCGGCGGCATCCCGGAGGTGGTCGCCGACGGCGAGACCGGCCTGCTGGTGCCGATCGAGCAGGCCGACGACGGCTCCGGCACCCCGCTGGACCCGGAGCGCTTCGTCGCCGACCTGGCCTTCGCGATCACCACGCTGCTTGCCGATCCGGCGCGGACGGCCGCCCTGGGCAAGGCCGGCCGTTCCCGGGCGGTCGAGCACTTTTCGTGGGACGCCGTCGCCGGCCGCACCCTCGACCTCTACCGCTCCCTCCGATAGCGGTAAGGAAGGGCCCCCTGTTAACGCTTCGGGTAGAGAAGGGTGCCCCGTTCACCAAGGGCTTGGGACGGCATCGGCGCCCGCTGTACACCGGCGACCGGTACGGCGGGGAGTCGGTGGGAGCGCCCTCGCGGGGTGCCCCGCGCGGCGAGACGCTCGGACAGCACGGTCACCGCCAGCACGGAGAGGACGGTCAACTCCACCCCCTGGAAGGGACCTGTCGGCTCCAGCAGCGCCGAGACCAGTAGGGCCGCGCCGACGGCTCCCGCTGTCGCCGTCCGCGCGTCACCGGGCCGGGTGGTCGAGGTGAACACCAGGTGGGCCAGCCGAAAGAACAGGTAGGTGGCGATCGCACCACCCACGATCCCGGCCGCGACGGCGAAGGTCAGCGGCGCGACGTGCGGTGTCGTCGCGCCATGGAACCTGCCCGAATAGTTGTACAGGATCTGGAACTGATCGGTTCCGATGCCGAACAGCCAGTGTCGCGAAAACGCCGTCAGGGACTCCCCCAGCAGGGCGGCACGGCCGGTGGTGAAATCCCCCGATCCGGGCTCTGAGCCCATGTACGGGTCGGAGAACCGGTCAATGGTGGTCATCTCGATGCCAACGGCAGAGATCACGACAGCGGCTGCGGCGAGTACCCCCGCCCCCGTCACCAGTTGCCACCACCGCAACAGGCGTTGGCACATGATCACCACCAGCGCGCACGCCAACGCCGCGATGCCCTCCCGACCGCCGACGGCCAGCAGTGCCGAGAAACACACCGCCATCCCGGAGAATGCCGCCAACTGGATGACGGGTTTCGCGCCCAGCCCCCGTACCAGCAGCAGCACACATCCGATCGCCAACTGCAGCGACACCCGGGGGGCGTTGCTACCGAGCCCCCACAGCCGCCCGTTGAACTTCATCGATCGCGCGGGATTGGGTAGATCCAACGCCTGTAGCAACACCACCGACGCGCTGCAGCACACCCCGAGCGCGTAGCCGAGCAGAATTTGCCCCCCCAGTCCGGCCCGTCTGGCCGCCACCGCCGCGACCAGCACCGAACACACCATCGACACGCCGAGGGTCGGGGTTTTGGTGTCGCCGTGGAGCAGGCCGACCACCGCGACGTAGCAGCCGAGCAGACCGACCAGGAACAACCAGCTACGGGCGTTGCGCCACCCGGTCGTCGTGCCGGACGGTCGGGTCCGCAGCAGCACCACGACCGCGCAACCGACCCGGGCGGCGTCGAAGAACTGCGTCTGCACGCCGCTGGTGGCGTAGATCGGTAACACCGCTCCCCAGAGGACCACCACCGCGTTGACCGGAATCAAACACAGCAGGGGCACCAGGATCCCGACCAGCACCAGAAGGCTGACGAGTTCCCCGCTGTCCGGCACGTCGACAGGCATCAGGACAACAACTCGCTGACGACCCCGACTGTCGAGCGGGTCTCCGGAACGTACCAGCAATTCATGCCACGAATCCTTTTCGCTACATTCATCCTCATCTGTCAGATTAGCGGAACTTCAGGTTCCGGTACGCCGCGATCGGGAATCAGCTGACCCGGAGGTCGGCGGCGAGGCGGGTCAGGTCCGCCGGGGCGGTCGGTGCGCGGGCGACCACGGCGACCAGGTCGCGTACCTCGGGTCGGTCGTGGACCTCGCCCCGGGCGGTCCGCTCCGCGTCGAGCACGGTCCGCCCGGCCCGACGCATGTCGCCGGCCAGGGCGTAGGCCCGGGCCGCGTCGAGCAGGTACGCCGCCCGATGCTCGGTAGGCAGCCACCGCCACCCCGGCCCGGCCCGCAACCGCTCGTGCCGCCGGGGTCGCCGCCGCCGGATCGCCGAGCGCGGCGGTGGCGACCACCCGGGCCGCCTCCATCGCCGAGTGTCGCCGCCCGCCGGCCCGCAGCGCCTGACACAGCGGTACGGTCGCGGCGGCGGCCAGCTGCGCATCGTCCACCGCCAGGGCTAGCGTCATCCCCCGGTCGGCGGCCAGCCAGGCCAACTCCCTCTGGTCCACCTTCACCAGGGCCAGCGCGACCAGCCCGTACGCCGACACCAGCAGGCCCTCGACCAACCGTCCCGGCCGGACGGCCCGCGCCTGGCGGACCCCGTCGAGCAGGTCGGGCAGCAACCCCAACACCTCCGGGTACCGCGCCAGCGCGGTCCGTACCGCCTCCAGGCCGCTGGCGACCGGACCGGGCCGGCCGGGCTGCTGTGCCACCAGCGGCTCCAGGTCGATCCGCAGCGCCTCGGCGGCCTCCCGCAGGCTGGACACCCGTTCCAGTCGGCGTACCCCACGCTCGACCTTGTCCACCCAGCTCTTGGACTTGCCGATCCGGTCGGCGAACTGCTGCTGCGTCATGTTCCGCCGGACCCGCCAGTGCGCCATCCGCCGGCCCACCGGCAACTCGTTCACCACCGCCACCCGAGGACCCCGACCACCACCAGGACCAGCACGACCACCGCGACGGTCACCCCGTAGACGTGGTCCCGGCGGGAAACCGACGAGGGCCGGGCCCGACGGCGGGCAGGGCACCTGGTCCCCGTCGGGCAACGGGGGCGGTCCACCGGGCACCGGTCCACCAAGGCAAGGGGTCCTTCGTCGCCCCCGAGCCACCCGCCTGATCGACACATTCGCAGCACTCGGGGCGGCTGACTGGCTGAACGCCCCGGCAACGAGATCGGGTGCAGAACGGACAGAAAGATCTTGGAAGAAAGCGGCCCCCCGAGGGGCACAATTCTTCCAAGAGCTTTCAAGGGGGGACCTACGCCCGCCCTGACGACCGCAAGAGTGTTAAGAAGGGGCCCTTCCTTACCTCTGGGCGGGGGGAAGTCAGGCGTCGGGGGTAAGCAATCGGAGGCTGGGAAAGTACGTCCGATAGCGTGCGCCGTCGCGGGTGAGCAGGGTGTAATCACACACCGCCGCGTGCGCTCCGATGTTGAAGTCGGCCAGCCGTGCCCGTTTCATCCCACCCAGGCGGCGATATCGCGCGTACGCCTTACCGGCGAGGAAGCCGGCCGGGTAGGGCAGTTCCTCGCGGAGGAAGTCTCCGGCGGGCAGCGCCTCGTCCAACATCTCGATGCGCTCGAACCGGATCGAGACCTCGGCGTAGACGATCGGGTTGATCACCAGGTTGCCGGCGTCGCGGGCCTCGGCCAGCGCCGCCTCCGACCACGGTGCCCATTTCGGGTCCTCGGTCAACACGTCCAGCAACACGTTGGTGTCGACCAGGGTCGTCACCGTCTCCGGCGCGCGCGAGGGCAGCACCCAAAGCCGTTCACTCGCCACGCAGCAGCTCCATCGGGGGCGCGGGAAGCGGCCACCGACGTGCGTGACCGCGCGCGAAGGGATCTCGCACAGGTAGGTTGATCGGGTGAGTGGACGGTTCCCGATCGAAGACGTGTCCCCCGCCGTCTCCTGCGGTCGCTACCCGGCCAAGGCGGTGGTCGGTGAGGTGGTGCCGGTGGCCGCGCGGGCCTACCGCGAGGGCCACGACGCGTTGGGCTGCAACGTGGTCTGGCTCGGCCCGGACGGGCGGGCCCGGCCGTTCACCCGGATGCGGCCCGGCGAGCCGGGGCAGGACCGCTGGCACGCCACCATCGTGCCGGACGCGGTCGGCGAATGGATCTTCACCGTCGAGGCGTTCCAGGATCCGTACCTGACCTGGCAGAACGCGGTGACGAAGAAGGTCGCCGCCGGGCAGGTCGCGGCCGAGCTGGCAAACGACCTGGCCGAGGGGGCGCGGGTGCTGACCGCCGCCCGCGAGCTGGTCGAGGCCGCCGACCGGGGCCGGGTCGAGGCGGCGGTCACCGCGCTGGGCGACGACGGGCTGGCGCTGTCCCGACGGGTCGCCCCGGCGCTGGAGCTGGCCGACCTGCTCTGGGCGTACCCGGTGCGGGAGCTGGTGACCACCGGCGAGCCGTACCGGATCTGGGTGGACCGGCCCCGGGCGCTCTTCTCCGCCTGGTACGAGTTCTTCCCGCGCTCCGAGGGGGCGGTGTTGGCCACCGCGGACGCCCCGGCCCGCTCGGGCACCTTCCGCACCGCCACGGCCCGGCTGGCCGGGGTCGCGGCGATGGGCTTCGACGTGCTCTACCTGCCGCCGATCCACCCGATCGGCCGGATCAACCGCAAGGGGCGCAACAACGCGCTGACCGCCGGCCCGGACGACGTCGGCTCGCCGTGGGCGATCGGCGCGGCCGAGGGCGGGCACGACGCCATCCACCCCGACCTGGGTACGCCGCAGGACTTCCGCGACTTCGTCGCCGCCGCCGCCGGGCAGGGCCTGGAGGTGGCGATGGACCTGGCGTTGCAGTGCGCCCCGGACCACCCGTGGGTGACCGAGCATCCGGAGTGGTTCACCACCCGGGCCGACGGCACGATCGCCTACGCGGAGAACCCGCCGAAGAAGTACCAGGACATCTACCCGGTGAACTTCGACAACGATCCCGAGGGGATCCGGGCCGAGGTGCTGCGGGTGGTGCGGCACTGGGTAGGCGAGGGCGTCAAGATCTTCCGGGTCGACAACCCGCACACCAAGCCGTTCGACTTCTGGCACTGGCTGATCGCCGAGGTCAAGCGGACCGACCCGGACGTGCTCTTCCTGGCCGAGGCGTTCACCCGCCCGGCGATCATGCACGGGCTGGGCAAGATCGGCTTCACCCAGTCGTACACCTATTTCACCTGGCGCACGACGGCGGCGCAGATGCGGGAGTACTGCGAGGAGCTGGTCGCCGCGGCCGACCACATGCGGCCGAACTTCTGGCCGAACACCCCGGACATCCTGCACTCCTCCCTGCAGCACGGCGGCCCGCCGATGTTCAAGATCCGGGCGGTGCTGGCCGCGTTGCTCAGCCCCTCCTGGGGCATGTACGCCGGCTTCGAGCTGTTCGAACACGTCGCCCGCCCCGGCGCCGAGGAGTACCTGGACAACGAGAAGTACGAGCTGCGCCCCCGGGACTGGGCCGGCGCGCAGGCCCAGGGGCGGTCCCTCGCGCCGTTCGTGGCCACCCTCAACCGGGTACGCCGGGACAACCCCGCCCTGCACCGGCTGCGCAACCTGGTCTTCCACGACATCGACAACCCGGCGCTGCTCTGCTGGTCCAAACACGACCCGGCCACCGGCAACACCGTGCTGGTGGTCTGCTCGTTCGACTCGCGCGCCGTGCAGTGGGGCAACACCACCCTGGACATGCCGGCGCTCGGCCTGGACTGGCACGACCGGTTCACCGTCCACGACGAGCTGACCGGGGCGAGCTACGACTGGGGCCAGCGCAACGCGGTCCGCCTCGACCCGTATCTTCAACCGGCACACGTGCTGACGCTGCGCCGCCCGGGGACCGTCGCGGCCGTGTCGCCCACGCCGGCCGAAGCAGCCGACGCCCCGCCCGAGCTGACCACGGCGGACGTGCCGGACGACCTCTCCGGCGGCACCGCACCGACCACCCCGGCCCCCGCCGACGGCGACCAGACGGGCACCACACCGACCGGCACCACAGCCACCGCGCCCGCACCGACCGACTCCGCGACGAAGGACGACGCCCGATGGACCAGTTGATCGCCGGCGAGACGCACGACCCGCACGGGGTCCTCGGCGCGCATCCCGCCGACGGCCGGACCACCCTGCGTACCCTGCGCCGGGGGGCGCGGACGGTGACCGTGCTGGTCGGCGGCGAGCGGCACCCCGCCCGAAGGGTGCACGACGTGGGGATCTTCGAGGTCACCCTGCCCGGCACGGTGCTCGACTACCGGCTCGACGTGGACGGCACCGTCGTCGACGACCCGTACCGGCACCCGCCGAGCCTGGGCGAGCTGGACCTGCACCTGATCGGCGAGGGCCGGCACGAGCGGCTCTGGGAGGCCCTGGGCGCGCGGGTACGCGACGACGGGGTGGCGTTCGCGGTCTGGGCGCCGAACGCCCGGGGGGTCCGGGTGGTCGGGGACTTCACCGGCTGGGGCGCGTACGAGGGCTGGTCGATGCGGTCGCTGGGATCCAGCGGCGTGTGGGAGATCTTCGTGCCGGGGGCACACGCCGGGCAGCGCTACAAGTACCGGATCCTCGGCGCCGACGGGCAGTGGCGGGACAAGGCCGACCCGATGGCGGCGTACGCGGAGGTGCCGCCGGCCACCGCGTCGGTGGTGCACCACTCGACGTACCAGTGGTCCGACGGGGACTGGCTGGCCGCGCGGGCGCAGCGCCAGCCGCACCAGGAGCCGATGAGCGTGTACGAGGTGCACCTGGGCTCCTGGCGACCCGGCCTGGGCTACCGGGAGCTGGCCGAGCAGCTGACCGCGTACGTGGTGGAGCTGGGCTTCACCCACGTGGAGTTCCTGCCGGTGATGGAGCACCCGTTCGGCGGCTCCTGGGGTTACCAGGTCACCGGCTACTTCGCGCCAACCTCCCGTTTCGGTGACCCGGACGACTTCCGGCACCTGGTCGACACCCTGCACGGCGCCGGCATCGGCGTGCTGCTGGACTGGGTGCCCGCGCACTTCCCCAAGGACGAGTGGGCGCTTGCGCGGTTCGACGGCACCCCGCTCTACGAGCACCCGGACCCGCGCCGGGGCGAGCACCCCGACTGGGGCACGTACGTCTTCGACTTCGGCCGCCGGGAGGTCCGCAACTTCCTGGTCGCCAACGCGCTCTACTGGTGCGACGAGTTCCACGTCGACGGGCTGCGGGTGGACGCGGTCGCCTCGATGCTCTACCTGGACTACTCCCGGCCGGAGGGCCAGTGGGCCGCCAACCAGTACGGCGGCCGGGAGAACCTGGAGGCGATCGCCTTCCTGCAGGAGGTCAACGCCACCGTCTACAAGCGGCACGCCGGGGTGGTGATGATCGCCGAGGAGTCCACCGCCTGGCCGGGGGTGACCAGACCGACCTCCGAGGGCGGGCTCGGCTTCGGGTTCAAGTGGAACATGGGCTGGATGCACGACACCCTGCTCTACACCTCGAAGGACCCGATCTACCGCCAGCACCACCACCACCAGCTCACCTTCTCCCTGGCGTACGCCTGGAGCGAGAACTACGTGCTGCCGATCAGCCACGACGAGGTGGTGCACGGCAAGGGCAGCCTGGTGGCGAAGATGCCCGGCGACACCTGGCAGCGACTGGCCAACGTGCGGGCACTGCTGGCGTACATGTGGGCGCATCCGGGCAAGCAGTTGCTCTTCATGGGCTGTGAGCTGGGTGACGAGCGGGAGTGGAGCGAGGAACGCGGCCTGGACTGGTACCTGCTGCACGACCCGGCGCGCGCCGGCGTCCAGCGGCTGGTGGCCGACCTGAACCGGGTCTACCGGGACGCCCCGGCGCTGTACGCGCAGGACACCTCGCCGGCCGGTTTCCGCTGGCTGGCCGGGGACGACCTGGCCAACAACACCATCTCCTTCGTCCGGATCGCACCGGACGGCCAGACCCTGGTCTGCGTGGTCAACTTCTCGGCGCTGCCGCTGGAGGAGTACCGGGTGGGGGTGCCCCGGGGCGGACGTTGGGCCGAGGTGCTGAACACCGACGCCCACCACTACGGCGGCTCGGGGGTGGGGAACCTGGGCGAGGTGCACGCCCAGGACATCGCCTGGCACGGCCAGCCCGCCTCGGTGACGCTGCGGGTCCCGCCGCTGGGCGCGCTCTGGCTACGGCCGGTCTGACGCCGGGGCAGCCACCGTCGGGGCCGGAGCTCAGTTTCGGGAACGCTTCCGAGCTGGGCTCGGCGTGTCGTCCGGGCGGGGCCGGCCGTGCTTGCCGCCGGTCGGAACGACAGGTGCCTGGATCCGTACGTTGGCCTGTTGGGACACGCGCGGATCGACGCCACCCGCCGTGGATCTCAGCCTGCCGACCACGGTGTCGACAGCGTCGCGGAGTCTGGTCTTCGCTGTCGTCACCTGCTCCTGCTGCTCTTCGATGAGCCGTTCGGAGGTGCCGCGCCCCAGCTTACGGAGGTAGTCGAACTCCTCCCACTCCTCCGGCTGCGTCCTCGCCTCTGCCTGTTTCGTCAGGTAGCGATACTTGAGCCACTGACCCTCGTCCTGCTCTCGGACGGCGATATGACCGGGGTTGGGCACCCAGACACCGTCGGCTCCGAGGTTGTGGTGGTGGTGGAGGTACGGTTGTTCGGGTCGCCACTGCTCTGTCTGCAGCTGGAAGATCCGATCCCGAACCCAGGTGTGACTGGCGAGGGCGGACCGCTCCTGTGACAGGTCGGCCCGCCCGTCTCGGACCGCCTGGTCGTCGAGCAGCCGACGCTTCTGGTCGTCGGTGAGTGTCCGGACGGCCTCGCCTGCCTCTTCGGTCAACTGGCCGGTGAGGTCCCGGATCTCCGCTTCGATCTCCATCAACAGCTCCTGTCACCGCCCGGGCAGCCGACACCTGCCAACACGCTGGTCGGGTGTCGGTGG
This sequence comes from Micromonospora yangpuensis, assembly GCF_900091615.1. Taxonomy (NCBI): domain Bacteria; kingdom Bacillati; phylum Actinomycetota; class Actinomycetes; order Micromonosporales; family Micromonosporaceae; genus Micromonospora; species Micromonospora yangpuensis. The sequence goes on along the minus strand of NZ_FMIA01000002.1, from coordinate 2,450,250 downwards.
CACTTCGCCACCCTGCCACACCCGATCCGGAGCGGCCACGCGAGGCGATCATGGCTCCGCACGGGGAAAGGGGTGACGACGGGAGCGGGGCGCGGGCGTCAGGCCACGACGAGGGGCGAGTCCGCCGGGTCGTGCCGCAGCCGGACCACGGACGTATCCAGGGTACGCAGCCAGCCGTCCAGGACCGCCACCTGCCAGGCCCTGGTCCAGGGCAGGGCACCGGTCCGCCAACCGGCGAGCACCGCGTCCACCCCGGCGCGGTCGAGGACCTCGCGTACCGGCGCGTCCGGCGCGGCGGCGGCGCGCACCACGGGCGCCAGCGGTCCGCTGCGCATCCACCGGTCCATCGGCAGGGTGAAGCCCTGCTTGCGGCGGGCCGCGACCCGGCGGAGCCCACGATCGTCGAGGCAGGCGGCGAAGCCGCGCTTGCCGACGCCACGTCTGGGGTCGAGGGCCAGGGCCCGCCGGGCGAACGGCACGTCCACGAAGGGCACCCGCAGCTCCACCGAGCAGGCCATCGAGAAGGCGTCGCCGTCGGGTAGCAGCACCGCGCCCAGGTAATTCCGGATCTCGTACCGGGACAGGGCGAGGGCCGACCGGTCACCGGTGGACTCCGCCGGCACCGTGGGCCCGGCCCAGGGCAGCAGGCGCCGCAGCTCGGGCTCGGCGGTCAACCGGCGGGCCAGCGTACCCAGGCCGGCGGCGTCCCGGGGACCCCCGGGGCCGGCCAGCAGGGCCAGTTTCCGCCGGTCGGCGGGGGCGAGCCCGGCCAGCAGCCGGGACAGCCGCAGCCGGTCGGCGGCCCGCAGCAGGGGCAACGCCCGCAGCATCCGGAAGACGGGATAGCCGGCCAGGATCTCGTCCCCGCCGAGGCCGGAAAGGGCGACCTTCAGGCCGATCCCGGCCACGGCCCGGCTGACCACGAAGGTGTTGAGCCCGTCGATAGACGGCCGTTGCATCGCGGCAAGGTAGTGCCGCACGTCGGCCAGGTCGGGCCGGGTGGTGACACACACGTGCGGGTGGCTGAGCTCGTCCGCCCAGCGCGCCGCCCGGGACGACTCGCCCATCACCCCGTCCTGATCGACGGTGACGCAGACCAGCTCGGTGCCGAGTTCCCGGCCGGCCCAGGCCAGGGCGGCCGAGTCCAAGCCGGCCGAGAGCAGCAGCGCCACCGGCACGTCGCTGCCCAGATGGTGGGCGACCGAGTCGAGGAAGGCCGCCCGCAGCTCGGCCGGCGTGGTCGGTGGCAGGTCGGTGAGCAGATCCGGTCGCGCCACACCCCGGCGTACCGTGCGGTCGGCACCCCACTGGATCCAGCCGTTGGCCGGTACCGCCGAGATGCCGGTGAACGGCGAGGCGTCCGCGCCGATCGCGCCGAAGGCCACGAACCGGTGCAACGCGTCGGCCCGCAGCGCCGCGTCGGGGTGCAGCGGCAGCAGCGACCGGCACTCGGAGGCGAAGGCCAGCCCGTGCCCGGTCGACGACCAGTAGAGCGGTTTGATCCCGAACGGGTCGCGGGCCAGCGTCGTGGTGGCCTGCCGGGCGTCGTGCACGGCGATGGCGTACATGCCCCGCAGGTGGCCGAACATCTCGGTGCCCAGGCGGGCCCAGAGTTCCGGCAGGATGGCCCCGTCACACTCCTCGGCGGTGGTCAGGGCGTACCGGCGACGCAGCTCCCCGTGGTTGTAGATCTCGCCGTTGAAGACCACGGCGACGGTGCCGTCGGTGCTGACGAAGGGCTGTCGGCCGCCGTCGGAGAGGTCGACCACGGCCAACCGGGTGTGCCCCAGCACCGCCCCGGGCCCCGCCCAGGTGGCGTCACCGTCCGGGCCCCGGTGCCGCTGGGCGGCGTTCATCCCGACGACCAGGTTCAGGCCACCGGCGCGTCGGCCGGAGTCGCCGACCACCCCACAGACGCCGCACATCGTGCTCTCCCCACGGTGATGAGACCCCGGATAACCCCACGCGGGATTAAACCAGACATTTCATTACCCTAATCGGAGCAGAGGACGACCCGGCGGCCAAACCGCGAAATCGAGCCCGGTCAGACCATGCCGGCCTCGCGCAGCAACTGCCACAGCCCCGCCCCGTCCGGCGCGGAGAGCCACTTCTGCCGCGCCGTACCCTCGCTCCGGCGGTCCAGCGGCGCGGGGAGGCTGCCGGCGAGGACCGCCTGGGTGGGCGAGAGCCGCCGGATCGCCACCCCGGCCACGTTGCCCGGGTGGCCGGCGGCGAACTCGCGGTAGATCTCCTGGTCATGCTGGCCGTCGTCGCCGACCAGCAGCCACCGCACGTCGGGGAACTCCCGGGACAGCCGCTCCAGGGTGGCCCGCTTGTGCTCCCGGCCGCTGCGGAACCACCGGTCGTGGGTCGGGCCCCAGTCGGTCAGCAGCAGCGGCCCGGCCGGGTAGAGGTGCCGGGAGAGGAAGCGGGTCAACGTCGGCGCGACGTTCCACGCGCCGGTGGAGAGGTAGAACACCGGGGCGCCGGGATGCGCGGTGACCAGGCGCTCGTAGAGCACCGCCATGCCGGGCACCGCGTTACGGGCGTGCTCGTCGAGAACGAAGGTGTTCCACGCGGCCAGCAGCGGCCGGGGCAGCGCGGTGACCATCACCGTGTCGTCGATGTCGGAGAGGATGCCGAAGCGGACCTCCGGGTCGAGGATGCGCACCGGCGCGTCCACCGGCTCGGCGTCGGGCAGGCTGATCCGTACCGTCCCCCAGCCGGGCGGCAGGTCGGCCTTGACCACGGTCTCCACGAAACCGCTGCGGTCGGCCTTCGCCTGCTGCCGTACGCCCCCCGCGTCGATGGTGACCGTGACGTGCTTGGCCGGCAGGGTGGCGAAGCTGCGCCAGCCCCGTACCTTCTCCAGCCGGCCCCGCCGGCGGTCGTCCGGATCCGGTCGACCGAGCAGCACCCGGCACATCACCCGCACCCAGCCGGGCGCGCCGTAGCCGGTGTACGCGATGATGTTGATCCGCCACCCGGTACGCCGCAGCCGACGCTCGACCAACTGGTGCACGGCGTCCTCGATCCGCGCGGCGCGGTGCAGGGTGGGTACGGCCAGTTCGCCGACGCTTTTCGGTGACACGCCTGCCACCCTGCCACACCCGGCCGACCCCGGCCACGCGAGGCGAGAGGAGCCCCGACCCGCATGCTCATCCTGCTGCCGCCCTCGGAAGGCAAGATCGACACCGGCACCGGCCGGCGGCTCGACCTGTCCCGACTCAGCCTGCCCGAGTTGAATCCGGCCCGGCAACGGGTGCTGGACGCGCTGGGCGCACTCTGCGCCGCACCGGACGACACGGCCGCGCTCGACGCGCTCGGGCTCGGCCCGGGGCAGCGCGCCGAAGTACGCCGCAACACCCGGCTCGACCGGGCGGCGACCGCCCCGGCCGGACAGGTCTACACCGGGGTGCTCTACGCCGCCCTCGACCTCGACACGCTCGCCCCGGCCGCCCGCCGCTCGGCGGCCCGGTCGGTGCTGATCTCCTCCGGCCTCTGGGGGGCGCTGCGGCTGACCGACCGGATCCCGCCGTACCGCTGCCCGATCTCGGCCCGGCTGCCCGGTCCGGGGCCCCTGCCGGCGTACTGGCGACGGGAGCTGCCGTCGGCGATGGCCGCCGCGGCCGCCGACGGACCCCTGCTCGACCTGCGCTCCGGGGCGTACGCCTCGACCTGGACCCCCCGTGGTGAGCTGGCCGAGCGCACGGTGACCGTCCGGGTGCTGCACGAACGGGTAGTCGACGGCAGCGTGGTCCGGTCGGTGGTGAGCCACTTCAACAAGGCCACCAAGGGCCGGCTGGTCCGGGACCTGCTGACCGCCGGCGCCCGGCCACGCACCGCCGCCGAGCTGGTCGGCGCGCTGCGGGAGCTGAAGTACACCGTGCAGGAGGCACCGGTGACCGCCGGCCGCCCCCGGCAGGTCGACGTGGTGGTGGCCGAACTCTGACCGGCCACCGCAAGCCGGCCACCGCAAGTTTTCCTCAAGGCTGGCCCGGACCGGTACCCTCCGGGCCGCCGGTTTGCCACCGTGAGGGAACTCCCCTTGTCGACAAGGAGTGCCCGCGTGGCCCGCGAATCCATCCTGCTCGACCGGTTCCGCCCGCCGGTGCCGCCTCCGCCGCTGGCCTGGCCGACCCTGGTCGACGCGTTCGAGGCAGCCTGCCTGCTGCGCTGTGCGCCCGCGCCGGTGGACCCCGGCCGCCGCCGCTGCGCCGAGCCGCGCCCGACCGGGCCGGCGGAGTTCAACCGGCAGGAGGCGGCGCACCGGATGTGGCAGCTGCTCGACCGGCTCGACGTGCCGGTACGCCACGAGGTCGCCGTCGGTGGCCTGCGCCGCCGCTACGAGCTGCACCGGTTGTGGGTGCCCGACGGGCACCGCCACCGGTACCTGACGCTGCTGGCGGCCGGCTGGCACCAGGGCCGCCGGGAGTTGCTGGGCGGGCCGGCACCCGGCGCGTCGAACACCCGCCGGACCGGGCGGTCCCGGCTGGCCGGGGCGGCGTGGCGCTCGGCCCTGCTGGCCGGTGGCCGGCACGTCCGCCGGCACATCCTCGGGGTCCGGCTGGCCGACCGGGACCTGGCCGCGGTGCTGATCCGCAGCGCCGCGCTGCTGGACGTGCCGGCCCTGCTGCGCCCGGGTGCCGGCTGTTTCGTGGTCAGCGTCGCCGACGGCCCCGACCGGGACCGCATCCTGGCCCACACCACACTGCCCGCCGGTTCGCTCGACCCCACCGGTCGACCGACCGGCCCAGCTCACCCCGCCGGTCGGCCGACCGGCTGACCACATCCCGACTGGTTCTCGGGTTGCGGTACGTGCCGTCCACGGCGCACAGTGCAGCCCGTGAACGGTCGCTGGTCTGCGCGCGGGCGGCGGTACACCGCCGGGCTGGTGGTGCTGCTGATGCTGCCCGCCGGCCTGGTCGGCTGCCGGGAGAAACCCGGCGAACCGGTGCCGATCCGGATCGCCACCGGCAGCCCGACCGCCGTCTACCACGCCTTCGGCCAGTCCCTGGCCACCATCCTCAACCGTGAACTGCCCGAGGTACGGGCCAGCGTGGTGGTCACCGCCGCCTCGGCCGCGAACGTCCGGCTGGTCGGCCGGGGCGAGGCGGAGCTGGGCTTCACCCAGGCCGACGTGCTGGAGACCGGCCCGGCCGCCGATCCCGAGGTGGTCGCCGTGGCCCGGGTCTACGACGACCTGCTGCACCTGGTCACCACCGCCGCCGGCCCGGTACGCACCCTGGCCGACCTGCGCGGCCGACGGGTCTCGGTGGGCGCGCCCGGCTCCGGTACGGAGATCACCGCGACCCGCCTACTGACCGTCGCCGGCCTCAGCGACGACGCGGTCGACCGGCGACCGCTGAGCCTGGACGAGTCGGTCGACGCCCTGCGGACGGGCCAGATCGACGCGTTCTTCTTCTCCGGCGGCCTGCCGGTACGCGCCGTCGAGCAACTGGCCGCCGGCACCGCCACCCGCGTGGTCGACCTCGGCGAGTGGGTCGAGCCGCTGCGCCGCAACTACCCCCAGGTCTACGTGCTGCGGGACATCCCCAGCTCGGTGTACGGCATGGAGCCGGTGACCACGGTGGCCAACCCGAACTACCTGATCGTGCGGGGCAGCCTGCCGCAGCCACTGGTCCGCGAGGTGACCCGGCTGCTGATGCAGCGGCGGGCCGAACTCGCCGCCGCGCACCCGGCCGCCGGTCGGATGAACCCCCGCTCGGCGATCGCCACCACGCCGCTGCCGCTGCACCCCGGCGCGGCCACCTGGTACCGGGAGAACAAGCCCTGACCACCCCGACCGACCTCAGGAGGGCGTCTTGCGCATCACCGTCTTCGGCGCGACCGGCGGCACCGGCCGGCACCTGGTACGTCTCGCCCTCGACGCCGGCCACCGGGTCACCGCCGTGGTCCGCGACCCGGCCCGACTGCCCGACGCCGACCGGCCCGGACTGACCACGGTGATCGCCGACAGCATGGATCCGGACGCCATCTCCGCCAGCGTGACCGGTGCCGACGCGGTGGTCTCCACCCTCGGGGCCCGGGCCCGCACCGACACCACCGTCTGCGCCGACGGGGCCCGGGCGATCAGCACCGCGATGCGCGCCGCCGGCACCCGCCGGCTGGTCGTGGTCACCGCCGCCGGGCCGGTGGTCGACGAGGGCGACGGCCCGCTGACCCGGGGTGTCTACAAGCCGCTGCTGCGGCTGTTCCTGCGCGACACCTTCGCCGACTTCACCCGGGCCGAGCAGGTCGTCTCCGGCAGCGGCCTGGACTGGACCATCGTGCGCCCGCCCCGGCTGACCCGGGGCGGGCACCGGCGCTACCGCACCGCGCTGGACCGCAACGTGCGCGGCGGCACCGCGCTCTCCCGCGCCGACCTGGCCCACGCCCTGCTCGCCACCCTGGACGACCCCGCCACCGTCGGCCACACCCTCGCGGTGGGCTACTGAACCTGGGCTACTGAACCGTCCTGCCCCGGTCAGTCACCCGCCGGGAACCAGACCTCGGCGAGCAGCCCGCGGGGCTCGGCGGGGCGCATGGTCAGCCGGCCGTCGGAGGCGTCGACCAGGACCGCGACGATGGTCAGCCCGAGGCCGGCCCCGTCGACGTTCTGCACCTGCGGGGCCCGCCAGAACCGCTCGGTGGCCTGGCCGAGCTGGCTGGCCGTCATCCCCGGGCCGGTGTCGCGGACCGCCACCGCCACCCCACCGGCGGTGCGCCGGACGGTCACCGTCACCTCGGCGCCGGCGCCGCTGAACTTCACCGCGTTGTCGATCAACGCGTCCAGGGTCTGGTCGACGGCGGTCGGCACGGTCCGGGCGTACGCCGGCGCGTCGGCGGTCACCAGGCGCAGGGTGACCGACCGGTGCCGGGCCAGCGGCTCCCAGGCGGTGACCCGGGACGCGGCGACGGCGGCGGCCTCGACGGTGACCCGTTCGTTCTCGGTACGCTCCGCGCGGGCCAGGGTGAGCAGCGCGTCGAGCACCTGGGCCAGCCGGTCGGTCTCCTCCAGGGCCAGTTGGTGCTCGGCCCGCCCGTCCTCGTCGGGCAGGCTCGGGCCGAGTTCCTCCACCCGTAACCGCAGCGCGGTCAACGGGTTACGCAGCTGGTGGCTGGCGTGGGCCACGAAGGCCCGCTGCCGGTCCATCACGTCGGAGACCACGTCGGCCATGTCGTTGAAGCTGACCGCGAGGCGGCGCAGCTCGGGCGGGCCGAGCCGGTGCTGCACCCGGGCGCCCCGGTCCCCCTCGGCGATCTCGTGGGTCACCGCGTCCAGCTCGGTGACCGGCCGCAACACCCAGCCGGCCAGCCCGAAGGCCAGCAGCACGCAGGCCACCACGACGAGCACCCCGATCCCGGCCAGCAACGCCCACCAGGCGGCGACGCTGCGGCCGATCCGGTCCGACGGGGTGGTGATGACCACCGCGCCGAGCACCTCACCGCCGTCGTTGATCGGCACCGCCACCACCACCGGGGTGTCCGTCCAGGGCCAGACCGAGTCCGGTTCGCTCACCTGTAACCCGGACAGGGCGGTGTCCAGGGCCGGTGCCGTGCCCGCCCCGGCGCGCCAACTCGCCGAGGCCACCACGGTACGGCGGTCCCGGTCGACCACGGCCGCGCCGATGCCATACAGCTCGTCGTAGCTGGCGAGTTCACCGCCGAGCGGTCCGGTGGCCCCGTCGCGCAGTGCCGGGCCGGCCAGCGAGGCGAACCGGGTCGCGTCGGCGAGCCGGTCGGCGCGTACCCGGTCGGTCTCCCGGCTGGCCAGGGTGAGCGCGAGCGGGGTCTCCAGGGCCAGCAGCACCAGCACCATCAGCAGCAGATAGCTGATCACCAGCCGACGACGCACCGGGGCACCTCACCCGGCGCGGAGCCGGTAGCCGACCCCACGCACCGTCTCCACCAGCCCCGGCTCGCCGAGCTTGCCGCGCAACGACGCCACGTGCACCTCGACGGTGTGCCGGTCGGCGAAGGTGGTGCCCCAGACGTCGAGCAGGATCCGGTCGCGCGACACCGCCACGCCCGGCTGCCGGGCGATGGAGAGCAGGATGTCGAACTCCTTGCGGGTCAGGGCGACCTCCCGGTCGTCGACGGTGACCGTCCGGCCCGCCACGTCCAGGCGCAGCGGCCCGGCCTCGATCCGGTCCCGCTGTGGCCGGGTGTGCGCGGTCCGGCGCAGCAGCGCCTCGATGCGGGCCTGCAGCTCCACCATCGAGAACGGCTTGACCACGTAGTCGTCGGCGCCCAACCGCAGCCCGAGCACCCGGTCCCGTTCCTCGCCCCGGGCGGTGACCGCGATGATGCCCAACTGGTTGCTGCGCCGACGCAGCTCACGGCAGAGGTCCACGCCGTCGCCGTCGGGCAGGTTCAGGTCCAGCAGCACCAGGTCGCACGGGGCGGCCGAGAGGGCGGCGGCGACGGTGGCGGCCCGCTCGACCTCGTACCCCCGGCGGGTAAGCGCCGACGACAGGGCCGCCGCCACCCGGCGGTCGTCCTCCACCAGCAGGATCCGCACCCCGCCCCCTTCGTCGCACCGGTCGCCCCGGCATGATGGCACCGGTCCGACGGGACGCGGCGGCCGGGGCGACGGGGTCGCTATGCTACGCCGAGCCCGCGCCCAGCCGGTGACCTCCCGCGGTACCGGGTGCGCGTGGCGCAGCCTGTCCCGTGCGGGTGGCGGCCGGTCCGGCGTACCCCCGCGACCTGCGAATCCTGGTGAGTTGAGAGTGACTGACACTGAATCCCGGCCGCCCGCGGTCTTCGTGCACCCCAGCGCCGACGTCGAAGCCGGCGCCCAGGTCGGCGAGGGCAGCAAGGTCTGGCACCTGGCCCACGTCCGGTCCACCGCCCGGATCGGTGCCGGCTGCGTGATCGGCCGCAACGTGTACGTCGACGCCGGGGTGCGCGTCGGCGACCTCGTCAAGATCCAGAACAATGTCTCCGTCTACCAGGGGGTGACCCTGGAGGACGAGGTCTTCGTCGGCCCCTGCGCGGTCTTCACCAACGACTTCCGCCCCCGCGCGCAGAACCCGGACTGGAAGATCACCCCGACGGTGGTCCGTCGGGGCGCCTCGATCGGCGCCAACGCCACCCTGGTCTGCGGCATCGAGGTGGGCGAGTACGCCATGATCGCGGCCGGTTCGGTGGTGACCCGCGACGTCGCGCCGTACCAGTTGGTCGCCGGCAATCCGGCGCGGCCGAAGGGCTGGGTGGACGAGCGCGGCGAGGTGGTCTCCCGGGACGTCGACACCCCACCCCGGCGCGGCTGACCCGGCCGCTGTCGGGCCCGGCCCCGGCGGCCGGTGCCGGTCTCCGGTGGCCGGACGTGGCACGGGGGACGGCGTGTCGCCGTCCCCCGTCCGTCGAACCGACGCCGGTCAGTAGCAGAGCCGGGTGATCTCCTGCCGGAAGCGCTCCATCGAGTTCGGCTCGTCCGGGCCGAGCAGGTAGGTCTTCAGCTCCCGACGGGCCTCGGTCATCGGGTCGTCGCCGGCCCGGGTGAGGGTGAGGATCTTCGCCAGCTCGCCGCAGTCCACCGAGAGCAGGTACGCCCCGCGCGAGGTGGGGAACTGCCGCCGGAACTCGTCCTCCGGCAACCCGCTCGGGTTGGCCACCACGTACGGCCGCTGACTCTGCACGAAGTCGGAGACCACGCTGGAGATGTCGCTGATCATCAGGTCGGTCTGGTTGAAACAATCGAACAGCCCCGGCACCCGACCGGTCACCACCCGGTGGCCGGGTCCGTCCAGACTGGTCGAGTTGACGTCCCCGCCGGCCGCGCCGATGCGGGCCACGATCCGCTCGTGCACCGCCTTGGCCTCCTTGGAGCGGGCCCCGGTCAGCGGGTGCGGCTTGTAGATCAACCGGACGCCCGGCTGCGCCTTCAGCAGGCTCTTCACGATCCGCTCACCCATCAGCACCACCGAGGTGTGGTAGGGGTCGTCGTCCAGCCACCCCTCCCAGGTCGGCGCGTACAGCACGGTGAACGGCCGGTCGACCGACTGGGCACCGAAGGTGTGCACCCCGGCGAGCTGCGGCCGGCCGATCTCGACGATGTCGGCGTCCAGCACCCCGACCCCGGCGCGGGCGTACCGCTCCCGTCCGGCCAGACCGGCGACCCACACCTCGTCGTACACCTTGCTGTACGGGTTGACGCTCGCCTGCTTGTCGCTGTCGCCGTGGCCGACGAAGACGTGCTTCATGCCCGGCTCGCGCAGCATGTGGATGTTCGCGCCCACGTTGGCCGCGTACATCGCCGCCCGCACGCTGCCCAGTTCGAGGTTCATGAAGTCCACACTGGCCGGTACGCAGATCACCGGGAGCCGGGTGTCGGCCAGCTCGGTGAAGGCCTCCTTGCTGCGCATCAGCACGACCCCGCGCTGGTCGAGCGCCTCGGTCGGGGCCAGCCACATGTTGGCCTGGTAGACGTCCTTGGCCGGACCGGCGAAGTAGAGCGCCACCTGTGGCTGGTAGCTGTCCAGCCAGCCCTGCACCGCGGCGAGCACGGAGCTCTTGCCGGTGCCCTGACCCCGCCCGCGCAGCCAGGTGACCACGACGAGCAGCCCCACCACGGCGGCCACCGCGGCGGCCAGCACCCCGGCCACCAGCACCGGCAGCACGTCACCGAGGTACGCGGCGACGGCCACGGCCGGGATGAGCAGGATGTTCAGCTGGGCCATCTGGCTGCCCATCAGCGCCGTGGTCCAGGCCGGCGGACGTGGGGCCTCGGTGATGTGACCGAGATCGATGTTGCGGACCAACGCGGAGACCGGGTTACGCCGGTTGATCATGCGGGAGAAGGCCCCGGCGAAGACCCCGGTCCCCCAGACCCCCGCCAGCAGCAGCAGGACCGCGGTGAGCTGCCCCAGACCCGGGCGCACCGTGGTCACCACCAGCAGGACCACCGCCAGGTCCCGGGCGAGTTGCCGGTAGAGCCGGCCGAGGCCGACCTTGTCCAGCAACACCCGCGCCGGGGCGGACCAGCGCTCGATGGCGAACTCACCGGCGACCGCGGCCAGCCCGGCGACGGCGAAGACCCAGGTCCCACCGAACACGGCCGCGACGAGCATGGTCAGATAGCACAGCAGCAGCAGCGCACCGCGGGCGGGGACCCCGAGTCGCTGGAGTAACGTGCCGAACAAGGATGGTTCTCCCTACGAGATCGACGACGAGCCGGGCCGGACGAGTGGGAAGGGACCGCTGCGCGCGGCCGGTGAGAACCGGCGACGTTTGGGCGTTATCGGCCTGACTGCACACGACCTTAACGCGAAGCCGACGCGGGTCGCCGTTCGGGTATCGAGGGTCGTGGCACCCACGGCCGGACCCGTCGGACCCGGCCGTCCACCCCCGCGCCGGGTCAGCCGGTACGGCGCAGACACCGCATCGAGCCGGTCGGGTTCTCCCGCTCGGCGAACACCTCGAAGCCGAGTCGCTCGACGGCCCGACGGCCGGCCCGGTTGCCGAAGTAGAGGCAGATCGTGCCCACCTCCAGCCGGTCGATCGCCGCCTCGATGTCGGGCAGGGGCGCGACCTCCGTGCCGTCGGCGAGCGCGGCGAGCCGCAGCCGGTCCTGCGCGAACTCCGACGACCAGTCGTACTCGATCAGGTAACCGTCGCGGGGCAGCACGACCCGCATCCGGCTGCTGATGATCGGCGCGATCCGCATCAGCGTGCTGGGTGCCAGCAGCAGGCCCGGCGGGCGGTCCAGCCCGTGGATCCACTCGATCCGGCCCTGCCGGTCCTGCGGCATCTTCCAGACCGGCCGGGGATGGGTCTCGACGTAGCTGTCCCGGTCCCACATCGGCGTGCCGTAGAGGCTGAACGACGCGACCAGCGCGGCGGCCACCAGCGCGCCGAGCAGCCGACCGAGCCAGTCGAACCGGGGTGGGTGCAGGGTGCAGAGGATGCCGACCAGACCCGGTAGGGCGAGGATCCAGGGCACCCGCCAGAGCACCGCCGAGACCCCGGTGACCGAGCCGAGGAACTCCAGCACCCCCGGCACGAAGAGCACGCTCATGGTCACCGCCGCGCCCGCGGCGAGCAGCCGGGGCGCCCGCCGGCGCAGCAGCAGCGGCGCGCACCACAGGGCCAGCCCGCCGATCACGCCCAGCGTCCCGATCAGCAGGGTCCGGCGGTAGGTGCCCTCACCGTCGAAGAACTGGGTGGTCCCGCCGACCTCGGTGACCGGGCCGAGCACCAGCCGGGTGACCACCACCGCCCCGATCGGGTAGACCAGCGCCACGGCGAACGTGGCCACCGCCTGCCACCACCTCCCGACCAGGGCCATCGCCAGCGCCGCCGCACCGACCAGGATCGGCAGGATGATCGCCGAGGTGGAGGTGAGCCCGATCGAGACCACCGACAGCGCGAAGATCAGGAAGAGCCGCCACTTCGACCGCGACTCGAACCAGTCGGTCAGGTAGACCCACATCAGCGGTACGGCGGCGGAGACGAACATCCCCTTGCCCTCGTAGAGCCGGGGCAGGTGGAAGGTGCCCAGCGCGGCGTCGCCGCCGGCCACCAGGTAGAGGTAGGCGACCGCGACGGTGAAGGCCAGCACCGGCCGCCGGGGGGCCCACCGGTGCACCAGGCGCCACAGCGCGATGATCGCCAGCACGGCCAGTGCCGGCAGCAGGACGTACCAGGTGGCGGTGGCCGCGTGCAGGCCGAAGAAGCGGCCGAGCGAGCCGGCGAAGACCTCGATGGAGGCGATCGGCGGCTGGGTGCTCAGCGGCGGCATGATCTCCTCGGTGAAGAGGAAGTCCCGCAGCGGGACGCTGTCCCGCTCGGCCACCCACACCGACTTGCCGAGGTAGAAGACGTCGTCGGGGGTGTTGCGCGCCCCGTACAGCGAGGAGACGGCCACCCCGGCGGAGACCAGCAGGACGTACCAGGTCTGCCAAGCGGTCGCGGTCGGGGTGTCGGCGTCGGCGGTGAACCAGGTACGCCGGGCCAGCAGCGCCACCGCGACCGAGGCGAGCACGCCGAGCGACGCGGGCACCCACCACGGCATGGCCCCGCCCTGGCTCGCGGTGACCGCCGCCGCCACCCCGACCGCCGCCGCGGCCAGCATCCACCACCACCTCGGGCCGGACCGGGCGCTGCCGGGTACCGGAGAGTCCGCCGGGACCGCCCCGGCGTCGGCGGCGGTGGCCGGTGTCGCCCCGGCGGCGTCGGTGGTGGTGGTGGTGGTCGGGGTCGGGGCGGCGACCGGTCGGTGGCGGGCGGTCCGGGCCCGCTGGACGGCCACGCCCAGCCGCAGGACGGCGAGCACCCCGCAGCCACCGAGCCAGACCAGGAAGGTCACCGAGGGAGCCCACCGGAACAGGAACGCCGCGTGGTACAGCACGGTGTAGAGGGCGAAGGCCACCACCGCGGCGTCGGTCAGCCGGCGCGGCACCGCCGCGACGAACCGGCGGATCCGTTCGAGCACCCCGGTACGCGGTGGCACCGGCGCGGCCGGCACGACCACCGGGGTCGGCTCGACCTCGATCACGACGGAACTTCCGACCTTCGACACAGAACGTCCTTGGGGTGGCCCTGATGAGAGTTGGTGGTGGCCCTGCCGGGAGAACGCCTCAGCGCTGCGGCGGGTTGTCCTCGATCACGCTGGCGACCGTACGGTGCGCCGGCAGGATCCGTTGCCGTTCGGCGTCGGCGTCCAGCCGTCCGGCGAGGATGTCGAGGAAGTGGTCGAGCTGGGCGGCCAACGGCTCCCGGTTCGACACCAGCTCCGGCACCTCGATGATGCTCTGCTGCCGGTAACCCCGGCCGTCCGGCGTGGCCGCGTCCAGCGAGACGTGCCGGTAGATCGTGACGTCCTTGCGGATCAGGTCAGCCTCGATCAGCCGGTCCACCTCGCTGACCACCAGTGTACGGACCTTGCGCTGACCGATCCGACTGGCGGAGACGTTGGCCAGCGCGCCGCCGTCGAAGGTCAGCACCGCCTCGGCGACGTCCTCGGCACCGGCCACCGAGTCGGGATGGAAGTAGCCGAGCGACCCCCGGACCACCGTGGGGGCGGCCCCGCCGAAGACCTGGATCGCCAGGTCGACGTCGTGCACGAGCAGGTCCCAGGCGACCCCGGTACGGATCCGGGGCGCGTACGGCGAGTGCCGGGCCACGCTCAGGTGCACCGGCCGGTGGGCCAACGCCAGCGCGGTCAGCACCGCCGGGTTGAAGCGCTCCAGCAGGCCGCAGAGCAGCGGCACGCCGCGCTTCTCGGCCTGCGCCACGACCTCCTCGGTCTCGGCGAGGCTGCCGCAGACCGGCTTCTCGATCAGCAGCGGCTTGTCGGCGGCGAGGACCCGCTCGGCCAGTCCGTGGTGGTACTCGGTGGGGGCGGCGACCACGACGGCGTCCACGTCGGCCAGGTCACCCAGCTCCGGCGCCCACTGCGCGCCGTACCGGTCGGCGATCTGGCGACCGGTCTCCTCCCGGGGCTCGACGACCCGGACCAGCCGGGCCCGGAGTGACTGGGAGATCACCCGGGCGTGCAGCGACCCCATCGTGCCCGTGCCCACCAGCGCGAACCGGACCGGGGCGCTCACCCGCCCACCGCCGTCCGGACCGCCTCGACCACCCGCTGCACCTCGTCGTCGGTGAGGTGGTGGTGCACCGGCAGCGACAGGCACTGCCGGGCCACCCGCTCGGCCACCGGCGCCGGGTCGGCGACCACCCGGGGGTGTTCCCGGTAGCAGTCGTAGTCGTAGACGGTCCGGGGGTAGTAGACGCCACAGCCGACCCCCTGCTCGGTCAGCTTGGCGACCAGCTCGTCCCGGGAGACCGCGGCGTCGGCGGTGACCAGCACGGTGTACTGGTGCCAGACGTGGGAGCGACCCGGCCGCTCGGTCGGCAGCCGCAGGCCGGGCAGGTCGGCCAGGCCGGCGGAGAGCTGGGCGGCGTTGTCCTTGCGCCGCTTGACGTTCGCGCCGTAACCGGCCAGCTGGGGGATGCCGAGCGCCGCCTGCAGGTCGGTCAACCGGTAGTTGTGCCCGGCGACCTCGTACTGGTAGCGCTGGCGCATGCCCTGGTTGCGCAGCACCCGCAGCCGGTCGGCGAGCGTCGCGTCGTTGGTGGTGATCATCCCACCCTCACCCGTGGTGAGGTTCTTGGTGGCGTAGAGGGAGAACGTGCCGAGACCGAAACTGCCCGCGCCGCGCCCGTCGACGGTGGCACCCAGCGACTGGGCGGTGTCCTCGACCAGGCCGAGCCCGTGCCGCTGGACGACCGGCACGATCGCCGCCATGTCGGCCGGCTGGCCGTACAGGTGCACCGGCAGGACGACCCGGGTACGCGGGCCGACGGCGGCGGCGAGCGCCTCGGGGTCCAGGCAGAAGTCGTCGTCGCGGATGTCGGCGAAGCGGGCGGTGGCACCCGCTTCGAGGATCGCGTTGAGGGTGGCGACGAAGGTGAAGGGGCTGGTCACCACCTCGTCACCGGGGCGCAGGTCACAGACCTCGAGGGCGGCGACCAACGCGGTCGTGCCGTTGTTGACCGCCACCGCGTGCTCGGCACCGACCAGCGCGGCGAACTCCTGCTCCAGCCGGGCCACCATCGGGCCCTGGGCCAGCCGACCGGAACGGATCACCTCGACCGCCAGCTCTTCGGCCGCCTCGTCGAGCTTGACGACGGATATCGGGATCACGGATGACTCTCCTCGGGGTCCGGTGGCAGCACCCACGGACGTTAACAGCGGCGGAATCCAGAACGAAACAGGGCCGTCGCGCGCAGGACACCTCGGGGTGCGGTGGGTACGCGCGCGGTCGATGGCTGGGCTAGGGTGATCCCTTGCTTGGTCCTTCCCACCCCCACACAGCGGGTGAAATGCGACACGGAGGCACTAACCCGTGGTAGAAACCGCAGCCCGCCGTACGGTCGACGAGGCACCGGAGACGGATCCGTCCGCGGCGGCCGGTGGGCGGCGGCGCTGGCTCAACGTGGCCGTACGGGTGGTGGTGATCGTCGCCATCGTGGCGGGGATGACCTGGAGCGTCGTCGACCAGTGGCCCCAGGTCCGGGCCACCTGGCTCGGCCTGGCCTGGTCGTCGGTGACGCTGTCGGTGCTCGCCGCGCTGCTCGGCATGGTGGCCAACACGATGGCCTGGCGGGCCGCGGTGGCCGATCTGGAGCACCGGGTCTCCGTCGGCGCGGCCCTGCGGATCTGCCTGGTGGGTCAGCTCGGCAAGTACATCCCGGGCAGCGTCTGGGCGTACGTGTTGCAGATCGAGCTGAGCCGACGCGCCGGGCTGCCCCGGCCCCGGGCGTTCCTGGCCTCGCTGATCGCGCTCGGGCTCGGGGTGACCGCCGCGCTCGGCCTCGGCGTGGTGGGGCTGCCGTCGCTGCGGGAGGCGGTCGGCTCCGACTCGACGTACGCCGACTCGGTGCGGGTGGCGCTCTGGATCGTGGCGGTGCTCTTCCCGATCGCCCTGCTCTGTGCGGTGCCCCGGGTGCTGACCGCGCTGGTGCAGCTCGCCCTGCGACTGCTCCGCCGGCCACCGCTGACCCACCGGTTGACCTGGCCGGGGGTGCTCCGGGTGATCGGCTGGAGCGCGCTGGGCTACAGCCTGTTCGGGGTGCACCTCTGGCTGCTGGCCAACGCGCAGGCCGCGCCGGGCTTCGAGGGGCTGCTGCGGTCGGTGGGCGCGTTCGCGATCGCGATGACGGTCGGCATGTTCGCCTTCCTCTCCCCCTCCGGGCTCGGCGTCCGGGAAGCGGTGCTGGTCGCCGCCCTGGCCCCGTTCCTGCTCGACCACGGCGGGGTGGGCGCGGCGATGGGCATCGCCCTGGCCTCCCGGCTGATCTTCACCATCGCCGACGTGCTCGCCGCCGGCATCGCCGCCCTCTCCGGGCTGCGGCAACTGCGCGGCAGCACGCCCGACGTGGTCGCCACCTCGCCGACCACGAACGCCTGACCCGGCCGCCCGCCGGCACCGCAGACCCACCCGGCGGCGACGCCGGTACCGGGCGACCGCTCAGCCGGTGGTGAGCGTGGTGAGCCTGGTGAACTCCCGCATCAGGTCGTAGCCGTCCCAGGTCGCGGCGAAGGTCAACGCGGCACCGATGGGCACCAGCCGGTCGATCCCCCGGCCGGCGACGGTACGGGCGAAGGCGGTCAACTCCGCCGCGTCGAAGCCGAAGTGGGTGACGGTCTGGTCCCGCCGGACCACCACCGGGGCGAGGTCGGCCAGCGCGTCGACCCGGGCCTGCGGGAAGGTGCCGACGCCGAGCCAGCGGCGCGGCAGGTCACCGGGGTCGGCGAGCTCCACCGTGGCCAGGTCGTTGCCGTGGAACCGGACACCGGTCGCGGCGCCGGTGATCGCCAACCCGTAGGTGGCCACCCGTTTCTCCACCGCCATCGCGGCGTCGATCTCCGGGCGTCGGGCGTCCAGCACCCTGCGCAGCCGGGTGAGCAGGTCGGCCCGGGCGGTGTCGCTGTCGGCCGGGTCGCCTACCCAGTAGACCGCCCGGGGCGAGGCACAGGCGGCCTGGTCGAACCAGTACGCGTCGTTGTACAGGCCCAACGCCGCGCCGTCGCGGTCGGCCTCGGTGGCGGCCAGCCAGCCGGCGACGCTGATCACGCTGAACGACGACCGGTCCGGGAAGGTGACGTCCCGGGCGTGCGGGGCGAGCGGGTGCCGGCGGATCTCGGTGACCGAGCGGTCGCCACCCCAGATCACCCGCAGGTCCGCGGCGGCCGACAGGGCGGCGGTCACGGCGTCGTCCCGCCCGTAGGTCACCATCCGCTGGGTCTGCCGCAGCGCCGGGTGCGCCTCGGTCAGGGTGTCGTTCAGCGCGTCCAGGACGGCGTCTGCCGCGCCGGCCGACCGGGAGGAGATCCGTACCACGTTGGCGTTGCCGGCCAGCGCCGCCAGCGCCCACGAGTAGACGAAGATGGTGTCGACGTTGGCCGGCGGCACGTGGAAGACCAGTCCGCGCGGGAACCGCAGTCGACCGGGCTCGTCGCCGACGGCGGTGAGCGCCCGGCCGATCTCGCCCCGGCGCAGGAAGAAGCCGAGGGAGGCCAGTTCCGGGTGCCGGCGGGCCACCGCCGGCCGCAGCAGCCGGCGGGCGAAGGCCACCAGGAACTCGACCACCCGCTCGTCGCCGACGGTCAGCGGCCCGTCGACAGGCGTCGCCCGTAGCCCGGTCAGCAGGTCGGCGACGGTGGTCCGGCCGCCGGCCGGGAATCGTCCGGTCACCGCCGGCTCGACCACGGCCTCCCGGCTGCCGCCGGTCACCGTGCTCATGCCGCCGCCGCGAAGGTGTCGCTGCAACCGCGGGCCTCGGCGCGCGGCAGCCGGCCCAGGATCTCGAACCGCTTGCCCGGCCACACCCCGTCGTCGACGCCGTGCACCACCGCCCGGTCCTCGGTGAGCAGCAGGTGACCCGGGTACGACCGGGGCAGGGTGCTGATCACCTGCACCACGCCGGGGGTGCCGACCGGCACCTCCTGCCAGGTCTGCGGGTCCCGGACGATGACGTCGGAGAAGTCCGGGCAGTAGAGTCCGCCGCCGTCCGGGCCCTCCAGGAAGGTCAACCCGATCTGCTCGACCATGCCGTAGAAGTTGTGGATCCGGCTCAGCCCGGTGTCGGCGGTGAACCGACGGCGGAACTCGGCGTTGTCGACCGCCCGGTCGGCCAGCTTCTTCCAGCCACCACTGTGGATCAGGATGCCGTTGCTCAGGTCGAGCCGGTGTTCCTTGGCCAGTTCGTAGAGGTAGAGCCAGGTCATGAAGGTGAAACCGAAGATCAGGAACGGTTGGTCGCCGTGCCTGTCGAGGAAGGCCCGGACCGCGGCCAGGTCCGGCTGGTCCTGCTCGTCGAGGACGAAGGTGTGCTGACGGCCGAAGTTCATCATGCCCAGCACTCCCGCGCCCCGGGCGGAGAAGGAGCGCCGGTTGGCGAAGAGCGCCCGGGTGTCGACCAGCAGCATCGGCAGTCGCTGCGCCCCGATCACGGTCCGCATGGTGGCGCTGAGCATCCGCTGCTGCACCGACGCGGCGTCCTTGTCGAGGTGGATCCGGCTGACCTCGCCACTGGTGCCCGAGGAGGTGAGCACCTTGAACACCTCGTCGTCGGGAATGCTCTTGAGCAGGTGGTGCTTGAACAGCCGGACCGGCAGCCAGGGTAGGTCGGCGACCCGGTCGTAGCGTCGGCCCGGCGGGTGTCCCAGGGCGGCCAGCAGCCGGGCGTACTCCGGGCTGTGGGCGCGGTGGTGCTCGGTGAGCTCGACCAGCTCCGGGAGCAGCCGCGCCTCCCGGTCGGCCTGCGGCAGGGTGAACAGCGTCATACCCGCGCCTCCAGCGCTCGATAGTCGATCTTGCCGTTGGGCAGCTGGGGCAGGTGGTCGACGGCACGGACGTCGAACCCGCTGCGGTGCGTCCGCAGCCGCTCGGCCAGCCGTCCGGCGATGCTCCGGGCCCCGTCGGCGTCGATGCCCTCGACGAAGAGCACCACCCGGTCCGGGCCGGAGACCGCGACCAGCGGCCCGCGGTCGGCGACCAGCTCCTCGATGTCGTGCAGGTTGACCCGGACGCCGAAGACCTTGCCGAACCGGGCCAGCCGGCCCCGCAGCCAGACGAAGCCGTCGGCGTCGAGGTGCCCGAGGTCACCGGTGCGCAGCACCCCGCCGTTCTCGTCGCCCCGAGCCAGGTCGGCGGCGTGTTCGGCGTAGCCCAGCATGACGTTCGGTCCACGGTAGACCAGCTCGCCGTCCACGCCGGGAGTGGTCGTCTCGGTGCCGTCGGCGGTGCGCACGGTGAACGAGCCGCCGGCCAGGGCGGGGCCGACCGAGCCGACCCGGGCGGGCAGCGCGTCGGCCGGCAGGGTGCTCATCCGGGGTGCCGCCTCGGTGCAGCCCCACATCACGTGGAACCGCCCGCCGGTGGCGGTGATCCGCTCGTGGAAGGCCAGGACCAGCTCGTCGCGCAGCCGGCCGCCGGCCTGGGTCAGGGTCCGCACCGACGGGTACGTCACCGGACTCCACCGGATCCGGTGCAGCATCTCGTAGTGGTAGGGCACCCCGGCCAGCGAGGTCGCCCCGTGCGTCGCCACGGCCTGCCAGAACTCCCGGGCCAGCACCCCGCCGTCGACCACCAGCACGGCCGCGCCGGCGGCCAGGTGACTGTTGAGCACCGACAGGCCGAAGCTGTAGTACAGCGGCAGGTTGGTCGGTGCGATCTCGTCCGGGCCCAGGTCGAGCGCCGTGCCGATGGCGGCGGCGTTGGCCAGCACGGCGGTCCGGGAGAGCCGGACGAACTTCGGGTCCCCGGTCGAGCCGGAGGTGGCCAGCAGGACGGCGAGATCGGGATGGCAGCCGGTGACCGGGGCGCTCTCGCGTACCCAGATCGGGCCGAGCACCGCGTCGGTGACCTCCCGGTACCCCTTGGGGCGCTCCCCGGTCCCGGCACCGGCGCCCCCCTCGGCCAGCCCGACCACCGCGACCGGCTCGAAGCGGACGACGAAGTCGGCAAACACGGCCGGGTCCAGCGCCGGGTCGAGCAGGGCGACCGGGCGGGCGGCGTCGACCGCGCCGGCGTAGCGCAGCACCGAGTCGACGGTGAGGCCGCTGCGGGCGAAGACCACCCCGGGCGGCAACGCGGCGTAGGCGGCGGCCACCCCGGCCAACCGGTCGGCCAGCTCGTCGCCGCCGAGGGTGGCGCCGGAGGCGGCGTCGATCAGCCGGGCCGACGCGGCGACCAGCCTCATGGCACCAGCCCGCCGTCGACCCCGAGCACCTGGCCGGTGACGTACCGGGCCCCGTCGCCGACCAGGAAGCGGATCACCTCGGCGACCTCGGCGGGCTCGCCCAGCCGGCCCAGCGCCGCGGCGGCGGCCTGCCCGTCGAGCACCTCGGCCGGCAGGGACGCGGTGAGGTCGGTACGGATCACGCCGGGGGCCACCGCGTTGACCCGGATGCCCCGGGGTCCCAGCTCCTTGGCCGCCGAGCGGGCCAACGCGACCAGGGCCGCCTTGGACGCGGCGTAGACCGACTGGCCGGCCGCGCCGTGGGTGCCGACCACCGAGGCCAGCACCACGATGGCACCGCCCCGGCGGGGCGTACCGTCGGCCGCCTGCCGTTTTCGGGCCATCGCGCGGCCGGCGGCCTGGACGGCGGCGACCGTACCGGCGACGTTGACCTCCAGGGTGCGCCGGACCGCGTCGGCGCGCAGCATGCCGAGCAGCCCGTTCTCCATGATCCCGGCGTTGGCGACCAGCACGTCCAGGCCACCGTGGTCGGCGGTGACCTGCCGGACCACCGCGCCGACGGCGTCGAAGTCGCCGACGTCGAGGCCGAGACCGTGGCCGCCGAACTCCTTGGCGACCGCCTCGGCGCGGGCGGCGTCGCGGCCGGTGAGCACCACCGTCGCGCCCGCCTCGGCCAACGCCCGGGCGGTGGCCAGCCCGATCCCCCGGGTGCCGCCGGTCACCAACGCGACCCGGCCGGCCAGCTCACTCATCGACGCCGAGACCCCGCAGCAGGTCCAGCGCGACCTTGAAGCTGCTCAGGTCGATGACCTGGTCGGTCTCCAACTGGACACCGAACTCGTCCTCGATCGCGGCGACCAGGGTCATGTGCCCGAGGGAGTCCCACTGCTCGATGTCGCGGTACTTGAGGTTCTCGACGTCGGTGCCCTCCGGCAGTTCGAGGGCGTCGACGAAGACGGCACGCAGCCGGTCGGTGCGGGTCATGGTGAGGGCTTCTCCGTTGCTCGTCGGCTCAGCTGGATCGCCGGGCCACGCTACGGCGCGCGACTGTCCGGGGGGTGAACGGCGAACGAGCAGCCGGAGACGACGATGGCCCCGGTGGGAACCGGGGCCATCGGGAGTCGTCGGAGGGTCAGCGCACTCGGGCCGCCGCCATCTCGGTGAGCACCGCGAGGTGCCGCTGGAGCACCCGCTCCAGGCTGAAGTGGGCCCGGATGAGCGCCTGACCGTTGACGCCCACCTGCTTGGCCAGGGCGGGATCGGTGAGCGCGCGGACCAGCCGGGCCGCCAGCCCGTGGCCGTCACCGGGTGGGCAGAGCAGCACGTTCTCGCCGTCGACCAGCTCGACACCGGGGAAGTTGTCCGGCCGGGCCGGTGCCACCACCGGTACCCCGGCGGCCATCGCCTCCAGGGTGGCCGTGCCCAGGCCGATGCCCTGCTCGTGGGACTCGACGGTGGCCGCGGCCAGGTAGTCGGGAATCTCGCTCTTGGCTACCTTGCCGGCGGCGATGACGGCGTGCTCCACCCCGAGGGCGCGGGCCCGCTGCGCGAACACGTCGTAGTAGACCTGTCCGCAGATCAACAGCTTGGCGTCGGGGACGGCGGCGAGCACCTCGGGTAGGGCCTCCACCAGGGCGACCCGGTCGCGCAGCGGGATCACGTGCCCCACCGAGAGGATCACCGGCGAGGCACCCAGGTCGTGCCGGTCCCGGACCCGCTGACCGTTGCCACCGAGCACCCAGTCCGGGTCGACCCCGACCGGGATCGGCGCCAGCCCGGCGTACGCGCCCCGGTAACGGGACTCGATGTACTCCTGCATGAGCACGTCCATCACCACCACCCGGGGCCGGGAGCGCCACATGAACGGCTTGACCATGGTGGCGTCCAGCCCCCGGAACACCTTCGCGTAGCGGGCCGCCGGATTCTCCAACCGGGTGTGCACCGACAGCAGGACCGGCACCCCGCGCTTGCGGGCGTAGAGCGAGGTCACCCAGGTCAGGTCGAAGAACTGACCGTGCTGGTGGATGACGTCGGGCCGGAAGTCGTCGAGCAGCCGACGGACCCGACGCAGCACACTCGGCCGGGTGGTGAACGAGATGTCGAAACTCACCGCCAGCCGGGTCTGCGGCAACATGAACGCCGGCAACCGGACGATCCGCAGGCCGTCGCGTTCCTCGACCGCCGGTGCGTCCTGGTAGGCGGCGGTGAGCACCAGCACCTCGTGCCCGGCGGCGGCGTAGCCCCGGGCCAACGACTCGGACAGGTGTGAGCTTCCCCCCGCGCGTGGCGGGAAGAAGTTGTTGACCACTGCGATACGCACGGGAGGGGTACTCCTAGCTCTACGACACGGGTACGAACCGGACGTCGCCGCCGTCGGTCTCGACGGTGGAGACGACCCGGGCCGGCACCCCGGCCACGACCGCGCCCGCCGGCACGTCCCGGGTGACCACGGCCCCGGCGCCGACGACCGCACCGTCACCCACGGTGACGCCCATCATCACGGTGGCGTTCGCGCCGATGAAGACGCGGTCGCCGATCGACACCGGCGCCCGGTCGACCGAGGGGTACGCCCGGCCGGAGACACACCGCCGGGCCGTGGAGTGGGTGTAGATCTGCGCGCCGCAACTGATGTCACAGCCGGCGCCGATGGTGAGCCCACCGGAGCCGTCGATGACGGTGAACGCGCCGATCCACGTCCCGGCGCCGATCACCGGCTCCCCGATGATCCAGGCCAGGGGATTGTACGGGTTCGCCGGCAGCCCGCCGGTTGGCGGACCGCCGACGGTGGATTCCCGGGTCACACGACCTCGGTCTTGATCAGGTCGGTCATGCCGTCCTCGACGGCGATGGTCGGCTCCCAGCCGAGCACCTCGCGGGCCCGGGTGATGTCCGCCGCCCGCCGGCTGACCAGCACCTCACGCGGGTTGAACTGCGGCTCGACGTCCACCCCGACCGCCTTGATCAGGATCTCGGCGAGGCTGGCGACCGAGGTGTCCAACCCGGTGCCGATGTTGACCGGCACGTTGCCCTGCTCGGCCTCCAGCGCGGCCACCACCGAGCGGGCGATGTCGTGCACGTGGATGAAGTCCATCGACTGCTCGCCCTTGCCGTCGATCACCGGCGGCTGGCCGGTCTTCAACCGCTTGACGAAGTGGTTGATCACCGAGGTGTAGTAGGCGGTCGGCTTCTGGCCGGGGCCGTAGACGTTGAAGAACCGCAGCGCGATCCAGTTCAGCCCCTTGCTGCGCTGGTAGAAGCCGAGCAGGTCCTCGCCGGCCCGCTTGGCGATGCAGTACGGGGTGAGCGGGTCGAGCCGGTCGTCCTCGTGCATCGGCAGCTTCTGCGGGTCGCCGTAGACCGAGGCGGACGAGGCGTAGACCACCCGCTTGACGCCGTGGTCGGCGGCGGCGGCGAAGACGTTGTGGTTGCCGACGATGTTGATGTCGACCGACTCGTACGGGTCGGCCTGGCTCTTGTTGATCGACACCGCGGCGAGGTGGATCACGTACTCGCAGCCCTTCATCGCCGCGTGCACCGCGCCGCCGTAGCGGACGTCCTGGTCGATCAGCTCCACGTCACCGGTGGCCACCAGCTCGGCGACCTTGTCCCGGTCGCCGCGGAACATGTTGTCGAAGATCCGGACCCGGTAGCCCTTCTCCAACAGCATCGGCACCACGTGCAGGCCGATGAAGCCCGCGCCGCCGGTGATGAAGACGGTCTGCTTCGACATGTCGGACAGTGTCCTTCCTGGGGGGATCAACGACCGGCGGCGGTGGCGTCGACGACGTCCACCAGGGTCGCCGCGACGGTCTCGACCTGTGCGTCGGTGAGGTTGGCGTGCATCGGGATGGCCAGGTGCCGGGCGAACAGGTCCGCCGAGACCGGGCAGGGCGCGCTCTGGCCGTACAGCGGCTGCAGGTGGGAGGCGTAGGTGCCGAAGGTGCACTGTACGCCCCGTTGACGCAGCGCCAGCGCCACCGCGCCCCGGTCCACCGCCGGGTCCAGGGTGACCACGTACGACTGCCAGGGGTGCTCGCGGTCGGGCGCCTGGTACGGCGTGGTGATCAGCTCATGGTCCTTGAGCAGCTCACCGTAGCGGGCCGCAGTGCGCCGCTTGGCGGCCAGCAGGTCCGGCAGCCGGTCGAGCTGGGCCAGCATGATCGCGGCGGAGATGTCGGAGAGCCGGTAGTTGTAGCCCAGCTCGGTGAAGCTCGGGATCGGCAGGTGGGACAGCTCGGCCCGGGTGAGCGCCCCCTCGACCCCGTAGGTGTGCAGCTTGCGGGCGTGCGCGGCCAGGTCGTCCCGGTCGGTGACGTACGCCCCGCCCTCACCGGCGGTGATGCCCTTGCGGCCGTGGAAGCTGAACGTGGCCACGTCGGCCAGGCTGCCGGCCGGCCGGCCCCGGTAGCTGGCCCCGGCGGCGCAGGCGGCGTCCTCGACCAGGAAAAGCCCGTGCCGGTCGGCGATGGCCCGCAACTCGTCGTAGTCGGCCGGCTGGCCGAACGCGTCGACCGCGATGATGCCGACGGTCCGGGGGGTCACCGCCGCCTCGACCGCCGCCGGGTCGACCGTCCAGGTGTCCGGCCGCACGTCGGCGAAGACCGGCTTGCCACCGGCCCAGAGCACCGAGTGTCCGGTGGCCGGGAAGGTGTAGTCGCCGACGATGACCTCTTCGCCGGCCTCCACCCCGAGGGTCAGCAACGCCAGGTGCAGGGCGGAGCCGCAGTTGGCGGTGGCCAGGGCGTGCCCGGTGCCGGCCACGGTGGCGAAGCGCTCCTCGAACCGGCGGCAGGTCGGCCCGGCGCCCGCCAGCCAACCGGAGGCGAAGACCTCGGCGATGGCGGCGAGTTCGGCCTCGCCGACCGTGGGCTGACCGAGGGCGATGACGTCAGACATGTGACTCCCGTGAAGATGGACCCGCAGCAGTGTAGGCCAATCCCGGGGCTCGGGCGCGAATCGGGCACGCCGGGTCGATTGGCTACCATCGCTCGCGGCGCCGACGACGGCGCCGGCGCGCAGGGGGTTCAGTGATGACGAGGTACGTGGTCGTCGGCGGCGGGATCGTCGGCCTCGCCGTGGCGCACCGGCTGCTCACCGACCGGCCCGGCGACCAGGTCACCGTGCTGGAGAAGGAGCCCGGCTGGGCCGCCCACCAGACCGGGCACAACTCCGGGGTGATCCACGCCGGGGTCTACTACCCGCCGGGCAGCCTGAAGGCCACCCTGTGCCGGGCGGGCAGCGCCTCGATGGTGGAGTTCTGCGCCGCGCACGACCTGTCGTACGACATCTGCGGCAAGTTGATCGTGGCCACCGCCGAGGCCGAGCTGCCCCGCCTGCACGCGCTGCACCAGCGGGCGCTGGCCAACGGCCTGCCGGTCCGCCTGATCGACGCGGCCGAGGCGAGGGAGTACGAGCCGCACGTGGCCGCCGTCGCCGCGCTGCACGTGACCTCGACCGGCATCGTCGACTTCGGCGCGGTCTGCCGCAAGCTCGCCGAGCTGCTCGCCGCCGGCGGGGCGGACCTGCGCACCGGCACCGAGGTGACCGGGGTGGTCGACCGGGGCGACCGGGTGGTGGTGCAGACCACCCGGGGCGAGGTGCCCGCCGACGTGCTGATCAACTGCGCCGGCCTGCACGCCGACCGGATCTCCCGGCTGGCCGGGGTGCCCACCCCGGTGCGGATCGTGCCGTTCCGGGGCGAGTACTACGAGCTGACCCCGGGTCGGCGGGAGCTGGTCCGGGGGCTGATCTACCCGGTGCCGGACCCGCAGTTCCCGTTCCTCGGCGTGCACCTGACGAAGATGATCGACGGCAGCGTGCACGCCGGACCGAACGCGGTGCTGGCCACCTCCCGGGAGGGGTACTCCTGGGGACGGATCAGTCCGCGTGACGTCCTCGACGAGGTGTCCTACCGGGGGTTGTGGGCGCTGGGCCGCAAGCACTACCGGTACGGCCTGACCGAGGTGGCCCGGTCGCTGTCGCGTCGGCGCTTCGCGGCGAGTCTGGCCCGGCTGGTACCCGAGTTGACCGGGGCGGACATCGTCCGGGCCGGCGCCGGGGTACGCGCCCAGGCGATCCGCCCGGACGGCACGCTGGTGGACGACTTCCTGATCGTCGAGACCGGGCGGCAGGTGCACGTGCTCAACGCGCCCTCGCCCGCGGCGACCAGCTCGCTGGAGATCGCCCGGCACATCGTCTCCCGGCTGCCAGTTGCCCCGGCCCGCTAGGCCGGCGGCGGCACCGGTGCGGATCGGACGTGGGCGGTCAGTCGGTGCCGGTGCCGCCCTGGCGGGGCAGCGCCCGCCGCGCGCCGAGGCCGGTGGCCACCGTCTCGACCAGGGTCTCCAGGTACGCCTCGGTCAGCGGGGTGCGGGCGATGGCCAGCCGCCAGTAGAGCGGGCCGGCGATCAGGTCCACCGCCGCGTCCGGATCGGTCTGCGGGGGCAGCTCGCCGCGGCGTACCGCCCGCTCGACCAGGCGTCCGCCGATCTCCTGCTGCCGGGCCCGCAGGACCTGCTGCAGGGTCTGGTCGATCTGCGGGTTGCGGGCGGCCTCGGCGAGCAGGTCCGGGATGATCTGGGCGGCCAGCGGATGCCGCAGGGCGTGCACCACGGCGGCGAAGAGCAGCTGGAGGTCGCCCCGGAGGCTGCCGGTGTCCAGGGTCGGCAGTTTGCGCCCGGCCGACGCCGAGACGATCTCCAGGACCAGCTCCAGCTTGGAACTCCACCGGCGGTAGATGGCGGTCTTGCTGACCCCGGCCCGGCGGGCCACCGCCTCGATCGAGAGCCGGCCGTAGCCGACCGCGGCCAACTCCTGCGTCAACGCGCGCCGGATGGCCGCGGTGATGTCGTCGCGCAGCACCGCCGCGCCCGCCGGCGTGCGGCGCTTACCGGTCGTCACCTGCGCCTCCTCCGGCCTGGTCACCGTCTGCTCTTCTCACCTGTCACGCCACCCAATGTAGCGCAACGACGGTACGGTTGCGTCCCGACGTAAATTCGACTACCGTCCACGCAGCGAAGGGGCGACGCCGCACGTACCGGTCACGCCGACTCCGTCACGCGCACCCCGTCGTCACGCGCACCCCGTCGGCACAAAAGATCGGAGCGCCCCACCAATGGCCAACACCGCGCTGGCCGACCCAGACGCCGGCCTGACCCAGGCGCAACTGGCCGCCCGGCACGGGCTGCGGGTCGCCGGCGAACGGCCGCCGCTGGCCGTGTACAGCCGCCGGCTCTGGTCCTACCGGCACTTCATCACCGCGTACGCCAACGCCAAGCTGGTGTCCTCGTTCAGCAACGCCAAGCTGGGGCAGCTCTGGCAGGTGCTCACCCCGCTCACCAACGCGGCGGTCTACTACCTGATCTTCGGCATCGTGCTCGAACAGAACCGGGTGCCGAACTTCATCGCGTACCTGACCACCGGGTTGTTCATCTTCAACTTCACCCAGACCACGGTGCAGAACGGCACCCAGTCGATCACCAGCAACCTCGGGCTGATCCGGGCCCTGCACTTCCCCCGGGCCTGCCTGCCGCTGGCCGCCATGCTCACCCAGTTCCAGCAGTTGATGGGCGCGCTGGTGGTGCTGGCCGGGATCGTCCTGGTCACCGGCGAGCCGTTGACCTGGCAGTGGCTGCTGCTGATCCCCACCGTGCTGTTGCAGGCGGTCTTCAACGCCGGCCTGACCATGGCGGTGGCCCGCGCCGGGGCGAAGGTCGCCGACCTCAAGCAGGTCATGCCCTTCGTGCTGCGCACCTGGATGTACGGCTCCGGGGTGCTCTACAGCGTCACCCTCTTCGAGCAGAGCCTGCCCGGCTGGGCGGCCCGGCTGGTCGAGCTGAACCCGGCGCTTGTCTACATCGAGTTGGCCCGGATGTCCCTGCTGGAGTCGGCGCCCCTGCTCAACTCCTCGCCGACCCAGCTCTGGTTGGTCGCGGTGGGCTGGGCGGTGCTGATGGGCATCGGTGGCTTCATCTACTTCTGGCGCGGCGAACAGGAGTACGGCCGTGGTTGATCAGATCGAGACGTCCAACGACGTGACCGTCACCCTGCCCCGGATCCAGGACCGGGTTCCGACCGTGGTGGTGGACGAGGCGCACGTCATCTACCGCATCCACAAGGGCGCCGGTGGGGGCACCAGCCCGGTCGCCGCGCTGAAGCGGATCGTGTCGCGCACCTCCGCGCCGCAGGTCCGCGAGGTGCACGCGGTCAAGGGGGTCACCTTCACCGCGTACCAGGGCGAGGCGATCGGCCTGATCGGCAGCAACGGCTCCGGCAAGTCGACGCTGCTGCGGGCGATCGCCGGGCTGCTGCCGGTCGACCGGGGTGCGATCTACACCCAGGGGCAGCCCTCGCTGCTCGGGGTCAACGCGGCCCTGATGAACGACCTGCCCGGCGAGCGCAACGTGGTGCTGGGCTGCCTGGCGATGGGGATGTCCCCGGCCGACGTCGAGCGCCTCACCCCGGAGATCATCGAGTTCTCCGGGATCAACCAGCGCGGCGACTTCGCCTCGCTGCCGATGCGGACGTACTCCTCGGGCATGGCCGCCCGGCTGAAGTTCTCCATCGCGGCGGCCAAGAAGCACGACGTGCTGCTGATCGACGAGGCACTGGCCACCGGGGACAAGGGGTTCCGCAAGCGCAGCGAGCAGCGGGTCCGGGAGCTGCGCGAGGGGGCCGGCACGGTCTTCCTGGTCAGCCACCAGCTCTCCTCGGTCCGCGACACCTGCGAGCGCACCATCTGGCTGGAATCGGGCGTGCTGCAGATGGACGGCCCGACCGACGAGGTCATCAAGGCCTATGAGGCGTACGTGAACGGCAAGTAGAGTT
Source organism: Micromonospora yangpuensis (assembly GCF_900091615.1). Lineage (NCBI taxonomy): Bacteria > Bacillati > Actinomycetota > Actinomycetes > Micromonosporales > Micromonosporaceae > Micromonospora > Micromonospora yangpuensis. The sequence goes on along the minus strand of NZ_FMIA01000002.1, from coordinate 2,420,706 downwards.
CCGTCGTCCGTGCGGTGTTCGGGCGATGTCGTCCCACCGCGTCGCCGGAGCCGGCGACGCGGTGGCCGCGTTAAGGTTCATCGGGTCGCCGCCTGCGGTGCCCCCACTGTTCTCCCCTGGAAGTGAGGATTTGCAATGACGCAGGACCACACCACTGGCCCGGACGCCGCACCGGAGGCCGCCACCGGATGGCGCCCCACGCGGACAGTGGCGGTGGTCCTGGCCGGTGGCACCGGGACCCGGCTCGGCCTGGGCATCCCCAAGCAGCTGCTGAAGATCGCCGGCAAGCCGATCATCGAGCACACCCTGGCCGTCTTCGAGGGCGCGCCGGAGATCGACGAGGTGATCGTGCTGATGGCCAGCGGGCACGTCCCGCAGGCCCAGGCGATCGTCGACAAGGCCGGCCTGCGCAAGGTCAGCAAGGTGATCGAGGGTGGCGAGACCCGCAACGACACCACCCGCATCGCGCTGGACGCGGTCGGCGAGGGTGACGTCAACATCCTCTTCCACGACGCGGTACGCCCCCTGGTCAGCGGCCGGATCGTCCGGGAGTGCGTCAACGCGCTCTGGACCTACGCCGCGGTCGACGTGGCGATCCCCTCGGCCGACACGATCATCCAGGTCGACGAGAACGAGTGCATCACCGACATCCCGGTGCGCTCCCGGCTGCGCCGGGGGCAGACCCCGCAGGCGTTCCGCTCGCAGACCATCCGCGAGGCGTACCGGCTGGCCGCCGACGACCCGCACTTCGCCGCCACCGACGACTGCGGCGTGGTGCTGCGCTACCTGCCCGGCACCCCGATCAAGGTGATCGACGGCTCGGACGAGAACATCAAGGTCACCCACCCGGTGGACGTGCACCTGGCGGACAAGCTGTTCCAGCTCGCCGCCGCCCAGGTGCCCCGGCTGACCGACCCGCGCAGCTACTCCGAGGAGCTGGCCGGGCGGACGATCGTGGTCTTCGGCGGCAGCTACGGCATCGGCCACGAGCTGACCGAGCTGGCCCGCCGCTACGGCGCCCAGGTGTTCCCGTTCAGCCGCTCCGGCACCGGCACCCACGTGGAGCAGGCCACCGACGTCGAGGCGGCGTTGAAGACCGCGTTCGAGGCCACCGGGCGCATCGACCACGTCGTGGTCACCGCGGGCATCCTGGAGAAGGGCGCCCTGGTCGACATGGACGAGGCGACCATGGACCGGGTCCTGCAGGTCAACTTCGTCGGGCCGGTCACCATCGCCCGGCAGTCGCTGCCCTACCTGCAGCAGACCAAGGGTCAGCTGCTGCTCTACACGTCCAGCTCCTACACCCGGGGCCGCTCCCAGTACGCGCTCTACTCCTCCACCAAGGCCGCCCTGGTCAACCTGACCCAGGCGCTCGCCGACGAGTGGGCCGAGCTGGGCGTCCGGGTCAACTGCATCAACCCGGAGCGCACCGCCACCCCGATGCGGACCCGGGCCTTCGGCGAGGAGCCGGAGCACACCCTGCTGGCCGCCGAGACCGTCGCCCAGGCCTCGCTGGACGTGCTGATCTCCGAGCTGACCGGGCAGGTCATCGACGTCCGGCGGGCACCCGGCGAGGCCCCGGCGGCGGCGACCGTGCCGAGTCAGGCCACCCGGCCCTCCGCCGTGGTGACCGGCTGAACCGGCGCCCACCCCCCGAGCGCGACCGGAAAGCGGAGTGACATGCGTGGTGACCTGGTCAGGAAGCTGATCGCCAGGTGCCTGACCACCGGCCTGGCCCTGCTCGCCTTCGGCGTCGTCGCCCTCACCGGGGCCACCGGCTGGGGGCTGGCGCTGGCCGTGGCGGCGCTGGCCGCCGCCGCGTGGGAGCGCCGGGTCCGGCCCGCCGCCGACGTGCTGCCCGAGACGACCCTGGTGGCGGCGGGCGTCCTGGTCGGCTACGCCCGCCGGCTCGACGCCGGCTTCGATCCGGTGCTGGCGGTCACCGCGCTGGCAGTGCTGGGGCTGATCCTGTTCGCCGGGCCGCTGCGCGAGGCCGGCCTGCTGGAGCTGCGGGCGGCCAACCTACCGGTCCGGCAGTGGTCGGCGACCATCGCCGCCCAGCTGGGCAACGCCGTGCTGGCGCTGCTCGCGGTGGTGGCCCTGGCCGCCCTGCTGGTGCTGCCGGCGGTGGTGGCCCTGCTGGCCACCCTCGCCGTCGGTGCCGCCGCCGGTACGGTGGCCCTGGGCCTGGCCCGGGGCCGGCTGCGTCCACAGGCGGGCACCCCGGTGGGGCGGGCGCTGCGCCGGCACCAGCCGGAGTTCCTGCTCTACTTCTCCGCCCCGCCCGGCTCGGAGTACCAGGTCACCATGTGGCTGCCGTACCTGGAACGACTCGGCCGCCCGTTCCTGGTGGTGCTGCGGGAGCCGGAGTTCCTCGGCTCGGTGTCGGCGGCCACCAGCGCCCCGGTGGTGTTCTGCCCGACGCTCAAGGCGCTGGACGAGGTGCTGGTGCCGAGCCTGCGGGCGGCCTTCTACGTCAACCACGGCGCGAAGAACAGCCACTGCGTACGGTTCACCCAGCTGACCCACATCCAGCTGCACCACGGCGACAGCGACAAGGCGCCGAGTGCCAACCCGGTGTCGGGGATCTTCGACCGGATCTTCGTCGCCGGGCCGGCGGCCATCGAGCGGTACGCCCGCGCCGGGGTGGCCATCCCGGCCGAAAAGTTCGAGGTGGTCGGCCGCCCGCAGGTGGAGGCGATCCAGGTCCGGCGGGAGCCGGTCACCGCATCGGCCAACCCGACCGTCCTCTACACCCCCACCTGGACGGGGCACCACGCCGACGCCAACTACTGCTCGCTGCCGGTGGCCGAGGGGCTGATCCGGGCCCTGCTGGCCCGGGGTGCCACCGTGATCCTGCGGGCGCACCCGTACACCACGCAGAACCCGACCTCGGCCCGGCAGTTGGCCCGGGTGACCGAGCTGCTCGCCGCGGACCGGTCCCGCACCGGCCGGCAGCACGTCTTCGGCGCGGCCAGCCGGGAGCTGACCCTGACCGAGTGCGTCAACCGTTCCGACGCGTTGATCTCCGACGTCTCCGGGGTCATCTCCGACTACCTCTACTCGGGCAAGCCGTACGCGGTCACCGACATGCTGGGCGACGACCGGTTCGTCGAGCGGTTCCCGCTGGCCGCCTCCGGCTACCTGCTGCGGCGGGACCTGGCCGACGTCGAGGAGGTGCTCACCCGGTTGCTGGAGACCGATCCGGCGGCGTCGGCCCGGTGGGCCACCCGGGCGCACTACCTCGGTGACTTCCCGGCCGAGACGTACGCCGAGGTGTTCCTGGCCGCCGCCCGGCGGCACCTGGAGCCGGGCTGGAGCCCGCCGGAGCCCCGGGCCACGCCGTCGCAGGCCGGCGGGGGCGTACGCCTCTCCCCCACCGGCTGAGGCCCCCTACCGGCGGAGACCCACCCCGCCCGGTACGACGACCGACGCCGGTCCCCCCGTGACGGGGGGACCGGCGTCGTTGGTCTCCGGGCCGGCCCCGGTGTGCGGGGCTGGGCCGGGCGAGGAGCGGGCAGCCCGGTCAGGCGGAGTAGCCGCGGGTGGCGATCCAGTCGGCAAGCGCGGAGGTGGACATCCAGTAGAGCGCGTTGCCCGGGTCCGCCGAGTCGGAGATCCGGACGGTCCGGCCGTTGTCGCGGTAGCCGACCACCGCGACGTAGTGCCCGCCGGGGAAGGAGTGCCAGCCACCGGCGACGTCGGTGGCGGTGCCGGCGATGTTCACCACCGGGCTGCGGCCGGCGGCGATCGCGGTGACCACGTCGTCGACGAGCCGGTCGGTCTGGGCCGCGGTGGCGGCCCCGCCGGGGATCATCCGGGTCCGGTAGGGCGCCCCGTCGACCAGTTGGTTGAGCACCCGGGTGGTGTCGGCGGCGGAGTTGGTGCCGAACTCGGTGGTGCCGAGCATCCCGGCCAGGGTGTCCTGGCTGCGCTCGATCCCGGCGGCGTTGAGCGCGTTGCGCACCGCGGCCGGGCCGCAGTAGAAGTACGTGGTCTGCGCCTGGTAGACGTGGTCGAGGACCTTCGACGCCGGCGGCTTGGGCGCGGCCGGGCGGGTCAGGTCGGGGTCCGGCGCGGCGGAGCTGGCGGCGGCGACCGGCTTGGCGGCCCGCGACGGCGCGGCCGAGGGCGATGCGGCCGAGGGCGATGCGGCCGAGGGTGACGCGGCCGACGGGGACGCGGTGGCGGTCGGCGACGGGGCGGCGGTGGTCAGCGAGGGGGCCACGCTCGCCGGCACCCGCAGTTCACTGCGGGCGGCGATCTCGCCGGCCTGCGGCGCCACCTCGGCCACCGCGCTGGGCTGCTGCCGGTCGGGCTCCGGCCGGTCACCGGTGGCGATCAGCAGACCGGTGCCCGAGGCCACCACGAGGGTCGCGGCCGAGGCGGCGACGACCTGGTACGAACGGTCCACAGCGAGTCGACGGAACTGCCGTTTGAGGGGGTGAGGCACGGGGAATGGAACTCCTTCCGGTGCCGCCTACCGGGTTAGCTGACGGATTCGGGCGGGAAGAATTCGCCCTACCGCGAGCCGTGGCTGCGCGGATTCACCCCAGTGGTGCTGTGGGTCCCCGGTTCGTCGTACGACGATTGAGCGGGTCGACGCGGCGGTCGCGCTTGTGCGAACGGGAACCGCGCCGGACCGCAGCGACACTACTGGCCGACATTTCTCCTGCCAACCCCACTTCACCTGCGGAAACCTTGATCAGCGAAGTACCCGACAACCCATTAACCCGCTGACGTGACTCAATGGGACGAGCGTTTGTGACGGCACCGGTGGTCGACAACCGGACGACCGGTGAGCATCGTCGGGAAAAACCCGGCAGCATTCGGCCCGGATGTGTCGGGTGCCCGAATCCGAGACCCCTGTGACCGGGGTCACGGGAATTTTGGCGTCAGTCGGTCCGACCGGTGCCGGCGGGTGCCGATCCGGGCCGACCGTCACCGGCGGGCACCGACTCCGACCGGCGGGCACCGGCGGGCACCGGCCCCAGCCCGCGGTCACCGGCGGACGCGGCCCGGCGGGGTGGGCCGAACAGCCGCATCATCGGGTTCTCCACCCAGCGGTGCAGCATCGCGGCCAGCCCCAGGTTGACCAGCAGGAAGGCGACCACCGCGAACGGCCCCCACCAGCCGGGCAGCCCGACACCGTAGTGGCCGGTGAGCCGCAGCACGGTGACCATCACCAGGACGTGCACCAGGTAGAAGGCGAACGAGACCTCGCCGAGCCAGACCAGCGGCCGGGACCGCCACGGCGAGGGCCGCCGGTGCACGTCGGCGTCTGCGGCGGCGGTGATCACCAGGATGTACGCCACCGACAGCAGCCCGGCCCAGAGCTCGGCCCGGATCCACTGGCCGGCGACCACCCAGGTCGCGACGAAGACGATCGTGGCCACGGTGAGCCGGGGACCACGCCAGCTGCCCCGCCGCATCAGCTCGGCCGCGGCGACGCCCATCCAGAACTCCAGCGACCGGGTGATCGGGAAGACCTGGGTGAACCACCAGCGGTTCTCCTCGGCGACCAGCAGCTGGGCCGGCCAGAGCGCCACGATCAGCAGCGGCACGGCGACCACCACTGCCCAGAGCGCCCCGGGGCGGGCCCGCCGGATCCACGGCAGCGCGAAGGGCAGGCAGAGGTAGAAGAACATCTCGCAGGCGAGCGACCAGCTGACCGTGTTGATGCTGTAGAAGATGCCGGGGGTCGGGTCCCAGGCCTGGATCAGCACCAGGTTGCTCAGCGCGGCCCGGAGGCTGACCGGGTCGGCGAACCAGAGGCCGACCAGCAGGGCCACCGCCCACATCAGGATGTGGTTGGGATAGATCTTCGCCGCCCGGCGACGCCAGAACGCCCGCCGGGTGTCCTCCGGCCGGGCCGACCAGACCAGCACGAAACCGCTGAGGATGAAGAAGAACTGCACGCCGGAGAGGCCGAGCGTGAAGATCCGCTCCAGCACGGCCTGGTGTCCCGGCTCGGCGACGACCCGCATGGTGGCCGCGTGGAATCCGAAGACCAGCAGGGCCGCGATCCAGCGCAGGCCGGTCAGCGAGGGCAGGCGGGACAGGGCCGACGGCGTACCGGTCGCCGCGACGCTGGTCATGCCGCTACGCCGGGCATGCTCGGGACCACCAGCACCACGTCTCCTCTTCCGGCGGCCGGGCATCGACCGCCGCGGGGCACCTTACCCGGGCCCGGGATGCCCGGTTCCGGCACATCCGACGATCATGATCACGGTGGGCACCTGGGTCCGCAGCGGACCGATGCCCTAAAATTCCGGTCTCCAGAGAGTTGACGATTCGGTTCGCCGAAGGGGCGGAAGTACGACGGGGCCGCACCGCTTCGCCTGCGGCGTCTACCGGATGACCGCAGGCGCGGGAACGACGAGAGGGACCAGCGATGCACCAGCGGATTCTGCTCCGAGCCAAGAAGGGGCCGTTCGACATCTACTCCCCGGAGGAGACCTTCGAACGGAACTGGATCGGCGACAACACCGGCAACCTGGTCTTCAGCCACTCGGCACACAAGCTGCTGCGGACCGCGACGGCGGAGATCACCTCCACCGGTTTCCGGGCCGACGCCCGCGAGGCCGACATCATCAACGAGTCGTACGACGTCTTCGTGGTGCCGCTGGCCAACGCCTTCCGCCGCAGCTTCGCCCACCGGCTGGCCGGGATGACCCGGTTGATCCGCAAGCTGAAGATCCCGGTGGTGGTGCTCGGGGTCGGCGCGCAGACCAACCTCAAGGGCGACCGGGAGTACCTGCGCCCGATCGACGACACGGTCAAGGACTTCGTCTCCGCCGTGCTCGACCGGTCGCACACCATCGGGGTACGCGGTGAGATCACCGAGAGCTACCTGCGGACGCTTGGCTTCTCGGCGGTCGAGGTGATCGGCTGCCCGTCGATGTTCCTGCACGGCGACAACCTGCGGGTGGAGAAGAAGAAGCCGTACCTGGGCCCGAACGACAAGATCGCGCTGACCGTCTCGCCGTACGTCAAGTCGATGGCCAAGGTGATCAGCGCGCACCACAAGAAGTACCCGAACCTCTGCTACATCCCGCAGGACGTCAAGACCCTCGGCGTGCTGCTCTTCGGCGACGCGCCGGAGGACCGGGGCAAGAAGAGCAACATCCCGATCCACACCTCGCACCCGCTGTTCACCGAGGACAAGATCCGGATGTTCGTCGACCCGTGGACGTGGATGGACCACCTGTCCGACTTCGACTTCAACTTCGGCACCCGGATCCACGGCACCATCACCGCGCTGATCGCCGGCACCCCCGGCTACCTCTTCGCGCACGACTCGCGCACCCTGGAGCTGGCCCGCTACTTCGACATCCCGTACCGGGAGATGACCGACGTCTCCGGTGACGTCGACGCCGCGCAGCTCTACGACGAGGCGGACTACACGGCGCTGAACAACGGGCACAAGGCCCGGTACGCCACGATGCTGTCCTTCCTCAACAAGCACGACCTGGGCAACTCCTTCGCCGACGGCGACAGCGCGGCCCGCTTCGACGAGCAGGTCCGCCAGACCGTCTTCCCGCCGCCGGTGCAGCCGCAGGTGTCCACCCCGGCCGAGCAGTGGATCACCCGGGTGGACTGGCTGCGGGAGCAGAACGCCGAGCTGCGCGCGAGCCTGGAGGAGTTGCAGGGGCAGCGGCTGCGGACCCGGGTCCGGCAGGCCGTCGGCGGCCGGGTGAAGCAGATCCTCAACCGATAGTTCACCGGAGGGTGACGGGCTGTTAAGTAACCGCCCGTCACCCGTACACGCGGGGTTCCGGGGCCGGCCACCCACGCCGTCGAAGGTGGCGGGCGTGGTCACCGATCCGACGCGAACCCCCCTGTTGAGCTTCGTCGTGCCCGTGTACGGCGTCGAGGCGTACCTGTACCAGTGCCTGGAGTCGATCCTCGGCGGGCTGACCGCCGAGGAGTCCGCGGCGGTCGAGGTGGTCGCCGTCGACGACGCCTCCCCGGACCGGTGCGGCGAGATGCTCCACTCGTACGCCGCCGGCCGCCCGCAGGTGCGGGTGGTCCGGCTGGCCCGCAACGTCGGGCTCGGCCCGGCCCGCAACGCCGGCCTGGACCAGGCCACCGGCGAGTACGTCTGGTTCGTCGACAGCGACGACTGGCTGCCACCCGGCACCGTCGCCACGGTGCTGCGGCGGCTGCGCCGCGACCGGCCCGACGTGCTGCTCCTGGACCACCTGCGGGTGCACGACAACGGCCGGCTGGAGGTCGACGCCAGCAGTCACCTGCTGCGTGGGGTGCCCGGCCCGGTGACCCTGACCGAGCGTCCCGAGCTGCTGCGGTTGCAGCACACCGCGTGGAACAAGGTCGTCCGGCGGGGTTTCCTGGACGAGCTGGGGCTGCGCTTCCACCCCGGCTGGTACGAGGACATCCCGTTCAGTCACCCGCTGCTGATCGGCGCACGCCGGATCTCGGTGCTGGACCAGGTCTGCTACCGGTACCGGCAGGGCCGCCTCGGTGCGATCACCTCCACCCGCAGCGACCGGCACTTCGACGCCTTCGCGCAGTACGAACGGCTCTTCGACTGGGTGGACCGGCACGGCGTCGACCCCCGGCTGCGCGCCGACCTGTTCGCCCTGATGATCAGCCACTACCTGGTGGTGGTGGGCAACGACGACCGGCTCCACCCGCACCTGCGCCGGGACTTCTTCCGCCGGGTCGCCGAGCACTACCGCCGGTACCTGCCCGCCGAGGGCTACCCGCAGCCGGAGGGGGTGCCAGGGCTCAAGCACCGCCTGGTCGGCCGGGACAGCTACCTGGCGTACGTGGCGCTGCGGCGGGCCCACCGGATGGCCGGCCGGCTGCGCGCCACCCGCCCCGCCGAGGCCACCGCCGACGGGCCCACCCCGAGCGGCACGACCCCGGGTGACACGGACCCGGACGGGCCGACCGCCGACGGCACCACCCAGGGCGGCACGGCCCCGGACGGCACCACCCAGGACGGCACGGCCCAGGGCGGCACGGCCCCGGGCGGCACGGCCCAGGGTGCGGCGAGCCAGGGTGCGGTGGCGGCCGACGGGTCGAAGGTGCTGGCGAGGCGGCGATGACCGGTTCGCTGCGCCCGGCCACCGACGACGACCTGGCGCGGATCCTGCGCTGGCGCAACCATCCGCAGGTCCGCGCGGTCAGCCTGACCCGGCACGAGATCACCCCCGCCGAACACGCCGCCTGGTGGGCGCGGACCCGCACCGACCCGGACCGGCGGGTGCTGGTCCACCGGCACCGGGAGGCCGACAGCGCGGTGGTGACCTTCAGCGGGCTGACCTCGGCGCACCGCGCCCTGGTCTGGGGCTTCTACCTGGACATCGACGGCCTGGACGCGCGGCGGGAGCTGCTACGGGCCTGGATGTCGATGCAGGAGGCGGCGATCGCGTACGCCTTCGGAGAACTCGGCGCCCGGAGCCTGGGCGGCGAGACGCTCGCCGACAACAAGCCGGTGCTGGCCCTGCACCGGCGCTTCGGGTTCCACAGTGTCCGCCGCTACCAGCGGGACGTCGACGGAGTGCCGCACCAGGTGGTGTGGACGGAATTGAGCAGAGAGCCATGACAGTCAAGATCGGTCCGCACGTGGTCGGTGCCGGGGAGCGCCCGTTGGTGGTCGCGGAGATGTCCGGCAACCACAACGGCAGCCTGGACCGGGCCCTGGAGATCGTGGACGCGGTGGCCGCCACCGGGGCGCACGCGTTGAAACTCCAGACGTACCGGCCGGACACCCTCACCATCGACGTCGACGCGCCCGGGTTCCGGATCTCCCGCGGCCACGACCTGTGGGGTGGTGAGCACCTCTACCGGCTCTTCGAGCGGGCCCACACCCCGTACGAGTGGCACGAGCCGATCTTCGAACGGGCCCGCCGGCACGGCCTGACGGTCTTCTCCTCGCCGTTCGACGCGACGGCGGTGGCGCTGCTGGAGCGACTGGACACCCCGGCATACAAGATCGCTTCGTCGGAGCTGGTCGACCTGCCGCTGATCCGGCTGGTCGCCAGCACCGGCAAGCCGATGGTCATCTCCACCGGGATGGCCACCCTGGCCGAGATCGACGCCGCGGTGCGTACCGCCCGGGACGGCGGGGCCGCCGGCATCGTGCTGCTGGCCTGCACCGCCGCGTACCCGGCCCCGCCGCGCGACAGCAACCTGCGGCGGCTGCCGGTGCTGGCCGACGCGTTCGGCGTACCTGTCGGGTTGTCCGACCACACGCCCGGCATCGGCGTGCCGGTGGCGGCGGTGGCGTTGGGCGCCTGCCTGATCGAGAAGCACGTGACGCTGCGCCGCGGCGACGGCGGGGTGGACGCCGACTTCTCGCTGGAGCCGGCCGAGCTGGCCGCACTGCGGGTGGAGTCCGAGCGGGCCTGGGCGGCGCTCGGTGACACCGTCGTCGGCCCCACCCCCACCGAGCGGGAGGGGCTGCGGTTCCGCCGCTCGCTCTACGTCGTGGCCGACGTCGCCACCGGTACGCCGGTGACCCGGGACAACGTCCGGTCGATCCGGCCGGCCGGCGGCCTGCCCCCGGTCGAGCTGGACCGGGTGCTGGGCCGCGTCTTCACCCGGGACGCCGCCCGCGGCACCCCGCTGAGCTGGGACCTGATCTGAGCCGTCACCGCGCGGGCCGCGCCGCCCGCCCGACCACCTGCGCGGGCCTGGCGGCCCGCCCGATTACCTGCGCGGGCCTGGCGGCCCGCCGAGTCCTTGCGCGGGCCGCACGGCCCGCCGACAGTAACGACCTTGGGGAGCGGAGTTGAGTGAGTTGAATGGGTCGTCGATCCTGGTCACCGGGGGTACGGGGTCGTTCGGGAAGACCTTCCTGCGGCATCTGCTGGCCGAGTGCGACCCGGCCCGGGTGGTGGTCTTCTCCCGGGACGAACTCAAGCAGTACGAGCTGCGTCAGCAGCTCGGCGACGACCCCCGGCTGCGCTGGTTCATCGGCGACGTCCGGGACCGGTACCGGCTGGCCCGGGCGATGCACGGAGTGGACCACGTGGTGCACGCCGCCGCGCTCAAGCAGGTGGACACCGCCGAGTACAACCCCTCGGAGTTCATCGCCACCAACATCACCGGCTCGCAGCACGTGGTCGACGCGGCGATCGAGGCCGGCGTGCGGAAGGTCATCGCGCTCTCCACCGACAAGGCGTCCAGCCCGATCAACCTGTACGGCGCGACCAAGCTGGTCGGCGACAAGCTCTTCGTCTCGGCCAACCACTACGCCGCCCAGCACCCGACCCGGTTCGCCGTGGTCCGCTACGGCAACGTGGTCGGCAGCCGGGGCTCGGTGGTGCCGCTGTTCCGCCGGCTCGCCGCCGAGGGCAAACCGCTGCCGATCACCGACAAGCGGATGACCCGCTTCTGGATCACCCTCGACCAGGCGGTGCGGTTCGTGTTCGACTCCTTCGACCAGATGCAGGGCGGCGAGCTGTTCGTGCCCCGCATCCCCAGCATGCGGATCCTGGACCTGGTCGAGGCGGTCGCCCCGGACGCCACCACCCACGAGATCGGCATCCGGCCCGGCGAGAAGCTGCACGAGGAGATGATCGCCCCGGACGACAGCCGTCGGACACTGCGCGCTTCCGACCGGTTCATCGTCCAGCCCACCATCGCCACCTGGGGCTACCAGCCGCCGCAGGACTGCCAGCAGGTGGGCGACGGCTTCGCGTACCAGTCCGACAGCAACGACCAGTGGCTCAGCGTCGAGCAGCTGCGCGACATGCTCGGCGTGACCGGATGACCGGGCTGCTGCCGTACGGCCGGCAGTCGGTGACCGAGGACGACGTGGCGGCGGTGGCCGCGGCCGTGCGCAGCGACTGGCTGACCACCGGCCCGCAGGTGGTCGCCTTCGAGACCGACCTGGCCGGCTGGACCGGCGGGGCCGGCTGCGCGGTGGTCTCCAACGGCACCGCCGCCCTGCACACCGCCTACGCGGCGGCCGGCATCGGCCCCGGTGACGAGGTGGTCGTCGCGCCGATGACCTTCGTGGCCACCGCCAGCACCGCGGTCGCCCTCGGCGCGACTGTCGTCTTCGCCGACGTCGAACCCGAGACGTACACCCTGGACCCGGCGGCGGTGTCGGCGGCGGTGACCGGCCGGACCCGAGTGGTGTCGGCGGTGGACTACGCCGGTCACCCGGCCGACTACGACGCGCTGCGCGCCACCCTGGCCGGCACCGGCACCCTGCTGCTGGCCGACGCGGCGCACTCGATCGGCGCGACCTACCGGGGCCGGCCGGTCGGGTCGCTCGCCGACCTGACCACCTTCTCGTTCTTCCCGACCAAGAACCTGACCACCGCCGAGGGCGGCGCGGTCGCCGCGACCGACCCGGCGTTGCTGGAGCGGGCCCGCCGGTTCCGCAGCCACGGCCTGGTCCGCGACCCCGACGAGCTGCGCTGGCCCGACGAGGGCGGCTGGCACCAGGAGGTGCCCGAGTTCGGGCTGAACTACCGGCTGCCGGACGTGCTCTGCGCGCTGGGCCGCAGCCAGCTGCGCCGCCTCGGCGACTTCCTCGCCGCCCGGGCCCGGCTGGTCGCCCGCTACGACGAGGCCCTGGCCGACCTGCCCGGGGTCCGGACCCCCGGTCGCCGGGCCTGGGCGGAACCGGCCTGGCACCTCTACCCGATCCGGGTCCTCGACGGTCGCCGTCGCCAGGTGTACGACCGGATGCGCGCCGCCGGAATCGGGGTGCAGGTGAACTACCTGCCGGCGCACTGGCACCCGGTCTTCGCCGACCTCGGGTACCGGCGCGGATCCTGCCCGGTGGCCGAGTCGTTCTACACCGAGCAGCTCTCCCTGCCGCTGTACCCCGGTCTGACCGACGCCGACCAGGACCGCGTCGTCGACGCCCTCGGCGCGGCGCTGGACGTCGGCCGGCCCCGGGCCCGGACCGTCCTCGCCTGAGACGGAGAGCGATGCACCACGCCAACCACTTCTACGGCCACGCCCACGTGCTGGCCCGCTACTGCGGGCTGGGCGCGGGCCACCCGCCCAGGATCGACGGGTACGTCCAGCACGGCTGGAACGTCGGCGACGGGCTCGCCCCCGGCCACCCGTACGTCGCCGGCACGCCGAGCCTGCTCTGGTCCGAGCCGACCCGGCGGCGGGCCTGGTCGCTGGGGCGACGCAACGTGGTGGTGATCGGCGCGCCCTTCGCCTACCTGTTGGCGATGCGCCCCGACGACCCGCCGGCCGAGCGGCGCGAGGGCACCATCTGGTACCCGTTCCACGGTTGGGAGGGCCAGCGGGTGCACGGCGACCACCGGCGGCTGATCGCCGAGATCCGGGCCACTGAACCGGGCCCGGTGACCGTCTGCCTGTACTGGCAGGAGTACCGCACGACCCGCATCCGGCGGCACTACGAGGAGGCCGGTTTCCGGGTGGTCTGCCACGGCTACCGGGGGCACTGGTGGCGCGACACCGACCCGGACTTCCTGGACCGGCAGCTCACCGAGCTGCGGCGGCACCGGCGGGTCGCCTCCAACCGGCTGACCAGCGCGATCTTCTACGGCATCGCGGCCGGCTGCGAGCCGGCGGTCTACGGCGACCCGATGACCCTGGCCGACGACGATCCCACCTTCGGTGGCACCGCACGGATCCGCCGGCAGTGGCCGCAGCTGCACGGCGCCAGGATCGATCCGGGGCTGGCCGCCGGGATCGCCCGCGAGGAACTGGGCACCGACCACCGGTGCTCCCCCGCCGAACTGCGCGAACTGCTCGGCTGGTCGCGTGGCCGGGAGGTGACCGGTGAGCGCTGAGACCGTACCCGCGGTCGAGCTGCCCGGGGGTGAGATGCCTGCCTGGTCGGACCTGGCCACCGGCCGGGCCGCCGGGGGTGAGCCGCTGCTCGCGCTGCTCGCCCGGCTGGTGCCGGTCGGGGCCCGGGTGCTGCTGGCCGGCCCGCACGATCCGGCGCTGCTGGACCGGCTGGCCCACGCCGAGGTCACCTGCCTGCTGCGCGGCGAACCCGACGGGACCGCGGTCGCCGCCCGCGCGGCCCGCACGCTCGTCGGTGGCGCGACCGGGATCGACGGCGCGTACGACGTGGTGGTGGCCGCCGCCGGGCTGGCCGCGATCGAGTCGGCCCAGGACCGACCGCTGGGCTGGACCGCGCTGCTGGAGCGCCTGGTGACGGCGCTGCGCCCCGGTGGTCTCCTGCTGCTGGGCGCGGAGAACCCGTTCGGCCTGGGCCGGCTGGTCGACCCGGTCCCCTGGTACGCCGGCCGGGACGACGCCGACTGGGCGGTGGAGGGCATCCTGGCCCCCGACCGGCCGGCCGACCTGGACCAGCTGACCGACCGGCTCACCGCCGCCGGGCTGCACCCGTGGGGCAGCTTCGCCGCCTACCCCCGGTGGCGGTCGGCGACGGCGTTGCTGGCCACCGGCCCGCTGGCCGAGCAGCGCGGCTCCGGCCTGTTCGACGCGGTCCTGCACGACGCCTGCGCGGTTGGGGAGCGGCCGGTGTTGCAGGATCCGGCACGGTTGGCGGTGGACGCGCTGCACACCGGCCTCGCCGCCGCACTCGCCCCCGGCTGGCTGGTCCTCGCCCACCGGCCCGTCACCGGTGCGGCCGGAGCGGTGGTCGCCGCCGCGCCGGACCGGATCACCCTGCCGGTCGCCCTGTTGTGCGCCGGGCCGCCAGGTAGCGGGGTGACCGAGGTGTACGACGGCGCAGACGGCTGGCGCTGGCGGGCGCTCGCCGCACCGACGCCGAACCCGGCCGCCGAACCGGCACCGCCGTTCGCCAGCCGGGAGGTGGCGTACCGGGACCCGGGTACGTCGACCGGCCGGGTCCCCGAGGGGCGGTTGCTGCGCACCGTGCTGCTCGACGCCGTACTGCGCCGGGACCTGGGCGCCCTGCGGCGACTGCTCACGGCCTATGCGCGGTGGCTGGCCGGGCAGGGCGTCGACGACCGGTTGACCGGGGCGGTGGCGGTGTCCGGCCTGGACAACGTGGTGGTCGGTGCCGCCGGCGACCACGCGGTACTCGACCCGGGCTGGCAGGCGATCGACCCGCTGGCGACCGAGGTGGTGCTGGCCCGGGCCCTGTGGCGGTTCGCCGCCGACCTGCTCACCGGCGGGTACGCCCACCCGTGGCCGTCCACCCTGGACGTCGTCGGGTTGACCGTGGTCCTCGGTGGGCTGACCGGCCGGGACCTGGACCGGGCCATCGTGGCCATCGCCGTCGAGGTGGAGGCGGCAGTCGTCGCGGCCCGCCGTGGGCTCGACGACACCGCCCGCGCCGACCTCGCGGCGGCCCTGCGGGCGGTGACACCGACGGCCCCGCCGACCGGCCGGGAGAGCGTCCAGCAGCTGCGCGAGGCGTGGCTGCGTCAGCGTGCCGAGTTGACCCGGCTGACCGCCCGGCTGGCGTGGACCGAGCAGCTGCTCACCCACCGGGAACGGGCGCTGCGCCGGGCCGAGACCAAGCTCGACCTGCTCAGCGGCACCCTCGGCTACCGGATGGGCAAGCTCGCGATCACCCCGCTGCGGCTGGCCCGCCGGGGGGCCGGGGCGGCGAAACGACAGGTCCGCACGGCGGTACGCCGCCAACAGCACGGTGGGGAGCAACAGTGAACCGGATCGTCGGCGTGGTGCAGGCCCGGATGGGTTCGTCCCGGTTGCCGGGCAAGGTGCTGCGTCCGCTGGCCGGCCGCAGCGTGCTGGGCCGGGTGGTCCGGGCCGCCCGGGACAGCGGCGTGCTTGCCGAACTGGTCGTCGCCACCAGCACCGACGGGGTCGACGACGCGGTCGTCGAGGAGTGCCGGCGGCTGGCCGTACCGTGTCACCGGGGGTCCGTCGACGACGTGCTCGGTCGGTTCGTGGGCGCGGTGGACCGGTACCCCGGTGACGCGGTGATGCGCTTCACCGCCGACTGCCCGCTGCTCGACCCGGAGATCGTCACCCTGGTCGCCCGGGTCTACCAGGCGGTGCCGGGCCTGGACTACGTCAGCACCTCGATCGCCCGTACCCTGCCCCGGGGGCTGGACGTGGAGATCATCCGTGCGGACGTGCTGCGCACCCTGGACCGGCTCGCCACCGACCACCACCGGGTGCACGTCACCTCGTACGCGTACACCCATCCGGAGCTGTTCCGGGTGCTCGGCCTGACGCTCACCCCGGACCGCTCCGACCTGCGGCTGACCCTCGACACCGAGCAGGACTGGGCGCTGGTCCGGGCGGTGGTCGACCACTTCGGCGACGTCAGCGTCCCGTTGGCCAAGCTCGCCGACTGGCTCACCGGGCAACCGGCGCTACGATCGCTCAACGCGGATGTCCGGCAGAAGCGGTTGGAGGAGTCCTGAACACGGTACGCGGGCAGTTCCCCGCCGATCCGCCGGTGGTCCGGCCCGTCCGGGTCGGCATGCGCTGCGACGCCGGCCCGGTACGCGGGGTCGGGCACCTGGTCCGGTGTCTCGCCCTGGCCGAGGAGTTCCTGGCCCGAGGCCACACGGTGGAGTTCTTCGGCACCGTCGAGGGCCTCGACTGGGCGGCCCGCCAGCTCGCCGACCGGGGCATCGCGCGGCATCCCGGCCCGCAGCACCCCGCCGAACTGGTGGCGGTGGCCGCCCGGCACCGGCTGGACGTCATGGTGCTCGACTCGTACGAGCTGGACCCGGCCTCCTCGGGGGCGCTACGGGCGGCCGGCGTGGTGACCCTGGCCATCGTGGACGGGGACACCCGGGGCCAGGACGCCGACCTCTACCTGGACCAGAACCTCGGCGCGGCGTACGACCCGCCGCTGCCCGGCCGGCTGCTCGCCGGCACGGCGTACCCGCTGCTGCGTGACACGGTGCGGGCCGCCCGCCCGGCGGCACCGCGAGCGGCGGTGCCCGCCGACCGGCCGCGGGTGCTCGCCTTCTTCGGTGGCACCGACGCCTTCGGGGCCGCGCCGGTGCTGACCCGGCTGCTGCTGGCCACCGGGTGCCCGATGGAGCTGACCGTGGTCGTCGGCCGGCCCGACGTCGCCGGGGAACTGGCCGCACTGGCCCCCGGTCCGGGCCAGACGCTGCGAGCGGTCGGCCCCACCGACGAGCTACCGACCATGATCACCGTCGCTGACCTGGTGGTCAGCGCCGCCGGCACCGCCACCTGGGAGCTGTGCTGCCTGGGTACGCCCGCCGGACTGGTCTGCGTGGTGGACAACCAGCGCGAGTCGTACCACCGGGTGGTCGCCGAGGGCATCGTGGCCGGCCTGGGTGAGCTACCGGCGTTGGCCGCCGCCGGTCCGGCCGGCGAGGCCGCGCGGGCGGACGCGGTCGGCACCCTGCGCGCCCTGCTCACCTCCCCGCAGCGGCGCGCCGAGCTGGCCGCCCGCGCCTGGTCGACCGTGGACGGACAGGGCCGGGCCCGGGTCGCCGACGCGGTGCTCGCCCTGGTCACCACCGGGCCGGACACCGTACGTCCCGGCCTCAGCGCGTCTCGGTGAGCAGGTCTGCCAGGGCGTCGCTGACCAGCTGCGGCGCGGTGAGCATGGCCAGGTGGTGCGCGCTGCGTTCCACCACCGGCAGGCCCGCACGCAGCGCCACCCGGGCGTCCGGCCGGTAGCCCTCGCTGAGCAGCAGGTAGCCGGCCCGCCCGGTCCACTCCTGGGGCACGGTCCGTTCGGTGAGGTAGGTGTAGGGCAGGCGCGGAAGCTCCCGGACGAAGTCCGCCCGTAGTCGCGGGTCGGGCAGCAGCTCGGTGACGGCCTCCGGCGGGAACCACTCGTGCCAGGGCGGCAGCTTACCGTCGGTGACCAGCCCCCGGAGCTGCTCGACGAGCGGCGGTGGCGCGTTCTCCCACCAGCTCTGACCCGGACAGGGCAACGCCGAATCCACGTAGAGCAGGGCATGCGCCTCTCGCGGCACGGCCCGGGCCACGCCGGGCAGCAGCGGTCCGGCCCCGCTGTGCCCCACGAGTACGACCGGGGCGTCACCACCCAGGTCGACCAGACTCCCGGCCACCGCCTCGGCGACGGCCGGCTGGTGCGGGGGCGTACCGGTCGCCGCCGGGGTCAGGTCCGGGGTCAGCACGGTGTGCCCGGCGCGCCGCAGGCAGGCGGCGACGGGCTGCCAGGTGAGTGGTCCGACGAGCGGGCTGTGCAGGAGGACGAGCACGGGATCGGTCACCGGCCGATCGTGTCAGGTCACCGCCCCCACGGCTGACCGCCAACGGTCTAGCGTCGTCCCCGGGTACGAACGGGACGGAGGCAGACACGTGATCGACGCGGTCTTCTTTGATGTGGGCGGCACCATCCTCGACGAGTCCCGCGAGTTCGCGGACTGGGCGGACTGGCTCGGCGTGCCCCGGCACACCTTCTCCGCGGTCTTCGGTGCGGTGATCGCCCGGGGGTTGGACTACCAGGAGGTGTTCCGGGTCTTCCGGCCCGGCTTCGATCTCGCGGTCGAGAACGAGCGCCGAGCAGCCGCCGGCAAGCCGGAGACGTTCGGCGAGGAGGATCTGTACCCGGACGCGCGGGCGTGCCTGACCGCCCTGCGGGACCAGGGCCTGCGGGTGGGTCTGGCCGGCAACCAGCCAGCCCATGCCGAGGCGAGCCTCCGCGCCCTCGACCTGCCCGTGGACGTCATCGGCACGTCGCACGGTTGGGGCGTGGCGAAGCCGGCACCGGCCTTCTTCGAACGGGTCGTCCGGGCCGGCGGCGGCGAGGCGTCCTCGATCCTGTACGTCGGCGACCGGCCCGACAACGATGCCCGCCCGGCCAGCGCCGCCGGCATGAAGACGTGCCTGATCAGGCGTGGTCCGTGGGGTCACATCCTCGACCTCCCGGCGGTGTCCGGGGAGTGCCTGTTCCGCATCGACTCGCTGGACGAACTCCCGGCCCTGGTGGCGGGACACAACGCGGCTGCCCGGCCCGCTCGCCGACCACACCGGGAGATAGCACAGGCGTACGAATAGGCAGGTAGGGTGGGTGCATGTCCGGGGCCGCGTACCAGCCGTCGATGCTCGACCTCGCCACCGACGGGCCGTCGCTGGGCCCGCTGACCGGGCTGCGTCGACACCCGCTGAGCCGGGGCGCCTGGGTCGACCACCTGCCCGGCTGGGTGCACGGCTCCGACGAGGTGTTCGGCACCCTGCTCGACCGGGTGCCCTGGCGGGCCGAACGCCGCACCATGTACGACACCGAGGTCGACGTGCCGCGCCTGCTCTGCTGGTACGCCGCCGGCCGGCCGCTGCCGCACCCGACGCTGACCGCCGCCCGGCAGGCGCTGAGCGCGCACTACGCGCCGGAGCTGGGCGAGCCGTTCGTCACCGCCGGGTTGTGCCTCTACCGGGACGGGCGGGACAGCGTCGCCTGGCACGGCGACACCCTGGGCCGCTCCGCGCACGTCGACACCATGGTCGCCATCGTCTCCTTCGGCTCACCCCGACCCCTGCTGCTGCGGCCCCGCGCAGGCGGCGGGGACACCCTGCGCTTCCCCCTCGGCCACGGTGACCTGGTGGTGATGGGCGGCTCCTGCCAACGCACCTGGGAGCACGCCGTCCCGAAGACCACCCGCCCGGTCGGCCCCCGGGTCAGCGTCCAGTTCCGCCCGACCGGGGTCGCCTGAGCACGGCTCAAGCCTGTCGGACGTACACGCCTCGACCGGGGACCGTCTCGGTCAGGCCGCGCATTCGCAACGTCAGGAACACCCGATCGGCGACGAAGTCGGAGACCTCGTACTCCGCACAGAGTTCGGCCCTGCTGGGCAGCTTGCCGCCAGGCGGGAACTCTCCGGACCTGATCTGCTCCGTCAGCTCATCGGCGATACGTTCGTACATCGACGAGTAGATAGGCACAGACGAGTTCACCTCCACTACCACGATGCGTGATGGACCGAGCAGAGCAGATCAAGCTGATCACCCCCGGCACCGTCCGGTCAGCACGAAGCCGACGGCAGAGGGGTGTCCGCCGCACGGTTCAGGCGGGCGGAGTCGGCGCGACATAGAGGCCGGCACCCTGCACACCGACGATGACGCCCTGGGCCTGGAGCAGCATCACCGCGCGTTGCACCGTGGAGACGCTGGCGGAATAGAGCTGGGCCAACTCCGCGTACGTCGGCAGTCGGGTCTCCGGCGGGTACTCCCCCTGCTGGATTCGGGCGTGCAGGTCGGCGGCGATCTTTCGATAGCCCATCGGGATGGTCATGGGTGGTGTCTCCGTTCGGCTAGCCGATTCGACCACGCCTCCTCACCCGCTTCAACCTCTTCGTTGACTTTGGTCTCAATGAGACTTAGCGTGATGGCAGTGGCGCTCTCCGTTCGGCGACGGTGCGCCCTACCGGGCGAGGCGATCCGAGATCCCCCGAATCGCCTCGCCCGGACCTCAACCCCGCTTCGCGCGGGTGCCGATGGATGCCCGCCGGAGGCAGGCGCGCGAAACGATCGACCATCCGAAGTGGGGGCCGTACGTGTCTCGACGGATCAGTTACGACGAGTATCTGGCCGCGGTGGCGCTGAGTCTGGCGCGGACACACACTCCCGGGTGGAACCACATCCTGAAGCGGGTCACCTGCCGCTGCGGGCGGGATCTGCCCTGCGAAGGGCGTCGCCCCATCCCGATCAGCCGCGAGAACTGGCCGGCGTGATGGTCAACCGCCGGCTACCGACACTCATCCGGGCCGCCTGGGGCGTACTCGATGAGCACCGGCACCACCGGTGCGCCGCCTGCCGTCTCGGCGGCTGGTGCCCGAGGGTCGCGGCAGCCCGCGCCCGCATCGCGGCCTGGCGGCGGTTCGGGTCGTGACCCTGACGATCAGGGCCGGGGACGTCCTGCACCTCAACAGGGCGGCAAGCGTCCAGTTCGTCGCCGCGCCGATCATGCTCCGGCTGATCCGCGTGCGGGAAGACCTCGTCACCTACCACGGCTGGGTCTGGCTCGAAGGGTACGAGTTGGACCAGGATGGCGACGCCACCCGGAAACGGGAGATCTTCGTGCAATGGGCAGGGCTACGGCTCATGAGTACCAGCGCCAGCACCAGCACCAGCACCAGCACCAGCACCAGCACCAGCACCAGCACCAGCACCAGCAGGTCATATCGAGACGCCGTCTACGGGCGGTAGGCGTCCCGCCGATGACGGATGGAGTGGATCTCCACGACCCGCTTGGCCTGGTTGATCCGGTAGATGATCCGGTACGTGCCGCGACGCGCGGAATGGAAACCATCGAAGGGCTCGTCGAGCGGCCTGCCAACCCGGTGTGGGTTGACTGCGATCGCGTGCTGGATCGTCTCCGTCGCGGCCAGTGCCACCTCCAATGGCAGATCTTCGTGCAGGTTGCGGCGCGCCTGCCGGGAAAAGAGCACCACGTAGGGCTCGTTGGCGCCTTCGTCGGGCCACCTGCCCTCCGCCGACATCAGGCCGCCCGGCTGCGACGCCGCTCCAGTTCGGCGCGGACCTCGTCGGCCGAGAACGTGTCGCCGGCCGCGAAATCCTCCTGCGACTGCCGCAGGTCCGCGAGGGCCTGACTATCGGAGAGGAGATCCAGCGTTTCCCGCATCGACTCGTACTCGGCCACCGAGATCAGCATGACGTCGGCGCGACCGTTCCGCGTGATCGTGAAGTGGTCGTGCTCCCGGGCGACCCGGTCGGCGAGTTCGGCGATCCGGGCCTTGGCATCCGTGATCGGAATGGTCTCCATAGCAGCCACTTTAGCGACCGGTCTGAATTATGGCCAACAAGCCGGGCCGAAACATCGACGAATCGGGGTTCTGCTAGAAACGTCCGGGGTCGATCACGCCCCGTCACCTGCGAGGCGAAGGACGGCCCATGACCGACACCCCCACCGAGCCGCGCTCCCGCTGGGCCGCGTGGACCGTGCACGGCGACGGCCGGACCGTACGCCCCGGCGACGTGGTGCACCCCGGCGAGCGGCTCTCCTGGCCGCGTACGGTCGGCATCGGCGTGCAGCACGTGGTGGCGATGTTCGGGGCGACCTTCACGGTGCCGCTGATCACCGGATTCCCGCCGGCCACCACGCTCTTCTTCTCCGGGCTGGGCACCCTGCTGTTCCTGCTGATCACCGGGAACCGGCTGCCGTCGTACCTGGGCTCGTCCTTCGCCTTCATCGCGCCGGTGCTGGCGGCGAAGGCCGGCGGCGACATCGGGCCGGCGCTCGGTGGGATCGTGGTGGCCGGGGCGGCGCTGGCCCTGGTCGGGGTGCTGGTGCAGGTGGTCGGCACCCGGTGGATCGAGGTGTTGATGCCGCCGGTGGTCACCGGGGCGATCGTCGCGCTGATCGGGCTGAACCTGGCCCCGGTGGCCTGGGACGGTGACGGCAGCGGCACCGGGGTCAAGGCCCAGCCGCTGATCGCCGTGGTCACGCTGGCCGCGATCCTGCTCGCCACGGTCGCCTTCCGGGGCTTCGCCGCCCGGCTCAGCATTCTGCTGGGGGTGGTGGTCGGCTGGCTCTTCGCCGCCGCCGTCGGCGGGCTCGACGACGCCGCGCTGACCGGGCTGCGCGACGCCGCCTGGGTGGGGCTGCCGGAGTTCCACGCCCCCAGTTTCAGCCTGCGCGCGACGGTACTGGTGATCCCGGTGATCCTGGTGTTGATCGCCGAGAACGCCGGCCACGTCAAGGCGGTCGCCGCGATGACCGGGCGCAGCCTGGACAAACAGCTGGGGCGGGCCTTCCTCGGCGACGGGCTGGCCACCGTGCTCGCCGGCTCCGGGGGCGGCTCCGGCACCACCACGTACGCGGAGAACATCGGGGTGATGGCGGCGACCCGGGTCTACTCCACCGCCGCGTACTGGGTGGCCGGGTTGACCGCCGTGCTGCTCGGGTTGAGCCCGAAGTTCGGCGCGCTGATCCTCACCGTGCCGGCCGGGGTGCTGGGCGGGGCGACCACCGCCCTGTACGGGTTGATCGCCATCCTCGGTGCCCGGATCTGGATCGAGAGCCGGGTCGACTTCCACGATCCGGTGAACCTGATGACCGCCGCCGTGGCGGTGATCGTCGGCGCGGCCAACTACACGCTGACCGCCGGTGACCTCTCCTTCAACGGCATCGCCCTCGGCACCGCCGCCGCCCTGCTGATCTACCACGGCATGCGCCTGGTGGCCCGGCTGCGCGGCACCACCCCACCCCCCACCGCCTGACCCGACCACCCGGCCGGTTACGGGCGTTCCAGGTGGTGGCCGATCAGGGTGGGGCCGAGCATGACGGCGAAGCCGGAGCCGTCGCGGCGCGGGTCGGCCGGCGGCAGCTCCACCGGGTCGCCGATCGCGGTGGCGCCAGCCGGGCGGGGGCCGACCCAGGCGGCGGTCAGGTCCACCTCGCCCTTGAGCAGCCGCTGGGCGCGCACCCCGCCGGTCGCCCGCCCCTTGGCCGGGTACGCCGCGAACGGGGTGACCTTGACCGTGGCGCCGGTGGAGGTGACCACCATCGGCTCGCCGTGGCTGGGGTCGTCGGTGCGGACCGCGCCGAAGAAGACCACCCGGGCGTCACCGGGCAGGTTCACCCCGGCCATGCCGCCACCCTTGAGCCCCTGCGGCCGGACCAGGGTGGCGGCGAACCGCAGCAGGGACGCCTCGCTGGTGACGAAGGTGAGGCTCTCCGAGCCGTCGGTGAGCCAGGTCGCCCCGACCACCTCGTCGCCGTCGCGCAGCCCGATCACCTCGAACTCGTCGGAGCGGACCGGCCAGTCGGGGGCGCAGACCTTCACCACGCCCTGCCGGGTGCCCAGGGCCAGGCCCGGTGAGCCATCGGCCGACGGCCCGACCGGTGCCAGCCCGACCACGGTCTCCCCGGCCGCCAGCGGCACCAGCTCGGCGGCGGCCATCCCACCGCGCAGCGACACCGTGCCGGCCTGCTGCGGCAGCACCGGCAGCGGCAGCACGTCGACCTTGAAGGCCCGGCCGGCGCTGGTGACCAGCAGGACCCGACCCCGGGCGGTGGAGTGCACCACGGCGCGTACCGTGTCGTGCTTGTCCCGGCCGCTGCTGCGGCGACCCTCGACGGCCTCCTCCGACTCGGCGGCGGTCCGGGCGACCAGGCCGGTGGCGGAGAGGATCACCTGGCACGGGTCGTCGGCCACCTCCAGCGGGCCGGCGGGGGCAGAGGCGGCGAGCACCTCCTTGAGGTCACCGTCGACAAGGGTGGTCCGCCGGGGCGCGGCGAACTGCTTGGCCACCGCCGCCAGCTCGTCGGAGACCAGCTTGCGCAGCACCTTCTCGTCGTCGAGGATCGCGGAGAGCTCGGCGATCTCGCGGCGCAGCTTCTCCTGCTCGGCCTCCAGCTCCAGCCGGTCGAACTTGGTGAGCCGGCGCAGCGGGGTGTCCAGGATGTAGCTGGCCTGGATATCGGAGAGCCGGAACTTCTGCATCAATCCGTCCTTGGCCGCCTGCGCGTCGTCGGCGGCCCGGATCAGCTTGACCACCTTGTCGATGTCGAGCAGGGCGATCAGCAGCCCGTCGACCAGGTGCAGCCGCTCCTCGCGCCTGCGGCGGCGGTGCGCGGTGCGCCGGGTGACCACCTCGTAGCGGTGGGCCAGGAAGACCTCCAGCAGCGACTTCAACCCGAGGGTACGCGGCTGCCCGTCGACCAGGACCAGGTTGTTGACGCCGAAGGACTGCTCCAGCGGGGTGAGCCGGTAGAGGTCGGCCAGCAGCGCCTGCGGGTTGACCCCGACCTTGCACTCGACGACCAGCCGGGTGCCGTTCTCCCGGTCGGTGAGGTCCTTGACGTCGGCGATGCCGGTCAGCCGCTTGGTCTTGTTGACCTCGTTGGTGATCGCCGTGATGACCTTCTCCGCGCCGACGCCGTAGGGCAACTCCACCACGGTGATCGCCTGCCGGCCCCGGCTGCCCTCGACCGGCCCGATGCGCACCTTGCCCCGCATCCGGACCACACCCCGGCCGGTCTCATAGGCCCGGCGCACCTCGTCAAGGCCGAGCAGGGTGCCCCCGGTGGGCAGGTCCGGGCCGGGCACGAACTCCATCAGCTTGTCCAGGGTGGCATCCGGGTGCCGGATCAGCCACCGCGCGGCGGCCACCACCTCGCCGAGATTGTGCGGGATCATGTTGGTGGCCATCCCGACCGCGATCCCGGACGCCCCGTTGACCAGCAGGTTGGGGAAGGCGGCCGGCAGCACGGTCGGCTGGGTCAGTGAGCCGTCGTAGTTCGGCTCGACGTCGACGGTCTCCTCCCCCAGCTCGCCGACGAGCAGCATCGCCTCCCGCGACATCCGTGACTCTGTGTAACGGGCAGCTGCCGGTCCATCGTCTGGGCTCCCAAAATTTCCATGCCCGTCGATGAGTGGGGTGTTCAGGGAGAAGTCCTGGGCCAGCCGGACCATGGCGTCGTAGATGGCCGTGTCGCCGTGCGGGTGGTAGCGGCCCATCACGTCGCCGACCACCCGGGCGGACTTGACGTACGGGCGGTCCGGGCGGAACCCGGACTCGTGCATCGAGTAGAGGATGCGCCGGTGCACCGGCTTGAGCCCGTCGCGGGCGTCGGGCAGCGCCCGGGAGTGGATCACCGAGAAGGCGTACTCCAGGTAGGAGTCGGAGACCTCGGTGACCAGCGGGTTGTCGAAGACCCGCGCGCCGGCCTGGTCGAACGCGGCGAGGTCCGCCTTCGCGCTGGTGTCCTTGCGGCGTGCCATCGGTCAGCTCTCTTCTCGGCGGGCGGGGGTGGCGTCCAGGGCGCTCACGCGTCGATCGCCTCGCGGTCGACGCGGTCGGCGGAGTCGATCAGCCAGTTGCGGCGCGGCTCGACCTTCTCCCCCATCAGCAGTTCGAGGATCCGCTCGGCGGCCTCGACGTCGTCCAGGGTGATCCGGCGGACCGCCCTGGTCGCCGGGTTCATCGTGGTCTCCCACAGCTCGTCGGCGTCCATCTCGCCGAGGCCCTTGAACCGGGGCACCGGGGTGACGATCTGTTTGCCGGCCTTCTCCAGCTTGCGGATCGTCGCCTCCATCTCGGCCTGGGTGTAGGTGTAGACGGTCTGCGGGCTGCGCCCCTTCGTGGTGATCTTGTGCAGCGGCGGCATCGCGGCGTAGAGCCGGCCCGCCTCGACCAGCGGTCGCATGTACCTGGCGAAGAGGGTGATCAGCAGGGTCCGGATGTGCGCGCCGTCCACGTCGGCGTCCGCCATGATCAGCACTCGGCCGTAGCGCATCGCCGAGAGGTCGAAGGTACGCCCCGAGCCCGCCCCCAGCACCTGCACGATCGCGGCGCACTCGGCGTTGTCCAGCACCTGCTGGAGGTTGGCCTTCTGGACATTGAGGATCTTGCCTCGGATCGGCAGCAGGGCCTGGTATTCGGCGACCCGGGCCATCCGGCTGGAACCCAGGGCGCTGTCACCCTCGACGATGAACAGCTCGCTGCGCTCGACGCCGGTGGAGCGGCAGTCGACCAGCTTCGGCGGCATGGACGCGCCCTCCAGGGCGGTCTTGCGCCGGGCGGCGTCCTTCTGCTGCTTCTGGGTCAGCCGGACCCGGGCCGCGTCGACGATCTTCTGCAGGACGGTGCGCGCCTCGGCCTTGCTGCGCTTGTCCTCCAGCCAGGCCCGCAGGTGCTGGTCCACAAGCGTCTGGATGACCTTGGTGATGCCGGCGGTGGAGAGCTCGTCCTTGGTCTGCGAGGTGAACTGCGGCTCGGGCAGCCGCACGTGCACCACCGCGGTCATCCCCTCCAGGACGTCGTCCAGGGTGGGTGGCTCCTCCTTGGCCCGCAGCAGACCACGGGTGTTGCGCACGGCGTCGCCGAGGGTGCGCACCAGGGCCCGCTCGAAGCCCTTGCGGTGGGTGCCGCCGTGAGCGTTGCGGATGGTGTTGGTGAAGCACTCCACGGTGCGGTCGTAGCCGGTGCCCCAGCGCAGGGCCACCTCGACCTCGGCGCGTCGCTGCACGTTTGACTGCATCACGCCGTTGGCGTCGGCGGCGTTCTCCCGGTAGCCGCCCTCGCCGGTGACCAGCAGGATGCCGGAGACCGGCCGGTCGCCGGCCGGGGCGAGGAACTCGACCATGTCGGTGAGCCCGTTGGGGTAGTGGAAGCGCTCCTCGGTGGGCTCCTCGCCGGTGTGGTCGCGCAGCCGGTAGTCGACCCCGGGCACCAGGAAGGCGGTGTTGCGAAGTTTCATCCGGACCGCCGCCACGTCCAGGGTGGCGCCGGTCTCGAAGTAGCGGGCGTCGTGCCAGTACCGGATCGAGGTGCCGGTGGACTGGCCCCGCTTCATCGCGCCGGCCACCTGCAGGCCGGGCCCGGGGGTGAAGGGCGCGTCCGGGCCGTCGCCGTCGAAGACCCCGGGTACGCCGTGCCGGAACGACATCGTGTGGATCTTGCCGCCTCGGCGGACGGTCACGTCGAACCGTCGGGCCAGCGCGTTGACCGCCGAGGCGCCCACCCCGTGCAGCCCGCCGGAGGTCTTGTAGCCGGTGCCGCCGAACTTGCCACCGGCGTGCAGCCGGGTCAGCACCAGCTCCACGCCGGAGATGCCGGAGCGGGCGTGCACGTCGGTCGGGATGCCCCGGCCGTCGTCGTCGACCTGCACCGAACCGTCGGCGTGCAGGATCACCTCGACCGTCCTGGCGTGCCCGGCCACCCCCTCGTCGGTGGAGTTGTCCAGGATCTCGTTGACGAGGTGACCCACGCCACGACTGTCGGTCGAGCCGATGTACATCCCGGGGCGCTTGCGGACGGCGTCCAGGCCCTCCAGGTGGGTCAGGTCGTCTGCCCCGTACAGGGTCTCAGGCTCTGCGGTCAACTGGTCGTACTCCCGGTCTCGGCGGCGCGGGCGGCCGACTTCCGGCAAGATCCTTTGCGGCGCGCCGCAGCGAGCCTAGCCCGACACCCCGACATGCTGACGATGCCCCGCGCGAATGCGCACGGCCCCAGGCGTCCGGACGTTGACGTACGTCACACTGCCGTGATGTGATCGGCCATCCGTAGAAACTTTCACATTTCCATGGATGGATGGGGTGGCCATGGCCCGGATCCGGCGTACCGCCCTCGTGGCGGCCCTCAGCGTCGCCACGGTGGCACTGTCGACCACCGTCGCCCTGTCGACGGACCTCGCCCGGCCACGCCCGGCGGCGGCGGCCCCACCCACCGCCGCGGTGGCCCTGGGCGACAGCTTCGTCAGCGGCGAGGGCGCCGGGGCGTACACCCCGGTGGTCGACGTGACCGGGGTGGCCCAACCCTTCCCCGGCTGGACCGCGCCGAACAGCAACGCCTTCTTCTGTCACCGCTCGGCCAACGCCTCGCTGCACCAGGCCAGCCTGCCGGGCATCAGCGCGCGGTTCAACCTGGCCTGCTCCGGTGGCCAGCCGCAGGACATCGCCAACCCCAGCGCCAATCGGGCCAAGGGCCGCCAGGTGGCCGCGCAGCTCGACCAGCTGCGGGCGGTCGGGGCGAGTCACGACATCGACCTGGTCCTGGTCGGGCTGGGCTCCAACAACAGCTCCTTCACCTTCGGCAACGTCGCGGAGAAGTGCGCCAACCGGTTCATCGCCGACGCCTGGACCGGCTGGTGGGAGTTCTGGGCGTACCTGGGCGGGCCGGTGGAGCAGAAGCCCTGCGCCGACGCCGACCTGGCCACCGCGGCCCAGCTCAACGCCGCGACGACCGAGACGACCGACGCGGTACGGCAGATCCTCACCACCCTGGCCGAGATCGACACCGACGGGCAGCACCGGGTGGTGCTGCAGGACTACACCAACCCGCTGCCGTTCGACCTCGCACCGACCTACCACTCCGAGGACAGCCGGGACGACACCCGGGACAAGTTCCGCGACCTCGGCGCCGAGCGGTACGCCGCCGGCTGCCCGATCCACCGGGCCAGCCTGCTGCCCGGTCACCGCTTCTCCCAGGGGCTGGGCACGATGGTGGGGGCGGTGCGCAGCACCCTGGCCGCCGAGTTCCCCGCCGCCGATCTGGTGTACCTCAACGTGCAACGGGCCTTCGACGCGGCCCGGCTCTGCGAGTCGGCGGGCAGCCCGGACGGGACGCTGGCCACCCCGATCCGGTTGCAGGACGGCCCGAACGGCACCGTGGTGACCAGCCTCGCCGGCAAGGACAAGATCGCCATCCAGCGGATCGCCAACACCTGTGTCTCCTACTTCCAGACCTGCCAGGAGTCCTGGCACCCGAACGCGGCCGGACACCGGGTGCTCGGGCAGTGTCTGACCGGTGCGGCCACCGCCACCGCCCGTGCGGTGACCTGCGTCCGCTCCCCCGACGGTACGGTCACCCTCGGCTGATCAGCCGACCACGGGCAGGTCCGCCGCCTGCGGCAGGCCCGGCCGGCCCACCGGGCCGGGCGGGCCGACCGTCGGTTGACCGACCAGCACCGGACCCATCGCCGGCGTCGCGGCCAGGGTACGCAGCAGGGCACCGGGTGCCCCGGTGATCAGGTCGCTGATCCGCACGCCGTCGAGCACGTCGATGAAGGCCTCGTGGGCCCGGCGCAACTCGACCCGGAGCTGACAACTGGAGAGCAGCGGGCACGGTGGCCGATGACACTCCACCACCTCGTCGTCACCCTCGAAGGCCCGGACGATCTCACCGACGGTCATCTCGCCGGCCCCCTCGGCGATCACCACTCCACCGGAGCGCCCCCGGATGGTGACCAGGACGCCGAGTCTACTGAGCCGCTGCACCACCTTGGCAACGTGGCTGCGGGGCAGCACCAGCGCCATCGCCAACTCGTCCACCGTGGCCCGGGACTGCAATGTCGCCGTCATCATGGCAATTCGCAACGCCATATCTGTCGCCCGGTTTACCTTCACAGCGCAACTGTAACCAAGTAAGTAGTGTTTGCACACTGACGCACCGTTGAATCAGCAGCCCCTTGACCTGGACAACGGGCCGCAAAACCAGACTATTACGTTCCGGTAAGAACAGGACGTCGGAGCCTAATCAGCCAAACATGAACGCAGAATTCCCTTTCAAATCCAGAAAACAGGAATTTGTCTTTCGGCAATCGTTCACGAAAAACTACCTTACGCCAGCATCCAGACACAGCGAGTGCCGCTTGTTGCATAGATGTTAGCCGGGGCGAGCCGGCCGGCCGCTCCGGTGACACATGCCACAGATGATCTTCGGGTTTCTCCGACCTGTCCATCCCCTGGCCCATAGCGAGCGAGATCCCCGTACGGGTGAATGGTCCGGCGGGTGCGGGGTATGCCGCACCGCCCGATACGGCGGAAGGGGATCAGATGTCCGACACTCACACCACCCTGCGCTCGATGCACGACCTGGGCCTGGCGGCCTGGTTCGGCGGCTCCCTGATGGGAGCGCTCGGGGTCAACGGGGCGGCGACCCAGATCAACGACTCGACCCAACGGCTACCGGTGGCCGCGGCCGGCTGGGCCCGGTGGACCCCGGTCAACGCGGCGGCGATCGGCGCGCACCTGGCCGGCGCGGCAGGCGAACTGGTCACCGAGAGCCCCCGGATGGTCGCCCAGTCCGGGGTCGGGCGGATGAGTGCGGTGAAGACCGCCCTCACCGTCAGCGCGCTCGCCGTGACCGGCTACAGCCGGCTGCTCGGGATGCGGCTGGAACGGGCCGGCGCACCCTCGGTGGGGGGCACCACCGAACCCAACCCCGACACACCCCAGCAGGTGGCCGCCTGCCAACGACAGATGAAGATGCTGCAGTGGGCGATCCCGGCGCTCACCGGGGCGCTGATCGTGGTCACCGCGTACATGGGTGAGCAGCAGAAGCCCGGCCAGGTGCTGCGGGGGATGCTGGGGCGCGCCGGCGGCATGATGACCGGTGCCGGCGGACTGGCGCGGGGCGCCACCGGCGTCAGCATGCTCGCCGCGCGGGGTGCCGCCGCCAGGCGCCGGTCGGCGATGTCGCTGCGCTGACCGGCACCGTCAGCCAGGAGTCCACCGGTCCGGCCGGTTCCGGTCGGACCGACGGCTCCGGCCCGATCCGGCGGCGGCGCGGAACCGGCTCCACAACTCGTCGTACGCCCCGACTGGCAGGTCCCGACGGTGCACCCGGCGCCGGTCCCCGGCCGGTCGCAGGTCCCTCGGCAGCGCCGTGACCGGCGTCGGGTGGCCGGTGAACAGGCTGAACGCCTTGACGTCGAAGGTGAGGCCGCCGGTCAGCCGGTCGGGCAGGCCCGTCCCGCCTCGGTCACCTGGTAGACCTGGATCCCGCCGACCTGGTGGACCAGCCGTACCCGCTCGCTGGCGGGCAGTCGCTCCGGTCGGTAGCGGGCCGCCCAGCCGGGCACCTGCCGGTCGCCCACCATGACGTACTCGATGCCGAACCGGCGGACCGTGCACCCGTCCGCGGCCGCGTCGGGGACCTCGGCCAGCCAGTCCCAGGCCGCGAAGCGGGCCGGATAGTCGGTCGGATCGCTGGGCGACAGCGGCGGGATGCCGAACAGGGTGGGCACCCCGTAGTCGGCGTGCAGCCAGGACATGAAGTGCAGGTGCCGCTCGTAGGCGACCACCCCGCCGGGCGGTACGCGCTCGGCCACCCAGGCGAACGCCGCCCGGTAGGAGGGGCCGACCGGCGCCTGCCGTTCCACCTCGGCGCGCAACGGTCGCCAGGTGGCCGGCAGCGCGGCGAGCACCGCCAGACCGGCCACCACCGCCACCGCCGTGAACGCCGCCGGCCGCCCACCGTCGCGGGCACCCTCGCGGGTCGGGGTGGCCCGGCGGGCGAGGCGGTCGAGCAGCCAGCGCAGACCGGTGCCGAGTACCACCGCGCCGGCCACGGTGGCCACGCCGTACACCGGGAAGATCATGGTCCGGGGGCGTTCCCGGATGCCGTACCAGAGACCGGCCACGGCCTGCACCACGCCGGCGTCGGAACTCACCGTCGCGATGCCGACCAGGGTGAACACCACCCCGGCCAGCAACCACGGCCGGGCCCACCGCAGCGGCCGCAGCACCAGCGCCAACGGCGCGGCGAGCAGGCAGGCGACGGTGATTCCGAGCGCGACCTGGATGCTCGGCACCCCCAGCTGGAAGTCCGCCCCGCCGGGCGCCGGGTAGCCCAGCAGCACGTAACGCTGCGGGTCGGTGACCCAGAACCCGACCGCCTCACCCCACCGCCCGAGCAGGCTGGGGGGTTCGCTGCGGCGTTCACCGCCGGCACCGAAGATCGCGCCCAGCAGCGGCACGATCGGCACCAGCCCGCCCACCACCAGCGCCCCCACACCGACGCCGGTACGCCGCCAGGACCGGTCCCGCCCCAGGGCCCACGCGACACCGAGCGCGAGCACCCCGACGAAGAGCACGTCGTAGCTGTGGGTCAGCAGGATGCCGGCCCCGGCGAGACCCCCCAGCAGCCCGGTCCGGACCGGATGGTGGCCCCGCAGGGCCAGACCGATCAGCAGCGCGGCACCGCCGGCCAGGCAGGGCGCGGCCTGCTCGTTGAGCCGTCCGGTGAGCATCGACGTCCACAGCGGGCCGAGGAAGACCGGCGCGGTGGCGGCGGCCGCCGCCACCGCGGGCCGACCGCCGAGCACCCGGACGCAGGCGTAGATCCCCGCCACCAGGGCCACCGGCGCGACGACGATCGCCCAGGTCGCCATGACCGTGCTCAGCCGGCCACCGGAGAGCTGGGTCGCCTGCGCCCAGGCGACGTTGCCGGCCAGCGGGTAGAACCCGCAGGAGGCGATCGTCTCGGTGGAGCCGGAGCTGCAGACCTCGCCGATCACGGTGCTGCCGCTGTCCAGGATCCGGCGGGTCAGGTAGCCGTGGTTCATCAGGTCCCACCCGGGCGGCGCGACCAGCCGGCCGAGGATCAGCCAGCCGTAGCCGACCGCGACCGTCGCGGGCACAGCCACCCCGAGCAGGTCCGCCCACGACGGCCGGACCGTCGGCAGCCACCGGCGCGACCGCCCGCCCGGGACCTCCGCCGAAGCAGACGGCCGACCCCGGCCGAACCAGCGCGCCAGGGCGGACGGCCGGCCCCGGCCGAACCAGCAGGCCGGGGCGAACGGCCGACCACGGCCGAACCAGCAGGCCGGGGCGAGCGGCCGGCCCCGGCCGAACCAGCGGGCCGCTGCGACCACCGCGCCGGCCAGCACCAGCTCGGCGATCAGGACCGCGCCCGCGCTGTCGGGCAGCCCCAGCAGCGGCAGCCAGGCCATGGCGAGCGCGATCAGACCGAGGGTGAGCGTCGGCGCCGCCGCCCAGGCGACCCAGCGGTACCGCCCGGGCGGCAGGACGAAGCCGAGCAGCGCCCCCGGCACGACGGCGACGAGCAGCGCGATGACGACGGTCAACGGTGACGGCCTTCCCCGTGGCACACCGGGACACGGGGCGGCCCGGCGCGGCAAGTATAGGAATCCCGGTGGATCTTCCCAGTGCCCCGGCAAACCAAGCCCGATGCCTGCCCGCCCGCCTGGTGGGCAGACGGACATCACCGCCCTGACCGACGACCCGCACCTGAACGTCGTCCCCCGCCGACGCCCACCCTGGTACGGCTAGCCGGGCTGGCTCCGGTCGACCTGACCGGCGAGGCGGGGCGAGGCGGGGCGAGGCAAGGCGAGGCGAGGCAAGACGGGGCAAGGCGAGGCAAGGCGAGGCGAGGCAAGACGGGGCAAGGCGAGGCAAGGCAAGGCGAGGCAAGGCGAGGCAAGGCGAGGCAAGACGGGGCAAGGCGAGGCAAGGCGAGGCAAGGCAGGGCGGGGCGGGGCGGGGCATGATCGACTCGGTTGGGCCGAAATGGCTGTGTCGAAGGGCCCCGGACCCCGCCATTTCAGCGCAACCGAGTCGATCAACGCCAGCACACCCTCGGGCGGGGGGTCAGGTGGCGTGGAAGTCGCGGGCCTTGACACCGCCAACGAAAAGCCGGCAGGCGGGCAACATCCCGGTCGTAGTGCCCCGACCGGAACAGGCGGGACACAACATCCTGGTTGTAGTGGAGCCGGGCGGGGCAGGCGAAGACGACATCCTGGTTGTTGCGCCACATCTGTGACGGCGCTTCCCGGTGGCGTGGGTGGGCGTCACGCGAGCTGTGGCCGACAAGACCCGCGCCCGGACGAGACCCGCGCCCGGTTTGTCGGGCGGCAAACCGGGCAGCCAGCAGCGACCGACGAGGACGGGAGATTGGTGCGATGCGCGCACTACGGCTGCTGAACTGGAAGTCCGAGCCCGAGCTGACCGAGGTCGACGAGCCGAGTCCCGGCCCCGGCGAGGTGGTCGTCAAGGTGGGTGCGGCCGGGGCTTGCCACTCCGATCTGCACCTGATGCACGACTTCACCGCCGGCGCGGTGCCCTGGAACCCGCCGTTCACCCTCGGGCACGAGAACGCCGGTTGGGTGCACACCCTCGGTGCCGGGGTGACCGGGCTGGAGGTGGGGCAGCCGGTCGCGGTCTACGGCCCGTGGGGTTGCGGCACCTGCCCCCGGTGCCGGCTCGGCATCGACCCGTACTGCGAGAACCCGGCCGGCGCGCCGGTGCCCGGCGGCGGTGGTGGGCTGGGCCTCGACGGCGGCATGGCCGAGTACGAGCTGGTGCCGGACGCCCGGCACCTGGTGCCGTTGCCGGACGGGCTCGACCCGGTGCACGCCGCGCCGTTGACCGACGCCGGCCTCACCCCGTACCACGCGATCCGTCGGTCCTGGCCGAAGCTGCCACCTGGCAGCTTCGCCGTGGTGATCGGAGTGGGCGGCCTGGGGCACTTGGGGGTGCAGCTCCTCAAGGCGACCACCGCGGCGCGGGTGATCGCGGTGGACACCCGCCCGGACACGCTGCGGCTGGCCCAGGAGTACGGCGCGGACGAGGTCATGGTCAGCTCGGACGGCACCGCCGACGAGATCCGCAGGATCACCGGTGGGCGCGGGGCCGACGTGGTGCTGGACTTCGTCGGCGCGGACCCGACCGTACGGCTGGGCGCGGCGGTGGCCCGCACCGTCGGTGACCTGACCATCGTCGGGTTGGGCGGTGGCACCCTGCCGGTGTCGTTCTTCGGCGTCCCCTACGAGCTGAGCATCCAGACCACCTACTGGGGCAGTCGGCCCGAGCTGATCGAGGTGCTCGACCTCGGGGCCCGTGGCCTGGTCAAGCCGAAGATCACCACGTTCGACCTGGCCGACGCGCCGCGGGCCTACCAGCAGTTGAGCGAGGGCACCCTGGAGGGCCGCGCGGTCATCGTGCCCTGAGCCGGCGGCCGGACCGGTCAGCCACAACGCATCACCAGCAGGGCGATGTCATCGGAGTGGTCGGCCGGGGCCACGCCGAGCAGCAGGTCGCAGACCTTCTCGGCGGAGGTGTCCCCGACCTGGCGGAGCACCTCGGACAACTCGGTGATGCCCTCGTCGAGGACCCCGGTGCGCCGCTCGATCAACCCGTCGCTGTAGAGCACCAGCGTGCTTCCGGCGTGCAACTCCAGGCTGCTGTCGTGCCGGGGAGCCGCCGGGTTGACCCCGAGCAGCAGGTCATGCGAGTGGAGCACCTGCACCGTGCCGTCGGGGTGGCGCAGCAGCGGCGGTGGGTGCCCGGCGTTGGACCAGTACAGCAGCTGGGTCGGGGTACCGGGTCGGCCGGCTTCCAGCCGGACCAGCACCGCGGTCGCCAGGGCTCCGACCTGGAGCCCCTTCATCGCCCGGTCGAGGCGGGTGAGCAGGGTCGCCGGGTGGTCGTCGCTGTCGTGGGCGAGCCCGCGCAGCAGGTTGCGCAACTGCCCCATCGCGGCCACGGCCACCCGGTCGTGCCCGGTGACGTCCCCGACGACCAGGACGGTGGCCCCGTTGGCCGTCTCGAAGGCGTCGTACCAGTCGCCGCCGACGTGGGCCTCGTGGGCGGCGGGCTGGTAGCGCACCGCGATGTCCAACAGACCGCTGGTCGGCGGTTGGGTGAGCAGGCTGCGTTGCAACGCCTCGGAGAGCCGTTGCCGGGCCAGCGCGCTCTCCCGCTGGGCACGCAGGTGCTGGATCCGGTCCAGTGCCTGGGCGCACTGCGCGGCGACCGCCTCCAGCATGGTGATCTCGTCCGGGGCGAAGACCCGCTCGTCCGGCCAGGAGACCGCCAACGCGCCGAGCAGCCGGGTACCGACCCGCAACGGCAGGAACGCCCAGGCGTCCCGCCCGGTCAGGTCGTACACCTCGGCCATCGCCGGGGTGAACTCCAGCCCGGCGGTGCGGTCGGGCAGCAGCAGCGGCAACCCGGTGCGCGCGGTGTACGCCCCGGGCAGCGGGCTGTCGAACGGCAGGTCGTCGTAGGTCACCGCGACCTGCTCGCCGAGCCGCTCGCTGACCGCCAGCCGCAGTCGCTCGCCGTCGGCGACGATCAGCGCGCCGCCGTCACCGCCGAGCACCGGCATGGCGCTGTCCACCACGATCCGGGTCAGGTCGTCCAGGGTTTCGGCGCTGAGCAGCTCCAACGCCACCACGGCCAGCCGGTTGAGCCGTTCGTCGGCCCGGCGTTCGGCCCGCCGCGCGGACTCGAACTCCCGTTCCCGCGCCTCGGCGACCTGGCGCACCGCCGCGGCCTGCGCGCCCACCCGCTCGTCACGTTCCCGCTCGGCGGTCAGCACGGCGGTGATGTCCAGTCCGGTCACCACCAGGTGGCTGACCGACCCGTGGTCGTCGCGGACCGGGTGCAGGGCCAGGTCGGCCATCCGGGGCTCGCCGTCGCCCAGGTAGTACCGGGTGGTGGTGCGCACCGGCGTGCCGGTGCGCAGCGCGGTGCGGCACCAGGTCCGGACGTTGCCGCAGACGTGCGGGTCACGCGCCCACCAGCCGCCGTCGGCGAATTCCCGGCCGAGCACGTCGGCCCGGGCCAGGCCAGCCCCCTCGATGGCCGGGTGGTTGCCGTCGAGCACCCGCCCCTGCCGGTCCAGGATGACGCAGAGCAGCAGCGGGGTCTCGTACAGCGCCCGGAACCAGCCGGCCGGCACCGCCGCGTCCAGCTCCGCCACGCCGTCGGGGGCACCGTCGAGGTGCTGTCGGTCCACGGGATTCTCGCGCACCCACACCGCCTCCTCCGCCGCACCTGAAGCTCCGTGCGGTGCCTCGGCAGCGGCCGAGAACCGTCGGAGGTAGGCAGCGATGCCCGCCAGGCGGCTCCGGAAAACCCCGGTCGCCAAGGTCGGTTCGGCGAGCAGGGTCACCATCGCCAGGCAGGTGTGAGAAGGCTCGGCGCAGGGAATCAGAGTGCCGCAGGTCTCCCGTCACAGCACCCCGATGGTCGGAGCAGCCCGATGGTCGGAGCCGCCCCGTTGTCAGAGCAGCATGGTGCGGGGGTCGGCGGCCATCGCGCGCAACCAGCCGGCCGCCTCCCGGGCACCCGGACAGTGCGCCCACCCGAGCGCGTCGGCCAGCGCCACCATCTGTCCGGCCGGGACGAGCACCCCCTCGGCGCCGCGCAGCCGCAGCCGCACGGTCCCCTCCGGGCCGGTGACGGTGAGCACCGGGGTACGGGTCGATCCCCCGGTGGCGACGACCGAGCCGTCGCTGGCCACCCCGGTGTGGCTGTCGGCGGTGGCGTGCAGGCTCACCGACGTGGCGGTCCGCAGGTCCACGGTGCGGCTGGTCAGCCCGGTGACGGTGAGCCGGGTGCCGGTAAGCGTGGCGCCCAGCCGGGCGGTACGCACCACCAGCAGGGTCGTGCCCAGCGCCGCCAGCGCGCCCGAGGCCAGGGCGAGGACGGCCGAGAGCTGTGCGTTGCGGCCCATCGTCACGAACTGCCCCAGAATGGCCCCGAGGCAGCCGCAGAGCACCACCAGCAGGAAGCCGGCCACCGTCAGGGAGATCACCCGTCCGGTGCGGCTGCGTTGGAAGCCGACCGACAGGTCGAGCGACGAAACACCAGGCTGCATGGCAGCGAGTCTGACAGTCCCGGACAAGCCGCTGCTGGGCGCCACCGCCGGCGGGAAACGACGGGTGCCGCTGTGACCGACCCGGGTACGGGCGGTAGCGTGGCGCAACGCCACGGCCGTGGGGCGGTCGTCCGTCACCTCGTGGCGCTCGTGACGTACCCGGAGGATGACGCATGTCCCACGGCGAAGACACCTTCGCAGCACGCCCGGACACGACCTCGCGGCCGACCTTCGACACCGGTCTGCGCGGCTACGACAAACGACAGGTCGATCGCCACGTCGAACAGCTCACCAGTCAACTGTCCACCCTGACCGCCGACCGGGATCGGGCCCACGGCAAGCTGCGCGAGCTGACCGTCGAGCTGAACCAGGTGCACTCGCAGCTGACCGAGCTGCACCAACGACCGGTCCAGGTGGACCGGGCTACCTTCCGTGACCTGGGTCCGATGGTCGACCAGATCCTGGCCCTGGCCGAGAAGCAGGCCGCGGCGATCACCGACACCGCCAGCCGGCGCGCCGACGAGCTGCGCACCGAGGCGGAGAAGACCCTGGTCGAGGCCCGCGAGCGGGCCGAGTCCACCCTGCGGGAGCTGACCGAGCAGGCCACCGCGCGACGCGAGGAGCACGACCGGGCCCACGAGGAACGCCGCAAGGCCGCGCAGGCCGAGCTGACCGAGATCCGCAAGACCGGCGACCGGTTGCTCTCGGAGAGCCAGGCCGCGCACGAGCGTGCCCAGCAGGAGGCGAAGCGGATCGAGGAGCAGACCGCCCAGCACGTCGAGCAGGTCCGGGCCGAGGCCGAGGCGTTCACCACCGCGGCCCGCAACCAGATCCAGCAGGAGATGCAGACCGCCCGCACCCAGGCCCAGCAGGAGCTGGCCCAGTGGCAGGCCGGCGTCGAACGGGAGACCAACGAGCGGCGGGCCACCGCCGAGCAGGACATCACCGAGCAGCACGCGGCGGCCGAGCGGGAGGTGGCGGCCCAGCGCGCCGCCGCCGAGCAGGAGATCGGCACCCTGATCACCGAGGCCCAGCAGTACGCGGCCAAGGTCCGTCAGCACGCCGACGAGCAGGCCGCCACCGGCCAGCAGCAACTGACCCTCGTCCAGCAGGGCATCCGGGAGCGTCGGCAGGCGCTCACCCAGTTGCAGACCGAGTTGGACGCCGCCCAGCAGCAGCTCGCCCGGGTCCGCGCCGAGCAGGCCACCGCCGAACGCGAGATCACCCAGTCGCAGCAGCGGCTCGGTGAGCTCCGGCAGGAGATCGGCGTCGAGGTCGAGCGGCTGGAGAAGGCCCGGCAGGCCTCGGAGTCCGTCGAGCGGCACGCCAAGGAGGTCCGCAGCCGGGTGCAGCGCGAGGCGAAGCGGGTCGCCGACCTGGCCGCCGCGGCCGTCATGGCGGCCGCCGCCGGCGGTGGCGAGACCGCCGAGTACCCGATGGTCGGCCGGCCGGGTGCCGAACGTCCCGCCCCCCGGCACGCCGAGCGGCCCGCCGAGCAGGCCGAGAAGCCGGCCACCACCAACGCCTGAGCTGCCGGGGTCGGGCCGCGGATCTTCGGGTCCACGGCCCGACCCGGCCAGGTTCTTCTCCTGCGGTTGAACGTCCGGCGCGTCCCTGCCGTACGAACAGGAGAAGGGAGCTGCTCATGAAGCGCTTGACGCCGTTGCTCACGCTGCTGACCGGAACCGGACTGGCGGCTGTGCTGTTCACGATGAGTGCGCAGGCGGCACCGCCGACCGCGCGGTCGGCACCGGAGGCCCCACCTCCTGCCGGCGCCTCGGCACCACCGGTGGCCGCCTCGGCCCCACCGGCCGTCCCGGAGCCGTCCGTGCAGCGTCCCGGCACGCCACCTCCGGAGCCCGCGCCGGCCTCGCCGACGCCCGCGCCGACCCCGTCGGCCACGGAAGCGCCGGCCGCGAACTCACCGGCCAAGGTCGACGTCACCTACACCGGTCAGGTCGGCAACGCCGGGGCCACCATCGCCATCACGGTCACCGGCGGAAACGCCACCGCGTACGTCTGCGACGGCAAGAGCCTGGAGATCTGGCTCCAGGGCACCGCCGACAAGGACGGTCAGCTGGCGCTGGACGGCAAGGACGGTGCCCGGCTCACCGGTACCGTCACCGACGGTAAGGCCACCGGGGAGCTGGTGGCCGAGGGGCGGACGTCGACGTTCACCGCCCAGGCGAACGGGTCGAAGACCCCGGTGCTGTACCGCGCCAGCGAGCAGGTCCGCAACGCCGGCATCGACGGTGGCTGGATCATGCTGCCCACCGGCGGCCAGATCGGGGTGGTCACCTGGAACGGCTCCCCGGTTCCGGCGCCGCCGCTGGACCCCGCCTTCGGCACCACGATCGTCAACGGGGTGAGCATCACCGCCGTACCGGTGATTCCGAGCGCCGGCGCCGGTTCGTGATGGAGGCCCGCCGCCGGTTCTCCACGGAGGACTTCCCGGACGTCGGTGACCTCGACCTGCGGGTGCTGCCCGACCCGGACGCGGGGCCGCCGGATCCGCCGGCCGGCCCCGGGGCCGGCCGGCGGGCCTCGTTGTTCGTCCCGCTGCTGGCCGGCGCGGCGGTCGCGGTGGCGCTGGGCGTCTACGGGCGGTTGCACACGCCCACCGGCATCGCGGTCAACGTGGCCGGTTTCTCCGGGCCGCAGACGGTGAAGGTGTGGCTGGGCAGCGTGGCGGCCGGCTTCGCGGTGCTGCAACTGCTCTCCGCGCTGGCGATGTGGGGCCGGCTCGGCGGCTTCTCGCCGTCCTGGGCCGCCGCCGCGCACCGCTGGTGCGGCCGGTTGGCCTTCCTGGCCGCCATCCCGGTGGCCGTGCACTGCCTGTACGCGATCGGCTTCGCCGACTACGACCTGCGGTCGCTGGTCCACTCGGTGCTGGGTTGCTTCTTCTTCGGCGTCTTCACCACCAAGATGCTCACCCTGCCGAAGAAGGGCCTGGCCGGCTGGGTGCTGCCGGTGGTCGGCGGGGTGGTCTTCACCGCCCTCGTCGGGGTCTGGTTGACCTCGTCGGTCTGGTACTTCACCACGTTCGGGGTGCACCTGTGAGCCCCGGCGGAGAGACGAGAAGAGGCACCGTGTCGAACGACGTACCCGGGCGGTCCTGCCCGCCCCGGCGGGCCCTGCTGGCCGGCGCCTGCGCGGTGGGGGTCACCGCGGCGCTGGCCGGCTGCCAGACCTACGGCACCGCACCGGTCGCCGCGCCCGGCGGGCCCGCCCCGGCTCCGGACGGATCGGGCGGCACCGCCGCGCCCGACGGCGCGCCGGCGCCGGCCCTGGCCGCGCTCGCCGACATCCCGGTCGGCGGCGGGAAGATCTTCGCCGACGAGAAGGTGGTGGTGACCCGGCCGACGGCGGAGACCGTCAAGGCGTTCTCGGCCACCTGCACCCACCAGGGCTGCACGGTCACCGAGGTCACCGACGGCACCATCGTCTGCGCCTGCCACAACAGCGTCTTCGACATCGCCGACGGTTCGGTGCGCGGCGGTCCGGCGCGGGCCCCGCTGCCGGCGGCGAACGTCGCGGTCGACGGGGACACCATCCGTCTCGCCTAGCCGGTGACCCAGATCGGTCCCCGCGGGTCTACTTCTCGGTAACCCGTTGCGTCTATCCTCCAGCAGCCAGTTCCCTCTCGGAGGCTCGGAGTTTATGGACCGGAACAGCGGTAGACGGACACGCAACGTGTTGGGCGTACTCCTCACCAGTGGTGCGCTCATCGCAACGACCGGCATTTCCGCCCACGCCCAACCGGCGGCGACGGCGACGACGCCCACGGTCAGTGAGATCCACTATGACAACGCCGGCACCGACACCGGCGAGGCCATCGAGATCGAGGCCCCGTCCGGGTTCGACCTCACCGGATGGCAGATCGTCCTCTACAACGGCACCGGCGGCGCGCCGTACCACACCAGGACGCTTACCGGTGCGGTGCCGGCGGCCGGGGTGGTCGTGCAGACCTGGCCGACCGACGGCATCCAGAACGGCTCCCCCGACGGCGTCGCGCTGGTCTCCCCCACCGGCGAGGTGGCCGAGTTCCTCAGCTACGAGGGGACCTTCACCGCCGTCGGTGGTCCGGCGGGCGGCCGGGCCAGCACCGACATCGGCGTCCAGGAGACCAGCTCCACCCCGGTCGGGCACTCGCTGCAGAAGATCGACGGCAGCTGGCGGGCGCCCGCGCCGCACACCTTCGGGGTACGCAACGGCGGCGGCGGTGACCCGGACCCGGAGCCCGAGCCGGGCACCGGCTGTGACGTCACCGTGGACCGCAGCATCGCCGAGGTGCAGGGCACCGGGGACGCGACGCCGCTGTCCGGCACCCGGGTCACCGTCGAGGGCGTGGTCACCGCCGACCACCGCACCGGCGGCTACAACGGGGTGTACCTGCAGACCGCCGGCAGTGGCGGCGAGCGGCCGG
Organism: Micromonospora yangpuensis; assembly: GCF_900091615.1. Taxonomy (NCBI): domain Bacteria; kingdom Bacillati; phylum Actinomycetota; class Actinomycetes; order Micromonosporales; family Micromonosporaceae; genus Micromonospora; species Micromonospora yangpuensis. Next base: position 2,378,564 of record NZ_FMIA01000002.1, on the reverse strand, counting down.
TCGCCGGCGGCACCGCCTCCGACGGCATCTTCGTCTACCTGACCACCAACACCGCCAACCACCCGGCGGTGGCCGTCGGTGACCGGGTGCGGGTCAGCGGCACCGCCACCGAGTTCAACGGGCTCACCCAGCTCGGCATCACCGCCCGCAGCGACGTGCAGGTCTGCGAGCGGGGCGTGCCGCTGCCGGCCCCGGTGCCGGTCACCTTCCCGCTGGACGAGGCCGCCCGCGAGTCGGTCGAGTCCATGCTGGTCGCCCCGGTCGGCCGGTACGCGGTCGCCGAGGTCTACAACACCAACCGGTACGGCGAGGTCGTGCTCACCGCCGGCGAGCAGCCGGCCCGTACCCCCACCGACCTGGCCCGGCCCGGCTCGGCCGAGGCGACGCAGATCGCCACCGCCAACCGGCTGGCCCGGGTGCTGCTCGACGACGGTCGCACCACCAACCTGGCCACCGCCGGGCTGGCCCCGCCGTACCTGTCGAAGGCCGACCCGCTGCGCGTGGGCGACCAGGTGGACGCGTTCGGCCCGACGGTGCTGTCGTACGGGTTCGCCGAGTGGCGGTTGCAGCCGACCACCCCGGTCGACGCCGACACCCCGGCCGCCGCCCGGACCACCTTCAAGGACACCAACCCGCGTACCGCCGCCCCGGTGGACGTCGGCGGTGACATCCGGGTGGCCAGCTTCAACGTGTTGAACTACTTCGTCCACTTCGGTGGCGAGGCCCGCGGGGCGGCCGACGAGGCGGCCCTGGCCAAGCAGGAGGCGAAGATCGTCTCGGCGATCAGCGCGCTGGACGCCGACGTGGTGGCGCTGGAGGAGATCGAGAACTCGGTACGCTTCTCCACCGACTCCCAGCAGGCGCTCAAGCGGCTGGTCGGCGCGCTGAACACCGCCGACGGGGCGGGCACCTGGGACTACGTGCGTACCCCGGCGGACCTGCCGGCCCCGGCGCAGCAGGACGTCATCACCACGGCGATCATCTTCAAGCCGGCGGCGGTCACCCCGAAGGGCGCGTCCCGGTCGGTGAACGACGAGACGGTCTGGTTCAACGCCCGGGAGCCGATCGCGCAGACCTTCACCGCCGGGTCGGTCACCTTCACCGTGGTGGTCAACCACTTCAAGTCCAAGAGCGGCACCGGCACCGGGGACAACGCCGACGCCGGTGACGGTCAGGGTGCCTTCAACGGCGACCGGGTCCGCCAGGCGCGGGCGCTGGCCGCCTTCGTCGACTCCCTCGGCACCGACGACGTGCTGCTGCTCGGCGACTTCAACGCCTACACCCAGGAGGACCCGATGCGGGTCCTCTACGACCAGCGGTACCGCAACCTCAACGACACGTCGAAGACCAGCTACGTCTTCGGCGGCGAGTCCGGCTCGCTGGACCACGCCCTGGCCTCGCCGTCGCTGGCCACCCGGGTCACCGGCGTCGACGTCTGGCAGATCAACGCGGTCGAGTCGTACGCCTTCCAGTACGACGGCCTGCCCGCCTTCTACGCGCCGGACGCGTACCGGGCCAGCGACCACAACCCGCTGGTGGTCGGGATCAGCACCGGCACCGCACCGGTGGAGCTGCAACTGCTCAGCGTCAACGACTTCCACGGCCGGCTGGAGTCACCGGCCACCGTCAACGGTCAGCCGGTCGGCGGGGCCGCCCAGGTGGCCGGTCTGGTGAAGCAGCTGCGTCAGCAGAACCCGAACACCGCGTTCGTCTCCGCCGGGGACAACATCGGCGCGTCGACCTTCATCTCGGCGATCGACGACGACAACCCGACAATCGACGCGTTGAACAGCAGCGGGCTGGTCGCCTCGGCGGTCGGCAACCACGAGTTCGACAAGGGCCTGGCCGACCTGACCGGCCGGGTCACCGACCGGGCCGACTTCCCGTACCTCGGGGCGAACGTGTACCGGGGCACCGAGCGGGTGCTGCCGGCGTACTCGGTGAGTGTCGTCGGTGGGGTCCGGGTCGGCTTCGTCGGTGTGGTCACCGAGCAGACCGCCTCGCTGGTCAGCCCGGACGGCATCGCCGGGTTGACCTTCCGCGACCCGGTGGCCGAGGCCAACCTGGTCGCCGGCCAGCTCTCCGACGGCGACCCGGCCAACGGCGAGGCCGACGTGGTGGTGCTGCTGGCACACGAGGGGGCCTCGACGGAGAACATCGACTCCGCCGCGGAACTCGCCGCCGACCCGGTCTTCGGGAAGTTCACCCGGGTCGACGCGAACATCGACGCCATCTTCAGCGGCCACACCCACCAGCCGTACGCCTTCGAGGTGCCGGTCCCCGGCTCGGACAAGTTGCGTCCGGTGGTGCAGGCCGAGGACTACGGCAAGCGGCTGGGCAAGGTCACGCTCACCTTCGACCCGGCGACGAAGTCGGTGACCGCCGCCGACGCCAGCCTGGTCGACGTGGTCGGCGCGCCGCAGGACCCGGCGGTGGCCGAGATCGTGGCCGCCGCGAAGGCCCGCGCCGAGGAGCTGGGCAAGGAGCCGCTGGGCAAGATCACCGCGGACATCACCCGGGCCTACACCGGTGGCAACGAGGACCGGGGCAAGGAGTCGGCGTTGGGCAACCTGATCGCCGACGTCCAGCTCGCCGGCACCCGGGAGCCCGGTCGGGGCGGGGCGCAGATCGCCTTCATGAACCCGGGCGGGCTCCGGGCCGACCTGCGCTACGGCACCGACGGCACGGTCACCTACGCGGGGGCCTTCGCCGTGCAGCCGTTCGCCAACGACGTGGTCACCAAGAGCTACACCGGCGCCCAGATCAAGCAGGTGCTGGAGGAGCAGTGGCAGCCGGAGGGGGCCTCCCGGCCGGTGCTCTGGCTGGGCGTCTCCAAGGGGTTCAGCTACGTCTACGACCCGCAGGCGCCGAAGGGCTCCCGGATCGTGTCGATCAGCCTGAACGGCACGGCGCTGGATCCGTCCGGCACGTACCGGGTCACGGTGAACTCGTTCCTCGCCGCCGGTGGGGACAACTTCACCACCCTCGGGCAGGGAACCGACCGGGTGACCACCGGTGACAACGACCTGACCATGCTGACCGCGTACCTGGCGGCCAACTCGCCGGTCGCCCCGGACACCACGCCCCGCTCGACGGTGGGCACCGCCGGACCGACCTGCGACGAGACGATCACCGGTCGGTACGACAAGCCGCTGGTGGTCCGGGTCGGCCGGGTGACCTGTCTGAACGACGCCACCATCGTCGGCGACACCACGGTCCGCAAGGGCGCCTCCCTGATCGTCGTGGGCGGCACCCTGCAGGGTGCGCTGGTGGCCAACTCCCCGGCCTCGTTCAGCGTGACCGGGGCCAGGGTGGAGGGCCCGTTGACGGTCTTCGGCGCGACCGGGGCGGTGAGCGTGCTGCGGTCCACGGTGACCGGCCCGGTCTCCATCTCCCGCAACACCGCCGGGGTACGCGTCGACGGGGCCACGGTCGACGCCCCGGTCAACCTGTACGACAACGTCGGCGGCAAGCCGGTGGTCATCGCCGCCAGCACCGTCCAGGGCCCGCTGCGGTGCCAGGGCAACGACCCGGCACCGGTCGACGAGGGCCGGCCCAACACGGTCCAGGGCCCGGCCCGACAGCAGTGCGCCAACCTCTAGCGGTATCCGCCTGACCCTCCGGCCCGTGACCGCACCCGCGGTCACGGGCCGGAGTCCGTCAGCGGCGGGTCCGGGCGGTAGGCCGTCAGCGGCGGGTCAGGGCGGTGTCGCCAGCGGTGAGGTGGTCGGCGGCCAGCACGGCCGAACGGACGATCATGGTCGGCTGGTAGAGGTCCTTGTCGTGCCAGAGCTGCGCGTCGCCCGGCTGGTCGGCCACCCGCAGCAGGTGGGCGCGGCCACGGCCGAGCGCCGCCCGGGCCGGCTCTCCGCCGGCCACGGCGAGCAGGTGCAGCGCGTACGCGGTCTCCTCCGGGGTGCCGTGCCACCGGCCCCAGGAGCCGTCCGGGCGCTGGGTGGCCAGCACCCACCGGGCGGCCCGGGCGAGCGCCGGGGCCACCGCCGGGGTGCGGCCGTACCCGGCCAGCGCCAGCGCGCAGCAGAGCGTCGCGTAGTACGGCGAGGCGTGCCACCGGTCGTGCCAGGTGCCGTCGTCGTGCTGCTGGTCGAGCAGGAGCCCCTCCAGCCGGTGGACCGCCGACCGGTACCGGTCGGCGGCCGGCCCGGGCACGGCCGCGCCGCCGGCCAGGTACTCGCCCAACACGTCGAGCACGTGCGCGTTGGTGGTGACGGAGATCCCGTCCTCCCCCGGCCAGGTGCAGAAGCCCGTGCCGATGTCGTACCGCCACAGGCAGTCCGGGTCCACCGGCACGCCGAGCCGCAGCAGCGCGTAGAGGGTGACCGACGTGGTGTCCGCGTCGGGCGGCAGCCCCGGACTGGTCGCCGTGCCGGCCTCGGTCAGGTCGGCGGTGAGGCTGCCCACCAGGTCGGGCGACGCCGCCACCGGCATCCCCGCGCGGGCCAGCGTGCTGACCACCCAGGACCGCTCGAAGACCGTGATCGGGGTGGTGCAGGGGGCCAGCCGGTCACCGCCGGCGACCACCCGTTCCAGATAGGACACCGGAGCCGGCTGCCCGTCGGGCCGGTCGGGCCCGCCGAGCCAGGCGGCGGTCGCCGCGGGGGAGGCGCCGACCGCGCCGTTGGGCTGCGGTGTGACTCCCCGCGCGGCGCGGGCCAGCGGCCCCAGCACCTCCAGGGCGTGGTGCAGCTTGACGTCCAGCGACCGACCCGCCACCGCCTGGTGCCGGACGGCGGCCAGCCGCGCCCCGGTCATGCCGACCGGCAGCCCGAGCCGGCCGGCGGACCGGCCGGTCGGTGGGTGACCGTGCCGGTCGAGGTGCTCGTTGACCGCCTCGACCAACGCCGGCACGATCAGGTCCAACGCCGGGGTGTCCGGCAGCGGGGTGGCCGCGCCGAGCCACCCGGACAGGGCGGTCAGGCCCCGTCCGGCCGCGCGGGCCACCTCGTCCAGGCCGGACACCGTCCGGGTACGCAGCACCGCGAGCAGCGCCTCGGTGGCACTCAGGGTGGGCACCAGCTGGTACCCGTCCCCGGGGCCCCAGCCGCCGTCGGCGTGTTGGCAGTCGAGCAGCCAGCGCACCCGCTGGGCGTGCCCGGTCAACCACGGTGCCAGGCTGACCAGCCGGGCGGTCTCGTAGGTCGACGCCGAGACCTGGCCGGCCGGCCGCGCCAACAGCTGCGCGACCAGCTCGGACGCCCCGTCGACGGAGCCACCGCGCGCGGGGTGGGCCAGTGCCTCGGTGCCGGGGTCGGTCGCGGTGGCCAGTGCGCTCGGGTACTCAGTGCTGGTCAACGTCACCCCAGAAGTCCGTCATCCGGTAGAACCCCGTGGTGAAGCCGATCTCCCGGGAGAGGTAGGCGGCCTGCTGCGGGCAGCTCCGCGCCACCTCCGCCAGGGTGTTCCGGCAGCGCGCCAACCGGTCGCCGGTCCACCGGCGTACCTCGTCGCGGTCGAGACCGAGCGTGAGGATGTTGAGGTCGCCGGCCTTGACGTCCCGGTCGTAGCTGGCCAGGTCGTTGACCAGCCGGATGATCTCCTGGACCTGCCGGCTGGCGGCGGTCAGCTCGTCCAGGTGGGCGAGCGTGTCGGCGTCGCCGGTGGCCAGCCAGTGCGACACGTTGACGAAGGTCGCGCCGTAGTTGTCGGCGTTGGCGAGGTACTCCTCGGCGGTGGGCGGCGGGGTGTCCGGGTCGAGCCGCCACCGCCACTCCCGGGCGTCGGCGGTGAGCATCCGGTGCACCTCGTCGCGCCAGCGTGGGCGCAGCTCGGCGAAGGTGCCGGTGCGGGCCAGGTCGTCGCGGATGCGGGCCAGGAAGCCGCCGAGCAGGTCGTCGGCGCGGGGCGTACCGCCCTCGGCGACCGCCACACAGTCGGCGACGATCCCGGCGACCTCGGTGGCGGAGCTGGCCAGCCGGTCGATCCGCCAGTCCTCGGCGGTCACCCACAGGGAGGTGTGGTTGGCCGTACGGAGCTGCTCGGCGGTGCACCAGGGCGCGATGAACGCCGTCGACATGGCCAACGCGCCGAGCATCGCCGGGTCGACCGGCGGGTCCGGGAAGAGGCCGGGGTGGGCGGCGACGACCTGCTGCAGGTCGCGCTGCCCACGGGAGGCCAGGGCACAGATCCGGCCGTGCTCCGCGGCCGAGTCGAGCTCGGCGTCCACGGTCGCGGGCATCAGACAACCTCCTGGGTACGCTGCCGACGGCTCAGCCGCAGCAGCACGGGTCGGCTGGGACGCAGTGAGGCGGCGACCCGGGTGCCGGGGATGGTCGGGTCGGTCGGGGTGAAGCTGAACCGGCTCAACAGGGTCGCCACGATCAGCGCGGCCTCCAGGTGGAACAGGTGCTCACCGAGGCAGCGGTGCATGCCGAGCCCGAACGGGTAGTGCGCGTTGCGGTGCCGCCCCTCGGCGGCGGCCCGGCCGGGAGCGAACCGGTCCGGGTCGAAGACCTCCGCCCGGGGCCCCCAGAACAGCGGCATCCGCCCGGTGGCGTACGGCGAGACGAGCATGGTCGCCCCCCGCTCGATGCGTACCCCACCCAGCACGTCGTCGGCCGCCGCCCGACGGGGCACGATCCAACCCGCCGGGTAGAGCCGGATCAGCTCGTCCATCACCATGCGGGTGTAGCGCAGCTCCGGTAGCTGCTCGGCCCGGACCGGACCGGTGCCGACCACCTGGTCGATCTCGTCGAGCAGCCGCGCGGCCACCTCGGGATTGTTGGCCAACACGGGAAACAGCCAGGTCAGCACCGTCTGACTGGTCTCGGTGGTGACCGCCATCATGGACACCAGATCGTCACGCATCCGCTGGTCGCTGAGCGGGGCGCCGTCCGGGGTGCGGGCCCGGACCAGCACGGAGAGCACGTCGTCGCCGTCGCAGGGGTGCTGCCGGGCCCGGCGCAGCACCGGCAGCAGGATGTCGTCGATGGACCGCACGGCGGCGTGGAAGCGGCGGTCCCCGGGCATCCGGACCCACCACGGCACGAACGGCGCGAGGATGCGGGGGGCCATCGAGGTGACGATCGTCTCCTGGGCGTCGGTGATCCGCATCGCCTCGGCCACCGAGATCCGGTCGGCGAAGAAGGCCCGCATGATGGCGGCGCAGACGATGCGGGACAGCTCGGCGCCGATGTCGACCGGGGTGGCGGCGGCCGCGGGACCGTCGAGCTCGGCGACCGCCTCGGCCACGGCGTCGGCCATCGGCGCGACCATCGCGGTGATCCGGGCCGGCCGGAACAGCGGTGCCAGCACCCGGCGGCTGGCCGCCCAGGAGTCGCCCTCGGCGAGGATGCCGTCGCCGACCAGCCGGCGCACCGATCGCCAGAGCGCGGTGTCGTCGCCCCGGGGGTAGTTGGCCGCCCGTTCCTGCAGCACCTGCTGCACGTGGGTGGGGTTGGTGACCAGGTAGGGCCGGGCCACGCCGAGCCCGAGCCGGACCACCTCACCGTCGGACCACCGGCCGGCGTCGACAAGCGCGGCGTGGGCGTCACGGATCATCGCGGGCACCACCCGGCGGGCCGGTACGACCCGCGCGGCGACCGCCGGGGTGGCCTCGGCACTGTCCACAGCGGATACTCCCTCACTGGCGTCGGATGCCGAAGCCGTCACGTTTCGGTCACTGAGGAGACGTTAACGATGTCCTGTGAGTACGACCACCGATGCGGGGCGTGATCGGCTTCACCTTACAGGCATTGACATTCCCGTCGGTGACCTGCCGTGATGCCTCGATCACCGTCCGAAGTGGAAATGTTCGGCGGGCCTCCTGCCCACCCGCCCGACCAGCACCGGGCGGCACTACCCTGCGTATGGACCGGACCGTCGATGTCGTGCGATCTGGGTGCTCTTGAGTGGAGAGTCCGCAAGCTGCTAGCGTCTCCCGGTCTGCCTACTCCGATAGCTCGCCCGGCCGGGACTGCCGGCCGGGTTACCGATGTCCGCCTGGGACGGTTTGATGCGGTATCGCAGCACCAATCTGCGTACGAAGGTCATTGCTCTCCTGCTGTCGCTGGTTGCCCTCTGGTCCTTCGCGGCCTGGGTGACACTGCGTGACGGTGTCTCGCTGCTCGGCGTCCAGACGATCGACAGTCAGGTCGTCGCCCCCAGTGAGCCGCTGCTGCTCGCCCTGCAGGACGAGCGTCGTCTCGCCGTCGCCCACCTCGGCGCCGGTGACCAGAGCGGCCGAGAGGCCCTGGAGGATAGTCGCCGCAAGGTCGACGGCCTGGCCGCGACATTCAAGACCTCGGCCCGCAGCTGGCAGGCGAAGCTGGCCAGCAACAACCGGGCCCAGCAACGGACCGAGACGGCGATCGCCGAGATCGACGCGCTCGCCACGGTCCGGGCCGCCACCGACGACCGCAGCGCCGACCGCAGCAGCACCGAGGCCGCCTACACCCGGGCCATCGAGAGCCTGTTCCAGGTCTACGACGTCGTCGGCGGCATCGACGACATCGAGATCCAGGCCGACACCCGCAACCTGATCGACCTGTACCGCATCCGGGAGCTGCTGTCCCGGCAGGACGGCCTGCTGGCCGGCGTGCTCGCCGCCGGGCGGATCACGCCCGACGAGCACACCCGGTTCAGCCAGCTCGTCGCCGCGCAGCGGTTCCTCACCGACCGGATCGTCACGCAGCTGCGTCCGGAGGACCGGGAGAACATCACCGGCATCCTCTCCGGTGCCGACTTCGACCGGCTGCGCGGTCTCGAGGACCGGGTCGTGCTCAGCGACCGGGACACGGTCCGGCCGGCGATCACCGCCGAGGACTGGGATCCGGCCGCCGGTGCCGCGCTGTCCAGCCTGCAGGAGGCCGTGCTCGAAAGCGGTGACGCGGTGGTCGAGCGGGCCGCGCCGGTGGCCGTCATGGTCATCGTCCGGCTGGTGCTCGCCGCCGGTCTGGGTCTGATCGCCGTCATCGCCTCGGTGATCGTCTCGGTGACCACCGCCCGGTCGTTGATGGCGCAGTTGAAGCGGCTGCGGGAGGCGGCCCGGCACCTGGCCGACGAGCAGCTGCCGACGGTGGTGGAACGCCTCGGCCGGGGCGACAAGGTCGACGTCGACGCCGAGGCGCCACCGCTGGACTTCGGCGACGACGAGATCGGCCAGGTCGGCCAGGCCTTCAACCGGGTGCAGGAGACCGCCGTGCGTACCGCGGTCGAGCAGGCGGAGCTGCGCCGGGCCGTCCGGGACGTCTTCCTCAGCCTCGCCCGGCGTACCCAGGGTCTCGTCCACCGGCAGGTCACCCTGCTGGACGCGATGGAACGGCAGGAGGAGTCCCCGGACAAGCTGGAGGACCTGTTCCGGATCGACCACCTGGCCACCCGGATGCGGCGCAACGCGGAGAACCTGATCGTCCTCTCCGGCGCGGCCCCCGGTCGGGCCTGGCGGCGCAACGTGCCGATGCTCGACGTGGCCCGCGCCGCGACCCAGGAGGTCGAGGACTACACCCGGGTACAGGTACTCCCCCTCGGTTCGGTCGGGCTGGCCGGACGGGCCGTCAGCGACGTGATCCACCTGCTCGCCGAGCTGATCGAGAACGCCCTCACCTTCTCGCCGCCGCAGACCCAGGTCGAGGTCAAGGGGCACCTGGTGGCCAGGGGCTTCGCGGTGGAGATCGAGGACCGCGGGCTCGGCATGAGCGTCGAGGACCTCGCCGCCGCCAACGAGCAGATCAGCAACCCCCGCGACTTCACCCTCTCCAACGCCAACCAGCTGGGGCTGTTCGTGGTGAGCCAGCTCGCCGCCCGGCACGGCATCGGCGTACAGCTGAAGGCCTCCGCGTACGGCGGCACCACCGCCGTCGTGCTGATCCCGATGGAACTGGTGACCGGGGCGGAGACCCTGACCACCGGCCGCGACGCGGGTGCCTCGGCACCGACCTCGGACGGCCCCGCACCGGGCGGCCGGTCGCGGCTGTCCACCGCCGAGCCCACCACCGAGACCACCGGTGGCGTCGCGCTCGCCGAGCGACCGGCACGACCCACCACCGGAGGCCGGGAGACCCCGCCGGCCGACACCGCCCGGACCGCGACCGGACGTCCCGGGCGCCGGTCCCCGCTCTCCGACTCCGCCCCGGCCACCCAGGAGCTGCCGATGATCACGCCGGCGCGTTCCGCCCAGCCGTCCACACCGCCCCGCCGAGCCGAGCCGCCGGCCCGGCCGGCCGGGCCGGCCGCTGACCCGTCGGCGGAGAGTTCCCGCACCCCGGCCGGTCTGCCCGTCCGGGTCCGCCAGGCCAGCATCGCCCCGCAGCTGCGGGAGAGCGCCGACACCGGCGAGATCACCGACGACGCCGCTGTCGTGATGTCACCCGACCAGGTTCGCCGGACGATGAGTTCGTACCAGCACGGCACCCGGCGTGGACGTGCCGACGCCGAACGGATCAAGGACACCGACAGCGACGTCCCCCGCCCCGACGCGGAGGAACCGCCCGCCGTCGACACCGATCGGTAGAAAGAGGAACGAGTGGTGCAGCAGCAGAAGTCTGCAGGTGATCTGGCCTGGTTGCTCGACGATCTGGTCGGTCGCGTCAAGCAGGCCGAACACGCCATCGTGCTCTCCGTCGACGGCCTGCTGATGGCGGCCTCCACGGGGATGAGCCGGGAGGACGCCGAGCACCTGGCGGCGGTCGCCTCGGGTATCCAGAGCCTCGCCAAGGGCGCCGGCAAGCGCTTCGACGGTGGCCCGGTACGACAGACGGTCATCGAGATGGAGACCCGCTTCCTGTTCGTCACCGCGGCGGGGCACGGTGCCTGCCTGGCCGTGCTCGCCGCCGAGGACGCCGACGTCGGTCTGATCGCCTACGAGATGGCCATGGTGGTCGGACGTGCCGGCCGGTTCCTGGTGGCGCCGGCCCGGCCGGGTAAGCAGGTCTATTGACATGCCCGGTGCGGAGCCGATGTGGATAGACGACGAGGCGGGGCCCCTGGTCCGGCCGTACGCGATGACCGGCGGGCGGGCCCGTCCCAAGAACGGCTTCAACGTCATCTCGCTGGTCCTCGCCACCGGGCAGGCACCACCGTTGGAGCTCGGGCTGAGCCCGGAACACCAACACATCGTCAACCTCTGCCAACGGCCACTCGCCCTCGCCGAGGTCGCCGCGCATCTCCGGCTCCCGCTGGGAACCGTGCGCGTCCTCCTCGACGATCTGCTCGCCCGCGGGCTCGTCCGGGTCTCCGAGCCCCGGCCGCCCGCCACTCTGCCGGACAACCAGGTATTCGAGGCGCTGATCAATGGACTACGGAAACTCTGACGGCGTACCCGGGGTGACCATCCCGACCGCCATCAAGATCCTCGTCGCTGGTGGTTTCGGCGTGGGCAAGACGACGCTGGTCAGCGCCGTCAGCGAGACCCAGCCGTTGCGAACCGAGGAGGTCCTGTCCGAACGTGGGGTCGGGGTCGACGACCTCTCCGGCGTGGAGGCCAAGACCACCACCACCGTCGCGATGGACTTCGGCCGGATCAGCTTCGGTGACGACCTGGTGCTGTACCTGTTCGGCACCCCGGGGCAGGACCGGTTCTGGTTCGTCTGGGACGAGTTGGCCCTGGGCGCGCTCGGCGCGGTCGTGCTGGCCGACACCCGCCGGCTGGCCGACTCCTTCCCCTCCATCGACTACTTCGAGCGCCACCAGGTGCCGTTCATCGTCGCGGTGAACTGCTTCGACGGGGCCCGCCGCTACGACCTCGACGACGTACGGCTGGCCCTGGACCTCGATCCCGAGGTGCCGGTCGTGCTCTGTGACGCCCGGCGGCGCGACTCCAGCAAGGAGGTGCTGATCGCGTTGCTGCACCACGTGATGAAGGGCAAGGGCACCCGCAGCCGGGCGGATCAGCCGGCGTAGAGCAGCAGCAGACCGACGACGGTGTAGGCGACCATCAGCACCAGCATCGGCAGCTGACCGGTCACCGCCCGGGCCCGGGGGAACAGGTACAGCGCGCGGTCGTGGGCGAGCAGGGTGCCGAGCAGGTGACCGAGGACGATGACGGTGATCTGCAGGGCCGCCACCTGGTCGGGTGTGATCAGGGCGGTGTTGATCGACCAGTCCGCGGTGCCCAGCCAGTCGGCCCCGGTGCCACGCGGGTCGGCGAGCAGGGCGATGGTGCGCTGCCCTTCCAGGACCAGCAGCGCGTAGTAGTGGGCCAGCAGGTAGCCCACCGCGACGGGCACGATCGAGTGGGCCAGTTCACCGGCGACCCGACCGGCCGGGACCGGCTCGCCACCGGCGGCGTCGGCACGGCGTCCGACGACGGCGGCGACCCGGGTGGCGGCGAGCAGGGCCAGCGCCACCAGGGCGATCACCCCGGTGATCCCGACGGTGCCGGTGACCACCGGGGGCAGGCCGCTCTCCTGGCCGAACCGGAGCCAGGCGGGAGCGGTGGAGAGGCTGTCGTACATGGTCGAGCCGAGCAGGACGGTGACCACCGCGACCAGTCCCGGCTCCGGCCGGAGCCCGGCGATGCCGTCCATCGGGTTGCGCCAGACCAGGACGCCGTCGGCGCGCCGGCCGATGACCGCGAGCCGGCCGACCAGCGCGCTGTAGACCTCGAACGGATCGGCCCGGTCGAACCAGCCGACCCCGTAACGGACCGCGCCGACCAGCATCACCAGGGCGTAGCCGGCCAACCAGGCGTTGATCACCGGGAGGGTGGCCCGCCCCGGTGCGACCAGCTCCAACCAGACGAACGCGAACAGCCCCACGGCGGCCGGCCAGAGCCCCAGGCCGCCCGGCAACGGGCGCAGCCCCCGGTCCGGGTCCCGCCCGGCGGCCGTCGCGACCAGCAGGTAGAGCCCACGAAGCGGGTTCACCGCCCGCCAGACCGGCCCGAACAGCAGTGACACCGGGACCAGCCCGACCCAGAGCAGCACGTAGAGCACACCGGCGGTGGGGTTCTCCGGGCTGTCCGGCCCGGCGAGCAGACCGACGCAGAAGTACCCGCCGGCGAGCAGGCCCGCGCCCCGCAGCGTCCACCGGGAGGCGGGGGCGTCGACGAGGCCACCCAGCCATCCCGGTACGGGTTGCCCGGCCGTCCCGGTGCGGTCCAGCCGGGGTACCCGCCAGAGCGCGCCGAGCGCGACGAAGGTGGCCAGCAGGGTCAACGCGACGGCGACGACGAGGTAGGGCAGCGGAAGCGGCAGATCCTGCCGCCCGCCGACGCCGTGCGCCAACAGCTCCGGGTAGGTGCCCATGCTCGCCTTTGCTGTGTCGGGCCGAGGTCAGGGCTGTGAACTTTACGTCTTGTCTCGTACCAGGGGAATGGCCATCATGAACAAATGCGAGCAGCCCTCACCCCTCTGCGACGTGCGGCGACACTGGCGACGGCGGCGCTCGTCGCGGTGTCGACGGCGCTGTTGCCCGCCACCCCGGCCGCCGCCCACGGCCAGCTCGCCACCTCCACCCCGCTGGCCGACACCGTGGTCACCAAGGCGTTGGACCAGTTGACCCTCGTCTTCACCGAGCAACCCCACCCGCAGGCCCACTTCACCCTCACCGCGCCCTCCGGGCTGCGGGTGGAGGGCGCCCGCTCCAGCGGCGAGCCGATCCGGCTCGACAAGCCGGTCCAGGAGTACTACCTCGTCGAGGGCAAACTGGAGCCGAAGCTGTACCACACCGGCTTCCCCACGCTGCTCGCCGTCTCGCACTGGCCCGTCACCGGCCGCTACACCGCCAGCTACCTCTCCATCGCCTCCGACGGTGACGAGGTCCGCGGCTCGCTCACCTTCGACTACCAGGGGCCCACCGGCGCGGCGCCCGCCGGTTGGGTCGCCCCCACCTCGCAGGCCGCACCGGACCTGCTCGCCCTGCTGGAGAAGGGGCACTCCGACCCGTCCCGGAGCAACCCCGACCCCGCGCAGACCCAGGCCGCCTACCCGCCGGCGCCGGCCGGCAACGAGACACCGGAGGGTGGCCTCAGCCCCTGGCTCGTGCCCGGGATCGTGGTCGCGGTGGTCGCGGCGATCGTCGTCGTCGCCGCCCGGCGTCGTACCGGCGCGACCCCGGCCCGTCCCGCCCCGGCGGCCCGCCGGACGGCGGCCCCCGGTGGCGGCCCGAAGCGGTCGGGCGCGGCCGGCCGCGCCCGACCGCACCCGAAGACCCGGCAGCGCCCTCGGCGCTGAGCAGGCCTGGTGGCGCCTTTGGCGCTGAGCAGGCCTGGTGGCGCCTTTGGCGCTGAGCAGGTTGTATACCTCCGGCGCTGAGCAGGCCGGGCGCCTACCGGGCGACCGGCCGGTCGCGGAAGGGGCGGCCCCGGCCGAGTGCGTCGGCGTACCCCCAGGGGCCCCGGAGGTCGAGCAACTCGATCTCACCGGTTCCCTCGGGGAGCCCGGCGTCGACCGCCAGGTGGTTGCCGTACGGCTCCAGCCCGAGCAGGGCCCGCAGCAGCAGCAGCGTCGCCCCGGCCGAGGGGGCGTACGGGCTGTCGGTGAAGCGGTACGGCACCGGTACCCGGGTCCGGTCCCGGTCGTAGCCGGCGAAGAAGCCGGGCAGCCGTCCGCCGAAGTACCGGCTCGCCTCCAGCAGACCCCAGGCGATCCGGGCGGCCTCCCGTTTGAAGCCGTAGCGGCGCAGTCCCCAGGCGATGAGGGAGTTGTCCGCCGGCCAGATCGCGCCGTTGTGGTGGCCCAGCGGGCTGAACCGCCCCTCCGTGCTGGCCAGGGTGCGCACCCCCCAGCCGGAGAAGAGGGCCGGCCCGAGCAGGTGGTCGACCAGGCTGCCGGCGCGCTCCGGCTCGACGATGCCGCTGAAGAGCAGGTGCCCGATGTTCGAGGCGAGGGCGTCGACGGGCGTCCCGTCGGCCTGCAACGCCAGCGCGTAGTAACCCCGGTCGGGCAGCCAGAAGTCCCGGTTGAACCGGACCCGCAGGTCGGCGGCCTCCCGTTCCAACCGTTCGGCCAACGCCGGGTCGCCCCAGCATCGCCGGGCCAGTCGGGCGGCCCGCAGCTTGGCGTCGTAGGTGTAGCCCTGGATCTCGCAGATGGCCTGCGGGAAGGTCGGCAGTCGACCGTCGTGGAAACAGATCGCCTGCGGCGAGCCGCGCCAACTCTCGTTGATCGGGCCGGTCCTGGTCTGCCGGCGCGAGGACCAGACGTAGCCGGCCCCGACCGGGTCGGCGTACTCGTCCATCCAGGTGAGCGCGGCGCGGGCCTCGATCTCGTACCGGCAGACCAGGTCCCGGTCGCCGGTCCAGCGTTCGTACTCGTCGAGCAGGACGAGAAAGAGCGCGGTGGTGTCGGCGGCGGAGAAGTCGGCCGCGTCCGGGGCGTCGTTGAAGGCCGCCGACTCGCCGTACCGGCTCTCCTGCACGATCCGGCCCGGCTGCTCACCCCGGAACTCGTCGACGCGGGTGCCCTGACAGAGCGCCAGGATCCGCAGCGTGCTGACCGCCCGCTCGGGCAGGAAGGGCAGCGCCTGGAAGCTGCTGACCAGGCTCTCCCGGCCGAGCAGCGTCATCGACCAGGGCAGACCGGTGGCGGGCAGCCGCTCCCGGAAGTTGACCCCCTGGTAGTAGAGGGCGGCCAGGTCGTGCACGCTCACCCGGTACGCCTCGTTCAGCGGCAGGTGGTCGGCACGCAGTTCGGGCACGTTGGAGACGATCTCGTCGATCTCCCGCCCGGCCTCCACCCGCGAGCGGCCGGTGGCGCTGCGCAACCGGTCCCGCAGGTCGTGCCGGCGCAGGTCCCGGATCAGGGTCAGCACCCGCAGCCGGGTGGACCAGGTGGCGTGCGACTCGATGGTGACGGTGAAGGTCAGGCCGTGCTCGTCGATGTGCGCCGGTTCGCTTGTCGAGATCACCGTCTCCCGGTGCAGGGTCTGCCGGCGGTAGTGCAGCCGCAGTGAATCCTGGTCGACGGAGGCCGAGACCGTCCGGGGACGCTGGAACCCGTCGCGGATCTCCTGCACCTCGGCGAAGTCCGCGCCGACGTCGAGTCGGATGGTGTAGCGCACCGGTTCCGGCGCGAAGTTGAACAGGGTCAGCACCTCCTCGAAGTCGTCACCGATCGAGCGGTGCCGCAGGATCGAGGTGGTGGTGTTGACGTAGTGCGTGGGTTGGCCGGGCACCAGGGCGAACTTCGACTCGAAGGAGCGAATGTCGTCGATGGAGAGTACGGCGAGCTGTTCGCCGTCGACGGTCAGCCGCCAGGTCGACAGGAACCGGGTGTCGAAGAAGAAGAGGCCGAGCGGGACGGTGGGCTCGGCCTCGACGTCCCCGTTACGAGCGCTGATCATGAAGCTGTTGCCGAAGAAGATGCTGGTCCGCTCGTGCAGTCCGATGCCGTTGCGGGGGGTACGCCGCACCACGCCGCCGACCGGGTGCGGGTTGCCGCTGTCGGCTGCGGTCGGCAGCAGCCGCCGGAACACCAGCAGCAGGGACAGGTCCCCCTCGACCGAGACGATCCCCCGGAACAGCATCGCCACCACGTGGTCGTGGCCGGCGACGAGGTCCTCGAACGCCGTCGTCGACAGCTCCACCACGCAGTCGGGGCGGTGTCCGGTGCGCTCGACCTGGACCCGCCGGCCGTCGAGGCGGACGAACCAGGCGGGGTGGGCGCCGTCGTCGAAGACGAACTGGAGCAGGCCGGTGGGCGTGCTGGGCAGCCGGTCCGGGGCGGACTCCGCCAGCTGCTCGAAGAACCGGTCGAGGGGTCGGCTCACCTCGGGTCCGGCGTGGTCAGGCATTGACCCGCCCCGCCCGCCACAGGCGACATAAGGGACGAATGACCATGAAATTAGCGTACGCTATGACCACCGGTGGAGACCGCGCTTCCAGTGGAACGACACCCCACCGCCGAGGAGGCCCCCATGTCGACCGGGCACACCGCCGCCGGACTGCGCTACTGGACCTACGGGCACGGCCGCCGCGACACCATCCTGCTGGTCCACGGCTGGTGCTGCGACCACGAGTTCATGGAGCCGATCGCCCGCCGGCTCGCCGACCGGCACACCCGGGTGGTCGCCGTCGACATGCCGGGCCACGGCGCGAGTCCACCACCTACCGACGGCTACGGCGTCGAGCAGTTGGCCGCCCGGCTGCGCGCCTTCGTCGGCGCGCTCGACCTGCGGCAGGTCGTGGTGATCGGGCACAGCCTGGGCGGGGTCTGGTCGCTGGCCGCCGCGGCCGGTGACCGGGACCGCTTCACCGGCCTGGGCCTGCTGGACTCGGCGGTGGCCGGGGCACCCGGTGCCGCCGCCGCGGCCGCCGAGTTGGCCCGGTCACTGCGGGACGACACCGCCGGCACGGTACGGGAGTCGATCGTCCGGTCGTACTTCCGGCCCCGCTCCGACCCGCGGCTGGTGGAGCAGGTGGTGGCCGCGATGGCCCGACCTTCCACCGAGGTCGGGTACGCGCCGATCGCCGGACTCGCCGCGTACCTCGCCGACGACACCGACGCGGCGGACCTGCGCCGGTGGGACCGTCCACTGCTCTATATCGGCAGCAACGCCCCGTTCGCCGACTACGCGCGGCTGGCCGAGCTGGCACCGCCTGCCGACATCGGGCAGACCGTCGGCTCCGGGCACTTCGTCCAGCTCGAGGTGCCCGCGCAGGTCGAGGCGATGATCGAGCGGCATCTGGAGCTGACCGACTGACCCGTCGTGCGGCTGTCGCGGGCCGACGTGGACCACCTCGCCGTCGCGGTCACCGCCAGCTCGCCGGCGACCGGTAGCCGGCGGCCGGCCGACCCCACCCCGCCCGCCGACCGCCGGCACCGGCCCGGTCCTCGCCGGCCACCCGCCCCTCGACCTCGGCCCGGTCCCGGGCGGCGGCCCGCACGAGCAGGACGGCGGTGAGCGCCGTGACCTCGTCGTCGGTCGGCTCGCCGCGCAGGACCCTCAGCCGGGTGCACGCCGCCCGCGGGCCGGTCGGCGCGGCCACGGTGGTCCGCGCCGCCACGGCGGCCACGGTGGTCGGCGCGGTCACTGCGGCGGGTTGCCGTGCTTGCGCACCGGCAGGTCTACGTGCTTGGCCCGCAGCATCCGCAGCGACCGGACCAGCACCTGCCGGGTCTCGGCCGGCGCGATCACGTCGTCGACCAGACCCCGCTCCGCGGCGTAGTACGGATGCATCAGCTCCTCCTCGTACTGCTTGACCAGCTGCGCCCGGACGGCCGCCGGGTCCTCCGCCGCGGCGATCTCCCGCCGGAAGATCACGTTGGCCGCGCCCTGCGCCCCCATCACGGCGATCTCGTTGGTCGGCCAGGCGAACGCCAGGTCCGCCCCGACGCTGCGGGAGTCCATCACGATGTACGCCCCGCCGTACGCCTTGCGCAGCACCACCGAGATCCGGGGCACCGAGGCGGTGCAGTAGGCGTAGAGCAGCTTCGCGCCGTGCCGGATGATGCCGCCGTGCTCCTGGTCGACCCCGGGCAGGAAGCCGGGCACGTCCAGCAGGGTCACCAGGGGGATGTTGAAGGCGTCGCAGAGCTGCACGAACCGGGCGGCCTTCTCGCTGGCGGCGATGTCCAGCACCCCGGCCAGCGACATCGGTTGGCTGGCCACCACCCCGACCACCTGCCCGTCCAGCCGGGTCAGGGCGACGATGACGTTCGTCGCCCACCGCTCGTGGACCTCCATGAACTGCCCGTCGTCGGCGATCTCCGCCAGCACCGCCCGCATGTCGTACGGGCGGCTGCCGTCGGTGGGCACGATCTCGTCCAGCGCCGCGCAGGACCGGTCGGCCGGGTCCTGGGTGGCCTCCACCGGGGGCAGCTCCCGGTTGTTCGCCGGCAGCAGGGAGAGCAGGTACCGCACGTCGGCCAGGCAACTCTCCTCGTCGTCGTGGACGAAGTGGGCGACACCGGAACGCTCGCCGTGCACGTCGGCCCCGCCCAGACTGTCCTGGGTGACCTGGGCGCCGGTCACCGCCTGCACGACGTCCGGGCCGGTGATGAACATCTGCGAGGTCTGCCGGACCATGAACACGAAGTCGGTCAACGCGGGCGAGTACGCCGCGCCCCCGGCACACGGGCCGAGCATCACGCTGATCTGGGGGATCACCCCGGAGGCCCGGGTGTTGCGTTGGAAGATCCCGCCGTAGCCGGCGAGCGCGCTGACCCCCTCCTGGATCCGGGCGCCCGCCCCGTCGTTGAGCGAGACCAGCGGGGCCCCCGCGGTGATCGCCATGTCCATGATCTTGTGGATCTTCTCGGCGTGCGCCTCACCGAGCGCCCCACCGAAGATCCGGAAGTCGTGGGCGTAGACGAAGACCATCCGGCCGTGCACGGTGCCCCAGCCGGTGACCACCCCGTCGGTGTGCGGCCGGCGGTGCTCCAGCCCGAACCCGGTCGCCCGGTGCCGGCGCAGCGGCTCCACCTCGACGAACGAGTCCGGGTCGAGCAGCAGCCCGATCCGCTCCCGGGCGGTCAGTTTCCCCTTGGCGTGCTGGCGCCGGGTCGCTTCCGGATCGGGCCCCTGGCGGACGTGTTCGCGCAGCTCCGCCAGCTCGGCCAGCCGGTTCCTGATCGGCAACGCGGTTCACCGCCGTCCAGCGGCGGACGACCCGGCAGCCACCGGCGAACCGGCCGCCCCAGCCGTCTCGGTCGGCTCGGACTCCTGCGCGGTCACGGGTGCGCCGAACCAGCGGCGCAACGCCGTCCGCAGGCCGTCGGCGTCGTCGCCCACCCAGGCCACGTACCCGTCCGGGCGGACCAGCACGGCCGGCACCGACGAGAGGTCGTCCGGGCGCGGGCCGGCGGCGACGGTGACCACGACCCGATCGGTCCAGCCGGCGGCGGCCGAACGCAGCCCGGCGTCGTCGGTGAGATCGAGCAGGACACCGCCACCCGAGTGCAGCAGTTCCGGGGTACGGACCGACCCGGCCGGCCCGGTCAGCTCCCGGGGCGGCAGCCGGCGGCCCACCAGCGGGTGGTCGGCGTCAGGCAGGTCGTAGCGGATGTCCAGCCCGCTGACCATGCCGGCCAGGTGCTGCTTGACCACGTCGTACCCGCCGATCAGCTCGGTGAAGAGCAGCCGCAGCGGGTCGGCCTCGGCGCCGCCGAGGAAGACCGTGCCCTGGGCCCGGGAGTTCATCAGCAGCCGGGCCCCGGCCGGGTGCCGCTCGGCGTGGTACGTCTCCAGCAGGCCCTCCGGCGCCCAGCCCCGGACCACGGCGGCGAGCTTCCAACCGAGGTTGGCCGCGTCCTGGATGCCGGCGCTGAGCCCCTGGCCGGCCGCCGGCAGGTGGATGTGGGCGGCGTCGCCGGCGAGCAGCACCCGACCCCGCTGGTACTGGCCGACCTGCCGGGCGGCGTCGGTGAAGGAGCTGACCCAGTGGGCGCCGCCGCCGTGGATCGACTCGCCGGTGATCCGCTGCCAGGCGTCGGCCACCTCGGCGAAACTGACCGACCGGGACCCGTCGCTGGCGGGGGTGCCGTGCTCACACACGATGATCCGGAACACCCCCTCGCCGAGCGGCGCGGCCATCACCATGCCGTTGGGCAGCTTCTCCCCCAGGAACCGGGGGCGCAGCTCGCAGCCGTACACGTCGGCCAGGTACATGCCCCGGCTCGCCGGGATGCCGGGGAAGTCGAAGCCACCCAGCTTGCGTACGGTGCTGTGCCCGCCGTCGCAACCGACCAGGTACCGCGCCCGCAGACTCCGGGGGCCCTCCGGGGTCTGCGCGGTGATCTCCACGCCCTCCGGACCGTCGGTGAGCCCGCGCAGCTCCCAGCCCCGGCGCAGCTCGGCGCCCTGCTCGACGGCCCACTTCTCCAGCACGTCCTCGATCTGCGACTGGAGCAGTCCCCGGGCCCCGAAGTGGGCGTCGGGCAGCACCGAGTAGTCGAACTGCACGCCACCGAAGTGGCCCATCGGGCTGGTCTCCACCGTGCCGAAGCGCGGTAGCAGGCCCCGCTGGTCCAGGGTCTCCATGGTGCGGGCGGTGAAGCCGAGGCCGCGGGACTGCCCGGTGGGCTCGGTCAGACTCTCCACCACGGTCACCCGGGCGCCGCCCAGGCGCAGTTCACCGGCGAGCATCAGGCCGGTCGGCCCGGCCCCCACCACGATCACGTCCGTGTCCACGACGTTCCTCCTGTCTTCGGGGTACTGGCTGGTCAAGCTCTTCGGGTGCGGGGAATCAGATCCGGCCCGGCGGGCCGAACCACCGTTCGAGGGCGCCCCGGGCGCCGGGGTCGTCGGAGCCGAACCGGGTGCCGGGGTCGTCGGAGCCGAACCGGGTGCCGGGGTCGTCGGAGCCGAACCGGGCGCCGGGGTCGTCGGAGCCGACCCAGGCGACGTAGCCGTCCGGGCGGACCAGGGCCGCGGCCACCGCATCCAGCGGCCCGCCCGGTGCCGGGTCCGCGACCGCGACGGTGACCCGGTCGGCCCACGGCGCGCAGAGCCGGCCGGCCCGCTCGCCGGGCCCGCCGGTCAGGTCGACGAAGAGCCCCCGGCCGGAGCGGAGCAGGACGGTACTGGTCACGGCGGTGCCGACCGGACCACCCGGACCGGCCGGACCGTCGGGACCGGCCGGATCCGGGGACGCGGCGGTGAGCGCGAGCTCCGGTAGCCGGGCCCCGGCCAGCGGATGGTCGCCGCCGTCGACGTCGTACCGGATGTCCAGGCCGCTGATCGTGCCGGCGAGCCGGAGCCGGTTCTCCTCCACGCCCAGCAGCCCGGTCAGCAGTTCCCGCATCGGCTCCACGTCGGCGTCGCCGAGCAGCAGCGACGCCTGCGCGCCGATGTTGGCCAGCACCCGGGCCCCCACCGCGTGCCGTTCGGTGTGGTAGGTGTCCAGCAGCCCCACCGGTGGTAGCGGGCCGAGGTGGCGGGCCAGCTTCCAGCCCAGGTTCATCGCGTCCTGGATGCCCAGGTTCATCGCCTGCCCGCCGGCCGGCATCTGCTGGTGGGCGGCGTCGCCGGCGAAGAACACCCGACCGTGCCGGTACCGGGTGAGCTGCCGGTTGGCGTCGCCGAAGGCGTTCACCCAGAGCGGGGTAACGCCGCTGAGATCCTCGCCGGTGACCCGCTTCCAGGCGTCGACCACCCGGGCGAAGGTCGGTTCGCCGCCCAAGGCCGGCCCGCTGTCCGAGGCCGGCCCGGTGCCCGACGGGGTGACCCGGGCGCCGAACTCGTGCACCATCACCCGGGTGGTGCCGTCGGCGTTGCGCGCCGCGATGGCCAGGCCCTGCGGCAGCCGTTCGAACCGCCGGTTGCGGATCTGGACCCCGGCCACGTCGGCGCGCAGCAACTCCCGGCGGGCCGGCCGGCCCGGGAAGTCGACAGCGGTCAGGGTCCGCACCGTGCTCTGCTCGCCGTCGCAGGCCACCAGGTACCCGCACCGCAGCCGTCGGGTGCCGTGCGGGGTGCGGGCCAGCACCGTCAGGTGGTCGGCCTCCTCGACCAGGTCCACCAGCTGCCAGCCGCGCCGCAGCTGGACGCCGAGCGCGTCGGCCCGCCGTGCCAGCAGCGCCTCGATCCGCTGCTGCGGGATCTTCCACAGCCCCGGGTAGCGGCCGGGCAGGGTCAGCTCCAGACCGATCCCGCCGAAGTGCCCGCGTCGATCGTTCGGGACGTCGCCCAGCTCCGCCAGGAGTCCCCGGCTGTCCAGCAGCTCCATGGTCCGGCTGTGCACGGTGGAGGCGCGGGATTCCGTGCTGGGCTGCTCGCGCTGCTCCAGCACGGTCACCTCGACCCCACCGAGGCCCAGCTCGGTGGCGACGGTCAGCCCGACCGGACCGGCGCCGACGACGACGACCCGGGCGTCGAGCGGGTGCCCGGTCACGGCCGGTTGCGCTCGGCGTGGTCCCGGGCGTACCCGAGGGTCGCCCGGCTGTTGGTGCTCAACGCGTCCTGGACGTAGCGACGGGCGTCGGCGAGGGTGGCCTGCGGCCCGAGGATCCGGGCGATGTTCGCCGCGTTGATCACGACGGTGTGCTGCGAGGTGGCCGCGACGCCCTCGTCGGTCTCGGCGAACGTCCAGATCCCGGTGTGCAGGCTCATCAACGGGGGCAGGGTGAACTGCTTGTACGCGATCCGGTGGTGCGGGAAGGTCACCCGGTACGACTTGGTCAGGTGGGTCGAGCCGTCCTTGGCCCGGGTCTGCATCTCCAGGGTCTGCAGGCCCGGGGTCTCCTCGTCGAGGCGGACCTCGGCCACGTGCGGCAGCCGCTCCGACCAGAGGTGCGCCTCGTTGATGAAGTCGTAGACGTCCTTGGCCGAGCCGGCCACCGACACGGTGTCCTCGAAGGAGAAGGTCGCCTCCTCGGCGGCGGTGGCGAACTCCACGTTGGTCTTCAGCGCGGCCAGTTCGCTGCGGGAGTTGCGGTCCACCGCCTCGTCGATCCAGGCCAGCCCGGCCGGATCGTCGTCGACGGCCCGGTAGTCGTGCAACAGCCGGACCCGGCAGGCGGTCGCGTCGACCGGTTCGATGAGCCAGGTGCCGCCCATCGCCGCCACCGGCGGGGTGGAGACCTCCTGGCGGAAGGAGATTCGCAGGTTGTCGGGGTCGAGGACGCGGCGGGACGTCCAGCTCTTGGGCGCGCCGTTGGCGGTGGCCCAGATCCGGATCCGCTCCTCGCGGTCGGTGTGCTCCAACCGGTCGACGTGGATGGTCGGCGGGAAGATCCGCGGCCAGTTGACCACCTCGGCGATCAGGCGGTAGACCGCCTCGGCGGGTGCGGAGACGGCGATCTCGTGTTCGACGGTACGCGGACCGGGCTGCGACATGCTGGTGGCTCCCTCGGTGCGGCGGGTGGGGTCAGAAGTTGCCGAGGCCACCGCAGACGTTGAGCGCCTGCGAGGTGATGGAGGCGGCCGGCTCGGAGGCCAGGTAGCCGACCAGGCCGGCGACCTCCTCGGGGGTGCTGTACCGGCCGAGCGGGATCTTGGCCTGGAACTTCTCCAGGATGGCGTCCTCGGTGGTCTGGTACGCCGCGGCGTAGCCCTGCCGGACCCGCTGGGCCATCGGCGTCTCGACGTAGCCGGGGCAGACCGCGTTGACGGTGATGCCGGTGGGGGCCAGCTCGTTTCCGAGCGCCTTGGTGAAGCCGACCACGCCGTGCTTGGAGGCCGAGTACGGCGCGCCGAGCACCACGCCCTGCTTGCCGGCGGTGGAGGCGATGTTGATGATCCGGCCCCAACCGCGCTCCCGCATCCCGCCGGTGCCGAGCACCGCCTTGGTGACCCGGAAGACGCTGTTCAGGTTGGTCTCGACCACGTCGAGCCAGAGCTCCTCGGCGATCTCGGCGGTGACCCCGCCGCCGCTGCGGCCGGCGTTGTTGACCAGGACGTCCACGCTGCCGAACCGCTCGACCGCGGCGGCGACGAAGTCGGTGACGCTCTCGGTGGAGCGGACGTCGACGGCCGCACCGCCGACCGTCAGGCCCTCCTCGGTGAGCTGCTTGACGGTGGAGGCGACGTTCTCGGCCGACCGCGCGCCGATGAAGACCGCGTGGTGCTGCCGGCCGAGCTGGCGGGCGGCGGCGAGCCCGATGCCGCTGGTGGCCCCGGTGACGACCGCGACCCGCTGGGCGTGCTGTGACATGGTGCGACTC
Source organism: Micromonospora yangpuensis (assembly GCF_900091615.1). NCBI lineage: Bacteria > Bacillati > Actinomycetota > Actinomycetes > Micromonosporales > Micromonosporaceae > Micromonospora > Micromonospora yangpuensis. Next base: position 2,354,064 of record NZ_FMIA01000002.1, on the reverse strand, counting down.
CTGTCGGTGGGCGGGTGGTCAGGCGGAGGTGCCGGCCGTCGGTACGGCCAGGTGGGCGTTGACGACCGCGATGAGGTCACCCGGGGTAGCCGCGTCGATCACCTCGGAGTCGTCCAGGGTGACGCCGAACTCCCGTTCGATCCGGCTGCCGGTCTCCAACATGGCCAGGGACTCGTAACCGAGGTCGGCGAAGGTCACGTCGACCTTGTCCTGGCCGAGCTGGACGCCCTCGGCCTCGCCGGCGCCCTCGATCAGGATGCGGCGCAGGTCGGCGAAGGTGAACTGGCGTGGGGTCATGGTGATCTACCTTCCGTCGGGGGGTACGGCGCGCGGGCCGTCACCGGGTGGCGTGGTGCGGGTAGCCGGAGCGCAGCAGCAGCGCCGAGTTGAAGCCGCCGTGGCCGCGGGCGAGCACCAGGGCGGTGCAGACCTGGGCGGCCCGCGGCTGCTCGACGACCAGGTCCACCTCGTAGTCGCTGGCCGGGTCCGAGTGCAGGGTGGCCGGGATCAGCCCCTCGGCCATGGCCAGCAGGGCACTGGCCAGGTCCAGCGGGCCGGCGCCGGAGTAGAGCCGTCCGGTCATGGTCTTCGGTGCGGTGACCGGGACCCCGTACGGGCCGAAGACGTCCCGGATCGCCTCGGCCTCGATCCGGTCGAGGTCGGCCACGGCGGCGGCGTCGGCGAAGACCACGTCCACGTTGGCCGGGGACAGCTCCGCGTCGGCCAGCGCCAGCTCGATGGCCTTGCGCAGCCCCGGTTCCCGACCGCTGCCAGGCCGGGGGTCGAAGGTGGCGCCGTAGCCGGCGATCTGGCCGTAGACCTTGGCACCGCGACGCTGGGCGGCCTCGGCCGACTCCAGGATCAGCAGGGCACCGCCCTCGCCCGGCACGTGTCCCCGGGCGCGGGCGTCGAAGGGCAGGTACGCGCTGGTCGGGTCGTCGCTGGTGCTGAGCCGACCACTGGTCAGCTGGGCCACCCAGCCCCACGGGCAGATCGAGGCGTCGACCGCGCCGGTGACGATCAGGTCGGTGCCCCGGCGGATCTGCCGGCGGGCCTGGGCCACCGCGTCGAGGCCACCTGCCTGGTCGCTGACGACCACCCCGCTGGGCCCCTTCATCCCGTTGCGGATCGCGATCTGCCCGCTGTTGACCGCGTAGAACCAGGCGAACGACTGGTACGCGCTGACGTACTGGCCGCCCTTGCTCCACAGGTTGCGCAGCTCGCGCTGGCCGAACTCGAAGCCGCCCTGCGCGCTGGCGGTGGTCACCCCCATGCTGTACGCGGGCAGCGCGGCGGGGTCCACACCGGCGTCGGCAAGCGCCCAGTCCGCGGCGACCAGCGCCAGCTGTGTCATCCGGTCGGTCTGCGGCAGCAGCCGGCTGGGCAGGTGGTCGGCGGCGACGAAGTCGGTGATCTCCCCCGCCAGCCGGGCCGGGTAGCCGCTCGGGTCGAAGCGGGTGACCGGCCCGATGCCGCCCCGGCCGTGCCGGGTGGCCGACCAGAAGTCCCGGGTACCCAGACCGTTCGGCGAGACCACGCCGAGTCCGGTCACCACCACCGAGGTCGTCATCGCTGCTCCCGTCCGGGTCGGGCGAGCACCATGGCGCTCTGGAAACCGCCGAAGCCGCTGCCCACGGTGAGCACCGCGTCGGTGCGGTGGTCGCGGGCGGTCAGCGGCACGTAGTCCAGGTCGCACTCGGGGTCGCGCTGACGCAGGTTGGCCGTCGGCGGTACGACGTGGTGCTCCATGGCCAGCACCGAGGCGGCGATCTCGATGGAGCCGATCGCCCCGAGCGAGTGCCCCACCATCGACTTGATCGAGCTGACCGGGGTCCGGTACGCGTGCTCGCCCAGGCTGCGCTTGAACGCCGCGGTCTCGTGCCTGTCGTTCTGCTTGGTGCCGCTGCCGTGGGCGTTTATGTAGTCGATCTGCTCGCCGTTCATCCGGGCCTCGTCGAGCGCCACCCGGATCGCCTCGGCCATCTCCGCCCCGTCCGGCCGCAGACCGGTCATGTGGTACGCGTTGCTGCGGGTGGCGTACCCGGCGATCTCGGCGTAGACGTGCGCGCCGCGCCGTTGCGCGTGACCCAGCTCCTCGATCACGAACATCGCGGCGCCCTCACCGAGGACGAACCCGTTGCGGGTGGCGTCGAAGGGGCGGGAGGCCTGCTCGGGGTGGTCGATCCGGGGGGTGGTGGCCTTGATGGCGTCGAAGCAGGCCACGGTGATCGGCGAGATCGGCGCGTCCGACGCGCCGGCGACCATCACGTCCGCGCTGCCCTCACGGATCAGCTCCACCGCGTGGCCGACCGCGTCGATGCCCGAGGTGCAGCCGGTGGAGACCACAGTGGACGCGCCCTGCGCGCCGACCGCCCAGGCCACCTCGGCGGCGAACGAGCTGGGCACCAGGTAGTTGTAGAGGTGCGGCACCGCGTACCCGTGGTCGACCAGGTGCAGCCGGCCGCCGTCGCTGACGATCCGGTACTCCTGGTCCAGGCCCATGGTCGCGCCCACCGCGCTGCCCACGGTCACCCCGATCCGGTACGGGTCCAGCCCGTCCAGCTCGATGCCGCTGTCGGCCACCGCGCCCCGGGCGGCGACCACCGCGAACTGGGCGGCCCGGTCCATCCGCCGGGCCTCCTGCGGGCCCAGGCCGTGCTCCTCGGCGACGAAGTCGATCTCCGCGCCGACCCGGGAGCGGAACGGCGTCGGGTCGAAGAAGGTGATCGTCCGGGTCGCCGTGCGCCCCTCGCTCAGCAGGCTCCAGAAGTTCTTGGTTCCCGTACCACCGGGGGCCAGGACCTCGACGCCGGTGATGACGGCCCGCCGGCCGGTCACGCCGTCGCCTCCCAGGAGTAGAAGCGGGTGGCCATCGCGTCCGCCGGGGACCGCCAGGTCTGCGGGTCGTACGCGGTGATGTGCGGTTTCAGGTCCTCGCTGATCCGCACGAAGCGCCTGTCGGTCTTGGCCTGTTCGATCAGCTCACCGCCGTTGTCGGCGTCGAAGTCCTGCAGGTGGAAGTAGAGCCCTCGGTAGGCGAAGAGCTGCCGGCGACGGGTGCCCATCAGGTGCGGCATGTCCCCGGCGTCGAACTCGGCGAAGAGCGCGGCGACGTCACGGCGGGCCGCGAGGTCCATCCGCGCCACGATCAGGGTGCTGTGCATCGGTGTTTCCTCCACTGTCGACTGGCCCGACGGGCGCGCGGTGGCGTGCTGGCGTGGTGGGGGGTCAACTTCTGATCTCGCACAGCGCGGCGCCGGCGGTGACCTGCCGGCCCGGGGCCACGTCCAGGCCGGTCACGGTGCCGGCCTTGTGTGCGGTGACGGGTTGCTCCATCTTCATGGCCTCCAGGACGAAGACCAGCTCGCCCGCCTGGACCCACTGGCCCTCGGCGACCGCGACGGTGACGATGGTGCCCTGCATGGGCGCGGCCAGCACGTCACCGGAGACGGCCCGCGTCGCCGGCGCGGACCGGCGGCGTACCGTGGCGACGCCCGCCGGTCGGCGCGGCGTGAGGTCCGCCGGCAGGGCGATCTCGACGCGCCGCCGACCGACCTCCACCACGACGGTCTCCCAGCCGCGGTCGGTGGCGTCCTCGTCGTTGGCGGCATCGACCGGGTACGCCGGGATCTGGTTGTCGAAGGCGGACTCGATCCACCGGGTGTGCACCCGCATCGGCACGCCGGCGAAGTCCGGATCGTCGACCACGGCCCGGTGGAAGGCGATCGTGGTGGGCACCCCGGTCACCGTGAACTCGGCAAGCGCCCGGCGGGCCCGGCGCAGCGCCTCGGTCCGGGTGGTTCCGGTGACGACCAGCTTGGCCAGCAGCGAGTCCCAGGCCGGACCGATCACCGAACCCGGCTCGATCCCGGTGTCCAGCCGTACCCCGGGGCCGGCCGGGGGCCGGAACTCGCGCACGACGCCGGGTGCGGGCAGGAAGTCGCGGCCGGGGTCCTCGGCGTTGATCCGGAACTCGATGCTGTGCCCCCGTACCGGCGGGTCCGGGTAGCCCAGCGGCTGCCCCTCGGCGATCCGCAGCTGCTCGCGGACCAGGTCGATCCCGGTCACCTCCTCGCTGACCGGGTGCTCGACCTGCAGCCGGGTGTTCACCTCCAGGAAGTGCAGCCCGCCGTCGGCGGTGACCAGGAACTCGCAGGTGCCGGCGCCGACGTAGCCGGCGTCGCGCAGGATCGCCCGGGACGCCTCCCGCAGCCGGCGGTCCTGGTCGTCGGTGAGGAACGGCGCCGGTGCCTCCTCGACCAGCTTCTGGTGCCGACGTTGCAACGAACAGTCGCGGGTGGAGACCACCACCACGTTGCCGTGGCTGTCGGCCAGACACTGGGTCTCGACGTGCCGGGCCTGGTCGAGGAAGAGTTCGACCACGCACTCGCCGCTGCCGAAGGCGGCCACCGCCTCGCGCACCGCCGAGTCGTACCGGTGTGGGATCTCGTCGAGGGTCCGGGCGACCTTGATGCCCCGACCGCCGCCGCCGAGGACGGCCTTGATGGCCACCGGCAGGCCGTGTTGCCGGGCGAAGTCCAGCACGTCCGCCGGGCCGCGCACCGGCTCCAGGGTGCCCGGTGGCGGCGGCAGTCCGGCGCGGGCGGCCAGGCACCTGGCGGTGGCCTTGTTGCCCAGGCAGCGGATCGCCTCCGGGGACGGGCCGACCCAAATCAGACCGGCGTCCAGGACGGCCTGGGCGAAGTCGGCCTGCTCGGAGAGGAAGCCGTAGCCGGGGTGGACGGTGTCCGCCCCGGACTCGGCGGCGGCCCGCAGCACCCGGGCGATGTCGAGGTAGCTCGTGGCCGGGGTGTCGCCGCCGAGGGCGAACGCCTCGTCGGCGGCCCGGACGTGCGGGGCGGTACGGTCCGGCTCGGCGTAGACGGCGACGCTGTCGAGGCCGGCGTCCCGGCACGCCCGGGCGATGCGGACGGCGATCTCTCCGCGGTTGGCGATGAGCACTTTACGCACTACCCGATCTCCTGACTGGCCCGGCGGTGACACCTCGAATCAATTTCCGAAGTGCGACCACGAATCCTGTAACCAAGGTTCGGGTAACCACCATCAGCGTTCAATACATGGGGTTTCAGGCTTCGGTCAGGTTTGTGCAGAGCCGTTACGCGACATGCGGGAGAGGGTCAGCCGACGGTCAGATCCGGGTCAGATGTCGGAGGTGGCCGGCCGGACCGCACCCTCACCGGTGCCGAGCCGGAACCCGACGCCGCGCACGGTGATGATCCAGTTGCTGCACCCCAGCTTGTTGCGCAGGCTGCTGACGTGGGTGTCGACGGTCCGCCGCGACCAGGTGTCGCCCCACACCTGGTGCATGATCTGCTTGCGCGGGATGACGGTGTCCGGGTGCGAGGCGAGCAGGCACAGCAGGTCGAACTCCTTGCGGGTGACCTCGACCCGCCGGCCGTGCACGCTCACCTCCCGGGAGCTGGCGTCGATGCGCAGCGGCCCGTGCAGCAGCACGTTGCCGTTGGTCCGTTGCGGCCGGACCCGGCGCATGACCGCCTCGATGCGCGCCATCAGCTCGCGGAACCCGTACGGCTTGACCATGTAGTCGTCGGCCCCGGCCTGCAGGCCGAGCACCCGGTCGAGCTCGGTGCCCCGCGCGGTCACCGCGATGATCGGGATGTCACAGGCGCCCCGGATCGCCCGGCAGACCTCCAGCCCGTCCAGGTCGGTCAACTCCAGGTCGATCAGCACGAGGTCGGCGTCCTGGTACGCGGTCAACGCCGCCCCGCCGGTCCCCGCCTGGAGCACCTCGTGCCCGTGCCGTTGCAGGCCCCGGGTGAGCGCCTCCAGGTCACGGAGGTTGTTCTCGACCACCAGGATCCGCAACGCGGTGACCGACCTCGGCGGGCTCAGCGTGACGCCGGAATCCAGTGCAGTGTGCGATCTGTCATTCACGCGTTCCCCAGGATGTCCTATTGAGCGGAATATGGGATTCGACCGTCCCGAGTGTACCGACGTGACGCTGCCCGAAGACCTGATTCAATGGTTGTTTCAGGTTCGGCGTTCGTCTGTTGTACGAACGTTCGTAGTGTCCGGTACCGCACCCGAGGCACCACAATGGTGCGATCGAGTGGTACGTCGCCGGCGGGCCCTGGGCGGTCGCGACCGGCGCGGAAGGGAGCACGAGGATGCAGCCGATCAACCGGTCGTCGACGCCCGCCGTGACGGCGTTCCTGGCCGAGGACCACCTGGCCACGGTGACCACCCTGCGGCCGGACGGCCGCCCGCACGTGGTGCCGGTGCGGTTCACCTGGGATCCCCGGGCCGGCCTGGCCCGGGTGCTCACCGTGGCCAGCACCCGCAAGGCCCGCAACGTCGCGGCCGGACCCGGCGGCTGGGCGGTGCTCTGCCAGACCGTCGGATTCCGCTGGGCCACCCTCGAGGGTCCGGCCACCGTCTCGGCCGACGACGCCCGGGTCCGCGAGGCGGTCCGTCGCTACGCCCGACGGTACCGGGTCCTGCCGCCGGATCCGCCCGGCCGGGTGGTGCTGGAGATTGCGGTCGAAAGGGTACGCAGCCTGAACGTGTGAACCACTGCGACCGGCTCTCCTGTAGAAGATCTGACGTACTTGTCACAGTCCTGTAGCCCCACCCCTTTACCGCGCTGACAACCCGTCGCAATACTTTGGGAAAACACCAGCCGGAAGGGCGAAATGGACAGTTTCGATGCGGACGTGATTATCGTTGGCGCCGGTCCTACCGGCCTCATGCTCGCCGGGGAATTACGCCTCAACGGCGTTTCGACGATCGTGCTGGACCGGCTCACCGAACCAATGCAACAATCCCGCGCGCTCGGATTCTCGGCCCGCACCATCGAGGAGTTCGACCAGCGTGGACTGCTGGCGCGATTCGGTGAGGTGGGCACGATCCCGTTCGGCCACTTCGGTGGGGTGCCGCTGGACTACCGGGTGATCGAGGGGGGCTCCTACGGGGCCCGGGGCATTCCCCAGTCGCGTACCGAGGGGGTGCTCGCCCAGCGCGCCGCGGAGCTCGGCGCCGAGGTCCGCCGGGGCCACGAGGTGACCGGGATCTCCCCCGGCGCCGACGGCGTCGAGGTCGAGGTGAACACCCCGGACGGCTCGACCCGGCTGCGGGCGAAGTACCTGGTCGGGGCGGACGGCGGGCGCAGCACGACGCGGAAACTGGCCGGGATCGACTTCCCGGGCACCGAGCCGACGATGGAGATGTGGCTGGCCGACGTGGCCGGCTGCGACCTGCGGCTGCGCTTCTCGGGCGAGCGGGTGCCCGGCGGCATGGTGATGGTGCTGCCGCTCGGTCCGGTGGCCCAGCGGGTAGTCGTCTACGAGCACTCCGCCGGCCTGCGGGGCAGCTCGGAGCCGCCGACCTTCGCCCAGGTCGCCGAGACCTTCCAGCGGCTGACCGGGGAGGACATCTCCGGCGGCCGGCCGCTCTGGGTCAGCTGGTTCACCGACTCCAGCCGGCAGGCGAGTGAGTACCGGCGGGGTCGAGTGTTGTTGGCCGGGGACGCGGCGCACATCCATCTGCCGATCGGTGGTCAGGGGATGAGCGCGGGGGTGCAGGACGCGGTCAACCTGGGGTGGAAGTTGGCCGCCGAGATCAAGGGGTACGCCCCGGCCGGGCTGCTCGACACGTACCACAGCGAACGGCACCCGGTCGACGCCCGGGTGGTGGCCAACACCCTCGCCCAACGCTGGCTCTACCTGGGCGGCGACCAGATGCAGCCGCTGCGGGAGCTCTTCGGTGAGCTGGTGGCGTACCCGGAGGTCCAGCGGCACTTGGTCGGCATGGTGACCGGCCTGGACACCCGCTACGACGTGGGCTCCGACGAGCACCCGCTGCTCGGCCGGCGACTGCCCAACCAGGAGCTGGTCGGCGCCGACGGCAAGTCCTCGACCTTCGAGCAGCTGCACCGCGGGCGCGGTGTGCTGTTCGTCCTCGGCGACGACCAGGCCGCCGCGACCGCCGCCACCGGCTGGGCCGACCGGGTCGACACGGTCCAGGCCACCCCGCACGCCGACGGCGGGCAGGGGCCCCTCGCCGGGCTGGACGCGCTGCTGGTCCGCCCGGACGGCTACGTCGCCTGGCTGGCACCGACCGGTGCCGGCGCGGGCGGTCTCGACGACGCGTTGTCCCGCTGGTTCGGCCCGTCCCGCTGAACCGGATCCCTCTGTCCCGCCGTCACCGAAAGAGGAACGACATGCCGAAGGTATCTGCCGAAGACGGTTACCTGACCGTCCTCAACGTCTTCACCACCGACGCCCCGGAGAAGCAGGACCGGCTGCTGGACGAGATGCGCGCCATCGTGGACACCGCCGCTTTCCCGGGCTGGATCTCCAGCACCGTGCACAGCGGGGTGGAGAAGGCCGGCACGGCCAACTTCATCCAGTGGCGCGGCGTCGAGGACCTGCAGGCGCGCTACGCCGACGACAAGTTCAAGCACCGTACGATCCCGACGTTCAGTGAGATCACCACGTCGATGATGCTGCTGCAGAACCAGGTCGCCTACACCCAGGTCGGCCGGGCCGGCGGCGAGGCGGTCGAGGTCTCCCCGGACCGGGGCGACTACACCGTCATCGAGTTCTTCGGGGTCGACGCCGACGGGCAGGACGACCTGGTCGACGCGCTCGGCCCGACCGTGAAGTGGCTGGGCAATGTGCCCGGCTACCGGTCGCACACGGTGCTGCGCGGCATCGGTGCCCGCGGCTACGAGGGCGCCTTCGTGGTCCGCTACGCCCAGTGGGAGTCCCAGGAGCGTTACGAGGAGTACCGGGACTTCCCGGCGGAGCAGTGGCCGGCGCCCCGCCGCAAGATGCAGGCCCGGGTGGACGCGCTGACCACGCGCTACATCTCGAACACCTACCGGGTGGTGCACACCCGCTCGGCAGAGCGCACCCCGGACCCGGTGCGGTAGCACCCGTATCCCCTCCCACCTCTGCTCATCGTCCTGCGAAAGGTAGCCATGACGACCATCGTCCTGCCGGGTCAGCGCCCTGACGGCCGCCGCGGTTTCGAGATCGTGCTCTCCAGCGCCGCCACCGGAGGGGCCGCCGCCCTCGTCGAGGCCCGGGTGGCCGCCGCCACCGCCGGCCCGCCGCTGCACACCCACCCCAACTCCGAGGAGACCTACTTCGTCGTCTCGGGTGCCCTGGTGATGTACGTCGACGGCGAGGTGGTGGAGCTGGGCGCCGGCGGTCTCGCCCACATCAGCCGCGGTTCGGAGCACACCTGGGCGACCCCGGCCACCACGGAGGCGCACTTCCTCACCCTGCACATGCCCGGCGGGTACGAGAACTACCACCCGACCGCGCTCAACGTGGAGAAGGAGCGCGGCGGCCCGCTGACCCAGGCCGACCTCTTCGAGATCGCGAAGGGCTTCGACTGGAAGCTCGCCGGTGACGCCCCGTTCCGGCTGACCCCGACCGGTGAGCTGGTCGAGGCGGCGCGCGCCGACGCCGAGGCCGAGCGGGCCGCGGCGGAGGCCGCCGGCCTGGTCCGGACAGCGGCACCCTCCTGAGTCGCGGAGCCCGGGGTACACCACCCCGGGCTCCCCCACATACGGCACCACCGTCGGTACGGACGGCCACCCCGGCCGGCCGGCGATGACGCCTGCGGTGCCCGCGCCAGGGCACCGCTGCTGCCCCGCCCCGGCCACGCCCCAGGCGTGGCCGGAACTGACGACAGAGAGAGAACGAGAATGATGAACCTCAAGGCGCGGGCGCTGCTGGTGTCCGCCGCCGTGGCCACCCTGCTGGTCTCCGGATCGGCCACCGCCCAGGCAGGCCCCAGGGGCACCACGTCGACACCGCAGCTCACCGTCTTCGCCACCGGCCTCAACCAGCCCCGGCACCTGATCGCCGTCGGCAACCAGGTGGTGGTGGCCGAGGCGGGCACCGGCGGCAACCTGCAGTGCGTGGGCACCAAGTGCCTCGGCCGGACCGGCTCGGTCGCGTACGTGACCAGCGGCCAGGTGCAGCGGATCGTGCAGAACCTGCCGTCGCTGGGCAACGCGGCCGACGGCGCGTACGGGGTCGGCCCGGCCGACATCGCGCTGTCCAGCAACGGGACGCCGGCCGTACTCATGTCCAACCTGGCCTCCGGGGTCAACCCGGTGACCGGGGCGAACCCGTTCGGCGCCAACGGCCCGGAGATGGGCCGGTTGCTGACCTTCACGTACCCGTCGACGACGCCGCAGCTCGGTGCCGACTTCGGCGTGTACGAGGTGACGAACAACCCCGACGGTGGCGCGGGCGCGCCGACCGGGGCGGAGAAGGAGTCCAACCCGTACGGCATGACCGCCTACGGCGACGGCTTCGCGGTGGTCGACACGGGTGCCAACTCGCTGCTCTGGGTCCGGGCCAACGGGACCGTCCAGACCCTGGCCGCCCTGCCCACCAAGACCATCGGTGGCCAGGTGGTGCAGAGCGCGCCGACCGCCGTCGAGGTCGGGCCGGACGGCGCACTGTACGTCGCCGAGCTGAGCCCCTCGGGCACCGGCACGGCCCGGGTCTACCGGGTGGTGCCGGGCCAGGCCCCCACCGTCTACGCCGACGGTTTCACCCTCCTGATCGACCTGGCCTTCGACGCCCAGGGCCGGCTGCTGACCCTGTCGATGGCGCAGAACGGGGCGTTCTTCCCGCCCAGCCAGGGCGAGGTCGTCCGGGTGGAGAAGAACGGCACCAAGACCCGCTGGGCGCCGACCGGTCTGATCGCCCCCTCCGGGATCGCGGTCTCCGGTAACAAGGCCTACATCTCCAACAAGGGTGTCGCCTCGCCGGGCGGCGGCGAGATCGTCCGGCTGACCCTGCCCTGACCCACCGGTACGACCACGGGCGCGTTCCCCGGCCTCGCCGGGGGACGCGCCCCCGTGTCATGCCGCCGGGGGTCACGCTGGGGGCGGAGCCCGGCCGGCCGCACGAAGATCCGGCGGGCGGCTGCCCGTCAGGTCCGCTGGACCCGCCCGGTGTCGAGCGCACGGGCCAGCCGGCGGACGGCCTCGTCCATCTCCTCGGGCCTGGCTGCGGCGTAGGTCAGTCGCAGGTGCGGAGCCGGCGGTTCGGCCGCGTACCAGGGTCGGCCGGGGAAGACGACGACGCCCTCGGTGGCCGCCGCGGCGGCCAGGGCGACGTCGTCGGTGCCGTCGGGCAGCCGGACCCACAGGTGCAGGCCGCCGCGCGGGACCGACGCCGGTACCAGCCCGGGCAGGTGCCGGTTCAGCGCCGCCAACAACGCCTCGCGCCGGACCCGCAGCGCGGTCCGCAGGCTGCGGCGGTGTCGCGGCCAGGCCGGTGCGGTGACGAACTCCAGGGTGGCCTGCTGCAACGGGCCGGCGACGAAGAAGTCGTCGAGCAGCCGGGTCGAGCGCAGTCGGGCCCAGCCGGTACTCACCCTGCTCTGGTCGGCGGTCCTGCTCGGCGAGACCGTCACCCCGGCCTCGCTCGGGGCGGCGCTGGTCGTTCTGGTCTGTGTCGTCGTGCTGCAGGGTGAACGCCGCCGCCCCCGACGGCGCGGCGGGGCCCCGGTCTGCTCGACCGTAGGTCCGGCGCGCCCGGGGGGCCGGCGGAATCCGTGTGGTGCGGTCAGCGCACCCGCTCGGCCAGGAACTCCTCCCAGCTGCGCTTGCCGATCTGGGCGCCCTCCAGGGTGAGGTTGTCCCCGTTGCGGTACGCCTTGCCGGGCTTGCCCGGCAACGGCATGGACAGGAACGGCTTGCTCTTGCCCCGGGCCTGCAGGTAACCGCGGATCAGGTCGGCCAGCGGGGCGACCTTCGGGCCGGCGATGTCGGGCACGAGACCGGCCGGCTCACCGAGGGTCAGCTCGACGAGGCGGTCCGCCACGTCGCGCGAGTCGACCGGCTGGAACCGGATCACCGACGGGATCGGGACGATCGGCATCTTCGCTATCTTCTCCGACACCGTCAGGACCAGGTCGTGGAACTGGGCGGCGCGCAGCGTCGTCCAGGGAATACCGGAGCCGCTGACGGCCTGCTCCGCACCGTGCTTGGCCTTGAAGTAGCCGAGCGGAACCCGGTCGGCCCCGATGACCGAGATGTACACCAGGTGCCGCACGCCGGCCTTGGCAGCGGCCTGGACCAGGTTGCGCGTCGCCACGTCGTCGCCCTTGGGACCACCGGCCAGGTGCAGGATCGTCCCGACGCCGGCCACCGCCGACTCGACCCCCTCACCCTTGAGCAGGTCCCCGGTCACGTACTCGACGCCGTCGGCGGCGGGACGGCTGCTCCGGCTGAGCACCCGGACCTGACGGCCGGCCTCACGTAACCGCGGCAGGACGTGGCTGCCCAACGTGCCCGTGCCACCGGTGACGAGAATGGGTGCGGTCCTCGCTGAATTCTCCATGGTTCTCCTATTCAATCGTCCATGGTTGTCGATCCCACTGGCCATGGGTCGAGATCAACGCGCCCACCACCCACGAACCGCCCGGTCAGCCCGACCGGGCGTTCCTGCGTCACCGACGGGACAGTCACGACACGGCGGCCGGCTCGGCGGGTAGGGCGGAACGGGCGGCGCCGAACCAGCGGTCCAGCGCCTCGGTGAGGTCGCCGCCGTCGGGCGCCACCCAGGCGAGGTAGCCGTCCGGCCGGATCAGCACCGAGCCCAACGCGGCGTACGCGGGGTCACCCGGCCCGTCCTGGACCCAGTCACCGGTGACCACGTCGACCCGGTCGGACCAACCGGCGACCGCCCCGGCCGTCGTGCCGGAACCGTCCGGCTCGACGGCGTGGCCGGTGTCGACGAACACCCCACGGCCGGCGTGCAGCAGCTCGGCGACCCGGGTCCGGCTGCCGTCGGCCCGTACCAGCTCCCGGTCGGGCGGCATCCGCCGGCCCAGCAGCGGGTGCCGGCCGTCGCCCAGGTCGTACCGGATGCCCAGCCCACTGACCATTCCGGCCAGGTGGCCCGCGGCGTCGCGGTGCTCCACCAGCTCGCGCAGGACGCCACGCAGCGGCTCCAGCTCGTCGCCGGTCAGGTAGAGCGTCGAGGCGGCGTGGGTGTTGCGCAGCAACTGCTGGCCCAGCGGATGCCGTTCGGTGTGGTACGTGTCGAGCAGGCTCTCCGGTGCCCGACCCCCGACCACCGCGGCCAGCTTCCAACCCAGGTTGACCGCGTCCTGGATGCCCACGCTCAGCCCCCAGCCGGCCAACGGCGGGGTGTCGTGCGCGGCGTCCCCGGCGAGCAGCACCCGGCCGCGCCGGTACTCGGTGACGAGCCGGGCGGCGTTGCTGAACGCGCACGTCCAGCGCGCCCGGGCCGCGTGGATGGACTCACCGGTCATCCGCTGCCAGGCGTCGGCGACCTCGGGGAAGGTCAGCGGCTCGGAGTCCGGCCGGGGCCGCAGGCTCCGGTCGTGGATGAGGACCCGGTAGTAGCCGTCACCGAGGTCGGTCGCCAGGACCATGTTGCCGCCGGGCACCCGCTCGCCGATGGGACGTTGGCGAAGCTCGACACCGGTGATGTCGGCCATGTACATGCCCCGGGTGGCCGGCCATCCGGTGGTCTCGAAGCCGGTCGCCGTACGCACGGTGCTCTGCGGACCGTCGCAACCCACCAGGTAACCGGCGGTCGCCTCGTGCCGACCCTGCGGTCCGTCGAAGACGACCGTCACGTCCTGCCCGGTCTGCCGGACCTCGACCGCCTCGTACCCGCGCCGGACCGGCACACCGAGCTCGGCCAGCCAGCCGGCCAGCATCTCCTCGGTCCGAGACTGAGGCAGGCCCAACACCCCGTGGTGACTCTCGTCGAGCCGGCCGAGATCGATGCGGACGCCACCGAAGTGGCCCTGCCGGCCCTGGGTCAGTTCACCGAGGCGGGACAGCAGTCCGCGCTGCTCGAACACCTCGGCCACCCGCCGGGTGAAACCGAGGGCCCGTGATTCGCCCGACGGAGCGGGCAACTTGTCATATACGACGACGTCCACGCCACCAAGTCGGAGCTCACCCGCGAGCATCAATCCGACGGGTCCGGCGCCGACAACGATTACGCCAGCATTCACTTTCGGCTCTCCCCATGTGCTTCAGCCGTGTGATACAGGGTAGGGATCAGACACGAGAATGCCTGCCAGGACGTCGAACGCCAGCGCCAAGGCTAGGATACAACGTGCTGAATATCAACTCTCCTACTGCCACAGTGCCGTCGCCGGATGCCGGCAGGCCGCTGTGGATGGTCGGTTTCCCTCCTTTGTGCGGTATGGCCCTTACCGACATGATCAAAAGCAGCCGTCGGGGCGGCGATTGTCATTTTGCCGACGATCCCCGTCGCCGGTCGGCGGCCCGGCTCGTCCGGCGATATGCACTCGACCGAATCGCGTCGGGCCGACCGACCGGCTCACGCGTGGGCGCTACCCGCGGGCGTGACGACCGGCTCGTCCCAGTCGATGCGGTACTCGAACTGCCAGGCCATCTTCTCCGGCTTGACCATCCGCATCGCCACCTTCATCGCGATGGGCATCAACAGGTCGCGCGCCATCCGGGCCACCGGGCTGGCCTTGTTGCGGTTGGTCCGGATCGCCGCGTTGATGATCCGCTCCACCCGCTCCCGGCGTAGCCGCTCGTACGCCGCGAACGCCTCGCCGTAGGGCAGGTCCCGCAGGCACCTACCCAGTTGCACCGCGCTCTCCACGGCGATCGAGGCGCCCTGCCCGGAACTGGGTGAGGCGGCGTGCACCGCGTCACCCACCAGCACCATCCGGCCCCGGCTCCAGGTCGGAACCGTCGGCATGGTCTCCAGCGGGCCGGTGATCAGCAGGTCCGCCGGATCACTGCTACGCAACAGCTCCGGCGCCGGGGACCGATCGTCCCGGAACGCCTCCCGCAGCACCCGCAGCCACTCCTGCGCGGGCACCGCCCGGGCCTGCGCCACCGTCATCGGCTCGCGGTGGGGCAGGTTCACGAACCAGCCGCCCGCACCGTCGGCGTAGACCAGGTAGCCGCAGGACGCGTGCTTGCCGTAGCTCAGGTGCAGCCGGCCCCGGGTCGGCGGTAGCCCGGTGTCGGCCACCGGGGCGGCGAAACCGAGCAGGCCGGCGTACTCGGGGCGCGGCGCGCCCGGATCGATCAGCGACCGTACCGTGGAGCGGATGCCGTCCGCGCCGACCAGGACGTCGGCGCTGGCCCGGGTGTCGTCGGCGAAGGAGACGTCCACCTGGTCACCGGTGTCGGTGGCGGCGACCAGCCGCTTGCCGTAGACGGTCCGGATGCCGCGCCGGGTCGCCTCGTCGGACAACGCCCGGTACAGGTCGCCACGCCAGGCGAACTGTGCCGGCGGCAGGTGCGCCGGCGGGCTGAACTCGGCGAGCACCTTGCCCGCCCAGTTCTGCATGACGGTGCCCCGCATCGGCGTGCCGACCCGACGTACGACGTCCCCGACGCCGATCACGTCGAGGGCGTTCAGTCCGTTGGCGGCGATGCTCAGCCCGCCGCCCACACTGTCGGCCGGACTCGGGTACGCCTCGTACACGGTGGCCTCGACGCCGGCCTTCTGCAGCGCCATCGCCACCACCGGGCCGGCGATGCCACCGCCGACGACAAGCGCGCTTCGGGTCTGGGAGGTCATGGTTTCCACCCTCGTCCGTCCGGGACCGGCGAGCGGTCCGAGCGGGTACCGGTCACACCGGCTCCGCCTCGACGATAGCGATCGGCGAGGTCGTCGTGGTGACCCCGGTGAGCCGGAAACCCGCCTTGGCGAGCAGGTCCGAGTACTGCGCGGCGGTCCGCTCCTTGCCCCCGACCAGCAGCATCAGCCACAGGTCGACCAGCTTGCCGCTGTGCGGCTCGTTGTCCTCGGGGAGCACGAACTCCATCAACAGCAGCTTGCTGCCCGGTCCGGCCGCCTCCCGGACCTTCTTCAGGATCTCGACCGCCTGGGCCTCCGGCCAGTCGTGCACGATGTGCTTGAGCAGGTACGCGTCGCCGCCGGTCGGGACGCTCTCCAGGAAGTTGCCGGGCTCGACGGTGCACCGGTCGGCTACCCCGGCCTGCTCCACCACCTGCTGCGCCACCTCGGCAACCGAGGGGGCGAAGACCACGCCCTTGGCGTCGGTCGCCTTGTTCAGGATGGCCGCGAGCAGCGTGCCCTGACCACCACCGACGTCGACGATCTTGTTGAACCGGGTGTAGTCGTACGCCTCGACCAGCGGCTCGGTCTCCATCTCGGACAGGTTGCCCATGCCCTCGAAGAAGACCTGCGCGTACCCGGGGTTGGTGCCGAAGAACTCCCAGGCGCTCATGCCCCGGACCTTGGGCAGACTCGGCTCACCGGTCCGGATCGTCTCGGTGAAGTGGTTCCAGTCCTCCCAGTGGATGGGGTGCCCCATCAGCAGGGCGATCCGGCGCATCGACATCGGCGCGTCGGCCCGCAGGGCGTCGGCCATCGGGGTCAGCGCGAACGTGCCGTCGCGCTCGACGAAGATCGACCGGCTGGCGAGCAGCCGGAGCAACCGGTACGTGGCGTCGGGGTGTGACCCGACCCGGGTGGCGATCTCCTCGGCGCTCAACGGCCCCTCGGCGAGGGTGTCGGCGATGCCGAGCGTGGCGGCGGCGTGGATCGCCTGGGTGACCATCGAACCCTGAATCAGGTCGAGGAGAGCGAATGGAGCGGGCACGGAGGACATGCGGATACCTCCCACGGTATTCACGGCCATTCTGGGATTCCTGGTCGCACGGTCACCAGAAATGGCGACCGGCCCCTTTTCCTGCCACCTCGAAGGGCCGGTTTCTCACGCACCGACCAGACAGCGTGGCTCACTTCCCGCCGAGAATAGACCGCCCCAACAAGCCCAACAACCGTACGACCACACCCCCGTACAACCGCGGAAACCCGCACTCCCACCCCACCCCCTTCGCGGTGATCATGAAGTTGTCGTCACCCACACCGGCGGGTCACGGCAATAACTTCATGATCACCGTGGGGCGGGGGGCGGGGTGGGTGTTGACGGTGGTGGGGGTGGGTGGGTAATTTCCGGCCTGGGCGCGGCGGTCGGGGGACTGGCGGCGGGGCGGATTCTGCGCCTCGGCTGTTATCGCGTTATCCATCCGGATCACCACGTACACCGCAGTGATCGGCGTCATGTGCACGGTGGATTCCGTGCGGGCGTCGGTCCGGCAACGGTGCGTGGGGTCCCGGACGCACGACGACACCGGAACAGGAGAGCGTGATGCGCAAGGTCGTTTCGCGGGACGGCACCACGATCGCTTACCAACAGGCCGGTGACGGCCCTCCCCTCGTACTCCTCGGTGGCGGGTTCCGGGACCACACCATCTTCAACCCGATCGTTCCCGGGCTGGCGCCGTACCTGAGTACCTATGTCTACGACCGGCGGGGACGTGGCGAGAGCGGCGACTCCCCCGCGTACGCCGTGGAGCGGGAGATCGAGGACCTGGCGGCGGTGATCGCCGAGGCCGGCGGCGAGGCGGCGGTCTTCGGCGGCTCCAGCGGCGCCATCCTGGCGTTGGAGGCGGCGATGGCCGACATCGGGATCACCCGGCTGGTCCTGCTCGAACCGCCCTACCGGATGCCCGGCCAGCAACGCCCGCCGGACGGTTTCGCCGAGCACCTGCAGTCGCTGCTGGACCAGGAGAAGCGCGGCGCCGCCGCCGAGTACTTCCTGGAGGGGATGGTCGGCTTCACCCCGGAGGAGATCGCCACCTGGCGGGCCGGTCCGATGTGGCCGGCGAACGAGGCGGTCGCGCACACCCTGCCGTACGACACCGCGGTCTGCGGCGACGGCCGGCTGCCGGTCGAGCGGCTGGCCCGGCTCGACGTGCCGACGTTGGTCATCAACAGCGACAGCACCAGCGAGTGGCTCCGGGTGGCGGCCGAGGCCACCGCCGCCGCGCTGCCCAACGGCCGGCAGGTCACGCTGCCCGGGGTGTGGCACAAGGTACCGGCGGAGGTGCTCTGCCCGGCGGTTGTCGAGTTCGTCACCGGCAAGCGGGCCGAGGCCTGAACGACACACGTGTCAGGGGCGGGCCCGATCCACGGGCCCGCCCCTGACACGTTCCCGGCGGTGCCCGGTCACCAGGGGATGATGCCGGTGTCGTCCTGCGAGGTGCCGGTGGGTCCGTCGGGGCCGAGGGCGGCCAGCCGGACCGCCACCACCGCGCCCTGCTCGACGCTCTGGTGGCCGCGGTGGTGGTTGAGATCGGTGGCGGTGAAGCCCGGGTTGGCGGAGTTGACCTTGATCGTGGTGTCCCGCAGCTCCTTGGCGTAGGCGACGGTCACCGCGTTCAACGCGGTCTTCGAGGACTGGTACGCGAGCTGGTGGTAGTCGCGGAACCGGGAGTCCGGTGCGGAGTTGACCGTCAGCGATCCCACCTCGCTGGACATGTTGACGATGCGCCCGGCCGCCGAACGTCGCAGCAACGGCAGCATCGCGTTGGTCACCGCCACCACGCCGAAGACGTTGGTCTCGTAGACCTCGCGCAGCTGCGCCAGGGTCACCTCGCTGGGCGGACCGGTGAAGGCACCGGCGATGCCGGCGTTGTTGACCAGGATGTCCAGCCGCCCGTACCGCTGCCCGATCCGGTCGGCCGCGTCGGCGACCGACCGGCCGTCGGTCACGTCGAGCCGCAGCGCCACGGCGGACAGTCCCGCGCCGGTCAGCGCCTCGGCCGCCCGCCGACCCCGGTCGGGGTCGCGCGCCCCGAGCAGGACGGTGGTCCCACGCCGGCCCAACTGCCGGGCGATCTCCAGACCGATTCCCTTGTTGGCCCCGGTGACCAGGGCGATCGGTTCGGCTGACACGGCTACTCCTTGCCTCGGGGGCCGGCGGGCCGGCCGAACCAGCGGGTGAGCGCGTCGACCAGCCCGGACGCCACCGCCCCCGGGCCGCCGACCGGGGCATTGCCGGCGGCCCCCGGGCCGCCGACCGGGACACCACCGGCGGCCCCCGGGCCGCCGACCCAGGCGACGTACCCGTCCGGGCGGACCAGCAGCGCGTCGACGCCGTCGAACTGTTCGGCCACGCCGTCCGGTGCCAGCCGGGCGGTGACCGTGTCGACCCGGTCGGCCCACGGTCCGGCCGCGTCGCACAGCGTGGCGGAGCCGGCCAGGTCGAGCAGCACGCCCCGGGCGGGGTGCAGCAGTCCGAAGGTGGACCCCGCCTCGACGCCGACGAGTTCCCGGTCGGGCAGTCGCCGGCCGAGCAGCGGGTGGTCGCCGGAGCCGACGTCGTACCGGATGTCCAGGCCGGTCACCATGCCGATCAGGTGCGCCCGGACGGACTCCTGGGTCATCAGCTCGGCGAAGAGTTCCCGCAGCGGCAGCATCTGGTCGTCGCCGAGGTAGAGCAGCCGCTGGGCGACGGTGTTGAGGATGACCCGGGCACCTACCGGGTGCCGCTCGGTGTGGTACGTGTCCAGCAGCCCGGCCGGGGCGTACCCCTTGATCTCGGCGGCCAACTTCCACCCCAGGTTGACCGCGTCCTGCACCCCCGCGCTCATCCCCTGACCACCGATCGGCAGATGGATGTGCGCCGCGTCCCCGGCCAACAACACCCGACCCCGCCGGTACTCACCCGCCTGCCGGCTCGCGTCGGTGAACCGGCCGACCCACAGCGGGGTACCGCCGCGGATGTCCTCCCCGGTCAGCCGCTCCCAGGCGGCGGCGACCTCGGCGAAGGTGGGTGGCTCGTCGCCGCGACGCGGCACCACCCCGCGCTCGTGGTAGGTGACCCGGAACAGCTCGGGGCCCTGCTGGAAGGCCAGGACCAGGCCGCCGGGGACCCGTTCACCGTTCGGCCGGGGACGCACCCGCACCCCGCTGACCTCGGCGAAGGACATCTCGATCCGGGCGTCGTAGCCGGGGAAGCCGATACCGGCGCGCTTGCGGACCGTGCTCCGACCGCCGTCGCAGCCGACCAGGTAGGCGGCGCGCAGCACGCGCGGCCCGTCGGGGGTGTCCACCTCGACCTCGACGCCGTCGGCGCCGGCGGTGAACCCCACCACCTCCCACCCTCGCCGTACGTCGACGCCGAGTTCCCGGGTCCAGTCGGAGAGCACCGCGACGGTAAGCGACTGCGGCACCCCCTTGGCGCCGTAGGAGCCGCCCTCGATCTCGCGGTAGTCCAGCGGCACGCCGCCGAAGTGGCCCACCGGGATGGTGTCGACGGTGCCGAAGCGCGGCAGCAGGCCCCGCTGGTCGAAGGTCTCGATGGTGCGCGCGGTGAAGCCGAGGGCGCGGGACTGGTCGGTGGGCTCCTTGGACCGTTCCAGCACCACGCAGTCGACTCCGCCGAGGCGGAGCTCCCCGGCCAGCATCAGGCCCACCGGCCCGGCCCCTACGATGATCACGTCCGGATCGGTGTCACCCATGTCGTCCTCTGGTCTGGAGACGGAGAAACTGGTCAAGGTCGTACCGGGGTCAGCTCCGGCAGCCGGGGCGCACCGGCGGCCGGGTGGCCTCGGCCGGGGCGTCGGTGCGCAGTTCGAGCTCCTGGGCCAGGTTCTCCCAGACCGCCGCGCACCGGCGGGCCACGCCCGCCACGATCACCGCCGCGTGCGGCGGGACCCGCTCGGCGATCCCGCCCAGTTCGGTGGTGCGGATGGTGCGCAGTTCCAGCCAGCGCAGCAGCTCCCGACCCACCTCGTTGTAGCGCAGCGAGGGGTCGCGTTTGAGCCCCTCCAGCAGGGAACTGCCGTCGGGGGCCACCGGGGGCCCCACGGCCACCGGGGGGTCGGCCACCGCGGCCGACAGGGCCGGGACCGGGGCGTCGCCCCGGCTCATCCGCTGCCGGACGTCCCGCACGGTGGACACGGAGATGCCGGCCTCCCGGGCGATCTCCCGCAGGGAGGCCTGCGGACGCTGCTCGATCAGCTCACTGGCGATCCAGCGACCGGCGGTGCTGTTCACCGGCCGGGCCCGCCCGTCCCGGCCGATCCGGGTGTCCGGCGGCGGCACGTCCGTGGCCGCGCCCCGGCGGACCTTGGCCACGGTCTTGTCCGACAGCCCCACCACGGCCGCCACCATCCGATCCGACCACTGCGGACAGAGCCGGACGATCCGCTCGGCGGCGGCCCGCCGGTCGGCCAGGGTCAGCGGCAGACCGTGGCTGATGTTGGCCCGCACCGCCTCGACGAACGCGGTCCGTTCCGGCCCGTCGAAGAACTCGACCTCGATGGTGTCGTGACCGGCGGCGATCGCGGCGTGCAGCCGGTGCAGGCCGTCGACGACGCGCATGGTCGTCCGCTGCACCAGCACCGGCGGCAGCGGGCCGGCCGCGGTGGCCAGGAGGTGGACGTGTTCGGCGCTGATCCCGTCGAGGCGGGGGGTCTCGCCGGCGACCACCGACGCGATCGGCACCCGTGCCGTACGAGGTGGCACCGGTCCGGTTACTCCATGACTGTCCACCTGCTATCACTCCTTCTGTACACACAGGAGTCCGGCGACCGCTTTCGGTGGAACTCTAGGCCGGTGTGATCGGGGCCGGCAATGCGGCCGGCGGCTGATTGACCGGACCGCGCCACGATCCTGACCTGCGCCCCACCGACAGTTGACCGGGATCTGACATTCCCGATCGTCGCTACCCGGAATGCTTTGCGGCCGCCGGCAGCCAGCGGTCCGGCCACCACAGCGGAGCGTTCAATCGCTATTTCATGTTCGTTGGCCGCATTCGTTAACCACTCTCTCTACCTTGCGAATCGGCGTGTCAGGGGAACCGCCGGCAGACACCGCTGTGCCCCGTCGGGGCGGCGGATCGCGATCGGTACCGGAAGGCGGACAGTCGGGTGAGCGAACCGTGCGTGCGCGAACAACCGGCAGACCTGGAGACAGCACGGGTGGGCCGGCCCGGATCGGGCTGCCCGGTCACCGCGGCCACCACCGCACCCACCGATCCCGGCGAGCGCCCGTTGAGCGCCGACCGCCGGCCGACCAGCCTCGCCGAGGAGGCGGTCGCCTTTCTGCGTACCTGCGCCCAGGACCTGGGCTGGGACGCCCGGCGCCACCGGCAGCGCCGGCTCGCGGTGCTCGCCGAGATCGCCTCGACCGGGACCTACGCGCACACCTTCGAGGAGCTGGAGTACGGCGCGAAGCTGGCCTGGCGCAACCACACCCGCTGCATCGGCCAGCTCTACTGGCGCACCCTGATCGTGCGGGACCGCCGGGACGTGGCGACTGTGGACGGGGTCGTCCAGGAGTTGGAGCAGCACCTGGACTGGGCGTACCACGACGGCGGCATCCGCCCGGTGATCACCGTCTTCGCGCCCGACGCCCCCGGGGCACGGGGCCCCTCGGTGGCCAACGCGCAGCTCGTCCGGTACGCCGGCTACCGGCAGCCGGACGGCAGTGTGCGGGGTGACCCGGCCAACGCGGAGCTGACCGACCTGCTCGTCGGCGCCGGTTGGCAGCCCCGGTCCGGCATGTTCGACCGGCTCCCCGTCCTGGTGCACGGCCGCGACGGCTGCGGTTGGCGCGAGCTCGACCCGCGTACCTGCCCGGACATCCCGATCACCCACCCCTCCTACGACTGGTTCGCCGACCTCGGCCTGCGCTGGTACGCCTATCCCACCGTGTCGGACATGCAGCTGGAGATCGGCGGCGTGGTCTACCCGGGCGCGCCCTTCACCGGCTGGTACGTCGCCGCCGAGATCGGCGCCCGCAACTTCGGTGACGTCGAGCGGTACAACCTGCTCCCCACCATCGCCAAGGGCA
Organism: Micromonospora yangpuensis; assembly: GCF_900091615.1. NCBI lineage: Bacteria > Bacillati > Actinomycetota > Actinomycetes > Micromonosporales > Micromonosporaceae > Micromonospora > Micromonospora yangpuensis. Next base: position 2,331,400 of record NZ_FMIA01000002.1, on the reverse strand, counting down.
TGGGGCTGGACACCAGTGGCGACCGTACCCTGTGGAAGGACCGGGCCTTGATCGAGCTGACGGTCGCGGTGCTCACCTCCTTCGAGGCGGCCGGGGTGCGGATGGTGGATCACCACACCATGACCGACCAGTTCCACCGCTACACTCAGGCCCGCCGGCGCGCCGGCGAGACCGTGTACGCCGAGTGGGGCTGGATCGTGCCGCCGATCGCCGGCTCCGCGACCCCGGTGTACCGCGAGACGTACGACTCGACGGTGATTCGACCGAACTTCTTCCGCCGGTGACCGCACGATCCACGACCCTTGGAGGTCCGCCGATGACCGGGCAGGCGACGATGCGGGTCACGGTCTGCGAGTTGGCTGACGCCCCCGCCGACGCCCCGCAGTGGTCGGAGTTGGGTGAGCGGCTGCGGGACGAGGAGACCGACCTGCTCCTGCTGCCGGAGATGCCGTTCTCGCCGTGGCTGGCCGGCGAGCCGGCCTTCGCCCTGGACCGCTGGCGGGCGGCGGTGGCCGCACACGACGCCGGGGTCTGGCGGCTGTCCGACCTCGGGGTGCCGGCGGTGGTGTCGAGCCGGCCCGTCGAGCGCGGCGGCCGGCGGTACAACGAGGCGTTCCTCTGGACCGCCCGAGACGGCTACCGCGCCCTGCACGTCAAGAGCCGGCTGCCGGCCGAGGAGGGCTACTGGGAGGCGACCTGGTTCGCCGCCGGTCCCGAGCCGGCACCGACCGGCGTCGGCTACGGCCCCGCCGTCCTCGCCGCCTCGATCTGCTCGGAGCTGTGGCACTTCGAACGGGCCCGGACCGCCGCGCAGGCGGGGGTGAACCTGATCCTGACCCCCCGCGCCACCTCGGGCGGTTGGACCGACAACTGGCTCGTGGCGGGGCGGGCGACGGCGGTGTCCAGCGGGGCGTTCTGCCTGTCGTCCAACCGGGTGGTGGCCGACGGGGCACCGGTTCCGCCGGGCCAGCCGCAGTTCGGCGGGTCCAGTTGGATCATCGACCCCGAGGGCACCGTCCTGGCCCGGACCAGCCGGCACGAACCGCTGCTGACCCGGGCGATCGACCTGGCACAGGCCACCTCGGCCCGGACGACCTACCCCCGGAACCTGGTCGGCCCCGGCACCGCCTGAGCCCCGCCGGCCGGGCCGCCCCGGTCAGGGGTTGAGCACCCAGGCGGAGTGGTGCGGGGTGAACCCGAGGTGCGGGTAGTACTCGGTGGCGGCGGGGGCCGAGAGCAGCACGATCTTGGCCAGCGGGGCCTCCTGGCGGGTGGCCTCGATCAACGCCCGACCGACCCCGGCGCGCTGGTGCTCCTTACGTACCGCGATGTCCGACAGGTAGGTGACGTAGGAGAAGTCCGAGATGCTGCGGGCGATGCCGACCAGTTCCCCCTCCGCCCGGCACACCACCACCAGGTTGGCGTTGCGCACCATGTCGGCGAAGCGTTCGGCCTGCTCCACCGGCCGGCGCTCACCCAGACCGGACGAGGCGTAGACGGCCAGCACCTCCCGTACGTCCAGGTCGGTGCCGGCCACCCGCTCGGTCTTCCACTTCGTCACAGCGACTCCAATCGGTCCAGGATCACGTCGTGGTGGGTGAAGAACCGCTGCGGGTCCAGCGGGCCGGGGTCGAACCCCTCGCCACTGAGCGCCGAGCGGAAGTCCTCACCGGTCTCGGTGGTGCGGTTGGCCGCGGCCTGCACCATGCGGTACGCCTTCTCCCGCTCGACGCCCTGCTCCAGCAGCTCGGCCAGGACCACCGAGCTGTAGACCAGGCCGTTGGTCTGGCCCACCGCCGCCCGCATCCGCTCGGGGAAGACGGTCAGCCGTTCCACCAGATCGGCCGCGGCGGTGAGCTGATAGTGCCCGACGGCGAGCGCGTCGGGCAACGCCACCCGCTCGACCGGCGAGTGGGCCAGGTCCCGCTCGTGCCAGAGGGCGACGTCCTCCAATGTGGCCCCGACGTACCCGCGCAGGATCCGGGCCAGCCCGGAGAGGCGTTCACAGGTGGTCGGGTTGCGCTTGTGTGGCATCGCGCTCGACCCCTGGTAGGCGATCGAGCGGGGCTCCTCGACCTCCCGGACCTCGGTGCGCTGCAACAGCCGCAGCTCCACCGCGATCTGCTCGACGCAGGCGCCGAGCGTCGCCACCGCCTGCACCAGCTGCGCGTGCCGGTCCCGGGCCACCACCTGACTGGGCGCGGGTTCGACGCCGAGGCCGAGTTCACCGCAGACGTACCGCTCGACGAACGGGTCGATCAGCGCGTACGTGCCGACCGAGCCGGAGATCGTGCCCACCGCGACCTCGGCGCGGGCCGCCCGCAGCCGCCGCGCGCCCCGGTCGACGGCGAAGGCGAAGGAGGCGAGCTTGTGCCCGAAGGTGGTCGGTTCGGCGTGCACCCCGTGGGTGCGCCCGATGCAGACGGTGCCCCAGTGCTCGACGGCCCGGCGGGTCAGCACCACGCGCAGCCGGTCGGCGGCCTCCAGCAGCAGGTCGGTGGCGCGGGACAGGGTGTACCCCCACGCGGTGTCGACCAGGTCGTAGCTGGTCATTCCGAGGTGCACCCAGCGGGCGGAGTCCTCGGGGATGCCCTCGCAGTAGGCGGCCAGGAAGGCCAGGATCTCGTGGTCCCGCTCGCGTTCCAGGTCGGCGACCCGGCGGGCCGAGGGGGCGGGGGCCCGCCGGATGTCGTCGAGCGCGGCGGCGGGGACCCGGCCGAGTTGCACCTGGGCCTCGGTCGCGAGCACCTCGACCCGGGCCCAGGTCCGGTACCGGGCGTCGTCGGACAACAGGTCGGCCATCTCGGGCAACGTGTACCGGGAAATCATTTCGGGGCCACCTCTTTCGATTTCCGCCGGGCGGATAATCACGCCGTCGCGAACTGGAGCGATGGTAGCAGCGCCAATCGTCGCATTTCTGTCCGACCGGAACTTGTCCGAGCCCGTTAACGAGCCGCCGGACGGACGTTTAATCGGAGTTTCATCGACGTTGACTGACCTGCGCACGGGCCACTTCGTACGATTTTCGCGCCGATGGCGACCAGTGATGAAAGGAATGCGGGTTGACGTTCCTGAGCATTGCTGAGACGAGAAGACTCCTCCTCGACCACCAGTCCACCGTCCGCGACGAGGTCGCCGCGACCCTGCGCGCGATCGGGGACACCGATCCCGGCCTGGGGGCGTACCTCCGGGTGGCCTCGGACGAGGCGCTGCGCGCCGCCGAGGCCAACGACCTGCTGATCCGGGTGGCCGGGGCGGACGCCTGGCGGGACCGGCCGCTGCTGGGCGTCACGGTGGCGGTGAAGGACCTCATCCAGACCGCGGACCTGCCGACCACCCGGGGCTCGCGGCTGGCCAACGACCGGCCCGACGTCGACGCGCCCGTCGTGGCCCGGCTGCGCGCCGCCGGTGCCGTCGTGGTCGGCAAGACCACCACCAGCGAGTACGGCTGGAGCGCCAGCACGGTGAGCCGGGTCGCCCCGCCCACCCGCAACCCCTGGGACCGCAGCCGTACCGCCGGCGGCTCCAGTGGCGGCTCGGCCGCGGCGGTCGCGGCCGGACTCTGCACCGTGGCGCTCGGCACCGACGGGGCGGGCTCGATCCGGATTCCGGCTGCCTTCTGCGGCGTGGTCGGCTACAAGCCCTCCTTCGGCCGGGTCCCCTACGTGCCGCCCTGCGCCGACCGGCTGTCCCACCTGGGCCCGATCGGGCGCACCGTGGCCGACGTGGCGGCCGTCGCCGACGTCATCGCCGGCTTCGACGTCGGTGATCCGGACTCCGGCGTGGCCTGGCCGGAGGTGGAGCGGCAGCCGTCCCGGTTGCGGGTGGGCTGGCTGGAGTTCCCCGGCACCGCCGACGAGGTGCGGTCGGTGAGCGAACGCCTGCACCCGGTGCTCGGCGAGCTGGGACACCGGCTGGAACGGCTGGACCTGCCCTTCGACGACCCGTACCCGGCGTTGGTCGACACCCTGGCCGCCGCGGACGCCGCCGGCACCAGCGCCGCCGACGAGGAGCTCTGCGACCCGGGCCGGCTGGCGATCGTGCGGTACGGCCGCACGGTGACCGGCGCGGCGGTCTCCCGGGCCGAGGAGACCCGGCTACGGCTGCGGGCCGGCCTCGGCGCGGTGTGGGGCCGCTACGACCTGCTGGCCATGGCGACCGTGCCGATCGAACCGTTCGACGTCGACGCCATCGCCCCGGCCTGGGCCGCCGACCCGGCCGAGCTGCGCTGGCTGGCCTGGTCACCGGCCACGTACCCGTTCAACATGACCGGCCAGCCGGCGATCTCGCTGCCGGTCGGTCTGACCTCCGCCGGGCTGCCGGTGGGGGTGCAACTCGTCGGGCCGGTGGGCGGGGACCGGCTCCTGTTGGCCGCCGCCGCGCAGATCGAGGCGTTGCTGTCGCCGTTGCCCGCGCTCCCCGAACCAGCGACGAAGGGTTGATGAGTCGATGTTCACCCGGCAGTGGTCCCTGCCCTACCCGGACAACGGGGTGGGGCGTCCGGCGTTCGTCCGGGAGTTCCAGTTGTGGGACGACCGGCAGCACGCCGCCGCGGAACAGGTCGAGGCGGTCCTGGCCGACGTCGACCTGGTCCGGCTGGTCTTCTGCGACCCGCACGGGTTGGCCCGGTCGAAGACCCTCACCCCGGCGGTCTTCCGTGGCGCGCTGCGCAACGGGATGGACTTCAGCCCGGGGCCGTTCCTGTTCGACACCGGGCACGCCGTCGCGGTGGACTTCCTCGCCGACGACCCGGGGGTGGGCATCGGCGAGCTGACCGGCGCCGGCGACTTCGTCGTCGTCCCGGATCCGGTCACCTTCCAGGTGCTGCCCGGCGAGGGGCCGCGGGTGGCCTGGGTGCTCGGCGACGAGTACCTGCGCGACGGGTCCCGGCATCCGCTGTCGGGCCGGCACCTGCTGCGCCGCGTCTGCGCGCAGTACGCCGCCCGCGACCTGGCCCCGGTGATCGGCCTGGAGGTCGAGTGGTACCTGACCCGGCTGCTGCCGGGGCCGGCGGGCAACGCCGGCAACGGGTTCGGCACCCAGGGGGCGGCACCGACGGTGGCCGCGGTCAACGCCGGCTACCAGTTCAACCTGGACGCCTACGCCGACACCGTGGCCCCGGTCACCCACCCGTTGTCCCGGGTGCTGCGGGATCTGGGCCTGCCGTTGCGGACCATCGAGCACGAGTCCGGTCCTGGCCAGGTGGAGACCACCTTCGACCCGCTCACCGCGCTGGACGCCGCCGACGCCATGCTGCTGTTCCGCACGGTGACCAAACGGGAGTGCGCGCGGTCGGGGTACCACGCCTCGTTCATGGCGCTGCCCGGCCTGGACAGCTTCGACCCCAGCGGCTGGCACCTGCACCAGTCGGTGCTCAACACGACCACCGGTCGCAACGTCTTCGGCTCCGACGAGCACGCCGAGGGCCTGTCGGCCGAGGGCAAGGCGTACGTGGAGGGACTGCTGGCCCGGGCCCGCGACTACTGCCTGCTGTCGGTGCCGACGGTCAACGGGTACCGGCGGCTCGCCGCCGACCACACCCTCTCGCCCACCCGGATCGGCTGGCGGTACGAGCACCGCAGCGCCATGCTGCGGGTGCTCGGCGCCGGCGGCACCACCCACGTGGAGAACCGGGTGGGTGAGCCCTGCGCCAACCCGTACCTGGCCATCTCGGCACAGCTCGCCGCCGGCCTGGACGGGATCGAGGGTCGACTCGGCGAACCGGCGGCCGGCGGCACCGAGGAGCTGCCGCACTCGCTGCGGGAGGCGCTGACCGCCTTCCGGGCCAGCCCGCACGTGCCCCGGTTGCTCGGCGAGCCGCTCGCGCTCTGCCTGGCCAAGCTCAAGGAGAGCGAGGCGACCCGGTACGAGACCTGGTGCGCCACCGCCGCGCCGACCGGCGACCAGGTCACCGAATGGGAGCACCGCGAGTACTTCCCGGTGTACTGATCCGGCGCCCGCACCGGTCCACCACCACAACTGTCGACGACATGGCTCGACGGAGCCGAAGGCTGGGAGTGAGAATGCCGCAGAAGAATGCTCCGCCAGCGGCCGTGAAGGCGCGGTCGGAGCGGATCACGAGCCGGTCCAGGAACGCCGACTGGAAGAAACCGCCGCGCCGGATAGAACGCTCGGAGTGCATCACCTGCGACTCCTGCCTGCGCAGTTGCCCACCCGAGTTCGGTGCGATCTTCGACCGGGGGCTGGACGTGATTATCGTCCCGGAGCTCTGCTCCGGCTGCCCGGCCTGCGTCCTGGTCTGCCCGGTGGACTGCATCTACGTCGACGAGGACTGGTCACCGACCGGCGGCGACCTGTGGGCGTTGGCCGACCTCACCGCCGAGGGCACCCCGTGAGCCCGCCGCAGGAGCCGAGGGACACCTCCCGGCGGGCGGCGAACGCCCGGGCCCGGCTCAGCCGCCGGCCCAGCCGGCTGGGCACGCCCGGTGGCAAGGCCGACACCCCGGACCGGGCCTTCGACCCGACCGCGGGCTTTCCCGGTCTGCTCGCCGGGGTCTGGCAGGCGGCCACCGCGCAACCGCTGCCGGAGGCGGTGCAGACCCTCTTGACCCTCGGCGGCCGGATCCCGGCCGACGTGCAGCTGCGGGCGCTCCGGGTAGCCGACGAGGTGGCCCTGGCGGTGCTGTTCGGCCGTTCCTGGCGGGCCGGAACGGTCGCCGCCGACGAGCCGGCCGAGGGGCCGCCGGCGTTTCTCGGTGAGCTCGGTCTGACCACCGGTGGTCGGGTCCTGCTCCGGGTGCCGTCCGGGCCACCGCTGGCCGACGAGGCGGACCTGGTCGGCCGCGTGCTGCGGGTGCCGTGGTCACGACGGGCGCTGGACGACTACCACGACCGGCTGCCGCCGGCCCGGGCGCGCTACGCCGACAGCGTGCGGGACTGCCGGGCGTGGTTGGCGGCGGCCGGCCCCACCGGCCGCGACGAGCTGCTCGAACTGCTCAAGGAGGCGGCGCAGCGGACCGCGCCGTTCGTGCTCTACCAGGAGAACCGGCGCTACACGAACTTCCGGGAGCAGAACACGCTCACCGGCAAGACCCTCTGGCCCGGCCACCCGGACTGCGCGTTGAGCGCGCTCACCGGCGTACCGCTGGCACTCTGGTCGGACAACGACGCGGTGCTGGTGGTCTGTCTGACGGTGCTGGTGCGCTCGGCGGGTTTCGCCCGTATCGAGGAGGCCAACAGCACCCAGCTCACCCTCGACCACGTCGCGGAGCTGCTGGAGCGCACCCGCGTCCGGTACGCCGCCGTCCCGGGTGGCGAACCAGTGGGACCGGCCGGCGCGGCCCGGGTCGACGAGCTGTTGACGCTCGCCGACGCGCTGCGGCGGCGGCGCACCGGGTTCGGGCCGGACGTCCAGCTCTACCGGGAGATCCACGGCGCGTTGATGCACAAGATCGAGCGCGTCGCCGGCCCCCGGCCGCCGACGGTCCGCGAGCGCGAGGAGGCGCTCGCCGCCCGGCTGCGGGAGCGGCTGCCGGTGGCCGGTGCGGACCTGGCCGCGCTGGGACGGGCGGTGGCGGCCGACCCGTCGTGGTTGGCCAAGCCGCACGGTGAGTTCGCGACCGGCCTGGAGTCCCTGGTGTACGAGACCGCGTCCGCGGCCACCACTGTGTTCGAGGTCGACTTCGCGATGAGTCGGGGGATGCGCTCGTTGCCCGAGCTGATCCGGGCGTTGCGGGAGAACGACTGGGCGCGCATCACCGACTGGGAGCTGCCGGAGTTCTTCTGCTGTGTGGTGCCCGCCGCCGAGGCACGTCGGCACTTCGACGGCTCCCCGGCCCAGCTCGCCGACGCCGCCTGGGCGATGTCGGCCCGGATGCAGTACAACTCGTGGCACTTCATCGCGGGCAACCTGCCCAAGGTGCCGGAGGTGGCCGCCCGGGACCACTTCGTGCCGCCCGCGATACCGGACATCGCCCACTTCTCCGATCAGCACCACCACGGGCACCTGGCGGCCCGGGTGCGGTTCAGCATCCGCAGCCCGCAACCGGTCGAGATCCTGGGTCGGCGCTTCGCCGGCTTCGTCGACGTGCGGCTGCTGCGCTGTGAGGGGCCGCCCTTCACCGAGCAGGACCTGCTGGTCGCGCACCGGTTGTCGGGCTTCGTAGCCGCGGCGACCAGTGCGGCCGCGAGGTTGGTCGCCGACGGTACCGACCTCACCGTGAACGCCTTCGACTCCCAGTGGCACTGGTCGAGCATCGCCGCCGGCACGGCCGCGCGCTGACCACGGTGGTACGGGCCGCGCGGTGACCCGCGCGGCCCGTACCCCCTCAGGCGTTGAACTTGAACCCGAGACCTCTGACATTGACGACGTGTCGGGGCGCGCTGGGATCCTTCTCGATCTTCGAACGCAGCCGTCGTACGTGCACGTCGAGGGTCTTGGTGTCGCCGAAGTAGTCCCGACCCCAGATCCGGTTGATCAGCTGGCTGCGGGTGAGCACCCGGCCGGGGTTGCGCAACAGGTACTCCAGCAGCTCGAACTCCTTCAACGGCACGTGTACCTCGGTGCCGTCGACGGTGACCACGTGCCGGATCACGTCCATCCGTACCGGCCCGCCGGTCAGCACCTCACAGACCGGCTCCGGCTCGGCCGCCGGTGTCCCGCCCCGACGCAGGATCGCCCTGATCCTCAGCATCAGCTCGCGCGCCGAGTAGGGCTTGGTCACGTAGTCGTCCGCGCCCACCTCGAAGCCGACCACCCGGTCGATCTCCGAGTCGCGGGCGCTGAGGATCACCACCGGCACCGACGACCGGTGGCGCAACTGTCGGCAGACCTCCGTCCCGCTCATCCCCGGCAGTCCGAGGTCGAGCAGGACGATGTCGGCGCCGTTGCGGTCGAACTCCTCGATGGCCTGTGGCCCCCCCGAGGCCACCGCCGGGGTGAAGCCCTCGTTACGCAGGATGAACACCAGGGCTTCGGCAATTGAGCTTTCGTCTTCCACGATGAGAACCTTGGTCACGGATAGCCCCCTGCACCGTGCTGGTGAAAAGTCGATACCTCACGTGTCGGCGCGGCGTCGCCCAGGGATCAGGGCACGCCGGCCGGTCGGATCGAACGGTCACCGGATCGGGCGCGGTGGAGTCACCGCGTCCGGTCGGCAGCCGAGGTCGTCATGCCGCTGTCCCGTCGGCACGCGTCGATCATCCGGCGACGTCGGTGTGACGTCGCCGGTCAGGGCCGGTGCGGACGATCTGCCGTCCACACCGGCCGGTGGAGGTTCGACCGGGGACCTGCCCGGCTGTCCAAGAATGCTGACGACACCACTCCCCCAATCGCATCGACGTCGCGCCGGCTGAGCCGAAACCCCCGTTTCGGTGTGCCCGTCGCGCTCCCGCCGCCCCGGGCCCGGCCCGGACGGTCGTCGAGCGTCGACCGCTCTCATCCGGCGACGTCGGTGTGCACAGGCGTCGACCGGTCCCCCGGCGACGCCGCTGTCACCGTGACCGGCCGCCCCACGGCCGGTCGACACCACGACCGCGGTGCCCTGATCTGTCCGCCCGGACCGGCTGCGTCGCCGCCGGGCGGCCCCGTGATGGACCGTCAATCGCCGCAGCCGCCCCATTCGGACAACGGCGTGTCAAATCTCGGTCAATCATCGATACGGTGGCATCTTTGCATCCCCCCAATTCCCTGTCCTCGACCCGAAGCCGCACACACCGTGCAGAGGCCCCGCTGGCCGCCGACCCCCCGGGTGGCCAGATAAGGCGATCTATCTCCTGCACCGCTTCATCTTGACGTAACGACCTTTCTGCAGCAAGGGGTAACCGGGGATCGGACCGACACGGGCACATTGAGCCCTTCATCCGAAATGACGATCGGACCCGACCACCCCACAAAACGGATGGCCTGCCTAAACCCGGTCCAGCACTTAATTGATCTTGATCGACAGTCTCCACTTTGCACGATTTGGCCCTGTTCGGCCACGGTCGTCAACTGCCCGACAGCCGGAGCCCTTTACCGTACGGCCGCAACCCCCGGCAGAATGGCGACAAGTTTCCGGCGAGTAGCCGATTCGGCCCGCCAGCTCGCCCGACCGCACCACTCGGCCGCGGCCTCCGGTCGCGTGACCGAGCCGCCTCACCAGCACGTGCGCCGCCGGCGGAACCCCACCACGGCCCGTCCGGCGGCCGCGCCGGCCGGCCTGACCATGACGACACCCGAGCAATTACCGTCGGCGCGGCACAGAGACATCCCCCACACCTTCAAACTGCCATCTTAAACGTATCTGTTCACCATCGGAAACGGATGCCTTCCCACCGCAGAAAACCCCTCTCCGGAAACCCGGGACAAAACCGGAACAGGAAGTTGGAATGTGCCGTCGGTTTCCGGACGAATCATTTCCCAGGCGACCCGTGACCGGATCGAGCAATCGGCATCATGGGGTTTTTCCACGCCGCCACGAAACAACTGTGCCTCATTCGAAAAGGTAGTCCGCCGCACGGTGGGATCAGCGATCGGAACCCGGTCGAATCGACCTCGATTCGATCCCGGAAGATCGGACCGGTTTCGTCGGCGGCGCTCTCCACAGTGCCGCCGACCGCCCATCCACGCATGATGGTCCACACCCGTCGGCCGAGCTCCGGGCCAACCGGAAGAACGGTCGCACCGCTGGACGGCCGATCGGGTGGACCGGGGGCGGAGAAGCCGGAAAGCGCCCTCCGGCGTGGGACGAACCGACGGTTCCCCGCCGGGCACACGCTCCGGCACAGAGCCGCGTCCTGCCTGGTCAACGCCCGGGTTCGGGTTTCCGTCGGATCAACCGGGCAACAATCGGGCACCGGTCGGATCAATCCGGACGCACCTCGACAGGCCGAGTGCGACGCGACGCGAGTCGTCCGGAGTGGGATGTCACCCCGGCGGGAAGAAGCCAACCAGGCAACCCGCCAAAGACCGTTCCATCCCGGGTGGGCCGCCGCTCGACCGACAAGCCGAAGCGACCTGCCGATCACATCGGGCAACGCCTCGATTCACTACGTGACGGCACCCGCGACGTTCGGTAAAGGCACGTCGAGAGGGTATTTCGCTCGCCCGTCACATGATCGGCTCACCGGGCCCGGTACGCACCCGGTCGACTCGGATCCCACTCCGGGCATGGCGCGCTCGGGCCCACGCATCGGACCCCGGGGCAACGACATTCCACACCCGACGGTTTTTGTGCGGCCACCCGGAGTCGGGCACACCGGATCCGGCCACGGGCGACATCGAGGTACGGCCGGAACCGACACCCGGACGGATATGGCCGACGCGGTGTGATAAGGAGTTGGGCCCCGCCGGACCGGTCGACGAATGTCACGACACCGGGGCGACCCGCCCATTCGGCACCGGCAACCGGTCGACCCCGCCCGCCGATCGGACGACCGGCGGGAGACTGCGGGACACCGTCGTACGGTGGGTCACGCCATATCGGACACCGCCTCCCACCGCAGGGACGGAGCCGACCGCTCCGGTCGGACCGGCCAGCTCGGCCACCCGGTTCGGTCCAGTCCACCCACGAGCCGGTCGCCCCGCCCGATCGGCACCGTCGCGGTGGAACGGCCCGACACATCCGTACCGCCGATCCGCCGGACGGGTGATCTCATTGCGTCTCCGGATCCGCTCGGGCCGGACGGGCGTCCGGTCACACGTACAGGGTCTGTGGGGTCTACTGCTATGACACGCCACGCGGAAGGAATGTGACCGGTGGACGAACAGGAGTGGTTGACCGAGCAGTTCGAGGAGCACCGGGGCAGACTGCGGGCGGTGGCGTACCGGATGCTCGGCTCGGTCAGCGAGGCCGACGACGCCGTTCAGGACGCCTGGTTGCGACTACGGCGGACCGACGGCGGCACCGTGGAGAACATCGGTGGTTGGCTCACCACGGTGGTGGCCCGGGTGTGCCTGAACATGCTGCGCTCCCGCGAGCAGCGGCGCGAGGAACCCCTGGACCTCCGGATGCCCGAGCCGATCATCAGCCAGGAGTCCGGTGGGGACCCCGAGCACGAGGCGGTGCTAGCCAACTCGGTCGGGCTGGCCATCCTGGTGGTGCTGGAGACGCTGACCCCGGCCGAGCGGCTGGCCTTCGTGCTGCACGACATGTTCGCCGTACCCTTCGAGGAGATCGCCGATCTGATCGAACGGTCACCGGCGGCCACCCGGCAGCTCGCCAGCCGGGCCCGACGGCGGGTGCAGGGGCAGGCGCCGGTGCCCGACCCCGATCTCGGCCGGCAGCGGCGGGTCGTCGACGCCTTCTTCGCCGCGGCCCGCCACGGTGACTTCGACGCGCTCGTGGCCGTGCTCGACCCCGACGTGGTGCTACGGGCCGACGGTGGGGCCCGGGGCTCCGGTTCCGTGGTCATCGCCGGCGCCCCGACCGTGGCCGGCCAGGCGATCCTCTTCGGACGGCTGTCCCAGTTCGCCCGGCCGGCCTTGATCAACGGGGCCGCCGGGATCATCGCCACCACCCCGCGCGGACCGCTGTCGGTCATGGCATTCACCGTCACCGGCGGGCGGATCGTCGCCATCGACGTCCTCTCCGACCCGGACCGGCTGCACCAGCTCGACCTGGACGCGCTCGACGCCTGAGCCGTGAGATCACCCACAGCGGTCGGCTCTTCACAGCCGGTACCACGATCGTCGGCGCCGAGCGGGCCGAACGGCTGCGGCGCGATCCTGCATGCGGGAGAATCGATCGCACCGCAGTCGCGGCGGCGTTGACCGTCGCGATGATCGCACCGCCGTGGGGTACCCCCCGGTGCTAGCCGAGTCGCTGGCAGAGTGTCCCGTCGAGTCGGAACCCGTCCGGGGGCGGGTTGCCCGTGCCGAAGGTGCCCTGCAGGCCGAAGCTGGCCGTACCACCCTGCGGCAGGGTGCCGTTCCAGGACACGTTGCGGGCGGTGACGGTGGCGCCGGCCTGGGTCACCTGCGCGTTCCAGGCGTTGGTGACCCGCTGGTCGGCGGCGAAGGACCAGGTCAACGTCCAGCCGTTCCGGGCCGCGCCCCGGTTGGTGATCCGCACCTCGGCGGTGAACCCGCCGGTCCACTGGTTGGCCGCCCAGGAGACCTCACAGGCACCCGGCTGGGTGGTCGGCGGTGGCGTGGTGGGTGGTGGCGTCGGCGGCGTGGTGGTGGGCGGCGTGGTGGTGGGCGGCGGCGTGGTGTCGCGGGGCGGGAAACGCAGGATACGGTCGTCGGTCGCCGCCGGTGAGCCGCGCCCGTCCCGGTTGCTGGTGGCCACCCAGAGCCAGCCGTCCGGGCCGTACTCGACGGTGCGCAACCGCCCGTACGTGCCGACCAGTTCGGCGACCGGGGTGCCGACGCCACCGTCGCCGGTCAGCGGCACGTTCCACAGGCGGGTGCCACGCAGGGCGGCCACGTAGAGCCGGTTGCCGGCGACCGCCGCGCCACTGGGCGAGGACTGCGCGGTCGACCAGACGACGAGCGGGTCCCGGAACCGGGGGTCGTTGCCCCGCCCCTCCACCGTCGGCCAGCCGTAGTTGCCGCCGGCGACGATCAGGTTCACCTCGTCCCAGGTGTTCTGCCCGAACTCGCTGGCGTACAGCCGGCCCTGGGCGTCCCAGGTCAGCCCCTGCACGTTGCGGTGGCCGAGGCTGTAGACGAGCGAGCCGGGGGTGGGGTTGTCCGACGGGACCGAGCCGTCCGGGCGCAGCCGCAGGATCTTGCCGTTGCGGCTGGCCGGATCCTGGGCGGTGGCGGTCTGTCCGGCGTCGCCGACCCCGGCGTAGAGCATGCCGTCGGGCCCGAAGGCGATCCGGCCGCCGTTGTGGATGGTGGACCGGGCCAGCCCGGTGAGGACCGGCTGCTGGGTCTGCGGCGAGGCGAGCCGGAACCGGACGATCCGGTTGTCCGTGGCGGTGGTCAGGTAGACGTAGACGTAGCTGTCCTGGGCGTACGTCGGGGAGACCGCGAGGCCGAGCAGGCCGCCCTCGCCGGCGGCGGCCACCCCGGAGATCTGGGCCACCTGCTCCGGGGCCTGTCCGGGGCGGACCCGCTGGACCTGCCCGGAGTTGCGCAACGCCACCAGGGCGCTGCCGTCGGGCAGGAAGTCCATGCCCCAGGGCACCGTCAGCCCGGTGGCGACCACCTGCGGGCGGGTCAGGTCGAAGTCACCGACCGCCGCCACGGCCACCGGGGGCGGATCGGGATCGGCCACCCCGGCCAGCGCACCGGCGCCGAACCCGCTCACCACGACGCCTGCCGCCAGCGCCGCCACCAGCATCGACCGTATCCGCATCACACGCACCTCCAGTTATCGACCAACGCCAATCTATCGGTCGGTGGCGGAATACGCACCGTTGCCGGGGCGCTCGCGGGGCCCTGCTCGTCGGGCGGGGCGGCGGCCCTCAGCGGCCGACCGTACGGGCCCGCAGGACCAGCAGCAGTTCGAAGCGGATGGCCGGGTCGTCGAGCTCGTCGCCGTACAGGTCACGCAGGCGCCGGAGCCGGTAGCTGACCGTCTGCGGGTGGACGAAGAGCTCGGTGGCCACCTCGGTCCGCGACCCCCAGTGCCGCAGCCAACCGTCCAGGGTGACCAGCAGGCTCTCCCGCTGCACCGGGCGGAGAGCGGCCAGCGGCGCCAGCCGGCGGTCGGTGAGCAGCGCCAACGCTCCCGGCTCGCCCCGCAACGCCAGGTCGACCAGATGATCGTCGACGAAGACCGGCCCGGCGCCGGGATCAGCCAGGCCGGCGGTCAGCTCGCGGCCAGACCCACTCAGGCCGGTGGTGAGTTCCGCGAGGCGTACCGCCGCCGGCACCCGGGACCAGGCGAGGGTGGGTCCCACCACCGCCGCGCGCCCGGCCAGGGCCTCGGACAGCGCGGCCCGGGTGGCCCAGGGGCCGGCCCGCAGCAGCAGCACCGCGTCGTGGACCCGTTCGACCACCAGACCGTGGGTGCCGTGCCGGAACCGGGCGTCGCGGGCCTGCTCCGCCGGCAGCAGCACCGGTACCACCTCGTCGAGGTCGGGCCAGCCGATCCGGGCCGCCGCGGTCTCCACGGCGCCGGGCAGGGCGTTGCCGCTCAGCAGCAGCTCGGCCAGGTGCCGCCGACGCCGGTCGCCCTCACCTGCCTGTTCCCGCACCTGTAGGGCGTACCCGTCGGTGCTCGCGGCGGCCAGCTCGTCGACGTACGCGGTGATCGCGTCGGCGAGGTCGATCAGCTCACCGCTGTCGACGGGCCGCAACCGGGCCAGCGCCTCGGAGGTCATCCGGAGCATCGAGCGCGCCGCCATCCGCAGCGCGGCCAGCAGCGCCTCCGGCCCCCGGTCCTCGCGGGCCTCGGCGGCGCCCAGCCCGACGAAGACCTCGCGGATGCCCGGCGGCAGCGCCGGCTCGTCGGTGCCGACCAGATCGAGGAAGCGGTCCAGGGCGACCTGGACGGCGGTCCGCACGTCCCGCTCGAACTTGGCATCGGAGATGGCGGCGAAGGCCGGCGTCGCCCCGGCGGCGGCCACCGCGACCGCCCCCACCGTCGCGGCCAGCCGGGGACGCATCGCGACGGCCAGGTCCACGGGTAGGTCCCGCCAGGGGGTCGCCGACGGACTCATCCGCCGATTTTGTCACGCGGTGACAATTTCGGCGGCGAATGTCGCTGCCCCGGGGACGGTGCTCCGCACCCGGGTCCGCGCGACCATGGACCCACCGGGCAGCGACCCACCCGGGCCCGTGGCCGACCGAGCGAGGAGCGTCCCCCGTGCAGCACCGCACATCCCGCCAGCACGTCGTCGACATGTGCCGGACGATGCTCGACCGGGGCTACCTCAAGGCGACCGAGGGCAACGTCTCGGTCCGGGTGCCCGGCCACCGGCTGTACGCGGTGACCCCGAGCAACTACGACTACGACCGGATGCGGGTGGAGGACGTCTGCATCGTCGACTTCGCCGGCCGGCACGTGCCCGACGGCTCCGACGTCGCGCTGAAGCCGTCGATCGAGTGCGGCATGCACGCCAACATCTACCGGCAGCGGCCGGACGTCAACGCGATCGTGCACACCCACCAGCCGTACGCCTCGGCGCTGGCGGTGCTCCGCAAGCCGATCCCGGCGCTCAGCGACGAGCAGGTACGGTTCCTGGGCCGGCAGGTCGCGATCATCGACTACGCGCCGTCGGGCACCGGGCTGCTGGCCCGCAACGTGCAGAAGAAGGTCGCCGGCGGGGACAACGCCTTCATCATCGCCAACCACGGGATCGTCGCCCTGGGCACCGACGGCGACCGGGCGGTGTTCAACATGGCACTGCTGGAGAAGGTCTCCATCGCCTACCTGCTCGCGCTGACCACCGAGTCCGGCCGGGTGCACACCATCCCGGCCGCGATCCGCGAGATCGCCTTCGGCAAGCTGCGGGCGGACGAGAAGCGGATCGCCGCACAGCTGACCGAGGCGGTCGAGCCGGTACGGGTACCCGCCGACGAGCCCCTGCCCAGCGCCGACGCCAAAGCCGCCGAGATCGCCACCGGCGATCACCAGGCCACCGAGATCGCCGGAGGCGATCAGCAGGCAGCCGGGACCGCTGCGGGCGAGGCCGTCGGGACCGCGGCGGCCGGGGGTGCGGAGGCCGCCCGGCTCGGCTACGCCATCAGCGAGTATCCCGACGTGCCGGACGTCATGCGGCGGCTCAAGGCGCTGGTCGCCCAGCCGGTACGCGGGCTGCGCCACGACGCGCAGCTCGACGTGCTCGACTACTTCACCACCCGCTGCCGGGCCAGCCGGGCGATCACCGATCGCGCCAAGCGCCGCATCCCCGGCGGCGTCCAGCACAACCTGGCCTTCAACTATCCGTTTCCGCTGGCCATCGAGCGGGCCGACGGGGCGTACCTGGTCGACCGGGACGGCAACACCTACATCGACTTCCTGCAGGCCGGTGGGCCGACGATCCTGGGCAGCAACTACGCCCCGGTGAACGAGCGGGTCGCCGAGGTGGTCCGCGAGTCCGGGCCGGTGACCGGCATGTTCCACGAGTACGAACTCAAGCTCGCCGAGATCATCCACCGGTACCTGCCGCACGTGGAGATGTACCGCTCGCTGGGCTCGGGCACCGAGGCGGTGATGGCCGCCGTACGCGGGGCCCGCGCCTTCACCGGCAAGAAGATGGTGATCAAGGTCGGTGGGGCGTACCACGGCTGGTCGGACACGATGGTGTACGGGCTGCGGGTGCCCGGCACGTACCGGATGAACGCCAAGGGCATCCCGTTCGGGGCGACCAGCCGGACCCGGGAGGCTTTCCCGCACGACCTGGGTCAGCTGCGGCGCAAACTGATCGAGAACCGGGCCCGGGGCGGCACGGCGGCGGTCATCGTCGAGCCGGTCGGCCCGGAGTCCGGCACCCGGCCGGTGCCGCGCGACTTCAACGCCCGGGTCCGGCAGCTCTGCGACGAGTTCGGCGCGCTGCTGATCTTCGACGAGGTGGTCACCGGCTTCCGGCTCGGGCTCGGCGGGGCGGCCGGGTACTTCGGCGTCACCCCCGACCTGACCGTGCTGGGCAAGGCGGTCTCCGGCGGCTACCCGATGGCCGGCGGGGTGGGCGGTCGGGCCGACGTGATGGCGGTCTTCGGCTCCGGGCTGGACGGCAAGAGCGGGGCGCACATCCAGGTCGGCGGGACGTTGTCGGCCAATCCGCTCTCCTGCGCGGCCGGCTACTTCGCCATCGAGGAGATGGCCCGGACCAACGCCCCGGTGATCGCCGGGCGGGCCGGTGACCGGCTGACCCGGGGCCTGCAACGGCTGATCGACTCCTACGGCCTGCCGTACGTGGCGTACAACCAGGGGTCCATCGTGCACCTGGAGTGCAGCGGGGTCATGCTGCTGGACATGCGCAACCCGGTGAAGCTGCTTCGGGAGAACAAGGCCCGCAAGCGGTTGATGGAGCAGATGAGCGCGGCGTACGCCGCACACGGCATCATCACCCTGGCCGGTTCCCGGATGTACACCTCGATGGCCGACACCGACGAGGTCATCGACGACGCCCTCGCCCGGTTCGACCGGGTGTTCGCGCTGGTCGAAGGGGTCTGATCCGGTGGGCGGTACGGCACCGCAGGTCCTCGCGATCGACCTGGGCACCTCGGGGATGAAGGCCGCCCTGGTCGCCGCCGACGGCACCGTCACCGGCTGGGCGGAACGGGCGCTGCGCCTGCGGGTGCTCCCCGGTGGCGGGGCGGAGCAGGACCCGGCGGACTGGTGGACCGCGCTCGGGCAGGTCGTCGCCGACCTGGGTCGGGCGCACCCCGACGCGCTGCGGGCGGTCGACACGGTCTGCGCGTCGACCCAGGGCGAGGGGACCATCGCCGTGGACGCCGCCGGCGAGCCGTTGACGCCCTGCATCAGCTGGTTGGACATGCGCGGCGCGGCGCACCTGCGTCGGCAGTTCGGCGGCTTCCCGGCGTACCAGGGATTCTCGGTGCGGCGGATCGCCCGCTGGCTGCGGCTCACCGGCGGGATGCCCTCGCCGAGCGGCAAGGACCCGGCCGCGCACATGCTCTTCGTCCGCGACGAGCTGCCGGCGGTCTACGAGCGGACGGCGTCCTTCCTCAACGTGTTGGACTGGATCAACCTGAAGCTGACCGGGCGTACGGTGGCCACCGTCGACTCGATCCTGACCTCCTGGGTGACCGACAACCGGCGGCCCGGCGACATCCGTTACGCCCCGGCGCTGGTCGCCGACTGCGGCATCGACGCGGCCAAGCTGCCCCCGATCGTGGCCTGCACCGAGGTGATCGGCACCCTCTGCCCGGCCGCCGCCGCGCACCTGGGGCTGCCCCGGTCGGTACGGGTGGTGGCCGGTGCCGTCGACACCTCGGCGGCGGCGGTCGGCGCGGGCACCACCGGCGACCGCCAACCGCACCTGTACCTCGGCACCTCGTCGTGGATCGCCGCCCACGTGCCGACGAAGAAGACCGACGTACGGGCCGGGATCGCGGCGGTGCCGTGCGCCGTGCCCGACCGGTACCTGATGACCGCCCTGCAGGCCACCGCCGGGGCGAACCTGACCTGGCTGCGGGACAAGGTGGTGGAGTACGACGACCCGCTGCTCGGCGCGGGACACGTCGACCGCGACGAGGGTTCGATCTTCGACGCGTTCGACGCGATCATCCCGGGGGTGCCACCGGGGGCCAACGGCGTCTTCTACACCCCCTGGCTCTACGGCGAGCGGGCCCCTGTCGACGACCCGGACCTGCGCGCCGGCTTCTTCAACATCTCGCTGGACACCAACCGCTCGGACCTGCTGCGGGCGGTCTTCGAGGGGGTGGCGCTGAACACCCGCTGGGTGGCCGGCGCGGTGGACCGGTTCCTCGGCACGCCGGTCACCTCGATGGCGGTCACCGGTGGCGGGGCCCTGTCCGACTCGTGGTGCCAGATCTTCGCCGACGTGCTCGGCGTCGAGATCCGCCGGGACGCCCAGCCGCTCGCGGTGAACGTCCGGGGCGCGGGCTGGATCGGCGCGGTCGGCACCGGCCGGGTCGACTTCGCCGACCTGCCCGAGCTGATGCGCAACGACCGGGTCTTCGAGCCCGACCCCACCCACCGGGCCACCTACACCGAGCTCTTCGCCGTCTACCGGCAGCTGCACCGCCAGCTGGCCCCCGTCTACCGGCGACTCAACCGCCGCTAGCCGCCGGTGTGGCTGGGACGGCGACGCCCCAGGTGGAGCCGAGCCACCGCCGCCCCCGAGCGGGGCCGAGCCGCCGACGCCCCAGGTGGGGCCGAGACGTCGACGCCCCCCGGGCGGTGCCGGGACGTGAGAACCTAACGGCGACGCGCTCCTCCTTCCGTCTGCGCGCTGACCCTCCACAAGGGAGCCGACGATGTCCCGTCCGGTGCGGACCCTGAACCGCCTGTTCGTGCTCACCCTCACCCTCGGTGCCACCGTGGTGGTCGCCCCGACCGCCGGCGCGACCAGCACCGCCAGCGCGAGCACCGCTGGCGGCGCGACCACCACCGCCAGCACGACCACCACCGCCAGCCCGACCACCACCGCCGGCACGAGCACCGCTGGCGGCGCGACCACCACCGCCAGCCCGACCACCACCGCCGGCGCGACCGACACGACCGGCGCGATGTCCGCTGTCACGCGGCGGCTGGCCGCCGTCCAGACCGACTGGACGCCGGTGCCGGGTCCGATGCGGCCCGGGTCCGCGCCGGAGACGGTGACCTACGGCGGCGACCGGTTCGTCTTCACCACCACCGGCCTCGGCAGGGTACGGATGAACCGGCAGTCCGTGACGGAGCAGACCTGGGCGGGCTGGACGACCGTGCCGGGCCGGCCGGGTGCCAGGTCGACGCCGACGGCCGAGGTCTACGGTGGCCAGTTGCGGCTCTTCGTCCGCGCCGGTGCCGGCCAGCTGCTCACCACCGGCTACGACCTGTCGACCGGAAGCTGGTCGGGCTGGACGGCGGTGCCCGGGGCGGCCGGGGCGCGCTCGGCACCCGCGACTGCGGTCTACGGCGGGGCATTGCACGTCTTCGTCCGCACCGCCGACGACGCCGTGCGGACCGCCCGCTACCAGCTCAGCAGCGACACCTGGTCGACCTGGAGCACCGTACCGGGCACCGCGAACGCCCGTTCCGCACCGGCGACCGCGGTCTACGGCGGCGACCTGCACGTCTTCGTCCGCACCGCCGACCGCGCCGTACGGACCGCCCGCTACCAGCTCAGCAGCGACACCTGGTCGACCTGGAGCACCGTGCCCGGCACGGCGAAGGCCGGCTCCGCGCCCACCGCCACGGTCTACGGCGGCTCCCTGCACCTGCTGGTCCGCTCCGCCGGCACGCTGCGCACCACCCGGTACTCGCTGTCGACCGGCCAGTGGTCGGGCTGGACCACCCTCGCGGGGACCCCCCGGGTCACCTCCGCCCCCGGCTCCGGCGGAGGCGGCGTGATCGTCGTTCGTGGCCCGGGACTCCGGATCTACCAAGGCCAGCTCCCGCTCTGAACGGGCCCCGCTTTGGGGAGATCTGTGGTCGCCCTGGCGACCACAGATCTCCCCAAAGTCCTCGACTGATTACGCCGCCAGATCGGGTGGCGACTCTTGCGCGAGCGGTCAGGGCGCTCCGGTGGGGCAGTTGTTGCTGGTCCGCCGGACGGTGTACTCACGGTCGTCGTGGGTGATGCCCGACGGCGTACCGTCGAAGTGGGTTTCCACCTTCTCCCAGCCCCGGCGCTGCTCGTAGTGCAGGTGCGGAGCCCCGGAGTTGCCGGTGCTGCCGACCTTGCCGAGCTGCTCGCCCTGGGCGACCCGCTGGCCGACCTCGACCAGCGGCGGTTCGAGCAGGTGCAGGTACTGCGTCTCCCACCGGCCACCGTGGTCGATCTTGACCCAGTACCCACCGCCCCGGCCGCGCGGGCCGTCCGGGTTCTCCGGGGTACGACCACCCAGCGACCCGTTGATGCCCGCCTCGGTGACCCGTCCTTCGGCGGAGGCGAGCACCGGCCGTCCCCACGCCTCGCCCTCGGTGGGGAACAGGTCGACGTCGTAGTCGTCGTGTCCCGGGTAGGTGCCGAGCTGCCAGGTTTCGCCGCAGGCGACGGGGAGTTGGAAGAGCGGACGCGGGCCCGGCGCCAGCAGCCTCGGCACCACCACCACGGCGATCCCGGCCAGCGCCGCGACCACGGCGAGCGCGAGCAGGACGCGGACGATGCGGTTGCCACCGGGGCGGCGGGGGCGCGGTCTGCTGGGGCGGCTCGTCACCGTCGGAAGCATGGCAGACGCCGGCCGACGACCGCCACCCGCGCGGTCACGGTCCCGCCGGAAGCCGCAGCAACGCCGCACAGCCGGTGGCGCGAAGCCCACCGCACAACCGCCAGCGCGGAACCCGCCGCACAGCCGTCGGCGCGGAACCCGCCGGACAGTCGGTGGCGCGGAACCCGCCGCAAAGCCGGTGGCCGCGGCCCGGGTGGGGCGGCGACCACCGGCACCGGTCAGGGTCGGCGGGGCCGGCGGGTGAGCGCGAAACCGACGACGCCGGCCACGGCGGCCAGCACACCGCCGACCGCGGTCCAGATCCACCGGGAGCCGAGCTTCGGCAGCGTCGGCAGCCAGCCGAAGTACCCGTCGTCGTCCTCCTCGACCGCCTGCGCGGTCGGCTCGGCGTCGAGCACCGTGCCGGCGTTGGTGTTCGGCACCAGGGGCGCCTTCAACTCACCGTCGTCGCGGGACTCCGAGCCGTCCGCGCTTACCAGCAACTCCACCTCGACGGGCAGGCCCAGGTCGACCTCGGGCAGGTCGGCGGCGGACAACCGGACGTAGTACGTGCCCGGCAGCGGGTCGGCCGACCAGGGCTCCGCCCAGGAGCGCACCTGACGCAGGGTGCAGCCGAGTGACACCGTACCGGCGGTGGCGTCGACGGTGGGGGTCTGCGCGCCGGCCGTGCAGGACTGCCGGCGGCGCAGCCCGTCGAAGACCTCCACCGTCCAGGTCGACGCGCCGCTGCGGGACTTCGGGAACGACACGCTCGCGCTGATCTGGTGCCGGTCACCGGCGGCGGCCGGGAACGACCAGTACAGGTAGTCGCCGGTGGCGGCCCCCAACCGGGCCGGCTGCCCGGCGGCGACCCCGACGGCGGTCAGGAAGGAGGTGCCCGCCCGGGTCACCGGGGTGGCCCCCGGCGACGGCGTGGGCGCGGCGGCCAGCACCGGCACTCCGGCCTGGACCGGCGCGGCGGCCAGCACCGGCACTCCGGCCTGGACCGGCGCGGCGGCCAGGACCGGACCGGACGCCAGGACCGGACCGGACGCCAGGACCGGACCGGACGCCAGGACCGGACCGGACGCCAGGACCGGACCGGCGGCCAGGGCCGGGGTGGCGGTGAGCAGGGTCAGGCCGGCGGCGGCCAGCACCGCGCCGGCGCGGATCGTCGGGGTACTCATCGGGTCTCCCTCCACGTGCCCACCCACCAGCGGGTCAGCAGACCGGCGAGCAGGCCGGTGATCAGGCCGGCCACGGTCAGCAGCACCAGCAGCACCCAGCCGCGACCGAGGTCCGGGGCGGTCGGGGCCGGCGACGCGGCGACCACGTCCACGGTCAACTCGACAGGCAGGCCGGGGTCGGCCTCGGTGCCCGGTCGGGGAGCGAAGGCGTTGCTCACCACCAGGCAGACCGTGGTCGCCTCGACGGCGGTGGAGGCCTGCGGCGTCGGGGACGGCCCGTCCGCCGGCTCCTCCCCCGCCGACCAGCGCAGGCCGGCGGAGACCACGTCGGTACGGCCACTGCCGGCGTCCACCCCGCGGACCAGTTCCCGCCCGTCGGTGGCGGTGGCCCGCAACAGCACCCCGTAGTCGGGGTTGACCGGGCGGTCCAGCCCCACGCTCACCGAGGCGCGCAGCTCCTGGCCGGGCCGGACCGGCACCCGGTACCAGCGGTGCTCGGAGAACTTCTCCCGGTCGCTGTAGACGCCGGGGCCCAGCAGCGGTGCGCCGTCGCAGACGGACCGGCCGCCGACCACGGTGGGTGCCGCCGTGTACGTGTCCTTGGCCCGGTCGACCAGTTGCTTGATCCGGCCGGTCAGCTCCTCGGCGCTCTGCGCGGCGGTGTACGTGCCACCGGTGGCCGTGGCGATGCAGAGCAGCTGTCGGCGTACCTTCTCGTCGGGGGCCAGGCCGAGGGTGTCGACCACCAGTTTCGTACCCTGGGCGGCCAGTTCCCGGGCGACGTCGCACGGGTCCGGCGGGGCGCAGGTGTCCTCCCCGTCGGTGATCAGCACGATCCGCCGGGCGGTGGTGCCGGTGCCGAGGTCCTCGGCGGCCGAGCGCAGGGCCAGCCCGACCGGGGTGAAGCCGGTCGGTTTCAGGTCCGCCACGGCGGCCTTGGCCCGCGCCCGGT
The DNA here is from genome assembly GCF_900091615.1 of Micromonospora yangpuensis. Classification (NCBI taxonomy): domain Bacteria; kingdom Bacillati; phylum Actinomycetota; class Actinomycetes; order Micromonosporales; family Micromonosporaceae; genus Micromonospora; species Micromonospora yangpuensis. The sequence goes on along the minus strand of NZ_FMIA01000002.1, from coordinate 2,307,579 downwards.
CGACCGGGCCGACCGGCACGATCTGCTGGGTGTCGCGGCAGCCCTGCTTCTTGTCGTTGCCCTGGTAGGTCGCGCCGAGGACCCGGATGCCGAGCTGGGTCTCCTCGGGCAGCGCGTCGACCACCTCGTTGAACGCCTGCTGCGCCACCGAGATCCGGCTGCGCCCGTCGATGTCCTTGGCCCGCATCGACCCGCTGACGTCGAGCACCAGCTCGACCTTGGGCGGTTCGGCCACCGGTTCCTGCGCGGCGAGCACCGGCACCGGACCGGTCAACACGGTCGCCGCCAGCAGTCCGATGAGGACGACCGCCGATCGTCTCTTGTTGATCACCGGGCGGAGTGTAGGCGTCCTCCACTTCGGAAGGTCGACCGGGTGGGCCGACAGACAGGAACCGCGGGAACGGCCGCGCTGCTCAGGCGCTCTCCCGGGCGAAGACCCGCGCGCCCACGCTCAGGCAGACCACCGCCAGGAGCCCGGCCACCGCCACCCCGGACCAGAGCTGCACCGTGCCGTACTGGCCGTAGAGGGCCGAACGCATCGCGTCGACGACGTACCGGAAGGGGGTGACCAGGGAGATCGCGTCCAGCCAGCCGGGGGCCAGCCGCATCGGCAGCACCACGCCGGAGAGCAGCATCAACGGCACCATCACCGCGTTCAGCATCGGGGCCAGCGCCTCCTCCCGGCGCAGCAGCAGCCCCAGGGTGTACGAGCCGGCGGAGAGGCTGACCCCGAGCAGGGCCACCATGCCCAGTACGATCGCCAGTCCGGTGGCCGAGGCGCGCAGCCCGAAGGCGAAGCTGGCAGTGAGCAGCACCACGGCCTGGGCCAGCAGCACCACCACGTCCCGCAGGACCCGGCCGACGAGCAGCGCGTACCGGCTGACCGGGGTGACCCGCATCCGTTCGATCACCCCGGCCCGGACGTCGGCGATGATGCCGAGCCCGACGAAGCCGGCACCGAAGAGGCCGAGCTGGATCAGCAGTCCCGGTACGAAGAGCTGCCAGGAGTTGCCGGTAGGTGAGCCGCCGCCCCCGTTGATCGTGATCCGCTCCAGCAGCGGGCCGAGGAAGGCGAGGTAGAGCGCGGGCTGGGTCAGTCCGATGATCAACCAGGCCGGATCGCGCATGGCCAGTCGGGTCTGCCGGACGAAGATGAGCATCGTGTCACGCAGGAAGTTCACGGGCGGCACTCCTCAGAGGGTCGGGGCGGGGCGGGTCACCGGGGTGCGTCGGGGGTCGGCTCCCGCAGCGACCGACCGGTCAGGCCGAGGAAGACGTCGTCGAGGGTGGGCCGGGAGATCTGCACCGACAGTGCGGCGATGCCGGCGGCGTCGAGCACCCGCAGCAGCGGCAGCAGCGCCTGCTCCCCGGCGGTGTCCAGGGCGAGCCGCAGGGTCCGCCCGGTCACCGTGAGGTCGCCGATGCCCGGTTCGGCGGCGAGCAGCTTGGCGGCCCGCTCGGCGTCGCCGTCCACGCTCACCGTCACCACGTCGCCGCCGACGCGTCGCTTCAGCTCCTCGGGGCTGCCGTCGGCGACGATCCGGCCGTCGTCGATGACCAGGAGCCGGTCGCAGAGCGCGTCGGCCTCGTCGAGGTAGTGGGTGGTCAGGAAGACGGTGGTGGCCAGGTCGTCGCGCAGTCGCCGGACGTGGTCCCAGAGGTTGGCGCGGCTCTGCGGGTCCAGGCCGACGGTCGGCTCGTCGAGGAAGAGCAGCCGGGGCTCGTGGACCAGCCCGAGGGCCAGGTCGAGCCGGCGGCGTTGACCACCGGAGAGGGTACGGATCTGCCGCCGTTCCAGGCCGGTCAGGTCGAGTTGCCGGACCAGCAGGCCGGCCCGCCGGGTGGCCTCGGCCCGGGAGAAGCGGTAGAGCCGGGCCTGCAGCACCAGCTCCTCCAGGACCAGGCTGGTCCCGTCGGTGCCGCCGGACTGGGCTACGTAGCCGGTGTTGCGGCGGACCTGCGCCGCGCCGCGTACCAGGTCGTGGCCGGCGACGACGGCCCGACCCGAGGTGGGCCGCAGCAGGGTGGTGAGCATCCGCAGGGTGGTGGTCTTGCCGGCGCCGTTGGGCCCGAGGAAGCCGACGATCTCGCCGGTGGCGACCTGGAAGCTGAGCCCGCGGACGGCGTCCACGGTGGCGTGCGCGGCCTGGAAGGTACGGGCCAGTCCGTCGGCCTCGATCATGGGCACGGCTGCTCTCCTTGTCGACGTGGGGGCGGTCCCGGCGGGACGACGGGCCGGTGCGGTGGTCCCCGCGGGACCACGGGCCGGTGCGGTGGTCACGGGGCGGCCACCACCTGGGCGGCGTAGCAGAGGCCCGCGCCGAAGCCCAGCAGCAGGATCGGCGCCCCGGAGGGCACCGTCCCGGCGTGCACCATCCGGGACAGCGCCAACGGCACGGAGGCGCCACCGGTGTTGCCGGCGTGCACCACGTCGGTGGCGACGGTGGCCCGGGGCAGGTCCAGCCGACGCGCGATCGCCTCGATGATCCGCAGGTTCGCCTGGTGCGGGACGAAGCCGAGCAGCTCGTCGGTGCGTACCCCGGCCCGTTGGCAGGCCTGCTCGATGACGCCGAAGAGTTCGTTGGTGGCCCACCAGAACACCCGGTTGCCGTCCTGGGTCAGGTAAGAGTGCCGGTCCGGGATGCGGATCCGGTCGGCCAGTTCGCCGACGCTGCCCCACACCACCGGACCGATCCCGGCCGGCCGGGCGGTGCCGGTGACCGGTCCGACCACGGCCGCACCGGCCCCGTCGCCGAAGAGGATGCAGGTGCTGCGGTCGGTCCAGTCCACCCAGGCGGACATCTTCTCCGCGCCGACGACCAGGGCGTACCGCGACGAGCCGGCGCGTACCGCGTCGCTGGCCAGGGCGAGGGCGTACCCGAAACCGGCGCAGCCGGCGTTGACGTCGAACGCGCCGGGCGCGCGGACGCCCAGCCGGTGGGCGACCCGGCCGGCGGTGTTGGGCATGCTGCTCTCCGCGGTGGTGGTGGCCACCACCACCAGGTCGATCTCGGCGGGTTGCCGGCCGCTGTGCGCCAGCGCCTTGCCGGCGGCGGCCACCGCCAGGTCGACCACGCTCTCGTCCGGTTCGGCGATCGACCGGCTGACGATCCCGACCCGGGTACGGATCCACTCGTCGCTGCTGTCCAGCCGCTGCGCCAGCTCGTGGTTGGTCACCACCCGGGCGGGCTGGTGGTGGCCCAGCCCGAGCAGCCGGGTCGCCGGGACCGTCGGGGACACGTTCATGGCAGTGGACCTCCGGCCGCAGCGGCGAGCGCGACCGCGATCGCCAGGTTGTGCTTGTGGGTGATGGAGACGCTCACCTGGTCGATGCCGCAGTCGCGGGCCACCGCGCGGGCCGAGCCGCGCAGTTCGACCTCGGGTGCGCCGGTCGGTGCCCGGGTGACCGCGATGTCGCTGGGGCGTACCCCCTGGAACAGGCCGCGGCCGAGGACCTTGAGTACGGCCTCCTTGGCCACGAACCGACCGGCCAGGAACTCGGTGCGCCGGGCGGGTCCCAGCGCGTCGGCCAGCCGCAGTTCGGCGGCGGCGAAGACGAACCGTTCCAGGCGTCGCCGGCCGAGCAGCCGGTCGAGCGCGTCGACGGCGATCAGGTCCACCCCGAGCCGCATCAGTCGGCCCGCCCCGGCGTGGCGGAACCCTCGGCGGAGCCGCTGGCGGAGCCCGCAGCAGAGTCCTCGGCGGAGCCGTCGGCCGGGTCGTCGGCGGGGCCGTCGGCGGGGAAGAAGTTGCCGCGCAGCAGCCCCTGGAACACGCCCCGCCGGTGGATGTTGCCGGTGCCCTCCATGAACTCGAAGGCCCGCACGTCCCGGTAGGTCTTCTCCAGCCAGGGGTGCTCCCGCAGCGAGGCCGGGCCGAGCAGGTCGGCGGCGAGCAGCGTGGCCTCCTCGGCCAGCCGGGCGGCGCTCATCTTGGTGGCGCCGATCCGGTGGGCGTTGGCGGCACCCGCGTCCACCTCGGCGGCGGCGGCGTAGACCAGCCGGCGGACCCGCATCGAACGGTCGATCAGGTCGTCCAGCCGGGCCCGGTCGCCGCCGCCGAGCCGGGGCCGGTGCTCCAGCACGTAGTCGCAGACGGCGTGGGTGACCCCGACGGCGAGCGCGGCGACGCTGGGCCGGAACCAGAGCAGGGTACGCAGCGCCCCGTGCAACCCCCGGCGGCTGCGCGGGCGGCCGGCACCGAGCAGCCGGTCGGGTGGGATGTACATGCCGTCGAGGCGGATCCGGCTGATCCGGGAGCCGCGCAGCCCCACCAGGGGCAGCAGCTCGGCGTGCCAGCCGGCGTCGGCGGTGTCGACGAGCACCGCCTCGATGCCCCACGGTCCCGGGGCCCGTCGGCACAGCACCACCCCGAGCTGGGCCCGTGCCCCGTTGCCGATGTAGGTCTTCTCCCCGGTGAGCAGCCAGCCCACCCCGTCCGGGGCGGGGGTCAGGGTGGTCTCCAGTTCGGCGGCGGCGGAGCCCTTGCCCGGTTCGGTCAGCCCGAAGAAGGTCCAGGTGGGGCGCTCGGCGAGCCGGCCGTAGAACCAGGCCTGCTGGGCGTCGTCGGCCAGCGCCCGGACGGCGGCGCTGGACAGCGACGGGCCGGGGCTGGCCAGGACCATGCCGGTGTCGCCGTAGGCCAGCCGCTCGGCGACCAGCGCCCAGGAGACGCAGGAGACCCCGGAGACGGCGCGGGCCAACCGGGCGTCGCCACCGCGGCGGTACTCCGCCGGCATCAGCACGTGGTTCTGCAACGCGACCGCCGGCAGGTCCAGGTGCTCGGCGATGGCGTCCGGGTCCCGGTCCAGCACCATGCCGGGGGCCCGCAGCGCGGCGGCGATGTCCCGGCAGTACGCGTTGAGCAGCGCGGTCTCCGCGTCGGTGGGGTCCCGCTCGGTGAGCGCGGCCACCGGCCCCCAGTCACCCATGGTCGTCCACCGACCCGGGGTGCAGGTACGCGTTGCCGAGCAGCTCGACCAGGTGCAGGTCGCCACCGGGGCCGTCGGCGAGCATGCTGGTGGCCCCGAGCAGTCGCAGCAGCCGGCGACCGGTGGCGGTCAGCCGCTGGTGGCGGGCCCAACGCAGCCGGGCCGGGTCGGCGGCGGGGATCTCGCAGCGCAGCCCGCTCTCGCGCAGCTCCACGGCGATGTCGGCGAGTTGGGCCTGCAGCTGTGGCTTCGCCAGCAGGCTGGCACCCTCGCTGTGCCGGCCGTCCAGGTGTCGCACGGCGTGGTCCAGGGTGGTCCGCAGGATGGCGTGTTGCAGGTCGAGCAAGCGCTCGCCGAGCGGCTCGGCGTCGGTACCGGGCAGCTGGTGCCCGGCGGCGCGCAGCCGGTCGAGCAGGTCCGGATGGTGGGCGGTCACGGGTGCTCCCTTGCCGGTGGTGGGGGTGCCGCCGTCTGCTGGGTGAGGATGGCGACCTGGGTCTGGTCGTGGCGGGGGTCGGTGTCGCAGAGCACGAGGGTGTGGTGGCGCTGCGCCCAGTCCCGCTGGCAGCGCAGCAGTTCCCGCCAGAGGCTGGTGCAGTACGACCCGGGTGCGACCCGGTGCCGGGCGACCCCGGTGACGTCGGTGTCGGCGGGGTCGGTCCACGGGCCGGTCACCAGCAGCGCCCGCGCGGCGACCGGGGCGGGCAGCAGCCGGCGCAGCAGCGCACCGGTCGCCGCGCCGGAGGGGGCCGTGTGCAGCCCGTCCACGGTCCACCGGCCGGTGCGGTCGAAGACCATCAGCACGCCGGAGTCGAGCAGGTCGTGGGCGTGCGCGAAGGGTTCCCGGTAGGCGAACGTGGTCTGTTCCAGCACGAACAGCGCCAGGCTGTCGCAGCGGCCCGACCGGGCGTACGCGTTGGCCACGCGCAGCGCGGTGAAGGGCGCGGCCAGCCCCTGCTCGGAGACGGCGAAGCTGCGCGAGGTGTCGCCGAAGCCGTGGTTGAGATGCGAGGCGACCGTCTTGAGGGGATGCAGGTCGGGCAGCGCGTAGGCGAGAATCAGCAGGTCGGGGCTGGCGACCGGGTCCGGGGTGGCGGCCAGGGCCCGCTCGGCGAGGTCGACGAAGGGCACGTTGCGCCCCTGCCGGGCCAGCTCCTCGTCGACCTCGTCGCCGTAGGGCCGCAACAGGTCCCGGTAGAACCGGATGATGTCGTCGTCGAGCGCGTACGGCCCGGTCTCGCCCAGCACCGCCGCGCCGGTCCGCAGGGCCAGGGTCATCGTCGCGCCCCTCAGACCGGGGTGCTCTGCTGCCGCCCGACGAAGTCGGCGAGCGCACCGACGGTCGGGTAGGCGGCGAGGCTCAGCGAGTCGGGATCGAACCGGACCCCGAGCTGCTCCTCGATCGCCATGAGCAGCTCCAGGTGGGACATCGAGTCGAGGTCGATCTCCTCGACCAGCCGCGAGTCGACGGTGATGACGGGCAGGCCGGTCGGCATCACCTCGGCCAGGCAGCGGGCGATGACCTCGACCAGTTCACTGTGCTTCATCTGGCTGTCCTTTCGACGACCGTGGTCCGGCTCAGACCGGTACCTCACTGACCTGCTCCACCGAGTCGGTGAGGGTGCCGAGGGTGCGGAAGTCGTCCATCTTCAGCGCCTCCATGTCGAACTCGACGTCGACGGCCTCCTCCACGGCCATCAGCAGTTCGAGGATGGTGGTGGAGTCCAGGTGCAGGTCCTCGAAGAGCCGGGTCTGCTCGTCGAGGTCGGGCAGGGGGCGCTGCAGCACGTCCTGCAGGCAGCCGGAGATGGCGGTGACGAGTTCGGCACGGTTCACGGTGCGGTCCTTTCCGGGGTGGCCCAGAGCTGGTCGGGGTCGAGACGGTCGGGGTCGAGCGGGGGCACGAGCTGTTGCCTGCCGAGCAGGTCGGCGACGGTGTCGCGGTGGCGGACCAGGTGCGCCTCGCCGTCGAGGACGAGCACCTCGGCCGGGTAGCCGTGGCTGAGGAAGAGCACCGGCGAGGCGGTCGGGCCGTACGCGCCGGAGCGTTCCACGCCGATCAGGTCACCCGGGGCGACCGGCGGCAGCGCGACGTTGCGCCCGAGCACGTCCTCCGGGGTGCAGAGCGGTCCGGTGAGGGTGTACCGCTCGGTGGCCGGGGCGTCGGGGTGGCTCAGGGACCGGATCGGGAAGTTCCGTTTGACGAAGCTGCCGACGCCGATGGCGGCCATGTGGTGGTTCATCCCACCGTCGGTGATCACGAACTGCTGCCCACGGGACTGTTTCACCGACCGGGCCCGCACCAGGTAGGTGCCGCTGCGGGCGGTCAGGTACCGGCCCAGTTCCATGATGATCCGGCAGTCGGGGTGCGCGGCACGGAAGTCGGTCACCGCCGCGTTGACCCCGGTCAGCAGCTCGGCCAGGTCGAGGTCGGTCTCCTGGTCGAAGTAGGCCACCCCGAGGCCGCCGCCGACGTCGACCTCCCGCAGCGGGAAGCCGATGGCGGTGGCCAACTCGGTCGCGGCGGCCAGCGCGCCCCGGGTGTTGTGGACGATGTCGGCGGCGTCGAGGATCCGGGTGCCCATGTAGACGTGGATGCCGGCCAGCTCCACGTGCCGCAGCCCGCGCAGCACCGTACCGGCGGTGCGCAGGGTCTCCTGGTCGGTGCCGAATTGGCGGGGTTTGCCGCCCATGGCCAGTCGGGAGCCCTTGGTGGTGAAGTCCGGGTTGACCCGCAGCAGCACCCGGGTGCGGCCGGGGCGGCTGAGCGCGTCGACCGCCGCGACCTCGTCCAGCGACTCGCAGACCACGGCCCGGATGCCCAGCTCGACGGCGAGGCGCAGCTCCTCGGCGGACTTGCCCGGCCCGAGCATGATGATCTCCTCAGGCCGGGCGCCGGCCCACCGGGCGGTGGCCAGCTCCGCCAGCGAGGAGACCTCCATGCCGGCACCCATCGCGCGCAGCAGCGCGGTGACGCTGACGTTCGGGTTGGCCTTCAGCGAGTAGAACAGGTCCACCGCCGGGTGCAGGCCGGCCCGCAGTTCGGTGTACGCCTCCCGCAGCGATCCGCCGTCGTAGACGTACGTCGGGGTGCCGAAGCGGTGGGCGATCTCCTCGACCGGTACGCCGCCGAGGTGGGGTTCGGGGGTCATCGATTCTCCTGGTGGTTGAGCGGGGCCAGGGCGGCCGTGACGGCGGCGTCGAGGTCGGCCAGCCGCGGCGCGTCGGCGGCGAAGAGCATCAGGTGCAGCCGCCCGTCGAACGGGGGCCGGACGTGGTCGGCCTCGGCGTTGACCGTGGCGAAGCAGGTCACCACCACCCGCCCGGACGGCACGTCGGCACCGCCCGACGCGGTGGCACCGCCCGGTGCCGACGCTGCGGTGGCACCGCCCGGTGCGGCGGCACCGCCCGGTGCGGTGGCCGCGTCCGGTCCGGTGGCCGCGGCGGGTGCGGGGCCGAGCAGTGGGCCGAGGGCGGCGCGGACGGCCGCGAACGGCAGCGGAGCGGCCAGCCGCAACGGGTAGTGCCGGGCCAGCACGACCTGACCCGCCGTGGCGTACCGCTCGGCCACCCCGCCCTGGTACGTCGACATGTTGAGCCGGGCGTTGATCTCCAACACCGGGTACAGCACCCCGTCGGTGTCGATGATCGCGTCGACGCCGGCCACCCCGGTGAACCCGTCGGCGAAGAGCCGTCGGCCGACCGCCTGCGCGGCCTGCTCCACCTCGGCCAGGTGGGCGGGGCCCAGGTCGGCCGGGAAGGTGTGCCCCTGGTGGACGCCGCCGCGGGTGTGCGCCCGCTTGACGAAGTCGAGGCTGACCCCGCCGGTACGGCCGATGGTGAGCTGGTAGTTGAGGTCGGCCGCGCGGGGCAGCCACCGCTCCACCACGACGGCCAGCCGGTCGTCGCCGGTGCGGCGGGCCCGCCGGGTCACCATGGTCAGCAGCCGGTCGGCCTTGGCCGCGCTGTCCAGCACCACCAGCCCCTTGCCGGAGACACCGTAGGCGTCCTTGACCACCAGCGCGCCACCGGTCCCACCGTCGGTCGGCAGGTCCCCCCGGTACGCCGACAGCGCCCCGGCCAGCTCGCCGACGGACTCCACGCAGGTGCCGGGCACCGGACGCAGGCCCAGCTCGGCGGCGATCCGCCGACTGTAGATCTTGCTGTTGACCGCCTCGAAGACCGCCGCGTCTCCCACCGCGAGCGGCAGCCCGGCCACCTCGGCGAGCTTCTGTTCGGCCACCGACACCCCCATCGGCAGCAGCCGGGCGCCGTCCTGGCCCAGCCGGGCCAGGTGCCGCAGGTCGGCCGGCGAGTCCAACAGCGCCTCGGTGGTCGACCGGTCGGCGGCGACCTGGGCGGGGGTGCGCACCGTCGGCAGCTCGAAGCCGGTCTCCTCCAGGTACGCCCGGTACTCCGGGTCCATCGGCCGGTGCAGCAGGACGGTGTCGGCCGGCCCGGCGAGCAGCACCCCCAGTTCGTCCATCCGGGTCACCACCGGGGCCGGGGCGCGACCGGTGAGCGCCGGCAGCCCGACGTGGTGGGCGGCCCACTGCTCCTCCACCTCGAAGTTGCAGAGGAAGACCAGGGGGGTCCGGCCGTCGCCGGTGAGGGCCAGTTTGAGGGCGTGCAGGTAGCGACTCATCGGGGACTCCGTTGCGGGTGTCAGCTGTTTTCGACGACCATGGCCGCGTAGGTGGCACCGAGGCCGACCGAGGTCAGCAGGTACCGCCCGCCGGGGATCAGGCGTTGTTCGGCGCGCAGGGTGGCCAGGTTGACGAACGGGTCGGAGCAGAAGCAGTGCCCGTACCGTTCGACGTTGTCCAGGTAGACCTGTTTGCGGTCGATGCCGAGGTCGGGCAGGGCACGCAGCCACGACGAGACGTTCACGTTGTGCGGCACGATCAGTTCGATGTCTGCCATCGCGACGCCGGCCTCGGCCAGGCACTCGTGGATCACCTCGACCAGCCGCGGGACGTAGGTGTCGCTGAACTCGGTGCGCGAGGCGGGACTGGGCCGGAAGATGTCGGCGTGCTGGCCGTAGGTACGCACCACGTACGAGCGGACCCGCAGGCCGGCACCGGCCAGGCCGACCAGGCAGGCGGCGGCGGCCTCCCCCATGATGCTGGTGTTCTCCACCAGTTGGGCGATGCGGGAGAAGGTCTTCTCCCCGGTGAGCACCAGCGCCAGCGCCCCCGGCTCGTCGTCGGCGCGCAGCAGTTCCCCGGCCACGTCGACGGCGGCCAGCCCGGTGGCGCAGTTCTGCTGGGTGAGGGCGAAGGCGGCGGCCCGACGCAACCCGAGCTCCCGGGCGGCCAGCATCGCCACGTCCAGGTAGGACGGCGCCACGCTCTGGATGGTGTGCGCGAAGATCAGGTACCGGATGCGGTCCGGGTCGTCGACGTCGCGCAGCACGGCCCGCGCGGCGGGGGTGATCAGGTCCAGCAGCGGCAGCTCCGGATCCTCGCGCAGCAGCCGCTGGCCGTGCACCCGCCGGAACAGCCGGGTCTGGTGCCGGTTGAGGCCGAGCCCGCCGGCGACCTCCTCGACGGTGACCGACCGCTCGGGGGCGTACGTCTGCACGGCCTGCACCGTGGTCGCCGCAGCGGACTCCATGGCAGCCTGTCCCCTTTTCCCCTCGGCGGACGGGCAGGCATTGGCGCTGCTCGTTCCTGGCCCGGCCGACGCTACGGAAAACGGCTGCTCCGGCGGCAGTAGGGAAACCCCTGCCTGCCGACGACAGGGCCGGTTCCAATACGACGAAATCGGTGCACGCCGACCGTCGGAGTCGATCCGGACGGACAACTCCACCATTCAAATGGGCAAATTCATGGCAAAGCTCCACGGCGGCTGCCGGGGCAGGGTTTCCCCCGGTTCGCCGTACCGGCTCGGCCCCTAGGCTCCGCGCTGACACGTATTGCCAGCCACGGACGTCCTCGGGGCGTACCGCGTGGGTCCGGGAGGTCCGATGTTCGAGCTGACCCTGGTCGATCAGCTGGTGGTTGCCTTCAAGGGGGAACGGGCGGGCCGGGGTCCGCTGACCGTCGGCCAGCTCAACACCCTGCAGTGGCTGGGCAACGGAAGCCTGTTCACCTCCGTGGAATGGGTCCTCGACCTGCCCGCCGGCACCACCCTGGACGACGTCACCGAGTCGATGGCGGTGCTGCTGGCCCGGCACGAGTCGCTGCGGACCCTGTTCCATCCCGACGGTACGGACGACAGTGGCGAGCCGACCCAGCAGGTGGTCGACTCCGGCGAGCTACGCGTGGACGTCTACGCCGTCGACCCGGCCGGCACCGGCACCGCGCCGGCGGCCACCGCCCCGGCCGGTACCGCAGACCCGGCCGACGGGGACGGCCGGGCGGAGAGCGACCGGCTCACCGCCATCACCCAGGTGCTCACCGACCGGTTGCAGGAGGCGCCGTTCCGCGTCGACGAACAGCTGCCGGTACGGGTGGGCGTGGCCGTGCGGGACGGCCGGCCGATCATCGCCGTCATCGCCTGCACCCACCTGGCCGCCGACTGCGGCAGCCTGGTCCGCCTCGGCGAACAGTTCGCCCGGCTGGTCCGTGACCCGGCCAGCCGTACCGTCGGCCCACGCGGCCACCAACCGCTGGACCAGGCACTACGGGAGCGGACGCCGCAGGGCCGGGCCCGACTCACCGCCACCCTGGGCTACTGGCGGCGGCACCTGGTCGACCTGCCCCAGTGCCTGTACGCGGCCCCGGTGGTCGCCGACGACGGCGGCGGCCCGCTGAGCGGGTTCCTGGAGTCCCCGGCGATCGCCCTGGCCCTGCCCCTGGTCGCCGCGCGGACCGGCACCAGCCGGCCGATGGTGCTGCTGGCCGCGTACTGCGCGCTGGTGGCCCGACGGACCGGCAACCGGGAGCTGGTCTTCGCCTCCGTGGTCAACAACCGGATCGGCGCCCACCTGCACGACTACGTGGGCACCCTGGCCCAGGACAGCCTGGTCGCGGTGGACGCCGGCACGACCAGCTTCGACGAGCTGATCCGCCGGGCCGGGGCGGCGAGCCTGATCGCCAACCGGCACGGCATGTTCCGCCAGGACGAGCTGGTCGAGACGCAGCGGGCGGCCGGCCGGGCCCGGGGCAGCTTCTTCCAGCGCGACTGCGCGGTCAACATCATGGGGCTCGGCGGTGGCGGCACCGTCGGCGGCGACGCCCGGGACGCCGTGGCGGCGGTGCCGCACAGCCGGCTGCGCTGGTGGGTGCCGCCGAGCTTCCGGGTGATGCTCATGCTGCGGGTGATCGAGATCGGCGGTCTGCCGGTGCTCGGGCTGACCACCGACGACACCCTCCGGGTACCCGCCGGCGAGTTGGCCACGCTCCTGCGGGCGATGGAGGCGCTGGTGGTGGCCGCCGCCGCCGGTGACGTCGACCTGGCCAGCACCGACACGATGGCCGCGGTCACCCCGTTGCGGCGCGGGCCGGAGTGGCTGCGGGTCGGGCCGTCCTGGGTGGAGTGGCCGCAGGCGCAGCAGCTCGTCGCCGAGGCGCTCGGCGCGCACCACGGACGGGTGTTCGCCCTGCCCGCCGCCGACGGCGGGGCCAGTCTGGTCGCGTACGCGATCGCCGGCACCGGACTGGACACTCCCGAGCAGGCGCACGCGGCCTGCCTGGCCGCCGTGGAACGGCACTTCATGACGGTGACCCCGGGGTACTACGTGCTCTGCGCGGACTCCCCGGACGACTCCGACGACCTGGCCGCCTGGCAGGGCCGCCCGGTGGTGGCGGCCGGCGACGGGCGGGGAACCCCGTCGGCGCAGGTGCCCGACGGCACCCGGTAGTCCGCCATTCGGACCATTTGCTGCGCAATGGCCAACCGAACCGGCCAGCATTTCGGGGAGGTAAATCCCGGCCGGGACGACCCTTGCCGGCAATTCATGGCGGACGCTAACATCTTGCCGAATGCGCGAATCTTCTCGCCACAAGAGAACCCCCATGGACCCCTTTTTGGAAAGAATTGGCAATGGGCAATGCGTGCCGGTTGCCGAACCCTTTCTGGCCGACCTCGCCGACGATCGGACCACCGCGGTCGGACCACCGACGCGACGCGCCACCCGATCGGTCGGCCCGACGGCCACCGCCGAGGAGGACTGAATGCTCGACACGTTGCAGGCGACAACCCCCCGGACGGTCACCGGACGCCGACCGGAGCGGGGCCTGGTCGGGCGGGACGCGGAGTACGCGACGCTGGTCGGGGCGATGGACCTGGCGGTCGCCGGCACCGGGCAACTCGTGGAGGTCACCGGCGACCCGGGCATCGGCAAGAGCCGTCTGCTCACCGAACTGACCGCGGTGGCCCGGCGGCGGGGCATGGCCACGGTCACGGTCGTGGCGACCGGCGGGCTGGCCGCGCTGGCCCGGGCCTTCGCCGACCACATCGAGACCGCCGCTGCCCCGGCGGGCACCGGGATGCGCCGCGAGCACCGGGCCCACCTGGCCACCCTGCTCCGGGTGCCGGCACACCAGGGCACCGGCCCGGCCGAGTTCGGTGGGCCGGACGAGCTGACCGTACGGCGACAGGTCACCGCCGTCCGGGCGCTGCTCACCGCGCTGGCCACCCCGCAGGGGCTGGTGGTGGTCCTGGACGACCTGCACCGGGCCGACCCGACGCTGGTCACCATGCTCCGGCACCTGGTCGGCCGGCCGCCCCGGGCCGCCCTGCTGCTGGCCTTCGCCTACCGGGGCCGCCAGGCGCCGCTGGCGCTGAGCAGCGCGCTACGTGAGGCGTCGGGGCTGATCCGGCTGCCGCTGGGGCCGCTCGCCCCCGTCGCCAGCGCCGAGTTCGTACCGACTTCCGGCCCGCCCCGGTGGCGGCGTGCGCTGCTGGCCGCCGGCACCGGCAATCCGCTCTACCTGCGGGCGTTGACCGCCAGCGCCCGCCCGGGACCGGCCGGGATGGACGGGGTCGAGTTGGACCCGCTGCCCGCCGCCGTGCTCGCGCCGCTGCTGGCCGAGCTGGACGCGCTCTCCCCGCCGGCCCGGCTCGCCGCCCAGGCCGCCGCGGTCCTCGGCGGCTGCTTCGAACCCAATCCGGTGGCGTTCGTCGCCGACCTCGCCTACCGCAGTCGCTACCCGGTCTTCGACGAGCTGTCCCGGTACGACATCGTCCGCCCGACCGCGGGCACCGGTGAGTTCGTGTTCCGGCACCAGGTGCTGCGCCACGCGGTCTACCAGAGCACCGAGCCGGGCTGGCGGCTCGGCGCGCACGCCCGCGCCGCCCAGGTGCTGCGTCGCCGCCACGCCCCGGCCGAGTTGCTCGCCCCGCACCTGGTACGGGTGGCCGTCCCCGGTGATCTGCACGCCGCCGAGATCCTCGCGGACGCGGCGGCGGCCGTCCGGGACCGTTGCCCGGAGGCGGCGGTCGGCTGGCTGCAGGCCGCCTGTCGGCTGGTACCGGACCGGCCGGACACCCACGACCCCCGGGCCGAACTGCGCTTCGCGCTCGGTCTGGCGCTGGACGCGGCGGGGCACCCGGACGCCGCCCGCGACACCCTGCAGGAGGCGTTGCTCGCCGGTTCCCGGATGACCCCCGGACGGTTGGCCGCCGTCGCGGTCTGCGCCCGGCTGGAACGCCAGCTCGGTCACCGGGCACAGGGCCGGGCCATGCTCCGCCGGGAGCTCGACGGCCCGGCCGCGCCGCAGCAGGGCTACCGGGCCGCACTCTTGATCGAGCTGGCCGGCCACGACCTGCTCGACGGCGCCCTGGCCGAGGCCCGCGCCGGAGCCGGTGCCGCCCGCGCGCTGGCGGCACCGCAGTCCGACGCCCGCCCGATGGCGGCCGCCGCCAGTGGGTTGCAGGCCCTGGCGTACTGCCTCGGTGCCGACGTCACGGCGGCCACCACGCACCTGACGGTCGCCGCCGGGCTGCTGGACGGGCTACTCGACCAGGAGGTGGCGGCGCGGTTGGAGGCCAGCGTCTGGGTGGGCTGGAGCGAGCTGGTGATGGAACGGCCGTGGGACGCCCTGCGGCACGTGACCCGGGCGCTGCGGGCCGGCCACGGCTCCGGGCGACACGCCCAGCTCACCTGGCTGCTCGGCGCACAGGTGGTGGCCCTGCGCGGGCTCGGCCGACTGGCGGAGGCGGGCGCGACCGCCACGGAGGCCGTCGAGCTGGCGACCGCCTCGGGCGACACCGCCCTGCGGGTCTTCGCCGAGACCCTGCGGTCCTGGGTGGCGGTCTGGACCGGCGAGGTCGTCGAGCAGCGGCCGGCACCCCGGTCGACGGCCGACCTGTCCGCGATCGGCTGGTTCGGCATCGTCTGCCGGGTGATGCACGCCGAGGTGCGGGCCAGCGGCGACGACCCCGACGACCGCGGCAACCTCACCGGGCCGGCCGACCTGCCGACGGCCGACCCGTGGTCCCGGATCACCCTGCTGGAACACCAGGCGCGGGCCGCGTTGGAGGCCGGCCGGGTCGACCTCGCCGACTCCTGGGGCCTGGCCGCGCAGACCGCCGCCGACCGGCTGGGCCTGCCCGGCCGGTCGGCGCTGGCCCGGCTGGCCCGGGCGCACGCGCTGACCGTCCAGGACCCGCTCGCCGCGGTGACCGCCGCCAGCACCGCCGCCACCGAACTGGCCGCCGCCGGCCTCGCTGTCGACGCCCGACGGGCCACCGTGGTGGCGGCCCAGGCGCTGGCCGCCACCGGCCAGACCGAGTCGGCGCTCCGGGAGCTGAGCAGCGCCCAGCAGTACTTCGAGCAGTGCGGCGCGCTCCGGCTGGCCCGGGAGACCGGCCGGCTCCGGGTCCGGCTGGCGACACGGACCCGCCACGGTGGACGCCGGCAGGAGGTCTCCGGCCCGCAGTCGTTGACCGCCCGCGAGGAGCAGGTCGCCGGCCTGGTCGGCGACGGCCTGACCAACCGAGAGATCGCCCGCCGGCTGGACGTCAAGGAGAAGACCGTGGAGATGCACCTGACCAGGGTCTTCGCCAAACTGGGCGTGACCAACCGGGTGGGCGTGGTCCGGATGGTGCTGTACCGCGCCAGCCAGGACTGACCGCCGGCCTGCGTGCGGGCGGCGGCCGGCGGTCGACCTCAACCGGCGGTCAGCCTCAGCCGATGTCGGCGAGCCTGGGCAGCACCTGGTCGGCGAGCCGCTCGGTGAACTCCACCGGGTGCCGGTCCGGAACGACCTGCACCTCGGTCACCCCCAGCTTGGCGTACTCGGCCACGTCGGCGAGGAAGGCGTCGACGTCGGCCAGGGCCGGGCGCATCACCAGCGCGGTCTTCTCGATGGCGGCGTAGTCCCGCCCCTCGGCCGCGCAGTGCGCCCGCAGCACGTCCAGCTTGTGCGCCACGTCGGCGGGGTTGCTGCCGAAGATGTTGCAGGCGTCGGCGTACCGGGCCACCAGGAGCAGGGTCTTCTTCTCCCCGCCGCCGCCGATCATGATCGGCGGGTGCGGCCGGCGCAGCGGCTGCGGCGAGTTGATTGTCTCGGTCAGCCGGTAGTGCCGGCCCTCGAACGGCCCGTTGTCGTCGCTCCACATCTGCCGGCAGATCTGCAGCGTCTCCTCCAGCCGCTCGAACCGTTCGGCCATCGGCACCACGGGCACCCCGAGACCGCGCTGTTCCCGCTCGTACCAGGACGCGCCGAGGCCCAGCCGGGCCCGCCCGCCGGAGAGCACGTCGAGAGTGGTCACGATCTTGGCGAGCAGCCCCGGGTAGCGGTACATCACGCCGGTGACCAGCACGCCCAGGTTCATCCGCTCGGTCCTGGCCGCGACGAAACCCAGAGTCGTGTACGCCTCCAGCATCGGATCCTCGGCCGGCGCCATGGTGTCCATCTGGAAGTAGTGGTCCATCACCGTGAACGACGCGACACCTGCCTGTTCGGCAGTGGTGGCCGTGGTCAGCAGGGTGGGCGCGATCGCCGCCGTCTCGGCAGGCGTGGCGAAGTTCCAGTAGTGCAGCCCGAGCTTCATCATCGACACCTCCGGATCCCAACCTAGCGCCGATCGGCAGTCGTCGCCGCCCGCCCGGCGGGGAACCCGCATTGCGCGAACCCGCATTGCGCGAACCCGCATTGCGCGAACCCGCGTAGCGCGAACCCACGTAGCGCGAACCCGCGTTGATCGACTCGGTTGGGCTGATATGGCGGTATCCGTCGCCCTTCGACCCAGCCATATCGGCTCAACCGAGTTGATCAACGAGTGCCGGAGGAGGTGCGGGGCTCAGCGGGCACGCGGCACCGGTGCGCTCATCGTTCCACCGTCCAGCCCGCAGGGATAGATTTCGATATTTACGAAGAGTAACATCACCCACACCCAGGGTGTGGCGGCGGGTGCGACACCCGACCTCACGGCACACCACAGCCGGACGTGGAGGTCGGAGATGCCTGATGAACAGCACAGTCGTCGGTCGGTGAGCCGCCGGGACGTGATGCGGGGCGCGGCCGTGCTCGGCGGTGCCGCCGCGACGGTCGGGCTGGTCGCACCGGGCAGCGCGTCGGCGGCTCCGGCCAGCACGGCGGCAGCTCCGGCCAGCGCGGCGGCAGCTCCGGGCAGCGCGGCGGCAGCTCCGGGCAGCGCGGCGGCAGCTCCCGACCCCGCACCGGGGCAGCCGGCCCGGTCCCGATTCGCCGGGCTCGACGACTGGCTGGGCTCCCTGGTGCAGGTGGCCACGGTGGCGGCGAACGTCCTGCCGATGCTCGTGCTGGTGCAGCGGGGAGAGACCTCCGACCCGTACCAGCTGGGTGGTGTGCAGTTCGAGGTGATCAACATCGACGGTGAACCGTCCCTCTACGCACACAACATCTCCGGTGACGACGTCGGACTCTCCTACACCTTGACCCAGTCGGCGCCGGCGTCGAACACCAGCGTGTACCAGCCGCTGCCGAAGGGCGGCGCGTACAAGTGCGAGCCCGACCTCAAGCTGTTCACCGACGGCCAGGTCTTCCTGGCCCCCAACCCGACCTCCACCGCGTCGACCGGGACGCTGGCCCGTACGCTGAGTTTCGCGGTGCGCGGCCTGACCATCGGGGCGGTGGTGCAGGTGGTGGGTGGCGTCAAGCTCTCGGTCACCAAGGACCCCGCGGCCGGGTCGTTCACCGCGGTCATCGAGGCCACCGGCACCCCGAAGACGCTGCGGGCCGAGGTCGAGGCGACCGGACCGGACGGCAACATGGTCCGCGCGGTGTGGGACTCCTCCGGCTCACCGAACGGGCCGAGCAACGACACCATCAAAATCCCGCTCCCGGCGGGGGTGAACCTCGACCCGGTGGTGCAACTGCTCCAGCTCTACGTGGACCTCGACGCGCCCGGCTTGGACGCGGTCACCACAGACCGCCGCAGTCGGGTGATCTACCTCTGATCCTCCCGTCGCCGTCCGCCGGGCGGCGAACCATCGTTGATCGACTCGGTTGGGCTGAACTGGCGGTATCCACCGCCCTCCGACCCAGCCACATCTGCCCAACCGAGTCGATCAAGGAGTGCCAGCGGAGGTGCCGGGCAACGGTCTAGCGGTCCAGCGCGAGGAGTTCGGCCCGATAGCCCTTCTCCACGCACACCGCCATCGTCTGCCGATAGTGGGCGATCAACGCCGGCCCGTCGCGCTCCGGGTCGTCCAGGCCGATACTGACGCAGCGCCCCGGATCAGGGCGGGACTCGATGATCTCTATGCCCCGCTGCTCCTGCCAGTACCCACGATCCGCGCGCAGCCGCTCGGTCCAGGCGTCGACCTGGCGTTCGGGGTACACCGCGTCGATGAGACGTACGGAGACCGGCACCAGGGCGCGTAACGCCCGGTCGATACCGGGGTTCCCCGGCACCCGCCGCACGACCAGCACGTTGGCGGGCACGTCGACTTCCAATCCGGCGTACGACTCGGGCCATTGACGCCTGGCGACGGGCTCGACGGTCTCGGCGGCCCGGCCCAGCTGTTCCTGGTGGAGCCAGAACTCGTCCGAGAACACCACCTCGGCCGGCGGCGCGGCGGTCGCCTCGTGGCGCGGGCCGGCCACCGCCGATCCGGCGGCGGCGATCGGCACGAGCAGGAGCGCGAACAGGGTACGTGAACGCATCGTCAGGCCTCCTCCACAATCCTCAACGCGTACCCCGATGGCGGGTGACGGCGGCCGGCCAGGTCGGGGACCGTGTTCACCGGGTGGCGGCCCGTGTCGATGCCATTACCATGCGGGGATGGGTAGATTCCTTGCGCTCTTCAACGGTGCGGCCGACGAGGCCGACAAGGCCGAACTCTCCGAACAGCAGCAGACCGAGTTCATCCACGCCTGGGCGGCGTGGGCGCAGGCCAACGAGAAGGCTCTTGTCGACCCCGGCGCTCCGCTGAACGCGAAGAAGCTGGTCACGACGCAGGGAGTCGAGGACTTCACCGATGCCCTGACCGGCTACACCATCGTGGAGGCGGACTCGCACGACGAGGCGGTGCAGATCTTCTCCGGGCATCCGCACCTGGGGCTGTTCACCGGCAACTCGATCGCGGTCCTCGAATGTCCGCTTCCACCCAGCTGAGGGACGGAACGGGTCAGGGCTTGGGGCGCGGCCTCGGCCTCGGCATGTTCCGGTGTCGTTGGGCCCTGGTCGTGGGCGGTGGTGACCGGCGTTGCACGGGTACCAGTTCGGCCGGCCGGACGAAGATCTCCCGGGTGGCCACGGCGGCACCCTCGTCGTCGAGCTGGTAGCCCCGCAGCCACACCCAGCCGAAGTAGGTCTGATACTCGGTCAGCACCTTGATCACCCGGAAGGTGATGGGCTCGTGGAACTGCACGGACGCCCTGCGGGTCACCCGGACCACGTCACCGGGCGAGGGAAGGTCGCTCACGACGGCGTACGGTCGGGGTCGGGTCCGTCGGCGGGCGGGCCGGGCGGCTGCCGACGCACCACGCCTGCCCACTCCGGTCGCGCCGGCCCGCGCCGGGACGGACAGGTTGGCATCGGTCACCCGTCCCGGTAACGGCGCTGGTTGGACCGCCACTGCTCCGACTGCCACTCCTTGAGCGCGCGCTCGTACCGTCGAACCTGGTCCCGGGCATCGACGACCTCACCGTAGAGCACCCCCAGGTCGGTCTCGACCCGCCGCAGGAACCGCGCCACCGCCTCGGGCGACAGCCCCCGCCGGCCGAGCCCGGTCAACGGAAACCGTTGCCACCGCACCTCCACGGGGGTCAGGAGGTTCCGCTTCGACCGGTAGACCACGCCACTTCCACCGGCTGCGTCATCGCCTAGTTGGTCACCGCCCGTCTCATCGTCACCCGGTCCACTCGCGTCCATGTGCCTCCGTTCTGCGCCGTAGGCGGCAGCGCCCGGGTGGGAACCGCAGCTTCGCGTGGAGTTGCTGTGCATGTCCCCGCACCAGACGCCAGCCAGGGTGGAAGGACATTGGTCAATCTAGGTCACTGTATGACCTAGGTCAATCACCGAGAGGAGGTGTCCGGCGAGTCGTGATCTAATCGCCAGGCCAGCCAGGGAGAGACAGCATGCCCATACCGATGTCGTCGCGGCAGATCGCGGACGACCTCACCGCCCGGATCACCGCTCGGGAGTACGAGCCCGGCACCAAGCTGCCGTCGCTGCGGGAGCTGGCCGATCTCTACTCGGTAAGCGTGTCGACCATCCAGCGCGCCTTGGAACTGACTCGGGAACGTGGCCTGACCGTCGGCCGCGCCGGCAGCGGCGTGTACGTCGCGGACGAGCCACCGGCGTAGGCGGGGCTCACCTTCCGGGCGGACCGAAGCAACCAGAGCGAACCTGCAGAAGTTGCCGAGGTTTGGTTGCGCCGTGAACGCCCTACCGGAATGACGTCGCCGCTCTGCCGCGAGCGAACCCGCTTGTCTTGTTCCGGCGCGGTGCGCAGGATCAGCGGATGGATCTGTTCACCGCGGAACGGCACCTCCAAGCCGCCCAGCGTGCCGCCGATGTCGAGTCCCTCGACGCCCTACTGCACCCGCAGGTCGTGGCTGCCGGGCCGGACGGCACCGTCTTCACGAAGGACGACGACCTGGCGAGCTACCGCTCCGGTGCACTGCGCATCACCAGCCTGGTGGAGGAGTCGCTCGACGTCCAGGAAGACGGTCAGACCGGGGTGACCCGCACGGTCGCCGCGGTGGATGCCATTCAGGGCGGTGCCGCGGTGTCCGCGCGGCTGCGCTACACCCGACTCTGGGTACGTGAGGACGGCAACTGGCGGGTGCTGGCCGCCACCTTCGTCCCGGTCTAGCCAGTTCATGGCCTGGGCCGGGCCGGCCTGGGGACGCCCAGACCAGCCGGCCTACCGGGTCTACGAATACTTCCCGTTCACCTTCCGACGGGCCGAGGCAACCAGAGCGCACCCGCAGGCTTCGACGGGTTCGCCCTGGTTGGCCGCCGAAGGGGTCACGCCCCCGGCTTGGCCCCTCGGATGAAGGCACTCCAGGCATCCGGCGCGAAGGTCAGCGCCGGACCGGCCGGGTCCTTGCTGTCTCGCACCGCCACCACACCGGACAGGTTGTCGGCGACTTCGACACAGGCTCCGCCGTTGTCGCCGCTCCGCGTGCTCTTACGCCACTTGGCGTTGGCCAGATCAACCATAATGGACCTCCGATATGATCTTGTCGATCAGCTGCCCTGATTGTTCCTCATCAAGGGCCAGTCCATCGAGGCTTGACCAGACCTTTTCGTATGCGGCCAGTTCTTCCGGACGGTCGAGGTAGAGGGCACCTGTCAAGGACTCGCTGTAGACGACCGAGGGCTCGGGCGTGGTCCGCTTGCCCGGTGGGAAGTCCAGCATCATGAAGGTTCCGGCCAGCGCACCGTACTGCGGGCCGGCCGCCAGGGGAAGAACTCGGATTGACACGTGAGGCAGCGCCGTCAACTCCAACAGGTGCTCAAGCTGCTCGGTCATGACAGCCGAGTTGCCGACACAGCGGATCAAGACCGATTCCGAGAGTACGGACTGGAGTGCAGGTGGCCTAGGTAGCCGGCGCTTGAGCATCGCCTGTCGTTGCTGCCTCACCCGGATGAACTGATCCAACTCGTCGTCGCTGACACTGGTGCGGTTCTGGTAAACCCCTCGCGCGTAGGCACGGGTCTGAAGCAGACCGGGAATCAACGACTCGTCGTACCCGCGTAGCCGAGACGCGGCGGACTCCAGGCCGACGTACAGCTCGAACCACTCGGGGACGGCGCTGCCGTACGACTGCCACCAGCCTCGGGCCTTGGTCTCGCCAGCCAGGCCGACCAGGGCGGCGGCCAGCTCGGGGTTGGCGGAGAACAGCTCGCACAGGAGCCGGACGTCGAGCGGACGGGTCGGGCCGAGACCGGATTCGATCCGCCAGACCTTCTGCCGGCTGTACTGCAATGCCTCGGCGACCCCGTCCAGGGTCATCCGCGCCTCGACCCGCAACTCACGCAGCGCCCGCCCGAGCTGCCGGCGCGGCACCGTCGACCCCAAGTCCTCGGCCATCCCTCTCCACCCCTCTCACGTTGTGTTTTGTTACATCTGAAAGCCCGCGGTGAAACGCAGGAAAGTTGTCCAGAAGAACCGAATTCCGCTGCCCGGACGCGCGAATCGAGTTGCAGCTCCGACCATACAAGACACCCCCGACAAGGGCCATCAACGCGCAATTCCCACGCGGCGTTCCACCAGGGTCGGAGGTGCCCTGGCAGCCACGATGGACCGCAGGTGCCGCAGGACATGGGGCCGATGATCAGACCTGAGCCAGTGGCCCGAATCCGCACGCCGGCACGCTTTTACCTGACCAAGGGCCAGCGCTTCGATAATTGCACCGATTGGATCGGCGTGATCAAAGTCGTGGCGGCACTCCGGCAGCGGCGTCCGGGCCGAATGCGGTGGCGGATATAACACCGCTTGCACCATTCGCATCCTGGATGGAGTGCATGATCGCCCCTCGTTCAGGGATATCGGGGCCTCAACCACCCGGGAACGCCCTCTATCCCGGAACGAGTGTCGATCATGCCCCGCGCCCCGCGCCCCCGCCCCCGCCCCGCGCCCCCGCCCCCGCCCCGCGCCCGCGCCCTCCCCCGGTCGGCGTTGGTCGGCGTTGGTCGGTGCCGGGTCACCGGGTCGACGCCGGGCGGTGCCGTCGACCGATCCACGACTCTCCACGTCCATTGTCGACTCGGAACACGACAGGATATGGGTGGAGGCTCAGCTTTGCCGCCCCGAGCGGTATCCGGAAGTCGACAGCCCGGCGGGCTTGCGGGGCTCAGGCGGGGACGTGCAGGGCGACGATCGCGGTGTCGTCGGTGGACCGTCCCTCGGCGTGGGTCAGGACGGCCTCCTCGACCGCCGTCGCCACCGCCTCGGCGGTGCTGGCCCGGGTGGCGGCGAGCACCTCACGCAGGCGGTCCGGGCCGAACATCTCCCGGTCGGCCGGGCGGCGGGCCTCGGTGACCCCGTCGGTGTAGAGCAGCAGAGTGTCGCCGGGACGCAGCAGGGTGCGCTGGTCGTACAGGTGCGGGGTGTCGAGCCAGCCGAGGATCAGGCCGTGCCGGCCGAGCGGGGTGACGGTGCCGTCGGCCCGCCGTACCAGGGCCGGATCGTGTCCGCCGCAGCTGACCCGCACGCCGAAGCCGGCCGGATGGGGTCGCAGGGTCGCGTAGATCGCGGTGAGGTACTGCTCGTCGGTGACGTACCACTCGCGCAGCGCGGTGTTGAGCGTGGCCAGGTTGCTGCTCGGTACGGCGCTGCGGGCCGCGGCGGCGCGCAGCGTGTAGCGGGCCAGCGCGGTGGTCTTCGCGGCTACCGCGCCCTTGCCGGAGACGTCGCCGACCACGGCCGCCCAGCTGCGCCCGGTCGAGGGGAACACGTCGTAGAAGTCGCCGAGCACCTCGCCGCCGCCGGCGCCCCGCCGGTAGCGGGCGGCGACCTCGACGCCGGGGATCTGCGGCACCCTGGTCGGCAGCAGGCTCTCCTGCAGGGTGTGCGCCAGGGTCACCGCCTGCACGGTGGCCTGCTCGGCCCGGCGGGTCGCCGCCTGGGCGTCCTCCACCGCGACCCGCAGGGCGATCTCCCCCGCCGCGGCGTGCGAGAGGGTACGCAGCACCTCGACGTCGCAGGCGGTCCAGTCCCGGCGCACCGTGTCCACCACGCAGAAGGTGCCCAGCACGTGCCCGTCGGGCGAGCGGACCGGGCAGCCGGCCCAGGCGACGACGCCCATCAGCTCGATCGACGGGTTGTCGCGGGTACGCGGGTCGACCCGGGCGTCGGCGACGATCAGCTCCGCGTCGGTGCCGATGACGTACTGGCAGAACGACTCCTGCACCGGGTTCTGCCGGTCCTGCGGGTCGGTGGTGTCGACCCCGATGCAGCTCTTCCAGAACGAACGCCGGTCGTCGACCACGGTGACGAAGGCGAACGGGGTGCCCAGCAGCGTCGCGGCGAGCTGGGCCAGCCGGTCGAACGGCTCCTCCGCGCCGGTGTCCAGCAGCCCGGTACGGTGCACCGCGGCCAGCCGCAGCGGGTCGAAGATCTGGGCGGGCAGCGCCCGCGGGGCCGGTCCGCCCGCCGTCGCCACACCGCTCGCACCCGTCCCCATGCCCCCATTCTGTCCGCCGCTGCTGACCTCGTCCAACACGGCCTCCAGCTGACCCGCGAGGGCGTACCCGGGCCGGTCGGACGAACAAATCAGGGTCGCCAACTTTCCGTATGCCGACCTGTCGCTATACGGTCGGTAGGTGAGAATCGAACGTCACTGGTGGAACGGCGACCGCACCGTGCGAGGTCGTCGCGATGTGTTCATTCGAACTGACGGAGAGTCATGGGAGGTCGAGGCCCGAGCCGGTGGCGGCACCGGCCGGTCGAAGATCTACCCGTGTCCTGGTCGCAAGTCGGCAGAGATCCTGGCTGGGGCATGGATGGACGGGCAGAGCCCGTGGCAGGTCATGGCCCCCTGAGCGGTCGACCCACGGCACCACCTCGGCCGGGCCGGCAGCCCGGGTACGCTGGCTGCCGGCCCGGACGGGCCGCCGGACGGGGCGGGGCCGGGCGACGGCTCCGGCGCGGGCCGGCTTGGTGCAGGAACGGGACGAGACGGCAACGGGATGACGGCGGACGACAGCACGCGAACCGGTCCGGGTGGGATCGACCACGGCCAGCTCGAAACCTGTCTCAGCGTCTTCGCGGCGCTGGAGGAGCTGCCGCCTGACCACCCGGACGTGGTGCGGGTGCAGCGGGCCACCGCGCGGCTCTACAAGATGATCAAGCAACGGCGGCGGGAGCAGCGGCGGGAGACCGTCGCGGCGGCCGACCGGGCCGTGACGGCGGCCACCGCCACCGGCGCCCCGGGCCGGATCGACGACGAGACCCAGGGCATCCCGCTGGCCTCCCCCACCACCGGCGCCACCGCCGGCTTCCTGCACAACCCGCGCGGCTGCTACGTCTGCAAGCAGCGCTACCACCAGGTGGACGCCTTCTACCACCAGCTCTGTCCGTCCTGCGCCACCCTGAACCGGGAGCGCCGGGACGCCCGTTGCGACCTGACCGGGCGGCGTGCGCTGCTCACCGGCGGCCGGGCGAAGATCGGCATGTACATCGCGCTGCGGCTGCTTCGGGACGGCGCGCACACCACGATCACCACGCGGTTCCCGCACGACGCGGTCCGCCGGTTCGCCGCGATGCCGGACAGCGGGGACTGGCTGCACCGGCTGCGCGTGGTCGGGATCGACCTGCGCGACCCCGCCCAGGTGATCGCCCTGGCCGACTCGGTGGCCGGGCAGGGACCGCTGGACATTCTGATCAACAACGCGGCGCAGACCGTGCGGCGCAGCCCCGGCGCGTACGCGCAGCTGGTCGCCGCGGAGGCCGCGGCCCTGCCGGACGGTCCGCTGCCGGAGCTGGTCACCTTCGGCAAGCCGGCCGGCGCCGGTGAGCCGGTGGCCGGCCTGACCGCCGCGGCGTCCCCGGCCGCGATCACCCCGCAGGCGCTCACCGCGCTGGCGCTGACCAATGGCTCCGCCTCACCGGAGCGGATCGCGGCGGCGACCGCCATCGACGCCGGTGGCCTGGTGCCGGACCTCGACCCGGTCAACAGCTGGGTGCAGCGGGTCCAGGAGGTGGATCCGGTGGAGCTGCTCGAAGTGCAGCTGTGCAACGTGACCGCGCCGTTCGTGCTGGTCAGTCGGCTTCGTCCGGCGATGGCGGCGGCGCCGGCCCGGCGCAAGTACGTGGTGAACGTGTCGGCGATGGAGGGCCAGTTCGGCCGGGGCTACAAGGGGCCGGGGCATCCGCACACCAACATGGCCAAGGCCGCGCTGAACATGCTGACCCGCACCAGCGCCCAGGAGATGCTCACCGACGGCATCTTGATGACCAGCGTCGACACCGGTTGGATCACCGACGAGCGGCCCCACCCGACGAAGATGCGGCTGGCCGACGCCGGCTTCCACGCTCCGCTGGACCTGGTCGACGGCGCGGCCCGGGTCTACGACCCGATCGTCCGGGGTGAGCAGGGCGAGGACCTGTACGGCTGCTTCCTCAAGGACTACGCCCCCTGCGCCTGGTGACCGCCCCCGGGCCATCGGGCACTGCAACAAACCTGCAAGCGGCAGCCCTTGCATTCACGGAAAACGCTTTCCTACACTCTGTTTCATCGATGTTTCATCCTGAGTTCGGGTAGTGGCCTGACGGGCGAGGCCACCGGCGGTGACGGGCGGCGTGGCGGCTCCCCGCACCGCGTCGCCATGGACCCGGATCTCGCACCTCCCGCGCGGCCCCGGTGGGTTCGGCGCGCTTCACAGGCTGCCGCGCACCGGTCGGCACCTCAGACAGCCCACCACTACCCAGTTCTCCCCAGACGAAGGTGAGACGTGCAATGAGACGACCAGTCGCACGACGACTTCAGGCGACGCTGGCCACCGCGGCCGTCGGCGCCGCGATCTGCGTGGCCCTGCCGACCTCCCAGGCCTCGGCGGCGCCCGGCAGCGCCTCCGGCTACGCCACCCAGAACGGTGGGACCACCGGCGGCGCCGGCGGCCAGACGGTACGGGCCACCACCGGCACCGCGATCCACACCGCCCTGTGCACCCGGGCCAGCAGCAGCACCCCGATCACCATCGAGGTGCAGGGGACCATCAACCACGGCAACACCAGCAAGGTCTCCGGCAACAGTTGCAACACCGCCGACGGGGTGATCGAGCTGAAGCAGATCAGCAACGTGACGATCATCGGGGTCGGCTCCGGCGCGGTCTTCGACCAGCTGGGCATCCACATCCGCGACTCCAGCAACATCATCATCCGCAACGTGACGGTGCGCAACGTCAAGAAGTCGGGCTCGCCCACCTCCAACGGTGGGGACGCCATCGGCATGGAGAGCACCGTCCGCAACGTCTGGGTCGACCACGTCACCCTGGAGGCCTCCGGCGGCGAGTCGGAGGGCTACGACGGTCTCTTCGACCTCAAGGACAACGTCCAGTACGTCACGCTCTCCTACAGCGTGCTGCGCAACTCCGGCAGGGGCGGCCTGGTCGGCTCCAGCGAGAGCGACCGCTCCAACGGCTTCATCACGTACCACCACAACCTGTACGAGAACATCGACTCCCGTACGCCGCTGCTGCGCGGCGGCATCGCGCACATGTACAACAACTCCTACGTCAACCTCTACGAGTCCGGCATCAACTCCCGGGCCGGGGCGCGCGCCAAGGTGGACAACAACCACTTCCGCAACTCCAAGGACGTGCTGGGCACCTTCTACACCAGCGAGGCCGGCTACTGGCAGGTCAGCGGCAACATCTTCGACAACGTGACCTGGTCGGCCCGCAGCGGTGACAACAACCCCGCCGGCCCCAACCCGCAGTCCAACACCACCGTCAGCATTCCGTACTCCTACCGTCTCGACGGGGCCAGCTGCGTGCCGGACATCGTCCGCCAGACCGCCGGCGCCAACAAGGGTCTGCTGGAGTCCAACGGCGGCTGCTCGCCCACCAACCCCACCCCGGGCCCGACCAACCCCACGCCCGGCCCGACCAACCCCACCCCGGGGCCGACCACCCCCCCGCCCACCAACCCGGGCGGCACCAACCTGAGCCTCGGTGCCGGTGCCGACGGCTCCAGCAAGGCCAGCGGCACCAGCTACGGCAACGTGATCGACGGCAACCTGAGCACCGTCTGGTCGCCGAGCGGATCGACCGGTCAGATCTCCGTCAAGTGGGGCACCGCCACCCGGATCGGCTCGATCAACATCCGGGAGGCCGCCGGCTCGGCCGGTACCGTCCGTGCCTGGCGGGTGCTCAACGCCGACAACGGCGCCGTGCTGGCCTCCGGCACCTCGGCCGGGGTGATCACCTTCCCGGCGACCTCGCTGAAGAAGGTCACCTTCGACATCACCGGCGCGAACGGCACGCCGCGGATCGCCGAGTTCGAGACGTACGCCGGCTAGCGAGGGAGTTCGCGGCGCCGGCCGCGAACCAGTCCCACGACCCGGCACCGGGCGGGACCTGTCGAGATCGGACAGGTCCCGCCCGGTCGGGTGTCAGCTCCGGTCGTCCCTGGAGAGCCGCTCGGCCAGCCGGTTGAGGATGTTCATCGCCCGGCCGCGGATCGTGCGGTGGTTCGACGGACCCGCCGCGGGTGCCGGGGTCGGGGCGTTCATCGCGCGTCGCGCCGTCAGGGCCCGGGCCTGCTCGGCGGGGAGGCTGCCGGCGTCGGCGGTCGGGGTGATGATGCCGGCCTCGCGCCACCCGGCGGCCTCGGTCACCATCTCGGTCAGCTTCTCGTAGAACGGCGTCGTTCGGGAGACCCCGTCGTGGTCGGCCCAGACCAGCAGGTGGCTGAGGACCGCGTCGTACTCGTGCAGTGGGTTCTGCGCGGTGTGGGCGCTGAGCTTGTCGGCCGCCTCCTTCTTCCTGGCCTGGGTGAATCCCGCCTGCGGCAGCAGTTCCAGGAGGGTGGCGGCGTTGCCGACGACCTGCGCCCGGAAGCTGTCGAGGTCGTTGCGGTTGGTGGCGCCGATGCGCTCGGTCTGCCGCTGCCCTTCGGTGGTCGCGGTCGAGGTCGCCGGCAGCGGTGCCACCGGATAGTTGAGCATGTCCGAGTGGTACGCCTCGTTGACGGCGACGTGGGTCAACTCGTGTACCAGAATGGCGATCCGTTCCGAGTCCGTACCGCCAGCCGCGTAGTTGATCTGGTACTGGTTGGGCCCACCCGTCGGGGGCGGGCCGAGGTTGCGGGTGTTCCCGCCACCGCGACCCGGGGTCTGGTTCCAGGTAGTGACCCGCTGCAGATGCGGGATCAACTCGTCGAGCAGACTCCGGACCTGCGCGTTCCTGACGGAAGCGTGGTAGGCCTGCAGCTGTTGGATCTCGACGGGGTTGACCACCGCCGCCGGTGCCTGCCCGGCGGCCTGGCCCTGGGCCGGCGCCGGCATCATCCGCTGCACGGCAAGAAAAGCGCCGACGCCACGGTTGCCCACCGCGCGTTGCAGCGCCAACACCTGCGCGGCATCGTCGACCCGGTGCCCGTCGAGGGCGCGGCCCGGCTCGGCGGGACGGCCCCGGTCGAGGGCGGGCTCCCGCACGACCGGCCGGCCACCGGCGGAGGTGGGTACCGCCGTGTCGCGTCGCGGGTGGGTCTCCGCTGACCGGTCGGCCGTATCGCGCTCGTGCCCGTGCTGCCGCATCCGACCACCATGCCCGACAACGGGCCGCCGGCGGACGGCCGAAACGGTACGTCGGCTGCCCCTGCGGCCCGCAACCGTGCCCCTACCGCCCACGTGGATCCGGCCGGAGGGGCAGCGGAAGCCGGCGAGCCCCGGCCGATCACGGTGGATCGACCGGGGCTCGCCGGGTGCGGCGGGATCAGGAGAGGTCGAAGCGGTCCAGCTCCATGACCTTGGTCCAGGCCGCGACGAAGTCGGTGACGAACTTGTCCCGCGCGTCCTGGCTGGCGTAGACCTCGGCGAGGGCCCGCAGCTGCGAGTTCGAGCCGAAGACCAGGTCGACCGCGGTGGCGGTCCACTTCACCTCGTCGGTGGCCACGTCCCGGATCTCGTAGACGTGCTCCTCGGACTCCGACGCCTTCCACCGGGTGCCCGGGGAGAGCAGGTTGGCGAAGAAGTCGTTGTGGAGCACACCGGGCCGGTCGGTGAGCACGCCGTGGCGCGAGCCACCGACGTTGGCCCCGAGCGAGCGCAGGCCGCCGACCAGGACGGTCATCTCCGGCGCGGTCAGGTTGAGCATGTACGCCCGGTCGACGAGCAGCACCTCCGGCTGGGTCTTCTCGCCCGGCCGCAGGTAGTTGCGGAACCCGTCGGCACGCGGCTCCATGACCTTGAAGGACTCGACGTCGGTCTGCT
Organism: Micromonospora yangpuensis; assembly: GCF_900091615.1. NCBI lineage: Bacteria > Bacillati > Actinomycetota > Actinomycetes > Micromonosporales > Micromonosporaceae > Micromonospora > Micromonospora yangpuensis. The sequence continues at coordinate 2,277,381 of NZ_FMIA01000002.1, read as the reverse complement.
CCGCCGTGGCGTCGGTACGCCCCGGCCGGAACGGCACGGTGACCTCGACCCCGGCGTCCCGGGCCGCCTTCTCCACCGCGGCCGAGCCGGCCAGCACGATCAGGTCGGCGAGCGAGATCCGCGCGCCGCCGGCGGAGTTGAACTCCTGCTGGATGCCCTCCAGGGCGGTCAGCACCGTGGCGAGCTGCTCGGGCTGGTTGACCTCCCAGCTGCGCTGCGGCTCCAGCCGGATCCGGGCACCGTTGGCGCCACCGCGCTTGTCGGTGTGCCGGAAGCTGGCGGCCGAGGCCCAGGCGGTGGAGACCAGCTGGGCGGTGCTGAGGCCGGCGTCCAGGACCTTGGCCTTGAGCGCGGCGATGTCGGCGTCGGAGACCAGCTCGTGGTCGACGGCCGGCAGCGGGTCCTGCCACAGCTGGGGCTCGGCGACCCACGGACCCAGGAAGCGGCTGACCGGACCCATGTCCCGGTGCAGCAGCTTGTACCAGGCCTTGGCGAAGGCCAGGGCGAACTCGTCCGGGTTCTCCAGGAAGCGGCGCGAGATCTTCTCGTACGCCGGGTCGACCCGCAGCGACAGGTCGGTGGTGAGCATCGTCGGCTTGTGCTTCTTCGCCGGGTCGTGGGCGTCCGGGATGATCGCCTCGGCGTCCTTGGCGACCCACTGCTTCGCGCCGCCGGGGCTGGTGGTCAGCTCCCACTCGTAGCCGAAGAGGATCTCGAAGAAGCGGTTGCTCCACTCGGTCGGCCGGTCGGTCCAGGTGACCTCGAGACCGCTGGTGATCGTGTCGGCACCCTTGCCGCTGCCGTGGGTGCTCAGCCAGCCCAGGCCCTGCGCCTCCAGCGGCGCGCCCTCGGGCTCGGGGCCTACGTGGTTGTCGGCGACACCGGCGCCGTGGGTCTTGCCGAAGGTGTGGCCGCCGGCGATCAGGGCGACGGTCTCCTCGTCGTTCATCGCCATCCGGCGGAAGGTCTCCCGGATGAAGTGCGCCGCCGCGAGCGGGTCGGCGTTGCCGCGCGGCCCCTCCGGGTTGACGTAGATGAGCCCCATCTCGGTGGCACCGACGCCGGCGGCCATCTCCTGCTCGGAGGCGTAGCGCTCGTCGCCGAGCCAGGTGTCCTCCGGGCCCCAGAAGATCTCCTCGGGCTCCCAGACGTCCTGCCGGCCGAAGCCGAAGCCGAAGGTCTTGAAGCCCATCGACTCCAGGGCCACGTTGCCGGCGAGCACCAGCAGGTCGGCCCAGGAGATCTGCTGGCCGTACTTCTGCTTGACCGGCCAGAGCAGCCGGCGGGCCTTGTCCAGGTTGGCGTTGTCCGGCCAGCTGTTCAGCGGCGCGAACCGCTGACCGCCGTCGCCGGCCCCGCCCCGGCCGTCCTCGATCCGGTACGTGCCGGCGGCGTGCCAGCTCATCCGGATCATCAGGCCGCCGTAGTGGCCGAAGTCGGCCGGCCACCAGTCCTGGCTGGTGGTGAGGACCGTGGTGATGTCCCGCTTGAGGGCCTCGACGTCGAGCTTGGCGAACTCCCGGGCGTAGCTGAACTCGGCGCCCAGCGGGTTGCCCTTGGCCGAGTGCGCGTGTAACACCGACAGGTCGAGCTGGTTGGGCCACCAGTCCCGGTTGGTGCGCGGCCGTCCACCGGTCTTCGGCGTGGGCGAGTCGATCGCCGGGTTCTCGCTCTCGCTGCCCTGCGCGGTCACCGAGTCGTGCGCGACCGGGCAGCCGGCGGCGGCCTTCTGGTCCACGCCCTGGGCGCTGGCGGGGGCGTTGTCCTGGGTGTCGCTCATTCGTTTCCTTCCGGACTGGCGGATCTTGGGGAGGTACCGTCGGTCGCGCAGTCGGGGCAGGTGCCCCAGTAGACGACCTCCGCCTCGTCGACCACGAAACCGTGGTCGTCGGCGGCGGTGAGACAGGGAGCGTGGCCGACCGCGCAGTCGACGTCGGCGATCGCACCGCAGGAGCGGCAGACCACGTGGTGGTGGTTGTCGCCCACCCGCACCTCGTACCGGGCGGTGGCCCGGGCCGGCTGGATGCGCCGGACCAGGCCGACCTCGGTGAGGGCCCGGAGCACGTCGTAGACCGCCTGGTGGGAGACCGTGGGATGGTCGGCCCGCACCAGCGCGATCACCCGGTCGGTGTCGACGTGCGGATGGTCACGCAGCGCGGCGAGGACGGCCAGCCGGGGCCGGGTCACCCGCAGCGAGACCGCCCGTAGCTGCGCCTCCAGCTCGGCCGTCATGGACCGACCCTAGCCCGCTCTTCTGGAGTTAATCAAGTTAACTCGCCCACGTCGCCCGGTACGGGTCAGCGGGTCAGCCCCTGCGCCGGTGGGATTCGCGTCGCCCGCCGGGCCGGCCCCAGGCTGGCCAGCAGGCCGACGACGACTGCGGCAACCGGCAGGAGCACGAGTTGCCCCCAGGGCAGCCGGACCACCGGCTCGGCCGTCTGGCCGACCGCCGCCGTCACACCGGCCAGCCCGACCGGGACCCCGACGGCGATGCCGGCCGCGACACCGACGACGGTGATGGTCACCGCCTCCACCCCGAGCATCGCCCACAACCGGCCCCGACGGGTGCCCAGGGCCCGCAGCAACGCGATCTCCCGGGTCCGTTCGAGGACCGACAGGCCGAGCAGGTTGGCGATGCCGAGCATGGCGATGAGCACGGTGACCGCCAGCATCCCGAGCGACAGGCCGAGCAGGATGGCCAGCACCTGGGCGATGTCGCTGCCCTCGGTGACACCACCGCCGATCTCGATCTCCGGGTCACCGGCGGCGACGGCGTTCACCCGGTCGGCCAGCACGGCCCGGTCGAACCCTGCGGGCGCGACACCCCAGACGGTGGTCGGCACGGTCGGGACCCCCCGGGTGGCGAGCGCCTCGGCGGAGGTGACGCCGAGCAGCTGCCCGGTCGTGTCGGCCAGCCGGGAGGCCCGGACGGTGAAGCGGACGGTCGTGCCGGCGGCGGCGACGTCGAGCGGGTCGCCGTCGACCAGACCACGCTCGGCCAGGTAGGTCCCGGGTGCCAGCAGGACCGGCGCGGCGGCGGGGGCGGCGAGTTCGGGTGCCAGCTCGGCAGCGGCTCCCGCGGGCAACGCCGCGAGCGTCCCGGGGGTCGCCTTGCCGCCGTCGGGGAAGCGGGCCGCCACCGTGTCGACGGTGGTCGTGTCCGACAGCTGTGGCACGGCGGCCAGTGCGGCGACGGTCCGTTGGTCGATCGGCGTGCCGTCGGTCCGGGCACTCACCGCGACCGGATAACGGTCCTCCAGGTCGGCGTCCACGGTGGCCTGCCCGGTCGTGGCGGCCACGGCCAACGCGGTGATCAGGGCGGCACCGACGACCACCGACATGGCCGCCGCCGCCGTCCGGCGGGCATGCTGACTCAGGCTGCCGCCGGCCAGGCCGGCGGCGACGCCGAGCCGCTCCAGCAGCCGGGCCGTCGGCGTCAGCAGCAGGGCGATCACCCGGGGCAGTGCGACCAGCAGACCGACCGCGAGCACCACCCCGCCGACCAACGCCAGCGGCAGCGAGGCGCCGACACCGGCCAGCCCCAGCAGCACCGCGCCGACGGCGGTGACCACCAGGCCCACCACGAGACGACGACCACCGCGAACCGCGGTGGCGGGCGGCTCGGATGCCTCCCGCAGGGCGGCCACCGGCGGCACCCGGGTGGCCCGCCGGGCCGGCAACCAGGCGGCGACCACCGTGGCCAGCACCCCCGCGAGGACGCAGAGGGCGAGCAGCAGCGGACTGACCCGCAACCCACCTCCGCTGATGTCGAGCAGGCCGGCACCGAGGTAGCCGATCGCCACGCCGGCCAGCATGCCCAGGAGCGCCCCGACGGTGCCCACGATGGCGGCCTCGCCGAGCACCGTCCGGCTGACCTGGGACCGGTGCCCGCCGACCAGGCGCAGCAACGCGATCTGCCGGATCCGCTGGGCGATCACCACGTGGAAGGTGTTCGCGATGACCAGCACCGAGGCCAGCAGCGCCACCGCCGCGAAGGCCAGCATCAGGATCACCAGCTGGGTGTTGCCGCCGGCGAACCGGGAGGCCGCCTCGTCGGCGGCGGCGGACGCGTCCATGACCGAGATCCCGGGCGCGACGGCCCGGTCGACAGCGGTCACGGTGGCGGCGAGGCGGCTGCGGTCGTCGACGGTCAGCAACGCCGCGGGCGGGACGTCACCGGCGAAGAAGGAGGGTGCGGCGTAGAACCGGAACGACGAGCCGGTCAGCGGCCGGAACCCGAGATCCGCGGAGCCGGTGACCGTGACCGGGACCGGCTCGGCGTCGTCGTGCCGGAAAGTGAGATTGTCGCCCACGTCGACCCCGAGGTCGTCGAGCGTGCGGCGGTCCGCCACGACCTGGTCGGCCCTGGTCGGCCAGCTCCCCCGGTCGAGTTGGAACCAGCGGACCTCCGGGGTGGTGGCGACGCTCTGCACGTTCGCCGACCCGCGCCGGGAGCCGCCGAAGACGCTGACGGTACGGACGTACTGCGGGTCCACGGTACGCACGTTCGGCACCTTCGCCGCCTCGTACCAGTTGCGGTCGTGGACAGAGTCCGGGGCCTCGACGACGATGTCGGCGGTGGTGAGCGGTGCCGCGGCGGTGAGCCGGAGCCCCTCGCTGGAGGTGGCGGCGAAGGTGGCGGTGGCGGCGAGGAAGCCCGTCGCCAGTGCCACCGCGACGAGGATCGCCAGCAGCCTGCCGGGATAGGTACGGACCTGCGCCCAGGCCAGGGAGAAGATCATGGTCAGACCGCCACTGACGCCATCGACGCCACGATCGCCTCGCGGGAGGGCGCGGACAGCTCGTCCCGGATCCTGCCGTCGGCCATCACCAGGACCCGGTCGGCGTACGTCGCCGCACCCGGATCGTGGGTGACCATGACGACGGTCTGCCCGGCCTGCCGGGCCGCGTCCCGCAGACCCGTCAGCAGGCTACGCCCGGTCGCGATGTCCAGGGCCCCGGTCGGTTCGTCGGCGAAGACGACGGCGGGCTCGGCCAGCAGCGCCCGGGCCACCGCCACCCGCTGTTGCTGACCACCGGAGAGCTCGGCGGGACGGTGCCGGAGCCGGTCGGCGATCTGCAACTGCTCGGTGAGCGCCGCCAGCCGCGCCCGGTCGACGCGCCGCCCTGCCAGCCGCAGCGGCAGCACGATGTTCTGCTCCGCGGTCAGCGCGGGCAGCAGGTTGAACGCCTGGAAGATGAAGCCCACCCGGTCCCGGCGCAGATCGGTCAGCGCGCGGTCGTCCAGGCCAGCCAGGGGTGTCCCGGCGATGCTGACGGTGCCCTCCGTCGGCGTGTCCAGGCCCGCCAGCAGGTGCATCAGGGTCGTCTTGCCCGAGCCGGAGGGCCCCATGATCGCGGTGAACTCGCCGGCGGCGAAGTCAGCGGAGACCCCGTCGACCGCGACCACCGTGGCCGCACCGCCGCCGTAGGTCTTCCGGACGCCCTGGCAGGTGACCATCTCGGCGCGTTTCGTCGGTATCCTCACCGCACCCAAAATATGCAGAGGAACCGCAGGCCACATCCGTCCAGGGCATCGACTCGACGCATTCGGCCGATACCGTGGTATCGCCTCGGGTACGACCGGGCCAGGGGTGTCGACATCGCGTTCCCCGATCGGGTGACGCTGCCTATCCTGGAACCGTGCCGGTGGAGACGCGACGAATACTGACAGCCGATTCCCTCACCGCGCTTGTCGTTGTCGCCGGCTGTCTCCTGCTCGGACTCGCCGGCCTGCAGGAGTGGTACTGGTCGGCGGCGATAGCCACGCTGCTCGCGATCCGTCGCACCGCGCCGGTGGTGATGCTCGGCCTGGTGGGTCTCGTCTCCGGGGTGCACGTGCTGGCCTCGCACAGTTTCATGTTCCCGGGCGACCTGGTCAGCCTCGTCGCGGTGTACAACGTCGCGGCCCACCGTCGGCGACGGCTGGCCGAGCAGGACAGCGCGATGCGCGCCCAGCTGGCCGTCCACGAGGAGCGCACCCGGATCAGCCAGGAGATGCACGACATCATCGCTCACTCGCTCGCCTCGATCATCGCCCAGGCCGAGGGCGGACGGGTGGCCGCCCGGGCCGACGCGCTGGTGGCCGGGCCGTTGTTCGACCGGATCGCGGGCATCGGCCGGGAAACCCTCACCGACGTCAAGCGGCTGCTCACGGTCGTCGACTCCGACGACCACGACCGGCCCGCCAAGGGCCTGCGCGAGTTGCCCGAGCTGCTGGCCAACGTCGCCGACGCCGGCCTCGACGTACGGCTGTCGACCGAGGGCCCGCCGCAGTCCCTGGCACCGGGGATGGACCTGGCCGTGTACCGGGTGATCCAGGAGTGCCTCACCAACGTGCTCAAACACTCCCCGCGTCCGCAGGCGCGACTGTGGCTGGGCTGGTCCCCCGCGCTGCTCACGGTCAGTGTCACCAGTCCGCTGGACCCGGCGGACCCGCACCCGATGGTGGAGGGGCGGGGGCTGTCCGGCATCCGGCAACGCTGTTCGCTGTTCCACGGCGACTGTGCGGTCAGCACCGGTTCCGCGCTCACCGTCACGACCACCTGGCCACTGCCGCCGCAGGGAGCAGCACCATGACGCAGGCACCGATCACCGTGCTCATCGCCGACGACCAGGACCTCGTCCGTACCGGTTTCGCCATGGTCGTCGACGCCGCCGACGACATGCGGGTGGTCGCCACCGCCGCCGACGGGGCGGAGGCGGTCGCGCTCACCGCCCGGCACCGGCCGGACGTCGTCCTGATGGACATCCGGATGCCGCGCACCGACGGCATCACCGCCACCCGGGCCATTCTCGCCACCGCGCACCCGCCGAAGATCGTCGCCCTGACCACGTACGACAGCGACGACTACGCCACCCGCATCCTGAACGCCGGGGCACACGGGTACCTGCTGAAGGACGCCACCGCCGAGGGCCTCACCGCCGCGATCCGCACCGTCCACCAGGGCGGGTCGGTGCTCGCCCCGTCGACCACCCGCCGCCTGGTGGCCCAGACCGGCACCGCCCGTACCGAGCCGGCGCCGGCGGCACCGACGTTGGCCACCCTCACCGCCCGGGAACGCGCCGTGTTCGACCTGATCGTGGCCGGGGCGAGCAACACCGAGATCGCCCAGCGGCTGCACCTGGCCGAGGTGACGGTGAAGACGCACGTGGGCCGGGTGCTGGCCAAACTCGGGGTACGGGACCGGGTGAACATCGTGGTCTGGGCGTACCGCAACGGGGCCGTGCTGACCGGTGAACCCTGACCGGGACAGGAGCCGACCCGCGGCACGAGGGAGACGGGCGTTGGCCCGCGCGCACCTGCACGGCGACGAGTTGATCGCCGCCCGACACCTGCCGGCCGACGTGGAGCGGGTGTGGACCGCGTCCTTCGACGAGCCGGTCACCGGGCTGCGTACGACCGTCACCATCCGGGCAGCCGGCACCGGCACGGACCTCACCGTCCACCAACGGCGGCTGCCTTCCGAGCTGCGGACCGACCAGGCCGCCAACGGACTGGCGTCGATCCTCGACGCCCTCGCCACCTACCTACGACGCTGACCTACCGGACCGAACGGAGCACGACATGGCCGACACCACCCAACGAGACCTCGTACGGACCGGTCGTCGTCACCACCGGCGAGGGACGTGGTGCCACTGTCGACCACGGCCCGTTCCGCTTCGCCTTCAACGACCTGTTCACGTTCCGCGAGGGGCTCATCGCCCGGGTCGACTCGTACGTCATCCCGCTGCCTGATTCGGACCAGCCCGCCTGAGTCCGGACCGCTCCGGCCTCGGCCGGCCGAGGCCGGTGCCGGTCGCCGGCAGTCCGGTGCCTAGCCCAGGCTCAGGTCGTGCTGCTCCAGGGCAGTTTGGATGATGCCGAGCGCCTTCGGACCCATGCCGTGCAGCGCGGCCAGCTCGGCGCGCGGCACCCCGGCGAGATCACGCAGCGTACGGTAGCCGGCGGCGTGCAGGGCCCGGGTCGCCGGTGCGCCGATGTTCGGCAGCGTGTCGAGGGTGGACGTCACCTCAGCGACGCTATCAGCACCAAGCGTAGGGGAGCGCGTCTGCGTACTCCGGTCCGGCTGCCGGTCTAGGTCTCCGCGCTCGGGTTGCCGCGCCGAGCAACGGTGGGGCTGGTCGATCCATGGACCAGAGTTGTTCTTGCTGCGACCCCTCGCCTGGCTCACACCTTCACCGAGCCCGGCGAACTAAACCTTCTTTGGGACAGCCCTTGACGAAGGGCCGAGGTTAGCCGCCGAGTAGCTGCGAGGGTCCCTGAGCACGGCAACTGCGACGGAACGACATTACCTCTCGGTAGCTTTGAACGGCCAGGGGAGATGCTCCGTTGAGAGGTGGTCCGGCGTCAGCGGCCCCCACAGGAGTGCATCAGGATGGCTGATCAGGGTTACCTGAATTCACCCGACTTCTCGTATGACGATCTGGACGCGCTGGACCTGAGTACGCCGGCGTCAAGTTGGTTTCCCGATTTGGGATTCTCCAGGGCTGGCACACCAGCTGACCTGACCCCTGCCGCCGGTGCTCCGGCGCGGGATCCCCTGCCTACGCTCCAGTCGATCAGTCAGCATTTGTCCCTGATCGATGGGAAACGACATCTGCCCTATCGGCTCACCAACAAGAAACTCCGAGAGTACGAAGAATCCGTTGGGGTGCGGGAAGGGAAATATCGGTTTTTACGAAATGGGCGCGGTGATACGGTGGGCGTCGAGGAGACGCCGGATCCTCGGGCGGAATACTATCAGTTTCTGCGAGGGCTGAGTAGTCCGGAGCAAGGTGGCGGACACGCGGTCCCCGAGATCGCACCCACCCCGGAAATCGTCAGCCAGTGGCTCGATGAATCCGGGCAGCCGGCGTGCAAGCCGCGCCGGCTGCGCAACGAACACCTGGCGGCTTTCGTGTCGAGTCATCGGCTGCTCCCGATCTACGAGTTCGTCAGGTCCGGAGGGGGCGTCGCGGGGATCACTCAATTGCCACTGTTGGGGGATGAATATTCAGCCTTCATGCAGAATTTGCGGATTGTTCAAGGCGGTTACAGTGTTCCCGGCACTCCCGTCACCCAGCACGTGGTCAGCGACTGGCTGCACAGTTCAGGGAAGAAATATCACAAACCCAGCCAAGTCACCGCGAAGGACCTGCGAGAATTTGAGGGGTGGAACAATCTCAGGCCAGGCTCCCATCGGATCGTGAGAACCAGTTCGGGTGCGACGGCGGCGATCGCCGAGGTGCCGCCGGTCGATGTCGCCCAGTCCTCCGCAGTCGGTGCGACACCGAATCAGTCGGTGGCCGCCATCGCTCAACTCGGCGTCCCACCGGCACCGTCGGGTCAGCAACCCTTGCCCTGGCAGGGTGGCGTCGCTGGCCTCGGATACCAGCCGGCTTCCTCTGCGACCCTGCCACCGGCGGCTCCCCGCGAGCGGCATCGGCAGCGGTTCAGCCACAACTGAGGCGGTCCACCTCTGACAGGTTGAAGTCTGCGGACGGCCGTACCCGGTCTAACGATCACGGCTCGGCGGCATCGTCGCTGTCCCTGGACCTGATCGTGGACGGTGCCGTGGTCACCGGCACCTGGGTGGAGCAGAACCGGTTACTACCGAGGTGCCCGCTAGCGGCGGGGCCACGGCGGTGCAGGCCATGGCGCGAGCGCCCGACTCTCCGTGGTCGATCTCGTACCGGCACTCGCTGCACGGCTCCGGCGGCTCGTGCTCTCGCCAGTCGTGCCCGCACTCGGGGCAGTCGCCGTACCACCGAGGCCGTTGCCGAAATTTCATCCCGACATCGTGTCGCGCACCGTCTCCGCCGTACAGGTCACCTCCTCGACAGCGTCCGATCTCTGCACGCCATCCTCGACAGTGATGAGATCTCCGTATGGTTGAGCGGCCCACGGTGGCAGCGGCATGACGCCGCAGAAGAACTCGATGCCGGACGAGCCCGTCCGCGATGGGAAGTACGCGCGGGTCGAGCGGGAGAGGCGGTTCCTGCTGGCCAGACCGCCGCTGCCGGCTGCGGTTACCGTCAGCCGCCGCATCACCGACCGGTACCTGGCGGGCACGCGGCTGCGCCTGAGACGCGCGGAAAGCCTCCCCGGCGGAGCCTGCGAGTTCAAGCTCACCCAGAAGGTGCCCGCCCAGCGGACAGGCCACCTCCAGGGACTGATCACGAACATCTACCTGTCCCCCGCCGAGTACGACCTGCTCGCCGGCCTGCCCGCCGCAACGCTGTCCAAGACCCGCCTGAGCGTCCCACCGCTGGGCATCGACGTCTTCGACCCGCCGTTGCACGGTCTGATCCTGGCTGAGGCCGAGTTCACCACCGACGAGGCGGCGCGCACCTTCCTCCCACCCCCGCAGGTCGTCGCAGAGGTCACCGACGACATCCGCTTCACCGGCGGCTCACTCGTCCACGCCCACCGCGACGACCTGCTCTCCTGGCTCGCCGACTACGACATCAGGCCAGCCCCCACCAACCCACGAAACCCCTGATCACGTACGGTCGGCCACCGCGTCGTAGAGCCGCTCGACGCGGACGGCGACGCGCAGGCACCATGATCGGGCGCACGCCGCCGGGCCGGCGCATTCCAGTAGGTGGCCGCGTACCCACATCGTTCCCACCGGTGCGTCGCCGGCAGACGCGATCGCCACGGCCACCGTCCGCACCTCCAACGGCACGGTCCCGGGCAGCCCCAGGTGCGACGCCCAGTCACCGGCGGCGAGCGACAGCCGCGTACCGGCCGGCACCCTCACCACGCACCCCGCATGCCGGCGGCCTGCGCCACGGCCAGCAGGTGTGGGCTCGGCCGGGGCGACCCGGTCAGGACCTCGGCCAGGACCGCTCGCCCGGCCGGGCGTACCCGTACCTCGGCGGGTGCGAGTCGGTCGGCGTCCAGCAGTGCCCGCCCCGCCGCCGTCGGATCGCCGGTGGACAGGTGTGCCGGTGCCATGTCGATCAGGTACGCCGCCCGGTGCTCGACGGGCAAACTCCACCATCGATCCCGTACGGCCAGCGCGGCGTGCAGCTCGACGGCGGTACGGTGATCGCCCAGCGTGGTCGTCGCGGTGATCCGGGCGGCGTCCACTGCGGCCCGCTCCGGAGTGTCCGGCCCGGTCAGCGTCGCCGCCCCGTCGAGCAGCTCGATCACTGTCGGTGGGTCGTCGTGTTCGGCGGCGGCAAGCGCGGCCTGGACGAGCAGCGCCGCGCAGGCTGACCGTTCGGATGGCGTACCCGCATCAGGGGTTAACGGGGCGATCTGGTGGGCGGCGGTGATCGTCGTTTCGAACGCGGCCCGGTGCCGGCCGGCGACCCGTAGTGCGGTGCCGAGGGGCAGGGCCGCTGCTGCTTCCAGGAGTGGTTCGTCGGTGGTGGTGGCTACGGACAGGCCCCGGTCGGCGGCCAGCCAGGCCAACTCGTGGGCGCCCAGCTTGACCAGCACCGAAGCGGTGAGCCGGTACGTGCGCACCTGCAACCCTGGCCGTGCGGGAGCGGCCAGATCATGGCCGTCATCGAGCAGACCAGGCAGCAGTCGGAGCAGTGCCGGGTACTGGGCGTGCTGGTACATGGCGTCGGCGTGCACGATCCGCGCCCGATACTTGTACGGGTCAACCGGCACGTGATCGGCGGGTGGCCGCAGGATCCCCGGGTGGCGGGTGAGTGCGGCCCGGACGGTGTCGACCTCGACGTCCGGGCTGCGGCTGGTGGGTGGGGTGGGTGCGGGTGGGTTGGTGTCGTCGACGAGGACGTCCGCCGTCACGCCGAGGGTGTCGGCGACCTCCTGGAGGACCGACCACTTGTCGAGGCGGCGTACCCCACGTTCGACCTTGTCCACCCACGACTTCGACTTACCGAGCCGGTCGGCGAACACCTGCTGTGACATGTTGCGCCGCGCCCGCCAGTACGCCACCCGCCGACCGACCGGCAGATCGTTGGTCACGACGCCACCCTGGCGAGTTGAGCCCGCCACCAGTCCACCTCGCGGCAGGTGGCGACCGTGTCGACGGTGCACCGCCAACAGGGGTGACCAGCCTCGTGCTCGGCCAGGACCCGACGGGCAACCACGGCTATCGAGAGCGGATCGGTCGGCTCGTCGACGCTCACCGGGATTCACCGCCCCGGGGCACCGGGCCGACCTGGGTGGTGTCGTCGAGCGGCGTCCGCTCGGCCTCGGCCTGAGCCAGGATCCGCCCCCGGGCGGCGGCCTGCTCGGCGGCCTGGATGGCCTGGCCGGTGCCCGGCGGTGGGGGCGGCTCGGGCCGCCGCAGCACCCAGCGGATGAACGCGCGTACCTCGGTGCACAACTCGGACCGGACCGTCACGGCCGTCTCCCTCGCTCGGTGGGAGGCGGCGGCGGAGTTCGTGCCCCGCACGGAGGATCGGGGCTGGAAGGACCTCCGCCGCCGCCTGGTGGGCAGGGAGAGCAACTCGCCGCACGTCGGCGACTCCCTGCCGCTACCGTGCGATCACGCTAAGCAGCAGTACCGGGCGATGGGGGTACACCACGTACCCGGTAACAGGGCGTACCTACAGCTCGGAAGCACCGATTCGCCGAGACAGCTCGACTGCCTCAGCCCGGATCGCCGCTGGCGCCTCCCGTGCCAGCCGCGCCGCGATGTCCCGTGCCGGCGGCGAGTACCGGACCGTCTCCGGCGATGTCGCCTCAGCCCGCGCGAGCAGATGCAGTGTCGCCTCCCGGGCACCCTCCAGATCCGCCGACCGCGCCAGTTCCACGAAGTGACGGCCACGCCGCTCCGTCGACGGAATCGACGCCGGGTCCAAGGCGTGAGCCCGGCGTTGGGCTTCGTCGGGGTCGCCGAGGTCGACGGCGCACATCACCGCGTAGACGTCGACGAGCGGCCGGGAGACGCGGGTACGCCGTCCGACGTAGCCCTCTGGCAGCGCCCGCTCGACGACTCGTCGCGCGGCATCCCAATCCGACCAGGCACCCTGGTCACCAGACCGGGCACGGGTCAGCGCCGAGCACAGATGCAGGTCGGCGAGCATCTCCGCCCACTCGGGCCCGCCGTCGGCGACTCGCGGCTCGACGAGGCCGCGTGCTTCCCGCAGCCGTTCCACTGCCTCGTCGGCGCGCCCGACGGAGCGCAGCAGGTGCGCGGCGTACCAGATGGACTGGGCGATGGCCAGCGGGTCGTCGGAGTCCAGCGCGGCGGACAGGCCCCGGTCCACAGTGAGCCACACCATTTCGCGGTCGCCGTGCCAGGCCAGGTACGCCTGGGCAAGGTGGTACGCCTGGGCAAGCAGGGCGAGGCTGGTCCGCCGGTCGTCGCCCTCGTGCAGCCGCGCGGCGCGCTGGGTGGAGTCGAGCAGGCCGGGCAGGACCAGGCCGGCCTCGGTGCGCTGGTGCCGGGAGGTGTGCCACGTCTGCCAGGCGGCGTCGATGGCACCGCCCAGGTAGGCGGGGCTCTCCGGGTCACCGTCGATTTTGATGTGCCAGGCGGTCAGGGCCCGACGCACATCGTCAACGGCGGGGTGGCTGGGCCGGACGTCGAGCGACAGCGCGACGGTGGGACCGAACAGCTCACCGAGGTCCCGGACGCCGAGGTGCGGGGCCAACTGCTGCGCCGCACGGAGGGTCAAGCCCCTCCGGCCGTTCTCGATGAACTTCACGGTGGTCGGGCTGAGCGAACTCAGTCCGGCGAGGCGCTCGCGGGAGAGCCCGGCTGCTCGGCGGAGTCGCTCGACGCGCTGGCCTGGTGTGGTGGGTTGCTCGGCGGTCATGACGGCACCTCGCCCGGGGTTGGGTACATCGTGTACCCCACGGTACGCGCCATAAGGCGCTCAGGCCCACCGACCCGTGAACCGGTCGGGTGACCGTCCATAAAGGTGTGACGGTGGTGGCCGATCATTGTGCGGACGGCGGGCTGAACGGGCGGACCCCCTGTCGGCCATCCGTCGCAATCGCACACGCCGCGACGGCAGGCGATTTCCTGGGAGGCCGGAGCAGACAGGGGATGTCACATGATGACCACCGAAGCATTCGCCGCCCGTACCAAAGGACTTAGCCGTAGCGACGAGATCGTCGCGGTCGAGAACGCGCTGCGCGCCTACTACGCCGTCGATGCCGCCCAGTTCGCCGCCCGCCTCGCCGTGACGAATTCGCTCCTTACCAAAATCGACACCTATCTCGCCGGTTCCACGACTCACCAGGCTGCCGTCAACGACCTGAGGATCGACGTCGTCCTGGCCCGCAACGCATACACCGGCGCTGTGGCAGCAGCCGGACGTGCAGCCGGTGCGGAGGTTGCCGCCATCGGCGACCTGGTGGAGGCCCACGACAAGGCCGCGCAGATGGGGATGCGCGACGAGGACGACAACGACGCCGCCCGCATCAAGACCGCGATCACGGCCGAGGGGAACCAGCTGGTCGGCCGGATGACCGGCGCGCAGAAGGACGAGGCCGTGCGCGCCGACGTGCTAGCGCTGAGCGTCATCGCCAGCGAGCCGGGAACCCACGTGACCACCCGCATCATCCTGGAACAACTGGTGAACCGCGCCGACATCACGATCTTCGACGTGTTCACCCCAGGCACCACACTGACGCCCCCACCCGCAGCCCGTAAGTACACGCTGAAGAACGCGCTCTTCCCGCCGATGGGCAAGCAGGAACGACTCGGCGCGTTCGTCCACGAGCTGACCCACGTCGACGCCGGCGAGGCGTACGGCAACACCGCGCTGCTCCTGCTGTGCAGCCCGGGGCTACTCGGCAACGGCCCCAAGCTCAAGGAGCTCGCCGCCTGCCGGGTCGCCGCCATCGCGGACCTACGAGCCCTGCTCACCGCCGACAAGCAGCTCACCGCCGCACAGCGCTCGCTCTTTGCCAGCAAGTTGCAGTACGTCCAGGAACAGGCAACGGTCGGTGTCTACGCCGAACGGTATTACTCCTTCGGCAAAATCGACGCCGCCACCCGCGACCGCCTGGTCGGCGTCGACGCCCTGATCGCGAACAGCGGCGTCCTGGTCGAGTTCGACACCGTGATCAACCAGCTACTCGTCTACCTCCAGATGTGGAAGATCAGCACCACCACGCCTCTCCACGCCCGGGTCCTGGCCATCGCAGAGCAACAACAACAGCAGCGCTGGCAGGGCTGAACGCCGGATGATTCGGATCACCGACAAGAATCTTGTCGGTGACTGACGGCTGCCAGAGTGACCCGCGTCAGGAAGTGGAGTATCGGCTGTCGATTCCTTCAAGGATGATCGACAGCCCGGTCTCGAACTGTTCGTCGGCGTCAGCGATTTCGGCCGCCTCGGTCATCCTGCTCAGATAGGGGAACTCACCGGTCGCGAGCAGGGACACCAGATAGGGCTTCATGCGCATCCGCCAGCTGTGCCGATCCACGCCGGACCGGTCGACGTTCGCCTTTTCGGTCAGCTCGGCCTGCACGGCTCCGCTCACCCAGGAGTAGATCAGGTGCAACACGTCGATCGCGTCGTCGATACTCAGACCATCGCCACCGAGCACGGCGAGATCGCGTTCCATGCCGCGTAGGTAGTTGGGACCGAGGATCGGGCGGGTGGCGAGGAGCGGAGCCAGCCAGGGGTGTCGCAGGAAGTTCTGTCGCCTGCGGCGGGCGATGACGGCCAGGTCGGCGCGGAGATCACCGGTCGGCTCCTGAGGCTCGAAGACGCTCGCCTCGTCGATCATCACCGCCCAGAGGTCTTCCTTGGTGGGCAGGTAACGGTAGAGAGTCATCGCCCCCGCGCCGAGGTTCCGGGCGATGTTTCGCGCCGAGGCGGCTTCGAGGCCTTCGGCGTCCGCGATCGTGATTGCCACCGCAGCGATCTCTTCGCGGGTGTGTGCCGGCGTCGGACCGCGCGGCGGTTTCTCCGGGCGCATCCAGACGACGGGCTTGGGCTCCGACACGACGACCAGGGTACGCGAGCCAGTACTCGAACCTGGGAAGCACTTGCGTACACCGTACCCAGTGACTACCTTGCATTAGCGTACACCGTACCCAGTTGGGGGTTTGATCATGAATGAAGCGATCATGTACACCCGGAATCTACGAAAGCAGTACGGGGACGTCGCAGCGCTGACCGGCCTGGACCTGGCCGTCCCGCCGAACCTGGTCTATGGCCTGCTCGGCCCGAACGGCGCGGGGAAGAGCACCACGGTGCGCATCCTGAGCACGCTGACCCGCCCCAGCGGCGGGCAGGCCTCGGTCGGCGGATTCGACGTGGCCCGGGAACCGGAGGAGGTTCGCAAGATCATCGGGCTGACCGGTCAGGACGCCACGCTCGACGACAAGCTGACGGCCCGGGAGAACCTGCGGATCTTCGGCCGCCTGTCGCGGCTGGGGAAGCGTGGAGCCCGGCAGCGGGCGGATGAACTGCTGGAACGGTTCGGCCTCGCCCACGCCGGCGATCGGCTGGTCGGCACCTATTCCGGCGGTATGCGCCGCCGGCTGGACCTGATCGCCAGCCTGCTGCGCGCACCCGCCGTGCTCTTCCTCGACGAGCCGACCACAGGGCTCGACGTCCGGAGTCGCATGGAAATCTGGGACACCGTCCGCGACCTGGTCGCCGACGGCACCACGGTGCTGCTCACCAGTCAGTACCTGGAGGAGGTGGACCAGCTCGCCACCGCCGTCGGCGTGATCGACCACGGCCGCCTCATCGCCGAAGGCAGCCCGGCTCAGCTCAAGTCGCGGATCGGCAGCCACATCGACGTCGTGGTGGAATCGACGGACCAACTCCTGACGGTGATGGCGTTGCTGGAAAGGCTCACCGGCCACCGCCCGAAGGCCGACGGAACGCACATCGCCGTCGCCGCGACGGATCCGGTGCCGACCCTGCCACAGATCGTGCGTGAACTCGACGCCTCCGGTGCCGTGATCCGCGACGTCGGGATCCGCGAGCCGAGTCTCGATGACGTCTTTCTCTCGCTGACCGGCACGTCCATCACGCCCGAACCGGTCGCGGCGGAGGTGGTGGGAGCATGAGCGTCCTGGTCGACGGCTGGGTCCTGACCCAGCGGAACATCCTGCGGTTGCGCCACGAACCCGGAACCCTGCTCACCATCATGCTGATGCCGACCGTGTTCGTCGTGCTGTTCGGCTTCGTGTTCGGTAGTGCCATCGGCGTACCGGGCTCCTCGAACTACCGCGAATACATGATGCCGGGCATGTTCGTGCTGGGCACCGGGACCGCGCTCTCCTCAGCGATGGTGGACATCGCGATGGACCAGTCGCGTGGCGTGATGAACCGGCTCCGCTCACTACCGACCAGTCGGGTGGCCGTACCCCTCGGCCAGAGCGGCGCGGAGGGACTCATCGGTGCGTACGGACTGGTGGTCCTGATGGCCTACGGGCTGATCGTCGGCTGGAGGCCGCACCACGGCGTCACGCAGACGCTGGCCGCCATCGGCCTGCTCCTGCTGTTCCGATACACGCTGGCCTGGGTCGGCACCTACCTCGGACTGGCGATCCGTTCGGCGTCCACCGCGGCCAACCTGGCACCCTTGACGCTGCCGCTCAC
Source organism: Micromonospora yangpuensis (assembly GCF_900091615.1). Taxonomy (NCBI): domain Bacteria; kingdom Bacillati; phylum Actinomycetota; class Actinomycetes; order Micromonosporales; family Micromonosporaceae; genus Micromonospora; species Micromonospora yangpuensis. The sequence continues at coordinate 2,259,891 of NZ_FMIA01000002.1, read as the reverse complement.
CATGGTGTCCAACGCGTTCGTGCCCACCGACGGGATGCCGGTCTGGCTACGAGCGATCTGCGAGTGGAACCCGCTCAGCGCGCTGGCGACGGCGATCCGGTCCCTGTTCGGCAATCCCGGTGCTCCGGGGCCGGACGCCGCGTGGCCGCTGACCCACCCGGTGACCGCGACCCTGCTGTGGATCGGGCTGCTGTTGGTGATCTTCGTACCGCTCTCGGCACGTCGCTTCTCCCGAGCAGGCCTGTAGCTCGCACGACTTGAGGCCAGGTTCGACGGCGAGTCGGAAGAGGACAGATTCCTACCCCCGGTTCAGGAGACGAGTCCGACCCTCATCGCCAGGTCACGCGCGTCATCCCGGGTGGAACGTGGACCGTCGAGCAGGTCCACGGTGATCTGCCGGGCGTAGCCGTTGAAGCGGATCGTCTCCGGAGCCGACTCGTACGCCTTCCGCAGCACCGCCACGGCAGTCTCCTTGTCGTCCCTGCCGTAGTGCGCCCGGGCGACCTCGATGAGATGACGGGCCCGGCGCGGCCTCGACGGAATCGCCGCCGCGTCATGGCGCCGGGCCTGCCGTACCGCCTCGCCCGACTTCTGCAACTCCACCGCCACGGTCACCGCGTGAGCACCCATGATGACCCGGGAGAACGACGTCTGCGGCTGGTAGAAGTCCGCCGGCAGGCGCTGCGCCACCTGGTCGGCGCGGTCCCAGTACCGCCAGGCACGACCTTCCTCACCAGCGCGAGCAGCGGTGTACGCGGCCTCGAAGTTCAGCGCACCCCACAACGCCAGCAGATTCGTGCTCCCGTCGGCCGTGCGCGGCTCCAACGCCGACAGCACCTCCAGCGTCACCCTCATCGCGGTGTCCCAGTCGCCGGCCTCCCGATGCACCTGGCACAGGAACCATCCCGCACGGGCGATCGCCTCCGGATCACCGGACTCCTGCGCCGCCACCATCGCCCGGTCCGTCACCCGCCACAGCAACTCGGCGGCAGGCTGGTAGGCGATGAACATCTGCGCCAACCCGAGCGTCTCCGCCCACAAGGCCTGCGCCCGCCGTCGCTGGTCACCCTCGTACGCCAACACGGCCCGCTGCCCGTCCCGCAACAACCCCGGCAACAACCCACCCAGCACCGTACGGTGATCCGCCGCCTGGTGACGCGCCGCCCACGCCACCGCGAGCCGCTCCCGCAGACCCGACAACGACTCCGGCGGGGCGTCACCGGGAAGCGCGACATGGTTCAGGGCCGCCCGGACCGACACCAGCGCCGGATGCTCCGGCCCGTTGACCACAGCGGACCGCTCCCCCAACTCCGCCGCCAGGGCGGACACGTCAATCTTCAGCGCACGAGCGATCCGGTCCAGCATGTGGATACGCGGCGGCAGAATCCGGTCCGTCTCCACCGCCTTGACCCACTCGGCGCTGCGGCCCACCAACCCACCCAGCACCGTACGGGACTTCCCGGACCGCTCCCGGTAGACCTTCAACCGCTGCCCGAACGTCAACTCCGGCAAGGAATCCACCCGGAACCTCCTCACGTAGCGCGGGACGCACCACCGCATCGACCGCCGTCGCAGCCAACGCTACCGACCATCCCGACACCTCCGAACCCGCTGACGAATCCCCCGAACCCTGGAAGGGCGCTGGTAATACTGAGCGCTCTCGGAGAACATCGCCGACCTGGGGGCAAGCTCGTGGAGTCGCTCGCCGAGACCGGCCCCGGCCCACGACCGCAGCCGGCGGCGGATCGTCCGGTCCGAGCAGGCACGGGGCCCCGTACACCCAGCCGCAGCACCTACTGCCGGTCGCTCTTAATCCGTCCGGCAGGGCCAGACGCCGGCCTGTGATCGAAATTGAGGGGTCCGCTGACCGACGCGGTTTTGGCGGGAAGGCACCCACGCCCGCCCACTAACCTTCGTCGAGGGTCACTCGTCTAGTCACTCAGGCGATCGCTACAGCTCATCTTCCTCGCTCGCCGCAGTGCCACCTAGCCATGAGGTCCGCGCAATCCAACGGTAAGAGAACTCGACACCTTGCTCGACGTTCACGATGCTGCCTTCGAGGAGGTTCTCTTCAAGAGCCTCGGTCGCGGCCGCAATGGCGGCGTCCGCTGCCTGGTTGATTCGATTAGCGTGCTGGTTGCGCTCGCCCAACTGAACATCAAGGGTCAGGCGAAGGTATTTGGGCGTCGATCCAGACATACGTCCTCCACTAAGGGTGATCAAAATTTCCGGCGTTCGGGGACACTATGCACCACCTGCCGCTGAGGCGCGAGTGATCTTCGCTTCTGTCGCTAACCGGACACTTGAAGATCAACGAAGCACACTCCCAGCCGAATCTTGAACAAAAGACGTCGGTCCTCGACCTGGAAGCGGGTCGAGTGGCATCGTCCACTATGTTGTGCGCGTGCTATCCGCATCGTTTTGGTCCTGGCCCGGCTGGGGCGTTTTGTCGTCGCTCGGCACCCTCGCGACCGCTCTGGTGGCCCTGCAGGTATACCTAGCCGAGGTCTCACGCCGTCGACGTGCTGACCGGGATGCAGTTCGAGTTTGGGTAACAGACGACGACGGACTTACCGAGGTTCACATCGTGAACGACTCGAAGTTTCCGATCGTGGACACCACGATCGTCGCCCTCTATGAGCAGAGTTACTGGGCAGCAACGCTGGGGGGCATGAACTGGGCGGCGGTCGGTTGGATTGCGCGAGGTCCCCACGTCGTACACCCCTCACAGAGCGCGCTGCTGACCCTGAGCCACTTCTACTTGGGAGCACTAGATAACAACTTACCAAAGCCGGCATTGGTCCGGTTAGAGTACGAGGCAAGCACTGAGAGCCGAGTTGCCAGCTTTACCCGAATAAAGAAGCACCCAAAGAGGGTGCGAATAGTTGACTGCGGCTATCTAGAACGATATGAGCGGCAGGCAGTCAACGATGCGCGTGGAACCATCCCGGCCCCCTCCCCCGGCCGCTCTGATAGCGGATCACAGTTGCCGTCTCCGCTGTCAAGCCGGCCTTGACGGGTCCCAGGACAGGGCAGTCCGACGCGTCGAAGCCGGGGGATGCGTCACCAACGGTGCGCCGGAGCGACGCCGCCGCGCCTCGGCGAACTGCCGGCCAACGAAGCTCAACCACTCTCGGCACTACCGTTTCCGGCGGTCCCGGCTTCACGCTCTCCGCGCCAACCGCCGGTCGAGATCCAGCGCCGAGGTGCGCTGTGTACTTCCATGTCCTGCTCCGCCTCGACGGTGTCGACCCCGACGACCGGTACAACCTGGTCGGCCGCCCGACCGGGATTCCCGTCGCTGACCTCGACGCCGCCGTACATCGGCGCCCGGCAGCTCATATTCGCTACCCCGCCGCATCCCGGCCGGCCCCAGCTGGTCGATCGTCGGAGGCGAACAAGTCGACGTACGCCGAATCGGCGCCTGCGAAGGGGACGTGACTGACGCCTTGGCGGTCTGCCTGGCCAAGTAGACCACCAAGCCACCAGCCACTGCTCCACCCGACTCACCACGGGCCGCATCATTGGCACCCACACTGCCCCGGAAGCGACCATCACCAGGAGAAACTCGGCCGCGCCAGAACCCTGGCTACTCTTGATCCTCGGCGGCCGGTAGGTCGAGATAGGCCAGCAACCGCAGCATCCCGGCCAGATGTTGCAGGTCGTGCCAGAGCAGCAGCTCGTCCTCCGGCCGACGACGCAACAACGCACGAAGCTCCGCCACGTCGTCACTGCTCTGCCCGACGTCGATTCCAGACGCCGGATCTTCCTGGATGCTGAAGGCGGAACGTAGGTCCACGTTCCAGTAGTGGTCGACATCGAGAATCGATAGATCGATCTCCGAGCCGAACCGCTCCTGCACGGCGTCCAGCAACAGCACGCACACCTGACGAAGTTCCTCGACCCTGAGCGTCTCCGCCATGTGCACCGCCTTCCGGAGGGAGTGAACGCCGCTGCGGTACGAGCAGCAGAAAGGCCACCTCCCGTACTCGGGAAGCGGCCTCTGACCTGCGGAACTGAGAGTGGGCGATGCTGGTATCGAACCAGCGACCTCTTCGGTGTGAACGAAGCGCTCTCCCACTGAGCTAATCGCCCTCAGCGCGCATGACTGTACCCGATCGGCTGCCCCGGCCGCGAATCAGGGGTCAGTGCGTCGCGATGTAGTGCAGGGCTCTGGCCACCACGTCGATGCCGAGGCTGTACTTGAGCGAGAGCCAGGCGACCGTGGCGACGAAGAGCAGGCCGATCGAGCCGAGGGCGAGGCGCAGGGGCAGCGGGCGGGTGGTCGCCCATCGGGTCCAGCCCTGGACGTGCCGACGGGTGAAACCGAGTAGCCGTTTGGCCCAGTGGAACTCCACCGCCCAGATACCCAGCCCGGCGATGACCACCAGCCAGCCCGGCCCGGGAAGCGGGATCATGACGATGCCGAGGGTGACGACGAGGGCACCGACGATCGCGATGGTGATCTTGAGCGTGATCCGGCCGGTGGGGTTGGCGCGGATCAGGTCGAGCGTGGTGCGTACCCGTCGGCGGAGGTGGCGCAGGCGACCGGTCGGCGGCGCGGCCTGGACCGTGTCCGGCGCGGACCCGTTGGCCCGCCGGGCGTCCCGCGCCGAAGCCGCCCCACCAGGCCCCGAAGGCGCGGCCGAGGCCGCCCCACCAGGCCCCGACGACGCAGCCGGGGAGGAGGCAGCAGCGGAGGCGGCGGCGGGCTTGCGGCCGGGGCCACGGGAGCCGTCGGCGGGGCGGCCCGAGGGGCGCGTGCCGCCGGTGGAACCCTGCTGATCGGTCGGCACGACGTCCCCTCGTTTTCGCCCCGCACCGGCCGCTGCCTGCGACGATCTCGCCGGTGTCGGCGGATCCACTGAGGATCGATTTGCGGTCATTTCACCCCCTAGTGTGCCCCGGCCCGTCACTGGAACCGACGCCTGGACGTTACCGGAGTAAGTCGTTGTCTGAACCAACCCCGACACCGGGCGGGATCACGTTCTGGGCAGAACCGGATATCGTACAAGAATTTTCACATTCTAACGGCGTTTCCGACCCACTTCCCACCACTGGGTGAAGTCAGCGCATGGCGGAGCGTAGCCAGGAATAGCACCTGAGTATGGGAAAAGCGGGACACGGACGTTCCGCAGCGGTGCCGGGGGGAGAACGTTCATGAGTGTCATCCGACCGACGACCGTAGAGGTCGAGACGTCACTAAGGCTCGTCGCACCTGACGCCACGGCACTGCCGGTGCGCGCCAGTCTGCGGTACGACCCTGCTGACCCGTATGCGGTCCATGTCCTGTTCCATGCCGAATCGGCCGGGGGCGAGGCGGTGAGCTGGTCCTTCGCCCGCGAACTGCTGGTCACCGGCCTCGACGATCCGGCCGGGATCGGCGACGTCCGGGTCTGGCCGTGGGCCACCCCACGCGGCGACTTCGTCGCGTTGGCGCTGTCGTCACCGGACGGCAACGCCCTCTTCGAGGTGCCGCGCAGCGTGCTGGTGCGCTTCCTGCGCCGCACGTACGTGGTGGTCCCGCGCGGGCGCGAGGCCGACCACCTCGATGTCGACACGGCGGTGACCCGGCTGCTCGCCGGGCGCTGACCGACGCCTTCGGTGCCGCGCGGATCTGCCGAGTCCGCGCGGCTCCGGCTCGTCGTCAGCGGCACGTCGCCGGTCATCCGTGCGTGGTCAGGCCGCCGTCGACCGGGATGACCGCACCCGTCAGGTACGCCCCGGCGCGCGAGGCCAGAAAGATCGTCGCGCCCACCATGTCCTCGGGGCGGCCGATGCGCCCCAACGGGATCTGCTGCTCGATGGCGGCCCGGCTGCCCGGATCGTCCAGGGCGAAGGCCATCATCTTCGACTCGAACGGCCCCGGCGCGATCGCGTTGACGGTGATCTGCTCGCCGGCCAGCCGGTGCGCCAGGCTGCGGGTGAGCATGTGCACCGCGGCCTTTGTCGCCGAGTAGGCATACACCTCCATCTCGGGCACCCGCAGTCCGTCCACCGAGCCGATGTTGATCACCCGGGCCGGGGCGTCGGCCGCGGCGGCGGCCCGCAGCACGGGCAGCAGGGCGGTGGTGAGCCGGAAGACGGCCTTGACGTTCACCGCCCAGAGCTTGTCGAAGGCGCTCTCCGGGTACTCCTCCAGGGCCGCGCCCCAGGTCGCACCGGCGTTGTTGACAAGTACGTCGAGCCGGTCGGTGTGCTCCCGTACGGCGGCGGCGAGCTGCGTGACCCCGGCGTCGCGGCTGAGGTCGGCGGGGATCGCCACGCAGTTGCCCTCGCGGGACAGCTCCTCGGCCACCCGCTGGCAGACCTCGGCCTTACGCGAGGAGATCAGCACGGTCGCACCGGCCCGGACCAGCCCCTGGGCGATCATCAGGCCGATCCCCCGGGAACCCCCGGTCACCAGGACCGTCTTGCCGTCGACCGAGAACAGCTCCGTCATGCTCGTCCCCTCGCCAGTCGGCGACGGTCACCGGTGGGGCCGCCGCCGGGCCGGGCCCTGCCGCCCCGGCCCTGTCGTTGCGCAACGTAACCCGGCCGCCGATCCGCCGACAAGCCCCGCCCGGACCGGGCCCGCTGTCGGGATGCGCCCTGCCCAAGGGCCGGTTACCGTCGCAGTTGATGGTCACCTCCGGTCAGCCCTCTCCGGCTACGGACATCGCCCCGGGCCAGCCCGATCTGGCTCCGGAGGATGCGCCCACCGCCGCGGGCATCGACACGCCCACCCTCGACGACCTGGCCACCCATCCGGACTGGCGTCGCCCCACCCTGGTCGACGCCGACCTGCTGGTCCTGGTCACCGACGGGCACGGCAGCGTGGAGCTGGACTTCCGTCCGGTCACCTGTCGACCCGGCACCCTGCTGCGGGTCGGCCCCGGGCAGGCGTTGCGCTGCGTCACCGGGCCGTCCTTCGAGGCGCTTGTGGTGCGGTGGCGCGACGGCGCCCCGGCCGGACAGCCGGCACCGGCCGGGCGTACCCCGGCGTACTGGCCGCTCGACGGCGACGACGGCGCGGCGATCCGGGAGGGCATCCGCCGGCTCGCCGCCGACCTGCGCCGGTACGGCCGCCCGCCGGCCGACCGGCAGCGACGCGTCGACCCCGCCGGTGGCCCGCAGTCACGCGACGGTGGCCCGAATTCACGCGTCGGTGGCCCCCATTCACGCGTCGGTGGGCCGCGCCGTGACGGTGGCTCGCCCGCCGAGGAGTTGCTCCGGCACCAGCTCGCGGTGCTGCTGCTGCGGCTGGCCCTACTCGCCCCCGAGCCGCCGAGCACCGGCGGGGAACAGGGCACCTTCGAGCGGTTGTGCCGGGAGCTGGAACGCGGCTACCGCCACAGCCGGCGGGTCGAGGACTACGCGACCCGGCTGGGCTGCTCGGTGCGTACCCTGACCCGGGCCTGTCTGGCGGTGACCGGCCGCAGCGCGAAACAGGTGATCGACGAGCGGGTCGCCCTGCAGGCCAGCCGGTTGCTCGCCGCCACCGACGAACCGATCGCCGAGATCGGCCGGCACCTGGGTTTTCCCGAGCCGACCAACTTCGGCCGCTTCTTCACCCGCGAGGTCGGGCACAGCCCGGGGGCGTTCCGGGCCGCCCGGGAGCAGTGGACGTCCGCCGGCGACCGGGGCGCCACCAGCCGGGACCGCGGGCCAGGTAACCGGGACCGCGCGGCCGGCAGCCGGGACCTCGCGACCGACGGCCGAGACCGAGGGGCAAGCAGCCGGGACCTCGCGACCGACGGCCGAGACCGAGGGGCAAGCAGCCGGGACCGGGGAGGCGACGGCGGGGCAGGCGACGGGGGTCGAGGGACAGCCGACGGAGACCGACGGGCACGCGTCGAGGGCCGGCCGGGCACCCGGGACGAGCGGTGGACACCGGTCCGGGACCGCTGCGCGCCCGGCGGCGAGCGCCGTACGCCCGGTGCCGAGCAGCTCCGACCGGCCCTCGGTGCCCGCTCGGCGGCCACCGAGGGCGGACCGGCCCGGATCGTCCGGCCCCGACCGCCCGCCGAACGCACCGGCGAGCCCGACCGGGCATGATGGCGGGGTGCACATCTCCGCGCGCGGTGACTACGCGGTACGAGCGGCGCTCAGCCTCGCCGCCGCCCACCCCAACCTGCTCTCCGCCCAGGTGATCGCCGCCGAACAGGACCTGCCCCGCAAGTTCCTGGAGGCGGTCCTGGCCGACCTGCGACGGGCCGGGATCGTCCGCGCCCAACGCGGCGTCGAGGGCGGCTACCTCCTGGTACGACCACCCGCCGAGGTCACCGTCGGGGCGATCCTGCGGGCCGTGGACGGTCCCCTGGCCGGGGTACGCGGGCTGCGTCCCGAGGAGACCCGATACGAGGGTCCGGCGGAGAACCTGCCCCGCTTCTGGGTGGCGGTCCGGGCCGCGGTGCGCCGGGTGGTCGACGAGGTGAGCCTCGCCGAGCTGCTCAGTGGCCGGCTCCCCGCCCACGTGAAGAAGCTGACCGCGATCCCCGACGCGTGGGAGCCCCGCTGATCCACCCTCGGCATCGGGTTTCGCGAATCATCGGGTTTCGCGAATCGGAGCTTCGGGCATTCTTCGTGCCGGCAGGGCAGGAAGGTCACGAAGGGAGCCCCACGATGGGCCTGATGTTCCGAAAGCGCAAGAAGTACGGACCGCTCGTGCTGAACTTCACCGAGAACGGTTTCTCCTCGTGGAGCATCAGGATCGGCCGCTGGTCCTGGAACTCGCGGGCCAAGGCGCACCGCGTCGACCTTCCCGGGCCGCTGTCCTGGAAGCAGGACAAGTCCCGCTCCCGGGCCTGACCTCGGACGGGTGAACGGGGTGCCGGTACCCACCGGCACCCCGTTTCCACGCCCGGCCCCGGTACCGGCGTCGCTCGGGCCCGCCTTGATCGGGCCCGGCGTTGCTCCGGCCCGGCGTTGCTCCGGCCCGGCGTTGCTCCGGCCCGGCGTTGCTCGGGCCCGGCCCGGTGTTTCAGGGACAGCAAGGCACGGCAGGGCCGACAATTGCCGCATGGGCCGGGAGCGGCAGCAGCGGCAGGCGGTCCTCTCCTGTCTCCTGCTCCTGGTGGCGTACTTCGTGGTGCCGGTGCAGCCCGACCCGAACGGGGCCAGGCTCGCGTTCCGGATCGTGGCCACGGTACTGATGGTGGTGATCGTCGTGCTGCTGGTGACCGGCCAGGTCCGCCGACAGCTCGCCGCCGACCAGGCCGCCGCCCGGCAACTCGCCGCCGACCGCACCGCCGGCCCTCCAGCCGCTGGCCCTCCAGCCGACGGTCAACCAGCCGCCGACCGCACCGCCGACGGTCAACCAGCCGCTGGCCCTTCAGCCGACCAGAAGGCCGACGGTCAACCCGCCGACGGGCAGCAGGCCGACGAGGAGCAGCTCTCCTCGTTGATCCACCTGGCGGTGGCCCTGGTCGCCGGCCTGTTGGCCTTCGCGCTGGCCGACTACGTCATCGCGCTCAGCGCGCCGGGCCAGTTCGTCAACCTGCGGACCCGGATCGACGCGCTCTACTTCGCGCTCGCCACCCTGACCACGATCGGCTACGGCGACGTGCACGCCAACGGCCAGTTCGCCCGGGTGGCGGTCTGCCTGCAGATGGTCTTCAGCATCGGGGTCATCGCCACCGGGATATCGCTGGTGGTCAAGCAGTTGATCCGGCCGCCGCGTCGCCGACGGCGTGGATGACCACGTCGCCGCCGAGCCGGCCCGCCTCGGGGTCACGGCGTACCGCCCCGGTGGCGAGCAGCTCGGTCAACGCCCGGACCGCGTCGGCGGCCCGGTAGACGGTCCCGGTGAGAGCGTGCCGGCGCAGCTCGGTGACCGTACGCGGGCCGGAGCGACCCAACTCGGCCAGGAGTTCCCGACCCAGCGGCCCGACCTCCGGCTCGGTCGAGACCGTCAGCGGCACCGGATCGCGCGGGTCCGCCGGGGCCGGCAGGGTACGCAGGCGTAGCGGCTGCTCCGCGCCGACCGCCCAGAGCGCGGTCTTGAACGCCTCCAGGGCCCGGTCGGAGCTGGTGGCGAAGGCCACCACCCGACTCACCCCCGCCGCTGCCGACGACAGCCCCGCCTCGGCGGACGTCAACTCCACCTCGGTGACCAGCGGAAACCGCTGCGCCAGCCCGGCGCGGACCGAGGCGTCCGCGACAAGCAGCAACTCGGCCGGGCGTCCGGTCGCTGCCGCGGCCACCACCACCGATGCCGGGGTGCCGGCGGGACCGGGCGGTACGACCAGGGTGAACACCGGCGCACCGGCCGCGCCGGCCGCCTTCAGCGCCACCGGCAGCCGGGTCACATCGCCGGGGACCAGGTGTACGGCGACCTCGGCCGGCAGGCTGGCCTCGACCGCACCGAGCCGGGCCGCCAGATCGGTGCCAGCATCGGTGCCCGAGTCCGAGCCGGTGCCGGTGCCAGAACCGGTGTTGGTGCCGGCCCCAGACCCGGTGCCAGAACTGGTGTCGGTGTCGGCGAGCACCAGCACGGTCAGTCGGGCGCCGCGCAACCGGTCGGCGTACCGGCTGATCTGGCTGAGCGCGCCGGTCAGCGTCCCGGCGTCACCCGCGCCGCAGGCCAGCGCGAGGGTGGCCCGCCGGGACCGCTGCAGTGCGGCCGGCAACCAGGCGTCGAGTTGTCGGCTGAGCAGCCCGGAGAGAACGGTGTCGGTCGGCATGCTGTCGTTCTACCGCACCGACGGTCCGACGCCCCCACCGCACCACCGGACCCACCGGTCCAGCCCACCGGACCAGAATCCGGCGGGCCGGACCAGCGGGCTGAACCAGCGGGCTGGACCGGCGGGCCGGGTCAGTGGGCCGGTCAGGCGGGGACCGAGATGCCCACCCCGCCCCGGGTCTGCCCGCCGTACCGCTGGCGTTCGCGGGTCAGGTCCAGCCGGCCGATCCGCTTGCGGGCGGCGAGCGCGGTGTCGTCGAGCTGGTCGGCGGGGACCAGCCAGACCACCTCGAACTCCAGCCCGTCCGGGTCCCGGCCGTACAGACTCTTGGTGGTGCCGTGGTCGGAGGTGCCGACCAGGGCGTCGGCGGCGGCGAGCCGCTCGGCGGTCGCGGCCAGCTCGTCGAGGGTGTCGACCTCCCAGGCCAGGTGGTACAGGCCGACGGTGCTGCGACCGGCGGCCGACCGGCCGGCACCCGCGCCCAGCTCGAACAGTCCCAGGTCGTGGTCGTTGGTGCTGTCCGGGGCCTGGAGGAAGGCGGCGCCCCGGAACCCGTCCGGGGTCATCGGGACCGGCCGGAAGCCGAGCACGTCGGCGTAGAAGGCGACACCGCGGTGGAGATCGCTCACGTAGAGCACGGCGTGGTTCAGGCGGTGGATTCCCATACCCCGACCGTAGCGCGATTTAGTTGAGCGTTCAACGACCTGGGTATGCTGTGACCCATGACCCGTTGGCTGGATCCGGAGGAGCAACGCACCTGGCGGGCGTACGTGGCCGCCTCCCGGGCCTTGATGGAGACCCTCGACCGGGACCTGCAACGCGACGCCGGCATGCCGCACGCGTACTACGAGATCCTGGTCCGGCTCTCCGAGGCCCCGCAGCGGCGGATGCGGATGAGCGAGCTGGCCACCCTGACCACCTCGTCGCGCAGCCGGTTGTCCCATGCGGCGGCGCGGTTGGAGGCCGCCGGCTGGATCCGCCGCGAGGACTGCCCGACCGACCGTCGGGGTCAGCTCGCGGTGCTCACCGACTCCGGTTTCGCGACCCTCCAGGCCGCCGCCCCCGGCCACGTGGCGGGGGTACGTCGCCATCTGTTCGACGCGCTCAGCCCCGAGCAGGTGGAACAGTTGCGCCGGATCAGCGAGACGTTACGGGATCACCTGGGCGTTTCCTGACCAAACACCCGCGCCAGGGGTTGTACATATTGTCGCGGGGCGAGCACGATGGGGCGTGTCTTCGGGGCTGGCTGAACTGACTGTCCACGCACACCAGATGGTGTCCGATGGTGACCTGCACGGTGCGCGACGGCTGCTCGCCGACGCGTTGGCCGATGCCGACCCCCGCCCGGCGTACGCCTCCCCCGAGCTGGCCGAGGCCGCCGGGCTGCAGGCGCGGGTCCTGGTCGCGCTCGGTGAGCCGCACTCCGCGCGGGGCTGGGCCGCCTTCGCGTACGCGGTGGCCACCCGCCTGTACGGACGCTCCGATCCGCAGACCATCTCCGCGGCGGCCACCCTCGCCGCGGTGCTGCACCGGGTGGGCAGCGATGCGCGGGCCGCCCGGCTCTACGCCGACGTCATCATCGAACTGACCGCCACCGACGGCCCCGAGTCGCTGCGGGTGCTCGCCGCCCACGCCGATCTGGCCACCGTGGAGTACGCCCGGGGCCAGTGCACGGTGGCCCGGGACCGCCTGCAGGACGCCTGGGAGCTGCACCGGGAGGTCTACGGCGACGGCCATCCCAGCGGGATCAAGATGCTCGCCCGGCTCGGTTCGATGCAGCGCGACTGTGGACGCTTCACCGACGCTCAGGAGAACCTGACGTACGCCGACGAGCTCTGCCGTCAGCACCTCCCCCCGGGCGATCCGCTCGCCGCGCAGGTGGCAAAGCTGGCCAGGGCGGTGGCCAACCCGCAACACGTCTGCCCCGACGCCGAACCCACGACCCCGGCCGAGCCCGCGACCTCAGCCGAACCGACGACCCCAACCGAGCCCACGACTTCAGCCGAGCCCACGAGCTCAGCCGGGCCGACGACATCAGCCGGGCCGATGAGTTCAGCCGAGCCCGTGACCGGACCGGCAACGTCAGGCGAACCCGAGTTGTCGGACGGGCCAGCGACATCGGACGGGCCAGCGCTGGCGCATGGAGCTGCGACGTCGGGCAGTCCAGCCTGGTCGGGTGGGCCAGCGACGTCGGGCGGTCCAGCGGTGTCGGGCGGGCCAGCATGGTCGGGTGGGCCAGCGACGTCGGGCGGTCCAGCGGTGTCGGGCGGGGTCAGCGTGCCGGCGGCCCGGGAACCATCCGTCGACGAGGGGCGGGCGGAGCCGGGTGGTCCGACGGCGGCCGAACGGACGCCGGCACCGTACCCGGACAGCGCGGCCACCGCCGCGACGGCCTCGGCTCCGTCGGCGGTGCCCGCGCCCCGGCTCCCGGCCGACGACCCCGACGCCGACTGGTGGCCCCCGGAGGAGGGTGACCACCACGCCGATGCGGCGTACCCCTTCGACCGGCCGCCGGCCGACCGGACCCAGCCGGCCGACGCGACAGCGCCCATCGACGCGGCCGGGCAGCGCGCCACCCCGTTCGGGCCGGCGTCCCCGTCCGAGTGGGGCACGCCGGCCGAGAGCCCGGTGCCGCCGGCGGTGATGGCGCTCGCCCGCAGCGGCGAGGAAAGCCCCGGGGTACGCCGGGTGCGGCAGCCGCCCGAGCCGGAGCCGGAGCCACCGTCGCGGCTGCTCCCCGTCGTGGTGCACCGGCCGCCGCCGCCTCGACCCAACCGGCTGGTACCGGTGGTGGTGGCGGGGGTGCTCGTCGTGCTGCTCGGCGCGGCGGCGGTGATCGCCGGGGTGTCCCGCGTCGACGACTCCCGCGACGACCAGCCGGTGCCCGCCGGCCCCTCCCTCAGCGCCAGCGCTCCCCCGGCACCGGCGGCGACCCCCGGTACCCCGCCCGGATCGGTGGTCCTGCGCGACAACCGTAACGACGTACTGCTGCGGTGGCGCTATCCGGCGGGCGCGGAGGGGCCGGTGGTGGTCGCCGGTGGCCCGACCGGGCAGGATCCGCGTGCCTTCACCGAGCTACCGGCGGGGACGGAGACGTACACGGTCTACGGTCTGGACCGGGACGTCGACTTCTGCTTCACCGTCGCCGTCGTCTGGTCGACCGAGAAGATCGGCCGGTCCCGCCCGGTCTGCACCGAACGCGGCTGACCCCTGCCGGACCCGCAACGACCGCCCCGCCGTCGGTGCACCTGGACCAACCCGAGCAGCTACTGAAAGATCTTGGAAGAATTGTGCCCCCGGAGGGGCTGAACAGCCCCCGGAGGGGCCGAAATCCTCCAAGATCTTCTGGACGGGGCTGCTCGGGTGGGCCGCTCCGCCTGGTGTGGATCGGAGCCCTCCGACAACCGCTCGGACACCGACCCGGTTGACCGCCCCAGGGCCCTGACCGCAAACCCGAACCACCGTGCACCGCTCCTCACGTCTGCACGCCCCCCGCTCCCACCCTCCTCCGCAGCCGAGGCACCTCACTCTCTCCGTACCCGAATGCGGTGTAGATCTTGGACACTTACCGTCCAAATAGAACGGTAAGTGTCCAAGATTCACCTCGGGGAGCGCTTTGGCGGCGACGGGGGGTCTGGCTCGGGGTGTTCGGGTGGGCGGGTGGTCTAACCATCGAGGTCTGGATCGGGCAGCACCGGCACGAACAGTCGGACCTGCAGCCCCGGTCCCACGCCGCCCGGACCATCAGCCCCCGGACCATCCACCCCCGGACCGGCGGCGTCCGGACCGGGGGCGTCCGGACCGGCGGCGTCCGGACCGGCGGCGTCCGGGGCGGGCGCACGGGTGGGACCGGCGGTGGTGAGTTCGATCGTGCCGCCGCTGCGGCGGACCAGTTCACGGACGATGGCCAGCCCCAGCCCGGCGCCACCCGCATCCCGCGCCCGCGCGTCGTCACGCCTGGTGAAGCGGTCGAAGACCCGTTCCCGGTCCGCCTCCGGGATGCCCGGCCCGTCGTCGGTCACCGTCACCAGGTGGTACGCCCCCGACCCGACGGTGGCCGCCCGACCGGTGTTGGCGTCGACGCTGTCCGCGGGTACGGCGGCCAGCACCACCTCGCGGTGCGCGTGCCGGACCGCGTTGTCGATCAGGTTCGCCAGGATCCGGGTCAGGTCGTCGGGGTCGCCGAGGGTCCACAGCGGCTCGGGCACCGGCGCGACCCGTACCGGTGGGGTGGGGTAGCGACGGGCGACGGCCGTCAGCAGCGCGCCCAGCTCGACCGGTCCGGCCACACCGCGTCCCCAGCCGGCGCTGGCACCGACCGGGCCGGCACTCCCGCCCGCCGGAAAGGAACCACCGACCGGGCCGGTGCGCCCGGCCGCCGGCAAGGAACCACCGACCGGGCCGGCACTCCCGCCCGCCGGAAAGGAACCACCGACCGGGCCTGCACCCCCGGCCGCCGGGAAGGGGCCGCCGGCCGCCGGGAAGGGGCCGCCGGCCGGGCCGGTCTCGTCGAGGCGGGCCAGCAGCAGCAGGTCGTCGACGAGCCGGCTGAGCCGTTCGGTGTCGGTCAGCAGGTTGCCGGCCACCGCCGGCCAGTCGGTCCGGTCCGCCAGGCGTTGCGCCACCTCCAACTCGGTACGCATGTTGGTCAGCGGGCTACGGAGCTCGTGCGCGGCGTCGGCGACGAAGGCCCGTTGCCGGGCCCGGGCGTCGGCGAGGCGGTCGAGCATGTCGTTGAGGGTGACCGCCAGCCGGTGGATCTCGTCCCGCGACGCCGGTACCGGCAGCCGGCCGCTGCTGGCGCCCCCGGTGATCTCGGCCGCGCCGCGCCGCAGCTGTTCCACCGGACGCAGGGTGGCCCCGAGCACCCGCCAGGCCACCACGGCGATCCCGGCGACCAGCAGCGGAAAGGCGATCAGCAGCATGGTCTGGACCACCCGCATGCTGTGACTCACGTCCGCCATCGACTTGCCTACCAGCACGGTGAGCGGCTCGGTAGGCGTGCCGGCCGGTACGGCCACCACCCGGACCGGTCCGTCGAGGCCGAGCCGCTGCCCCGGTACGAAGGTGCGCTGCTGCCCGCCCCGGTCGCGCTGGTCGCCCTGGTCATCGCCCTGATCATCGCCCCGGTCATCGCCCCGGTCGCGCTGGTTGAGCTGGTCGCGCGGAAGCATCGGGACGAGGCGGTCGGCGTCGATCGAGGCGGCGAGCACCCGGCCCTGGTCGTCGATCACCTGGACCCGGGACTGGCCCCCGGCGACCGGCAGCGGGTCGGGCAGGGCGTCCTGCTCGGCGAGGCGAACGATGGTGTCCGCGGTACGCAGCGCCTCCGTGTCGATGGAGCGTTGCAGGGTGTACCCGAGCGCGCCGAAGAGGATCAGCCCGCCGGCGGCCAACCCCGCGGTGAGCCCGAGCACACCGATGATCATCAGCCGGGCGCGCAGCCCGAGCGTTAGGAAGGGACCCTTCCTATACCGGAAGCGATAAAAGGGGGCCCTTCCTTGCAGGGTCATGGGGTGGTTAGGCGGTAGCCGGCGCCGCGGACGGTCTCCAGGCGTTCCCGGCCGATCTTGCGGCGCAGGTAGCCGACGTACACCTCCACCGCGTTCGGGGCGGTCTCCAGGCTGGCGTCCCAGACGTGGTCGAGCAGCTCGGTCTTGGAGACGACCTGACCGGGGCGGCGGATCAAATAGTCCAGCAGGGCGTACTCGCGGGCGGTCAGCGCCACCTCGGCGTCGGCCCTGGTGACCCGGCGGCGGGCCGGGTCCAGGCGCAGGTCACCCAGGCTGAGCACGGTCGGGCGTTCGGGTGCGCCGCGGCGCAGCAGGGCTCGCAGCCTGGCCAGCAGCACCACGTACGAGAAGGGTTTGGTGAGGTAGTCGTCGGCCCCGCAGTCCAGCCCGTCGGCCTGGTCGTACTCGCCGTCCTTGGCCGAGAGCATCAGCACCGGCAGCCAGACCTGCTCGGCGCGCAGCCGGCGGACCAGCTCGTACCCGGAGAGGCCGGGCAGCATCACGTCCAGCACCATCGCGTCGTAGCCACCGTGGCGGGCCGCGTCGAGGCCGGCCGGCCCGGTGGCCGCCACGTCGACGGCGAACCCCTCGGCCTGCAGGCCCCGCTGCAGGGCGGCGGCCAACCGCGCCTCGTCCTCCACCACCAGCAACCGCACAGCCTCAAGGGTGCCACCTGCCGGGGCGGACAGATGGTCATCCTCAGCCTGCTCACAGCCACCGTGGCGCACCATGGGCGCAGGAGGTGTCACGCATGTCCGTGTTGAAGAGCCGTCCCGTCCTTCGCTGGCTGGTCCCGGTGGCCGCCGCAGTGACCGTGGTCGGCGGTGGTGCCGCCGTCGGCACGTTCGCCGCCGACGCCGAGCCGAGCCTGCCGCCGCGCAGCGCCGCCCAGCTCCTGGTCGATCTGCAGACCGCCCGGCTGGACGGGCTGTCCGGCACCGTCGTCCAGCGCTCCGACCTGGGGCTGCCGCCGGCTGCCGGCCTGCTCGGCGGGGGCGACGACCTGACCGCCCTGCTCACCGGTACGCACACCCTGCGGGTCTGGCACTCCGGACCGGACAAGCAGCGGATCGCCCTGGTCGACACCCTCGGCGAACGGAACCTGATCCGCAACGGTCGGGACGTGTGGGCCTGGGACAGCCGGACCAACACCGCCACCCACCGCACCCTGCCGGCCGGCGGTTCGGCGGAGGGCAGGCCGGCGGGCGCGCCCGACCTGCCGGCGACCCCGCAGGAGGCGGCGAAGCTGGCGTTGCAGGCCGTCGAGCCGAGCACCGAGGTGAGCGTCGGCCGTTCGGCCACCGTCGCCGGGCGCGACGCGTACGAGCTGGTGCTGCGTCCGCGGGACGAGGCGTCCCTGATCGACCAGGTACGGGTGGCCATCGACGCCAAGGAGTACGTGCCGCTACGGTTCGAGGTGTTCGCCGACGCCGCCGACCGCCCGGCCTTCGAGATGGCCTTCACGCAGATCGACTACCAGCGGCCCGACGCCGACCAGTTCACCTTCAACCCCCCGCCGGGTACGGTCACCGAGAACCTGGATGCCGAGAAGGCCGCGGTCGCTCCGGGCGAACGGCCCGAGCACGACAAGACGCGTACGGTCGGCGAGGGCTGGACCACCGTCGTGATCACCCAGACCGGCACCGAGAAGGACAAGGCCGCCGGTGACGCCGAGGCGAAGCCGGGTACGACGGCCGGGCCGAACCTGGACGGTGTGCTGCCCGAGGTCAGCGGGGACTGGGGCAAGGGCCGCCTGTTCAGCACGAACCTGGTAAACGTGCTGTTCACCGACGACGGCCGGATGTTGGCCGGCGCGGTGACCCCGGAACGCCTCTTCCAAGCGGCAAAGGGCTAGACCGACCTCGCACGACGAGGTCGCCAAGGGCTGACCGACCTCGTCGTGCGAGGTCGCCAAGGGCTGACCGACCTCGTACGAGGTCGTGGCGGGCCGATCGCAGCCAGATCGCAGCAGGGGGCCGGGCCGGCGTGAGCTGGTCCGGCCCCGCGGTGTGTCCGGGGCTGCGTCGTGTCCGGGGCCGCGGTGTGTCCGGGGCTGCGTCGTGTCCGGGGCTGCGTCGTGTCCGGGGCCGCGGTGTGTCCGGGGACGGGGGCGGTGCGTCCGGAGACCGGGGCGCGGTGCGTCCGGGGACGCGGTGGAAGCGGCCCTGCGGAGTGTCCGGGGCCACGAGACTGGGCGCGGCGAGCGGGAAAGTTGGCCCGTCGGTGCGGTGGGTGGGAAAGCTTGGTCCGGTGCGGCGGGGCGCGGTATGTTTCTCAGTTCAGAGACACGCATCAGCTCTGAAACGCGAAAAGGAACGGCACCAGTGGCCGCTCCTGCTGGGATTCTATCTTTCGAGGAGACAGCTTGTCAAGGCACTCCGGTGGTCCCGGTGAACCGCAACTGCCCGACGAGATCGGCCCCGAGCAGGAGTACGTCTCGATGCTCTACGACCGGCTGGACCGGATGCGGGAGCAGGCCGCCGAGCGGCTCACCGAGGCGCTGCGCAGCACCGGCGGCACCCAGCAGGACCGCTCCCAGCGGGACAGCTCGGTCCGGATGTACGCCGACCAGGTCGAACGCTTCTCCGCGGTGGAGAACGGCCTCGCGTTCGGCCGGTTGGACACCGACGACGCGGCCCGCCACTACATCGGCCGGATCGGGATCTTCGATACCAGCGACGACTACGACCCGCTGCTGATGGACTGGCGGGCCCCCGCCGCCCGCCCGTTCTACCTGGCCACCGCCGCCAACCCGCAGGGCGTACGGCGTCGACGGCACCTGCGCACCCGGCAGCGCAAGGTCACCGGGATCGACGACGAGGTGCTCGACCTCGCCACCGCCACGCCGGGCGGGCACGAGGAGCTGACCGGCGAGGCCTCCCTGCTGGCCGCGTTGAACGCCGGACGGACCGGCCGGATGCGCGACATCGTGGAGACCATCCAGGCCGAACAGGACCGGGTCATCCGCGCCGACCTGCCCGGAGTGCTGGTGGTGCAGGGCGGTCCGGGCACCGGCAAGACCGCCGTGGCACTGCACCGGGCGGCGTACCTGCTCTACACCCACCGCCGGGAGCTGGCCACCCGGGGCGTGTTGCTGGTCGGCCCGAACGCCACCTTCCTGCGCTACATCTCGCAGGTCCTGCCGGCGCTGGCCGAGACCGGCGTGCTGCTGCGTACCCCGGGGGACCTTTTTCCCGGAGTCAGCGCGCGGCGGGCGGAGTCCGCGCGGGCCGCGGCGGTCAAGGGCCGCTCGGTGATGACCGAGGTGCTCGCCGCCGCCGTCCGTGACCGGCAGTGGGTGCCCGACGAGCCGCTGGAGATCGAGGTGGAGCGGGAGGTGATCCGGCTCGACCCGGAGACCTGCCGGCAGGCCCGGGACCGGGCGCGGCGCTCCGGCCGGCCGCACAACCTGGCCCGGCCGCTGTTCGACCTGGAGATCGTCCACGCGCTCGCCGCCCAGGTGGCCGAACGGATCGGCGCGGACCCGCTGGGCGGGGAGAACCTGCTCGCCGAGGCCGACGTCGCCGAGATCCGTCGGGAGCTGCGGGAGGAGCCCGAGGTACAGGCGGCGCTGGATCGGCTCTGGCCGGTGCTCACCCCGCAGCGGCTGCTGGCCGACCTGTACGCCGACACCGACCGGATCGCCGCCGCCGCGCCCCAGCTCACCGCGGACGAACGCGCCCTGCTGCACCGGCAGCCCGGTGGGTGGACCCCGGCCGACGTACCGCTGCTCGACGAGGCGGCCGAACTGCTCGGCGAGGACGAACGGGCCGCCGCCGCCCGGGTGGAACGGCTGCGCGTGCTGCAACGCGAGTACGCCGAAGGGGTGCTGGAGATCTGGCAGGGCTCCCGCTCGATCGACGTCGAGGACGAGGACGACGGCGGTGAGATCCTCGGCGTCACCGACCTGATCGACGCGGACCGGCTGCTGGACCGGCAGGCCGAGGAGGACCGGCTCACCACCGCCCAACGCGCCGCCGCCGACCGGAAGTGGGCCTTCGGGCACGTCATCGTCGACGAGGCCCAGGAACTGTCCCCGATGGCCTGGCGGCTACTCATGCGCCGCTGCCCGAGCAGGTCGATGACCATCGTCGGGGACGTGGCCCAGACCGGGGCACTGGCCGGTACGCCGAGCTGGGGCGACGCGCTGGAGCCGTACGTGGCGCAACGGTGGCGGCTGGAGGAGCTGACCGTCAGCTACCGCACCCCGGCCGAGATCATGGCGAAGGCGGCCGAGGTGCTGGCCGACATCGACCCCGACCTGAGCCCGCCCCGCTCGGTTCGGCAGAGCGGCCACCCACCGGTCGACCGTCGGGTCTCCGCCGACCGGTTGGCCGCGGAACTGGTCGCCACGGCCACCCGGGCGGCGGCCGACCTCGACGAGGGACGACTCGGCATCATCCTGCCCGCCGGCCGGCTCACCGAACTGGGTGCCGCGCTCGTCGCGGAGCTGCCCGAGGCCGCCGTCGGCGACCGCCCGGAGCTGGAGAGCCGGGTCGTGGTGCTGACCGTCGCCCAGGCCAAGGGGCTGGAGTTCGACTCGGTGCTGGTGGTCGATCCCGACGGCATCGTCGCCGAGTCACCCCGGGGACGCAGCGACCTCTACGTCGCCCTCACCCGAGCCACCCAACGCCTCACCACCCTCCAGGTGTAAGGAAGGGCCCCCTGTTAACGCATTCGGTATAGCGGGGTACCCCTCTCACACCACCGCACGGGAGGCGCGGCACGCACGGGGTGATGGCGCGCGCAGGGACGGCAAGGCGCGCAGGGACGACGGCGGCGCACAGGAGACGACGGCGGCGACGCAGGGCACGGCGACGCGCGCAGGGACGACGACGGCGCACAGGGGCGACGGCCGCACGCAGGAGACGACGGCGGCGCGCGTAGGAGGCGGCGAGGCACGCCGGGACGCGACGAGCGCGGGGACCGGTGGATCAGTCGTCGGTGAAGCCGCCGATCTGGCTGGCCGACGAGGACTGGTCGCTGGTCGAGCCGCCGGCGGGCGTACTCATGCCGCCGGTGGTGGCGTCACCGGTGGTGGTCGGCGCGACCTTGCCGGGATGCCGTTCCGGCTGGCGGGCCACCCGCCGGGCGCTGGCCGGGCCGGCGGTGCCGCCGGTGGTGGTGACCGCGCCCTGGCCCCGGGTCGGGCCGCCGTCGCGCAACACCTGCGGGTCGACCGGTACGTCGGCGGGGTCGTCGGGGTCGTCGTCCTGAATCACCCGCTGTACGTCGGTCGGCGGCTCGGTGACCTCGTCGAGCGCCCCGTCGCCGTACTCGTCCCCGATCAGCCGTTCCGCGGCCTGGCGGGTCCGGGGCTGGTCCGCGTCGTTCTCGCGCATCGCGATCACCTCGCTGACGTGTCGGTCGGGTGATCGTCACCGTAACCCAGGGTCAGGCGCGCTGACTGCGAAACGAGTATCCCTCGCCCCAGGCGGGACCGTCGGCGATCAAGCATGCACGTTCGCGGTCTGCCCGGCCGGCGATCCGGGCACCCGGACGGCGGCCTGAGGCACCGAACGACGGCCTGGGCACGCGGACGACGGCCTCGGCACGCGGACGGCAGCCTGCGCACGCGGACGACGGCCTCGGCACGCGGACGGCAGCCTGCGCACGCGGACGACGGCCTCGGCACGCGGACGACGGCCTCGGCACGCGGACGACGGCCTCGGCACGCGGACGGCAGCCTGCGCACGCGGACGGCGACCTGGGCAACGCGGACGGCGGTCCAAAGCACGACGCGGACCACGACGACGGCGGCCTGGGGCACGAGGACGGCGGTCTGGCGCATGCGGAGCGGGCGCCCCGAGCACACGGAGCGGCGGTCCGGAGCGCCCATACGTCCGGCCGAGTCGCCGCGCTGGCGAGGAACCGGCCAACCGCCGCCAGCGGGGTTCGTTCTTGGCCGGCTTTTACCTCTTGCCGAGGCTGTAGACCGTGGACTATGTTAGCGTTCACATTTACCGGCATGAAACTCTACCGACCCCGATCCGAAAAGAGTCTCCCGCCCAACCCGTCCCCGAACTCGGCCGCAGCCCTGCGGCCAGAAAGGTCACGACCATGGGACTGACCCGTCGGCAGTTCACCCTGAGTACGCTCGCCACCACCGCGTTCACCATGACCGGCCTCGGGCTCAGCCAGGGCCCGGCCCTGGCCGCGACGAACACGGCGTACCTGATGACCTACTTCACCGAATCACCGAACCAGTCGGCGGCCAACTACGGTCTGCATCTCGCGGTGAGTCGGGACGGTCTGAACTGGAGCCCGCTCAACCAGAACAACCCGGTCGTCACCCCGACCGCCGGCCAGTTGGGGCTGCGCGATCCGTACATCTACCGCAAGCAGGACGGCACCTTCGTGGTCGTCGCCACCGACCTCAAGGGTCTCAACTTCGGGCTGACCAGCCAGTACCTGCACGTGTGGGACTCGGTGGACCTGTCCAGCTTCACCGGTTACCGGCGGATCCAGATGCACACGTACGGCAGCAGCGTGCACACCTGGGCGCCGACGGTCTTCTGGGACGCCAGCCGCGGTCAGTACGGGATCGTCTACTCCGCCAACACCACCACGGACCTGTTCCTGGTGAACTACACGTCCGACTTCCGCACCGTGGGTCCACCGCAGACCTACTTCAGCCCCGGCTTTCCCATCCTCGACGCCGACATCCGGGTCAGTGGCGGGGTGACGTACATGTACTACAAGAACCTGGCGAACGGCAACATCTACGGTGCCCGCTCCAACACCGGCGCCCCGAACAGCTTCACCACCTACACCAGCGGGCTGCGGCAGGGCACCGCGATCGAGGGGTCGCACCTGGTCCCGCGCAACGACGGTGGCGGGTGGTGGCTCTGGGGCGACTCGTTCGGCCCGATCAACAACGACATGTACATGTGGACCACCAACAATGTGGGTGCCAACTCGTGGTCGGTGCTGAACCAGCGCGACTACACCCCGCCGATCAACTCCAAGCACGGTTCGGTGGTCGGCATCACCGAAGCCGAGTACAACGCCGCGGTCAACCGGTGGGGTCTGCCGAACTGGGTCCGGCTGAAGTCGTCCAACCTGCCCGACTACTACGTGCGGCACTCCAACAACGCGGTGCGCATCGACCCCTACCCGTTCGATCCGCACCAGGACCAGCTGTGGCGGATGGTGCCGGGTCTCGCCGACTCGGCGGCGGTGTCCTTCGAGTCGGTCAACCGCCCCGGCTACTTCATCCGGCACAGCGGTTACGTCGCGCAGCTCGGTGTGAACGACGGGAGCGCGACCTTCCGCGCCGACGCGACGTTCTACCGTACCGCCGGGCTGGCCGACTCCGCGTGGACCTCGCTGCGGTCGTACAACTTCCCGGACCGGTATCTGCGGCACGCCGGCCAGGTCCTGCGCATCGACCCGCTCAGCTCGTCGTCCAGCGCCAACGACCGGCAGGACGCGACCTTCCGTCTCACCTCGTAGCCGTCGTCGCCGGCGGGGTTCGGTCACCCCGCCGGCACCACCCGGACACCCACCCCCTGGTACGGACGAGGGAGAAACGACATCCATGAACCGAACCCTGAGTGGCCGCCGAATCGGCGGCGGGCTGCTCACCCTGCTGATGGGCATCTGCGCGATCGTGGCGGTGGTGCCGGCCACCGTCGCCAAGGCCGACAACCCGGTCGTGCAACACATCTACACCGCTGACCCGGCCCCGCTTGTGCACAACGGTCGGGTGTACCTCTACACCGGGCGGGACGAGGACGGCTCGACCTACTTCACCATGAAGGAGTGGCGGGTCTTCTCCTCGGCGGACATGGTGAACTGGACCGACCACGGCGTACCGATGAACGTGGCCACCTTCAGCTGGGCCAGCGCGGACGCCTGGGCCGGTCACGTCGTGGCCCGCAACAACCAGTTCTACTGGTACGTGCCGGTGAAGAACCGGGCCACCGGCCGGATGGCCATCGGCGTCGGCGTGTCGAGCAGCCCCACCGGCCCGTTCCGGGACGCCATCGGGCGCCCGCTGCTGGAGAACGGCGAGATCGACCCGCACGCCTTCATCGACGACACCGGACAGGCCTACCTGTACTGGGGCAACCCCAACCTCTGGTACGTGCGCCTGAACGCGGACATGATCTCCTTCTCCGGTGCCGCGACGCAGATCCCGCTGACCACCGCCGGTTTCGGCACCCGCACCGGCAACCCCAGCCGCCCCACCCTGTACGAGGAGGGGCCGTGGGTCTACAAACGTAACGGCACCTACTACATGATCTTCGCCGCCGAGTGCTGCGGGGAGTTCATCGCCTACTCCACCGCCCCCGGCCCCACCGGCCCGTGGACCTACCGCGGCACGGTCATGCCCCGGCAGGGCTCAAGCTTCACCAACCACCCAGGCATCGTCGACTTCAACGGCGGGTCGTACTTCTTCTACCACAACGGGGCGCTGCCCGGCGGCGGCGGCTTCACCCGCTCGGTGGCGGTGGAGAAGTTCACCTACCGCAGCGACGGCACGATCCCCTCGATGAACATGACCACCGCCGGTGTGCCGCAGGTCGGCACCCTGAACCCGTACGTCCGGCAGGAGGCCGAGACCATCGCCTGGGGCTCGGGCATCGAGACCGAGGCCACCACCGGCGGCGGCGTCAATGTCTCGGCACTGGAGAACGGGGACTGGATCAAGGTCAGGGGGGTCGCGTTCGGTACCGGCGCGAGTTCCTTCACCGCCCGGGTCGCCTCGGCCGCCTCCGGCGGCAACCTGGAGCTGCGCCTGGACAGCGCGACCGGACCGCTGGTCGGCACCTGCCGGGTGGCCGGTACGGGCGGCTGGCAGAGCTGGACCAACACCACCTGCGCGGTCAGCGGGGCAACCGGAACCCGGGACCTGTACCTGCGCTTCACCGGCGGATCGGGTTTCCTGTTCAACGTCGACTGGTGGCAGTTCACCGGCGGCGGCACCACCCCGACGGCGTACCGGATCACCAACCGCAACAGCGGCCAGGTCATCGACGTCCAGCAGCCCAACCTGCAGGACCTGGCCGTGATCGGGCAGTGGAGCAGCAACGGCGCGACCTGGCAGCAGTGGCGCTTCCTCGACGCCGGCAACGGCAACGTCCGGCTGCAGAGCGTCAACAGCAGCAAGTGCGTCGACATCCTCAACAGTTCCACCGCCGACGGGGCGCAGGTCGTGCAGTACACCTGCCACAACGGTCTCAACCAGGTGTTCACCTGGCGGTCGGCCGGCGGTGACTACTACAACCTGGTCAACGTCAACAGCAACAAGTGCCTGAACGTGGTCGGCGGCTCGACCGCCGCGGGCGCTGCCCTGGAGCAGCGGACCTGCGGCTCCGCGACCAGCATGCAGTGGTCCCGGGCCTGAGGCCTGAGCCGGCACCTCCACCACCCCGTACCACCAGAAGGAGTGGATCCATGACAGCCAAGCAGGAGGCCCGTCCCGCCTCCGTGGCACGACGACGCCGGTGGCCGGCGCTGGCCGCGGTGGTCGCGGCGGTGCTGGCGGCCACCGGGCTCGCCGTCGTGCAGGCCTCGCCCGCCGCGGCCGCGACGGTCGACACCAACGCCTGGTACGTCCTGGTCAACCGCAACAGCGGCAAGGCCCTGGACGTCTACAACTCCGCCACCAACGACGGCGCGCGGATCACCCAGTGGACCCGCAACAACGGCAACCAACAACAGTGGCAGTTCGTCGACTCCGGCGGCGGCTACTACCGACTCAAGTCCCGACTGTCCAACAAGGTCCTCGACGTCTACAACTTCTCCACCGCCAACGGCGCCAGCATCGTCCAGTGGACCGACGGCAACGGCACCAACCAGCAGTTCCGCCTCGCCGACTCCGACGGCGGCCACGTCCGCCTGATCAACCGCAACAGCAACAAGGCCATCGAGGTACAGAACGCCTCCACCGCCGACGGCGGCAACATCGTCCAGTACGACGACTGGGGCGGCACCAACCAACAGTGGCAACTCGTCCGCGTCGACGGCGGAACCCCGCCGACCACGCCGCCGCCGGGCAGCGGCACCTCGGGGTGCGGCAAGGCCCCCGGCATCGCCAGTGGTACGCACACCATCACCAGCAACGGCAAGAGCCGGAACTTCATCCTGCGGATCCCCGCCAACTACCAGCAGAACAACCCGTACCGGCTGGTCTTCGGTCTGCACTGGTTGGGTGGCACCGCGGTGGACGTGGACACCGGGCAGACCGTGGACCGCAACACCTGGTCCTACTACGGGCTCCAGCGGTTGGCCAACAACACGACGATCTTCGTCGCGCCCCAGGGCCTCGGCAACGGTTGGGCCAACACCGGGGGTGAGGACGTCACCTTCATCGACGACGTACTCAACCGGGTCCAGTCCGCCCTCTGTGTCAACCCGCGCCAGCGCTTCTCCATCGGGTTCAGCTACGGCGGCGCGATGAGCTACGCCCTCGCCTGCGCCCGGCCGGACGTCTTCCGGGCGGTCGTCGTCCAGTCCGCCCCGCGTGAACTCAGCGGATGCAGCGGCGGCACCCAGGCCGTGGCGTACCTGGGGGTGCACGGCATCAGCGACGGGATCGCCAACGGACGCGCGATGCGCGACCGGTTCGTCCGGAACAACGGCTGCACCGCGCAGAGCCCGCGCGAGCCAGCAGCCGGCAGCCTGACCCACGTCGTCACCACCTACTCGGGCTGCCGCTCCGGCTTCCCGGTGGCGTGGGCCGCCTTCGACGGGGGCCACATCGCGGCTCCGCAGGACGGCGCCCCCGGCGACAGCGGGCCCCGGACCTGGGTCCCCGCCCTGGCGTGGAACTTCTTCACCCAGTTCCAGTGACGTCGGGACCGTACCGTCCGTAACGACCCCTTCGTTTCGAATGTCCAATGAGCGGGCGGCACGAAGGTCAGCGGAGGCGCGGCCAGATTTTCGCCCCGGCTACGGGGTTACCTCGGCCAGGGCACCGGGTAGACGCCGGGTGCCCTGGCCAGAGCAGGTCAACCGTGCCGTGGCAGGGACGCGGCAGCGGGGCGAGGGATCGCAGGACTCATCGCATCCTGAGGAGGACAAGATGAGCACACAGGCTGCATCCACGAGGCCGTCGAACCGGTCCATGCAGACCGCGCCGAACCGGATGGACACGGGGCAGCAGAACCGTGCCATGCAGGAGACCCAGACCCATCAGATGCCGGCGATGCACGATGGTCACCGCCAGCCGATGGTCTCTCCGGGTACGGAGACCAAGCAGGCCTTCGCGACCACGGAGTTCTGGGTCTACGTCGCGGCGGTGGTCGGCGTACTGGTCGCCTCGCAGCTGGTCGGCCAGAACGCGGCCGGCGTGGACATCTTCCGCGCCCCGCAGGCCTGGTTCTTCATCACGCTGCTGACCATCGGTTACCTGGGTAGCCGGGGTCTGGCCAAGGCCGGCAGCAACTTCCGCAGCGGTCGGGAGCGCAAGGCCCGGCACTGACCACACCAGGTCGGCACCGAGCAGCGGTGGCCCCCGGGGAGTCTTCCCCGGGGGCCACCGCCGTCGTTCACGCGACCGCCGGGGACCGTGCCCGGGGGGTCGCCGTCGTGCCGAGGGCCGTCGGGACCGCCGTCGAGGCGGTCACCGTCGACTGGTTGCTACTCCTCGTCGCCGCCGAAGTCCTCGTCGCCGCCGTCGTCGTCGCCCTCGAAGGCGTCGCTGATCATCTCGCCGGCGACCATGCCACCTACCGCGCCGAGCGCCGCGCCGGCCACCACGCCACCCATCCCGACGCCGCCCCGGCCCCGCGACGGCTGCATCGGGTACCCGTGCGACGGGGCACCGTAGCCCGGCGCGCCGTAACCCTGCGGGGCACCGTACCCCTGCGGGGCACCGTACCCCTGGGGGGCGCCGTACCCCTGCGGGGCGCCGTAGCCGGGTGCGCCGTAACCGCCGGGCGCGCCGAAGCCCTGGGCGCGCAGGTTGCCGTACTGCGAGGTGGTCTCGCGCAGCCAGCCGTCGACCAGCTGTACCCAGTTGGTCCGCTCGGCGTCGGCGTGGCCGACGGAGTACCGGCCGAAAACGTCGTGCCCGGAGCTGAGGAAACCGCCCCGCTTGTCGCACTCCAGGATCACGTCGACGCCGTGCGGGTTGGTCACGAAGGTCAGCTCGACCTCGGTGATGCTCTGCGCGTACTGCGGTGCGGCAAAGAACTCGATCTCCTGGTAGAACGGCAGCGTCTGGTTCACCCCACGGATGTGACCGCGCTCCAGGTCGGCGTTCTTGAACCGGAAGCCGAGCTGCTGGAAGGCACCGAGGATCCCCTCGTGCACCGGCATCGGATGCACCGCGACCTGGTCGAGGTCGCCCTTGTCCACGGCCCGGGCGATCGCCAGCTCGGTACGCAGCCCCATGGTCATGCCGTGCAGGCGCTGGCCGTACACGTCGGTGATCGGGGTCTCCCACGGCACCGGCATCCGGAACGGGATGCTGAGCTGCTGCTTCGGGGCGAGCTGCAGCGGCCCGCTCACCTGCATCCGGTGGAACTCCATGGTGCCGGCGTACTCGCTGTCGCCGCTCTCCACCTCGACCCGGGTGACCAGGCCGAGGGAGATGTGCTCGATGTCGGCGGCGGCGTCCCCGCCGATCAGGTTGACGTGGCCGTCGAGGCTGAGCCCGGGTCGGGTGTTCGGGTTGGTCAGGACGGTGTCCACACTCGGACCGCCCACCCCGAACGCGCTGAGCATCTTCTTGAAGACCATCGAAACTCCTGTGGAACGGACGCCAGGCTCCATCGTGGAGCTGGTCGCTGACCCGCAGCACCCTAACCGGAACCCCTGTGAAGTGCCTGTGAGCACGCCCGGCGCGCCGGAAACGAGTGTGTGCCTCGGATTCCGGCGCGGGGCGGACGGCTACCGACGGCCGGCCGGCCGTTGCTGGTTGCCGCCCTGCGGGTTCTGCGGAGGCTGCGCGGCCCGGGAGGACTGGGACGGCAGGGAGGCCTCCGAGTAGTGGGAGTACGCCGTGTGGAAACTGTTGGCGCTGCTGCGGGCGGAGGCGTACGAACCGGTGGTGGGGGTGCCGCTGCCGGTGGGCACCCGCATGCCGGCGTAGCTGGCGTACGGGTTCTGATCACTGCTCGCGCTCATCGGCGCCGGGCTGTCCGTCAGGGTGCGGCTCGGCACGTCGACGGTGATCTGCCGGCGGGGGTCCGTCCAGTGCAGGTTTCCGGTGGTGCGGCGCTCCAGCTCCTTCTTCTCGAACTCGACGTGGTCGTAGTTCGGTACCCGGGTCTCGGAGGTCCGGGTCTGCGGAGCCGGCCGGGTGAAGGCCTGCTGGTAGAGCGTGCTCATCTGCAGGTCCTGCTGGCTGGCCGTATACGAGGGCAGTTGGGTCTGGGACGGGTCGCCTCCGAGGGGTGCGGCCTCGCCCTCCTGCTGAACGTAGTTGCCGTAGTTGTGGCTCGGTCCGTCGTAGGTCTGCTGGCTGCCGCTCTTCGAGTGGGTCATCACGTCTCCCGTCGGGCGAGGCCGCAGCCGGTCCGCGGCCTACCGTGGCGGTATTACGAACGCCGCCGCCTCCGGTTCACGGACAGCGATGTGTCGCCTCCCACCCGTCAGGTAGCGTCGGCCCGACGAGCGACGGAGGTGCCGATGAGGTCGACCTACTGCACCGACCTGACGGCGGCTGACTGGCTGCTCCGCTCCGCGGCGTCCCCGATGCGGTTGATCACCTTCGGCCCGGCGGGCTTCGAGGCGTACGGGCGGCTCCGGTTCATCCCCG
The DNA here is from genome assembly GCF_900091615.1 of Micromonospora yangpuensis. Taxonomy (NCBI): domain Bacteria; kingdom Bacillati; phylum Actinomycetota; class Actinomycetes; order Micromonosporales; family Micromonosporaceae; genus Micromonospora; species Micromonospora yangpuensis. The sequence goes on along the minus strand of NZ_FMIA01000002.1, from coordinate 2,230,000 downwards.
ACCCCACCGCACCCGGGCAGGACGAGGCCGACGCCGACCTGCCCGACAACCACCCCTTCGACCTCGACCAGGCCCGCCGGGCGCTGCACCTGCTCGCCCGGTTCACCGCCACGCCGCAGGAGTGCTACTTCTGCGTCTGGGACGGCTACTCCGACATTGCGCTACCACCGACGGTACGGCGCGGCCCGCTCGTGGAGCTGCCCCACCGCCGGTACGCGTTGCTGCGCGGCCCGCTGTCCGCGATCGACACCTGGGCGGACGACCTCGGCGACGGCGGGACGATCGCCCCACCGGCCCTGGTCTGGCCCACCGACCGCCGCTGGTGTTTCGTCAGCGACGTCGACCCGCACTGGGCCGGCATCGGCGCCGACCGGGCCGCCATCACCGCCCTGACCGACGACCCGCACCTGGACGTCGTCCCCGCCGACCCCACCCAACCCCAACCCTGGTACCGCTGACCGACCTGACCCGCGTCGACCCGGCCGGCGCGGCGGTGCGGGGGCGGTGGGCGCGGCCCGGCACGGCCCGGCCCGGCCCGGCCCGGGGCATGATCGACTCGGTTGGGCTGAAATGGCTGTGTCGGAGGGCCCCGGACCCCGCCATTTCAGCCCAACCGAGTCGATCAACGCGAGCACCTCCCCGGGCGGGAGGTCAGGTGGCGTCAGCGACGCCGGCCGGGCCGCCATCACCGCCTTGACCGACGACCCGCACCTCGACATCCCGAACCCCACCCGGGTACCAGCTAGCGGTGGCCGGGGGGCAGCCGCAGGACCGGGCCGGGCGGGGCTTGATCGACTCGGTTGGGCTGAAATGGTGGGGTCCAATGCCATTCGACCCAGCCATAACAACCCAACCGAGTCGATCAACGCCAGCACACGCCCGCAGCCGGTGCGCCACGTCATCCACCTGCCGGTGGCGGTGGCGGACCTGACCGAGGCGCTCGGCCTGGCGTACACGGTGACCCGGTCGTTGGGGTCCGTGCCGGGCGTCGACGCGGCCGTGCCACGGTCTCCGCCGAGGACGACCAGAGCCCGCAGCACCGGGTGTAGACGCGGCCGGTGCCACGGTCTCCGCCGAGGACGACCAGAGCCCGCAGCACCGGGTGTAGACGCGGCCGGTGCCACGGTCTCCGCCGAGGACGACCAGAGCGTGCAGCACTGGGTGTACTGCGACCGGCCGCTCTCCGGTCGGCAGCGCTGCCTGCTGCGGGTAGACCACCTCGACCCGTGCGCCGCCGACCCTCGCCCCACCTGACCCCATCGATGGGGCGAGGCGTGATCGACTCGGTTGGGCTGATATGGCGGGGTCCACGGCCGTTCGACCCAGCCATATCAGCCCAACCGAGTCGATCAACGTCGACGGCATGAGCCTGAGCCGCATCAGGGGTGTTCGCGCAGGACCGCCACTTCACCCGGGGCGACGGTCAGCTCGCCGGTGCAGGGGTGCCCGGTGAGCAGTTCGGTGCCGGTGCCGGCGAGGGTGGCTGCCTCGTCGGTGTGGTTGACGACGAAGAGCCAGCTCTGTTCGTCGCGGCGACGGCGGACCACCTCCACGCCGGGCGGGGCGTCGGCGGCGGGGCGGACCCCGGCGTCGGTGAGCAGGCGGGTCAGCAGCCGGGTGGTGGCGGCGCGGTCCAGGCGGGTGCCGACGTACCAGGCGGCACCGTCGCCTAGCTGGTGGCGGGTGATCGCCGGTACGCCGGGCAGCGGTCCGTCGGCGTAGCCGGCGAGCACCTCCGCGCCGAGCGGGTGCAGCAGTTCGGTCCAGACGTCGGCCGTGCCGCCGTCGTCGAGGTTCACCCGTTCGCCGGCGGCCAGCGGGAAGAACTCCTCGGTGCGGACCCCGAGCAGGTCCCGGAAGGCCCCCGGGTAGCCGCCGGGTCGGACGTGGTCGTGCTCGTCGACGATCCCACTGAAGTACGTCACCAGCGTGGTGCCGCCCCGCTCGACGTACCGGTGCAGGGCTTCGGCGTCGGCGTCGCGGACCAGGTAGAGGGTGGGTACCAGGACAAGCCGGTAGCCGGTGAGATCGGTCGACGGGTGCACCACGTCGGCGGTGACCCCGGCCCGCCACAGCGCGTCGTAGCAGGCCCGCAGCCGGTCGCCGTAGTCGACGTCGACGCTCGGGTGGGCGTCGAGTTCGGCACCCCACCAGGCCTCCCAGTCGAACAGGATCGCCACCTCGGCGTCGACCCGGCTGCCGCGTACCTCGGCCAGCGCGCGCAGGTCGGCACCGAGCCGGCAGACCTCGCGGAAGACCTTGGTCTCCGGTCCGGCGTGCGGCAGCATCGCCGAGTGGAACTTCTCCGCACCGGCCAGCGAGGCCCGCCACTGGAAGAACAGGATCCCGTCGGCGCCCCGGGCGAGGTGCGCCAGGCTGTTGCGGCGGAGCTGGCCGGGGGCCTTGGCCAGGTTGCGCGGCTGCCAGTTGACCGCGCTCGTGGAGTGTTCCATCAGCAGCCACGGCGCGCCCCGGGCGACGCCGCGGGTCTGGTCGGCGGCGAGCGCCAGCCCGACGTGTGACTCCGGGTCGGCGGCGGTCAGGTAGTGGTCGTTGGCGACCAGGTCCACGTCGTCGGCCCAGGAGTGGTAGTCGAGGTACTTGCTGCCGGTACCGATCATGAAGTTGGTGGTGACCGGCTGGCGGACCAGGCGGTCCAGCACGGAGCGTTCGGCGCGCAGCTGGGCCCGGTGCTCGTCGGAGCTGAACCGGGCGAAGTCCAGCTGCTGGGTGGGGTTGACGAAGGTCGGGGCGGTACGCGGCGGGTTGATCTCGGCCCAGTCGTGGTACCGCTGGCTCCAGAAGGCGGTGCCCCAGGCGTCGTTGAGCGAGTCCAGGTCGCCGTAGCGGGCCCGCAGCCAGCCCCGGAACGCCTCGGCGCTGACGTCGCAGTAGCAGTGCGCGTTGTGACAACCCAACTCGTTGCCGACGTGCCACATCACCACCGCCGGATGGTCGGTGTAGCGGGTGGCGACCGCCTCCACCAGCGCCAGCGAGTGCTGCCGGAAGACCGGTGAGCTGGGACAGTACGCCTGCCGGGCACCGGGCCAGAGGACCGTCTGGTCGGCGCGGCGGGGCAGGGTCCCGGGGTGCCGGTGGGCCAGCCACGGTGGCGGGCTGGCGGTGGCGGTGGCCAGGTCCACGTCGATGCCGCCGTCGTGCAGCAGCGCCAGCACCCGGTCCAGCCAGCCGAACTCGTACCGGCCGGGGGTGGGCTCCAGCAGCGCCCAGCTGAAGATGCCGACGGAGACCAGGTTGACCCCGGCCCGGCGCATCAGCTCCACGTCGGTGGCCCAGGTCTGCTCGGGCCACTGCTCCGGGTTGTAGTCCGCCCCGAAGGCGATCCGGTCGCCCTGCCACGTCCCGTGGCCCCGGTCGCCCTGCCACGTCCCGTGGCCCCGGTCACCCTGCCACGTCCCGTGGATCTCGCCCTGCCACGTTCCCATGTGCGCAGAGCCTGGCACCGTCACCGACCGCCGTCAATCGCGGCCACGCCGGTGGCCCGGGTGCGTGTCGACCCGGGCCACCGGCCCTACGCCGGGCGTGCGGTCAGCTGGCGGTGCAGCTGAGCGTGGGTACGGCGCCGCTACCGGTGCCGATGAATCCGAAGCTGGTGCTCGCTCCGGCGGCCAGCCGGCCGTTGTACGACACGTTGGTGGCGGTCACGGTGGAACCGCTGCTGGTCACGGCGGCGTTCCACGCCTGGCTGACGGTCTGTCCGCCGGCGTAGGTCCAGCGGACCGTCCAGGCGCTGATCGCCGACACCCCGGCGGTGACCTTGACGTCGGCCTGGAAGCCGCCCTGCCACTGGTTGGTCACCGAGTACGTCGCGCTGCACCCGATGCCCACCGGCGGGCTGGTCGGTGGAGTCGTCGGCGGGGTGGTGGGCGGCGTGGTGGGCGGGGTCGTCGGCGGCGTGGTGGGCGGGGTGCCGGTGAAGACCGTCGCCTCGCGGGCGGTCTGCTTGATGCCGTTCGCGCCGTTGAAGAGCCGCTGACCCCAGCTGCTGAGGTTGTTCGGGTTGAAGTTGACGGCCAGGTCGAGGTACTCGACGCCACCGCTGTTGCCGCTCCACGACCAGCCCAGCCAGCCGATCCCGTTGGCCCGGGTGTACGACAGGATGGTGTCCTCGTCGGGGTTGCCGTCGGAGTGGTTGTGGCCGAACTCGCCCACCATGATCGGCAGCTTGGCGGTGCGGAACCGGCCCAGGTAGTCGCTGATCTCGGCGGCGGTGTCGAAGACGCCGTACATGTGCACGGAGAAGACGGTGTTCTTCTGCGGGTCGGCGGCGAAGACCGAGGCGGCGTTGTCGCGCATGGTGAACGACCAGTCCTGGCCCCAGTTCGGCGCGTCCACCACGATGGTGTGGGTCAGTCCGCCGGCGCGCAGCCGCTTGATGGCGTTGCCGCTGTCGGTGGCCCAGGTGGCGTAACCCTGGTTGCCGTACGGCTCGTTGCCGATGTTGACCAGGACGTAGCGCTCCTGGCCGACCAGCGCGCTCTTGATGCTCAGCCAGTAGTCGACCGCCCGGTCCAGGGTGATCGCGCCGCTCTGCTCGCCGTAGCCGGTGGTGTCGTGCACCTCCAGTATGCAGATCAGCCGGTTGGCCTTGCACAGGTTGATGACGTTGGTGACGTCGGCGGTGTCGTTCTTGGTCCACCGGTCACCGCTGGAGAGCACCACCCGGACGCTGTTCGCCCCGAGCGCCTTGATGTTGGCGAACGAGCTGGTCTGCTGCGGGTACCAGGTGTGGGCGTGGTTGACGCCCCGGGCGATGAACTCGGTGCCGTTGGCGTCGTACAGCTTGCCGTCGGCGACGTAGAAGCCGGTGGCGGCGTGGACCGGCTGCCCGAAGGCGAGCAGGGCGACCACCAGCGCGAGCAGGGCCGCCCCGGCGGTGGAGAGTCGTTTCTTCATGGCATTCCTCAGCATCGAGATGCCCCCGTGCCCAGGTGGGGGTGCGGCGGTGACAGGGGTGGCGGTCGCAGCCCGACAACCGCCGTTCGGCTCCCGGCGACACGGCATCGGTGTGCGGCGATGTCGTGGCGCGGCAACCGGTTCAGCTCCACCCACCTGGCAGCCGGCGAGACCTGTGGTGGCCCACGTTGCCGTGGGCCACCACAGGTGCGTCATCCCCACCACAGGATGCCCGCTCAACCCGGCTGAACCGGTTAAGCTGCGACAGTAACCATCGATGACCGTCACGTCAAGCGCCGGGGGCGGACGGGACGAACGGTGCCGGTGGGATTGACCGGCCCACGGCGGGGTATCCGATCGACGTTCCCCATCTGCGAAACGGCGCAAGGAGAGATCCGCGATGGTCACCGTCGGCTACACCCTGATGTCCGAGCAGGCCGGCCCGAAACAACTGGTCGACTACGCGGTACGGGCGGAGGCGGCCGGCTTCGACCAGCTGGTGATCTCCGACCACTACTACCCGTGGCTGGACTCGCAGGGCCACTCCCCGTACGCCTGGTCGGTGCTGGGCGCGGTCGCCCACGCGACCAACCGGGCCGAGCTGATGTCCTTCGTCACCTGCCCGATCCGGCGGTACCACCCGGCGGTGGTGGCGCAGAAGGCCAGCACCATCGGGGCGCTCTCCGACGGCCGGTTCACCCTCGGGCTCGGCGCCGGGGAGAACCTCAACGAGCACGTGGTCGGCGGCTGGCCGCACGTGCAGCAGCGGCACGAGATGTTCGAGGAGGCGCTGCAGATCATCCGGCCGCTACTCAACGGCGAGACGCTCGCCTTCTCCGGCAACCACTTCGACGTGCCGGACGCCTACCTCTACGACCGGCCGGCCACGCCGGTGCCGATGGCCGTCGCCGCCTCCGGGCCGTCGTCGGCCGCGCTGGCCGCCGAGTACGCCGACGGCATCGTCGCCACCGAGCCCGACCCGCACATCATCGAGCTGTACGACAACGCCGGTGGCAGTGGCCAGCCGAGGTTCGGCCAGGTCGCCATCTGCTACGGCCCCGACGAGGCGGAGTGCCGCAAGATCGTGCACGACCAGTTCCGCTGGTTCGGCATGGGCTGGAAGGTCAACGCGGACCTGCCCGGCCCCGACTCGTTCGCCGCCGCCACCCAGTTCGTCCGGGAGGACGACGTCGCCGAGGGCATCCCCTGCGGGCCGGACGTGGAGCGGCACGTCGAGGCGTTCCGGCAGTTCGTCGACGCCGGTTTCACCCACGTGGCGATCGTCCAGGTCGGCGGGGAGACCCAGCCGATGTTCCTGGACTGGGCCCGGGAGGAACTGCTCCCCCGGCTGCGCCGGCTCTGACACCGATCCCGAAGACGGGCTCCGCTCAGGCGGGGCCCGCGCTCGGGCGGGCCGGGCTCAGGTGGCCCCGATCGCCAGGTCGACCAGGACCGGACAGTGGTCCGAGGCCCGGTCGGTGTCGTCGTCGCGCACCACCCGGCAGTCCCGCGCCACGGCGGCGAGCCCGGTGGTGGCGAGCAGGTAGTCCAGGCGCATGCCGGAGAACTCGACCCCGCCGCCGTACCGGGTGGGCGCGGTCGCCCCGTCGTCGCCCGGCCGGCCCGCCGTGAGCTGGAGGTCGACCAGGCCGGCGGCGAGCAGCCGACCGACCGCCCGGGTGTCCACCCGACCGTCGCGCCGCAGGTGCCGCCGCCGGTACGCCGCCGGCAGCCGCGCGATCCGGTCCCGGTGGTCGACCCCCGGCTCCAGAGTGTTCAGGTCCCCCGCCACCAGTACCAACGGCCCGTCGTCAGCCCCGCCCCCGGCACCGACCACGCTGCCGCTGGCGTGGCGGACGGTGGTGGCCAGCCAGCCCGCCTCGATCAGCCGTCGGGTGCCCGAGAACGGGCAGAGGTGGGTGCCGGTCAGCGTCAACGGGCCAGCCGAGGTGGCCACGGTGACCCGCTGCGCGCCGTGGTGGAACGGACGGCGCACCCCGGCGGCGGCCAGGATGCGCAGCGGCGGACGGACCAGCACCGCCACCGGCTGACCCCACCGGCTCCGGGCCAGGTACGGCCGCATCCCGACCCCGGCGGCGAACCGGGCCAGCACACCGGGCCGGTCGAAGCCGCGCAGCTCCTGCAACGCGAGCAGGTCCGGTCGCTGCGTGGTGACGACCCGGCGCACCAGGGCCAGCCGGTCGCCACCATCGGCGTCCCGCCCGCCGGTCCGGATGTTCCAGGTCATCACCCGCAGCACCGGGGATCACTCCGCCCGGGACGCCTTGGCCAACTCGTCGTCGAGGGTGTCCACGTCCTCGGACTCGATGCTCGGCTGGTTGCCCTCGTACACGTCGGCGTTGGGGCGGACCACCCAGTAGAGCAGCCCGATCCAGAGCGCGGTGAGCATGATCGCGCCCATGAAGTCGGTCGGGTGGTGCATGCCCCGGTACATCCGGGAGACCGCCACCCCGACCGGCATGACCACGGCCAGCGCCACGAACACCCACCGCCACCACCGGTCGGTACGCGGGAAGATCACGACCGCGACGGCCACCCAGATGCAGAGGGTCGCGGCGATGTGGCCGGACGGGAAGGACGAGGTGGGCATCGGCCCGTCCAGGTTCTCGATCGGCGGACGGGGCCGGTCCACCGCGGCGGCCGAGGCGAGGAAGAGGCTCAGCTCGCCGAACATGGTCAGCGCCACGAAGAGCACCGGTCGCCAGCGCCGCCAGACGGCCAGCACCAGCGGGCAGAAGACCACCCCGATCAGCAGGATCGCGTGGGTGTCGCCGACCTTGCTCCACCAGTAGCTGAAGTCGTCACGCCACGGGGTGCGGTGCTCGTCGAACCAGTTCGGCACGGCGGTGTCGAGGGTGGCGAAGAAGGTCCCGTCGGCGTGGTAGCTGACGTAGGTGCCGAAACCGTAGAGCACGCCGAAGATCAGCACCCAGCCGACGACCAGTTCGGCGATGCCGGCGCGGGCGTGCGGCAGCAGCTTGCCCTCGTCCGGGGCGGGAGCCACCTCGTGTGCGGCCTCCGGCTCCAACCCCTCGGTCAGCGCCGCCACCGGTCGGCCCCGCTCCAACCGCCACAACCGGAAGGCGTACGCGGTGATGCCCAGCCAGGCCGCGCCGAGCAGCCAGGCACCGAGCACGTCGGAGACGAAGTGCACGCCGAGAGCGACCCGGGTGAAGCCGATCAGGAACACCACCACGCCCACCAGCGCGATCGCCAGCTTGCGCCAGCGGGGTGCGATGGCGGGCAGGAAGACCAGCAGGATCGCGCCGTAGGCCACCATCGAGCCCAGCGCGTGCCCACTGGGGAAGCTCTGCCCGGCGTACGTGCCGATCGGCACGTCCACCTCCGGGCGCAGCCGGTCGACGAGCGTCTTCAGCGAGGGGTCGAGGATCAGCGCGCCGAGCCCGGTGACGATCACGTAGACCGCCAGCCGGCCCTGCTTGCGGATCAGCAGGCCCACCACGGCCACGCTGACCAGCCACATGATCACCGGTCGGCCACCCAGGTCGGTGATCGCGGTGAGCACCGTGACCAGCGGGCCGATCGGTGCGATCTGGTCGTTGAGCCAGGCCGCGATGCCGTGGTCGACGTCGTACAGCGGGGTCCACTCCACCCGGACCAGCACCAGCAGCAGCGCGAACGCGACCCCGGCGGCGAGCAGCAGCGCCAGTCCGGCGAGGCTCCGTTGGGTGAAATGACCCAGTGGTCGTCGCAGTACCTCTTTGACCCCGGTCACGGCAGCCTCCCTCTCGCTGTGGCGTGCCGCTTCTACCCGATCCACGGTCGCGGTACACGCAACCGGGCACTCGGAGGTCACAACGAGGTCATTTCCCCGGTGTCGTCGAGACTGGACCGACGCGCCTCGGGCTCCCACAGGTCCGGCTGGGCCGGGTCCCGCACCCCGATCCGCTGCGCCTCCAGTTGGGCGGCGAAGGCCAGCCCGCCGAAGAGCGCGATGCCGGTCAGGTTGGCCCAGAGCAGCAACGCCATCATCCCGGTCAGTGCGCCGTAGGTCTGCCCGAAACCCTCGGCGAACGCCACGTACGCCGCCAGCAGCAGGCTGGCCACCCACCAGAGCACGGTGGCGATGCCGGCGCCGAAGAACAGCCAGGACAGTCCGGGCTGTTTGCGTCGGGGAGCGTGCCGGAACAGCACCGCGACGGCCACGACGGTCAGGCCGAGGCTGACCGGCCAGCGGACCACGTCCCAGCCGGCGTCGACGCCGGCACCCCAGCGGTAGTGCCGCTGCACCGAGTCGCCCATCGGCCCGCCGGCGACCAGGATCAGGAAGCCGAAGAGCGCCGGCAGACCGGCGGCGACGGCCAGCACGGCGGCCCGCAGGTACTTCCACAACGCGGGGCGGTCCCGCTCGACCCCGTAGATCCGGTTGGCGCCCCGCTCGATCTGGGCCATCGTGCTGGTCAGCGCGAACAGCCCGGTCAACAGTCCCAGGCTCAGCGCCCACTCGCCGATCCGTTCGGTGCGCTCACCCTCGCCGAGCAGCTCCTTGACCATCGTCTCGCTGGCACCGGGGGTCAGCGCCAGCACCGTGTCGGCGACGACCTCACCGCCCTCCCGTACGCCGAGTTCGGTGATCAGCCCGGTCAGCGCGATCAGGAACGGCACCACGGCCAGGCAGAGCTGGAAGGCGAAGGCCCGGGCGTGGCTGAACCCGTCGCCGTAGCGGAACCGGACGAAGGCGTCGTGCAGCAGCCGCCAGCCGCCGTGGCGGCGCAACGCGTGCCAGGCGTCGTCGGCCGACAGCTGCTCGTCGGCCATCAGCCGGGTCTCCGGCACCAGCCGGGTGCTACTCACGGCGGGCCTCCTCGATCAGTTCCTCACCCCGCTCACTGGCGCCCTCGGCGTCCACGGTCAGGTCGGGTGCCTCCTCCGGCTGCGGCACGCAGAGCCAGAGCGCGCCGGGCCGGACCTCGGCCAGCAGCGTCCGGCCGGGCGTGATCAGGTCGCCGTCGAGTTCCCGGGGCTGCTCCCGGTTGCTGGTGACCTCGATGCGCCGGCCCCGGTGCACCTCCAGCCGGGGGATCCGGTCCCGCCTGCGGAGCACGGCCCAGCCCAGGGCGACCCAGTGCCGCAGGTTGCGGGGGGTGAGCACGGCCACGTCTAGGCAGCCGTCGTCGGGCTCCGCCTCGGCGAGCAGACGTACCCCGCCCTGGAGCCGGCCCACGTTGGCGATCAGCACCGAGCGGGCCCGGCGGCGCATCGGCGGCCGGTCGTCGATGCGTACGGTCACCCGCATCGGCCGGTCCCGCAGGTGCCGGGCGGCCCCCATCACGTACGCCGGCCAGCCGATGCGGGCCTTGGTCGTCTCGGAGGTGTCGGCGAGCATCTGGGCGTCGAAACCCATCCCGGCCATCACCGCGAAGTAGTGGTCCTCGACCGCGCCGACGTCGAGCTGGCGGCGGCCCCGCTCGACGGCCACCTGCAGCGCGGCGGCGACGTCGACGGAGAGGCCCAGGTTGGCGGCGAGCAGGTTGCCGGTGCCCTGGGGCAGCACGGCCAGCGCCGCGTCGGTGCCGACCAGGCCACTGACGCAGGCCATCACCGTACCGTCGCCGCCGCAGGCGAAGACGACCTCGGCGCCGTCGCGTACCGCCTGCTCGGTCTGGCCCCGGCCGGGGTCCTCCGGGGTGGTCTCGAACCACCTCGGGGCCGGCCAGCCGGCGGTGGTGAGCGCGGCGTCGACCGTCTGCCGCAGCTCGTCGAGATCGTCGACCTTCACCGGGTTGACCACCACGGCCGAGCGCGGCCCGCTCCCGGCCACCGCTGGGCGGCTGTGCTCTGCACCTGTCACGGCGTCAGTGTGCAGCACCCGCATCGGTTCGGCGACCCGACGCCGACCGGGGTAAAGATGACCACAGGGAGGTTTCAAACCGGTAGGCGCCGGGGCGGGCGAACCGGCCCCGTCGGGTGGGTGCCGCGACTACCCTCGTCAGCAAGGCAGCGACGCCGAAAGGTGGTGCCGGATGACCGCACCGCAGCCGTCGGCGGTGGTGGCCGGGCTCGGCTCGGCGACGGCGAACCCGACAGTGGTCCAGCTGGCCGCCCGGGAGGCCGCCGCGCACGGCCGACCCCTGCGCCTGCTGCACGCCTTCAACTGGGCGGCGGCCCTGGCGTCGCCCTCCCCGATCGGCCCCCGCGCCGAGGCCGAACTGCTCATCGAGGAGGCCACCGGGATCGCCCACGAGGTGGCCCCGGTGGTCCCGGTCAGCGGCGACCTGGTCGAGGGCGGTGCCGTTGACGCGCTGATCCGCCGGTCGGCGTCGGCCTTCCTGACCGTCCTCGGCGACGGTGGGATGGCCCACTGCCCGGACTGCGTACCCGCCGACGCGCCGGCGGTCCAGGTGGCCGCCCGGGCCGAGTCCCCGGTGCTGGTGGTCCGCCGGGAGCCGCCCCCGCCGGGGCCGGTCCTGGTCGGGTTGGACGGCTCGGCCAGCTCCCGTACCGCGTTGGACTTCGCCTTCGACTGCGCGGCCCGTCGGTCCGCGCGGGTGCTGGCGGTCCGGGTGATCGAGCCGGACCGCCCCGACGCGGACGCCACCGCCCACCTCACCGAGGCGGTGGCCGACTGCGGTCGGCGGTACCCGTCGGTGGGCGCGGAGTGCCACACCATCCACGGCGATCCCGGCACCGTCCTGCTGGACCAGTCCCGCTCGGCGCAGCTGGCCGTGGTCGCGGCGCGCGGGGACGAGCCGTGGCGGGGACTGCTCGGCGCGGTCAGCCAGTCCCTGCTGTACCACTCGCCGGCGCCGGTGCTGGTGGTGCGGGGCCTGGCCGAGACGCCCACGGCGTGATGCCGGGACGCCGGCACGGTGGCGGGTCTTGCCGTCCGGTTCGACCGGGACCAATGGCCCTGCCCGCCGCCCCGGGCCGCCCGGCACCCTCGAAAGCGCCGGACCGCACGTCCCTTCCGGATGCAGAACTCCCCCACCCGCGAGAGGCTGAGACCATATGGACACCGCTGTGGACCTGGATGCTCCGCTGACCGACGACGAGTTGCGCCGGCTGGACGCGTACTGGCGGGCGGCCAACTACCTGACCGTCGGGCAGATCTACCTGCTGGACAACCCGCTGCTGCGGGAGCCGCTGCGCCCGGAGCACGTCAAGCCGCGGCTGCTCGGCCACTGGGGCACCAGCCCGGGGCTGAACCTGCTCTACGCCCACCTCAACCGGGTGATCGTGGCCCGTGACCTGAGCGCCATCTTCGTCACCGGGCCGGGGCACGGCGGCCCGGCGCTGGTGGCGAACACCTGGCTGGAGGGCACCTACAGCGAGCTGTACCACTCGATCGGCCGGGACGAGGCCGGCATGGCCCGGCTGTTCCGGCAGTTCTCCTTCCCCGGCGGCATCCCGAGCCACGTCGCACCGGAGGTGCCGGGTTCGATCCACGAGGGCGGCGAGCTGGGGTACGCCCTCAGCCACGCCTACGGCGCCGCGTTCGACAACCCGGACCTGCTGGTCGCCTGCGTGATCGGCGACGGTGAGGCGGAGACCGGGCCGCTGGCCGGCAGCTGGCTGTCCAACGTCTTCCTGAACCCGGCCCGCGACGGCGCGGTGCTGCCCATCCTGCACCTCAACGGCTACAAGATCGCCAACCCGACGGTGCTGGACCGGATTCCCCCCGCCGACCTGCGCGACATGATGCGCGGCTTCGGCTACCAGCCGTACCTGGTCGAGGGGGACGACCCGGCCACCGTGCACCAGCTGCTCGCCGCGACCCTGGACCGGGCGGTCGACGAGATCGCCGCCATCCAGCGACGGGCCCGCTCCGGCGGCCCGGTCGAGCGGCCCCGCTGGCCGATGATCATCCTGCGTACCCCGAAGGGGTGGACCGGCCCGCAGCGGGTCGACGGCAAGCAGGTCGAGGGGACCTACCGCGCCCACCAGGTGCCGATCTCCGAGGTCCGCGACAACCCGGAGCACCTGGCCGAGCTGGAACGCTGGCTGCGCGGCTACCGTCCGGAGGAGCTCTTCGACGCCACCGGCGCGCCGGTGGCCGAGCTGGCCGCCCTGCCACCGCGCGGAGCGCGCCGGATGAGCGCCAACCCGGTGGCCAACGGCGGCAGCGTGCTGCGCGACCTGGAGCTGCCGGACTTCCGGGCGTACGCGGTGGACGTGCCCCGCCCCGGCGAGCCGGTGACCGGCGCGACCGGGGTGCTCGGCCCCTGGGTCCGCGACGTGATCACCGCCAACCCGCAGACCTTCCGGCTGTTCGGCCCCGACGAGGTCGCCTCCAACCGGCTCGGGGCGGCCTTCGAGGTCACCGACCGGGCGTTCGTCGGTACGACCACCGCCGACGACGACCACCTGTCGGCCGACGGCCGGGTGATGGAGGTGCTCTCCGAGCACCTGTGCCAGGGCTGGTTGGAGGGTTACCTGCTGACCGGCCGGCACGGCATCTTCACCAGCTACGAGGCGTTCATCCACATCGTCGACTCGATGGTCAACCAGCACGCCAAGTGGCTGAAGACCACCCGGGGCATCGGCTGGCGGCAGCCGGTGGCCTCGCTGAACTACCTGCTCTCCAGCCACGTGTGGCGGCAGGACCACAACGGTTTCTCCCACCAGGATCCCGGCTTCATCGACCACGTGGTCAACAAGAAGGCCGAGGTGGTCCGGGTGTACCTGCCGCCGGACGCCAACACCCTGCTCTCCACGATGGACCACTGTCTGCGCAGCCGGCAGTACGTCAACGTGGTGGTGGCCGGCAAGCAGGCCGCCCCGAACTGGTTGACCATCGACGAGGCGATCCAGCACTGCCGGCGCGGCCTCGGCATCTGGGACTGGGCCAGCACCGACGACGGTGACGAGCCGGACGTGGTGCTGGCCTGCGCCGGGGACGTACCCACCCTGGAGACCCTGGCCGCCGCCGACCTGCTCCGCCAGCGGCTGCCGCAGCTGCGGGTACGGGTGGTCAACGTGGTCGACCTGATGCGGCTGCAACCCCCCTCGGAGCACCCGCACGGCCTGCCGGACAACGAGTTCGACACCATCTTCACCCGCGACCGGCCGGTCATCTTCGCCTACCACGGCTACCCGTGGTTGATCCACCGGCTCACCTACCGCCGGACCAACCACGGCAACCTCCACGTGCGCGGGTACAAGGAGGAGGGCACCACCACCACACCGTTCGACATGGTGATGCTCAACGACCTGGACCGCTTCCACCTGGTCATCGACGTGATCGACCGGGTGCCCGGACTGGCCGGTCGGGCCGCGCACCTGCGGCAGGAGATGGTCGACGCCCGGCAGGCCTGCCGGGACCACACCCGCCGGTACGGCGAGGACGACCCCCGCGTCGCCGAGTGGCGCTGGATCCGTGAAACCGACCCGACGAACAGGTGACGACGATGAGTGACGAGGAGATCCTGGTCGGCTACGACGGCTCGGCCGACGCCGACGTGGCGCTGGCCTGGGCCCTGGACGAGGCGGCCCACAGCGGCCGGCCGGTCCGCCTGGCGTACGTCTTCGAGTGGCTGACCGTGGCCGGTTGGATCGGCCCCGGCGTCGCCCCCGGCATGTGGCCGGACGACACCGCCCGCCGGCAGGTCGAGGAGCTGGTCCAGCGGGCGGCCGGGGACGCCGCCGCCCGGCACCCCGGGCTGACCGTGCACGGGGAGGTCTTCGACGGCCCACCCTCGTTGGTGTTGCAGGAACGCTCCGCGCAGGCCGGTCTGCTGGTGCTGGGCAGCCGGGGTCACGGTGGCTTCGCCGGCCTGTTGGTCGGCTCGACGGCGGTCTCGGTGAGCGCCCACGCCCACTGCCCGGTGGTCATCGTCCGCACCGACACTGGCGGCGGTGGTGCGGGAGCCGGGGACGCGGTGGTGCCGGGTCGGCGGTCCGGGCCGGTGGTCGTCGGGGTGGACGGCTCCGACTCGTCGCTGCTGGCCCTGGGCTGGGCCGTGGAGCGGGCGGCGCAACGGGGGGTACCACTGCGGGTCGTCCGGGCCTGGTCGCCCGCGCAGTACCGGTCCCAGGGCTTCGACGCCGACGAGGCGGCGGCCACCGAGCAGACGGCGGTCGCCGACGCGCTGGCCCCGTGGCGGGAGACCTTCCCGGCGGTACCGGTCGACGTCGAGGTGGCCACTCAGAGCCCCCAGTCACTGCTGCTGGCGGCCAGCCGGGACGCCCAACTGGTGGTGGTCGGCACCCGGGGCCGCGGCGGGCTGCGGGGGATGCTGCTCGGCTCGGTCAGCCAGCAGCTCATCCAGCACGCCGCCAGCCCGGTGGCGGTGATCCGGCAACGCTGAACCGCGCCCCGCCCGGCCCCCGGGTCGGGCGGGGCGGGCTCACTCCTGGTGGCGCAGGCCACCGCGCAGCGCGCGGAGCGCGTTGAGGATCACCACCACGTCGATGCCTTCCTGCAGGAACGCACCGGCCACCGGGGGCAGCCGGCCGGCGGCGGCGACCAGCATCGCCAGCACGGCCAACCCCATGCCGACGGTGGCGCTCTGCACCGCGATCCGACGGGCGTACCTGGCGATCTCCACCGCGTCGGCCAGCCGGTCCAGCCGGTCGACGGTGAGCACCGCGTCGGCGACGTCGGCCGAGGCGGTCGCCCCGGTGGCGCCCATCGCCACCCCGACGTGCGCCTCGGCCAGCGCCGGGGCGTCGTTGACCCCGTCGCCGACCATCACCGTGGTCGCCCGTCGCGCCTCGGCCTGGACCCGCTGTACCTTCTCCGCCGGGGTGCAGCGGGCCAGCGCCTCGTCGACGCCGACGGCGCGGGCCACCCGGTCGGCGGTGCCGGGGCGGTCACCGGTGAGCATCACCAGCCGGGTCAGCCCGGCCTGCCGCAGCCGGTCCAGGGTCTGGGCGGCGTCGGGGCGTACCGGATCCTCCAGCAGGACCGCGCCGATCGGTCCGGTGTCGTCGCTCACCCAGACCGTCGAGTTGCCGGCGGACTCGGCGCGGTCGCGGACCCGCGCGGCCCACTCCGGCAGCTCACCGTCGAGCTGGCCGACCCGGACCAGCCGCCCCCCGACCCGTCCGCTGACGCCCCGCCCCGGCTCCTCGGTCACCCCGGTCGGCTCGGTGAGCGCCAACCCCCGCTCGTGGGCCTGCCCGACCAGCGCCGCCGCCAACACGTGCGGGGAGAGCTGCTCGACCGAGGCAGCCAGCCGCAGCACCTCGTCGCGGTCACCGCCGGGGGCCACGACCGTCTCGGCGGCCCGGGGCCGGCCGGCGGTGAGCGTCCCGGTCTTGTCCAACAGCAGGGTACGGGCCCGGCCCAGCAGCTCCAGCGAACCGCCGTCACGCACCAGCACCCCCCGCCGGGCGACCCGGGACAGCCCGGAGACGATCGCGATCGGGGTGGCCAGCAGCAGCGGGCACGGGGTGGCCACCACCAGCACCGCCACCGCCCGCACCACATCGCCGGAGAGCAGCCAGCCCAGCCCGGCCAGCAGCAGCGTGAACGGCACGAACACGGCGGCGTACCGGTCGGCGAGGCGGACCATCGGGGCCTTGCGGGCGGTGGCCTCCTCGGCCAGCCGCACGATGCCGGCGTACGTGCTGCGCGCCGCGTCGCTGGTGGCCCGCAGCCCGAAACCGGCACCGGCGTTGACCACCCCGCTGGCCACCTGCTGCCCCGCGGCCCGCGAGACCAGCTGCGACTCGCCGGTGACCACCGACTCGTCCAGGGTGGCCGGCTGCTCGGCCGTGCCGTCCACCGGCACCACGTCACCCGGGCCGACCAGCAACCGGTCACCCACCACGACCCGGTCCAGGGCCACCTGCTCGATGCCACCGGCGGCGGTACGTCGCCGGGCGGTCCGGGGGGCGTGTTCCAGCAGCGCCCGCAGGTCGCGGGTGGCCCGACGCTGGGCGTACGCCTCCAGGGCGCGTCCGGTGGCCACCATCACCGCGATCACCGCCCCGGCCAGGTACTCACCGACCACGAGCGCGCCGGCCAGGGCCAGCACGGCGATCACGTCCACCCCGAACCGCCGGTGCCAGAGCTGGCGCAGCATCGCCCAGGCGGCGGGCAGCAGCGCGGCCAGCGTCACCCCGGCCCAGAGCAGGTCACCTGCCCCGCGCCGGCCGGTCAGCACCAGCGCCGCGCCGACCAGCACCGCCACGGTCAACCCGGCCAGCGGCACCCACTGCCGCCAGCGTGACCACCGTCGCCGGGGCGTGTCGTCGCGCCGTGCCGGCCGCTGCGGCACGCACTCGGTAGGTCCGGCCCCCACCTGCGGATCGTCCCAGCGCCCCGGGCCTCGCGTGCGGTAAACCGGCACACCGGGCAGGCCAGCACGGCGTCCCGGCACACCGGGCGACGGACCGGCACACCGGGCGGGGCCGAAGGGCCCGGGTGGGGCGGACCTGTGCCCGTGTCGGTCGGCGGCCCCGCCGACCGACCATGGATGGGCAACCCCGCCCCCGGCAGGTCCCGGCTGGGGCACGATGAGAAAAACGGAGAGGTCACAGACTGATGAGCCCTCAGACGCCGGCCACCCAGCGCCCGTTGACCATCGCGCTCGCCGAGGCCGCCGCGATGGCCGGGCACGCCCCGTCGGTGCACAACACCCAGCCGTGGCGGTGGCGGGTGCTGCCGGACGCCCTGGAGCTGCGTACCGCCTCGCAACGGCGACTGGCCGCCACCGACCCGGAGGGGCGGCTGCTGGCGTTGAGCTGCGGAGCGGCCCTGCACCACGCCCGGGTGGCGTTGCGCGCCGAGGGCTGGACGTCGGTGGTGCAGCGCAGCCCCGATCCGGCCGATCCGGAGCTGCTGGCCCGGCTGACCGACCTGCGACGCGGCGCGGCCGACCCGCCGGCGATGCGCCTGGTGCAGTGCATGCAGGTCCGGCACACCGACCGGCGGCCGGTCAGCGCGGATCCGGTGCCGGCCGACCAGCTCACCGAGATCGTCCAGGCCGCCTCCGGGGAGGGCGCCCGGTTGCAGCTGCTGGACCGGGACCAGGTCCTGGAGTTGGCGGCGACCGCCTCGCACGCCGGCACGGTCGAGGCCGACGATCCGCAGCTGCGGGAGGAGCTGGCCTACTGGACCAGCCGTACCTCCGGTGCCGGGCTGCCGCCGGAGGTGCTGCCCGACCAGGCGCCGCAGACCACCGTGCCGGGCCGCGACTTCGGCCGCCCCGGCACCCTGCCGGTCGGGCCGGGGCACGACCGGGCGGCCGCGTACGCGCTGCTCTTCGGGGATGAGGACGAGCCGGAGAGCTGGCTGCGGGCCGGTGAGGCGCTCTCGGCCGCCTGGCTGGCCGCGACCCGGCTCGGGGTGTCGGTGGTGCCGCTGTCGGGCGTGGTGGAGGTGCCGGGCACCCGGCAGATCCTGCGTCAGCTCCTGGCCGGCCTCGGCTACCCGTACCTGGTGCTGCGGTTGGGTCTGGCGGACCCGGCGCACGCCGGGCCGCCGCACACCCCCCGGCTCGCCGTGGAACAGACCGTCGACACCTCGGCGGTACGCGACGCGCAGCGTTGAACCGGACCGGCGTCGCCCGTCACGCGGCCCGGACCGGCGACGCCCCGCCACGCGGCCCGGACCGGCGACGCCGTCGCTCGGGCGGGCCGCGACGAGCCGGCGGTGGGCGGTAGCATTCGGCGGGTGGCCGCCAGCGCACCCCGTTCCGGCAACGACCAGACGATCCCCTCGCTCGGGCTGAGTCCGCTGTCGCGGGTACGCCTCGACGAGCTGCTCCAGGAGATGCTGGACCGGGTAGGCGAGGTGGTGACCAGCCGGGAGCGGCTGCGGGCCCTGCTGGACGCGGTGGTCGGCATCGGCACCGACCTGGACCTGCGCAGCACCCTGCAACGGATCGTCGGATCGGCCTGTGAGCTGGTCGGGGCCCGCTACGGCGCACTCGGGGTGATCGGCGGCGACCGGTCACTGCACGACTTCATCACCCACGGCATCGACGCCGAGCTGCACGCCCGGATCGGCGACCTGCCGCACGGCCGGGGCGTGCTGGGGCTGCTCATCGACGAGCCCCGCCCGCTGCGGATGCCGGACATCACCCGGCACCCCGGGTCGTACGGGTTCCCGGCGCACCACCCGCCGATGCACAGCTTCCTCGGCGTGCCGGTCCGCATCCGTGACCAGGTCTTCGGCAACCTGTACCTGGCCGAGAAGCAGGGTGCGGCGGAGTTCACCGAGGACGACGAGGAGATCGTGGTGGCGTTGGCCGCCGCCGCCGGGGTGGCCATCGAGAACGCCCGGCTGTACGCGCTGGCCCACCGCCGGGAACGCTGGCTGGCCGCCACCGCCGAGATCACCTCGGTGCTGCTCGGCGAGGTCCGGCGTACCGACGCGTTGACCCTGGTCGCCCGGCGGGCCCGGGAGGTCGCCGAGGCCGAGCTGGCGGTGGTGCTGCTCTACGACGAGGACGCCCAGCAGTTCACCGTGGAGGTGGTCGACGGCGCCGACGAGCAGGCCCGCGCGCTGGTCGGGGCGGTGTTGCCGGCCGCCGAGACCACCTTCGCCGGCCCGGTCACCGAACGCCGCCACGCGCAGCTGGCCAACCTGGCCGAGGCGGCACCCTGGCCGGTGCCGGTCGCCGCCGGCCCGGCCGTGCTCTCCCCGCTGGCCGCCGCCGACACCCTGCACGGGGTGCTGCTGATCGCCCACGCCCCCGACCACGGTGGCGCCACCGACGACGACGTGGCCCTGCTGGGCAGCTTCGCCGGTCAGGCGGCGCTGGCCATGGAACGGGCCCGGGGCCAGGAGGAACGGGAGCTGCTGGTGGTCTTGGAGGACCGCGAACGCATCGCCCGGGACCTGCACGACGTGGTGATCCAGCGGCTCTTCGCCACCGGTCTGCACCTGCAGAGCGCCGTGCCGATCAGCACCCGCCCCGAGGTGGCCAGCCGGATCAACGCCGCCGTCGACGACCTGGACGCCACCATCCGCGACATCCGCCGGACCATCTTCGAGCTGCGTACCCCGATGAGCGCGGCGCTGCGTACCGAGATCCGGGAGGCGGTGGCGGAGGCCGCCGCGCTGCTGGGCCACCGCCCGGTCGTGGAGCTGACCGGACCGATCGACAGCGCCGTGCCGGACGAGGTCCGACCCGACCTCACCGCCGTGCTGCGCGAGGCCCTCACCAACGCGGTACGCCACGCGCGGTGCACCCGGCTGACGGTGGCGGTGTCGGTGGCCGCCGGCCGGTTGACGGTCACGGTCAGCGACGACGGCACCGGCATGGATCCCGCCGCCGCCCGCAGTGGCCTGGTCAACCTGCGGCAACGGGCGCACCGCCACGGCGGCGAGTTCACCATCGACCCGGTCACCCCGCACGGCACCAGCCTGCGCTGGAGCGTCCCGCTGTCGGCCTGACCGGGCAGCTCAGTGGGCGTCTGCCGCCGGTCAGGCGGTGACCGGGCAGCTCAGTGGGCGTCTGCCGCCGGTCAGGCGGTGATCGGGCAGCTCAGGGACGTTTGCCGAGCAGGCGGGTGGCGAGGACGGCGGCCTGGGTACGCCGTTCCAGGCCGAGCTTGGCCAGCACGCTGGAGACGTAGTTCTTCACGGTCTTCTCGGCCAGGAACATCCGTCCGGCGATCTCCCGGTTGGTGAGCCCCTCGGCGACGTACTCCAGGATCCGGCGTTCCTGCTCGGTCAGTGACTGCAGCTCCCGGGGCTGCTCGACGCCGCTGCGGATGCGGTCCAGCACCCGGGTGGTGATCGCCGGGTCGAGCAGCGACTGCCCGGCGGCGACCCGGCGGACCGCGTCGACCAGGTCGGTGCCCCGGATCTGCTTGAGCACGTACCCGGCGGCACCGGCCATGATCGCGGCGAAGAGCGCCTCGTCGTCCTCGTAGGAGGTGAGGATCAGGCCCCGGATCGACGAGTCGACGGCCCGGACGTCCCGGCACACGTCGATGCCGTTGCCGTCGGGCAGCCGGGCGTCGAGGATCGCCACGTCCGGCCGGAGCGCGGGGATGCGGCGGGTGGCCTCCGTCGCCGACCCGGACTCCCCCACCACCTCGATGTCGCCACCGGAGGTGAGCAGGTCGGCAAGGCCACGGCGGACGACCTCGTGGTCGTCGAGAAGGAACACCCGGATCATCCCTCGTTTCTACCCCCTCGCCCCGGATCGCCGCAGGGCCGAAGGTCCCGTCACCCACCGACCGTGGTCGTGCCCCGCTCCCCCGGGGCGGGCCCCACTCTCCCGGGATGGGCCCCGCTCTCCCGGGATGGGCCCCACTCCCCCGGGGTGAGGCCGACCCGCTCCCCCGGCGTGAGGCCGGCCCCGCTCCATCGGGGTGGTGAGAAGGGGGCCCTTCTATACCGAAAGCGTTAACAGGGGGCCCTTCCTTTCAGGTCGTTGGGCCCTGACGGGGGGCGGGGGGTGGGGGGAGGGTGGGTGGTAGGTCGGGAGGGGGCGGGGTCATGGAGAGTGGGTTCGGGGTCGGGCAGTTGCGGGCCGCCGCCCGGGATGCGGTCCGCGCGCCGTCGATGCACAACAGTCAGCCGTGGCGGTTCCGGCTGCGCGAGGGCGGGATCGAGGTGGCGGTCGATCCGGACCGGCGGTTGCCGGCGGCCGACCCCTCGGGCTGGGCGGCGCGGATCGCCGGTGGGGCGGCGCTGTTCAACCTGCGGTTGTCGTTGGCGGTGGCCGGTACCCCGGCCCGGGTGCGGTTGCGGCCGTACCCGGGTGAGCCGGACGTGCTGGCCCGGCTGGTGCCGGACGTGCCCCGGGCGCCCACCCCGGCGCAGCGGAGTCTGCACGCGGCCGTGGCCCGCCGGTTCAGTCACCGGGCGCCGTTCTGGCCGAATCCGGTGCCGGCCGAGGCGCGTTGGCGGTTGGTGGAGGCGGCGCGGGCCGAGCAGGGTTGGCTGGAGCTGGTGATCGGGGTGAGCGCGGTGAACGCCTTCGCCGCGCTGGCGCAGAGCGCCCACCGGGTGCTGGACCGGGACCGGGCCTACCGGGACGAGCTGGCCGGTTGGGTACGCGGCGGTCCCGCCCCCGACGGGGTGCCGGCTGCCGCCGGTGGGCCGGTGGCGCAGCCGCAGGATCTGCTGCCCAGCCGGGCCTTCGGGGTCCGGGAACGCGCGCCCGGCCGGGACTTCGAGCCGGAGCCGCTGGTGGCGGTGCTCGGTGCCGCCGGGAACACCGCCACCGACCAGGTTGTCGCCGGGCAGGCGTTGCAGCGGGTGCTGCTCACCGCCACCGACGCCGGGCTGGCCGTGTCGCTGCTCTCCCAGCCGATCGAGGTGCCGGCGGCGCGGGAGGCGCTCCGGTTGTCGCTGGGGCGGTTCGGCACCCCGCAGATGGTGCTGCGGGTCGGGTACGGCCAGCCGGGGTGGCCGGTCGGTCGCCGTGACGTCGAGGAGTTTCTCGACCTGCCGGTGCGCCGGCGGTAGTCAGGGCCGGCGGGCCGTCCCGGGCGGAGTCGGCGTCGGATGAAAATCCGGCACCCGCCATACCCCCATTGAGCTGGGAAAAGTGGTAGAACAGAGTCAGGTTTAGATCGATCTGGGCGAATATCATTCGCTTTCTCCCCACATCGACTCGGCCACCGGCCGAGCAGTTCGGCGTGCGCCGACGCCGCCGCCCGCCGACGACTCTGCACCGCCACCACCCCCAGCTCCCGAGAGGTAGGCACTGGATGCCCCGAACGTCCCGTTTACGCATGCTGGTAGCGGGGGTGATCGCCGGTTCGCTCGTCGCCTCGGCGATCACCACCCCGACCAACGCCGCAGCCCGGTCACCCGGCCGCACGTCCCCGGTGGCCGCGCAGCAGGCGGCCCCACCACAGGCCGCCCCACCGCAGGCGGCGGCAGCGCCGGCCCCGCTGGTGGAGAAGGCCAAGCCGGTCAAGCCGGCCGCCCCGGCGAGGCCGAAGGCCGCCAAGAAGGGCACCACCGCCGTGGTGACCTGGAAGGCCCCGAAGGACAACGGCAACAAGATCACCGAGTACGTCGTCACCTCGTACCGCGACGGCCGGAAGGCGGCGACGAAGGCCTTCGACGCCAAGCAGACCAGCCGGAAGCTGACCCTGCCGTCGGCCAAGGGTGCCTGGACGTTCACCGTGGCGGCGAAGAACACGGCCGGCGTCGGCCCGGCCAGCAAGCGCTCCGCCCCACCGAAGCTGCTCGCCCTGCCCAGCGCGCCGACCATCCGGGCGGTCACCGCCGACGTCACCACCGCGGTGATCAGCTGGAGCCCTCCGGCCTCCGACGGCGGCTCACCGATCACCAACTACCTCATCTTCCCGTACATCGGTGGGGTGAAGCAGGCGTCGCAGACGGTGCCGGCCTCGCCGCTGACCGCCACCGTGGGCGGTCTGACCGCCGGGATCACCTACACCTTCACCATCGCCGCGCTGACCTCCCAGGGCCTCGGCCCGGAGTCCGCGCCGTCGCACCCGGTCGTCCCGAACGAGTCGCCGTGGGTCTTCTGGAACGGCAACAACGCCGAGGTCGGCGTGGCCTACAGCCAGAACGTCGACGTCTCCCGGGGACAGGCACCGTGGACGTTCTCCATCACCTACGGCGCCCTGCCACCCGGGTTGACGCTCAACCCGAACACCGGCCTCATCGCCGGCATCCCGACCACGGCGGGCAGCTTCGCCTTCGTGGTCCGGGTGGTCGGCAGCGCCGGCCGGATCGGCAGCCGGCTGATCACCATCTCGGTCACCCCGGCGCCGAACATCGTCATTCCCGCCGTCCCGCTGGGTGAGGTCAACGCGCCCTACTCGCTGCGACCCACCGTGGTCGGTGGGGTGGCCCCGTACGTCTGGTCGCTCGCCTCCGGCGTCCTGCCCCCCGGCCTGAGCATCGACCCGAACACCGGTGAGATCAGTGGCCGACCCACCACCGCCGGCACCTTCGGCGTCGACCTGCGGGTGACCGACGCCGCCGGGCTCAGCGACGTAACACAGATCCGGATCGTGATCCAGCCGCAGACGGTGGTCACCCTGACCGCCAGCGCCAGCTCGGTGAACTTCGACAGTCCGGTCACGTTCACCGCCAACCTCGGCCCGGGTGAGGCCGAGGGCACGGTGACCATCTTCGACCGGCAGCGCACCGGGGTCACCGTCAACCTGGGCACCCAGACCGTCAGTTTCAACCGGGCGACCTTCACCCTGAAGCTGCCCGCGTTCGGCCTCAACCAGGTCTTCGTGGACTTCGACTCCACCATCACCAACGGCGAGTCCGTCTCCAACACGGTGCCGGTGCAGGTCAACGGGGTGCCGGGGCAGTTGCTCATCGACCAGTTCCGGCAGTCCGGCATCGCCAACACGCCCAGCCAGTTCGACCAGTACGTGGTGCTCTACAACAACACCTCGATCCCGATGCAGCTGCCCGGGATCAAGGTGGAGGCCCCCGGCGGCGTGGTGATCGAGATCCCGAACACCGCGACCACCATCGGCCCCCGGGTCGGTTACCTGATCGGCACGGCGCGGTACAACGTCGCCTTCCCGACCATCCCGGCGGACCTGCTGGTGCCGACCCTCGGGCCGGTGCCTAACACCGGCGGCACCGGCCTGCGGCTGCGGGTGCCCGACGCCGCCGGCACCATCACCGACGCGGCCGGCAGCACACCCGGCTGGTCCACCGGCACGCCGCTGCCGGCGTTCACCAGCCCGCCGACAGTCCAGAACGCCTGGGTACGACTGCGGGTCTCCGGCACGCCGCAGGACACCCGCGACAACCGGACCGACTTCCGGCTGGTCGCCAACGTGATCGGACCGGTCAACGGGGTGCCGTCCACGCTCGGCTCGCCGTCGCCGCTGCGCCAGTTCGGGCCGTTCGAGCAGAGCAACATCCTGCAGACCACCCTGCTCGACCCGACCAAGGCCTCCAACGCGGCCCCGAACCAGCAGATCATCGACGCCACCCCGACCAGCCCCAAGCGGCTGATCATCCGACGCGCGATCACCAACCGGGGCGTCACCCCGGCGACCCTGGTCCGGCTGCGCATCTCCACGCTCAGCCAGGTCAACGGCGCGCCCATCCCGGGCACCCCCACCCCGCCCAACCCGGCGGAGTTGCGGGCGGTCAACCCGACCACGCCCACCGAGACGTTCACCGTCGGTGGACGGACGGTGACCGTGCAGAACCTCGACCTGGACCCGCCGTCGGTGGATCCGCCGGGCGGCGGGCTCTCCAGCACGCTGACCGCGCAACTGCCGCTGGGCGGCCTGCCGCCCGGTGGGACCGTCTACATCGCCCTCGTCTTCGAGGTGGACAAGGGTGGCACCTTCTGGGTCGGCTGGGACGTCGAGGCCATCGGTGGTGGCCCCGTCACCCCGCCGGGTCTCGCCGCCACGGCTGCGGTGACCCCGAAGACGCAGAAGGCGGCCAAGAAGGCCGCCGCGCAGCGGGCGAAGAGCCAACAGCTGACCAACGTACGGGGCAGCACCCGCTGACCCGTCCGACCAGCTGACCACCGGGTGGGGGCCGACGTGCCCCCACCCGGTGCTGTCCACCGAGAGCCAGGTGAGGAACGAGCATGCCAGTCAGATCCGCCTACGGGCTGCACATCCGGGGCCTGGACGGGGTCACCGAGCTGACCGCCACCGCGTACCCGCCGGCCGGCAGCCGACCGGTGACCGTGCGGCAACGCGACACCGAGGCACCGGAGCCGGTGCCGCTGGACGCCGACCGGGTGGTCCGCCCGCTCACCGACGGGCGCACCCTGGAGCTGGACCGGCGGCTGCGCACCGCGACCTTCTACGGCCCGCCGCTGGACCCGGCGGTGCTGGCCCACCCCTACCTCGCCCCGGTGGCGGTGATCTGCAACCGCTGGGCGGGGCGGGAGACCTTCCACGCCGGGGCGTTCGGGCTCGACGGCCGGGCCTGGGTGGTGCCCGGTGGGCGTACCGCCGGCAAGAGCAGCCTGCTCGCGGCGCTGGCCGCCCGGGGCGTACCGGTGCTCACCGACGACATCGCCGTCCTCGACGGTGACCAGGTGCTCGCCGGGCCGCGCTGCGTGGACCTGCGGGAGCCGGTGCCCGGCGTGGCGCTGCCCACCCGCGGCGTGCGTGACGGCAGCCGGCTGCGGATCGCCCTGCCCGCCGGGCCGCACCGGCTGCCCCTGGGCGGCTGGCTCTTCCTGCGCTGGGGCGACGGGCCGGCGTTGACGCCGCTGGGCCCGACCGAGCTGCTGGCCCGGCTCGCCGCCCTGCGTTCCCTGCCGGAGCTGCCCTCCGACGCGACCCGGCTGCTCGGCCTGGCCGGCGTCCCCGCGTACGAACTCACCCGCCCCCGCGACTGGACCGCCCTGGACGCCACCCACCGGCTGCTGACAGCCACCCTCACCCCGGTCGGGGCGGCCCGGTGACCGCCGGCACCGGCGGGCCCCTCCCGCCGGCCGATGGCCCGGTGACCGCCAACGCGGCGAGCGGCGGCGCGGCGAGCGGCAGCGCGGCGAGCGGCAGCGCGGCGAGCGGCAGCGCGGCGAGCGGCAGCGCGGCCTCCGCCGGTCTGGCGCTGCGCTGCCTCGCCCTGGACAGCGCCGCGCTGGCCACCAGCGACCTGCTGCGCCAGGCGGGAGTGCCGAGCGTGCTGCTCAAGGGCGCCGGCCTGGCCCACCGGCTCGGCGTCGAGCGCCTCTACGGCGACGTGGACCTGTTGGTCGCGCCGGCCAGCTTCGCCGCCGCGCAGACCGCGCTCGCCGCCGCCGGCTACCGACCCCGGGAGGACACCGCCCTGCACCGACGGTGGGGGCTCTGGCACGAGCAGACCTGGTCGGTCCCCGGCCCGGTGCCGTTCGTGCTGGACCTGCACCGTGGTTTCGCGCGGGTAGGCGACGCCGACGAACTGTGGACCGTGCTGTACTCCGGGGCCGAACCGGTCACCCTGGCCGGCGGCACCGTACTGGTGCCCGACGAGGCGGGCTGCGCCCTACTGGTCGCCCTGCACGCGGCCAGCCCCGGCGGCTCCGCCAGGCCCCTCGCCGACCTGGCCCGTGCCCTCGACGTGCTGCCGCTGCGGGTCTGGCCGGCGGCGGCCGCCCTGGCCGAGCGGTGCGCGGCGCTGTCCGCCTTCACCGTCGGGCTCCGGCTGCTGCCGGTGGGCGCGGCGGTGGCCGCCGGCCTCGGGCTGCCCGCGACCGGCGGACGGTCGTACCAGCTCGCCGCGCAGCGGGCCAGCCCGCTCGCGATCAACCTCGCCGACCTCGACGAGCTTTCCCGGTGGCGGCGGCTGCGCCGACTCGCCACGCTCGCCCTGCCCACCCCCGACCGCCTCCGGCTGGCCGACCCGCTCGCCGGGCACGGCGCGGGCACGCTGTTCCTGGCCCACCTGCGCCGGTACCGCCGGCACGCCCGCGCGCTGCCCCGGGCGCTGCGGGAGCTGCGCGCGGCCCGACGCCACCCCGAGGGCTGAGCGGCACGGCCGTGGTCAGTGGCGGTCGAACAGCCAGTGGCGGTCGAACGGTCAGTGGCGGTTTAGCAGGTCGGCGGTGTCCAGCTCGGCCAGGAAGGAGCGCACGTCGGCGGCGGCCCGCTCCGGGTCGACCGGGGCGTGCGCGGCCAGCACGGCGGTCAGGTCGGCGGCGGTCGCCCCGGTCACCAGGTGCGGCCAGAGCAACACCGCCCAGCTGTCCAGGGCGAAGTAGACGGAGTTACGGACGTCCAGCAGCACCGCCTCGTCCCCGACGGTCCGCCAGGCCACCCGCTCGGCGTCGACCTGGTACAGGGTCGTGGTCTCGGTGTTCACCTCGGTACCTCCATGATCGGTTGTGCCGGGCCCGTACCGGCCGGCCGGGAGGCCAGCCAGACCTGGTGCACCAGGGCCGCCGTGCGGGGGCAGACCGGCCAGGCGGTCCACTCCCGACGCAGCGCGGCTGGGTCCACCAACGTCTCGTCCACGCCGGTGCCGTCCCAGCCGTGCACGAACTCCCGGGTCCCGGCGCGGAAGAACACCTCGTCGAAGGTGGCCTTGCGGCGGGGCGCGACGACCAACGGCGGCAGGTCGGCGTCGGCCAGGTCGGCCAGCAGCTCCCGCCGCGACGGGGACCGCCACCGGCCCCGGTGGGTGGCCAGGGCGACGGCGAACCCCTCGTCCAGCAGCGGGGTCACCGCGAGCACGTCGTGGTCGGCGGCGACCGCGGTCAGGCTGGCCCGGGTCATGGTCAGGTCACGCCGGCCCAGGTGCCAGGCGACCCGCCCGGCCAACCGGTGCGGCTCGGCCCGCCGCTCGGCCCGGAACCGTCGGCGCAGCTCCCGGGCCACCCGGGGACGCAACCAGGGGAACGGGTCCGGCTCCCGGGCGGCCCGCCGCCCGACGCTGTGGCGCAGCCGGCTCAACCGGGCGCGCAGCGAGCCGGGACGACGCCGCCAGCCGGCCAGGATCTGGTCACCGCCCACCCCGGTCAACAGCGCCCCGCCCCGGGCCAGCTCGATGATCGGCAGGTGCAGGTGCCGGTTCGGCGGATGCAGCTGCCCGTACCGGTCGAGCAGCCGGGCGGCGACCGGACCGACCAGGTCCAGGTCCTCACCGGCGGACAGGATCCGCCAGTGTCGGCCCAGCCCCAGCTCGGCGATCACCCGGTCCTGCCAGTCCGACTCCTGTGCCCGGGGCGCGTCGGTGAACCGCCAGGTCACCGGCACCGGATCGGGCAGCCCCTCGCGCCGGGCGACCCGGGCGGCGATGGCCAGCACCAGTGCGGAGTCCACCCCACCGGAGAAGCTCACCAGGCAGGGCGGCCGGCACAACGCCGGCAGCACCGCCTGTTCCAGGGCGACCAGCGGGGCCGGCACCGGGCCGGGCCGCACCGCGGGCGGGCCGGCAGCGGGCGGGCCGGCAGCCGACAGCCGGGCCGTGAGCGGGCCGGCCGCCGGGTCCTGGCCCAGCACGATGCCGCAGGCCACGTCCTGCGCGGTGGGCCGGGCAAGAGAAAGGTCAGTCACGGGTGAGCACCCCCCTGCGCCGGGCGAGCCACAGCGCGCGGTCGAAGATCCAGGCCGACAACGGCAGCAGTACGGCGGCAGCCCCGGTCAGGGCCAGCGCCGCCGTCGACCAACCACCGCCGGTCAACGCGTGCCGCAGCCCGTCCAGGGCGATCCGGGTGGGCAGTGGTTCGGCGAACGCCCGTACCGCCACCGGCAGCGCCGAGACCGGAAAATACGTGCCGGAGAGGAAGGACAGCGCCACCACCAGCAGGCGGGCCACCGGCTCCCCGGCGCCGAAGGCCACCGCGAGGCCGGCCAACGCGAGCCCGAACGGCAGGGTGCAGAGCGCGCCCAGGGCTGCGACCACGACCACCCCTACCCAGTCGGCCCGCCCGATGTGCAGGCCGAAGAAGGTCCCGAGCACCGCGAGGTAGAGCCCGGCCCGCAGCAGGGCGAAGACGAACGGGTACCCGGCCAGGCCCAGGCCCAGCGCCCACCGTGGCACCGGCTGCGCGGTCAGCAACTCCAGGGTGCCGGCCCGCTGCTCGCCGGCCAGCCGGGTCACCACCTGGACGGTGCCGGCCTGGAGCACCAGCAGGAAGACGATGCCCACCGCGACGAAGTCGAAGTAGCTCGTCGAGCGGGTGAAGTCGGCGTCGGGGCCCAGCGTGACCACCTGCGAGACGAAGCGGAACACCAGCAGGTTGACCAACCCGAAGGCCAGGTCGAGCAGGAACGGTGGCCCGAGACCGCGGTGCTCGGACAGGTCCCGACGCAGCAACGTCAGCACCGTACGGCCACCGGCCCACGCCGACGCCGCACCGGCCCACCGCGATCCCACACCAGCCGACCGCGATGCCGTACCGGCCCACCGCGATGCCGTACCGGCCGGCCCGACGGCGAGCGGGCCGGCCGGTGACGGTTCCGGCGGCGGGTGTGCCGGTGCCGCGCGGAGGTCGCTGCTCATCGGTGCACCGACAGGTCGACACCCACAGCAGACCGCCGCTGGTGGGGTCGTCGGCTCAGATCGAGCCCAGGACGCCGGACTGGCCGTCCGCGTCGGTCACCCCGGGGAAACCGCCCTGGGTCAGCTCGGCCAGGGTGCCGAGGCGACGCAGATGCGGCCGCTGGTAGTCGGCGACAGGCGCGCTGTCATTCGTCGAATCCGGAGAAACATTCACGAAAACCCCCATACGCATAAAACGGACTAGGCGAATCGTAATTGATCCGGGCGTCCCGTTGGGCGTTTCACCACACCGAGCCCGCGCGACACGCGGAGCACACTGGCAGAACGAGAAAAAAGAAGAGATGTTCGGATCCGCCGACACGGCATTCACTTACCGGTGGGCGATACTGGGTTTGAACCAGTGACCTCTTCCGTGTCAAGGAAGCGCGCTCCCACTGCGCCAATCGCCCGTGGGCACCGACCCGGCGACGACGGCCGCGCTCGGCAACGGTCACCCCGGTCAGGGGCATACCACGAGCGGACGACGGGATTCGAACCCGCGACCCTCACCTTGGCAAGGTGATGCGCTACCAGCTGCGCTACGTCCGCACGTCACCGGCCAGCGCCAGCGACGTTGCGAACTCTACCCGACGACAAGATCAGCCGACGGCCACCCCCGCACCCGGATGGTTGCCCAGCTCACCGGCGGGGTAGTTGAACTCCCCGACAGCACATCACCCCCTCGAAGGAGGCTGTCGTGGGCATCGGAACGAGCATTTTCCTTCTCGCGGTCGGCGCGATCCTCACCTTCGCCGTCAACGCCAGCGTCGGCGGTGTCGACCTGGACATCGTCGGCTGGATCCTGATGGCCGCCGGCGTACTCGGCCTGATCATGACCGCGGCGGTCTGGGGCCGCCGCCGCCAGACGGTCGCCACCGCTCCCGCCGCCGAGCCGGTGGAGTACCGGGTCGAGGAGCGTCGGGACATCGTCCCGCCGCGCTGACCGGGTTCGTCCCCGAGGGCGGCGGCCCGTACCGCCGGTCGCCTTCGCCGCCCGCCGGACCCGCCGGACCCGCCGGACCCGCCGGACCCGCCGGACCCGCCGGACCCGCCGGACCCGCCGGACCCGCCGGACCCGCCGGACCCGCCGGACCCGCCGGACCCGCCGGACCCGCCGACGACCAACGCACAGCGCCGGTCGTCGGCGGTATCCTGCACCTCGCACCGTCGGCATGCACCGCACCGTCGACGGGCACCGAACCACCGGCACACACCGGTCGCCGGCACGCACCGGCAGGCGCCGCTCGTCGGCACGCACCGTAGGAGGTCGTCGCGGCAAGGCAGACCGGTCAGCAGCTTGTCGCGACCAACCGCAGGGCGCGACACGACTACACCATCCTGAAGACGTACGAGGCGGGCCTCGTGCTCGCCGGCACCGAGGTCAAGTCGCTGCGCGCGGGACGGGTGTCGCTTGTCGACGCCTTCGCCCAGGAACGCGACGGCGAGCTGCTGCTGCACGGCCTGCACATCGCCGAGTACGGCTACGGCAGCTGGACCAACCACCAGCCCCGCCGTACCCGGAAGTTGCTGCTGCGCCGGGTGGAGATCGACCGGATCCTGGAGCGGCTACGCGACGGCGGGCTGACCCTGGTGCCCCTGTCGATGTACTTCGCCAACGGCTGGGCAAAGGTGGAGCTGGCCCTGGCCCAGGGACGGCGCTCCTACGACAAGCGGCAGGCGCTGGCCGAACGGGACGCCAACCGGGAGATCGCCCGTGCCTTCGGCCAGCATCTCAAGGGCCGCCGCCGCTGACTCACCCCCGGCCGACCACACCACCAGATACCACTCACCCCCGCCGGCGCGATGCCACCCGGCGCCCCTGGTGTGACGCCTCCGTGGCCGCGCGGGGAATTGCCGTCACAAATGTTCGGCAAGAACAGGGAAATTGCGCCTTGAATCCGCGCCGAGGCCACCGTAACCAGGAAACTGCGCCCCCGAATCTCCCAGAGGTGGGCGCGGGGTGGGGTGGGCGTGGGGTGGCCCCCGGGATGGGAATCCCGGGGGCCGTGCGTCGTTCGGTCAGGGGGTGGTTTGGGTGAATTGTCGGATGGTGACTTGGCCGCCGAGTTGGCCGGTGGTGTGGTGGTAGATGGCGTAGCGGTAGCCCATGAAGAATTGCCAGTTGTTGTTGAGGGTGAGGGCGTTGCCGAGGGGGGTGTAGGTGGTGCCGTTGGTGCTGTAGGAGAAGCGGGCTTGTCGGCCGGTGCCGGGTCGGATGTCGGCGGTGGCGCGTAGCCAGATGCGGGTGCCGGTGATGGGGGCGCTGGCTTGTTCGGTGCCGGTGTTGGTGGTGTCCCAGTTGGTGTTCATGGTGAGGCCGTTGGTCATGACGATTCTGGTGGTGCCGTTGTCGCGTTTGAGGCCGATGTGGGCGGAGGTGTCGCGTAGGACGGCGAGGCCGGTGCGGTCGCCGTCGCGCATGCCGGTGTGGTCGAGTTCGATGGTGGCGGTGGAGGTGGGGCCTTGGATGCGGTGGGTGAGGGTGTTGCGGGCTTTGTAGAGGTCGCTGGTGACGGTGGCGGTGGTGAGGTGGAGGCCGTTGTTGACCCTCCAGCGGGTGTTGTCGGGGTTGTGGTTCCATTCGTATTGGGGGCCGAGGGTGGTGCCGGTGAAGGTGTCGGTGCCGGTGAGGGGTTTGACGGGGCGTAGTGGTAGGGGGTTGGGGTAGGTGGTGGCCCAGCGTCCGTTGACGGTTTGGACTTGGGGCCAGCCGTCTGCGGTCCAGGTGATGGGGGCGAGGGTGGGCATGCGTCCGCCGGGGTAGGCGTCGGTGAAGGCCATGTAGTACCAGGCGCCGGTCTGGGTTTGGACGAGGCCGCCTTGGTGGGGGACGCCGCCGCCGGTGATGGGGCCGGGTAGGTCGAGTAGGACCTGGCGTTGTTCGTAGGGGCCGAAGGGTCCGTTGGTGGATTTGAGGACGTACTGGCCGTTGGCGGGTCGGGTGAGCCAGATGTAGTAGGCGCCGTTTCGTTTGTAGAAGCGGGCGCCTTCCAGGGTGCCGATGTTCGTGGGGGTTTGGTAGACCTGCTGGTTGCGGACCTGGGTGCGGCCGTCGGCGGAAAGTTGGGCGACGCTGATGCGGCCGTTGCCGTAGGCGACGTACATGGTGTCGTCGTCGTCGATGAGCATCCCGGCGTCGTAGTAGCAGTTCGGGATGGTGGTGTGTTTGTTCCAGGTGCCGTCCACGGCGGTGGCGGTGTAGATGTGGGTCTGGGCGAAGTCGATACACCCGGCCCAGTAGAACGTCCGATTCGACGGCCGGTAGTTCAGGGTCGAGGCCCAGATCCCGTCGACGTAGGCATGCGCGTTGCCGGGTAGATCGTATTTGGTGCCGAAGTCCAGCCGGGGCACCGAGTGCCCGGCGAACTCCCAGTTCACCAGATCGTAGGAACGCAGGACGGGCGCACCCGGGGAGTAGTGCATGGTGGAGGCCGACATGTAGTACACGTCCCCGACCCGGATGATGTCCACATCCGCGAAGTCCTGCCACACCACCGGATTCGTGAAACTCCCCGACGGGTTGCCCGGGTTACCCGGGTCGCCTCCGCCGTCGACGCGGACGAGTTGCCACTGTTGGTTGGTGCCGCCCCAGTCGTCGTACTGGACGATGTTGCCGCCGTCGGCGGTGGAGGCGTTCTGTACCTCGATGGCCTTGTTGCTGTTGCGGTTGATCAGGCGGACGTGGCCGCCGTCGGAGTCGGCGAGGCGGAACTGCTGGTTGGTGCCGTTGCCGTCGGTCCACTGGACGATGCTGGCGCCGTTGGCGGTGGAGAAGTTGTAGACGTCGAGGACCTTGTTGGACAGTCGGGACTTGAGTCGGTAGTAGCCGCCGCCGGAGTCGACGAACTGCCACTGTTGTTGGTTGCCGTTGTTGCGGGTCCACTGGGTGATCCGCGCGCCGTCGTTGGTGGCGGAGTTGTAGACGTCCAGGGCCTTGCCGCTGTTGCGGTTGACCAGGACGTACCAGGCGCTGGTGTCGACCGTCGCGGCCAGGGCCGGCGTCGGGGCCACCCCCACGAGCGCACCGCCCACCAGCGTCGCGACCGCGACGGCAGCGAGCCGGAACAACCGCCCGCGACGCCGTGGTACGACCCGGGTGGGCCCACCGATGGTGACCATGATCCTCCTTAGACCGGAGCGGATTCACTCGGCTGAGCCGCCGCCCGGCACCAGGCACGCCGGCCCACGGCACAGCGCTGGGATCGTTAACACAGGTACCCGCCCGAGGACGTGCGGCCCGCGCCGTCCATCGACTGTGAGCGATAACATGCTGTTAGTCAAGGCGTAACAAGCAGGCAACCCAGGGCCGGGAAGGACCATGCCCGACGCGTGCCGACGGGCCCGAGAAGCAGAAAAGCCTGCCACCGAGTACGGTGACCGGCTTTTGCCTGTGTCAATCTGGTGGGCGATACTGGGTTTGAACCAGTGACCTCTTCCGTGTCAAGGAAGCGCGCTCCCACTGCGCCAATCGCCCTCGTCGGTGCCGAGGTGGAGACGGGATTTGAACCCGTGTACACGGCTTTGCAGGCCGTTGCCTCGCCTCTCGGCCACTCCACCGAGCTTGCCCCAATTGGTGGCGGCATGTCTCCGAGCGGACGACGGGATTCGAACCCGCGACCCTCACCTTGGCAAGGTGATGCGCTACCAGCTGCGCTACGTCCGCGTGTCACCCGGCGTTCCCGGGTGACGGATGAGAACTTTAGCCGACCTCCGGAAGAGTTGCCAACTCGGGGCCCCGCTCGGCGCGGCGCCCGCGGTTCGGGTCACCCCGCGTATAGCTTCCTAGGAACCTGACTTACCTCTTCGGGCCGTCTGCCAGCGACAACGCCTGTCCATGGCACAGGGCAAGCCCGCACCGCTGTCCGGCTTCCGACTGTCCCCGGCCACATCACCCGGAGCGGTAACTGTTTGTGCACGAACGGATGGGCTACGGTAGCGCCGTGACGAGACGTGCGGTCGAGATCCGCCTGGATTCCCTGCTGCGCACCGCCTGCGACGTGATCGCCGAACGCGGCCTGGCCAACACCCGCACGGCCGACGTGGCCCAGGCCGCCGGGGTCAGCCAGGCGCTGGTCTTCTACCACTTCACCAGCAAGGAACGCCTGCTCGCGCGGGCCTTCGAGTACGCCGTCGAGCAGGATCTGGCCCGGCTCGACGCGGTGCTGCGCTCCACCGCCACCCCCCTGGTCAAGCTCAGGCGGATCCTGCGACTCGCCCCGCCGTCCGGCCGGTCCATCCCCTGGGCGATGTGGATCGACGGCTGGTCGGAGTCACTGCGTACCCCGGAGTTGGAGAAGGTCTCCCGCCGGTTGGACCTGCGCTGGCGCACGGACCTGGCCGCGGTCATCTCCGCCGGGGTGGCCGACGGCACCTTCCAGTGCACCGACCCGGCCGGCGCCGCCTGGCGGATCAACGCGGTGATGGACGGCCTCGCCGTGCAGTTCGCCGTGCACGACCGGGTGATCTCCCGCCGGCAGTACGCCGAGTGGACCCGCCTGGTCACCGCCCGCGAGCTGGGCCTGGACCCCGCCCAGCTCGACTGACGCGGCCCGCCCGCACCCGCTACCGCCGGCCGGGCGCCTGGTGCCGCCGACCCGAACGGTCGGTCGGTGGACCTTGCCCTGGACGGATCCGACTGATATTCACAGATGCGCATGCATTACCTCGCCTGCGCCGGGCCGGCCGATCGTCGGCCCACCCCCGCTCCCACCAGGAGGATCTGTGCCACGACCGGAGTGGACACCTCGGACGAGCCGGCGACGTCGCCGGCTCGTTCCCGTTCTGGCGGCCGCCGCGGTGGTCACCGCCCTGCTGCCCGCCGTTCCCACCTCCGCCGCCCCCGAGACCCCCGCGCCGGCCCCGGCCGCCGCGCGTACCTCCGGCCCGTTCGCCGACGCCGGCGAGGGCCACCGGCACGACGACGTCGACAACCGCCCGGGTACGGCCGCACCCGACGCCCGGCAACGCGGACTGGCCCGGCGGGCCGACCCGGACGTCCGGTGGAACCGCCTCGGCACCCCGCACGCGCTGGGCCCCGGCGCGACTCCCCTGGCCACCGGCCTGCCCACCGACCCGGAGGCGGCGGCCCGGCGGTACCTGACCGAACAGACCGACCTGTTCGGGCTGACCGCCGACGCGGTGGCCGGCATGGACCGGCTGCTGGTCCGCCCGATCGGCAGCGGCGCGGTGGTCACCCTGCGGCAGCGCTTCGGTGACCTGCCCGCCGGACACGACGGGCTGGTCACCCTGGCCGTCACCGGCGGGAAGGTGCTGGCGGTCAGCTCGTCGCTGTCGCGGGACACCTCCGCGCCGGCGGCGGCCACCCTCGACCGGCAGCAGGCGTACGCGGCGGCGCTCGCCGACGCCGGACTGACCGCCGCCCAGGTGAGCAGCCACCGGGTCCGCGGGGTGGCGGTGCCCACCCCGCTGGACGGGCCCCGGGCCGCCTACGAGGTGACCCTGCTCGGCGCGGACACCGACCACCCCGCCGCGTACACCACCTACGTCGACGGGATCACCGGCGCGGTGCTCCTCCGGCAGGACCTGGTCGACTTCGACTCGGAGAACCCGAGCTGGGCGGTCTTCCCGGCCGCCCCGCCGACCGACCTGCCCGCCGGCACCGACCCCCGCCTCCGCTGGTGCGGCGACCCCGCACCGGACTGCCAGGCGGCCTTCCGCGACCCGGCCACCGGAGGGGCCTGGGACGTCGACGTGGCCACCGGCGAGCCGACCGGCACCAGCCGGGGCAACTCGGCGAACACGGTGCTCTCCTGGGGCGGCGGCACCCCGGCGGTGCCGGCCACGCCGAGCCCGCAGCGCGGCTACGAGTACCCCTTCACCGACCAGTGGCGGCAGGCTCGCTGCAACCCCGAGGTGTACGCCTCGACGCAGCGCAACGACGCCGACGCGGCGGTGTCGAACCTGTTCGCCATGCACAACCGGATGCACGACTGGGCCTGGCACCTGGGCTTCACCGAGGCCACCTGGAACCTGCAGGCGGTCAACCTGAGCGGGCAGGGCCTCGGCGGCGACGCCGAGCAGGGCCGCGCCCAGCAGGGCGCGCTCTCCGGCAACCGCAACAACGCCAACCAGTCCACCCCGCGCGACGGCCTGGCCCCGACCACCAACATGTACCTGTGGCAGCCGCAGGCCGGTGGCCCGTACCCGCCCTGTGTGGACGGCGACTACGACATGACGGTGATCGGGCACGAGTACACCCACGCCATCACCAACCGGATGATCGCCGGCCCGGACTCGGGCATCAGCGGCCACCAGGGCGGCTCGATGGGTGAGTCGTGGAGCGACCTGCTCGCCGCCGAGTACCTCTTCCAGCACGGGCTGCGCGCGCCCGGTCGTACCCCCTTCGTCACCGGCGGGTACGTCACCGGCAACCTGGTGAGCGGCATCCGCAACCACGACTTCAGCCGCAGCCCGCTGAACTACTCCGACGTCGGCTACAACACCGGCGGGCCGGCGGTGCACGCCGACGGGGAGATCTGGAGCGCCACCAACTTCCGGATCCGCGCGGCCATGATGAAGCGGTACGGCGCCGGCAACGCCACCCGGCAGCTGGAGTGCGCGCGGGGGGCCCGGCCCGCCGACGCCTGCCCCGGCAACCGGCGCTGGGCGCAGCTGGTCTTCGACTCGTTCCTGCTGCAGGCGGCCAGCCAGGTCAGCATGCTGGACATGCGGGACAACCTGCTCACCGCCGACCTGCTCCGCTTCGACGGGGCCAACCAGGACCTGCTCTGGACCGAGTTCGCCCGCTCCGGCATGGGTCGCGACGCGGCCACCCAGGGCTCGGCGGACACCGACCCGACGCCGAGCTTCGCCCACCCCGACGGCGGCAACGCCACGCTCACCCTCGCCCCGAAGGGCGAGAGCGCCGACGCGCCGATCCGGGTGTACGTCGGGGCGTACGAGGCGCGGGCCACCCCGGTCGCCGACACCGACCCGGGCACCGACCTGCCGGACACCGTCGAGCTGGTGCCGGGGACGTACGACCTGTTGGCGGTGGCCCCCGGCTTCGGCCACCAGCGGTCGACGGTGACCGTCCGGGCGGGTCGGACCAGCACCGTCAACCTGCGGTTGCCGCCCAACGTGGCCTCGGTGGCCGCCGGCGCCACGGTCTCCGGTGACGGGGTCAACCTGGACCGGATCGCCGACGACAGCGAGGCGACCAACTGGGCGTCCCGGGACGGGGTGGCCGGTCGGCAGGTCACCGTGGACCTGGCCGGGGACCGGCCGCAGGCGGTGAAGCGGATCAACGTCAGCGCGATGCTGCGTCCCACGATCACCGGGGACGCGGACGCCGGGGCGCAGAACGCGCTCACCTCGCTGCGCTCCTTCGCGGTCTGGGCGTGCAACGCCAGGACCACCGACTGCGCCGACCCGACCCGGTTCAGGCGGGTCTTCACCAGCAGGCCCGACGCCTTCCCGGGCGGCGCGTACCGCCCGTACGTGCCGGAGATCAACCTGCGGTCGTTCACCCTGCCCACCACGGTCGCCACCCACCTGCGGCTGGAGGTGCTGACCAGCCAGTGCACCGGCGGCCCGGACTACGCCGGTGAGCGCGACGACGACCCGGCCACCACCACCGACTGCGCCACCGCCAGCCCGGCGCGTGACCAGGTACGGATCGCCGAGTTCCAGGCGTTCACCCGGTAACACCGGTCCGGCCCCGTCGGGGAGGAGGCTCCTCCCCGACGGGGCCGGTCACCCGTCAGGCATTGGTCGTCCGCCGGACCACAGCCGCCCGGCGGTCGGCGGTGGTCAGCGTCGGGCCGGTCGCCAGCGCCGGGCGCTGACCGGTCGTTCCCACCGCTCGTGCGGCGACAGCTCCTCGGCCGCGGCGTCGGTCGCCGCCGCCGGGCGGATCAGGTGCCGCAGCCGCAGCAGGAGGCTGACCCCGAGGAAGAGCAGCAGCCCGCCGAGCAGGAAGGCGGCGTGCACCATGCCGAACCCGCCGGACTGGGCCACCGGCCGGTTCGCCCCGGCCTCGGCCACCGCCGGCTCGGTCGACTCGACCGGCTCCTCCACCGGAATCTCCGCCTCGACCGTGGGCTCCAAGCTCGGCTCAGGCGTCGGCTCGGGCGTCGACTCGGCGGTCGGCTCCGGCGCCGGTGGCGCCGGCGGGGCCGCCCGCTCACCCACCACCGACCGGGTAGCGGTCTGCCGGGCCAGCAGCCGGTTGTTCACGTCGTACGCCTCGGCGGCCAGGGTGACCCGCCCCTCGCCCACGTCACCGACGAAGGCCACCCGGTACTGCGCGGTGACCGTCCGGTCCCGGCAGAGCGTGCCCGGGTCGAGCTGCCGGTCGGTCAGCCGGGCCGTGGCACCCCCCTCGGTGCTCACCTGCACCGGGAAGGAACCGGTCTCCTCCACCCGGTCGATCCGCACCTGGTCCAGCCCGAGACCCCGCACCTGGACCAGCATCGACCAGCGCACCTTCTGGCACCCACCGTTGTCGCTGCGGGACACCACAGCCGACACCGTCTCCGCCCGGCCACCGGCGGTGAACTCGGCCGGTAGGCCGCTCAGCTCGGTGCTGAACGCCGCGTGCGCCGGAGCGGCCAGAGCCGCCTGCACCCCGGACAGACAGGCCAGCACCACCCCGACCCGTAACGCGTACCGCCACACCGTCATCACCGCCCCACGCCTCCCGTCGGTTGCATCCAGTGATCAACGCTAGGAGCAGAAACGGACAGCCGGTAGAGGGGCGTCTTCGCGCGAACCGTCAACTATGGGGCGGCTTTTCACCGACAGTGATGAACCCTTCACGGCCGACCCGCGACACGCCGAGTAACCGTCGGGAGGGACAATCACCGCCATGTCCGACCTCCACGCCACCTTCGTCCGGCTGCACGCCCGGCTCGCCCCGGTCGCCTTCGTGCCCGAGGTACGCCTGCACCAGGCCGACGAGCCGATCGGGTTGTGGGAGCTGACCGAGGGCGAGTTCCGCAGCGCCCAACCGCCCCCGTTCTGGGCCTTCGCCTGGGCCGGCGGGCAGGCCCTGGCCCGGTACGTCATCGACCATCCGACGGTGGTCGCCGACCGGCGGGTGCTCGACCTGGCCGCCGGCAGTGGGCTGGTGGGCATCGCCGCCGCGCGCTGCGGCGCGACCAGCGTCCGCGCCGTCGAGGTCGACGAGCGTGCGGTGGCCGCGGTCGCCCTCAACGCCGGCGCCAACGAGGTACGCGTCGACGCCGAACTCGGCGACGTGCTGGACACCGACGCCGCCGACGCCGAGGTGGTGCTCGCCGGGGACGTCTTCTACAGCGAGGCGATGGCCAACCGGATGCTGCGTTTCCTGCTGCGCGCGGCCCGCGGCGGGGCCCGGGTGCTGGTCGGCGACCCGGGGCGGGCCTTCCTGCCCCGGGACCGGTTCCGGGAGCTGGCCAGCTACCAGGTGCCGGTGCCGCCGGCGCTGGAGAGCGTCCGGGTGAAGCGCACCACGGTGTGGGAGCTGAACCCCGCCCGACCGCGCGCCGACGGCTAGCGTGTCGAGGTGCTGTTCCGGAGCTGGACGGCGGTCGCCGACACCGCGGGACCGGACGTGGACGCCATGGCGTCCGGCGGCCCGGACGCGGCTGGCGCGCGGCCCGGGTGGCCGGACGTGGCGAGCGTCGTCGACCACGTCGGCGTACGACATCTGGTGGTCACCCGGCACGCCCTGGTCCGTCAGGTGCTCGCCGACCCGCAGACCTACCGGCCCGACAACGCCCTCGACGCGGTGACCCCGGTGCCGGTGGCCGCGTTGCGGGTGCTCGCCGGGCACCGGTTCCGGTTGCCGCCGACACTTGCCAACAACGCCGGCGCCAGCCACCCGCAGATCCGGGCCATCGTCGCCGAGGCGCTGCACCCGAGCCGGGTCGAGGCCCAGCGCGGCTGGCTGACCGGGCTGGTCCGCCGCCGGGTCGCCCGGATCGGTGCCGCGCTGCGCGCCGGCGTACCTGTCGACCTGCACGCCGAACTCGCCGCCGACCTGCCGCTGCTGGCCCTGGCCCGGCTGGTCGAGCTGCCCGACGCGCCGCTGGGCGCGGTGAAGGACTTCGCCCGCGCCGCCCTGGAGTTGTTCTGGGCGCCGCTGGACGCCGACCGGCAGCAGGTGCTCGCCGCCGAGGTGGGCCGCTTCCACCGGGTGCTGCGTGACTTCGCCGCCACCGGACCGGGGCTGGCGGCGCGGCTGCGGGCGGCCGGGCACGGCCCGGACGTCGTGGTCGGGGCGCTGTTCTTCCTGCTGGTCGCCGGGCAGGAGACCACCTCGCAGTTCCTCACCCTGCTGCTGCACCGGTTGACCGGCGAGCCGGCGATCCTGGCCGGGCTGCGCCGGGGCACCGTCGACGTCGCCGACGTGGTCGAGGAGGGGCTGCGCCTGGAGCCGCCGATCGTCACCTGGCGACGGGTCGCGGCCGTCGACACCACGCTGGGTGCCACGGCGGTGCCGGCGGGCACCAGCATCGTGCTCTGGCTGGCCCGCGCCGGCCGGGACGCCACCGTGGTCGACCGGCCCGACGAGTTCGTACCCGGTCAGCGCGGGTCCCGCCGGCACCTGGCCTTCGGGGCGGGCGCGCACCGTTGCGTCGGCGCACAACTGGCCCGGCTGGAGGCGACCGTGGTGGTCGACGAGCTGGCCCCGCTGCTGCCCGGCCTGACCGTGCTCCGTCCACCCTGGTACCCCGACAACCTCACCTTCCGCATCCCCGACACCCTCCTCGTGTGTAAGGAAGGGCCCCCTGTTAACGCATTCGGTAGAGAAGGGTTCCCCGCTCACCGGCACGGCTGACCGCGAACCCGCAGAAGTGGGTAGGGGGCAGCGACAGACTGCGATATCGGCCACCATGGGTGCCATGTCGAAGCCCACCGTGATGACGGCAGCACCGGCACCGAAACGACGCCCGCGCAGCGTCCGGGCGCTTGCCGTACTCCTGCTGACGCTGGTGGTACTCCTGCCTGCCGGTGCGGTCGCGGCCCCGCCAGCGACGACTTCCGGTCTGCACCTGCCCCCGCCGACCGGCCGGCACCCGGTCGGTACGACCTGGTTGCACCTGACCGACCGGGAACGACCGGACCAGTGGCGGCCCGAGCTGCCCCGGGAACTGATGGTCACCATCTGGTACCCGGCCCTACGCACCGCCGAGCCGCCCGCGCCGTACACCACGGCGGAGGTCTCCGCCCGGGTCCTCGCCGCCACCGGTCTGCCGGTGCCGCCGGACCTGCTCACCACGGTCCGCACCAATTCCCGTCGGGATGCCCCGGTACGGCCGGGCCACTGGCCGTTGGTGCTCCTCTCCCCCGGCTTCACGCTCAGTCGGGAGTCGCTCACCGGGCTCGCCGAGGAGCTGGCCAGCCGGGGGTACGTGGTCGCCGGCGTGGACCACCCGTACGAGGCGTACGGGATCGAGTTCCCCGACGGTCGGGTCATCGGGTGCCAGGTGTGCGACGAGTGGGGCACCGGCACCCCCGCCCGGGTCGTCGAGGGCCGGGCCGCCGACCTGGCGTTCCTACTCGACCAGCTGACGGGGGTCCGGCCGGCCTGGCCGGGGGCCCGGTTCGTCGACCACCGCAGGATCGCCGTGGCGGGCCACTCCATCGGGGGCGCCAGCGCCGTGCACACGCTCCGCACCGACCGGCGGGTGGACGCCGCCGCGGTCCTGGACGGCACGCTCTTCGTCCCCGTCCCGCCCGGCACGGTGGACCGGCCGGTGCTGCTGGTCGGCGCGGAGCGGGTGCCGGACCACAGCTGGGTGCGGGACTGGCCCGGCCTGGCCGGGTGGAAACGGTGGCTGACCGTCACCGGCACCGGGCACATGTCCTTCACCGACCGGCCGGTCCTCGGCGCTCAACTCGGACAGGACCCCGGGCCGCTGTCGGGCGAGCGGCAACTGCTGATCACCCGGACGTACCTGACCGCCTTCGTCGACCGGCACCTGCGCGACCGGCCGGTCCCACTGCTCGACGGCCCCTCCCCCCGCTTCCCCGAGGTTCTCTTCACCCCCGGCGGGGTTCTGCCCGGTCGGTGACCGCAGTCGTCCCGCCCCGCCGCAGGTCGGCGGGGCGGGCATTCAGGTGGTGGGGACGAAAAAGATGGCTGGTACGTCAGCCGGCGTCCTCGGCCCAGGAACGCCAGTCGTCGAGCACCCCGTACAGCACCGGGGTCAGCCAGCCGGGGGCGGAACGGCGGAACACGCCCGGGTCCATCGAGCCCGCCCCGGCGGGTAGCGCGCCGAGCAGGTTGGGCACCAGGTCGCTCAGGTTGGCCCAGTGCACCAACTCCGGCTCGGCCGGCCAGGCGCCGATGACCACCCCGGCCGGTACCGCCCGTCGCTGCAGGGCCTCCAGGGTCAGCGCGGTGTGGTTGAGCGTGCCGAGGCCGGCGCGGGCGACCACCACGGCCGGCGCGTCCAGCGACACCGCCAGGTCGGCCACCGTCCACGGCTCACCGGAGGGACGCACCCCCATCGGTACGAGCAGCCCGCCGGCCCCCTCGATCAGCACCAGGTCGTGCTTGTCGATCTCCTCGCGGATGGCGTCGACGGCGTGGTACAGCTCCAGCGGCTCCAACTGGGCCACCCGGGCCGCCGCGAGGGGGGCCAGCGGATCGGGGAAGCTGGCCAGGGTCCGGCCGGTCGCCGGGGCCGCCAGCCGGGTCACCGTGTCGAGATCACCGGGCCCGCCGTCGGCCGTACCCGTCTGACCGGGTTTGATCACCGCGACCCGCAGCCCGGCGGTCTGCGCCGCAGCGGTGATCGCGGCGGTCACCACCGTCTTGCCGACCTCGGTGTCCGTGCCGGTGACCAGGACCGGACCGTGCCACGCGTCGCTCATAGCACTTCCTGTGGGGCGCAGGTGACGATCGTGGTCAGGGCGCGGTCGAAGTCGGGCCGGGGTACGCCGGCGTTGACGGTCAGGCGCAGCCGGGAGCGGTTGTCGGGGGTGGACGGTGGCCGGAAGCAGCCCACCGCGACGGCCCGGTCGGCGCAGTCGGCCGCCCAGCTGACCGCCGCCGCCGGGTCCGGCGCGGTCACCGACACCACCGCCGCGTCCGGTGCGGAGA
The DNA here is from genome assembly GCF_900091615.1 of Micromonospora yangpuensis. NCBI lineage: Bacteria > Bacillati > Actinomycetota > Actinomycetes > Micromonosporales > Micromonosporaceae > Micromonospora > Micromonospora yangpuensis. Next base: position 2,186,183 of record NZ_FMIA01000002.1, on the reverse strand, counting down.
CGGTCAGGCCGGCGGCGCGTAGCCGGTGGACCGCGGTGGCGACCCGGTCGGTCAGCTCGGCCCGCAGGTCGTCGCCGGTGCGGGCCAGCTCGACGGCGGCGTGCACGCCGGCCACGATCGCCGGCGGCAGCGCGGTGTCGAAGATGAACGTCCGACCGGTCTCGATCAGGTGCCTGACGAACCCGGCCGGGGCGGCCACCACCCCGCCCGCGCCGCCCAGCGCCTTGGACAGGGTGGCGGTCAGCACCACGTCCGGCGCGCCGGCCAGCCCGGCGGCGGCGACCCCGCCGGCCCCGCCCGGCCCGACGACCCCGACCGCGTGCGCCTCGTCGACCAGCAGCAACGCGCCGTGCCGGCGGGTGACGGCGTGCAGCCGGGCCAGCGGGGCGAGGTCGCCGTCGACGGAGAAGACGCTCTCGGTGACCACCACCGCCGGTCGCCCCTCGGCGGTGGCGAGCACCTCGGCCACGGCGTCGGGGTCGGCGTGCGGCGTGACGACCGTCTCCGCGCCGGAGAGCCGGCAGCCGTCGATGAGCGAGGCGTGGTTGTGGGCGTCGGAGACCAGCAGGGTACGCGGGCGGACCAGGCCCCGGATCGCGCCGAGGTTGGCCAGGTAGCCGGAGGAGAAGACCAGACTCCGCTCGGTGCCGAGCCAGTCGGCCAGGGCGCTCTCCAGCTCCTGGTGGGCCTCGGTGGAGCCGCGCACCAGACGGGAGCCGGTGGCGCCCAGGCCGTACTCGGTCAGGGCCTTGGCCGCGGCGGCGGTGACCTCGGGGTGCCGGGCCAGGCCGAGGTAGTCGTTGCCGGCCAGGTCGGTCACGGCGTCGCCGGCGGCGCGCGGGCGCAGCCGCCGGGTGAGCCCCGCGCGGGCCCGCAGCTCGGCGCGGCGGTCCAGCGCCGCCAGCCAGTCCGCCACCGTGTCCCCCTTCGTCCGCCGGGATCTTCGTCCGCCGCCGGGACCGACCCCCACCGGCCCCGCCGTGGTCTGCGGCGGCAGACACCACCGCCCGGTACGGCCGGGCCCCGCCCCGGGTCCGCCGCCCGGCGTCGATCCGCCGCCGACCGGGGCGAAATTACCATCTTTGCCGCCCGTACCGGCGTGGCGGCGGGCCTGCCCGCCCTCGCCGGGCGTGCCGGACGGTGGTGGGTCCCGGTCCGCCCGGAGTGCCGGACGGTGGTGGGTCCCGACCCGCCCCGGCGTGCCGGAGCGTGGGTCGCGGTCCGGCCGGCCTGCCGCACCGGCGGCGGCGTTCCCGCGCGGTACGCGGCCTTGTAGGGTACGAGCCATGCCAGAGATCCTCGACCAGGCCCGGACCCAGGTGCTGGAGAACGGCGTCGGCCTCGACGAAGCCGGCGTCCTCGCGGTGCTGAACCTGCCCGACGAGCACCTGTCCGCCGCGCTGCAGCTCGCCCACGAGGTGCGGATGCGCTGGTGTGGTCCGGAGGTGGAGGTCGAGGGGATCGTCTCGCTGAAGACCGGCGGCTGCCCGGAGGACTGCCACTTCTGTTCCCAGTCGGGGCTGTTCACCTCCCCGGTGCGGTCGGTGTTCCTGGACATCCCGTCGCTGGTCGAGGCGGCGAAGCAGACCGCGGCCACCGGGGCGACGGAGTTCTGCATCGTGGCCGCCGTCCGTGGCCCGGACGCCCGGCTGATGAAGCAGATGCGCGAGGGCGTGGCCGCCATCAAGGCAGCGGTCGACATCCAGGTCGCCGCGTCGTTGGGCATGCTCAGCCAGGAGCAGGTCGACGAGCTGGTCGAGATGGGCGTGCACCGCTACAACCACAACCTGGAGACCTGCCGCTCCTACTTCCCCAACGTGGTCACCACGCACAGCTGGGAGGAGCGCTGGGAGACCCTGCGGATGGTGCGGGAGTCGGGCATGGAGGTCTGCTGCGGCGGCATCCTGGGCCTGGGCGAGACGGTGGAGCAGCGGGCCGAGTTCGCCGCGCAGCTGGCCGCGCTGGACCCGCACGAGGTCCCACTGAACTTCCTCAACCCCCGGCCGGGCACCCCGCTCGGCGACCGCCCGGTGGTGGAGGGCAAGGACGCGCTGCGGGCCATCGCCGCCTTCCGGCTGGCCATGCCGCGCACCATCCTGCGGTACGCCGGCGGTCGCGAGCTCACCCTCGGCGACCTGGGCACCCGGGAGGGTCTGCTCGGCGGGATCAACGCGGTGATCGTCGGCAACTACCTGACCACCCTGGGCCGGCCGGCCACCGACGACCTGAAGCTGCTCGACGACCTGAAGATGCCGGTCAAGGCGCTCTCGGCCACCCTGTGAGCGCGCCGGTGGCCCAGCGCTGGTGTGACCGGTGCGGTGAGCCGGCGGACGCCGGGGCGCACCCGGCGTGCGCGTCGGCCCGGGCGCTGGAGCCACCCCGGTTCTGCGCCCACTGCCGGCGACGGATGAAGGTGCAGATCCTGCCGGCCGGCTGGTCCGCGGTCTGCGTCGAGCACGGCGAACTGCGCGGCTGACCCGTCCGGACCGACCACGTGGCCGCCCGGCCCCTCATCGTCCGAAAGGATGCCGCCCGGCCCGGCGAGACCCGGGCCGTCCGGGTCGGACCCCGCCGGGCGGATGCCCTGTCGCCCACGCCCCGACGGGGCCGTTTCGAACCGGCACGACCGGTGGTGCGGCTCCGCCGCCAGGGTGAGTCCACCCTGGCGGAACCGGTGATTGTCCGCTGGTCCGACGCGGTGCGGGTGGTGCCGGACCGCGCCGATCCGGCCGGGGGCACCCGTCCTGCCGCAGCCTCGCAGCGGTACGTCGGTACGACCGGACGTCCGAGGCGCTTGTCCGGTTATGCGATGGATCTGGATCCGCCGATCGGCGGCCTGCGGCCGGCCGGGCGCGGTGACGTTGGAGCCGGCCGGGCGATACCCGTGCAGACCCGCACCATCCCCATCGGATCCCGCTGACCGACGCCGATGACCCCGCGGGTCTGCCGGGCAGCGCTCCCAGGGCGTGTTACAGCCGGTGAGCGGTCCGCAGGGGTGATTGACAGATCAAGTCGGGGCCGTCCAGGATTGGCCAACCCCACCGGCCCCCACCTGCACATCCTCCCGCCACTCCCCCCGCCCGACACCGGCCGCCCCTCGGGGTACGTCGATGTCCGGGCAGCCGTCACGACCTGACCGGGTGACACCCCCACGCCGTAGGTCCACTGTGGACCAACGGCGGATCACCCGGTCCGCCGTACCCCTGGAAGACCAGCGGCACCGTCAGTGAAAGGTAGCGACATGTCCCCCTCCTCCCTGCCTCGGTGGCGAAGGCGATTCCCCGTGGCCACCGCCGCGGCGACCGCCCTTCTCCTCCTGGCCGGTCCGGCCACCGCCGTGACCGCCGCCGCCCCGGACGACAACCACGAAGTCCACGCCGAGCACCTCGAACGCTTCGCCGACGAGGACGCCAGCGTCGTCGAGGTCACCGTCGCCGACCGCACCGAACTCGACGAGCTGGTCGCCACCGGCGTCGACCTGGACCACCACGTCTCCCAGACGGAGTCCGGCATCGTCGTACACGCGGTGGTGACCCCGACCGAGATCCAGGGCCTCAAGGCCCAGGGTTACCAGGTGGGCAAGGTCCTGTTCGACTCGGAGGACTCCGAGGACCGGGTCGCCGAGCGCGAGGCGACCATCGCCGAGCACAAGGCCGAGAACCAGGCCTTCACGGCGAGCCTGGCCCGCAGCGCGGCCGTCTCCGACGTCAAGATCACCCGCGCGGACTACTACACCTCCGGCACCAACCAGGTGCTCAGCGTCGAGGCGAAGTGGGCCCAGGGCCAGACCTCCACCAGCGCCCTGACCGTGACCCGCGACAGTGGACCGGGCACCGCGATGGGCTCCGGCGGCACCCAGAACATCACCCGCTTCGTCGACGCCGGCGTGTACCTGTACCACCGGGGCGCGGCCACCGTCACCGCCCGCCCCGACAAGATCCGGATCACCAGCCCCACCGGTGACGTGGCGGAGGTCCAGGTCAAGGAGTGGCTGCCGATCTCCGGCGACGCACCCGAGGGACCGGGCTACCAGAAGGACTTCGTCAGCAGCTACCTCACCCCGACCGAGCTGTACGACCGGATCAAGCGCCTCGCCGACCAGTACCCGCAGCTGGCCGAGATCGTCGAACTGCCGTACAAGACCAACGGGTACCGGCGCAAGGCCCAGGTGGTGCTCGGCAGCGCCAACGCCAACCGGGTGGCCGTCGACTCGCTCGCCTGGGGCCACGAGGGCGGCAACGACATCTCCGTCGAGCTGGTCAACCCCGGCGCCGCCGACCAGGCCCTCTCGGTCAGCCTGACCGACAAGGCCATCCGGGTCAGCCTGGCCACCGACGGCAACGGTACGCCCACCAGCACCGCCGCCCAGGTCGCCGCGGCCATCAACGCCTCGGCGGGCAGCCTCGTCAAGGCGTACACCTATCGGGGTAGCGTCGGCGACGGCGTGGTCGCGCCGGTCGCGCGGACCGCGCTCACCGACAACCTGAAGGCCCCGGCCTCGGTCTCCCGCGACCCGCACCCGGTGTACGCCATCCGGATCGGCAAGTTCCGCGACGGCAGCAAGACCGGCGTGCTCGCCTACGCCCAGGAACACGCCCGGGAGTGGGTGCCGCCGCTGGTGACCATCGAGACCGCCGAGCGCCTGCTGCGCAACGCCGCCACCGACGAGAACACCAAGCAGCTCCTGCGTACCCTGGACATCTGGATCGCCCCGTCGATCAACCCGGACGGCGGGCACTACTCGTTCTACGACTTCAACTCGCAGCGCCGGAACATGACCAACCACTGCGCCGAGGGTGGTTCGACCGACGCGCTGGCCCGCAACTCGTGGGGCGTGGACAACAACCGCAACTACACCGAGTTCAGCCTCTTCGACGGGTTCTCGGGCGCGTCGACCAGCTGCACCAGCGACACCTTCGCCGGCCCGAGCGAGCTCTCCGAGCCGGAGAACAAGAACCTGGACTGGCTGGCCCAGCGGGCCAACATCAAGTTCTCGATGAACCTGCACTCCTCCGGCAACTACTTCATGTGGTCGCCGGGCGCCTACGCCACCCCGGGCCGGATCTCCGCGCCGCGCCCGACCCTGGCCGAGGAGTCGTTCTTCTGGGGCGCGTCGTCGCGGATCCTGACCGCCATCAAGCGGCACCGGAACCTGGCGGTCACCCCGGCCCGCACCGGCCCGATCTCCGACGTGCTCTACTCGGCGGCCGGCAACTCCGGTGACATGCTCTGGTACAAGTACGGCATCTACGCCTGGAACTTCGAGGTCGGCACCTCCTTCCAGCCGGCCTGGGACGAGGCGCACCAGCAGACCCTGGAGTACTCCAACGGTCTGGTGGAGCTGATGCGGGTCGCCCGCGACTACGACAAGGACAAGAAGCGCCCGACCAGCACCCTGGTCACCAAGCCCAGCGCCACCGAGGGCATGGTGGACGTGACCTTCGAGACCAGCGAACCGGCGGCGGTCTTCTACACCCTGGACGGCAGCAAGCCGACGTACGAGTCCACCCTCTACGCCGCGGCGGGTCTCCGGGAGGGAGCCGAGACCCTGACCGTGCCGTACGGCACCAAGATCTTCTGGTTCTCGGTGGACGCGGCCGGCAACATCGAGAAGAACTACCGGCCCGACACGGACGCCAAGAACTGGAACCGGGGCTTCGCCCTCATCTCCGACAGCTGACCGATCGTTCCTCTCTCCCCCGGGTGCGGCCGGGGCACCGGATCCGGTGCCCCGGCCGCACCATCCCCACCTCCATCCCCATCCCCCCACCCGCCGCCCGCGGGGCGCCCTGCGTGGATCCTGGACACTTACCGTCCTATGTGGACGGTAAGTGTCCAAGATCTATCCGGGTACGGGGCAGTGGGCGCGAGTGAGGGGTGGGAGGGTGGGTGGGTGTGGTCGGTGCCGGGGGTGGGGGACGATGACGCGCTGGCGTGGGTGACGTTCGAGCAGTCGGGCATGCTCACCACCGGCCAGGCCACCGACCTGCTCACCGAGGGACGGGTACGCAGCCTGGTCCGGTCCGGACGGTGGCGCTCGATCTGTCGGGGCGTACTGCTCACCGGCAACGGCCAGCTCACCCGGGACCAGCAACTGTGGGCGGCGGTGCTCGCCACCGGCACGGGCGCCCTGCTCGCCGGGGTCACCGCAGCGACCGAGGCGGGCGTACGGGGACTGCGACGCGAGCCGCTGCACGTCCTGGTACCGGCCAGCCGTCGGGCCGGCCGGGGCGTACTGCGCGGGATGCCGCTGGACATGCCGGCGGTGACGGTGCACCGGACCACGGTGCTGCCGGACGCTCATCGGCAGGTGGCCAGACCCGGCCGGACCACTACCGCACGCGCCCTGGTGGACGCGGCTGGTTGGGCGCGGGACCCGGCCGAGGCGATGACGGTACTGGCCGCCGGCTGCCAGCAGCGCCGGGTGACCCCCGAGGAGCTCCGGGCCGTGCTGGACGACCTACCTCGTGCGCCTCGGCGAGAGCTTATCCAGCGCACGGTGGCGGACATAGCGGGCGGAGCACAGGCGCTCTCGGAGATCGACTTCGTCGGGTTGTGCCGGCGGTACGGGCTTCCCCGGCCGGAGTTGCAACACCGACGGGCCGACGCCGGCGGGCGGACCCGGTGGCTGGACGCCTACTGGTCCCGGTGGCGGCTGCACGTGGAGGTCGACGGGTCGCACCACATGGACGTCCGGCACTGGGCTGAGGACATGCAGCGACAGAACGACATCTGGGCCACCGGTGACCGGATACTCCGCTTCCCCGCCTGGCTGGTCCGGGTCCGCCCGGACGAGGTCGCCGAGACCCTCCGCCGCGCCCTGGTCGCCGCCGGCTGGCGTCCCACCTGAGCCACCCCACGCGCCGGATCCCCGCGTACCCCCCGCACACCACCCACGCCCGGCCGGTCCGGCCGGCACGCGACGGGGCGGACGGGAGGGAACGGGACGGACGGGAGGGGACGAGGCGAGGCAGCACGAGGGCGAGACGCAACCGGACAGGGCGAGGCGAGGCTGGCGGGACGAGGGCGAGGCAGCACGAGGGCGAGGCAGCACGAGGGCGAGGCAGCACGAGGGCGAGGCAGCACGAGGGCGAGGCAGCGTCAGCAGCGCACGGCACGAACCGCGATGCCGCAGTGACGCGGCCGGCCGGGGTAGCGGAGCTACACCTCAGCCACCGACCACAACCCGCACCTACCCCACCCCGCACCGTCCCACCTGTCCGCGCCTCCGGTTCCGTACCGCGTAGATCTTGGACACTTACCGTCCAAATACGACGGTAAGTGTCCAAGATTCACTGATCAGCCCGCGCGGCCCGTGCGGGCTGCACGGGCCGTGCGACCCGCGCGGCCTACGCGCAGGGTCGCACGGACCCGCGGCCCTGTGCTTGGGCGGTCAGGTGGTGGTGCAGGGGGTGCCGTTGAGGGTGAAGGAGGTAGGGCGGGGGTTGGTGCCGGTGTGGGTGCCGTTGAAGCCGAAGCTGGTCGAGGCCCCCGGCGCGAGGGCGCCGTTGTAGGACAGGCTCGTCGCGGTCACCGTCGTACCGCTCTGGTTGACCGTCGCCGACCAGGCCTGCTGCACCTTCTGCCCGGTGCTGGGGAAGGTGAAGACGAGGTTCCAGCTGGTCAGGGCGGTGGTGCCGGTGTTGGTGACGGTCACGGTGGCGGTGAAGCCGTTGCTCCAGTCGTTGGTGGCGTACCCGATCCGGCACGACGAGGTGGGTGTCGAGCCGGTGGTCACGGTTACGCTCGGTGAGGGGGCCGACGGGTTGCCGGCGGCGTCCAGGGCCACCACGTAGAAGGTGTACGCGGTGGCCGGGGTCAGCCCGGTCAGGGCGTGGCTGGTGCCGGTGACGGTGGTGACCGGCAGGTCGCTCGGCGTGGACCGTCGGTAGATCCGGTAGCCGGTCACCCCGACGTTGTCGGTGGCCGCGGCCCAGCTCAGGGTGAGCCCGTTCGGGCCGACCGCCGAGGCGACCGGGGTGCCGGGCGAGGTGGGCGGGGTGGTGTCGCCGCCGGTGCCGGCCGGGGTGGTGACCCGCAGCTCGGGCGAGCTGGTCGACTGGTTGCCGGCCCCGTCGCGGGCGTTGACCCAGAAGGAGTACGTCCGGGCCGGGGCGAGGGTGTCGATGTTCAGGCTGTTGGTGCTGGTGCTGTAGGTCGTCACCACGTCGCCACCGACCAGCCGCTGACGGACGACGTAGCCGGCCAGTCCGCTGCCACCGGTGTCGGTGGAGGCGGGCCAGGTGAGGGTGACGGAGTTGGCGGTGATCGCGGAGGCGACCGGGGTGCCCGGCACGGTGGGTGGGGTGGTGTCGGCGGTCGGGGTGCCCGGCTCGTCGCCCCAGACCCGGGTGCTGCCCGCGTAGAGGGTGACCTTCCGGTTCGGCCCGGCGGTCGCCTGGTACGACGGGTCGTTGGTCGGGTCCCAGGTGCCGCCCTCCGGTACGCCGATCTTGAACTGGACCTCCATCCGGTGGGCCGACTGGCCGGCCGGGGCGATGGTGTGCCCGGTGCAGTCGACCTCGACGTACCAGATGTCGCCGGCGAACTGCCTCGCGGTCGTGGGCGCCGGGCAGCCCTGGGTGTAACCGGGGGTGACCTGCACCGGGCCGGTGCCGTCGGGGCGGAAGTAGTAGCGGAACTTCCCGTTGGTCAGCGCCCGCGCCGGGAACGCCGACTTGTTGTAGACGATCGCCTTCAGCCCGGTGGCCCGGGGTTCGGCCTGCATCACCGTGGTCTCCACGGTCAGCTCGTCGAGGTCGGGCCGCTCGGCGACCGGGAAACCGGCCAGCGGGGTGCCGCCGTACTCCTGGGTGAGCCGGGCCAGCGCGGAGGTGAACCCGGCGTTGTAGTCGGTGGCGACCTCGTTCATCACGTAGTCGTCGCGGTTGTCGGTGTAGGCGTCGTTAGGCGACGACGGGCCGCCGACCAGCGCGCCGTAGAGAACGTGGCGGGTCTCGGTCGGCACCTTGCTGCTGTCCCACCAGGAGCCGTGGGCGGTGCGGTGGTGCGGGTTCTTCGGCGGGTTCTGTCCGAAACCGACCACGTAGCTGGCGTTGCGGGGGTTGTCGCCGAGGGCGTAGTTGATCTGCCGGACGGCGAAGTCCTTGTACCGGGCCTTGCGGGTGGCGTCGGTGGTCCTGTCGCTGTAGACCAGGGCCGCGAAGGCGGTGTTGGCCGCGTACCGCAGCGCACCCCAGGAGTCGAGCACCGCCATCCCGCCCGGGGAGTACCGGACCTTCTCCCCGTTGACCCCGACGGTCCAGAAGTCCAGCCACCGGTTGGCGTCGTCGACGTACTTCTGCTTGCCGGTCAGGTTGGCCAGCAGCACGTACGCGCCGAACTGCTTGTTGTCCCAGGCGACCGTCCACTTGTACGAGCGCAGGGTGGACTGGTTCTCGGTGCCGAGCTTGTCGTACTCGCTCTCGGCCTTGGCCAGGTAGGCGGCGTCACCGGTGGCCCGGTGCAGCCAGATCGCCGCCCAGACCAGTTCGTCCTGGTAGCCGCTCCAGGACCGGTAGAAGCTGGTCGCGTCGGTGATGCACTCGTGGTAGCTCTTGCGCACCGTGTCGGCGAACGTGTACAGCTGCCTGGCGTGGGTGACCAGCTTGTCGGCGTACGCGGCGTCGGTGGGTCGGAACACCATGGACGACGCGGCCATCGCCGCCGCCGTCTCCCCCGCCAGGTCCGCGCCGCCACAGCTGGCATCGATCTTGTACGCCGGCCGCGCCATCGGCATCACCTCGGCCGGACCCCACCACTTGTGGTCGTCGTCGCCCTTGCCGATTTGTCCGTAGAGGACGTTCGGGGACGGGTGCGCCCTGACGAAGTAGTCGTTGACGAAGCGCAGGTTGTTCAGCAGGTGGGTGAGCTGCCCCGACTGGGCGTACCCGGCGCGGTACTCGACCGCGCCCCAGGCCAGCATGGTGGTGCTGAACGCCATCGGGAAGCCGAACTTGACGTGGTCCCCGGCGTCGTACCAGCCGCCGGTGAGGTCGAGGCCGACGTCGGCGCCGTCGGTGAGCGCCGAGTCGCCCCGCCAGGAGACCCGGTTCCACTCCGGCAGCTCACCGGACTGCTGTGCCTCGTAGAACAGCAGCGACTTCTGCAGGGCCTCGGCGTAGTTGAAGGTCGGCGCGGCAGCGTCGACGGTGGTCGACCCGGCAGCGCCGACGGTGGTCCTCGCGGCCGCTCCGTCGGCGGCCGGTGCGGCGGTGCCGGCCGAGGGCGTGCCGACGGCGAGCGCGAGACCGCTGGTCAACGCGATGCCGGAGGCGAGTAGGCGGCGCAGCCAGGGGCGCGGGCCCCGGGGCCGGGAAGGGTGGCGCATACCGGTGGCTCCTGTCGGAAAGGGTGCCCCGGCAGCTCCGAGGCGATGCGGGGACGGCATCGGGCGCGCTCGGAGCTGCCGGTGGCGGTGGTGGGGGTGGGGCTTCGGGGGTGCCAGGAGAGGCTTTCGGGAGCGCTCCCATGGATATCTGACAATGTATCCAGTCACCTGGCAACTTGGGAAGACCGACCGCTATGGTCGATCGATGTCGCTGATCGACCAGATCTCGGTGGGCGTGGCCGACTGCGCGCGGGCCGCCGCCTTCTGGGGCGCCGCCCTCGGATACGTCCGCCGTCCGCCCCGCTACCCCGGAGACGACTGGATCGTGCTGGAGCCCCCGCCGGGCACCCCGGGTACGGCCCTCGCGATGGACCTCAGCGAGAGCCCGGTGCCGGCCTACCCCCGCCTGCACCTCGACCTGAACGCCGGCGAGGTGGACCTGGACGAGGAGGTGGAGCGGCTGCTCGGGCTGGGGGCCAGCCGGGTCGACTGGGCACACTATCCGGCCGAACCCGAGCCGGGCGTGCAGCCGTACGTGGTCCTCGCCGACCCGGAGGGCAACCGGTTCTGCGTATCGGGCAACCGGCGCGCCGGCTTCTTCTTCGGCTGACCACCCCGACAGCGGCGGCCCCCGCACCGCCCGCCCCGGGGTCGGGCCGCCACCCCGACCCGGGGCCGGTCGTCAGCTCGGGCTGGGAGCGGTGACGGCGAGCGGGACGGTGACGGTCAGCACCGGGCCGTCCCGGTCGACCGGAGCGGGCCGGCCGAGCCGGCGCAGGGCCCGCAGCATGGGCCCGTTGTCGGCCTGGGTGTGCAGCACCAGGGCGACGTACCCGGCCTGCTCGGCGTGGCGGACCAGCCGGCGCAGCAGGGCGGTACCCAGCCCCCGGCGCTGCCAGTCGTCCCGGACCAGCAGGGCCGCCTCGGCCTCGTCGCCCTCGGCGATCAGGTTCGCCATGGCCACCACCGGCTCGCCGGGTGCGTCGACGTCCGTGGCGAGCAGGGTCAGTCCCCGGTCCGGTTCGACCAGCCGGCGCAACCGCGCGGGCGTGGGCAGCCCGGCCCCACCGAGGTAACGCCGCTGCCGGCTCTGCGCCGAGCAGCTCTCGTGCAGGGCACCCACCGCGGGTACGTCGTCGGCGGTGGCCACCCGTACGGCCAGCTCCGCGCCGTCGGAGAGGACCAGGGTGACCTGCTCGGCGCTGCGGCGCACCGCCGCCGCCGCCAGCTCGACCAGGGCCTGTGCCCGGGCGAACTCGGCCGGGGTGAAGCTCGGCGCGGCCCGGCGCAGCAGGTAGGTGCCGCCGGTCGGGTCGGCCAGCCGCATGGTGGTGTCGCCGATGCCGGGCCGGTCGGCGGCCGGTGCCGGACGCCAGCTCACCTCGTCGGCACCGAGCAGCACCCGCAACGCCTCACCCGCCGCCTCCGGGTCGCGGACCAGCCGGGTGGCCAGGCCGAGCACCCGGGTCGGCTGGTCGGCCAGGCCGCGCGCCTCGCTGCGCGCCACCCAGCAGTTGCGGCCCCGCCCCCGGGCCACGGCGGCCAGCAACTCGGCCTCGTCGAGCTCCTCCGGGGCGTCGACGAGGAAGTCGTCGACCGCGCCGGCCTCGGTGGTGTGCACCTGGACGGTGAGGATGTTGACCCCACGAAGAGCGAGGCTCGCGGTGAGCACCGACAGGTAGCCCGGCCGGTCGTCCACGGTCGCCCGGATCCGCCACAGCGCCATGTTCACTCCTTTCACCAGGTACGACCATCGCCGCCGCCTGTTGCCGGGGCGTTGCCCGGTGGTGACGGGCGACGACTGAGGCCGGTATCACAACCCGGTCCGGACAGCGATCGAGCCGACCCCGAACCGGGGTCGGCTCGCGGCCGACAGGTCCCGCGAGGGACCAGGGCCGCAGCTCCGGACCCCGAACCGGGGCAGAGCCGTCGTCGCGTACCGGGCGTCGGGCCCGGCGGTCAGGAGCCGGTGGTGGCCACCGGCGGGGTCGATCCGACCAGGTCGAGCCGGTCGCCGAGGATGACGGCGCTGGCCCGGACCAACTGGGCGAGCCGGTCGACCTCGGTGCTGTGGAAGGCGGCCGGGTTGAGCGGCTCGCTCTGCTCCCGCGCCACCACCAGCACCAGCCCGGCCCGGCCGAACGGGGCGAGCGCGAAGTGCCCACCGCCGGCCGTGGTGACCGCCCGGGGCCGCAGCGGGGTCACCTCGGGCAACCGCAGCGGTACGGGGGCCTTCCAGCTCGCGTGCCCGACGGTCGGCCGGCCACCGCCGTCGCGCGAGGCCCAGTCCAGCGGTACGACCGCGGCCACCGCCCAGTCGGCGGCCAACAGCCCCGGCACCGCGTCGACCAGGGTCGCCAACCCGTCGGTCGGGTTGGCCGCGACCTGGGCCAGCAGCTCGGCGTCCTGGCCGGTGGTGGTGGGCGCGCCGATCGCCCGCCACACCCCGTCCACCCGGACGCCCGGGATGGCCGCCAGACCGGCCAGCAGCCGCTCCACCCGGCCCGCGCCCGGCCAGACCACCGTGAAGTCGTCGACCGCCCGCCCGCCGAGCCGCTCCAGCACGACGACCTGGACGATGTCCGCCCCGGAGACCCCGAGGGTGCGGGCCACCTGGCCGAGTGTTCCGGGTCGGTCCGGCAGGGTCACCCGAACTCTCAGCAACATGTCTGTCCCTCCACTCGGCGGGCCGGCACGGTGGCTGGCTAGGCGACAGCCTGCCGGATGACCATTTCGCCCCTGTTGCGGCCGGATGACCTGGGGTGAAAATCTGCCCTTGACAGCGGAGTCGAGCTGCGCTCAGGCCGACGTGCGGCGGACCACGTGGGTGTCCAGCAGCACGTGCGGGGAGGGCACCTCCGCGCCACGGATGCGGGCCACCAGCAGCAGGGCCATCTGTCGGCCCATCTCCTCGATCGGCTGGAAGACGGTGGTCAGCGGCGGGTCGGCCTGCCGGGCCACCGGCGCGTCGTCGAAGCCGATCACCGCCACGTCCTCGGGCACCCGCCGGCCCGCCTCGCGCAGCGCCCGCAGCGCGCCGAAGGCCATCAGGTCGGAGGCGACGAAGACCGCGTCGAGATCCGGGCAGAGCTGCAGCAGGCGACGCATGCCCGCGGTGCCACTGCCCTCGCTGAAGTCCCCGTACGCGATCAGGTCGGGGTTGATGCCGGCCCCGGTCTGCCGGACCGCCTCCCGGTAGCCGGTCAACCGGGCCAGGCCGGCGCCCATGTCCTGCGGGCCGGCGATCGTGGCGATCCGGCGTCGCCCCTGGTCGAAGAGGTACTCCACGGCGTGCCGGGCGCCACCGACGTTGTCCACGTCCACGAACCAGCCGGGGGCGGCGGACGGGTGCAGCATCCGGGCCGGCCGACCGCCCAGCACGGTCGGCAGGCCGCGCTCCTCCAGCAGGGTGGGCAGCGGGTCGGCGTCGTGCAGCGAGAGCAGCAGGACGCCGTCGACGTGCTGGTTGGTCAGGTGGTGCTCGACCCGTTCCCGCTCGACCGGCGACTGGGCCATCGCCAGCCAGAGCTGCATCGGGGTCTCCAGCAGTCCGGAACTGATCCCCCGGACGATGGCCGCGAAGAAGGGCTCGGTGAAGACCCGGTCGCCGGACTCGGAGACCACCAGGGCCACCGAGTCGGTCCGTTGGGTCACCAGGGCCCGGGCGGCCCGGTTCGGCACGTAGCCCAGCTCGGCGATGGCCTGCTGGACCGCGGCCCGGGCCTCCGGGCTGACCTGGGGCGAGCCGTTGACCACCCGGGAGACCGTTCCCCGGCCGACACCGGCACGCGCGGCGACCGCGTCGAGGGTCGGGCGCCCGAGCGAGCGGGTGCGCTGCGTTGTCATGGTGTGCTCCTCCGACGTCCGGCGGGCCCGGTGCCGTCCCCGGCGGGGACGGCACCGAAGCCGCTCGTGACTGGCTGGCCCTCGCCTATTGTGCGGCCAGACCGTTGCGTCGGATCACCTCGGCGTACCACCTGGCGCTGGACTTGGGGATGCGGTGCTGGCTGTCGTAGTCGACGTGGATCATGCCGAACCGCTTGGTGTAACCCCAGGCCCACTCGAAATTATCCATCAGTGACCAGGCGAAGTACCCCTTCAGGGGCACTCCGGAGCTGATCGCGGCGTGCGCGGCGCGCAGGTGGGCGTCGAAGTAGGCCAGCCGGTCGACGTCGTCGACCTCGCCGTCGGTCACCGTGTCGACGAAGGCCGAGCCGTTCTCGGTGACGTACAGCGGCAGGTCGGTGTAGTCGTCGTGCACCCGGCGTAACGTCTCGACCAGCCCCGGGGCGTCGATCTCCCACTGCATGTCGGTCACCGGGACGCCGCGCGTGACGAAGCGCACGTCCTCGCTGCCCGGCCAGCTGGAGGGCGCCGGCGTCTCGGGCCGCGGCCGGGCCTCGACCGGCGCGGCGACCACGTGCCGGCTGTAGTAGTTGACCCCCACCATGTCCAGGTCGGTGGAGATGGTGGCCAGGTCACCGTCGCGCACGTGCCCGAAGTCGGACACCTGGCGCAGGTCCTCCCGCAGGTCGACCGGGTACGAACCACGCAGCAGCGGGTCGAGGAAGAAGCGGTTCATCAGCCCGTCGATGCGGCGGGCGGCGTCCACGTCCGCGGGCGAGTCGGTGGCCGGGGTGACCGGGTACAGGTTGACCGTGACGCCGACCTCGGCCTGTGGGCGGGCCGCCCGCAGCGCCTGCACCGCGAGCCCGTGTCCGAGCATCAGGTGGTGTCCGGCGCGGACCGCGTCCGCCCCGGCCGTCCGCCCCGGGGCGTGCACCCCGGAGCCGTACCCGAGGAACGCCGAGCACCAGGGCTCGTTGAGGGTGGTCCAGTACCGGACCCGGTCGCCGAGCGCGTCGACGACCAGCCGGGTGTAGTCGGCGAACCGGGCGGCGGTGTCCCGGGCCGGCCAGCCACCGGCGTCCTCCAACGGCTGGGGCAGATCCCAGTGGTAGAGGGTGAGCCACGGCTCGATGTCGTGGGCCAGCAGCTCGTCGACCAGCCGCCGGTAGAAGTCCAGGCCCTGCTGGTTGGCCGCACCGGACCCGGTGGGCTGCACCCGGGGCCAGGCGACCGAGAACCGGTACGACTGCAGGCCGAGGCCGGCCATCAGCCGGACGTCGGAGGCGACCCGGTGGTAGTGGTCGCACGCCACGTCACCGGTGTGCCCGCCGACCACCCGCCCGGGGGTGTGGCTGAAGGTGTCCCAGATCGACGGCCCCCGACCGCCCTCGGTGGCCGCGCCCTCGATCTGGTACGCCGCCGTGGCGGCGCCCCAGAGGAACCCGGGTGGGAAGGTCAGCTGCCGAGCCTGGTCGAGCACGCCCACAGCGGGCGGTCCTGCGGGGTTGCTCACGACTTGACGGCACCTTCCATGATGCCGCCGATGATCTGGCGGCCGAACACGAGGAACACCAGCACCAGCGGGATCGTGCCGATGGCGGTGGCGGCGAAGACCTGCGAGTAGTCGGTGTAGTAGGCGTACGACAGGAACGCCAGCGACACCTGCAGGGTCGGGTTCTCCGGGCTGAGCACCGCGTACGGCCAGAGGAACGAGTTCCAGGTCTCCATGAAGGTGAGCAGACCGAGCACCCCGGCCGCCGGGCGCAGCGCCGGCAGCACGATGTTCCAGTAGATCCGGAAGGTGCTGGCGCCGTCGACCCGACCGGCCTCGATCAGCTCGTCGGAGATCGCCTGGCTGGCGTACTGCCGCATCATGAACACGCCGAAGGCGCTCACCAGGAACGGCACCGTGACCGCGTAGAGGGTGTCGTACCAGTTGAGGGACTGGATCATGCCCCAGAGCGGGATCAGGCCGAGCTGGGTCGGGATCATCATGGTCACCACGATGGCCAGCAGCAGCACGTTCTGGCCCCGGAAGCGCAGCTTGGCGAAGGCGAACCCGGCCAGCGAGCCGGTGATCACCACCGACAGCGTCACCACCGACGAGACGATGATCGAGTTCATCATGCCGGTGAGGAAGTTGGCCGCGCTGTTGTCCAGGACCCGGCCGAAGTTGTCGCCGAACGCGCTGCCGGGGGTCAACGGCGGCGGCACGTCGTTGATCGAGTCGAGGCTGCGGGTGCCGATGACCACCATGTAGTAGAACGGGTAGATCGACAGCAGCGCGGCGAGGACGAGCGCGACGTAGGTAAGTGGACTGGTGCGCCAGAGGCGCTGGGAAGCCGAGGTCACGACTCTCTCCTCACTTGGCCGAGCGGCGGACGAGCAGGAAATTGATCATCGAGACCAGCACGATGATCAGGAACATCGCCCACGCGACCGCTGCGCCGTAACCGGCGGAGTTGAGGTTCGTGATGCCCATCTCGTACATGTACATCGCCAGGGTCTGGAACTCCCGCAGGTTGCCACCGGTGATGCTGCCGTTGGCGAAGAGCAGCGGCTCGGTGAAGAGCTGCATGCCACCGATCGTGGAGAGGATCACCACGAAGACGAAGGTGGGCTTGAGCATGGGCAGGGTGATCTGCCAGAACTGCCGCCACTGGCTGGCGCCGTCGAGCGCGGCGGCCTCGTAGAGGTCGCGCGGGATGGCCTGCATGCCGGCGAGCAGGATCAGCGTGTTGTAGCCGGTCCAGCGCCAGTTGACCATCGAGGCGATCGCGGTCCACGAGCTCCACCGCTGCGAGTCCCAGGAGATCGGGTCGACCCCGACGAAGCCGAGCATCCAGTTGAAGAGGCCGAAGTCGCGCTGGAAGAGCATGCCGAAGACGATCGCGACGGCGGCCACCGAGACCACGTTGGGGATGAAGATGGCCATCCGGAAGAAGGTCTTGGCGCGCAGGAAGGTCCGGTTGAGCAGGTTCGCCAGGAAGAGCGCCAGCAGCAGCTGCGGGATGGTCGACAGGGCGAAGATGCCGAAGGTGTTGACCAGGGCGTTCCAGAAGTAGTCGTCCCGGATCAGCTGGGTGTAGTTGTCGAGCCCGATGAAGGTGTGCTCGCCGATCATGTCCCAGTCGTGCAGCGACATCCAGGCGGTACGCAGCATCGGGTACAACCCGAAGGCGCCGAAGATCAGGAAGAACGGCGCGATGTAGAGGTACGGGGAGTACTTGAGATCCAGACGCGAGAGGGTGTGTCCCTTGGGCCGCCGGGAGGATGGCTCACGGGGTGGTGGTGCTGCTGGTGACGGCGGTGCCGTCGTGGCCGACAGGCTCATTGCGGTTTCCTTTCCCGGCGAGAAGGAGGGGGATCTCGCGCAGGGTGGTACGCGGAACGGGACCGACCGGTGGCGTCCGGGTCATCCCCGAACGCCACCGGGTGGGACTGGCTCAGAAGCGGCCCTGGATCGCCGCGTCCTTCTGGAACTGCTCCCAGGCCTTGGCCTTGTCGGACTGCCCGTTCTCGAACGACCGCAGTGCCGGCTCCAGCGCGTTCTCCTTGACGGCCTGGTGCTTCGGGCCGAGGTGGACGGGCTGGATCTTCGCGACGCTCTCACCGAAGATCTTGCCGGTCGGCGCGCCGCTGAAGTACTCGTTGGTGTAGCTGAGGAACGCCTCGTTCTTCAGCGCCTCCAGGTTGGTGGGCAGCGGGCCGGTGGCCTTGAAGGCCTCCACCTGGCTGTTGGCGTTGGTCAGGAACTCCGCGAGCTTCGCGGCCTCCTTCTGGTGCTGGCTCTGCGCCGGCACGGAGAGCCAGGAGCCGCCCCAGTTGCCGCCGCCGCCCGGCACCGCCGCGACGTCCCACTTGCCCTTGTTGGCCTCGCCGGAGTTCTCCGCCACGATGCCGAGCATCCAGGACGGGCAGAAGGTCGCGGCGAAGGTGCCCTGCTTGAAGCCACCCGACCACGCCGGCGACCAGGTGGCGGCCTTGGCGGAGATGTCGGACATCGAGGTCGCGGTCTCCCAGGCGGCCTGCACCGCCGGGCTCTTGTCCGCGATGATGTTGTTTTCCTTGTCGTAGAACAGGTCACCGTTCTGCTGGAACAGCACGGCGTTGCTGACCGCGGTGATCGAGTCGATCATCGCCTTGCCGCCGCTGCCCGCCTTGTACTTGCGACCCGTCTCCAGGAAGGCGTTCCAGTCCGGCCAGAGCGCCGAGACCTGGTCCCGCTCGGTCGGCAGCTTGGCCGCCTCGAACAGGTCCTTGCGGTAGCAGACCGCGAGGCTGCCGACGTCGGTCGGCAGGCCGAGCAGCCGGCCGTCCTGGGCCTTGCCCAGCTCCCACTTCCAGGGCAGGTACTCCTTGGAGTGGTCGGCGACCAGCGGAGCGAGGTCCACCCAGTTCGCCGGGTTCGCCTTGAACTCGTTGAGGATGCCCTCCTCCAGCGCGACCACGTCGCCCGCGCCCTTGCCGGTGGCCAGGTAGCGGACCAGCTTGGGACGGTAGTCGCTGAGCTGCGCGGTCTTGCGCAGCTCGATCTTGATGCCGGTGTCCTTCTCGTACTGCTTGACGAGCTCGTCGTAGCCCATCTCGCCGAAGGTGTCGACGACCAGCTTGGCGGGCTTGCCGTCCGCCTGGCCCGAGCCCTCGTCGTTGCCGCAGGCCGTGAGACCGCCGAGTGCGGTGATCGCGGCAAGGGCGGCGACCGCAAGGCGGTTACGCCGCGTGGTGACGCTCATCCTGACCCTCTTTCGGTGGTGAGGCAGTGGGTTCCGTGGTGGGGTGTGCTGCTGACGCCGCCGGTCCAGACGGTGGTCGGGGCGGTGGCGAGTACTCCGGCCCGTTGTTTCCGTGGGACTCCGGGAGCGCTCCCATGAGACTGCCGTCGGGTTACAGGAGTGTCAATAGTCGATCGGGAGCGTTCCCCGATCGTTACCACCGGCCGGATTCGACGGGTGATCGTCCGGGTACGCACCGCCGGCTCCCGCGCCCGGAACCGCCACCCACGACCAGTTCACGCCGTCGGGGTCAGCAGAGCCGACGCAGCAGGGTGGTCACCCGCCCCGCGTCGAAGGCCGCCGGATCGAACCGCTCCCCGGCCCAGTCCCGTAACACGAGGTGCTCGGGATGACCCGGGTCGGCGTGGGCGGCCAACAGCACCTGGTAAGCGCTCGGACCGCCGGCGGACTCGGGCGGCCCGGCCCGCTCACCGTCGACACAGATCGGGTACCGCTCGTCCGGGTCGGCCACGAACACGTCCTCCACCAGCAGGTCGTGCTCCCACCAGTCACCGAAGTCGTAGGTGTACCGCCACCGGCTGCCCTTGCCGACCACCGCGTCCAACCGCACGTCCAACTCGTCGAGCACGGCCAGCTCACCCACCGGGTCCGGTACGCCGTACACCACCCCGTCGACGTCGAACGAGTGCAGGTGGCAGTCTCGCCAGCCGAGGGCGTACTGCAGCACCCGGTGCAGCCGGTCCAGGGTGTACCCGCCGGGCACCAGCACCCGCCGCCAGACGGTGGGCCGGACCCCGACCAGGGAGACTCTGAGTTGGAAGATCTGACGCGCCATGCGGCCCCGTCCTCCCTCGGCATAGGCTGCCGGCATGATCTGCCGAGCGTGCCGGGCCGGACGACACGGCGACTGCCCCGGCCGGAACTGGTGTGACTGCCAGCACCGTACCCCCGAGCCGCCTCCTCCGGTCACCGGTCCGGCCGGCGAATGAGCGGGCGCGCCGAGATCCGCCGGCTCTGGCCGGCACCGCACCACGAGCCGTCGGCACCGCACCGCGAGCAGCCGACACCGCACCGCGAGCAGCCGACACCGGGCGGCGAGGCGTCGACACCGCCCGGCGCCGGGCTCGACGACGCGGAGCTGACCGCGCTCTACGGTCGCGCCGACCGGCCCCACCTGCGGATGAACTTCGTGACCAGCGTCGACGGCGCGGTCAGCCTCGACGGCTACTCCGCCGGGCTGTCCGGCGCGCCGGACAAACGGGTCTTCGGCCGGTTGCGGATGCTCTGCGACGCCCTGCTGGTGGGCGCCGGCACGCTGCGCCACGAGGGGTACGACGCGCTGCGCCTGAGCGAGGCCCGGCGGGCCTGGCGGACGGCACACGGGCTGTCCGCGTACCCGACGTTGGTGGTGGTCTCCGGGTCGCTGCGGGTGGATCCGGCGCAGGCCGCCTTCGCCGACGCGCCGGTGCGACCGATCGTGCTCACCCACGCCGCGGCCGATCCGCCGGCCGGCCTCACCGACGTCGCCGACCTGGTCCGTTGCGGCACCGACCGGGTGGATCTGGCCGCCGGCCTGGCCGAGCTGCGCCGACGCGGGCTCGACCAGATCCTCTGCGAGGGTGGCCCGGTGCTGTTCGGCGCGCTCACCGCGGCCGACCTGGTCGACGAGGTCTGCCTCACCGTCGCCCCGCTGCTGGCCGGGGCCGGGCCGGGCCGGATCACCGCCGGGCCGGCGGCCAGCCCGCCGCGCCGGCTGCCACTGCGGCACGTGCTGCACGCCGACGACGGCACCCTGCTGCTGCGCTACGGCCGCGACTGAGCCCGGACCGCCGCCGCCTGCGGCCACCCGGCGCGGGTGACCATCGGTACGACGACGGTCGCTGCGCGTCGTGGGCGGCACGTCGCGTGGCAACCTGTCACACTCCTCGGGCAGGATGCAGGACGTGTGCGCTGACCGAGACCCCCGGCTGACCGGAGCCCGGCGATGACCGACGACCAGATCGACGGACCGGGTGAGGGTGTCGGGCGGGTGCTCGGCACCGCCGACGCCACCCCGTTGCAGTTCTGGACGGCGGTGGCCCCCGGCAGTTACCTGCAGCTCGACGACGTGGTGGTGACCCGCCGCGAGCTGCCCGACCGGGAGCCGGTGACGATCGCCGGGGTGGTCACCCAGGTCCGGGCCCGGCACGAGGGCGCCCAGTTCGAGTCGGACGTCTTCGCCATCGCCGACGGCACCCTGCCGGCGATGGTGCAGGAGGCGGCCGAGATCACCACCACCCGGGTCGACCCGGAGCTGTACGTGCCGCCGCAGCCCGGCGCGGTGGTGTTCCGGGCCGAGGGTGACGCCCGGGCCCGGGCGCTGCACTTCGACCGGATGGAGCGGCGCATCCCGATGGGCATGGGTCGCGACGGCGTGCCGGTCTACCTCAACGCCGACTTCCTCGACGGCAGCCGGGGCGCGCACGTCTCGATCTCCGGCATCTCCGGGGTGGCCACCAAGACCAGCTTCGCCACCTTCCTGCTCTACTCGGTGTTCCGCTCCGGGGTGCTCGGTGGCGACGCGGTCAACGCCAAGGCGCTGATCTTCAACGTCAAGGGTGAGGACCTGCTCTTCCTCGACCATCCCAACACCCGCCTCGACGACGCCACCCGGGCCGGGTACGCGAAGCTGGGCCTGACCGCCGGGGCCTTCCCGGACGTCCGGGTCTACGCTCCGCCCCGGGTCGGTGACGCCTCCGGCACCCCGGACGTGAGTAGCCGGTTGACCGGGGTGGACAGTTTCTACTGGACGCTCAGCGAGTTCTGCGCCGACCGGCTGCTGCCGTACGTCTTCGCCGACGCCGACGACGAGCGCCAGCAGTACACGATGGTGGTCCACTCGGTCGCCGCCCACCTGGCCCGGTACGCCCAGCCCGCCGACGGCGGGGTGAGCATCGACGGGGTGCGCCTGGGCAGCTACGCCGACCTGGTCGACCACGTCGTCGAACAGCTCAACGACGACGAGACCCGGGGCGACTGGGCCGGCAGCGCGGTCGGACTGGGCACCGTCAACGCGTTCGCCCGGCGGCTGATCGGCAGCAAGAAGGACCTGGGCCGGTTGATCCGCGGTGACCTGGCCACCCGCCGCCCGCACAGCATCAACACCGCCGAGAGCGCCCAGGTCACCGTGGTCGACCTGCACAACCTGCCGGACCGCGCGCAGCGTTTCGTGGTCGGTGTGACGCTCAAGAGCGAGTTCGAGCGCAAGGAGAAGTCCGGCACCGCCAAGCCGTTGCTCTTCGTCGTCCTCGACGAGCTGAACAAGTACGCCCCCCGGGAGGGCTCCTCCCCCATCAAGGAGGTGCTGCTGGACATCGCCGAGCGGGGCCGTTCACTCGGGGTGATCCTGGTCGGTGCGCAGCAGACCGCCAGCGAGGTGGAGCGCCGGATCGTCACCAACTCGGCGATCCGGGTGGTGGGCCGGCTCGACCCGGCCGAGGCGTCCCGCCCGGAGTACGGTTTCCTCCCGCCCGCCCAGCGGCAACGGGCGCTGCTGGCCAAGCCGGGCACGATGTTCGTCAACCAGCCGGACATCCCGGTCCCGCTCTGCCTGGAGTTCCCCTTCCCGGCCTGGGCGACCCGGGTCTCCGAGGCCGGCCGGGCCCCGTCGGAGACGCTGCGCTCGATCACCGGGGCGGCGGACCCGTTCGTGGTGGTCGGCTCCGGCGGCGGCAGCGACGACGACATCCCGTTCTAGCAGTCAGGTGCCCTCCCCATGAAGATCCTGCACACCTCCGACTGGCACGTCGGCAAGGTCCTCAAGGGCCAGTCCCGGGCCGAGGAGCACAAGCAGGTCCTCGCCGCGGTCATCGAGGTCGCCCGCGTCGAACGGCCCGACCTGGTCATCGTCGCCGGCGACCTGTACGACACCGCCGCGCCCACCTCGGAGGCGACCCGGTTGGTCACCCGGGCGTTGACCGCGCTGCGGCGGACCGGGGCGGACGTGGTGGCCATCGGCGGCAACCACGACAACGGGCCGGCCCTGGACGCGCTGCGGCCGTGGGCCGAGGCCGCCGGCATCACCCTGCGCGGCAGCGTGCTCGCCGATCCGGACGAGCACGTCGTCGACGGGGTCACCGCCGGTGGCGAACGCTGGCGGCTGGCCGCCCTGCCGTTCCTGTCCCAGCGGTACGCGGTCCGCGCGGTGGAGATGTACGAGCTGACCGCCGCCGAGGCGACCCAGACCTACGCCGACCACCTGGGACGGGTGCTGGACCGGCTCACCGAGGGCTTCGACGAGCCGGACCGGGTGCACCTGGTCACCGCCCACCTCACCGTGGTGGGGGCGAGCACCGGCGGCGGCGAGCGGGACGCGCACACCGTGCTCGGCTACGCCGTGCCGGCCTCGGTCTTCCCGGGCACCGCCCACTACGTCGCGTTGGGTCACCTGCACCGGTCGCAGCGGGTCGTCGGCCCCTGCCCGGTCCGCTACAGCGGCAGCCCGCTGGCGGTGGACTTCGGCGAGCAGGAGAACGTGCCGTCGGTGACCGTGGTGGAGGTGACCGCCACCACCGCGGCGCGGGTCCGCGAGGTGCCGATCGCCGCGGCGGTTCCGCTGCGCACCGTACGCGGCACGCTGGCCCAGCTCGCCGAGGCGCCGCCGCCGGAGGGGCTGCTGCGGGTCTTCGTCAGCGAGCAGCCCCGCGCCGGGCTGCGTGAGGAGGTGCAGGAGCTGCTCCCGCACGCCCTGGAGATCCGGATCGACCCGCAGCTGCTGCCGGCGCCCGGCAGCGCCACCCGGACCGCCCAGCGGTCCGGTCGGTCGCCCCGGGACCTCTTCGCCGACTACCTGGGCAGCCGGGGTCACGCCGACGACGAGGTCCGTGCGCTCTTCGACGAGCTGTTCGAGGAGGTCGACCGGTAGTGCGACCGATGCGGCTGGACCTGGCGGGCTTCACCGTCTTCCGGGACGACACCACCATCGACTTCACCGACGCCGACTTCTTCGCCCTGGTCGGCCCGACCGGTTCGGGCAAGTCGACGGTGCTGGACGCGATCTGCTTCGCCCTCTACGGCACGGTGCCCCGCTGGGGCGGGACCCGGGGACTGGCCAACGCGCTCGCTCCGTCGGCCACCGAGGCCCGGGTCCGGTTGGTCTTCGAGTCGGCCGGGGAACGCTACGTGGCGACCCGGGTGGTCCGCCGGGACTCCCGGGGCAACGTGAAGACCGCCGGCGCGGGCCTACAGCTGATGCCGGCCGGGTTCGACGTGACCAAGCTGGACACCGGGCTCAGCCCGGAGGACCTGGGCGAGGTGGTCGCCGGTACGCCGGCGGAGATGGAGGAGGCGGTGCTGGCGGCGGTGGGGCTGCCGTACGAGCAGTTCACCAGCTGTGTGGTGCTGCCGCAGGGGCAGTTCGCCGACTTCCTGCACGCCCGGCCGGCCACCCGGCAGCAGATCCTGGTCAACCTGCTCGGCCTCGGCGTCTACGAGGAGGTGCAGCGCCGGGCCACCGAACGGGCCGGGCAGGCCGAGGCGCGGCTGGACGAGGTGACCCGGCTGCTCGACGCGCTGACCGGCGTCGACGACGCGACGCTGGCCGAGGCCGAGGGGCAGGTCGAACGGCTGCGGGAGCTGACCGGGGCGGTCGCGGCGGCCGTACCGGAGCGGGAGCGGGCCGACGCGGCGGTGCGCGAGGCACACGCGGCGCTGGCCGCCCTCGACGCCGAGCTGACCGTGCTGGGTGCGGTGGCCGCGCCGGACGGGGTGGCCGAGGTGGCCCGCGCGGTGGCTGACGCCCGGGCCGGCGCCGACGAGGCGACGGCGGCGGTGGCGCTGGCCGAGGAGCGGGAGGAGAAACTGCGCGGGGAGCTGACCGGCGCGGGCGACGAGAGCGCCCTGCGGCTGCTGCTCAAGGCGCACACCGACCGGGACCGGCTCACCGGCCAGGTCGAGACGGTGGCCGCGGCGGTGACGGCGGCGCAGACCGAACACGACGCGGCGGTGGCCGCGCTGGCGCAGGCCCGGACGGCGGCCGAGCGGGCCGAGGCCGAGCTGGCGGCGGCGTTCCTGGCCCACGAGGAGGCCAAGGCCACCGACCAGGCGGTCGCGTTGCGGGCGCACCTGGTGGCGGGGGCGGCCTGCCCGGTCTGCGAGCAGCAGGTGTCGCGGGTGCCTGCGGTGCCGGCCGGCTCGGCGGTGGCCCGCGCCACCGCCGCCGGCAAGGCGGCCCGGACGGCGAGCGAGGCGGCCAAGCGGGTCCTGCAGGAGCGTGACGCCGCCGCCCGCGACCTGGACCGGGTCCTGCTGCGCGCCCGGACCGAGCTCGACCAGCTGCGGGGCCGGTTGGCCGAGTTGGACGACCAGCTCGCCGGGGTGGCCACGCCGGAGGCGCTCCGCCACGACCTGGCCGAGCAGGCCCGGTTGCGCCGGGCGCTGGAGGAGGCGGCCGGCGCGGTCCGGGCCGGCCGGGACGCCGCCCGGCGGGCCCGCGGCACCTGGGACGCCGCCGAGCAGCGGCTGCGTGCCGCGTGGCGGGAGTTCGACCTGACCCGCGACGGGCTGGCCCGCCTCGGTCCGCCGACGGCCGACCGGGACGACGTCGCCGCCGCCTGGGCGGCGCTCACCGGTTGGGCGGGTGACCAGGCCGACCGGCGGCGGGCCGAGCGGGTGACGCGCAGCGCCGCCCTCGACGCGGCGAACGCCGAGCAGAGGGCCGTGCGGGAGCGGATCGCCGCGCTGTTCACCGCCGCCGGTCTGCCGGTCGACGACGATCCGGTACGCGCGGCCACCCTCGCCCTGGAGCGAGCCGAGGCGGCCCACCGCCGGCTGGTGGAACGCCGCGAGCAGGCCGCCGAGCTGCGTGCCCAGCGGGCCGGGCACGAGCAGCGGGCCCGGGTGGCCCGGGCGCTGGCCGGGCACCTGCGGGCCAACAACTTCGAGCGGTGGCTGCTGGCCGAGGCGCTGGACCTGCTGGTCGACGGGGCGTCGTCGATCCTGCGGGAACTCTCCGGCGGCCAGTACGACCTGGTGCACGACAAGGGTGAGTTCTTCGTCGTCGACCACCACGACGCGGGGCTGCGGCGCGGGGTGCGGACCCTGTCCGGTGGGGAGACGTTCCAGGCGTCGCTGGCCCTGGCGCTGGCCCTGTCCGAGCAGCTGGCCGGGATGTCCACCACGGCGGCGAGCCTGGAGTCGATCGTGCTGGACGAGGGCTTCGGCACCCTGGACGCGGCCACCCTGGACACGGTGGCCGCCACCCTGGAGACGCTGGCCGCCCGGGGGGACCGGATGGTGGGGGTGGTCACCCACGTGCCCGCCCTGGCCGAGCGGATACCGGTGCGCTTCGAGGTGCGCAAGGACGCCCGCAGCGCCCGGGTGGAACGGACCGGCCGGTGAGGTCGACAGTGGTCGGGGGGCCGGGCCGGTGAGCGCCGGACGGTTCTTCGTGGACAGCTGGGATCCGGCCTACGGCGCCTCCTTCGAGGCGGCGGCCGGCGGGCCGGCGGCACCGAGCAGCGCCCAGGTCGACCCCACGGTGGAGCTGCCGGTGGTGGACTGGCGGGCCATCGACGTGCGCGCGGACGTGCGCGCCCCGGACGTGGTGCTGCTTGTCGACGGGGTACGCCGGATCGACGCGAGCGTCTGGACGGCGGAGGCCGACGGTGTGTCGTACCCCGGGCTCGCCGCCTCCTACGCGGCCGGGGTGGTCCGGTGCGACCTGGAGCGGGGCGCGGCCGAGCTGGCCGGGGCGCGGGTGGCGCGGGGACTCTTCACGGCCAGCCCGTCGGCGCGCGAGGTGGTGGCCGGGCGGATCCGGTACCCGGTGCACCGGGTGGGCGGCAGCGGTGAGCTGAACAAGCTGCCCGCGGCGGTGCAGGGGCCGCTGACCGCGCTGGAGGTGGAGGTCTCCGGCGCGGCCCGTACCGACGACGACCTGCTGGTGGTGGACGGTCCGCTGCGCAGCCGGCGGCAGCTGCCGCGCACCCTGGGCTACATCAAGACCCAGCACAGCCAGTACCTCGACGCCCGGTTGACCGCGGTGGTGACCGGGTTGCGCTCCGGCCAACGCTCACCGGTGTTCCGGCTCGGCACCGCCTGGGGTGGCTACTCCTGGTACCTCCGCCTGCCGGTGGCGGCCGGGGCGCCGTGGGCCGGCATCGTCCGGCTGGAGTGTTCCCCGGAGCTGCCCGAGACCGAGGCGGTCCGGCTGGCCGACCTGTCGCTGGTGACCCTGCCCCGGTTCGCCTCCACCCCGTACAAGGATCCCCGGGCACCACAGAACCTGGTCCCGATCGCCGGGCTGGAACGCCGGCTACGCGCGATGCTCGGCGACGCCCGACTGCTGCACCGGGCCCTGAGCAGCGCCGCCCGGACCGGCCCATGAGGGCCGGGACAAGCCGCCCGGACCGGCCCGTGAGGGCCGGCGCAGCCGCCCGGACCGGTGGCTGATGGGTCGGCGGCGGGTGGCGGACCGGCTGGTCGAGACGGTCGACACCGGGCAGGCGGAGCTGGTGCCCGATCCCGACCGGCCGGGATCGTGGACGCTGCTGTTGGACGGCGCGCCCCAGTCGCACGTCGACCTGACCGACCCCACGCACCTGGAGTTCGAGTACGTCCGGCGGTTCGCCGCCGCGATCGACCTGGTCGCCCCGGCCGGTACGGCCCTGCGGGTGCTGCACCTCGGCGGCGGGGCGTTGACGCTGCCCCGGTACGTCGCGGCCACCCGGCCCGGCTCCACCCAGCGGGTGTCGGAGGTGGACGGCGCGCTGGTGGAGCTGGTCCGGCGGGCACTTCCCTGGCCGGCCGACCCGCGACTGCGGGTCCGGGTGGCCGACGCCCGGGCGACGCTCACCTCCACCCGGGACGCGAGCTACGACGTGGTGGTCGCCGACGTCTTCGCCGGCGCGCGGACCCCGGCCCACCTGACCTCGGTGGAGTACGTCGACGAGGTGGCCCGGGTGTTGCGCCCCGACGGCTGGTACCTGGCGAACCTGGCCGACGGCCCGCCGTTGCGCCACGCCCGGGGGCAGGTGGCCACGGTCCGTTCGGTGCTGCCCCGGGCCTGCCTGATCGGTGACGCGGCGGTGCTGCGCGGCCGGCGGTACGGCAACCTGGTGCTGGTCGCCGGGCGGGTCGAGCCGCCGGTGCCGGAGCTGACCCGGCGGGCCGCCGGCGACTGGTTTCCCGGCCGGGTGGTCGCCGGTGCGGACCTCGACCGGTTCGCCGGCGGGGCCCCGGTGGTGCGGGACACCGACGCCACCGGCTCCGAGCCGCCCCCACTCGGATTTTTTTCTTCCCGGCGTTGATCCGCTGGGAGCGCGCCTCCGTATCATCGGGCGGCACCTGCCAAGGGTTGCTGTGCTCATAGGACGTTCCGGAGGTCTGCATGCATGCGGTGGCGGCCGGCTGGCACGGCGACCGGGTCCGGCCGGACTGGATGTCCGCCCGTTCCCAGTCCCGGGTGCCCCGATCGACGCGAGGGGTCGACACCCGTCCGGTCGATCGCCAGAACGAGCCGGTGACGCCGCGCCCGACCCCTGGGCGGCACCAGGCGCCGGAGGAGACCGGTCACGCCGACCGGTTGATCCGGCTGCTCTACGCCGAGCACGCCGGCCCGTTGCTGATGTTCGTGATGCGGTTGACCGGCGGCGACCGGCAGCGGGCCGAGGACATCGTGCAGGAGACGCTGCTGCGGGCCTGGCGCAACGCGCACCGCCTCGGCGCGCAGGGGCAGGGTTCGGTACGGCCGTGGCTGGTCACGGTGGCCCGCCGGATCGCCATCGACGAACACCGCAGTGAGCAGGCCCGGCCGGCGGAGACGTACGACCGGGACCTGACCGCCTTCGCGGAGTCCGACAGCACCGACCGGGTGTTGCGGACGATGACTGTGGCGGACGCCCTGCGTACGCTGAGTCAGTCGCACCGGGAGATCCTGGTGGCGACGTACTTCCGGGGACGCACGGTGCCCGAGGCGGCCGAGGAGCTGGGGCTGCCGCTGGGCACCGCGAAGTCGCGGGTCTACTACGCGCTGCGGGCGCTGCGCACGGCTCTACAGGAGAGGGGGGTGACGGAATGAGTCGGACCGAGCACATGGACGTCGCGGCGTACGCGCTCGGCGTGCTGGACGAGCAGGACACCGAACGGTTCGAGGAACACCTCGCCACCTGTTGGGCCTGCGCGGCCGAGCTGGAGACCATGGTCCCGGTGGTGGGGCTGCTCTCCGACATCGACGGCGAGACCATGACCGCGATGGAACAGACCGCTACCGATCCCCGCCTGTTGGACCGAACCCTGGTCGCGGTGCGGGCCCACCGGCGGCGCCAGCGGTTCCGGCAGGTCCTGACCGCCGCCGCCGCGGTGGTGGTCTTCGGCGGACTGACCGGGGTCGGCATCGCCAGCGTCAGCGACGGCGGTGGGCAGCAGGTGATCGCCGAGCCGACGACCAACGCGTCGGTGGACCCGCCGCCCAACCCGACGGTCAGTGGTCCGGGGCTGGGTGGCCCGAACCCGATCGAGGGTGAGCCGTTCGCCGCCACGGATCCGACCACCGGGGTCGCGGCGACCTTCTACATCGCCGACAAGAAGTACGGCACGCAGGTCAACTTCGTGATGGACAAGCTGCCCGGTCCGCGTACCTGCCGGCTGGTGGTGGTCCGCCGCGACGGCAAGACCGAGGTCATCTCCTCCTGGTCGGTGCCGCCCGGCGGGTACGGCACGAACAGCAACTCGGAGAAGCTGGTGCTGGGCGCCTCCACCTTCGCCACCCGGGACGACATCGCCCGGCTCCAGGTGCAGTCCGTCGACGTCAACGGGGTGGCGACCCCGCTGGTGGCGGCGAAGCTCTAGCCAACGGGCGCTGATCGGCGTCGGTCACCCGTACGGG
Organism: Micromonospora yangpuensis; assembly: GCF_900091615.1. NCBI lineage: Bacteria > Bacillati > Actinomycetota > Actinomycetes > Micromonosporales > Micromonosporaceae > Micromonospora > Micromonospora yangpuensis. The sequence continues at coordinate 2,156,404 of NZ_FMIA01000002.1, read as the reverse complement.
TGGCCGGCGCCGATCCGTCGTTTCCGCCACGAACGCCTCGGGTGTGGACTCCCACGCACGAATCGGCCGAGCGGTTCAATGGCACCGGAGTGAAATTGAGCACCCCTGGTCGTTCAACCTTGACAGCACTCTCCCCGTACTACTCGGTGAACTGCCAAGTATGAGGAGGGCACGTGGCAAAGCTGAAGCGAACCGTCATCGTCGCGGGTGCGCTGGTGGCACTTACGGCCTGCGCTCCCGCAGGTTACGACCCGGCCAACCCGGGTGCGGCCGAGCCGGTCGCGGTCGCCGCCGCCGAACCCACCGCGACGGTCGTACCGGAGTCCAGCGAGACCCCCGTTCCCGAGGAGACCGTGGCCCCCGAGGCGACCGACGCCCCCGAGGCCGCGCCACCGCCTGCCAACGTCAAGTTGACCACGGCCCTCAAGGGCAAGGCGGTGCCCAAGATGGGCAACGTGGTCACCGACGAGAAGGGCTTCCTGCTCTACCGCTTCGACAAGGACACCAACGACCCGGCCGCCTCGAACTGCGTCGACAAGTGCGCCCAGGTCTGGCCGCCCGCGCTGACCGACGGCAACCCGCAGCTCACCGGCGTCTCCGACGACAAGGTCGGCACCGTGACCCGGCAGGACGGCACCCGCCAGATCACCCTGGACGGCTGGCCGCTGTACCGCTACATCGGGGACAAGAAGGCCGGTCAGTGGAAGGGCCAGGGCGTCGGCGGCACCTGGTTCGCCATCCAGCCCAACGGCAAGAAGAACCTGGAGTGCCTGCCGACCGGCACCCCGAAGGCGGTCGAGCCGCCGGCTGACAACAGCGGCGACTCGGGTTACTCGTACTGATCCACCGCAGCCGGTGGCCGGTCGCCCCCCACCGGGGGCGTGACCGGCGGCCGCGCGGTGCCGACCTGGACGTCGGCGCACCGGCAGCGAACGGCGTCCCGGCCGCGGCGCCGGCCCACCCGGGCCGGCGCCGCGTGTCATTCTGCGCCCGGGCCCCCGCACCTCGACGGTCGGGCCTCCGGCCCCCTGGGGCCGACACCTCGACGGTCGGGAGCAGGCCGTCCTGCGGCCGGGGGCGTCCGGCATGGCAGAGTGGCCGGGTGAGCCAGACCGGACCGGCGGCCAGCCGGGTGCTGTGCCCGCCGGCGGACTACCGGCTGGTGGAGTCGGTGCGCGCGCTCACCTTCAGCCGGTACGACCCGTGCGCGCGGATCGCCGACGGCACCTTCTGGTGGGCCACCCGTACCCCGGACGGGCCGGCCACCCTCGCCCTGCGACCGGTCGGCGGACAGCTCCTGGCCGAGGGCTACGGCCCCGGCGCCGACCGGGTGGTGGATCGGGCCGACGCGATCGCGGGGTTACGCGACGACCTGACCGGCTTCGCCGAGCTGGCCGGGGCGCACCCGGTGGTGGCCCGGCTGGCCGCCCGGCACCGGGGACTGCGGATGCCCGCCACCGGTCAGCTCTTCCCCCGGGTGCTGCGGGCGGTCTTCGAGCAGAAGGTCACCGGCACCGAGGCCTACCGGGCCTACGCGGCGACGGTCCGGCACTTCGGCACGCCGGCCCCCGGCCCGGCGCAGCCGCTGCTGCTGCCTCCCGATCCGGCGGCCGTCGCCGCCACCGCGTACTGGGTCTTCCATCCGTTCGGGGTGGAGCAGCGGCGGGCCGACACGCTCCGGCGGGCCGCCGCCGTGGCCGACCGGCTGGAACGCTGTGCCGACTCCGCCGAGGCGACCCGGCGGCTGACCGCCGTGGCCGGGATCGGGGCGTGGACCGCCGCCGAGGTGGTCCGGATCGCCTACGGCGACCCCGACGCGGTGAGCGTCGGCGACTACCACGTCCCGAACACCGTCGCCTGGGCGCTGGCCGGTGAGGCGCGCGGCGACGACACCCGGATGCTGGAGCTGCTCGCGCCGTTCGCCGGGCACCGGGGGCGGGTCTGCCTGCTGCTGGCCGCCGCCGGCATCCAGGCGCCCCGGTTCGGCCCCCGGATGCCGCTGCGCTCCTTCGCCCGCTTCTGACCCAGCTCCGCGCGGGACGGTCGGCTCAGCCCCGCGCGCAGAGGCGGCGCAGGACGGTCGGCTCAGCCCCGCGCGGAGTCGGCGCGGGACGGTCGGCTCAGCCCCGCGCGCAGAGGCGGCGCAGGGTGCGGCCGAGCCACCAGGCGTACCCGGTCTGGAAGGCCCGCCCGGCCGGGCCGGCCGCCCGCATCAGCCGGCTCTGCGGCCGGCTGAACGCGATCACCTCGAACCACACCCGGCCGGTGTCGTCCCGGCTGACCACGAAGGCCTCCTCCCCCGTCGCCGGGTGACCGGGCAGGGTGCCGTAGCCGAAGCCGGCCCGGTGCGCGTCGGCGGCGCTCCAGACCACCTCGCAGGGGGCGCGCAGCCGCAGCGGACCGACCCCGAGTCCGGAGGTCACCCGCACGCCGGGCGCGGCCCGGGGCCCGTCGGCGTCGATGCGGATCCCGGCGGCCCGGTGCAGCCGCCAGCTGAGCACCGCGGCACCGGCGGTGGCGAAGCTCCCCGCCGGCAGCCGGACGCGGTGCCGGACGTGCCGCCACCCGGCCGGCAGCGCACCGGTACGGGTGGCACCGACGTGCGGGTAGGTCAGGGCCGTCACGGCACGCCCCTTTCACGCGGGAGGAACCAACCGGACCAGCCTACGACCGGTGTTCCGCCACCGGACTGTCGGTGGTCTCTGGTTGACTGTCGCCGTGGACCTGCCGATCAACCCACCGGTCGAGCCGATGCTGGCCAGGAGCGTCGCCCGGCTGCCCACCGCCGCCGGGGCGACCTACGAGCCGAAGTGGGACGGTTTCCGCTGCATCATCTTCCGTGACGGCGACGAGGTGGAGCTGGCCAGTCGGGGCGGTAAGGGCGTCACCCGCTACTTTCCCGAGGTCGTCGAGCAGGCCCGCCGGCAGTTGCCCCGGCGCTGCGCGGTCGACGGCGAGCTGATCGTGATCCGGCGCGACAGCCCGGACGGGCAGCCCCGGCTCGACTTCGAGCTGCTGGCCCAGCGGATCCATCCGGCCGCCTCCCGGGTGCGGCTGCTGGCCGAGACGACCCCGGCCGACTTCGTCGCCTTCGACCTGCTCGCCCTGGGCGACGAGTCGCTCGTCGACCAGCCGTACCCGCAGCGCCGGGCCCGGCTGGAGACGGCCCTGGCGCAGGTCCGCCCGCCGGTGCACGTCACCCAGGTCACCACCGATCCGGCCACCGCGCGTCGCTGGTTCGACATCTTCGAGGGCGCCGGTCTGGACGGGCTGATCGTCAAGCCGGCCGACCTGCCGTACGCGCCGGGCAAGCGACTCATGTTCAAGGTCAAGCACGCCCGCACCGCCGACGTGGTGGTGGCCGGTTTCCGCTGGCACAAGTCCGGGCCGGTGGTCGGGTCACTGCTGCTCGGCCTCTACGACGAGGCGGGCGTGCTGCACCACGTCGGGGTGAGCGCCTCGTTCACCGCGGCCCGCCGGGCCGAGCTGGTGGACGAGTTGCAGCCGTACCGCGACGCCGGGCCTGAGCACCCGTGGGCGCACGGCGACCACGAGCGTGGCCAGCGCATTCCCGGCGGGGTCAGCCGCTGGACCGGCGGCAAGGACCTGTCCTGGGAGCCGCTGCGCCCGGCACTGGTCGCCGAGGTCGGCTACGACGCAATGGAGGGTGACCGGTTCCGGCACACCGCCCGGTTCGTCCGCTGGCGGCCCGACCGTGACCCGCGTTCCTGCGGATACGACCAGCTCGACCGCCCGGTCCGCTTCGACGTGGACGAGGTGCTCCGGGGTGACCCGGCCGCGCCGGCAGCGGAGCCGGCGTAGCGTGGGCCACCGACACGACCAGGAGGGGCAGCCCGTGACCCGTACGCCGCACCGGATCCGTCGGGTCCGCAGCACTCTCGCCGGGCTCGTCGCGGCGACCCTGGTCGCCGCCGGTTGCACCCTGCCGGCATTCGCTCCGCGCACCGACGCCGAGAGCGAGCGCGGCCCCGGCCGGCAGGTCACCCCACCGGGGGGCGCCGCCGACTGGCGGCCCTGTCCCGAGGTGGCCACCGAGTTGGTAGGTCGCGGCGCACCGGAGATGCGCTACGACTGCGCGCGGATCGCGGTGCCGCGCAACTGGGGTGACGGCAGCGGCGCCACCGCCGGGCCGGGCAGCGGGGAGACCTTCGAGATCGCGCTGCTGCGCGCCCGGTCCACCACGCAGCGCGACCGGATCGGCTCCCTGGTGATCAACCCCGGCGGTCCGGGCGGGTCCGGGGTGGACACCGCCGTCTACCTCTCCTTCGGCTCGGCCTTCGGTGGCCTGCCGGACTCGGTCACCGAACGGTTCGACATCGTCGGCTTCGACCCGCGCGGGGTGGCCCGCTCCAGCCCGGTCAAGTGCATCTCCGACGCCGACCTGGACGCCAGCTTCGGCTACGACCCTGATCCGACCAGTCAGCAGTCCTTCGACGGCCTCGTCACGCTGAGCCAGCGGATCGGTCGGGCCTGCGGTGACCGCTACGGCGACCAGCTGCCGCTGTACGCCACCGAGCAGGCCGCCCGGGACATGGACGCGATCCGCTCGGCGGTCGGCGACGACAAGCTGACCTACCTGGGCTACTCCTACGGCACCCTGCTCGGTGCCACGTACGCCCAGCTCTACCCGCAGCGGGTGCGGGCGTTCGTGCTCGACGGGGCGGTCGACCCGCGGCAGGACCTGGTGGCCGGCTCGGAGGGGCAGGCCAAGGGCTTCGAGCGGGCGTTCGACAACTTCACCCGCTGGTGCGCGGCAAACGCCCAGCGGTGTCCGATCGCCCCGGACGCCCGCGCGGCGGTGACCTCGGCGATCGAGAAGGCCCGCACGGCACCGGTCCGCGATCCGCAGGGGCGGGAGGCGACCGCCGGTTGGATCTTCTACGCGATCGTCTCCTCGCTCTACACCGAGGCGGGCTGGCAGGAGCTGGCCCGGGCGATCGACCGGTTGGCCGGCGGCGACCCGAGCGAGGTGTTCCGCCTCGCCGACGCGTACGCCGGCCGGGAGGACGACGGCCGGTACTCCAACCTCTTCGACGCCAACCTCGCGGTGAACTGCGCCGACGAGGAGCAGAAGCCGAGCGTGGCGCAGATCCGTCAGCTGCAGTCGCAGTGGCGCCAGCAGTACCCGCTCTTCGGGCCGGCGTTGGCGGTCGGCATGCTGACCTGCGTCGAGTGGCCGGGCCAGCGCGATCCCTACCCCACCGGGACGGCCGACGGAGCGCCGCCGATCCTGGTCGTCGGCACCACCGGCGACCCGGCCACGCCGTACGAGCAGACCCCGGCCCTGGCCTCGATGCTCGGGGTGGGGCGGGTGCTGACCTGGGAGGGCGAGGGGCACACCGCGTACCCGCAGACCGCCTGCGTCACCAACGCCGTGGACGCGTACCTGATCGACCTGACCGTGCCCCGCGAGGGCCTACGCTGCCCGGCCCGCTGAGCCGCGGCTCCGCCGACGCACTCCCCCCATCTATATACAGCCATGGATGTTATCGATAACATCGCGGTAGCCGGCGCGTAATGCTTCGGCAACGGCCGCGCAATCCGTACCCCCGCCACCACGGTCGGCGAGGTGGCCCGGGTCGGCCGGCCACCGTCGGGGTGCCGTCGCGGCACCCGTTTCGCTCGGGAGGACTGCATGCGGGTACGAAGAGGCCTGTGGGCCGCAATGGGTGTGCTGCTGGTGACCCTCGCCGCGACGGCCGTCGGTGGGTTCTCCGCACCGCGACCGGCGCAGGCACTCAACAACGGGGTGGCCCGCACCCCACCGATGGGCTGGAACAGCTGGAACACCTTCGGCTGCAACATCAACGAGGCGCTGATCCGCCAGATGGCCGACGCCATCGTCAACAACGGGATGCGCGACCTGGGCTACAAGTACGTCGTCGTCGACGACTGCTGGTTCAACCCGAACCGGGACGCCCAGGGCAACCTCCAGGCCGATCCGGGCCGCTTCCCCAGCGGCATGAAGGCCCTCGGTGACTACCTGCACGCCCGTGGCCTGCTCTTCGGCCTCTACCAGGTGCCCCGGGAGAAGACCTGCGCCCAGTACTTCGGAGCGTGGCCCGGTGCCACCGGCAGCCTCGGTCACGAGTACCAGGACGCCCAGCAGTTCGCCAACTGGGGCGTGGACTTCCTCAAGTACGACTGGTGTTCGCCGTGGGGCACCATCAACGACCAGGTGACCGGCTTCGCCCGGATGCGCGACGCCCTCGCCGCCACCGGCCGGCCGATCCTCTACAGCATCAACCCGAACAGCATCCACGAGAAGACCGGCCCCCAGCGCAACTGGGGCGACGTGGCCAACATGTGGCGGACCACCGAGGACATCACCAACGCGTGGAACACCGGCCAGACCAACGGCTACCCGATGGGTGTCCAGAACATCGTCAACGTCACCGTGCCGCTGGCCGGGTACGCCGGACCCGGATCGTTCAACGACATGGACATGATGGAGGTCGGCAACGGCGGGATGACCGACACCGAGATGCGCAGCCACTTCGCCCTCTGGTCGATCATGGCGTCCCCGCTGATCGCCGGCAACGACATCCGCAACGCCAACACCGCCACCCTGAACATCCTGCGCAACCAGAACCTGATCGCGATCAACCAGGACCCGCTGGCGTTGCAGGCGGTCCAGGTCTCCAACGACGGCACCCGACGGGTGCTGGCCAAGCGGCTGGCCAACGGCGATGTCGCGGTGGCCCTGTTCAACCAGGGCAACGCCACCACCACGGTCTCCACCACGGCGGCGGCCGTCGGCAAGACCGGAAGTTCGTTCACCCTGCGCGACGCCTGGACCAACGCCACCTCGACCAGCACCGGCGCGATCTCGGCAAGCGTCCCGGCGCACGGCACGGTGGTCTACCGGGTCAGTGGCGGCGGCACCGGCAACCCGGAGCCCACGCCAACCTTCCGGCTGCGCAGCGAGGCCGCCAACCGCTGCCTGGACGTCAACAACAGCGGCACCGCCAACGGCACCACGATGCTGATCTGGGACTGCCACAGCAACGCCAACCAGCAGTTCACCCAGACCGGCCAGACCCTGCGGGTGCTCGGCAAGTGCCTGGACATCCCGACCACCGCGACCGCCGGCAGCCCGGCGCAGCTCTGGGACTGCACCGGCGGTACCAACCAGCAGTGGAACCTCAACAGCAACGGCACGATCAGCAACGTCCGGCATCCCGGCCTCTGCCTGGACGTCAACAACGGCGGCACCACCAACGGCACCACGGTGCTGGCGTGGACCTGCCACGGTGGCACCAACCAGCGGTGGTCCCGGGCCTGATGCCGGCGGGGGACGCCCCCGGGTGAACCCGGACGCGCCGCCGGTGCAGGGGGTACCGGGCAGCGCGGACCAGCAACCGGCGTAGGGCGACCCGCCCCGGGTGGCCGGCACGATCCCGGTGCCGGCCACCCGGCCCGTCCACCGGCCACCCACCGGCCCGACCCGGGCCGCCCGGCTGCCACCCACCGGCCCGACCCGGGCCGCCCGGCCACGATCCGACCCCTCAGTCGGTGACCAGGTGGCCGTCGCGCAGGGTCAGCGTCCGGTCGGCCACCTCGATCAGGGCCGGGTCGTGGGTGGCCACCAGCGCGGTCATCCCCCGGGCGTGCACCACCGCCCGCAATAGGTCCATGATGGCGCGGCCGGTCTCCGAGTCGAGCTGTCCGGTGGGCTCGTCGGCGATCAGCACCTCCGGGTCGTTGGCCAACGCCCGGGCGACCGCCACCCGCTGCTGCTGCCCCCCGGAGAGCTCGTACGGGCGCTGCGCCGCCTGGTCCCCCAGCCCGACCAACTCCAGCAGCACCGCCACCCGCTCCTCCCGTTGCGCCGCCGGCACCCGGGCCAGCCGCAGCGGCACGCCGACGTTCTCGGCGGCGGAGAGGATCGGGAGCAGCCCGAAGGACTGGAAGACGAACCCGATCCGGTCCCGCCGCAGGTCGAGCAGCTCCCGTTCGCTGGCGGTGGTCACCTCCCGGCCCGCGACGACGACCCGGCCGGCGTCCGGGCGGTCCAGGCCGCCTACCAGGTTGAGCAGGGTGGTCTTGCCGGCTCCGGAACGGCCTCGGATCGCCACCAGCTCGCCCCGCCCGGCCGAGAGGGAGACGTCGCGCACCGCGTGCACGGCGCGTTCGCCCCGGCCGAACCTGCGGTGCAACCCCTCGACCAGGACCACCGGCCCGGTCACCGGCTGCCCGTGCGCGCCCACCACGGCCTGCTCACTCATGCCCCTGCCCCGTCCCGCCCGGCGACGTCACCCCGCCGGTCACCGTCCCGCCAGCTCCCGCCCGGTTGACCGCCCTCCGGCGGGTCGTCGTCGACCGTGCCACCGTCGGCCGGCCCACCACCGTCGGTCACCCGGTCGCCGTTGACCGGCCCGCCGTCGGCCGCCGGCCCGCTGTTGACCGGCCCGCCGTCGGCCGCCGGCCCGCCGTTGGCCGGCCGGACCTCGACGTGGTCGGGTGCCAGGTCGAGCCGGACCCGGTCGCGCAGCGCGAGCGCGTCGACGAAGGCCGCCGGCAGTTGCATCCGCCCGGTCCGGTCCAGCACCGCGTACTCCTCGCTGACCAGCTCGGTGGCGCCGTCGGCGCCGACCCGCGCGGTACGGCGTACCTCGGAGGCGGTCCGGCCGTCGCGGATGGCGACGGTCCGGCGGACCTGGTCGGCCACGGCGTGGTCGTGGGTGACCACCACGACGGTGACCCCCAGCTCGGCGTTGATCATCCGGAGGGCGGCGAAGACCTCCGCCCCGGTGGCCTCGTCGAGTTCACCGGTGGGCTCGTCGGCGAAGAGCACCTCCGGATCGTTGGCCACCGCCACCGCGACCGCGCACCGTTGCTGCTCGCCACCGCTGAGCTGCTCCGGCCGGCGGTGGGCGCCGGGGCCGAGGCCGACCAGCTCCAGCAACTCCCGGGCCCGCTCGCGCCGGGCCCGGCGGCCACCTCGGCGGCCGGCCAGCCGCATCGGCAGCTCTACGTTCTCCACGGCGGTGAGGTACGGCAGCAGGTTGCGGCTGGTCTGCTGCCAGACGAAGCCGGCCACCTGCCGCCGGTAGCTCAGCCGCCTTCGGGCGGAGAGGGCGAGCAGGTCGTAGTCGGCGACCCTGGCGATGCCGGCGGTCGGGGTGTCCAACCCGGAGAGGATGTTCAGCAGGGTGGACTTGCCCGACCCGGACGCGCCGACGATCGCCACCAGTTCCCCCCGGTCGATGACCAGGTCCAGCCCCTGCAGGGCGACCACCTCGACGCCGTCGCTGCGGTAGATCCGGACCAGACCGTCGCAGACGATGTGCCCGCGCAGCCGGTCCTGCCCGCCGGCCCGCTCGGCCGCCCGCCGGGCGGCCCGCCGGTGCAGGTCGGCCAGGTCCGGCGGCCCGGTCGCGTCGGGCCTGGTGCCGTCGGTTCCGGTGCTCCCGGATGCGGTGGTGGTCAACTCAACTCTCCTCCGTCGGTGAACGCGGACAGCCCCAGCACCGGGGTCAGCAGCACCGGCAGCAGCGCGCCCACCAGCGCACCGGTGAGCACCGCGACGCCGACCAGCGGCACCAGCTCCACCAGCAGCAGCCCCCGCCACTGCCGGCGGGACAGGCCGAGGGTGCGCAGCCGGGACCGTAGCCGCCCCCGGTCCCGGGCGCCGGCCAGCACGGTGAAGACGATCGCCAGCAGACCGAGACCGGTGCCGCCGACGGCTCCACCGAGGAAGCCGAAGGCCAGCAGCCCGTTCGCCCCGCTGGCGGCCCGCTCGGCGCGCAGGTCGGCCCAGGTGGAGACGGTCACCGGCAGCGGCACGGTGGTCGCGGTGACCGTGCCGGAGGTCTGGAACCGACGCTGGCCGGCGTCGCCGACGCGCCGTAACGCGCCGACGTCCGGGTCCTCGGCGGCCAGCAGGAATCCGGTGGGCGCCGGTGGGTACCGCCGGGGCGGCAACGTCTGCCAGGGCAGCACGACGAACCGCTCGGTGCCCGGCCGCAGCAACGGGAAGTCCGCCACCGTGTCGGCGACCCGGAACTCGTACCGCTCGCCCTGGACCTCGACGAAGGCGGACCGGTCCAGGCCGGCCCCGGCCAGGTCGGCGGCGACCGCCGGGGAGACCACCGCCGGCACCGCACCGGTCGCCGTGCCGCTGGTCCGGAGCGCGTCGGGCACCGGCACGGCCCGTCCGGCGCGGGCGGCGGCGTCGACCAACCCCGGACCGTCGACCACCAGCACCGCGGTCTCGCCGACGCCCGCCGTGGTCCCGACCGCGTCGCGGGCCAGCGTACGGCCCGACTCGGCCAGCACCGGGGTCACCGCCCGTACCCCGGCCAGCCGGCCCAGTTCGTCGGCGGTCTCCGGGGCCAGCCGGTAGCCGTGGACCAACGCGTCCGCCGGCACCGCGCGGGTGGTCGACCGGTCCCGGCCCGCCTCGATCCCGGCGGTGACCACCGCGCAGAACGCCGCGGTCGCCACCGCCACCACCACCACGACCAGCGGGGTGGCCACCCCCGCCCGCCCGGCCCGCGCGGTGCCGAGGAAGAACACACTGCCCCGGGTACCCGCCGACAACCGGCTGACCAGGCGCAACGGCCACGGGTACGCGCGCAGCGCCCACACCGCCGCAGCCACCGCGACGAGTACCGGCACCGACACCAGCAGCGGGTCGACCCCGCCGACGGCCAGGCCCCGGCGGCGCAGCAGCAGCACACCGAGCAGCGCGAGCGCCAGCAGCAGCACCTCCCCGGTGAGCCGGCGGGCCGAGGGGCTGAGCCGGATCAGGTCACGCCGCCCACCGGTGCCGGCCGGTACGGCGAGCGCGGCCAGCGGCAGGGCCAGGGTGACCGCGACGGCGACCAGGAGCAGCGCGACCCCGGCCGAGCCACCCCCGTGATGGCCGGACGGGGCGGTCGGGACGAGGCTGCCGAGCAGCCCGCCGAGCACCGCGGTGGGCACGACCACCAGCGCCGACTCGGCCAGGCAGCGGCGGGCCGGGGCGAACCGGGTGCCGCCGCGCGCCCGGATCAGCGCGAACTCCGCTCTCCGGTTCCGCCCGGCCAGGCCGACGGTGAGCACCACCAGGCCGGCCAGGGTGGCCAGCATCCCGGCGGAGACCACGGCGAGCAGGCTGCGGGCCGAAGCAGCCGCCGCCGCGAACTCCCGCAGCACGAGGTCCAGGCCCTGGGTCAGGGGTGCCTCGGTGCCGGCGTCGCGGCCCAGCACCGCCAGCGCGTCGATGGTCCGGTCCAGGTCACCCACGTCGATGCGGTCCGGAGCCACCCGGTAGCGCCAGCTGAACCGTACCGGCCAGCCGGCCGCCGCCCGGTCGTCGAACCCACCGGCGCCGACCAGACCCACCACGTTGAACGGCTTGCCCTCCCCTTCGGGTTGGACGACCCGCAGCACCGGCGGCAACGTGTCCCAGGTGCCGTCGGCGGGATCGACCGGACGGAACAACCCGACCACCACCAGCTCGACGCCGGCCAGCGGACGCTCCGCCGACGACGCCGCCAGCGTGAGCCGGCTGCCGACCCGCAGGTTGAGCCGCTCGGCCACGTCAACGGCCAGGGCGAGCGGGGTGGGCTGCCGCCGGGCGGGTGGCGTCTCGGGCGGCATCGCGGGTGGCGTCTCGGGCGGCCAGGCCCCGTCGACCAGGGCAGCCGCGCGCCCCACCTCGGGCATGGCGCGCAGCCTCAGGTCGACCAGCAGGTTCCGGGCCGCCAGATCGGGGCCGGCCAGCCGACCGGGGTCGGTCTCCGCCAGGTACCACCCGTGCGCCACCGCGTGGCGTACCTCCGGCGGCATCCGGTCCAGTCGGGCCGCCAACTCCGTCTGCCGGCTCCGGTACGCCGCGTCGGGCCGGGCGGCCGCGACGGTGGTGTAACTCAGGTCCCGCTGGGTGGCCGGCTGGGCCGCCAGGTGCTGGCGCAACCCCTCATCGGAGAGCCGGGCGGTGAACCGTGGCACCCCACTGACCCCGGCGGTGACGACCAGGGTCAACACGGCCAGGAGCAGGAACGACCCACGGTGGGCCCGGATCCGCCGGACGACGCCGGTCATCGGTCGCCCCCGATCCGCAGCCGAGCCACGGCCACCCGGTGCCGGATGCCGGCGGCGACCAGCGCGCTACCGACCAACGCCGCCAGCAGCAGACCGAGGGCGGTCGCCCCGACCGGCAGCCAGGGCAGCTCGAAGGCCGGCTCGGGCACCGGACGGCCGGCGGTGGGTGTGACGATCACCAGCGGCGCTGTCGTCGCGCCGACCAGGGCACCTACCAGCAACCCCACCCCGACGCCGGCCCCGGCCAGGAAGGCCTGTTCGGTCAGGAGGGTCCGGGCCAGCAACCGGGGGGTGGCGCCCAGGGTGTGCAGCACCGCGAACTCGGTCGACCGCTGCCGGCCGGTGGCCCAGAGGTCGACGGCCAACCCGACCAGGGCGAGCAGGACCGAGCCCGACGCGGCGGCGAGCAGCCCGGTCCGGGCGGCCCGCCAGTACGGATCACCGGCCGCCGTCGCGGCGAGCTGATGCCGGTCGGCCACCGTGACGCCGGCCAGGTCGGCGGCCTGCCGGGCGGCGGTGGCGTGGTCGCCGTCGTCGACCCGCACCCACCACTCGGGTACCGGGCGGATCGCGCCACGGGCCTGGACCAGCCAGTCCACCGCCGCCGGCAGGTCGAGCAGGATCGCGTCGCCCCCGGTCGCCGGCACCGCCGCCAGTTCACCCAGCACCCGGATCGGCATCGAGACACCGGACAGGGCGACGGTCACCGTGTCACCGATCCGCAGGCTCAACGCCGCCCGCGTACCCGGGGTGAGCAGGGCCGGCACCGGTGCGGCGGAGGCCTGCGGCACCAACGCGTAGCGCAGCGACGGTCGGGTGACGTACCAGCCCTCGACACCGCCGGCCGGCGGCAGCGCCAGCTCCGCGGTGAGGGTGGTGGCTCCGGTGACGACCGGCCGGGGCGGCTCCTCGTTGTCGATGGCCACCCACCCGCCGGCCAGCCGCACGGGCGCGGCGACCCCGTCCGGGCCGACCGCCCCGAGGTCGGCGATCTCCACCCGGTAGCGGGGGGCCAGCGGCGGGGCCTCGACGGTGAACCCGGCGAGCCGGAACGGCGAGCCTCCGGTGGCGGGCAGGTCGACGGTGAACCGGGTCGACCGGCCGGCGCTGTCCGACTGCGCCACCGGCAGCCGGTACGCCTGACCGTCGGCCGTGGTCACCAGCACCGACACGGTCACCGGGTGCGGGCGGACGGCCTGCTGTCCCAGGGTGGCGACGGTGCCGGTGAGCTGTCGGGTGCCGGCGGGCAGCCCGGTGCCCAGCGGGGTGCCCCGGGCCCGCACGAGCCGCTGGAACAGCTCCACCGCCGACCCGTCGGTGAGCCGCTCGTCCATCTGGACGACCCCGTAGCCGGCCCGGTCGGTGCTGGCCGGGCCAGCCGGGCTGGCCGGCTCGGTGGCGGCGGTGCTGGACGGGCCGGCGGCGGCGTCCAGGGCGAGCACGGTCACCGGCAGGTCGGCGCGACCGAGGCGTACCTCGTCCCGCCAGGCCGGTACGACGCGCCGCACGCCGGGCAGGTCGGCCAACTCGCCGGCCCGCCCCACCGGCGCGGCGGCGTCCCGTTCGACCACCCGCAGGTCCGCGCCGACGGCGTGCCCGGCCTGGTCGGACTGGGACCTCTCCCAGGTCGCCAGGAGCGACCAGGCCAGCGTGCTGCCGCCGACGGCCAGGGCGAGCAGCAGCACCGGCCCGGCGTGCGGTCGGCGACCCGCCTGCCACATGCCGAACACGGTGGCCGTCCACGGTCGCCGGTCGACGAACCGTTCGACGAACCGGGTACCCGGTGGCAGCAGCCGCAGCGCGATCACCGCGCCGGCCAGCACCCCGAGGATCGGGGCGGTGGCCAGCAGCGGATCGATGCCCAGCCGGCCGCCGGAACCGGTGAGCGGTCCGGCGTACCGGCGCAACTGCCACCAGGCGAGCAGCGCCAACCCGACCAGGGCGAGATCCACGCTGGCCCGCTGCGCGGCCACCTGACGGCCTGGCCGCGACCGGACCGCCAGGTCGGCGACGTAGGTACCGGCCCGCCGCAGGGCCGGCAGGACCATGGCGACCAGGCAACCCACGGCGGTCGCGAGCGCCACCGCCCAACCGGTGCCCCCGAGGCCGGGCCGGGCGCTCGGATCGTCGAAGCCGCGCACCGCCAGCCCGGCCAGCGGGGGCGCGAGCAGCACGGCGGGCAACACCACCAGGGTCGCCTCCCGGACCGCGAGCCCGGCCAACTGGCCCCGTCCGGCGCCCCGGGCGCGCAGCAACGCCGTCTGGGCCCGGCGGTCGTCGTGGAGCAGGGCGGCGACCAGCACCAGCGCGTACCCGCCGAGGACCACGATCAACAGCAACGGGGTCAGCAGCGCGGAGCGCCCCACCAGGTCGGCCCGGCCGAGCCGGTCGATGAGCTCGTCCATGCTGGTGGCGGTGGTCGCCGACGAGCCGAGCCCGGCGGCCTCGGGCACCTCGACGGCGGCCTCGGCGATCGCCTGTTTCACCGGGGCCAGCCGGCCGGGCCTGACGGCGGCCAGGTCCGGCTCGATAAGCCAGGCCGCCGAGAAGGACCGGGGAAAGGCCGCCGCGAAGTCCGCCGGGTCCATCGCGAACGGCCCGTACGAGGTGACCGAACCGGCGTCGGCGGCGGTCCCGCCCGGGGCCAACCGCCAGTACGGGTCGGTGCCGTCGACCGGTCGCCAGGTGCCGGAGACGAGCAGGTCGCTGGCGGTGCCGCTGCTGCGGTCCCGGGCCGGTATCCGGTCCCCGACACCCACCTGGAGGCTGGCCGCCACCCGCTCCGGCAGCGTCACCTGCACCGGGTCGGACCCGGGAGCGGGCCAGCCACCGGCGGTCAGCTCGGCGTGCCCGGCCAGGTCGTCCAGACTGGTCAGGCTGGCGAAGACCGGATCGTCGCCGACCCGGGCCGGGCCGAGGTCCCCGGTCAACTCCCGTCCGGTGCCGTAGCGCGCCGCGGCGACGGTGACCGGCAACCCGGCCAGCCCGTCGGCGAACCCGGCCCGTACCGTGGCGTCCCGTTGCGCGTACCCGGTGCCACCGGCACCACTGATCAGCAGGGTGCGCTCCGCGGCGGGCGCGGCGGCGAGCAGGCTGCGCTGACCGGCGTCGATCGCCCGCCGGTTGTACTCGGCGAGCCCGGCGACCGACGCCACGGCGACCAGCGCCGCCAGCGCGGCGGCGGCCAGCAGGCCCCGGGCCTGGCCCGCCCGCCTGAACACCAACGTCATCCCGACGCCTCCCCCGGTCACCGCTGGATCGATGACCAGGAAGACCGGGTACGCCGGGGAAAAGGTTCGCGCCCGTTACGTGATCGTTACCGGCTGATCGGTTCCGGTCGGGCAGCGCAGTCGGGAAGCCGCTGGCCGGGACCTGGTTGAATCCCGGGGATGGAACTCATCCTGTCGTCGACCGCCCTCGTCCTCGGCCTCGTCCTGCTGCTCGCCAGCCGGGGATCGAAGCCCAGCCCCCGCCAGGCGTACCGGCTGAGCGAGATCGAGCGGAAGCTCCAGTTGGTGATGGACCACCTGGGTGTGGTCGACAACCGGCCGATCGTGCCGGGCGTCCGCGAGCACCTGGACCGGGGCGAGAAGATCAAGGCGATCAAGGCCTATCGGGAGGCCACCGGCGCCGACCTGCGCACCGCCAAGGAGGCCGTCGAGGCGCTGATGCCCCGCAGCTGACCCGGGGCTCATGGTTTTCAGCTGGTGGATGGCCTGGCGCGGCTGGGTTGGACGCGCTTGGGCTCGCCGGGCATCTTCGGGTGGTCCGGCGGATAAGGCAGGTCGCCCCGACCGTCGGTGTCGTCCCGGTCGGCCCACTCCAGCAGCTCGGTGATGTCCCACGGGGCGTCGTCGATGCCCGAGTGCGGGTCGCCCCGTTCGGCCAGCCGGGCCGGGACAGTGCGCAGGTCGAAGTCGTCCGGGTCCACGTCGGGCAACTCGGCCCAGTCGACCGGGGTGGAGACGGTGGCGCGGGCGGTGGCCCGCAGCGAGTACGCGCAAGCGATCGTGCGGTCCCGCGCCATCTGGTTGTAGTCGACGAAGACCCGCTCGCCCCGCTCCTCCTTCCACCAGGCGGTGGTGACCAGGTCCGGTCGGCGGCGCTCGACCTCCCGGGCCAGCGCGATGGTCGCCCGACGCACCTCGGTGAACGTCCAGCGGGGTGCGATACGCAGGTAGACGTGGACGCCCCGACCACCGGAGGTCTTCGGCCAGCCGGTCGCGCCCAGCTCGTCGAGGATCGCCCGGACCTCCCCGGCGGCGGTGACCGCGTCGGCGAAGTCGGTGCCGGGCTGCGGGTCGAGGTCGATGCGCAACTCGTCGGGACGGTCGACGTCGGCCGAGCGCACCGGCCAGGGGTGGAACACGACGGTGCCCATCTGCGCTGCCCAGGCCACATGGGCCAGGTCGACCGGGCAGAGCTCGTCGGCACTGCGACCGCTCGGAAAGCTGATCGTGGTGGTGGCCAGCCAGGGCGGCACGCCCCGGGCCGGCACCCGTTTCTGGAAGAACGCCTCCCCCTCGATGCCGTCGGGGAAGCGTTGCAGGGTGGTGGGCCGGTCGCGCAGGGCACGCATGATGCCCTCGCCGACGGCGAGGTAGTAGTGGAAGACGTCAGCCTTGGTGAAACCGCGCTGCGGAAAGATCACCCGGTCCGGGCTGCTCAGCCGGACATCGTGCCCGGCCACCTCGAGCAGCTCCGCCGCCGCCTTCCGCCCGCCCGCCCTGGCACTGCCGCTGTCCGTGGATCTGCCGGTGCCTGTGGCCCTGGTAGCCCCCATGGCGCGACCATATGCCATGCCACCGACAGTCGGCGTACCGTTGACGGGTGAGTCTTGACGAGAGCGAACTGCCCCGTACCGAGGACGAGTGGCGGGTCCGGCTGAGCCCGGAGGAGTTCCGGGTCCTGCGCGAGGCCGGCACCGAACGCCCGTGGACCGGCGAGTACGTCGACACCAAGACCCCGGGTGTCTACCACTGCCGGGCCTGCGGAGCGCAGCTCTTTCCCAGCGACACCAAGTTCGACTCGCACTGCGGCTGGCCGAGTTTCGACGACGCCCTGCCCGGTGCGGTCAAGGAGATCGACGACCACAGCCTCGGGATGACCCGTACCGAGATCCGCTGTGCCCGCTGTGACAGCCACCTGGGCCACGTCTTCCGGGGCGAGGGCTTCACCCCGAAGGACACCCGGCACTGCGTGAACTCGGTCTCCATCCGGTTGGAGCCGAGCCAGGGCTGACCGGGTGGGTCGGCACCGTCAGAGGCGGAGCCGGCCGCCCTGGTCGTCCAGTTCGTCGGCGTACTCGTCGTCGAGCCAGACGCCGCCGGTGGCCAGGTAACGGAACCGGTGCTCTCCCGGGCCGAGCTTCACCGTGACGGTACGGGTGCCGTCACGGCGCGGGACCAGTTCGTGTCGGCCCGGTGCCCAGTCGTTGAAGCTGCCGACCACGCTTACCGTGCCGGCCGGCGTCTCCCGGGGCAGGCAGAAGGTCACCCGAGTCTGGTTGCCGAACAGCTTGCTGCGCTTGATCATGTGATCCTCCGCGGGGTACGCCGTCACCCGGCCTAACGCCCGACCCACCGACGGCGACGCGCCGCCCTCCGGAGGGCACTTGGGGCGTTTGTTCCCCATCGGCCCCGGACCGGGCGCAGGCTGGACGAAACGACTGCGACGGGGGTTCCGATGGCGACCTGTGAGGTCTGCGGCAACGACTACTGGATGGCCTTCGAGGTCCGGACGGTCAGCGGCGACGTGCACACCTTCGACAGCTTCGAATGCGCCGTACACCGGCTGGCGCCGATCTGTGAGCACTGCCAGATCCGGATCGTCGGGCACGGGGTGGAGGTGTCCGGGCGGTTCTTCTGCTGCGGTCACTGTGCCCGCAGCGAGGAGGGCGCCCGGGGCGCCGAGATCCGCGACGCGGTCGGGGCCCGGCCCGCCTGATCCGTCCCCACCAACGCCGCCCCCCGCGCCGGCCCCGCCGTCGGGCACCCCTCAGGCCGCCGTCGGCCACGCGCCAGGCCACCGTCGGCCACGCGTTAGGAAGGGACCCCTGTACAACAGAAAGCGATAACAGGGGGCCCTTCCTTACTGGGTAGTGTGGGCGGGTGGGGTCGGGGGGTATCGAGGTTCGGGTGGCGTCGTTCGCCGAGTTGGATCCGCGTACGTTCCACGACCTGCTGAGGCTGCGGATCGACGTGTTCGTGGTGGAGCAGGCCTGCCCGTACCCGGAACTGGACGGCCGGGACGTCGAGCCGGGCACCCGCCACCTGTGGCTGGGCCGGGCCGGTGGGGTGCTGGCGTACCTGCGGATTCTGGCCGAGTCCGACGGCACGGCCCGGATCGGACGGGTGGTGGTGGCCCCCTACGAGCGTGGCCGTGGGTTGGCCGACCGGTTGGTGACCGAGGCGCTGCGGGTGGTCGGTGACCGGCCGAGCGAGTTGCACGCGCAGTCGCACCTGACCGGCTGGTACCGCCGGTACGGGTTCACCGTCGCCGGTCCGGAGTACGTCGAGGACGGCATCCCGCACGTGCCGATGCGCCGCCCGGGCTGACCGAGCAGCTCCGATCACCCCCCTCAGATTGACTCTCGCCAATACATATGCCACTCTGCGAGGCAGTAGCGGTGTGGGAGCCGTACGACGTGGCACGGGACGAGGGCAACTCCCGGCCGTCCGGACGTAACGACGACCGATCTCTCTCCTGGGGGCTCAACCCATGTCCATCATCTCCCGATCACGACGCATCCCGCTGGTGGGCGGGCTGCTCGCCACCGGCGCGGCGGCCGTGTTGCTGCTGACCACCGTGCTGGCTGTCCCCGCGTCCGCCCACGGTTCCGTGGTCGACCCGGCCTCGCGCAACTACGGCTGCTGGCAGCGGTGGGGCAGCGACTTCCAGAACCCGAACATGGCCACCCAGGACCCGATGTGCTGGCAGGCCTGGCAGGACAACCCGAACGCCATGTGGAACTGGAACGGCCTGTTCCGCGAGGGCGTC
The DNA here is from genome assembly GCF_900091615.1 of Micromonospora yangpuensis. Lineage (NCBI taxonomy): Bacteria > Bacillati > Actinomycetota > Actinomycetes > Micromonosporales > Micromonosporaceae > Micromonospora > Micromonospora yangpuensis. Next base: position 2,137,351 of record NZ_FMIA01000002.1, on the reverse strand, counting down.
GCCGGCAACCACCAGGGTGCGATCCCCAACGGGCAGCTGTGCAGCGGCGGCCGGACCGAGAACGGCCGGTACCGCTCCCTGGACACGCCGGGCGCCTGGCGGACGACGAACGTCGCCAACAACTTCCGGGTCCGCTTCTTCGACCAGGCCAGCCACGGCGCCGACTACATCCGGGTGTACGTCACCAAGCAGGGCTTCAACGCGTTGAGTTCGCCGCTGCGTTGGGAGGACCTGGAGTTGGCCGGCCAGATCGGCAACACCCCGGCCTCGCAGTGGACGCCGACCACCGGCGGCGTGCAGATCGACATCCCGACGAACGCCCCGGGGCGCACCGGCCGGCACATCGTCTACACCATCTGGCAGGCCAGCCACACCGACCAGTCCTACTACCTGTGCAGCGACGTGAACTTCGGCGGCAGCAACCCGACCACGCCGCCCACCACCCCACCCACGACGCCGCCGACCACCCCACCGACCACCCCGCCGGGTGGCTCGGCCGGCTGCACCGCCACCTACCGGAGCACCGGTCAGTGGTCGGGCGGCTTCCAGGGTGAGGTCCAGGTCACCGCCGGCAGCACGGCGATCAAGGGCTGGACGGTGACCTGGACGTTCCCCAGCGGCCAGCAGATCACCAGTTCCTGGAACGCCACGGTGACCAGCAGCGGATCCACCGTGACCGCCCGCAACGCCGGCTACAACGGCGCCCTGGCCGCCGGCGGCACCACCAGCTTCGGCTTCACCGGCTCGACCACCGGCACCCCCGCCGCACCCACCCCCACCTGTACCGCCACCGCCTGATCCGGTAACCGCACCGGGGTCGGACCCGAGTCGATCGGATCCGACCCCGGTGCGTTGCTGTCGGCGTGGACGCCACCTGAGGGCAAGCGCCGGGGCTAGCCGGCGGTGCGGACAAGCGCCGGGGCCAGCCGGCGGCAGGGGGCTCAGACCAGGCTGGCCACGATCTCGGCGACCGGACGGCGGCGGCCGGTGTAGAAGGGGATCTCCTCCCGGACGTGCCGGCGGGCCCGCGAGGCCCGCAGTTCCCGCATCAGGTCGACGATGCGGTGCAGTTCGTCGGCCTCGAAGGCGAGCATCCACTCGTAGTCGCCGAGGGCGAACGAGGCGACCGTGTTGGCCCGTACGTCCGGGTAGTCCCGGGCCATCCTGCCGTGCTCGGCGAGCAGTTCCCGGCGCTCGGCCTCCGGCAGCAGGTACCACTCGTAGGAGCGGACGAACGGGTAGACGCAGAGGTAGTCACGGGGCTGCTCGTCGGCGAGGAACGCCGGGATGTGACTGCGGTTGAACTCCGCCGGCCGGTGCAGCGCCAGCTGCGACCAGACCGGGGTCATCGCCCGCCCCAGGGTGGTCCGCCGGAACCGCTGGTAGGCGTCCTGCAGGTCGTCGCTGGAGGCGGAGTGCCACCAGATCATCAGGTCGGCGTCGGCGCGCAGCCCGGAGACGTCGTAGGTGCCCCGGATCGTGACGTCCTTGCCGGCCAGCTCCGCGAAGAGCGACTCGACCTCGCCGACGACGTTCTCCCGCAGTGACGGCAGCGGGCTGCTGGCCCGGTACACCGACCACATGGTGTAGCGGATACGCGCGTTCAGCTCCCGCAGCCGCGCCGCGTTGGTCTGCTCGGTCATGGTGACCCCGTTCCTCCCAGTGCGGTGATGATCTCCTCGGCCGCCGTCTCGCCGGAGCGGACGCAGACCGGGATGCCGACCCCGTCGTAGCCGGCCCCGGCCAGGGCCAGCGTCGGATGTGCCGCGCGCAGCGCCGTACGGGCACCGGCCAGCCGGGCCGCGTGTCCCGGGGTGTACTGCGGCAGCGCCCCACCCCAGCGTTGCACGTGACCGGCGACCGGGGCCGGCAGCGCGGTGTCGAGCACCGCGGACAACTCCCGGTGCACGGTCGCCGCCAGATCCTCGTCGGGGCGCTGCAGGTCGGCCTCCTGCCCGTACCGGCCCACCGAGGCGCGGACCAGGGCGAGCCCGTCCGGCCGGCGCAGGTGCCCCCACTTGGTGGTGAAGAACGTCGCCGCCTTGACCAGCAGCCCCTCGGTGCCGGGCACCAGGAAACCGGAGAGCGTGGGCAGCGTCGGTTCGGGCAGCGCCAGGGTGACCAGCGCGACGCTTGCGTAGTCCAGCCCGCCGACGGTCCCGGCCACCTGCGGGGCCACCCCGGCGAGCAGCCGGGCCGCCGGCCGGGCCGGCACCGCCAGCACCACCGCGTCGGCCGCCACCCACTCCGGATCGCGGGTCGGGCCCACGGTCAGCCGCCAACCGGTGGCGGTCGGGATCAGCTCCCGTACCGTCGCGTCACGACGCAACCTCGCCCCGCTGGCGGTCGCCGCCGCCTCGACCAGCCGGCTCAGCCCACCGGCCAGGGTGCCGAAGACCGGCGCACCGGGGGCGCGGGGCGCCGCCGCCTGGGCGGCCCGGACCGCGCCGGTGAGCGTGTGTTCCCGGCGGGCGGCCCGGGCCAGCGCCGGCATCGTGGTCACCAGGGACAGGTCGTCGGCCCGACCGGCGTACACCCCACCGAGCATCGGGTCGACCAGCCGGTCCACCACCTCGTCGCCGAGCCGGCGGCGCACCAGCGCCCCGACCGCGACGTCCGCCCCCTCGGCCAGCAGCGGGTGGCCCTCGTCGCGGTCGGCCGCCGCGTCCGGCCGGGCCACCGTCGCCACCGCCGCCAGATCCCCGGGTACGCCCACCAGCGTGCCGCCGGGGACCGGACGCAACCCACCGTCGACGGCCAGCGCGGCCTGCCCGACCGTCGGGTGCACGATCTCCCCGGCCAGGTCGAGCCGGCGCAGCAACGCCACCGCCGCCGACTCGCCACCGGCCGGGTCCCGCATCAGGAACGACTCGGCACCGAACTCCACCGGCTGACCGGCCAGTTCACCGGTGCGCAGCTTCCCGCCGAACGCGCCGGACCGCTCGTACACGGTGATCTCGGTGCCGGCCGGGGCGCGGTCGCGCAACCGGAGCGCGGCGGCCAGCCCGGCGATCCCGCCGCCGACCACCGCCACCCGCCAGGGCCGCCGCATCGTCAGCGACCCTGGTCGACCCGGCCCGCGCTGACCTCGTGCACCAGCGCGACCACCCGGGTCAGCACGTCGGGATCCGTCTCCGGCAGCACCCCGTGGCCCAGGTTGAACACGTGCCCGGGAGCCGCCCGGCCCTGCTCCAGGATCCGCCGCACCTCGGCCTCCACCACCGGCCAGGGGGCGAACAGCACGGTCGGATCCAGGTTGCCCTGCACCGCCCGCTCGGCGCCGATCCGGCCGGTGGCGATGTCCAGCGGGGTACGCCAGTCCACGCCCACCACGTCCGCGCCGGCCTCGCCCATCGCCCCGAGCAGCTCGGCGGTGCCCACCCCGAAGTGGATCCGGGGCAGCCCGGTGTCGGCCAGCCCGGCCAGGACCTTCGACGAGTGCGGCAGCACGAACCGACGGTAGTCGGCCTCCGACAACGCGCCGGCCCACGAGTCGAACAGCTGCACCGCGGAGACCCCGGCGGCGGCCTGCACCCGCAGGAACTCCAGGGTGACCTCGGCCAGCCGGCCGCAGAGCGCGTGCCAGAGGTCCGGGTCGCCGTACATCAGCGCCTTGGTCTTGGCGTGGGTCCGCGACGGCCCGCCCTCGACCAGGTAGCTGGCCAGGGTGAAGGGCGCGCCGGCGAAGCCGATCAACGGCGTGTCGCCCAGCTCGGCGACGAGCAACCGGACCGCCTCGTCCACGTACGACACGTCGGCCACCGTGATCGGCCGGATCCGCTCGACGTCGGCGGCCGTCCGCACCGGCTCGGCGACCACCGGACCGGTGCCCGGCACGATGTCCAGCTCGACGCCGGCCGCGGCGACCGGCACCACGATGTCGCTGAACAGGATCGCCGCGTCCACCCCGTGCCGGCGTACCGGCTGAAGGGTGATCTCGGTGACCAGGTCGGGCCGGCGGCAGGACTCCAGCATCGCCACGTTCGCCCGGATCGCCCGGTACTCCGGCAGGGAACGTCCGGCCTGACGCATGAACCAGACAGGCGTGTGCGGGACCGGCTGGCGGCGGCAGGCCCGGACGAACGGCGAATCGGTCGTAGCCGGGCGGGGTTCTCGGTCTCGGGCGTCGGCGCCCGTGGCGGTGGTGGTCATCCCCCCCATCGTCCCACCCCCACCCCCAGTGCAAGGAAGGGCCCCTTGTTAACGCTTACGGTATAGCGGGGTCCCCTTCTCACCCCCTCGCCGACGACGAGCCCGAAGCGGGGCGGGGCCGCCGGGAGGGGCGGGGCCGGGACAGGTCACGGTGGGCTTGACCCGGCGTGCCATCCGGGCGGCCGGACGGCGGGCGACATAGGCTGCCGGCATGGCCCCCCCGCTCGCGTACCCGGAGACCTTCGCCCGCGCGGTCGCCGGACTGCGGTCGGCCACCCCCCGGGCCGAGATCGTGCTCGAGGAGGTGGGGGCACCCCAGCGCCTGGCCCCGTACGCCTTCGCGCTCTCGGCCACCGTGTTCCGCGACGGCGACGAGGTGGGCACCGGCCGGCTGATCCTGCTCCACGACCCGGCCGGACACGAGGCCTGGCAGGGCAGCCTCCGCCTGGTCACCTACGTGACCGCCGACCTGGAGGCCGAACTGGCCGCCGACCCGCTGTTGCCCGGGGTGGGCTGGACCTGGCTTACCGACGCGCTGGACGCGCAGGACGCCCGGCACCGCGCCCTCGGCGGGACCGTCACCCAGACCATGTCGACCCGGTTCGGTGAGCTGGCCGGGCCGCCCGCCGGCGGCGACATCGAGATCCGGGCCTCCTGGACCCCGCTCGGGGAGGACCTCCTGCCGCACCTGATGGCCTGGTGCACCCTGCTCGCCTCGACCGCCGGCCTGCCGCCGCCCGGGGTGACCGCACTACCGCAGCGCCGCGCGGCCGGCACCGCCTGACCGGCCACGCCCCCGGCCGGGCGGGATGCCCGCGGCGTGCGCCGCCGGCCGGGCGGGTGTCGGGCCGGTGTGCGCCGCCCGGAAGGGGGGCGTCCGTCCGCGCCGTCTTGATCGACTCGGTTGTGGCGGAATGGCGGTGTCCGGGGCCGGTCGATGCCGCCACCTCAGCCCAACCGAGTCGATCAGCACCGGTGGGCGGTGCCGGTGACCGGTGTCAGAGGTACCGTTCCGCCTCGTCACAGATCTGGTCCATGCCCTGGGTTGCCCGGCTGAACCCGGACTGGTCGTTGCGGGCCGCCGCGTTGAGGGCGGTGGTGAGCTTGTCCAGACAGTTGGCGATGACCCGCTTCTGCCGGGCCTGTTCGTCCCGGTCGTTGCGGGTGCCGGTGAGGTCCTGCTCGGTGTCGGCCAGCTTGTCCCGCGCGGTCTTCAGCTCGCCGTTGAGCTTCTCCATGTCCTTCTTACGCTGGTCAAGGTCCGTGGAGGTCGCGGTGAGCCGCTGCTCGGTACGGTCAAGTTCGTTGCCCTTGACGACGAAGAGCCCGGTCATCACCCCGCCGAAGACGAAGAGCAGGCCGGCCACGACGGCCAACACCGGCACGGCCCGACCACGCCGGGCCGGTGCGGCCGGCACCCCGTACGGCCCCGGCGGAGCGGACATCGGTGACCCGTACGGCGGTGGCCCGGACATCGGTGGGCCGGACATCGGTGGGCCGGACATCGGTGGCCCATAGCCCGGCACCCCGGGCTGCGCCGCCCCGTAGCCAGGCGGACCGGACTGCGGCGGACCGGACATCGGCGCCCCGGACTGCGGCGGGCCGGACTGCGGCGGGCCGTAGCCAGGCGGACCGGACTGCGGCGGGCCGTAGCCAGGCGGGCCGGACTGCGGCGAGCCCGGCTGCGGCGGACCGTAGCTCGCCGCTCCGTAGCCAGGCGGACCGGACTGCGGTGGGCCGGACATCGGCGCTCCGGACATCGGTGCTCCGGACTGCGGTGGGTGGTACGGCGCGGCGGGCTGGTCGGAAACGGGGGGCGGCTCGGACGGCGGGCCGGCATCGGGTGCTCTGCCGTAGACGGCGCCTCGGGGCGGCTGCGGACCGGGAGGCGGTTCCTGGGGGTGCCCCTGCGGCCCGAGCGGTGGTTGGGTCAACTCTTCCTCCAGAGGGTGGGTCCCTACGGGGTCACGGCGGTCCGGAAAAGCCTGGCGGCGGCCGGCCCGGACCGGGCCCACCCGCTGCCAGAGCCCGGTCGCGGGACGCCACGCGGTGGCGCCCCGTCCGGTACCGCGGGTACGACGGCCGACCGCTCAGCAGATGTCGAAGGCGTCACAGGCCGTCTTGATCGGTACGGCGAGGCCGATGCCCTCGGCATCGCGCGCCTTGGCCGTGGCGATGCCGACGACCTCCTTCGCCCCGTTGATCACCGGGCCGCCGGAGTTGCCCGGGTTGATCGGGGCGTCGAACTGTACGACCGGCCCGGATCTGCCGTCGGCCTCGCGGAAGGCGCTGACCACGCCCGTGGTCACGCTGTCCTCCAGCCCGAGCGGTGCGCCGACGACGACGATCTGCTGACCGGACCGGACCGGCTCGGTCGCCGCCACCAGCCCGGCGAACGTGCCGGTGGTACGCAGGTGGGCCACGTCGTTGGTCCGGTCCACGTCGACGATGGTGGCCGGGAACCGCTGGTCGGTGCGTTCCAGGAAGACCTGCCGACCGCCGCTCTCCCAGAGCGCCTCGACCACGTGGAAGTTGGTGAACAGGTTCGCTCCGCCACCGGCGGCCGGCTTGCCGACGGCGAAGGCCGTACCGGTGGCCGGGCCGGCCCGGACCCGGAAGACGCTGGGCAGCACGGCGGTCGCGATGGTCTCCGGGTTGAAGGTCTGCCGCTCCAGGTCCTCCGCCCGCGCCTCCAGACTGTCGAGCCGGGTGTCGGCACTGCCCCGTCCCTCGGCCTGGCTGCGGTCCAGCTCACCGAGCCGGCCGGTGAGCCCGTGAATCTGGTACGCCTGCCACCCGGTCAGCGCGACCAGCACGACGACCAGCGCCAGCGCGACGACGGCCAGCTTGCCGCCCCGGGGCCGTGGGGGCGCGGGCGCTCCACCCGGCCAGGGCTGGACCGGCCCAGCCGAGCCGACCGGCCCACCGGGTCCGAACGGTCCACCGGGTCCGAACGGTCCACCCGAGCCGACCGGCCCACCCGGGCCGCCGGGTCCGACCGGCCCGCCCGAGCCGGGCGTCGGCGTACCGCTGGTGGGTGCCGCACCGGGCCACGACCCGGCAGCCGGCGGCGCGGCCCAACCGGACCGGGGGGCCGGCACCGGCGAATGGCCCGGCGACGGGTGCCCCTGGGCCGACCCGGCCGGTGGCCGACTGGGTACGGCGGGCGCCGGATAGCCCTGACCAGGGGCCGAAGGCGGCCGTCCGGGGCCTGGCACGGCGGCCTGACCCGGGGCAGACGACCAGCTGGCGGGGGTGGCCGGAGCGGGAGCGGCGGCGGTACCCGAAGCGGACGGCCAGCCGACGCCCGGCGCAGCCGGCGGGCGCGGCGGGTAGCCACGGGGCGGTTCGAAGCGGGGTGGTAACGGCCCGGGCCGGGTCGAGCGCTCCGGAGAGCCCGACTCCTCGCCGTGTCCCGGCCCGTCATCAGCCGGGTAACCAGCCGTCATCGCCACGCCCTCCCCATCGACGCGAAGTGCGCCGCCCCGGAAATCCGCGCCGGGGAGGCGGCCCGATGGACCGTACCCGCGCGGTCGGTGTTTGTCTCTCCGCCCTCCGAGCCTGTCATCCGGGGTCAAGTACCCAGCGGCACCCCGGGGCATCCCACCTCCCGACGCTGAGCCACCGACACAGGCCGGGCCACCGACACAGGCCGGCCCAGCTGCGCAGGCCGGGCCGCCCACACACACCGGGCCAGCTGCGCACGCGGGCCGCCCACACACGCCGGGCCGCCCACACACGCCGGGCCGTCGACACACGCCGGGCCGGCTGCGCACGGTGCTTCACGTCGCGCACTAGGGTTGTCAGGTGACCGACGAACCACCCCTGCACCGTCGGGCCGCCGAAAGTCGTCCGGAAAACGAACCGCCCCAGCCGTCCGCCCCGGCGGTCGACGGGGACGGCGTCCCGGACTCCGGCGGTCCCGTGCCCCTGACCGCCCCGCGTGACGGCACCCCGGAGCCGGTGGCCACCCCGGAGGAGCTCGCCGAGGTGGTGGCCCGTTTCGCCGCCGGCAGCGGGCCGATCGCGCTGGACGCCGAGCGTGCCTCCGGATACCGCTACAGCCAGCGGGCGTACCTCGTGCAGTTGCGCCGCGCCGGTGCCGGCACGGCCCTGATCGACCCGTTACCGCTGGGCGACCTGAGCAGCCTGGACGCGGTGATCGGCGAGGCCGAGTGGGTGCTGCACGCCGCCAACCAGGATCTGCCCTGCCTGGCGGAGGTGGGGTTGCGCCCACGCCGGCTCTTCGACACGGAACTGGCCGCCCGGCTGGCTGGGTTCGAGCGGGTCGGCCTGGCCGCGCTGACCGAACAGCTGCTCGGCTACACCCTGGAGAAGCACCACTCGGCGGCGGACTGGTCGAGCCGACCGTTGCCGGAGTCGTGGTTGACCTACGCCGCGCTGGACGTGGAGATGCTCACCGACCTGCGTGACGCCCTCGACGCGGAGCTGCGGCGGCAGGGCAAGTCGGCGTGGGCCGCCGAGGAGTTCGCCGCGCTGGTCCTGGCCGGCACCCGGCCGCCCCGGGTCCGGGCGGAGCCGTGGCGGCGTACCTCCGGCATCCACCGGGTGCGCGGCGCCCGGGCGCAGGCCCGGGTCCGCTCGCTGTGGTACGCCCGGGACCAGATCGCGGCGCGCCGGGACGCGGCGCCGGGGCGGGTGTTGCCGGACTCGGCGATCGTCGCCGCCGCCGAGCTGGACCCCAGGGACGAGAAGACGCTGCTGACCCTGCCCGGTTTCGGCGGGCGGTCGGTACGCCGGTTGGCCCGGACCTGGCTCGCCGCGCTGGACGAGGCCCGGCAGCTGCCCGACACGCAGCTGCCGGTGAGTCCGACGGTGGAGGGGCCCCCGCCGCCGCACCGCTGGGCGGAGCGGGACCCGGTGGCGGCGGCCCGGTTGGCCCGGTGCCGCGAGGTGGTCGTCCGGATCGCCGGTGAGCACCGCCTCCCGCCGGAGAACCTGATCACCCCGGACTCGGTACGCCGGCTGGCCTGGCAGCCGCCCGTGGAGATCACCGAGGCCGCCGTGACGGAGTTCCTGCGGGGCGTCGGTGCCCGGGAGTGGCAACTGGATCTTCTCGTGCCGGTCCTCACACCCGCGCTGGAAACCCCGGCTCAGGGGTGACGCCGATGGTTACCGACGAGTAGCATCCGAGGAAACGCCCCGGCAAGGAGGCTCCAAGTGCCCCGTGAAGTCCGCGATGTCGTCTTCGTCGACGGCGTCCGCACCCCGTTCGGCAAGGCGGGCGGCATGTACGCCGACACCCGCGCCGACGACCTGGTGATCCGCTGCATCCGCGAGCTGCTGCGCCGCAACCCGCAGCTGCCCCCGGACCGGGTGGAGGAGGTGGCCATCGCCGCCACCACCCAGATCGGCGACCAGGGCCTGACCATCGGCCGCACCGCCGCCCTGCTGTCCGGCCTGCCCAGGACGGTGCCCGGCTTCGCCATCGACCGGATGTGCGCGGGCGCGATGACCGCGGTGACCACCGTCGCCGGGGGCATCGCCATGGGCGCGTACGACGTGGCGATCGCCGGGGGCGTCGAACACATGGGCCGGCACCCGATGGGCGAGGGGGTCGACCCCAACCCGCGGATCGTCGCCGAGAAACTCGTCGACCCGTCCGCCCTGGTCATGGGGGCCACCGCGGAGAACCTGCACGACCGGGTCCCGCACATCACCAAGGCCCGCACCGACGCGTTCGCGCTGGCCTCGCAGCAGAAGACCGCCAAGGCGTACGCCAACGGCAAGCTGCAGGACGACCTGGTGCCGGTCGCGATCCGCGACCAGGAGCAGGGCTGGGGCCTGGCCACCGTCGACGAGGCGCCCCGGGACACCTCGCTGGAGAAGCTCGCCGGCCTCAAGACCCCGTTCCGCCCGCACGGCAAGGTCACCGCGGGCAACGCGGCCGGTCTCAACGACGGGGCCACCGCCAGCCTGATCGCCGCCGAGACCACCGCCCGCGAGCTGGGCCTGCCGATCGCCATGCGGCTGGTGTCGTACGGCTTCGTCGGCGTGGAGCCCGAGGTGATGGGGGTCGGCCCGATCCCGTCGACCGAGAAGGCGCTGCGCATCGCCGGCCTGACCATCGACGACATCGGCCTGTTCGAGCTGAACGAGGCGTTCGCCGTGCAGGTGCTCGCCTTCCTCGACCACTTCGGCATCGCCGACGACGACCCCCGGGTCAACCAGTGGGGCGGCGCGATCGCCATCGGCCACCCGCTGGCCTCCTCCGGGGTACGACTGATGACCCAGCTGGCCCGGCAGTTCGCCGAGCATCCCGAGGTCCGCTACGGGCTCACCGCGATGTGCATCGGCATCGGCATGGGCGGAACGGTGATCTGGGAGAACCCGCACTGGACGGGATCAGACGGGTCCGCACAACGGACGGCGTCCGACGCATCCGCGCAGCGGGAGGGTGGAGACCACAAGTGAGCGCACTCGTCGCACCGAACGAGGTCGTCACCAGGGCGTTGCTGCGGCACGTCGACGTGCCGGGGCTGGACCGTCGGGCCGCCCTGATCACCCTGGACAACGGCCACGACCACACCAAGCCCAACACCTTCGGGCCGGCCGGGCTGGCCAGCCTGGACGAGGCGATCAGCGCCGCCCTCGCGGCGGACCCGGCGTTCGTCGCGATCACCGGCAAGCCGTACATCTTCTCGGTCGGGGCCGACCTCGTCGGCCTGCCGGCGCTGGCGGACCGGGACCAGGCGCTGGAGATCGGTCGGCTCGGGCACCGGATCTTCGCCCGGCTCCGGGACAGCCCGGTGCCCACCTTCGCCTTCGTCAACGGCGCGGCGATGGGCGGCGGCCTGGAGCTGGCCCTGCACTGCCACTACCGCACGCTCTCCGGCGGCGCGACGGCGCTGGCCCTGCCGGAGGTCTTCCTCGGTCTGGTCCCCGGCTGGGGCGGCACCCAGCTCCTGCCGAACCTGGTCGGCATCCCGGCCGCCACCCAGGTGATCCTGCAGAACCCGCTGACCCAGAACAAGATGCTCAAGCCGAAGCAGGCCGCCGAGATGGGCCTCGCGGACGTGCTGCTGGAGCCGGCGGACTTCCTGGAGCGTTCCCTGCTGTGGGCGGCCGACGTCGTCTCCGGCCGGGTCACCGTGACCCGCCCCGAGGTCGACAGGGACATGTGGGCCGGCGTGCTGTACTTCGCCCGGCAGACCCTCGACCAGCGGCTGCACGGCGCGGTGCCGGCGGCGTACCGGGCGTTGGACCTGTTGGAGACGGCGAAGGACGCGGACTTCGCCACCGGCACCGCCGCCGAGGACGAGGCGCTTGCCGACCTGATCTTCTCCGAGGAGCTGCGCAGCGGCCTGTACGCCTTCGACCTGGTCCAGCGGCGGGCCAAGCGCCCGGCCGGCGCGCCGGACAAGGGGCTGGCCCGGCCGGTGACCAAGGTCGGCATCGTCGGCGCCGGTCTGATGGCCGGCCAGCTCGCGCTGCTGTTCGCCCGCCGCCTCCAGGTACCGGTCGTGCTGACCGACCTGGACCAGGCCCGGGTCGAGGCCGGCGTGGCCTACGTACACAGCCAGATCGAGAAGCAGGTAACCCGGGGCCGCTTGGACAAGGGCACCGCCGCCAAGATGTACGGCCTGGTCAGCGGCGCGACAACGGCAGAGGCCTTCGCTGCCTCGACTCCGGGTCAGCGCACTTCGTTCGCTGACTGTGACTTCGTCATCGAGGCCGTCTTCGAGGACCTGTCGGTCAAGAAGCAGGTCTGGGCCGAGCTGGAGAAGATCGTCTCCCCGGAGGCGGTGCTGGCGACGAACACCTCGTCGCTGTCGGTCACCGCGATGGCCGCCGACCTGGAGCATCCGCAGCGGCTGGTCGGGTTCCACTTCTTCAACCCGGTAGCCGTGCTGCCGCTGCTGGAGATCGTCCGGGGCGAACGCACCGACGACGCCACCCTGGCCACCGCGTTCGCGGTCGGCAGGCAGCTCAAGAAGTCCTCGGTGCTGGTCTCCGACGCCCCGGCGTTCGTGGTCAACCGCCTGCTCACCCGGTTCCTCGGTACGGTCTTCGCCGCCGTCGACGCCGGTACGCCGCTGGAGGTGGCCAACAACGCGCTGGACCCGTTGGGCCTGCCGATGCGCCCCCTGGCGCTGCTCCAGCTCGTCGGCCCGGCGGTGGCCCACCACGTGGCCGGCACCCTGCACGAGGCGTTCCCGGACCGGTTCACCGTCAGCGGGAACCTCAAGCGCATCGCCGACAGCGGTCAGCCGATCGTGGTCGACGACGAGATCAACGCGGAGGTGGCGAAGCTGCTGGTCGTCGGTGACCAGCCGTTGACCGCCGAGCAGGTACGCCAGAACGCCCTCGACGCACTGGCCGAGGAGATCCGGCTGATGCTCGACGAGGGGGTCGTCGCCGAGGCGCAGGACATCGACCTGTGCCTGATCCTCGGGGCCGGCTGGCCGTTCCACCTGGGCGGCATCACGCCGTACCTGGACCGGACCGGCACCAGCGAGCGGGTCACCGGCCGGCGGTTCCTGCCGCCCGGCGCGGCGAGCCTGCCCGGCTGATCCTCGGTGGGGGTGGTCCCGGCCGTCGGTCGGGACCACCCCCACCACCCGGGCCGGCTCCCGGTCAGCCGAGCCACCAGGCGATCGCGGCCAGCGTGGCCATCGACAGGGCCGTACTGGTGATGACGGCGCGTCGGGCCAGCGAGGCACCCTGGCCGTACTCCCGGGCGTAGATGTAGGTGTTCTGGGCCGCCGGCAGTGCGGCGCAGACCACGAGGGCGAGCAGCCGCGTGCCGTCCAGCCCGGCCAGGGTGCCGATCGCCCAGGCCAGCGCCGGCTGGACCAGCAACTTGAGCCCACCGCAGAGCGCGACCTGGGCACCCTCCCCGGCGCGACCGGCACCCCGGGTGGTCAGGGACAACCCCAGGGTTACCAGCGCTGCCGGCACCGCCGCCGCGCCCAGCAGCGCCACCGGTTCGGCCACCAGTGCGGGTACCCGCCAGTCCAGTCCGGAGCAGAGCGCGCCGAGGGTCAGCCCGGCCAGGACCGGGTTACGCAACGGCAGGCTGACCAGTCGCCCCGGGCGCAGCCGCCGCCCCGTCCCCCGGTCGAGCAGGACGAGGATCACCGGGGTGACCACCAGCACCTGGAACAGCAGCACCTCGGTCAGGAACGCCGCGCTGCCCAGCACCTGCAACACCACGGGGATGCCCAGGTTGGCGGCGTTGACGTAGCCGGCGGCCATCGCCGCGATGGTCCGCTCCCCCACGCCCGACCCCGCCGCGGCCCACTGCCCCTCCCCGCCTGGACCCGCCGCGGCCCACTGCCCCTCCCCGCCGGGACCCGCCGCAGCCTGCTGCCCGTCCCCGCCGGGGCCGGCCGTGGCCCGCTGCCCGTCCCCGCCGGACTCCGCACCTCCGCGCCGTCGGCGGACCCACCCCGCCCGGCCGAACCAGCGGCCCCGCCCCACACCGCCGAAACGGCGTAGGACGGGGCCGCTCAACCCGAACCCGAGGGCCATGGTCAGCACCGTGCTGGCGGCGAACGCGCCGAGCGCACGGGCGTCGAAGGTGAGCGGGCTACGGGACAGGGCGGTGAAGAGCGCGGCCGGCATGGCCAGGTGGAAGACGAAGGCGCCGAGCACCCGGTCGGCATCGCCGCCCAGCAACCGGTACCGGCCGGCCAGCCAGCCGAAGCCGGTCAACAACCAGATCGGCACGAAGGCGGCGAGCACGGCAGCAGCCTATGGGTAGGTGGAGATGTGAGCGGGGCACCCTTCTCTACCGAATGCGTTAGGAAGGGGCCCTTCCTTACTCGGAGGGGGCGGGGAGGTTGACGGTTACCTCGAGGCCGCCGCCGGGCTGGGCGAACACCCGGACGGTGCCGTGGTGGGCGTCGCAGACCGCCCGGACGATGGAGAGCCCCAGGCCGGAGCCGCGGGCCCCGGTACGCTCCCGACCGCCGCGCCGGAACGGCTCGAACAGTCCCGGCACGTCGGCCTGGTCGACCTCGAAGCCGGTGTTGCCCACCACCAACCAGGAGCGGTGGCCGTCGGAGCCGGTCCGCACCCAGACCCGCCCGTGCAGGTGGTTGTAGCGGACCGCGTTCTCGATCAGGTTGCCGGCCAGCCGGTCCAGCAGGCCGGGGTCGCCGACCACCGGGGCCGGCTCCAGCGTGGTGGTGACCCGCAGCCCGATCCGGTCCACCTCCCGGCGTACCGCGGACAGCGCGTTGGCCGTGCCGTCGGCCAGGTCGCACTCGGTGCGGCGGCCGAGCGGCCGGGCGGCCTGTGCCTCGCTGCGGGCCAGCACCAGCAGCGCGTCGACCAGGCCGTTGGCCCGTTCGGAGGCGTCCCGGACCACGGTCGCCATCCGGCGGTACTCGGCGATGTCCGCCTCGTCGTCGCTGAGTGTCACGTCGATCTCGGTACGCATCACCGCCAGCGGTGTCCGCAGTTCGTGCGAGGCGTTGGCGACGAACCGCTTCTGCGCCTCGAACGACTCGGCCAACCGGTCCAGCATCGCGTCGAACGTCTTGGCCAGCTCCGCCACCTCGTCGTCCGCGCCCGAGTAGCCGATCCGCTGGTCCAGGGTGGCCTCGCCGAGCAGCTGCGCGGTCGAGGTCACCTGTTGCAGTGGACGTAACGCCCGCCCGGCCACCGCGTACGCCCCGGCGACCCCGACCACGCTGATCACCACCAGCGCCACGAGCCCCTTGACCAGCAGCTCCCGGGAGGCCGCGTCGGCCAGCTGGAGCTGCCACTGGGCGGCGTCGAGCACCCGGCCGTCGGCCAGCACCACCGTGCTGCCCGGGGCCAGCTCGTCGATCGGGCGTACCCCGTCGCGGACCAGCAGCCAGGCCAGCAGCACCAGGATCGTGCCGGCGCCGACCAGCAGCACCCCGTTGAGCAGGGTCAACCGCAGTCGCAGGGTGGGCCGCAACCGGGGCCGGGCGGTCACGCCCCGCCCCCGGCGGTGCGGTAACCGGCACCGACGACCGTCTCGATCAGCGGCGGGTCGCCCAGCTTGCGGCGCAGCGTCATCACGGTCACCCGGACGATGGTGGTGAACGGGTCGGTGTTGGCGTCCCAGACCCGTTCCAGCAGCTCCTCGCTGGAGACCACCGCGCCGCGCGCCTTGAGCAGCTCGAAGAGCACGCCGAACTCCTTGTTGGTCAGCTCCAGCGGCGCACCGGCCCGGGTGACCACCCGGCGGGCCGGGTCGAGCATCAGGTCGGCCAGCTCGAAGACCGGCGGTGCCGCCGGGGTGGCCCGCCGCCCCAGCGCCTGCACCCGGGCCACCAGTTCGTCGAAGGCGAACGGCTTCGGCAGGTAGTCGTCCGCGCCGAGCTGCAGCCCCTCGACCCGGTCGGCGACCGTGCCGCTGGCGGTCAGCATCAGCACCCGGGTCAACGCGCCGGAGGCGGCCAGCTCGGCGCAGATCTGGTCGCCGTGCACGCCGGGCAGGTCCCGGTCGAGGACGATCACGTCGTACCGGGTGACGAAGGCCGCCTCGTGGCCGCTGTCGCCGTCGTAGGCGACGTCCACCGCCATGCCACGCTTGCGCAACCCCCGCGCGATCGCGTCGGCGAGGTTCCGCTCGTCCTCCACCACCAGCACCCGCATCCCGGCCTCCTCCACCTGCGACCCGGCCCCAACCTAGTGCCGGGTCGCCACCGCCCGACGCAGGGCCCACACCCCGAAACCGTCCTGGGTACGGCAGAGCAGCCGGTCCGCCTCGGCCTGGCAGTCCCGGTCCGCCCCGGGCAGGATGTCGAGCAACCGGACCTCGGCGGCGGCGACGTCCAGCTCGGCCACCAGCAGCCCCCGCTCACCGGCGGGGCGGACCAGCAGCGGGGCGTACGGCGTGTTGGACCGGCCAGCCGCCGGCTGCCACGGCCCGACCCTGCCCAGCACCCGGCCGGTGGCGGCGTCCAGTACCCCGTAGCTGTTCGGGTCGGCGACGCGGGAGCCGGCGACGGCCATCACGAAGAGCCGGTTCCCCAGCTCCTGCCAGACCCACCAGTCCTCGCTCTGCCACCGGATGCGGCCGGTGTCGCGTTCCAGCACCGATATCGGGCGGTTGCGCTGGAAGGCGCAGAACATCGCCGGACCACAGGAGACGAAGTACTCCACCCGGGGGAAGGAGCCGGTCCAGCGCACGTCGAGCCGGTCCAGCCCGTACGCGGTGACCGAGCCGGTGCTGCCCTGGCTGGCCAGCACCACGTCGTCGATCACCGAGACGGACGGCGGCGCGGGATCGGCGACGACGGGCCTGCTTACCAGAACGGCCCCGGTGTCGGCGGAGCGGACCTCGATCCGCCCGTCGTCGGTGGTCAGCACCACCCGCTCGATCCGGTCGGCCCGGAAGGTGAGGGCGGCCCCGTCCAGGCCGACCGGCAGCACCCAGATCGGCCGCCCGGTGGCCACCTCCACCACCCGGATCTGGCCGTCGGCGCCGCGGCCCCCGGTGAGCAGCAGGTTGCCGCCGGTGGTCAGGCTGCCGCTGCCCGGCTGCCGCCAGCGCCGCGCTCCGGTCACGGCGTCGAGGACCACCGTGGTGCCGCTGCGTTCGCCGAACCCGGCGGCGATGACCAGCCCGTCGCGTACCACGACGTCGAAGAGCCGGAGCAGGTCCGGCACCTGCGTCTGCCACAGCATTCGCGGCCGGTCGGCGGGACGGTCCACCGCGGGCAGTGCCCAGGCGGTCAACCGGGGGTCGCCACCGGTCTCCGCGCTCTGTCGTTCGAACACGAAGAGCCGGTCGTCGACGAGCGCCGCGGTGGCCCCGACCGAGGCGGGCAGGATGCTGGACACCCGCTGCGGTCGTGGGACGGCGGCGGCCAGCGTACCCAGCGTCAACACCAACACCAGCAGGCACCGCAGCGCGCGTCGGGGTGGTCGGGTCCGGTCGGCGACCGGCGGCGGGGCGTCGTCGGGCCGTATCTCGCCCAGATCGATGACGGACAACGGACGTCCCTCCCGCCCACCGGCCCGACCGGTTCCGGACGGGTCCGCCTGTACGATGGCCCGTCGTGGCTGTGCCGGTGGTAGACCCCTCGACGAACTCTCCGACCAGACCCGCCGAAGGCGGATCGAAGACAACCGATGCCGAAGGCGGATCCGACAAGACCGCCGGAAGCGGACCCGACGCGACCGCCGGAGGCGGCACCGAAGGACGCCGGCGGATCCTCCGCCGCCCCAACCGCGCCGACACACTGGCCATCGGAGCGTACGTGCTGTTGGGCGTCTTCGTCTGCCTGAACTACTGGGTGGACGTCGACCAGCGGGTCTCCTCCCACCTGCCCAGTGACCACAGCTGGTTCGAGTGGCTCTTCTCGCACGGCGCGTACTCCGTGTGGCACCTGGAGAACCCGCTGTTCAGCGTCCGGCAGAACGCCCCGGACGGGGTGAACATGATGGCGAACACCTCGCTGCTCGGGGTGACCCTGCCGCTGGCCCCGGTCACCTGGCTGTTCGGCCCGCAGGTGACCTACGCGCTGTACCTGGGTGGGGCGTTGGCGGCGACCGCCGCCACCTCGTACTGGATGCTCTCCCGTCACCTGGTGCGGTCGCGGACCGCCGCGTTCGTCGGTGGCGCGTTCCTGGGTTTCGCCCCCGGCATCGTGCACCACGCCAACGGGCAGCCGAACTTCGTCTCCAACTTCCTGCTGCCGCTGATCGTGGTACGGGTGTTCCGGCTCGCCGAGCCGGGGCGGTGGAAGCGCAACGGTCTGGCGCTCGGGCTGCTGGTCGCGTACCAGATCTTCATCAACGAGGAGATGCTCCTGCTCACCGCGCTGGCCTGTCTGGTCATCGTGGTGGCGTACGCGGTGCAGCGGCCGGCCGACACCCGGGCCCGCGCCGGCACCTTCCTGGCCGGGCTCGGCACCGGTGGCGCGCTGGCGCTGCTGCTGACGGCGTACCCGATCTGGTTCCAGTTCAACGGCCCGCAGTCCTACCGCGGCCTGCAGGGCGGGGTGTTCCACAGTTGGGGCGAGGACCTGGCCGCCTTCGTGACCTTCCCCCGGGACACCATCGCCGGTGACCCGGCCGTGGAGCAGACCATCGGCATGACCGAGCAGAACAGCTGGTTCGGCTGGCCGGTGGTGCTGCTCGCGGTGGTCGCCCTGGTGCTGCTCTGGCGTCGGTCACTGGTCGCCCGGATCCTCGGCGTGCTGATCGTGCTCTTCACGGTGGCCTCGCTGGGCCCACGGATCCGGCTGGGCGGCACCGAGACCGAGACCCCCGGCCCGTGGCACTTCATCCCGGAGGATCTGCCGCTTGTCGAGATGATGATGCCCACCCGGCTCAGCCTGGTGGTCACCGGTGCGCTCGGGGTGCTGCTCGCGCTGGCCTGGGAGGCGGTCTCGCGCGCCGACCGCACGCGTCCACGGTGGTGGCGACCCGTCGGGTACGCGGCCGTCGCCCTCGCCGTGCTGCCGCTGTTCCCCCGCCCGCTGCCGGCCGAGCACGTCGACCTGCCGCCCCGGTTCATCATGTCCGGTGCCTGGCAGGAGTACGTCCCCGACGGCCGCACCCTGGTGCCGGTACCGATTCCGAGCAACGTGCACGGCCTGTCCACGCTGCGCTGGAGCGCACTTACCCAGCACGGGTTCCCGATTCCCGCCGGTTACTTCATCGGCCCGGGTCCGGCCGGCGAGGGCATGTTCGGCACGCCGAACCGCCCGACCAGCACCCTGATCTACTCCACGATCGACAGTGGCGAGGTGCCGGAGCTGACCGAGGAGAACCGGCAACAGGCCGCGGCGGACCTGCGCCACTGGAAGGCCTCGGTGGTGGTGCTCGGTGACCATCCCCGCCAGGCCGTGCTGCGGGACCTGATCACCGGCCTGCTGGAGACCCCGGCGCAGCGGGTCGACGACGTCTGGCTCTGGGAGGTACGGGACTGACCCGCCGCGGGCCGCCGCGCATCGCGGCGGCCCGCGGCCGGCCCGGCAGCTACCGGATCAGTCCTTCGCTTCGGTGAGCGGGCGGACGTCCCACACCCAGACGTCCAGCTCCCGCCGGGCCGGACCGACCACCTGCTCGACGGTCTGCCGCAGCGGCTCGGCGTTGTGCTGGCCCACCGGCAGCACCAGCACCGCCGCCCGCCAGTACCGCAGCTCGTCGAGGGAACGCCGGCGCTGCCGGTCGTCGAGTTTGGTGGTACGGCCGGTGCTGGAGACCTCCTCCAGCAGGCTGCCCATGCCGTTGGGGCGGCCACCGAAGCGCCCCGGGTCGCCGGTGTTGGCGTTGCGCGGGGCGAGGAAGTACCCGCCCGGGATCCGGAAGTCGTTGTTGGTGGCGGCGGCCCAGCGCATCCCGTGGGTGTTGCCCATGCTCGGCACCGGGATCGGGACCAGGGTCTGCTCCGGCCCGACGTACTCCCGCCAGCGGTCGGCGGTGATGAACTCCGGCACCGGCGGACGCGAGGTCATCTTCAGCGGCATCGGCGCGACCGGCAGCAGCGCCAGGACGGCGGCGGCGACCGCGAGGGTGCGGCGGGTCTTCGCGTCGGCCACCCGCAGCGCCCGGAACCGGTCGGCGGCGATGGCCAGCAGGATGCCGATCACCACCGTGGTGATCATGCCGAACCGGGTGGGCACCACCGCGTCGAGCAGCGGCAGGTGCACCAGCAGCTCCCAGGGGCCGGGGAACAGCTCCCGGTCCCACCAGGTGATCCGCTCGCCGAGGGAGAGCACGACGAAGAAGAACCCGGTCGCGGCGAGCGCCCGGACGATCAGCTCGCGGCGCAGCCAGATGGCAATCCCGATGGTGATCAGCGCCAGGCTCCAGCCGAAGAAGGCGTTCTCCTCGGAGTAGTTCGGGGCCAGGTTCACGTTGGCCCGCCGGTCGCCGCCGAGGGTGGGCGAGCCCTGCGCGAAGAGGGCGGCGATGTCGTTGCCGTAGTCCTGCACCGCGGCGCTGAGGCCGTGGTAGGCCATCGGCCCGGCGAACTGGATGTAGAGCGGGTACGCCAGCAGCGACCCGGCCACCACGGTGCAGGTCAGCACCGCCTTGCCCAGGGGCCGCCACGCCGCGCGCCACCGCGCCGGCTGCTGCGCCACCACGGCGATCAGGAAGATGCCGCAGGCCATCGCGGTGAAGAGCAGGATCTCCTCGTTGATGAACGCCTGCCAGACCACCAGCAGGCCGAGGATCGCCCCGTCCCGCCACGGCCGGGTCGACCGGGTGATCACCATGACCCGCCAGACGATGAACGGCAGCAGCCACTGGCTGATGATGTTCGGGTGCCAGCTGGCGTGCGACAGCATCGCCGGGGAGAAGCCGCAGAACCAGCCGCCGACGGCCGCCGCCAGCGGGCTGCGCACCACGTGCCGGGAGAGCACGTGGTACCAGGCGAAGGCGGTGCCGGAGAGGGCGAGGGTGATCAGCACCACGAAGGAGACGGCCGGCCCGAAGATCAGGGTGACCGGCACCATCGGGATGCCGAG
Organism: Micromonospora yangpuensis; assembly: GCF_900091615.1. Classification (NCBI taxonomy): domain Bacteria; kingdom Bacillati; phylum Actinomycetota; class Actinomycetes; order Micromonosporales; family Micromonosporaceae; genus Micromonospora; species Micromonospora yangpuensis. Next base: position 2,116,769 of record NZ_FMIA01000002.1, on the reverse strand, counting down.
CGCCAGGATGGCCGTGTTGGCCATCAGGTTGACCCCGTCGGGGTAGTTGAGCTGGTCGGTGTAGAACGGGAAGTCCCCGTGCAGCACCACCCGGACCGAGTGGGCCAGGAAGTACTGCACCTGGGCGGGGTCGCTGACGTACAGCGACGCCACCCGGCCGGCCGGGTCCAGCCAGATCTGACTGGTCACCCAGAGCGCGGCCACCAGGAACAGCGCGTACGCGGCGAGGTCACGGCGACGGCGGCTGAACCACCAGGGCCGGCGACCGGCCCGGGTCGGCGCGGCATCGGACCCGGGCACCTCCCCGGCCGGGGACGCGGCATCGGACCCGGGCACCTCCCCGGCCGGGGACGCGGCCTTGGTCGCGGGCACCTCCTCGGCCGGGGATTCCGGGACCGCCGTCGACTCGACCTCACCATCGGAGACCGCCGAGTCACGGCTGGTCACGGGTTTCACGACGGTCAGGGTGTCGGAGTCCAGCGAGGCTGCACCACGGGTCTCGGCAGGCGTCACAGTCGGCGGAGTCTACCCGAGCAGGCGAACGGCCCGATTGCCCCGGGTTCGTCCATTGTGCTGGTTCGTGAGACCGGCCGAGGGCGTCGCCGCGACGTCTCGTACCATGTGGCATTCCGCGAACGACCGGCGAGACGATCGGGGGCGTACCAGGTGGCTGCAGTTGGCCGTTCCGGCACGATGGCCACCGCGCTGTTGACCCTGCTGCTGGCCACCACGGCGTGCGGTCCCGACACCCAGCGTCACCGGGCGGACCTGCGGGTGGGCTACGACAGCATGGACGGCGACCTGGCGGTCTGGCCGCCCCGGGGTTCGCTGGCCGGTGACGCGGCGGCGACCGGCGCGGTCACCGAGGCGGTCCGGGCCTGGCGCTCCCCGATCGACGACCGGGCCCACCTGCCCACCTCCGGCATCCTCTACTCCGGTGAGGTCGACGGGACCCGGCTGGCCCTGGTCGCCGCCGACGTGCCCGGCGAGAGCGCGTCCTGGCTGCTGCAGCTGAGCGCCCAGGGGGACCGGTACGTCGTCGACCGGGCCACCGACTACACCGACCCCGGCTACCTGGTCTACGCCGACGTGCTGCCGGTGCACACCGCGGACGGACGCCGGTACCTCACCTCCGGGCGGGTGGAACGGCTGCTGGGGCCGAAGGGCAAGGCGCTGGCGAAGAACGACGGCCTCACCGACCCGGCCGACGTGCCGGCCTGTGCCGCCACCCCGCTTACTGTCACGCTGCGGGCCACCGAGTCGCTGCCCCGGGGTCGGGCCGCCGACCGGCTGCTCGACCTCGGCACGGCCACCACCGATCCGCGGTACCCGCTGGTCCGCGACGAGGGCGGGGCCGGCCGGAAGGCCCTGCAGGGGCTGGACACCTGCCTGCTCGCCGAGCGGGAGGGCCCGTTCGGCAGCATCCCGCGCCGGATCGGCGACCGGGACGCACCGCGTGCGGTGCCGCTGTCCTGGCCGATGGAGAAGGTGTCCACCTCGGCCCTGGGCGAGGTCGCCCTCGGCGGCGGTGACCGGGGCAAGCTGGAGAAGCTGAGCTGGGAGACCGACGCCGGCGCGATGACCGCGGTCATCTACCGGCCGGCCGGGAACGGCCCGGTGGTCTTCTCCCGCGCCGACCGCGCCAACCCCCTGCAGACGTACGTGCTGCCGGTGCCGGGCCAACCGCTGGTGGTGCTGAGCTGGCAGGCCGACCGCAACAGCACCCTGTCGGTGCCGCCGGGCACCCCCCGGCTGGTGGACCGGTCCGGACTGGTGGTGGTGCCCGAGCCCGAGGGCAAGGAGACCTTCAGCCTGGCCGAGCCGGAGAAGACCTACTACCGCTCGGTAGGCGGCCGGTAGCTGGCGACGAGGAGTCGGGCCGGCGGCCGGTAGCTCCCCGACAGAGATCGGGCCGGCCGCAGCACGGCCGGCCCGACTCCGCGAGGTCAGGTCAGGTCTGCGCCCCGGCGTCGGGGGCGGAGAGCCGCACCGGGTCGACCGGCCGGGAGTCCAGGCCGGAGATCCAGCCGGTGACGTCCCGGGCCACGTCCTGGGCGGTCAGCCCGAGGTCGGCCAGGATCTGCGCCCGGGTGCCGTGCGGATGCCAGTCGGCCGGCACGCCCAGGTCCCGCAGCGGCACCCGGACGTCGGCGTCGCGCATCGCCTGGGCCAGGGCGCTGCCGACCCCGTTGACGCGTACACCGTCCTCGACGGTCACCACCAGCCGGTGGCCGGCGGCCAGCTCGACCAGCTCGGCCGGGACGGGACGGACCCAGCGCGGGTCGACCACGGTGACCCCGTAGCCCTGCTCGGCGACCCGGCCGGCCACCTCCATGCCCAACTGGCCGAAGGCACCGACCGCCACCAGCAACACGTCGGTACGGGCCGACTCGGCCAGCACGTCCACCGGACCGACCCGACGCACGGCCGGCAGGTCGGCGGCGACCGCCCCGGTCGGGAAACGCACGATGGTCGGGCCGTCGTCGACGGCGACCGCCTCGCGCAGCTCCTCACGGAGCGTGGCGGCGTCGCGGGGGGCGGCGATCCGCAGACCCGGCACCGCCCCGAAGACCGACATGTCCCAGATGCCGTAGTGGCTGGGGCCGTCGGGGCCGGTGATCCCGGCCCGGTCCAGCACGAAGGTCACCGGCAGCTTGTGCATCGCCACGTCCAGCAGGACCTGGTCGAAGGCCCGGTTGAGGAAGGTCGCGTAGACCGCCACCACCGGGTGCATCCCACCGAGCGCCAGCCCGGCGGCCGAGGTGGCCGCGTGCTGCTCGGCGATGCCGACGTCGTACACCCGGTCGGGGTGCTTGCGGGCCAGCTTGGCGATGCCGGTCGGCTCGGCCATCGCGGCGGTGATCCCCACCACGTCGGGCCGGGTGTCGGCGATCGCTACCAGCTCGTCGGCGAAGACGTGGGTCCACTTGACCGCCGAGGCGGCGAGCAGCTGGCCGGTCTCCACGTCGAACGCGCCGCCGGGGCCGTGCAGGCAGTCCGCCTCGTCCTCCTCGGCGGGGCGGTAGCCGTAGCCCTTGCGGGTCACCGCGTGCACGATCACCGGGCCGCCGAAACTCTTGGCCGACCGCAGGGCGGACTCGACGGCCTCCAGGTCGTGCCCGTCGACCGGGCCGACGTACTTGATGCCCAGGTCCTCGAACATGGCCTGCGGGGCGACCGCGTCCTTGATGCCCTTCTTGACCGCGTGCAGCACCTCGTACATCGGCTTGCCGACCAGCGGGGTGGAGCCGAGGGCGTCCTTGACGGTGTCCAGCACCTTCTCGTAGCCGGGGTTGAGCCGCAGCGAGGAGAGGTGGTCGGCGAGGCCACCGATGGTCGGCGCGTACGACCGGCCGTTGTCGTTGACCACGATCACCAGGGGGTTGCCGGCGGTGGCGATGTTGTTCAGCGCCTCCCAGCACATCCCGCCGGTCAGCGCGCCGTCGCCGACGACCGCGACCACGCTGCGCTGCTCGCCCCGCAGCGCGTACGCCTTGGCCAGGCCGTCGGCGTAGGACAGCGCGGTGGAGGCGTGCGAGTTCTCGATCAGGTCGTGCTCGCTCTCGGCCTGGCTCGGATACCCGGAGAGGCCGCCGCGCTGGCGCAGCTGGTCGAAGCCGGCCTGCCGGCCAGTGATGATCTTGTGGACGTACGCCTGGTGGCCGGTGTCGAACAGCAGCCGGTCCCGGGGCGAGTCGAAGACCCGGTGCATGGCGATGGTCAGCTCCACCACGCCCAGGTTGGGGCCGACGTGCCCGCCGGTCCGGGAGACCTTGGCGATCAGGAAGTCCCGGATCTCCGCGCCGAGCAGGGCCAGTTGCTCGGTGGACATCCGCTTGACGTCCTGCGGACCGCGCACCGTGGCCAGCAGCCGGCCGTGGTTGGCCGTGTCCTCATCAACGCTCATGACCGCAGAGTCTATCGGCCGTCCGACACCGCGCAGCCCGGCACATTTCCCCACCGGTAAGGAAGGGCCCCTTCCTAACGTCTCCGGTAGAGCGGGGCACCCCGGTCACCACCTCATTCACCCGCTACCGGCGCTGCCAGGCATCCACCAGGTCGTCCGGGCCCCAGTGGGCGGCCAGCGGCAGCCCCGGGGTCACTCCCGCTCGGGACACCGCCACCAGCGGTGTGTCCGGCGTCGCCCCCGTGACGGCGAGCACATCGCGGACCAGGGCGTCGTAGTCGTGGCGGTCGAAGGGCCGGTTCGCCAACCACTTGACCGAGCCCACGAAGTGCACCTTCGCGGCCACCGGGGCACGGTCCGCGCCGACCAGGTCGATCTCCGGATTGTTCTGTCGGTTCCACCACCCACCCACCACCTCGGCCTCCGACCACCCGGAATCAGGCAGGAGCCGCAACAGGGATTCGCGCACCAACGGCTCGACCGCCCGGCCACGCCAGGCCGTCCAGGAACGCTCGATCAGCTGCAGCGCCAGATCCGCCCGCCCCCGCTCCGCGAAGGGAACGCCACGGCGCAGGAACGCCAGCCAGAACCGCAGGTACGGATCGGTGATCCGGTACCGCTTGTTCTTGCTGTCCGGCTTGGTGGACAGCGGCACGTCCACCGCCAGAATGCGTTTCTCCTGCAGGGTGGTGAGCAGTGGGGAGAGCGTCCCGGACGGTAGTGCGTTGGCACCGCCGGCCTGGGCGGCGATGGCGCTGAATGTCCGCTCGCCACTACCGATCGATTCCAGCACCGCCCGCGAATGACCGGCTGCCGGAAACTCACCCGACAGGACAAGCTCCCCGGCGACCAGCAGGGGGGACAGCGGATTCGCCAGCGACGCCTGGAGGAATTCGGTCCGGCTCGTACCGGGCCGCCAGGACTGCACGATCTCCGGAAAACCACCGGTGATCAGGTAGGCGTCCACGGCCGTCGCGGCGTCCAGCGAGGTCACGGTGCGGACGTCGGCCAGATTGAGCGGATCGACGACCATCTTCGCTGCCCGGCCGAAGAAGGGCCGACCGTACGACTGCAGGGCCTGCATCACCGACAGGTCGCTCCCCACCAGTAGCAGCAGGACCGGCTTGGCGGACAGCTGACGGTCCCAGACCGTCTGGAGTGCCCCCTCGAACTCCGTGTCCTGCTCGACCAACCAGGGGACCTCATCGATGACCACGACACTGGGTCGGTCCTGCGGAACCGCGAGCGCGAGGGAACGCAGGGCCTGGTTCCAGTCCTGCACCTGCAGCCCGGCCACCAACTCGGCGCCGGGCAGTGGCGACTCCGCCAGGGTCGTGACGAAGTCGGCCCGTTCCGCTTGGGGATTTCGACCTCTGGTCGCCTGGAAGACAAGGTAGGGCGAGTTCGAGCGTTCGCAGAACTCCTGGGCCAGCCGAGACTTACCCACCCGTCGACGACCGGTCATGATCACTGCGCGGCCCCGGGTGGCGCCCGAGCCCTCGACCACGGCACGGTACTGCCCGGAGAGCAGGTCGAGATCTCGGGTTCGCCCCTGAAAGATCACCACTCACCTCGCCCGAACAAAGGTAGATTCAATCTTACGTAGACCCAAACTTACGTAGATTGAATCATACTTTGTGCAGCAGACCCACGCACTCGACGTGCTGGGTCATCGGGAAGAGGTCGAAGCCACGCAGCGCGGTCAGCCGCCACCCCGCCTCGGCGAAGGTCCGTACGTCGCGGGCGAAGGCGGCCGGGTCGCAGGCCACGTACGCCACCGCCCGCGGGCCGGCCGCGGCCACCGCCCGGACCACCGCGGCACCGGCACCGCTGCGGGGCGGATCGAGGACGACCAGGTCGACCGGGCCGGTGATCCGCCGCCGGGCCAGCGCGGTCTCCACCCGGGCCGCGACCACCTCCACCCCGGGCAGGTCGCGCAGGTTCTCCCGGGCCGCCGCGACGGCCGGCGGGCCGGACTCGACCAGGGTGACCCGGGTGTCCGGGCCGACCCGGCCGGCGAGCGCGGCGGCGAAGAGCCCCGCCCCGCCGTAGAGGTCCCAGGCCGACTCCCCCGGCCGGGGGTCCAGCAGCTCCAGCACGGCTCCGACGAGGGTGTCCGCCGCTGCCGGGTGGACCTGCCAGAAGGCGGCGACCGGCAGCGCCCACTCGCGGCCGGCGGCCAGCTCGTGGACGGTCAGCGGGCCGCTCACCGGCGTCGCCTCGTCCCCGGTGACGCTGGTCACGCTCACCTGCCCACCGGTGCTGGCCACCGTCTCCACCGCCTCCGCCGTCGGCCAGCGGGCCGCGCCGAGCACCGGCAGCTCCTGGATCGCCGGGTGGGCGATCAGGCAGCGGTCGATCGGCACCACCTCGTGCGAGCGGTGCCGGCGCAGCCCGGCCCGGTCGCCGGCGTCGACGGTGTACCGGACCCGGGAGCGCCAGCCCAGGGTCCCGCCGGGCAACGCCGCGACCCGGACGTCGAGCAGGTCGATCTCGGCCCCGGTCAGGCCACCCAACCGGGCGAGCTGTTCCCGGACCACCGCACTCTTCCAGGCCAGTTGCCCGGCCGGGGAGACATGTTGCAGGTCACAGCCACCGCAGCCGCCCGGCTTCGCGTACCGGCAGGGCGGTTCGACCCGGTCCGGCGAGGCGGCCAGCACCCGTACCGCGTCGGCCCGGACGAAGCCCCGGTGCACCTCGGTGACCTCGACCTCGACCCGCTCGCCGGGCAACGCGTGCCGGACGAAGACCACCTGGCCGTCGGAGCGGGCCACGCAGTGCCCGCCGGGGGCGACCGTGTCGATGGTCACCTCGACCCGTTCGCCCTCGGTCAGCCCGACCCGTGGTGTCGCGGTCTCAGTCACGGTCACCTCCGGAGCTCTCGCCGGGCTGGTCGGAGCCGATCGGGGCGACCGTCGGCGGCAGGGTGCTGCGGGGCACCGCCCGGGGTCCACGCGGAGGCCCCTGGCTGAGCGCCTTGTCCAGCCGGTCCAGGTTCTTGTTCGCGGTGGACGCCAGCTGCCAGGGCACGCTGGTGACCATCACCCCGGGCTCGAAGAGCAGCCGCCCCTTGAGCCGTAGCGCGCTCTGGTTGTGCAACAGGTTCTCCCACCAGTGGCCGACGACGTACTCGGGGATGAAGACGGTGACCACGTCGCGCGGTGACTGGCGGCGGGTGCTGGCCACGAAGTTCAGGATCGGGCGGGTGATCTCCCGGTACGGCGAGTCGACCACGGTCAACGGTACCGGCAGCTCCCGCCGCTCCCACTCCTGCTGCAGCTCGCGGGTGTCGGCCTCGTCCACGTTCACGGTGACCGCGGTCAGCGTGTCGGGACGGGTGGCCCGGGCGTACGCGATGGCCCGCATGGTCGGCTGGTGCAGCTTGCTGACCAGCACGATGGCGTGGTTGCGGGCGGGCAGCACCGGGCGCCCGTCGTCCGGGGTCAGCTCCACCGCCACCCGGTCGTAGTGCCGCCGGATGGCCACCATCAACCCGTACATCAGGCCCATCGCCACGATCGCGATCCAGGCCCCGAGCAGGAACTTGGTGATCAGCACGATGACCAGCACCGCGCCGGTCATGCCCATGCCGAAGCCGTTGATCGCCCGGGAGCGGACCATCCGGCGGCGGGCCACCGGGTCCCGCTCGGTGCGCAGGTGCCGGTTCCAGTGCCGGATCATGCCGGCCTGGGAGAGCGTGAACGAGACGAACACCCCGACGATGTAGAGCTGGATGAGCTTGGTCACCTCGGCCTGGAAACCGACGATCAGCACGATCGCGGCGACGGCCAGGAAGACGATGCCGTTGGAGAAGGCCAGCCGGTCGCCCCGGGTGTGCAGCTGTCGGGGCAGGTAGCGGTCCTGGGCCAGGATCGAGCCGAGCACCGGGAAGCCGTTGAACGCCGTGTTGGCGGCCAGGAAGAGGATCAGCGCGGTAACCCCGGCCACCACGTACAGCAGCACCGAACCGGAGCCGAAGACGGTCTCACCGAGCTGGGTGGTGACGGTCTTCTGCACGTACCCGTCGGGGCCGCTGACGATCTGCAACGCCGGGTCCTCGACGAACTGCAGGCCGGTCAGCCGGGCCAGCCAGATGATGCCGACCAGCATGGTCACCGCCACCGTGCCGAGCAGCAGCAGGGTGGTCGCGGCGTTGCGGCTCTTCGGTGCCTTGAACGCCGGTACGCCGTTGGAGATCGCCTCCACCCCGGTCAGTGCGGCGCAGCCCGAGGAGAAAGTCCGCAGCAGCAGGAAGACCAGGGCGAACCCGGTGACGCTGTGCTCGGCCTGGATCACCAGGTCGGCGCTGGGCGCCCGCAGGTCGTGACCGAGGACGAAGACCCGGACCAGGCCGGTGACGATCATCCCGACGATCACGATCATGAAGCCGTAGGTGGGGATCGCGAAGAGGTTGCCCGACTCCCGCAGCCCGCGCAGGTTCAGCGCGGTGAGCAGGACCACGGCGGAGACCGCGATGAGCACCTTGTGCTCGGCCACGAACGGGACCACCGAGCCGAGGTTGGCCACCCCGGAGGAGACCGACACCGCGACGGTGAGCACGTAGTCGACAAGCAGCGCGCTGGCCACCCCGATGCCGAACCGGGGGCCGAGGTTGACCGTGGCCACCTCGTAGTCGCCACCGCCGGACGGATAGGCGTGCACGTTCTGCCGGTAGCTGGCCACCACGGTCAGCATCACCACGACGACGGCCAGGGCCACCCACGGCGAGAACAGGTACGCCGAGGCGCCGGCGATGGAGAGCGTCAGCAGGATCTCGTCCGGTGCGTACGCGACGCTGGAGAGCGCGTCGGAGGCGAACACCGGCAGCGCGACCCGCTTGGGTAGCAGGGTGTGTTGGAGGCGGTCGGACCGGAACGGCCGACCGAGCAGGAGCCGCTTCAGCAGCGAGGTGGAACGGGCCACAAGGGCACAGCGTACGACGGCCGATTCGGCGGCGACGGGGGGTGGTCGATCCCCATCACAACGGGGAGTACCGTCGGGTCCGCGCCGGCGGGCAGGACGTGGCAGGCTCGCAGACGACAGCCCTGTCGGGTGGTGCCCTGTGGAGGACCAGCGTGCATGTCGTGATCATGGGTTGCGGTCGGGTCGGCTCGATCCTCGCCGACAACCTGGAGTCCCGGGGGCACTCGGTGGCCGTCATCGACCACGACGCCAACGCGTTCCGCCGGCTCGGCCCGGAGTTCGCCGGGATCACCGTCACCGGCGTCGGTTTCGACGGTGACGTGCTGCGCCAGGCCGGCATCGAGCGGGCGGACGCCTTCGCCGCCGTCTCCAGCGGGGACAACTCCAACATCATCTCGGCCCGGCTGGCCCGCGAGACGTTCGGCGTGTCCCGGGTGGCGGCCCGCATCTACGACCAGCGCCGGGCCCAGGTCTTCGAACGGCTCGGCATCCCCACCGTGGCCACCGTCCGGTGGACCGCCGACCGGATGCTGCGGCACCTGGTTCCGGAGGGCAACGTGGAGATCTTCCGCGACCCGACGAGCACGGTGTCGATCGTGGAGGTGCCGACGCACCGGGACTGGATCGGCCGGCCGGTCCGGGACCTGGAGGCCGCCTGCGGGACCCGGGTGGCGTACCTGATCCGGTTCGGCATCGGCATGCTGCCCACCGCCTCCACCGTCGTGCAGGAGGGCGACCAGACCTTCATGCTGGTCACCGACGACATCGTCGCCACGGTCACCGCGGTGGCGGCGGCGCCCGAAGGAGGGCACTGAGTCATGCGGATCGCCATCGCCGGCGCCGGCAACGTCGGCCGGTCCATCGCCCAGGAGCTGATCGACAACGGCCACCAGGTGCTGCTTATCGAACGGCAGCCCCGGATGCTCCGGCCGGACCGGGTGCCCAGCGCCGAGTGGGTCCTCGCCGACGCCTGCGAGCTGGCCAGCCTGGAGGAGGCCAACCTGGCCGACTGCGGGGTGGTGGTCGCGGCCACCGGTGACGACAAGGTCAACCTGGTGGTGTCCCTGCTGGCCAAGACCGAGTTCGCGGTGCCCCGGGTGGTGGCCCGGGTCAACCGGGCCGAGAACGAGTGGCTCTTCACCGAGCAGTGGGGTGTCGACGTCGCGGTGAGCAAGCCGCGGGTGATGGCCGCCCTGGTGGAGGAGGCGGTGACCGTGGGCGACCTGGTACGGCTGATGACGTTCCGCCAGGGCGAGGCGAACCTGGTCGAGATCACCCTGCCACCGACCGCCCCGTACGTGGGTCAGCCGCTGCACGCGGTGCCGTTGCCCCGTGACGCCGCGCTGGTGGCCATCCTGCGGGGCAGGCGGGTGCTGGTGCCGAGCCCGGACGACCCGATCGAGGCCGGCGACGAGCTGATCTTCGTCTGCACCGCCGAGACCGAGGACGCGGTACGTGCCGTGGTCCTCGGACCGGACAGCGTCGAGCGGACCCGCAACAGCGGGTGAGCCCCGCTGCTCAGGTGCTGGGCACCGCTTCGGGCTCCTGGGTCACCCGGCGCACCGTCCAGACCGTGAAGAGCAGCAACAGCACGTACGGCGGGTAGCCCAGCACCAGCCGGGCCACGCCCAGGGCGGTGTCCTGGTGGGCGAGGTACAGGCCGGCCTGCACCCCCACCTTGGCCAGCCAGACCACCCCCCAGAGCACGGTCAGCCCGGTGAAGGTGCGCACCAGCTTCGGGTCCTGCCGCCACTCCGACCGGCCGCCGGCCACCAGCACCGACCAGATCCAGCCGACCAGCGGCTGCCGGATAGCCGCCGAGATCAGCAGGGCGATGCCGTAGCCGATGCCGTAGAGGATCCCCGGGAGGTAGAAGTCCCGCTCGTCGCCGGTGCGCCAGGCGATGGCCGCGCCGATCGCGATGCCGAAGAGACCGTTGAGGGCGTGCCGGACCGGCCGGCGCTGGGCCAGCCGCAGGCCGGCGATGAGCAGCGCCACCGACACCGAGGCGATCACCGCGGGACGCAGCTCGCCGACGATGTTGGCCAGCACGAACACGACCACCGGAACGCTGGACTCGGCCAGCCCGCGCCAACCGCCCAGCTGGTCGGCCATCTGCTCGGCGAGGCTGGGCAGCGGCTCGTCGGCCAACGGGTCGTCGGCCTCCTGCGGCCGGTTCGCCGGTGGCGGGTCGGCCCAGCCCTGCGCCGTGCGCTGTGGCCCGGCCGTGGGTACGTCGTCCAGCTCGCCGCGTCCCGCTGTCACCTGCTCGGCTCCAGTTCGTAGTACGGGTTGTAGATGACCTTGCGGTCGTCCCGCAGGGCCACCCGGCCCCGGGCCGTCAGGTGCCGTCCGGGTTCGATGCCGGCGATGTGGCGTCGCCCCAGCCAGACCAGGGTCACCACGTCGCTGCCGTCGTAGAGGTCGGCCTCCAGGGTGGGCAGGTTGGTCCGCGGCGTGTAGACCACGGTACGCAGCCGGCCGGCGACCGAGACGAGCTGGCCCCCCCGGCACTGGCCGGCCGGCATCCCACCCGACTCGGCGCTCACCCGGAGCAGCTCCTGCGCCTCGATCTCGGCCTCGCTCGCGGTGAGCCGGCGCAGCATGCGGCGCAGCGACACCCGGCTGTCGTCGGTCGTCATGACCTCCGCGTCACCCTTCCCAGTGGCCGGCCCACGCCGGTGGTCCCGCACCCGGGCGAACCCCGGGGGCGACCCCGCCAGCGTACGCCGGACCGCCCACCCGCCGACCACCTCGTGGCCGGCGGCGACCGGGCCTAGCGGGGCTCGGGAGCGGACCGCCCACCGGCGGGCGACGCGGCGTCGCCGTCGGTGTCGGCCTGCCCGGCCTGCTCGGCGACCTCCCGGGGCAGCCGCAGCGGCAGCGGCTCCCGGACCGGCTTGGCCTCCATGCCCCGGTCGACGACGAGCCCGTCGAGGCACTCGGCCAGCGGGCCGGCGGCGGCCGGGTCGGTGGCCGCGGCGCCCTGGTAGACCCCCCGGACCATCCAACGCGGGCCGTCGACGCCGACGAACCGCAGGGCGGTCACCCCGTCCTGGGTACGCACCCGGGCGTGCAGCTCGGTGCCGTACTCCCCCTGGACCTCCTCGGCGGCGGCGCCGTCGTTGAACAACGACCGGCGGATCTCCTCACGCACCTCGTCCCAGATGCCGTCGGAGCGGGGTGCGGCGAAGGCGCCCAGCTGCAACGCGTTCTCGCCGTGCACCAGCACGACCTGCTGGACCACGCCCTGCGGGTCGGCCTGCACCCGGACCTCGACCTCGGGCACCGCCGGGATGTGCAGGCTGCCCAGGTCGAGCCGCTGCACCCCGGCCGGGGCCTCGGCGATGTCGTAGGGGCCACGGGCCAGCTCCGGTGCGGTCGCCTCGCCGGTGTCGGCGGAGTCGAGGACCTCGGTGGCCCGCTCGTCACGGGAGTGCCGTCCGGCCCGCTTTCGGGAGAAGATCACTGCGCCCACCCTCCACTGTTCGCGCTCACCCTGCCACCTCTTCCGTCCGTACGCCCGCCCGCTGTCCCGCCGTCGGGGACGCGCCGAGCCCGGCGTGCCCGCCGGTCGATCCGTGCCCACCGACGCCACGCCGGGAGGCGGGCAGCTCCGCCACCGGGCGGAACTCGGCCCGCGCCACCCGTTGCACCACGAGCTGCGCGATCCGGTCCCCCCGGGAGATCCTCGCCGGGGTGACCCGGTCATGGTTGATCAGGTTCACCAGGATCTCACCCCGGTAGCCGGCGTCGACCGTACCGGGCGCGTTGAGCACCGTCACGCCGAGCCTGGCCGCCAGACCGGACCGGGGATGGACCAGGCCCACGTACCCCGGCGGCAACGCGATCGCCACCCCGGTCGGGACCAACGCCCGGCCGCCGGGGGGCAGTTCCACGTCGGTGGCCGCCACCAGGTCCGCCCCGGCGTCACCGGGATGGGCGTACGCCGGCAGCGGCAGCTCCGGATCGAGCTGGCGCACCGCCACGCCTACGACGTCGGTCACGATTCTCCCTTTCCGTCCGGTTCACCGGGTTCCCCTGCCATCCTGCCCGGTACGGCGGCCGGCGTTCGCCGTACCCTCGCAGGTGTGAGCGTGTCGCCATCCTCGCCGTCCGAGTTCCGGTCCCCCACGGCACCCCCCGGGTACACGGAACGGCTCACCCTGCCCTGGTGGCTGTGGTTGGCCGGGCTGGCCGCCGCCGGGCTGCTCGCCGCCGAGGTCTGGATGGGCGCGCCCGGGGTGCGGGCCTGGCTGCCGTTCGTGCTGCTGCTGCCGGTGACGGCGGCCGGGCTGTGGTGGTGCGGCCGGATCCGGATAGAGGTACGCGACGGGCACCTGCGGGTGGATGACGCCCGGCTGCCGGTGGGGTTCGTCGCCGACGCGATCCCGCTGGACGTGGCCGGCCGCCGGGAGGTGCTGGGCGTCGGCGGCGACCCGCTCGCCTTCGTGGTGCAGCGTCCCTGGGTCGGCGGGGCCGTCCAGGTGGTGCTCGACGATCCAGCCGACCCGACGCCGTTCTGGGTGGTCAGCTCCCGCCGGCCGGTCGAGCTGGCCGAGGCGCTGCTGGCCGCCCGCGACGCCCGGTCCTGAGCGGCCCCGGGCCGGGCCGTCCCGACAGGCTGGGTAGCCCCCGCAGGGTGGGTAGCCCCGGCAGGGTGGGCCCTCACGTCCAGCTGGGCGGTGGAGCGGGCAGTTCCCGGCGCTGCCGGCGCAGATCCGTGCGGAGGTTGTCGCCGAGGCTGCGGGTGGCCCGGCGGTTCAGGTAGCTCGCCACGGCCGCCCCGGTCAGGAACGGACCCAAGGTGGTCAGGTTCCGGCCGAACCGCTTCAGCAGGGTGTCCCGCAGCTCCTTGCGGGCGGCGGTGCCGAGCACCGCGCCGACCCCGACCCCGGGCAACATCGGGTTGATCCCCCGCTGGTTGGCCCAGGCCTGGACCAACGCCACCGTCCGCTGGGTGCCACCGGGCGGCACCGGCACGCCGTAGACCTCGTGCAGCTCGCCGATCAGCTTCAGCTCGATCGCCACCACCGCGACGGTCTCGGCGGCCAGCAGCACCGGCGCGGAGAGCAGCGTGGGGGTGACCGCCCACTCCACGGCGGCGACTCCCCCACCGGCGGCACCGACGCCGGCGGTGGCCCGGGAGGCGTTGCGGACCAGCCGGTCGGCGAGCAGGTCACCGTCGAGGCCGTCGAAGTGCTGACGCAGGGTGGCCAGGTCACGGATCGGCACGTGCGGGGCGACCTCGGACACCGCGTCGGTCATCCAGCGCAGGGCGGCCTTCGGCTTGAACAGGTCGGCCAGTCCCCGGGCCCGCGCCTGCCCGACCATCCGGGCCAACAGCTGCCGGCGGCGGGCCGGCTCCAGGTCGTCGGCGGTCAGCGCGGCGACGGTCGCGCCCAGGTCGTCGCCGGTGCCGTCGCCCGGCACGCTCAGCTGCGCGTCACCGCCGGGCCGGGCCGGCTCGGCAGCAGCACCGTCCGTCGACGACGATTCGGCAGCACGGGACGGCTCGGCACCACGGGGCGGCTCCGCACCGCTCGACGGCTCGGCACCGCTCGACGGCGACGGCTCGGTACCGCCGATTCGATCACTCACGTCCGAACCTCCCGAGTGGATCCGCCTGCGGTGGCAGCTGCCAGACAGAGTCAAGCAGCTACCGGCGCACGGCGCACGGCGGGCATGGCTGCGGTAGCGGCGGCCCCGTCAGGGAGGCCGCCGCCGGTTCGCGGGCACACGGTCGTGTCCGCCGGATGGTCAGACGCACTCGCGGCAGATCAGCTCGCCGTTTCGCTCCACCGCCAACTGGCTGCGGTGGTGGACGAGGAAGCAGCGGGCACAGCGGAACTCGTCCTGCTGCATTGGCAGCACCTTGACGGTGAGCTCCTCATCGGCCAGATCGGCACCGGGCAGCTCGAAGCTCTCGGCCACCTCGGCCTCGTCGACGTCCACGGCGCCCGACTGTGAGTCGACCCGCCGGGCCTTGAGCTCTTCCAGGCTGTCCTCGCCGAGGTCGACCTCGTCGCGACGCGGGGCGTCGTAGTCGGTGGCCATCGGTTTCACTCTCCCATATCGATGTTGTCGCTTCCGGTGGTAACGCCGGACGACGCTGTTTCGGTTCCCGCTGGCCGGTCACTGTCACGTGTCGGTCACCCGACTCGACCGATGGTCGGCCAGGTCGGCAGGGAAACCTCCCCCAGCGAGCGCGGTACCTTACCCCCCTCGTGGGCGAGGCATGTATACCGCCCTCGTGGCAGAGATGTACGCCCCAGCCCGCGAAGTTGTTCCCAATGTGACTCAGGCGACACGAAGATAGGGGTAGTACTACCCGGTTCCCGGTTGGCGCGCCGGCATGTCCGGCTGTTTCCACGCGACGGTCGGACAACCGCTAACCTCAGCGGCGTACTCGACGGCCGGCCGGGCGCTCCGAACGCCGGCGGTCGCCGCCACCCAACCATGTCCGGGGAGCTCCCAGATGAGTTTTGCGCGAGTGCGAGCACTCGTTGTCGTCGGAGTGCTGGCGGTCTTCGCCCTGGTCTTCGTGGTCGCCGCCATCGTCAAGGACAGCCAGGGTGACGCCGGTGTCGCCGGCGGCTGCCCGGAGGGTTGGCCGATGGCCGACGTGGCCCTGCGTGAACCCAAGGACGTCAAGATCAACGTGCTCAACGCCACCGACGAGGTCGGTCAGGCCGGCAGCACCGCCGACGACTTCCGCAACCGGAAGTTCCAGGTCCAGAAGGTCGGCGACGAGAAGAAGGGCGTCGACGGCGTCGCGGTGCTGCGGTTCGGCCCCAAGGGAGTCGGCTCCGCCCACCTGCTGCGGGCGTACTTCCTGAACAACGCGGACCAGGCCTACGACCCCAAGCGCAAGGACGACACCGTCGACGTGGTCCTCGGCAACGGGTTCGCCCAGCTGGCCACCACCACCGAGGTCAACCAGTCCCTCGGTGACCTGGGCTCGCCGGTCGCACCCGTCGGCTCCTGCCCGATGCCCGTCGACAAGTGACGGCCCGGCGCGGGCCGGGTCACCCGGCCCGCGCCGGCTGCCCACCGTCGACCAGGGCACCAGCGGCCCCGCGCGCCCGAGCCGACCTCGGGCGCGCCGTGGAACACGAGCCGACCGGCCGGCCGCCCCCCGCACGCCCGCGCCGACAGGCCGGCGGTCACGGGCCGCCCGCGGCGTCCAGCTCGGCCAGGCGGTCGTGCAGCGCCCCGAAGAGCGCCGGTGGGGCGGCGACGACCAGGTCGGGCCCGGGTGGCGCACCGTTGAGCCCGGTGACCCGCACACCGGCCTCGGCCGCGACCAGCCCGCCGGCGGCCAGGTCCCAGGCGGCCAGCCCCTTCTCGAAGTAGGCGTCCAGCCGGCCCTCGGCGACCAGGCACAGATCCAGTGCCGCCGCCCCCATCCGGCGGATGTCCCGCACCTGCCCGATCAACTCGGCGACCACCCGGGCCTGGTGTGACCGCCGTGCCGGGTCGCACCCGAAGCCGGTGGCCACCAGCGCCTGCCCCAGGTCCGTCTCGGTCGAGCAGCGCAGCCGCCGCCCGGCCCGGTGGGCGCCGCCGCCGGCCGTGGCCGTCCACTCCTCGCCGGTCACCACGTTGCGCACCACACCCGCGACCACCTGGCCGTCGACCTCGGCGGCCAGCGAGACCGCGCAGTACGGCAGCCCGTACAGGTAGTTGACGGTGCCGTCGATCGGATCGATGATCCACCGCACGCCGGAGGCGCCGGCCGGGCCGCTCTCCCGCTGGCCGTACTCCTCGCCGAGCACGGCGTCGGCCGGACGCGCCCGGCGCAACGCCTCGACGACCTGCCGCTCCACCGCCCGGTCGGCGGCGGTGACCACGTCGGTCACGGTGCTCTTGGTGGCGACCGTCGACACGCCCTCGGCACGCATCCGGTGCGCGGTCGTGGCGGCCGTACGGGCCACCTCGACCGCCAGGGCCAGCAGATCCTGCGGCGCGGGCGTCGAACAATGCATGGTTCGTCCCCTTCCCGCACGACTGGGACGTTCCGGCTGTCGCGCGTGGGTATCATCCTTACAAAGTCCACATCTGCGCCTATTCGGCGGTCTCCACCGTCGATCACGCCGTGCGGCGCAGGATGATCGCCGCAGACGGCGTTACAATTCACCCTGCCCACGCGCCACGGACCGCCAACGACCGGCCGGCCCGGGACACGGGGGTCCCTCAACCACATGCCTGGCACGGTGCGCCGCGCTGTGTCGGACACCCCGGCCGTGCCCGTTCATCGCCTCCGGAAGGTCATTCGTGACAGAACCCCGCCACACCGGCGCCGACGTACGCTCGCTCACCGACACGCTGATCGCGCACGCGCAGACCGCCGGCGGCCAGTTGACGTCGGCCCAGCTCGCGCGCACGGTGGAGTCCGCTGAGGTGACTCCGGCCCAGGCCAAGAAGATTCTGCGGGCGCTCTCCGAAGCGGGAGTGACCGTGGTCGTGGACGGCTCGGCGAGCACCCGACGCCGGGTCGCCGCCGCCCGGTCGGCCACCCCGGCCTCCCGGGCCACCACCGCCAAGACCACCAGGAAGGCCGCCGCGCCGGCGCCCAAGCAGGCAGCCGCCGCGGAGGAGACTCCACCACCGGCGCGTAAGGCGACCGCACGCAAGGCCGCCGGCGCCACCGGCGAGGTGGCCGCCAAGGTCGTGCCGGCCAAGGCGGCGAAGTCCACCCGTGCCACCAAGGCGACGGTGGCCGCCGCCGCGGGCAAGCCCACCAAGGCCGCCGGCAAGGCCAAGGGTGAGGGTGCCGAGGGCGACATCGACCCCGAGGAGCTCGCCGCCGCCATCGAGGACGTGGTGGTCGAGGAGCCGGCGGAGCTGGCCCGGGCCGCCGCGGCGGACGCCGCGGGAGCGGCGACCGACAACGACTTCGAGTGGGACGACGAGGAGTCCGAGGCCCTCAAGCAGGCCCGCCGGGACGCCGAGCTGACCGCGTCCGCCGACTCCGTCCGGGCGTACCTGAAGCAGATCGGCAAGGTCCCGCTGCTCAACGCCGAGCAGGAGGTGGAGCTGGCCAAGCGGATCGAGGCCGGCCTCTACGCCGCCGAGCGGCTGCGCGCGGCCGACGAGGGCGAAGAGAAGATGACCCGGGACATGGTCCGTGACCTGGGTTGGATCTCCCGCGACGGTGAGCGGGCCAAGAACCACCTGCTGGAGGCCAACCTCCGGCTGGTGGTCTCGCTGGCCAAGCGGTACACCGGTCGTGGGATGGCCTTCCTCGACCTCATCCAGGAAGGCAACCTCGGCCTCATCCGCGCCGTCGAGAAGTTCGACTACACCAAGGGCTACAAGTTCTCCACCTACGCCACCTGGTGGATCCGCCAGGCCATCACCCGCGCCATGGCCGACCAGGCCCGCACCATCCGCATCCCCGTCCACATGGTCGAGGTGATCAACAAGCTCGGCCGGATCCAGCGCGAGCTTCTCCAGGACCTGGGCCGCGAGCCCACGCCGGAGGAGCTGGCCAAGGAGATGGACATCACACCGGAGAAGGTGCTGGAGATCCAGCAGTACGCCCGGGAGCCCATCTCGCTCGACCAGACCATCGGCGACGAGGGCGACAGCCAGCTGGGCGACTTCATCGAGGACTCGGAGGCCGTGGTCGCGGTCGACGCGGTCTCCTTCTCGCTCCTGCAGGACCAGCTCCAGCAGGTGCTGCAGACGCTCTCCGAGCGGGAGGCCGGGGTGGTCCGACTGCGGTTCGGGTTGACCGACGGCCAGCCGCGTACGCTTGACGAGATCGGCCAGGTCTACGGGGTGACCCGGGAGCGGATCCGGCAGATCGAGTCCAAGACGATGTCGAAGCTGCGGCACCCGTCGCGCTCCCAGGTGCTTCGTGACTACCTCGACTGAGCGAGTACGTCAACTGCGCGTGTCGTTTTGATCACCAGGCGTACAAGACCTGATGATGATCGGGTGGTTGCTCGTTTGTGATCGTTGACGTGGCACCCTGGGTGCACGGCACACTGTTGCTGCCAGGTGTGACCTCGGTCCCCCGCGGGCACACAGGGAAGGCAACATCCGCCGAGGGTGTTGCAGGATAGGTGAGCAACGACCGAAGAGTTTGTTCATCGGTGACGACCAGAGGAGGAAGGCGATGACCCCGACCCTCACGCCGCCGCCCGAGACGGTGGCTCCCCCAGCCGCCGATGAACGGTGCGACCGCTGCAATGCTGCCGGCAAGCTCCGGATCACTCTGGCGGGTGGAAGCGAGTTGGTGTTCTGTGGGCACCATGCGAACAAGTATGCGGAGGATCTCGTGAAGATCACCGTGAAGTACGCGTCCGACCCGGAGTTCAGCTGGCGTGGCGCCGATCTGATGGCGAACTGACCAGATAACGACCTGGCCGGTCGGTGGCATCCCGTGGATGCCACCGGCCGGCTTTTTCGTGCCTGTTCCACAGCCCGCGGCGAGTCGGCCGGGCCGCGCGGAATGTCCGGCGCGGCCCCGGTGGCCGGTCCGGGCCTACAGCGACTGGACGGTGGCGATGCGTTCTTCCAGCTGCTCGATCGTGGCCTGGGCGCTGGGCGGGCCACCGCAACGGCGACGAAGCTCTGCGTGGATCTTGCCGTGGGGCAGCCCGGTCCGGTGGTGCCGGGCGGCCACCAGAGCGTTGAGCTGACGCCTCAGGGCCACCCGACGCTGGGCGGCACTCAGCGGCACCGGCGGAGCCTGCGGTCCCGCAGCGGCCCGCTCAGCGGGCTGTTCGTCGCGTCGGCGACGCTGGGCCGCGAGCTGCTCCGCCTGCCGCTTGTTGAGCAGCACGGTGACCTGGTCCGCGGTCAGCAGACCGGGCAGGCCGAGATACTCCTCCTCCTCCGGCGTACCGGCCTGCGCCGCGGTGCCGAACGACGCGCCGTCGAAGATCACCTGGTCCAGCTCGGCGGTCGCCGAGAGCGCGGCGAACCGCTTCTCCAACTCGCCACTTGCCTGGTCGTCGCGCTGGGCCCGCTCCAGCAGCTCGTCGTCGAAGCCGTCCCGGTCCTTCGGTTTGCCGAGCACGTGGTCCCGCTCGGCCTCCATCTCGCTGGCCAGCCCGAGCAGGTGCGGCACGCTGGGCAGGAAGACCGACGCGCTCTCCCCGGGGCGACGGGCCCGGACGAACCGGCCGATCGCCTGGGCGAAGTAGAGCGGAGTGCTGGCGCTGGTCGCGTAGACCCCGACGGCCAGCCGGGGGATGTCCACCCCCTCGGACACCATCCGCACCGCGACCATCCACCGCTGCTCCGAGGCGGCGAACGAGGCGATCCGGGCCGACGCGCCGACGTCGTCGGAGAGCACCACGGCGGCCCGCTCGCCGGTCACCTGCTCCAGCAGCTTCGCGTACGAGCGGGCGGTCTGCTGGTCGCTGGCGATGACCAGGCCGGCGGCGTCGCTCATCCCGGCGGCCCGTAGCACGGTCAGTCGGGCGTCGGCGGCCCGCAGCACCTGCGGCATCCAGTCCCCCGCCGGGTCCAGCGCGGTGCGCCAGGCCTGGGCGATCAGGTCCTGCGTCATCGGCTCGCCCAGCCGCGCCGACAGCTCCTCACCGGCGTTGGTCCGCCAGCGGGTCTCCCCGGAGTAGGCCAGGAACAGCACCGGCCGGACCACCCCGTCGCGCAGGGCGTCGGCGTAGCCGTACACCGCGTCGGCACGGGACCGGAGCAGGCCGTCGCCGCCGCGTTCGTACTCGACGAAGGGGATCGGGTTGTCGTCGGAGCGGAACGGCGTACCGGTGAGCATCAGGCGGCGTACGGCGGGCTCGAAGGCCGCCTTCACCCCGTCGCCCCAGGACCGCGAGTCGCCGGCGTGGTGGATCTCGTCGAGGATGACCAGCGTACGGCGGGTCATGGTGCGCCGACGGTGCACCTGCGGCGCCATTCCGACCTGCGCGTACGTCACCACCGCGCCGTGGAAGTCGGCGGCCGAGTGCAGGTCGGCGTTGCGAAAGGCGGCGTCGAGCTGGATGCCGATCCGGGCGGCGGCGCTGGCCCACTGGGTCTTCAGGTGCTCGGTGGGGGCGACCACGGTGACCGCCTCGACGGTGCGGTCGGCGAGCAGCTCCGCGGCGATCCGCAGGGCGAAGGTGGTCTTGCCCGCGCCGGGGGTGGCCACGGCGGTGAAGTCCTCGGTACGCCGCCGCAGGTACTCCACCAACGCCCGGCGCTGCCAGGCGCGCAGCGCCGGAAAGGTCTCGATCGTCGGCAACCGGGCAGCCACGCGAGGTGCTCCTTCCCTGCCGCACGGCGGCGGCCCCCGGCTCAGGGCCACGTACCGCCGCCCATGAAAAGGACCTCCGCGCGTCGGTGCCGCGAAGGCCGACACTCAGCATAACCAGCGACCGTCGACCCGCCCACGCGACGCCACGCGCCGCGCTCGACCGCCCACCCGAGCACACCGGCGCCCACGGTGGCCGTGCCGGTCCGCGGGTCGGGTCGGGTCGCCGGTCAGGTGGGGCCGGTGCTCGGTGGACGGAGCATTGCCACCGGGGCGGACCAGCGACGGCGCAACGCGATCAGGCGGAGGCCGAAGACCAGCAGCGTCGCCACGGTGAGCGGGACCGCTCCGGCCCGGTCGAGCAGATCCAGCACGACCACGGCGACCGCGCCGGCCAGCGCGGCCACCGCGTAGATCTCCCGGCGCAGCACCACCGGGATCTCGCCGGTGAGCAGATCCCGGCCGAGTCCGCCACCGATCGCGGTGAGCATGCCGATCACGCAGGCGCCGACCGCCGGCACCTGGGCCTCCAGGGCCTTGACCGTACCGGTGACGGTGAACAGACCCAGGCCGGCGGCGTCCAGCACCAGCACGGTGGTGCGGAGCCGGGCGAGCTGCGGGTGCAGCCAGAACACGGCGACGGCGGTCAGCGCGGCGGTGGCGGCGTACCGCCAGTCGGCGAAGGCCAACGGCGGAACCTCACCGATGGCCAGATCGCGGAAGATCCCACCGCCGAGGGCGGCGACGAAGCCGACGAAGACGACCCCGAACAGGTCGAGCCGTTTGGCCACCGCGGCGGAGGCACCGGAGGCGGCGAAGACGGCCACCCCGGTCAGGTCGGCCAGAAGCAGGGCGGTGGAGGTGCTCACAGCGCCGAAGATTACGCGGGCGGCCTGGTGGGCCGCCCCGCGTCACTCACCCCAGGAGTCGTAGATCTCCTTGCACTTGGGGCAGACCGGCGAGCCGGGTTTGGCGGCCTTTGTCACCGGAAACGTCTCTCCGCAGAGAGCGATGACGAAGGTGCCCATGACGGCACTCTCGGCGATCTTCTCCTTCCGGACGTAGTGGAACATCTCCGGACCGGTGTCGGCGTCCTTCAGCTCTGGACGTTCGAGAACCTCTGTGCTCACGTGTACACCTCCAACCTTTCCAGTCTGGCAGGTCACCCCGGTCGGGTCCACCACAGGTGGACCCGACGGCACGCCGTAACGTACCTGAAATGACCGACTTTCAGCTTCGTTTCGGTGCCGAGGTGGCCGACGCCCTGCGCTCCCGGCGGCCGGTCGTAGCCCTGGAGAGCACCATCGTCTCGCACGGCCTCCCCCGCCCGGACAACCTGCGCGTGGCCAGGGAGATCGAACAGGCCGTCCGGGACGCCGGGGCGGTGCCGGCGACCATCGGCATGGTCGCCGGGGAACTCGTGGTGGGACTCGACGACACCCAGTTGACCCGGCTCGCCACCGCCGACGGGGTGACGAAACTCTCCGTACGCGATCTGGCGGTGGCGGCGGCGATCCGCGCGGACGGTGCCACCACCGTCGCCGCGACCAGTGCGGTGGCCACCGCCGCCGGCATCGGGGTCTTCGCCACCGGCGGCCTCGGCGGGGTGCACCGGGACGCGGCCCAGACCTTCGACGAGTCCGCCGACCTGGTCACCCTGGCCCGTACCCCGATCGCGGTGGTCTGCGCCGGGGTCAAGTCGATCCTCGACGTCGGGGCGACCCTGGAGCGGCTGGAGACCCTCGGGGTGGGTGTGGTCGGCTACCGCACCCACCGGTTCCCGGGTTTCTTCGTCACCGACGGGGGCTTCGACCTGGACTGGGCGGCGGACTCACCGGAGCAGGTGGCCGACATCATCGCCGCCCGCGCCGAGCACGGAGTGCACCACGGCGGGCTGATCGTGGCCAACCCGCTCCCCGCCGACGAGCAACTCGACCCGGCCCTGCACGACCGCACGCTTGCCGACGGGTTGGCGACGCTGGCCCGCGACGGGATCACCGGCAAGGCGGTGACGCCGTTCCTGCTGGCCCACTTCCACTCCGCCACCGCCGGGGCGAGCCTGGCGGTCAACGTCCGGATCATCCTGCGCAACGCCGACCTCGCCGCCCGGATCGCGGTCGCCGCCGCCCGGCAGACCGGCCCCGCCGCCGGCGACGCCCGACGCGATGGCCTTACCGCCGACGACGCCCGACGCGATGGCCTTACCGCCGACGACGCCCGACGCGATGGCCTTACCGCCGACGACGCCCGGCACGCAGGCCAGGGAGCGTGACCGGTCCGGGGCGCGTCCTGGTCGTCGGTGACGTGGTGACCGACGTGGTCGCAATGCTGGCCGGCCCGGTCGCCCCCGGCTCGGACACGCCCGCGGCGATCCGGATGACCGGCGGCGGCCAGGCCGCGAACACCGCCGCCTGGCTGGCCGCCCAGGGCGTACCGGTGACGCTGGTCGCCGCCGTGGGCGCCGACGACGCGGGCCGGGACCGGACGGGCGAGCTGACCCGGGGCGGCGTGGTCTGTGCGGTCGAGTCGCACCGCGACGCGGCCACCGGCACGGTGATCGTGCTGGCCGGCGCGGACGAGCGGACCATGGTCACCGAGCGGGGGGCAAACCTGCTGCTGAGCCCGGGGCACGTCGAGCGGGCGGTCGCTGCGGCGCCGGACGCCCGGCACCTGCACCTGTCCGGGTACCCGCTGTTGGACGCCGCCTCCCGGCCGGCCGGGCTGCGCGCGCTGGCCGTGGCGCGCGAGCGCGGTCTGACCACCAGCGTCGACGCGGCCTCCGCGGCCCCGCTGCGGCAGGTCGGGGCGGAGGCCTTCCTGACCTGGGTACGCGACGTGGACCTGCTGCTGGTAAACGCCGACGAGGCGACGGCGCTGGCCGGTGGTACGGAGCCGGCGGCGCAGGCCCGGACGCTGTCCGGGTGGGTCCGGCGGGTGGTGGTGAAGCGGGGTGCGGCCGGGGCGCTCTGGGCCGATCGGGACGTGACGGTCGACGGGCCGGCGGCACCCCAGGTGCCGGTGGTCGACGTCACCGGTGCCGGCGACGCGTTCGCCGCCGGCCTGCTGGCCGCCTGGCTGACCGGGGAGCCGGTGCCGGCGGCGCTGGAGCGGGCCGGAGCGCTCGGCGCGGCGGCGGTCGGCACCCCCGGCGCCCGGCCGCCCGGCTGAGGCCGACCACCCGACCGGGCCCACCGCGCCCGGTCCACCCGGCCGCCGTTCCGGCCGGTCGGTCAGGGCTCGACTTCGATGATCTTGTGCGGGTGTTCCTCGGCGGTGAGAGTCCGCGGCGCGGCCTCCTCGCGGGCCCGACGCTGGAACCGGTTGGCCAGCCGGTGCTGCTCCTTGGGTGGGCGATCGTTGGCCAGCAGCACCGCCAGCCACGGGACGAGGACCATCCCGACGCCGCAGAGCGGCAGCCAGAGCCAGAGCAGCGGGGCCTCCACCCCGACCAGGACGGCCCCGGCGACCACACAGGCCACCCGGAAGATCATCATCACCACGTAGCGCCGCTGGCGACTGGTGAGCTGGTCGCCCTGGCTGCGTGAGGCATCGGTGATCAGGATCGGCTGGTACGCCGGACGCTTCACACGGTCCTCCTCGACGGAATCGGTTTCATTCTGTCACCGCTGTCCACCCCTGCGCGAACATCGAGGCGGCAGTCACCGTCTCCCGCCATTTCGCCCAGAGCCGCGTGTTACGTACGTGGTACGCTCCGCCCTGTGGGCGACCGGTTCAGCTTCACCGCCGAGGCGTTGGCCAACCTGCGGGTCTACGACGTCACGCCGGGCGAGGTCTGGGCGGCGCTGCACAGCGGCAGACGGGTCATCCGACACCTGGGCGACGACGTGATGGTGGTCTACGCCGCGACCCGTCCGGGACGACGACTGGCCGTGCTGCTGGCCGAGGCCGACGGCACCGACAACGACTGGGACATCCTCTCCGCCCGCGAGCTGAGCGACGTCGAGGCGAAACGCTACGACGAGGCGGTCCGGAGAACACGCCGACGAGGAGGCAGTGGCCATGCACCGTGACGACGCGTTGAAGCAGTTCCACAGCGGCGACGACCGGCTCGCCGAGCTGATCGACGACCAAGCGCCGAGCGAACTGCCCGCCCCCGACACCGACGTGCCGATGGTCAGCCGTTCGGTCCGGCTACCCCTGGAGACCTACGAGCGGGTCCGGGTCGCCGCCGACGACCGGGGCATCGGCGTGACCACGCTGATGCGCCAGTGGATCGAGGCTGGCCTGGCCGACCTGGACGACTCCGCGACGGTCTCGCTGGCCGACGTGCGCCGCGCCCTGGCCACGCTCGCCCACCCCACCGCCGCCTGACCCAGGCCGCCTGACCCAGGCCGCCTGACCCAGGCCGCCTGACCCAGGCCGCCGGACCTCACCGCCGGACCCCACCGCCGCCGGACCCCACCGCAACCCTGACCCAGGCCGCCGGAACCCACCGCCCGGACCTCACCGCAGCCTGATCCCACCGCGGCCTGACTCCACCGCCGCCTGACTCCACCGCCGCCGCACTTCAGCGGCGCTCGCCCCGAGCGGAAGATCTGGCCCGCCCCGGTCGCCACAACCAACGCTGACTGTGCGACTTGCCGGGTCTTCCCGAAGGTGGTGGGCTGACAGCTGGTAGCAGCAGAGCGACTCCAAACCTGACTGGCCCGCCGAACGCCCCAACTCCCGCCCTGATGCGCGTTGCCCTCTCCGCACTCGCCTGGAATGTAGATCTTGGACACTTACCGTCCAAATAGAACGGTAAGTGTCCAAGATTCACTTTGGGGCCCGCTTCGGTGGCGAACGAGGGGAGGGGGGCGGTGGGGGTGGGTGGGTGGGTGGGTGGGTGGGCGGGGAATAGGTTGGTTGCGGCGATTTGGGCTATTTTAGGCTTCGAGGCATCTGCACCAGGCACGGTGATGTGGAAGATCTGATCGGCGCCGCAGTTGTCGCCGGCACGGAACTGGGTGCTGCGGGACAACGGTGGCCGCTGACGGCACCGGGCCGATCGGCAGGTCAGCCCTTTGCGGCCTTCGCCGCCGCCTTGAGCTGCTTCTTGTGCTCGCGTACCCGGGTCAGTGACGCGCCGTCGGTGATGTCGGCCACCGACCGGTACGCGTCGGCGTCGCCGTAGTCACCGGCGGCCTCCCGCCAGCCGGCGGGCTGGACGTCGTACCGCTTGCCGAGCAGGGCGAGAAAGATCTGCGCCTTCTGCCGGCCGAAGCCGGGCAGGTCGGCGATCCGGGCCAGCAGTTCCCGCCCGTCGGCCACCTGCGCCCAGAGCCGGGTCGGGTCGCCGTCGTACCGGTCGACCAGTACCCGGCAGACCTCCTGCACCCGGGCGGCCATCGCCTTCGGGAACCGGTGCAGCGCGGGTGGCCGGGCGAAGACCGCGACCAGCGCCTCCGGGTCGTATCCGGCCAGTTCCCGGGCGTCCGGGGCGTGCCCGAGCCGCTCGGCGAGCACGTACGGTGAGGTGAACGCCTTCTCCAGCGGGATCTGCTGGTCCAGGGTCATGCCGACCAGCAGGGCCAACGGGTCCCGGTTGAGCAGGTCGTTCGCGGCCGGGTCGATCGGCAGGGAGAGCGCCATGTCGACCATGCTGCCACCCCGCCGATCGGCGGACCCGCCACACCCCGGATGAACAATGCGGGTCCGCCCTGCGTAGAGCCGCTGTCCGACTCCCCGACAAGCAGCGAGAAACAGATGCCACCGACACCCGGTACAGGCTCCGGCTCCCCAGCCGCGCCCGAGGACACACCGCCGGCTTCCGCACCCCTGGACCCCCTGGCGGCGGCCAAACAGCGGCGGGACCAGCTTGCCGCGCTGCTGCCGCACCTGGAACTCGACACCGCCGACGCGCTCAACGACCTCCCGCAGGCCGATCAGCTCCGGATCGCCGATCATCCCGCCGTACGGGAGGGGCTCTCCTTCCTCGCCCGCAACGAGCACAAGATCCAGGCCTGGTGGGCGACGCTCGAACGGCAGCCGGCGTCCGCCGCCGCCCAGCTGCGGTGGTCAGCCGGGAACGCTCTCCACCAGCAGACGATGGACCAGCTGAGTTCCCTGGTAAGGGCGGAGATCGACCGGCTGGCCGGTGCGCAACACCCGCCCTCGGCGACGGCGGTTACGGCACCGTACGCGCGGGCCACACTGCCGGCCGCCGACAACACCATCGGGTCGGGCCGGTCATCAGCCACCCGGCCCGCCGGATCCACCGGTCCGGGCAACGGCCGGCAGGGGACCCGTCCGGGGCCCGCAGCGCCGTCGCCAGGCTGATCGGCGGAACCGGACCGGCGCGACGGAGTGACCCGGACCTCAGACCACAGCGGGCGGCAGTGAGGTTAGGCAGTGCTAACTTCATTCCCGTCACCTGGGCGGATGTCGTCCGGGAGCCGCAACGAAGGAGCGTCTCGTCGTGCCCATCCCCCTCCGCAGGGCCACCGCGACCATGATCGCCGCCGGGTTACTCTCCGTCGGTCTGGTCGCCTGCGGCGCCGAGGACGAGGCAGGCACCGAGACGGGTGCCGCCGGCGACAAGCAGATCACCGTCTACAGCGGGCGCAACGAGCAGCTGGTCAAGCCGCTGCTGGAGAAGTTCACCGCGCAGACCGGGATCGCCGTGCAGGCCCGCTACGCCAGCACCGCCCAGCTCGCCGCCCAGCTGGTCGAGGAGGGTGACCGCTCCCCCGCCGACGTCTTCCTGGCCCAGGACGCCGGCGCGCTCGGCGCGGTCTCCAAGCGGGAGATGTTCACCGCGCTGCCCGCCGCGACGGTGGACAAGGTGCCGGCCACCTACCGGGCCGGCAACAGCCACTGGGTCGGCGTGAGCGCCCGGGCCCGGGTACTGGCCTACAACGCCGACAAGGTCACCGAGGCGGAGCTGCCCGCGTCGGTGTTCGAGCTGACCGACCCGAAGTGGAAGGGCAAGGTCGGGGTGGCCCCGACCAACGCCTCGTTCCAGGCGTTCGTCACCGCGATCACGGTGCAGCACGGCGAGGCCCGGGCCAAGGAGTTCCTGGCCGGGCTGAAGGCCAACGACCCGCAGATCCGCGACGGCAACGGCAAGATCCTCGAAGACGTCATCGCCGGCACCGTCCCGGTGGGTCTGATCAACCACTACTACCTCGGCGAGGTCGCCAAGGAGCAGGGGGCCACGGTCGACTCGCTCAAGGCCAAGCTGCACTTCTTCGCCGGTGGGGACACCGGTGGGCTGGTCAACGTCGCTGGGGTGGGTGTGCTGAAGCGGGCCGCCGACAACCCGGACGCGCAGGCCTTCGTGGACTACCTGCTCGGCCCGGAGGCGCAGGCGTACTTCGCCGAGCAGACCTTCGAGTACCCGGTGGTCGACGGCGTCACCGGCCCGGCCGGGGTGCCCGCGCTGGCCGAGCTGCAGGTGCCGCAGATCGACCTGAACGACCTCGACGGGTTGGAGTCCACGATCACGCTGATCAAGGATTCGGGGCTCGTACCCTGACCACCCCGACCGTCGCCCCCGCAGGGCCGGACCGCCGAGGCGGCCCGGCCCTGTCCGGCGTACCGGGGAGGTGGCGGCGGTGGGCGCCGCGGCCGGCGCTGCTCGCGGCCTCGACCGCCGCGGTGGCCGTGGCCGCCGTCCCGCTCACCTATCTCGCGGTACGCACCGCCGAGGCCGGGTGGGAGCGGATCGTCGCGGAGGTCTGGACCAGCCGGGTCGGCTGGCTGTCCCTGCGCAGCCTGGGCCTGGCCGCCGTGGTCACCGTGGCCTGCGTGCTGCTCGGCGTCGGCTCGGCGTACCTGGTCACCCGGACCGACCTGCCCGGTCGGCGGGTCTTCGCGGTGCTGGCCGCGCTGCCGCTGGCGGTGCCCACCTACATCGCCGCCTTCGCCTGGGTCTCCACCGTCGACGGGCTGGCCGGATTCTGGCCGGCGGCGCTGGTGCTCACCCTCTGCTCGTACCCGTATGTCTTCCTGCCGGTCGCGGCGGCGCTGCGCGGCGCGGACCCGGCCCAGGAGGAGGTCTCCCGGTCGCTGGGGCGGGGCGGCTGGCGGACCTTCACCGAGGTGACCCTGCGCCAGATCCGGCCGGCCACCGCCGCCGGCGCGCTGCTGGTCGCCCTCTACGTGCTCTCCGACTTCGGCGCGGTCTCCATCCTGCGGACCGACACCTTCACCCGGGCCGTCTTCGTCGCCTTCGACCTCGGCTTCGACCGGACCGGCGCGCTGGTGCTCTCCAGCGTGCTGGTGCTGCTGACCCTGCTGCTGCTGACCGGGGAGACGGTCACCCGACGGCGCGGCGCCCGGTACGCCCGGCTCGGTGGCGCCCGCCGGCCGGTGGTCCGGTCGCGCCTCGGCGCGGCCCGGTGGCCGGCGATGGCCGTCCTGCTGGCCGTGGCGGCGCTGGCCTTCGGGGTGCCGGCGGTCAGCCTGGCCCGGCGGCTGTTCGCCGGGGTGTCCCGGCCCGGCGCGCTGGCCGAGGTGGCGGTCGCGGCCGGGAACTCGCTCTGGTTGTCGCTGGCCGGCGCGGGGTTGACCATGCTGCTGGCGCTGCCGCTGGGGCTGCTCACCGCCCGCGCCCCCGGGCCGCTGACCACGCTGCTGGACCGGACGGCGTACCTGTCGCACGCCCTGCCCGGGGTGGTGGTCGGGCTGTCGCTGATCTTCTTCGGGATCAACGTCGCCTACCCGCTGTACCAGACGACGTGGCTGCTGGCGCTCGCGTACGCCACGCTGTTCCTGCCGCTGGCGGTGGGTGCGGTCGCCGGTGCCGCCGCCCAGGCCCCGCCCGGCCTGGAGGAGGTGGCCCGTTCGCTGGGCCGCAGCCCCTGGGACGTGCTGCGCACGGTCACCCTGCCGCTCACCCTGCCCGGCATCGGCGCCGGTGCCGCACTGGTCTTCCTCACCGGTATGAAGGAACTTCCCGCCACCCTGCTGCTGCGGCCCACCGGGGTCGACACGCTGGCCACCGAGCTGTGGACCAGTACGGCCGTCGGCGCGCACGCCGCCGCCGCCCCGTACGCCGCACTGCTGGTGGTCATCTCGGCGCTACCCACCTGGCTGCTGGTGGCCCGCAGCGGCCTGCTCGACAAGGAGGATCGGCGATGAGCGAGGTCGTGCTGACCGGCGTCGTCAAACGGTACGGCCCGGTCACCGCGCTCGACGGGGTGGACCTGAGGGTGCCCGCCGGCGAGCTGACCGCCGTGCTGGGCCCGTCCGGGTGCGGCAAGACCACGTTGCTGCGCTGCCTGGCCGGCTTCGAACGCCTCGACGACGGCGAGATCCGGCTCGACGGCCGGCCGGTGGCCGGTGGCGGCCGGCACCTGCCGACGCACCGCCGCCGGATCGCCGTGGTGCCGCAGGAGGGTGCCCTCTTCCCGCACCTGAGCGTGGCCGCGAACATCGGCTACGGCCTGGACCGGGCCGCCCGGCGCGGTGACCGGGTGGACGAGGTGCTGACCCTGGTCGGGCTGGCCGGCTACGGCGACCGGATGCCGCACCAGCTCTCCGGCGGACAGCAGCAGCGGGTGGCGGTGGCCCGGGCACTGGCCCCCCGGCCGTCGCTGGTGCTGCTCGACGAACCGTTCAGCGCCCTCGACGCCGGGCTGCGCGCCGGGCTGCGCCACGACATCCGGGCGGCGCTGCGCGCCGACGGGGCGACCGCGGTGCTGGTCACCCACGACCAGGGCGAGGCGCTGTCGGTGGCCGACCGGGTGGTGGTGCTGCGCGCCGGCCGGGTGGTGCAGGCCGACACCCCGACCACCATCTACCGGGAACCCGCCGACCCGTGGGTGGCCGGCTTCGTCGGCGACGCGGTGCTGCTGTCCGCGGTCGCCGACGGAGGTCGGGCCCGGACCGCGCTCGGCCCGATCCCGATCGCCGGGGCGGCACCGTCCGGGGCGGTCACCGTCCTGGTCCGCCCGGAACAGGTACGCATCCTGCCGGCCCCGCGCACGGACACCGTCCCGGCGACGGTGCTGCGGCACGACTTCCACGGCCACGACGCGCTGGTGGGGCTCCGGCTGGCCGACGGCACCCGGGTCACCGCCCGGATCCTCGACGACGCGAGCACCGCACCGGTCGGCACCGACGTGGCGGTACGGGTCGACGGCACCGCCCGCGCCTGGCCCGCCTGAGCCCGGGTTCCCTGCCGAGGGCCAACGTCCA
Source organism: Micromonospora yangpuensis (assembly GCF_900091615.1). Classification (NCBI taxonomy): domain Bacteria; kingdom Bacillati; phylum Actinomycetota; class Actinomycetes; order Micromonosporales; family Micromonosporaceae; genus Micromonospora; species Micromonospora yangpuensis. Next base: position 2,085,570 of record NZ_FMIA01000002.1, on the reverse strand, counting down.
CCGCACCAACCGCAGCCGGGTCAGACCGGTCCGGGCGGTCGACCGAGGTAGTACCGAGGGATAGCCGGTCGGCACCGGGCACCGCTGATCCGCCGGCGTGGGCGGTGCCGGGTGCCCGGCGCGGGGAGGGCAGGATGTCCAGGTGGACGAAGATGACATGCTGCTCTCCCCGGCCGGCGTCGAGGCGCTCCGGGCCGCGCTGACCGGGGCCGGCTACACCGTCGCCGGGATCGCCGACCGGCTCGGCACGGCGGCCACCGCCGGCGTGGCCCGCAACGACTTCCGGGCCGCGCTGCGGGCCACCGAGGACCGCGACCCGCTGGCCACCCTGATCCGGCTGTTCGTCTGCGAGCAGACCGAACCGGAACCGGCCGTCACCGCCGCCCTCGCCCCGCTCCCGCTGGCCGAGGCGCTCGCCGCCGGCCTGGTCGAACGGCACGGCGACGGCCTGCGGATGGGCCTGGACCTGGAACCGTACGCCGACGACTGGTGGTTGCTCTCCGACGTGCCGGCCAGCGCCCGGCCCGGTCAGCCGCTGCCCGCCGAGCACGTGCTGGGCGTCGGCGGGGCTACCCAGACGCTTACCGGCGCGACCCTGCGGCGGCCGGTGGAGACCGCGCTGGACCTGGGCACCGGCTCCGGGGCGCAGGCGCTGCACCTGGCCGGGCACGCCCGCCGGGTCACCGCGACCGACGTGTCGGCGCGGGCGCTGCGGTTCGCCGCGACCACCGCCGCGCTCAACGGCCAGGACTGGGAGCTGCTCCGGGGTGACCTGGTCGCCCCGGTCGCCGGCCGACGCTTCGACCTGGTGGTGAGCAACCCGCCGTTCGTGGTCGGCCCCGGCACCACCACCCACGTGTACCGGGACTCCGGCCGGGTCGGCGACGCCGTCGGCGCGGAGCTGGCCGCCGCCGCACCCGGCCTGCTCAACCCGGGCGGCACCATGCAGTACCTGGCCAACTGGGTGCACGTCAGCGGCCAGGACTGGGGCGAACGGGTGGCCGACTGGTTCACCGGCACCGGACTGGACGCCTGGGTCATCCAGCGGGAGGTGGCCGACCCGATGGCGTACGTCAACCTGTGGCTGGCCGACGTCGGCGAGACCGCCGACCCGCAGCGGGCCGCCGCCTGGCTGGACTGGTTCGACGCCCACCAGGTGGAGGCGATCGGGTTCGGCCTCGTGTCGCTGCGGAGAGGTGGTCACGACGATCCGGTGGTCCGGGTCGAGGACCTGCGCCAGCGGGTGCAGCCGCCGCTGGGCGACCAGGTGGCCGCCTGGTTCGACCGGCAGGACTTCCTCCGGGTACGCGACACCGAGGCGCTGCTCGCCGAGCGCTACCGGGCGGCCGAGGGGCTCCAGCTGCGGCAGGAGGCGACCATGGGTGCCGACGGCTGGGAGGTGGACCGGCAGGTCCTGGTGCAGCCGCACGGGTTGCGTTGGAGCGAGGAGATCGATCCGCTGGTGCTGGCGCTGGTCGGTGGCGCCGACGGGCGGCTGCCGTTGCGCGACCAGCTCGCCCTGCTCGCCGCCGCGCACGACGTCGCCGAGTCCGAACTCGCCGAGGCGGCCGGCCCGATCGTGGCGCACCTGGTGGAGCGGGGCCTCATCGAGCCGGTGCCGGCCTGATGCGGGCGCTGGTGCAGACGGTCGGCCGGGCCAGCGTCACGGTCGACGGCGAGGTCGTCGGCGAGGTCACCGACGGCCTGCTGGTACTGCTCGGGGTGACCCACACCGACACCGCGCAGCTGGCCCAGACGATGGCCCGCAAGGTCCACGAGCTGCGGATCCTGGACGACGAACGCAGTGCCGCCGACACCGGTGCGCCGATCCTGGTGGTCAGCCAGTTCACTCTCTACGGTGACGCCCGCAAGGGCCGCCGACCGAGTTGGACGGCGGCGGCCCCCGCCGAGCGGGCCGAACCACTGGTCACCGAGTTCGTCGAGGCGCTGCGTGGCCGGGGCGCACCGGTGCGGACCGGCCGGTTCCGCGCGCACATGCTGGTGGAGAGCGTCAACGTCGGCCCGCGTACCCTCCTGCTCGACCTCTGATCCCGGCTGCCGGTGCCTCGCCGGCGGCGGACCCGAGCCCGGGACACCCGACGACGGCGGACCCGGGCCGGGTCAGGAGAACAGGCCGCGGCGTTGGATGGACTGCCGCAGCCAGCCGTCGAGCTGCGCCGCCCAGTCGACCCGGTCCAGCGTGGCGTGGTCCACGGTGAACCGGCCGAACGCGTCGCGCCCCTCGGTGAAGAGCCCACCCCGCTTGTCGATCTCCAGCACCACCTGGGTCTGGCCCGGGTCGGCGATGAAGGTCACCTCAAGCTGGTTGATCGCCGCGGCGTACTGCGGCGCCGGGTAGAACTCGATCTCCTGGTAGAAGGGCAGACTCTGGCGTACCCCGTAGATGTGACCACGTTCCACGTCGGCGCGGGCGAACCGGAAGCCCAGCCGCAGCAGCGCCTCCAGCAGCCGCTCCTGCGCCGGCAGCGGATGCACCGACACCGGGTCCAGGTCACCGGAGTCGACCGCCCGCGCCACCTCCAGTTCGGTACGCAACCCCATCGTCATGCCGTGCAGGTACTGCCCGTACAACGTGGTCAGCGGGGTCTCCCAGGGCACCGCGAAGCGGAACGGGATGTCGTAGCGCTGCCCCGCCGCCAGCTGGAACGGGCCGGTCACCTGCTGGCGCTGGAACTCCTGGTTGGTCTGGTACTCGTTGTCGCCGCTCTCCACCTCGACCCGGGTGAGCAGGCCGAGGGCGACGTACTCCACGTCGACCTGGTGGTCGCCGCCGACGACCTGGATCCGGCCCTGAAGCTCCCCGCCGGGACGGCAGTTCGGGTTGGCCAGAACGGTCTCCACCGACGGACCGCCCACCCCCATCGCCTGCATGAGCCGCTTGAAGACCATGACGCCCTCCGTTGCCTGTGCACCGTCTGCCGATGGCGACCCTCGATGACCGCCGCTGGCACGGTAACCGACACACACAACCCTTCGACCAGCAACAACGTACGGACCCCGGTGGATGGCCGGTCGACCTTACCGGCACGTACGGTGACGGTGTGACCGGCTTCGTCGAGCCGATTCTGTCGGTTCCCCGATCGCCTCACTCCCGTTTCACGTCCCGCCCGCCAAGCTGGGTGTCACCGGCGCCACTTCGTGGTCCGGCACGCGGCACAGAGTCGACGCGGGGAGACGACAGAGATGGTCCAGCAGATGATCGAGCAGCAGCACGGCCCGACCGCCGACACCCTCACCGACCTGGACGCCACCGACGAGCGGGGCGTCTCCACCGACCTGGTCCGGGCGTACCTCAACGGCATCGGCCGCAAGAAGCTGCTCACCGCGGCGCAGGAGGTCGACCTGGCCCGGCGGATCGAGGCGGGGCTGTTCGCCGAGGAGAAGCTGACCACCTGCACGCCGGTCTCGGTGGAGCTGCAGGCCGACCTGGCGCTGGTCGCCGCCGAGGGCCGGGCCGCCAAGGACCACCTGTTGGAGGCCAACCTCCGCCTGGTGGTGAGCATCGCCAAGCGGTACACCGGTCGTGGGATGGCCTTCCTCGACCTCATCCAGGAAGGCAACCTCGGCCTCATCCGCGCCGTCGAGAAGTTCGACTACACCAAGGGCTACAAGTTCTCCACCTACGCCACCTGGTGGATCCGCCAGGCCATCACCCGCGCCATGGCCGACCAGGCCCGCACCATCCGCATCCCCGTCCACATGGTCGAGCAGGTCAACCGGATGGTCCGGGCCCGGCGGGAGCTGTCGGTCTCGCTGGGCCGGGAGCCCACCGTCAGCGAGGTGGCCGTCGCGATGGGCGTGCCCGAGTTCCAGGTGATCGAGCTGATCTCGTACGACCGGGAGCCGGTCAGCCTGGACCAGGCCGTCGGCGAGGACGGCGAGAGCGCGCTCGGTGACTTCGTCGCCGCCGCCCCCCGCGACGAGCCGGGTGAGAGCGCCACCGGCGGCGAGCTGCGCGCCGAGGTCAGCGTGGTGCTGGCCACCCTCAGCCAGCGCGAGCAGGCGGTGATCCGGCTGCGCTTCGGCCTGGACGACGGCCGGCAGCGCACCCTGGACGAGGTGGGCCGGGAGTTCGGCCTCTCCCGGGAGCGGATCCGGCAGATCGAGAAGGTCACCCTGCTCAAGCTGCGGGCCCCCGAGCGGGCCCAGCGCCTGGAGGCGTACGCCTGCTGAACGACCCGACACGACGGGGCTCCGGTGGTTCACCGGGGTCCCGTTTCGTCGTTACGCTACGGGGTCACCGACTCGGAAGGACATCATGAACTGGACCCTGGAAGTGGTGGTGGTACCGGTCTCCGACCTCGACCGGTCCAAGGCGTTCTACGCCGACCGGCTCGGTTTCCACGTCGACCACGACACCCGGATCAACGACCAGGTACGCCTCATCCAGCTCACCCCACCCGGCTCCGGTTGCTCGATCGTCATCGGCCACGGCGCCGTGCCGGAGATGCCACCCGGCTCGTTCAAGGGCCTGCAGCTGGTCGTGGCCGATCTGCACCGGGCCCGCGCCGAGCTGGTCGAGCGGGGTGTCGAGGTCAGCGAGGTCCAGATCCTCGGCGAGAACCCACACCCGGTGCCGAACCCGCTGGACAACGTCGGTTTCGTCTTCTTCGCCGATCCCGACGGCAACTCCTGGGCGGTGCAGCAGATCTCCAGCCGGGGCTGAGCTGAGCGCGGTGTTTGCAGGGGCCCCTTCCTATCGCGAAAGCGATAGGAAGGGGCCCTTCCTTACCGTCAGAGGCGGCGGGGGCCGGTGTCGGGGCGGGCGGCGGCCGAGCCGATCCGGACCGTGGCGTGCAGGACCGAGAGGCCGTCCGGGCGGGCCAGCACCGGATTGAGCGTCAGCGACCGGATCCGGGGCTGGTCGTCGGCGAGCCGACCGACCCGCAGCAGCAGGTCGGCCAGGGCCGCCCGGTCCACCGGCGCGGCACCCCGGTGCCCCCGCAACAACGGGGCCGCCCGGGGTTCGTCGACCAGTTCGGCGGCGTCGGAGCCGGTCAGCGGCAGCGCCCGCCAGGCCCGGTCGCCGAGCAGTTCGGTGGCCACCCCGCCCAGCCCGAAGCCGACCACCGGCCCGAACGCCGGATCCTCCACCAGCTCCACCACGCAGGGCACCCCGGGCGCCACCATCGCCTGGACCAGGACCTCCGCGCCGAAGACCGCCGACATCTCCGCGTACGCCCGGCGCAGCGCCGCCGCGTCGGCCAGGTCGAGCCGGACCGCGCCGAGATCCAACCGGTGCCGCAGTCCGGCGGCGGCGGCCTTGATCGTCACCGGGTAGCCGACCCGGTCGGCGGCCTCGGCGGCCTCCTCGGCCGAGCGCGCCGGCACCGAGGCGACCAGCTCGATGCCGTACGCGGCGAGCAGTGCACCGGTCGGATCCGCCCCGTCGGCCCGGATCGCCGCCTCCCCCGCGGCACTGTCCACCCCGGACAGCTCCGGCGGTACACCCGGGTCCCGGCGCAGCCACCGCGCGTACCGGGTGACCCGGGCCAGCGCCCGTACCGCCTCCTCGACGCTGCCGTACGCCGGCACCCCGGCCGGCGGTCGACCGGCCAGAAACGTCGCGACGGTCGGTTTGCCGGCGGCCGAGGCGACCGGCAGGGCGGCGACGACGTCGCTGTCCACCTCGGTGTGCTGCCCCGGCAACGGCGGGGCGAAGACCGCCACCAGGGCGTCGACCCGCTCGTCGGCGGCCGCATCGGCAAGCGCGACGGCGAACTCCGCCGCCCCGGCCGCCGGTCCGACGTCGCACGGGTAACCGGCGGCGACGGTCAGCCCCTGCGCGACGCAGGCGGTGGCCGCCAGCCCGGTCAACGCCGACGAGTTGCCCACCACGGCGACCCGTGCCCCGGCCGGCAACGGCTGGTCGGCCAGGAGGACCCCGACGTCGAGCAACTCGGCGACGGTGTCGACCCGGATCACCCCGGACTGGGCGAAGAGCGCGCTGACCGCCTCGGTGTCCAGCCCTGGTGACTCGTCCACCCCGGGTGGCCGGGCCGGTGAGGCCAGGGCCACCACCGGCTTGCTCCGGCCGATCCGCCGAGCCAGCCGGGCGAACTTGCGCGGGTTACCGAACGTCTCCAGATACAGCATGATCACGTCGGTACGGGGATCGTCCTGCCAGTACTGCAGCAGGTCGTTGCCGGAGACGTCGGCCCGGTTGCCGGCCGAGACGAAACTGGACAGGCCGAGCCCGCGCCGGGAGGCCTCGGCCAGCAACGCCACCCCGAACGCGCCGGACTGGCTGAAGATCCCCACCGGGCCGGCGGCGGGCAGGACAGGCGCGAGCGTGGCGTTGAGGCGTACCGTCGGGTCGGTGTTGGCCACGCCCAGGCAGTTCGGGCCGACCACCCGCATGCCCGCCGCGTGCGCCGCCCGGACCAGGCCCCGCTGCGCCGCCGCGCCGGCCGGCCCGGCCTCGGCGAACCCGGCGGAGATCACCACCAGGGCGTGCGCCCCGGCGGCGGCCGCGTCGGCGACCACCGCCCGCGCCGCCTCCGGTGGCACCGCCACCACCGCCAGGTCGACCGGCACCCCGGCGTCGACCGCCGACGGGTACGCCGGCAGCCCCGCCACGGTGGACGCCGCCGGATGCACCGGCACGATCGCGCCCGGAAACCCGCCGTCGCGCAGGTGCCCCAGCACCGCCGCGCCCACCCCCTGCCCGGTGGCGCTGGCACCGTAGACGGCCACCCCACGCGGTGCGAGCAGCCGGGCCACGGAACGGGACTCGGTACGCTGCTCCCGACCACGCTGGACCTCCAGGGTCTGCTCGGTCGGGGCGATCGGAAAACTGAGGTGCACCACCCCGTCGGCGAACTGCCGTCGGACCTGGTAACCGAAGTCGGCGAAGACCCGCAACATGGTGCCGTTGGCGGGCAGCACCTCGGCGACGAAACTGGTCACGCCGACCCGGCGGGCCGCGTCGGCGAGATGCTCCAGCAGCACCGAGCCGATCCCCCGCCCCTGGAAGGCGTCCTCCACCACGAACGCCACCTCGGCCTGCGGGGCCTGCGGGCCGAGCCGCTCGTACCGGCCGACCGCCACGATCCGCTCCCCGGCCACCACCACGAACGCCTCCCGGTCGTGGTGGTCGACAGTCACGAACCGCCGCAGGTCCCGCTCCGGGATCCTCGGGTACGGCGAGAAGTAGCGCAGGTAGCGGGTGCGCTCGGAGAACCGCGAGTGCATCGCCACGATCCCCGCCGCGTCCTGCGGCTCGATCTGCCGCAACTGGACGGTGGTGCCGTCGCTGAGCAGGACATCCACCGGTTGCACCGACACGCTCACCACCGGTCCTCCCCAGGCCCGGTCAGTCGCGCGGATCGTGTGGATCGAGCCCCAGCAGCGGGAACACCGCCCGACGGGTGGCCGCGACCGCCCGGTCCACCGCGCTCGGCTCCCCGGTCGGCTGCCACGGCACGTACTCCGGGTCGACGTCGTCGGTCATCCGCAACGGCACCTCCCGACCCGGCCGGCGGGCGGCGGCCAGCTCCCGCCAGCCCAGCGGGGTCAGCGCCGCCGGGTCCAACGGCTCACCGGTGGCCACCGCGAGCAGATGCGTCCAGGCCCGGGGCACCACCTCGACGAGGGCGTACCCGCCACCGCCGGTGGCCACCCACCGACCGTCGCAGAGCTCGTCGGCAAGCGCCCGCAACGCCCGGTAGGTGGCACGTTGGCCGTCCACCGACAGGTGCAGGTCGGCCAGCGGGTCTAGCCGGTGGGCGTCCGCGCCGCACTGGGTGACCAGCAACTGCGGCCGGAACGCCCGCAGCACCGAGGGCACGACCGCGTGGAACGCCCGCTGCCAGCCGGCGTCGTCGACCCCCGGTGGCAGCGGCAGGTTGACCGCCGTACCGGCCGCCCCCGGCCCGCCGGTCTCGTCGGGGAACCCGGTGCCCGGGAACAACGCCAACGGGGTCTCGTGCAGGCTGACAGTGAGCACCCGGGGGTCGTCCCAGAAGATCTGCTGGACGCCGTCGCCGTGGTGCACGTCGACGTCGACGTAGGCGATCCGCTGCGCGCCGAGGTCGAGCAGCCGGGCGATGGCCACCGCCGGGTCGTTGTAGACGCAGAACCCGGCGGCCCGCGCCGACATGGCGTGGTGCAGCCCACCGGCCACGTTGACCGCGCGCCGGGCCTCGCCCCGCCAGACCGCCTCGGCGGCGGCCACCGTGGCCCCGGCGATCAACGCGCTGGACTCGTGCATCCCGGCGAAGACCGGGTTGTCCGAGGTGCCCAGCCCGAAACCGGCGAAGAGCGGGTCCCGCGGCGCGACGCGTACCGCGTCCAGGTAGTCCGGCTCGTGCACCAGGGTGAGCAGGGCGTCGTCCGCCGGCTCCGGCTTGACCAGCCGTACCCCGGGCCGGTCCAGGACGCCGAACTCGCGGGCGAGCGCGATGGTCAGCTCGACCCGGACCGGGTCGAGCGGATGGTCACCCAGGTCGTAGGCGAGCAGGGCCTCGTCCCACACCACCACCGTGTCGTCGGCCATGGGCCCATGGTCGCACGACGGCGGCTGCGGGCCCGGTCACCGGCCCCGCTCAACCGGCGGGTGTCTCCCCGGTGGCCACCGGCCGCGCCGGATCGGCCACCCAGTTGCTCCACGACCCCACGTACAGGGCGGCGTCGTGCCGCCCGGCCAGGTGCAGGGCGAGCACCGCCTGCGCGGCGGTCACCCCCGACCCGCAGTACGCCCCGACCGTCCGCCCGTCGACCACCCCCGCCGCGGCCAACCGGTCCCGGAGCACCTCCGCCGCCGGGTACCGACCGGCGGCGTCGACGAGCCGCGTCGCGGGCAGGTTCACCGCACCCGGGACGTGCCCGGCCACCGGATCGACCGGCTCGTGCTCCCCCCGGTAGCGGGGCGCGGCCCGCACGTCGAGCAGCACCCCGGCGGCCTCGCCCGCCAGGCGGGCCGCCCCGTCGGCGTCGATCACCGGCAGGGCCCCCGGGGCGACCACGATGTCACCGGGTGCCGGCGTCGCCGGCTCGGTCGAGGTGGGCAGCCCCGCCGCCAGCCAGGCCGCCCAGCCACCGTGCAGCACCCGGACCGGCAGGTGGCCGGCCCACCGCAGCGTCCACCAGGCCCGCGCGGCGGCCAACCCGTCGCCGCCGTCGTACACCACCACCTGACCACCGGTGCGGACCCCGGCCGCCCGCAGCACGGCCTGCAGGCCGGCCACCTCGGGCAGCGGGTGCCGGCCGGCGGGGCCCGGTGGGCCGCACAGCTCGGCGTCCAGGTCGACGAAGACGGCACCGGGCAGGTGGCCGGCGGCGTGGTCGGCCCGCCCGGACGGGCCGGTCAGCCGCCAGCGCACGTCCAGCAGCGTGGGCGGATGCGGACCGGCGAGCTCGGTGGCGAGCCGGTCGGCCTCGACGAGTGGGCTCTGCGAATCGGACACGCCGACCAGTCAACACCATGGGGGTACCGATCCCGCAGCTCGTCGGTGTCTCGCGGCTCGTCGGCGGTCGATCGGCGTTACTCAAGGTAGCATCGGCCTCCGGGAGGCCGCTGACGTGAAGCATGACCTGGTCGACACGACCGAGATGTACCTGCGCACCATCCTCGAGCTCGAAGAGGAAGGTGTGCCACCGCTACGCGCCCGGATCGCCGAACGGCTCCGGCAGAGCGGCCCCACGGTGAGCCAGACGGTGGCCCGGATGGAACGTGACGGGCTACTCACCGTCGAGGGCGACCGGCACCTGACCCTCACCGCGCTCGGCCGCGGCATGGCGGTCGCCGTCATGCGCAAGCACCGCCTCGCCGAGCTGCTGCTGGTAAACGTGATCGGCATGCCCTACGAGGAGGCCCACGAAGAGGCCTGCCGGTGGGAGCACGTGATGAGCGACGCGGTCGAGAAGCGGGTGTACGACCTGCTCAACCGGCCCACCCGGTCGCCGTACGGCAATCCGATCCCCGGCCTGGAGGAGTTGGGCCGACCGGAGCAGCCCGCCGCCGACGTGGCGGAGACCGAGCGCAACCTCGCCTTCCCCGGGCTCGCCGGCCAGGTGGTGGTCCGGCGGATCTGTGAGAGCGTGCAGACCGACTCCGACGTGCTGCGGCAGTTGCACGCCGCCGGCGTCGACCCGGGTGCCACCGTCACCGTGGCCCAGGAACGCGACGGGGTCTCCATCGACCGCTCCGGCGATCGGGTCCGGCTGCCCCGCGAGGTCGCCTCCCGGGTCTTCGTCGCCGCCGGCTGACCGCTAGCTCCTCGCCGCACACCGACTGGCCACTGGATCTTCACCGCCGCGTGCCCGGGGTGTGAGACGGGTACCCCTCTCGACCGGATGCGTTAACAAGGGGCCCTTCCTTGCGCCTCAGTTGGTGGGGGTGAGGTCGACGGTCCTGGCCAGGTCGGCGAGCCCGGTGGCCAGCTCGTCGGCGGCGCGGTCGGTCTCCGGCGGCAGGGTGCAGCGCAGCACGGCCAGTCGGCCCTTCCCGGCCAACCAGCCCACCTCGGCCGCCGCACCGTCGTCACCGGAGGCCGCGAGCGTACGCCGGTACGCCTGCTCGCCCAGGTCGGTGACCTTCTCCGCCCGGCTCGGCACCACGTCGGCGGTGAACGTCTCCTTGTCCACCGCCGTCTCGCTGACACTGAGCGTCAACTCGGGCAGACTCTCCTGCCCGGTGCGGACCACACACGTCTGGGTGTCGGTACGTTCGCTCGCGGCGGCCACCTCGAACCGGATCCCGGTGTGCTCCTCGATCACCGCGAAGTCCAGCAGCCGGCAGGCACCACCCGCGGCGGCCGCCTCCACCGGGATCGTCACCTGCCCCACCGGCGGCACCGCCACCGGCTCGGCGTCGTCCTTGGCAGCACATCCCGAGACCAGCAGCACCGCTGCCCCGGCGATCCAGACCCGCCCGCGCACTCGCACACCTCCCGACGACGGCCGCCTGCCGACTGTCCGTGCGACACCGTACGGAATCCACCCGCCGGAGGAAAGTCGCCCGGCGGATCGGTCGAACACGTACCGGAAGTGGCCGCCCGGCGGGTCAGTCGGTCACGTAGGGGCAGTGGCGACAGCCACGCCCACAGCAGGTGCCCCGGCGGGCGAGGAAGCCGGCGCTGAGCACGAACAGTCCGCTGCCCGGGTCGAGGTAGCCCGCCTCCCCGGCGGCCAGCGCGGCGGCATGCGCGGCCAGGATCCGCTCCCGGTCCGGGTGCTGCGGCGACAGCCGGGACGGATGCGGCTCGGTCAACGCCCGATCCGCCAACGCCCGCCGCTCTCCCCCCACCCCCAAAGTGTAAGGAAGGGCCCCCTCTTAACGCATATCGTCGAGAGGGGTACCCCGCTCACACCCTGGTGGCTGGGCTCGACCGGTGGCTGGGCTGAACCGGTGGCTGGGCTGAACCGGTGGCTCGCGCTCAACTGGAAGCTCGGCTCGACCGGCGACCGGGCTCGACCGGTGCCCAGGGCTCGACCGGTGGTCAGGCCCAACCGGTGTGGCCAGAGCTCGACCGGTGGTCGGCGCTCACCCGTCGCGTTCGGCCAGGAGGAAGGCCTGGCGGGTGCGTTCGTAGGCCTGCGGTTCGCGCAGCACCCGGGTGGTGACGGTGAACCCGGCGTCACGCAGCTGCCCGGCGATCCGCTCCGGCGGCAACCGGTGCACGTCGTAGCTGACCCGGTGGCCGTACGCCTGCTCCAGCCGGACCCGCTCGTCACCGGCCTTGAAGGCGAGCAGCAGGTGACCGCCCGGCGCGAGCACCCGGTGGAACCCGGCGAAGACGCCGGGCAGCAGGTCCGGCGGCAGGTGGATGATCGAGTACCAGGCGACGATGCCGGCGAGAGAGCCGTCGGGCAGCGTCAGGTCGGTCATCGTGCCCACCTCGAAGCGCAGGTCCGGGTGCTCCCGGCGGGCCACCGCCACCATCTGCGGGGACAGGTCCACGCCGAAGACGTCCAGGCCGGCGTCGCGCAGGAAGCCGGTGACCCGCCCGGGACCGCAGCCGATGTCGGCGACCCGAGGGCCGCCACCGGCCGGACCAGCACCGTCACCTACGCGGCCATCGGCCCCGCCCCGACCGTCAGAGGCCGCCCGACCAGCAGACCCGGACCGACCGTCGGCGCCCACCTGACCATCAGCCCCAGACCGACCGTCGGAGCCCATCTGACCATCAGCCCCGGCCCAACCATCTAAGCCGCCCCGGCCATCGGTACCGGCCCGGACCGTCTCGGCGAAGACGGTGAGCAGGGCCCGGTCCAGCGGTCGTGACGCCAGCTCGTCGCGGAGCAGGTCGGCGTAGTCGACCGCCACCGTGTCGTACGCGGCCCGGGTGATCCCCAGGTGGGTCGGCTCGGTCACGGTGCCCCATGCTGCCCGGCCGGCGCAGCCGGCGCAACGCACCGACCGGCCGGCGCAGCCGGCGCAACGCACGGACCGGCCGGCGTAGCCGGCGCGAGGCGCGGAACGGTCGAGAGCCTGAGTCGCCTCAGGCGAACCAGGTGACCGACTGACCGTGTGAACGGGTCCAGGCCAACGGCGTGCCGTCCAACGCGAGCACGTGGTGCAGGGCACCGTCCGGTGGTCGTGGCAACCCGTCGTACGGCAGCGTCTCCGGGGCCTCGTTCGCGATCCAGTGTCCCGGCAGCCCGCGTACCGTCTCGATGAAGGCCGCCCGGCGCCGAGCCGGCACCTGGTAGAGCACCGAGGTGTGGAAGACCACCAGCGTCGCGTCGGCCGGCGCCTGGGCGGCCAGGGCGGGTAGGTCGTCCACCAGGTCGCCCCGGAGCAGCAGCGGCGGATCCGTCGCGGCGACGGCCGCCGCGGCCCGCAACCGGGCTCGGCGGTGGGTGTGCTCCGGCCAGATCAGCGCGTCGAGCCAGGCGACGTCGGCGGGGTCGGTGACGTCGAGCGGGGTCAGGTCCAGCCCGGCCCGCCACACCACCTCGGGCCGCCGTGCCGGCGGTGACAGGCCGACCGCGGCGCACTCCAGCAGCGGTTCGCCGACGCCTACCAGGTGCTCGCCGTACCGGTAGGCGTACCGGTCGGGATAGAGGCAGAGGCCGGCGGAGGCACCGACCTCCACCAACGCCAGGGGCTGCGGCAACGCGGCGAGCACCGGTAGCAGGGCGGCGCACCGACCGGCTTCGTTGGTCTGGGTCGTCCGGGTACGCAGCTGCGCCTCGACCATTTGCCAGTGCGACAACACCCAGTCGTGGAACGCGACCGGGTCGTCGACCGGGCCGCCGAGCAGCCGGGTGACCCCCAGCAGCAGGTTCGGTTGCCGACTGGCAGCCGGCAGCTGCTCGAGACGGGCGAGCAACTCGTCGTCCCGGGCCACCGCCAGACAGAGTCGTTCGTACGTCGGCGACACCCCGCGCGCCTCCCGGACGGCGAACGTGACGAAGCTGTCTGCGATCGGCATTATTCGATGGTGACACCACCGGCGACCGCCCGACCCCTGGTGGGAGTCGGGCGGTCGCCGGTCGTGGCTCAGCTGCAGCCGCTGGTGGAGCCGCAGCCCTCACAGACGTAGCAGCTACCGGCCGGGCGCATCTTCGTACCGCAGGTGAAGCAGAGCGGTGCGTCGGCGGCCTTGCCGATCACGGCCTCCAGCAGCTCGGTGCTGGAGCCGACCGCCGGCGCCGGCTTGGCGGCGGCGACGTCGGCGGTCTCCAGGGCCGGCTGGGCGATCGGGCCGACCGGCCCGGCCACGTCGGCCTTGGTCTCGGGCGCCTCGACCGGAGCCGAGGCGGCCATGGCGGTGAGGTCGGCGCCACCGGCCTCCGCCTCCGCCTCGGCCCGCAGCTGGGCGGCCCGCTCCTTGGCGGTGAAGATGCCCAGTTCGGCACGGCGGTCGTACGGCAGGAAGTCCAGGGCCAGCCGGCGGAAGATGTAGTCCATCACCGAGGCGGCCATCCGCACGTCCGGGTCGTCGGTCATGCCCGCCGGCTCGAACCGCATGTTGGTGAACTTGCTGACGTACGTCTCCAGCGGGACGCCGTACTGCAGGCCGATGGAGATGGCCACCGAGAAGGCGTCCATCACCCCGGCCAGCGTCGAGCCCTGCTTCGACATCTTGAGGAAGACCTCGCCGAGGCCGTCGTCGGGGTACGACGACGCGGTGAGGTACCCCTCGGCACCGCCGACGGAGAAGCTGACCGTCTGCGACGGGCGCTTCTTCGGCAGCCGCTTGCGCACCGGACGGTACTCGACGACCTTCTCGACGGCCTTCTCCGCCACCGCGGCCTCGACGGCGGCCTCCACCGCCGCCGCGACCACCGCCTTGTTCGGCTTGGCCACCGACAGCGGCTGGCCGACCTTGCAGTTGTCCCGGTAGATCGCCAGCGCCTTCAGGCCGAGCTTCCAGCCCTCGAAGTAGATCTTCTCGACGTCCTCGACGGTCGCCTGCTCCGGCATATTGACCGTGTTGTGGTTCATGATGCCGTTCGCCACGAAGGCGTGGGTCTCCGGCACCGAGAGGTCGTACACCTCCCGCTCACCGGCATCCACCACGGAGTCGACGGGCGAGAAGTGCAGATTGCCGTCCAACACCTGGCGCAGCCATCCCGGCAGTACCACACCGTCGAGGGAGGCCACCCGTTCCACGGTACGACGGGTGACGTGCTGGGTGCGCTTGTCGAGCAGGAACGCGAAGCTCGAACGGTCGCCACGGATGCCGCCCCGGCCCGGCTTTCCGGCCGGAATCAGGTCGTACAGGTCCCGCCCGCTGATGCCGGGCACGACATCCGCCGTCCCCGTGCCGTAGGACTGTGCGAGGTAACGCGCGGCGGCGACCGCCTTCTCCGGCTCCAGGAACGGCACCATGCTCACCAGGAGCTGCCCCTGGTAGCCGGCGGCGTAGACCTCGTCGTACGACTTGCCGTACGCCGGGTTGAACTTGCTCACCCGGCCGTGCACGACACCGAGATTGGTCAACACGGCCTGCAGGTCGTCCAGCAGCGCCGGGCTGTCCAGACAGATCGCCCACTTCGGCGCGGTCGCCGTCGTCACGTACGCGTCGAGCGCCAGCCCGCGCAGGAAGGCCAGCACCATGGCGCGGGGCGAACGCAGCACCGCGTCCGGGATCCGCTTATGGGATGCCCGCGAGCCACAACCGAGTTCCGTCAGGAACTCCACGACCGTCTTGGACGACACGACGACCCCCGGGCACTTGCCGGGTTGGCGGTCGATCCGGGCGGTCAGCCCGAACACCGACTGCCAGGCTGCCTGGATCCGCTCCAGCACCGAGTCGACGGAATTGGTGATGGTGATCGTCCAGTTGCTGCGGCTGGTGTGCCCCTCGGCGGCATAGGCACCGAGCAGCAGCGCCAATTCCTCCGTCATCTCCCCCGGCAGCGTGACCGACCTCTGGTTCCCATAGGACCGGGAGGTCACCACGTCACGCAGGCTCGCCGGGACGGTCGACCACAGGTCGGCGCCGTACTGGGTGGCTACCTGGTCACCCGGCTGAAGCTCGCCCAGGGTCTTCCAGACCAGTCCGCCATCACCGGCGGTGAGCAGTCGGTGCGGGTACGTGCCGGTCACCGAGTGCCCGGAACGGAGCGTGGCAGTCCGCACCGGACGCACGCCGCCGTAGTAGAACGCGTCGGTCTTACGGTCACCGTCCAGGGAGGAGATCTTCAGGAACTCCGACCGGAAGGTGTCCTCCGCCTCGCCCTGGTAGAGACTGCCCATCCGGACGAGCCCGTCCCCGGAGGCCACCAGGGTCTCCCCGACGACGCACTTCGAGATGGCCCCCGAGATGAACGGCTGCACCGCCGCCATCATCCGCACGTGGCCCATCGGGGCGATGGACCGCTCGCCCATCGCACAGTCGAAGACCGGGTAGTGCTCCGGCTTGAGGCCGGGGGCGTCCACCACGTGACCGTGGTCGGCGATGTGCTCGACGATCGCCTCGACCTGCTCCTCGGGGTAGCCGATGCTGCGCAGGGCACGCGGCACGGTCTGGTTGACGATCTGCATCGAGCCGCCGCCGACCAGCTTCTTGAACTTGACAAGCGCCAGATCGGGCTCGACGCCGGTGGTGTCACAGTCCATCATCAGGCCGATGGTGTTGTGGCTGACGAAACCACCCGCGACGTAGGTGACGTTCGCCGGTACGGAGAGGTCGTAGGTCGGCTGGACCCCGCCGTCCTCGTTCACCGCGACCTGCTCGAAGAGGTAGTCGAGGGCGTGACCGAGCCGGTCGTCGCCGGTCTCGGCGAACACCCGCAGCGCCACCGCCCGGGGCACGCCGCCGGTCTTGCGCAGCGACTGGACGACCGCCGGGCGCAGCTCGTGACCGGCCGGCACCAGCAGATCCCACACCGCAGCCGGCAGGTGGATCCGGTCCCGGTTGGCGCTCTGTGCCATGTCGGACGTGACCAGGTCGCCCTTGCGGGCACCGACGAAGCCGACGACCTCGTCGAAGGCGATCGCGTGCGCGGTGTTGCGCAGCCGCACCTGCCAGACCTCGGAGCCCAGGCCGCTGATCGTCCGCCGGGTGGTCGTGGCCATCCCGAGCGTCAACAGCAGGGTACGGACCTCGGCCGCGAAGCTCTCGGTGGAGGTGGACATCGACGGTACGCCGCCGAGCACCGTACCGTCGGCCTCGAAGAGGCCCCGCAGGAACGCCCCGTAGACGCCGGCGTCGTTGGTCTCCAGCAGCGCCGACGGCACCTGGGGAGTCCAGCCCTTGCCGGAGTGGTCTGCGCCGGGCAGTGTCTTGGCGAACCCGGCCGTCTGCCACCACCGGGCCAGCCGAACCGAGTGGAAGCTGACCTCCTGGTAGCCGGCCTGCGCGGCGACCACCGGCTCCAGACCGAACAGACCCTTGCCGAGCACCCGGAGCCGCTCGACCACGTCGAGGTCCGTGTCGGCCACGCAGAACCGGAGGCCCTTGGCGTGCAGACTGCCGTCGCCCATGAAGTAGCCGACGAGTTCGGCAAGCTCGGTGTCGACGGCGTCCGGGACGTAGAGCCGACGGTCGTCGGTGTAGTACGCCTGGTCGAGCACGGGCAGCGGCACCCGGCGGGGCTCGCCCACCAGCGTGCCGAGCTGGATCGGCACCAGGTCACCCTCGGCGACCTCGGCCATCCGCTTCCACACCCACGCGCCGGACTCCGGCTCGACGACCTTGATCCGGTGGGCCAGGGTGCCCTGGATCCGGTAACCGCCGTCGGTCACGATCCGCCGGGTCGGCTCCTCACCGTTGACGAAGAACTTCGTCGCCGTACGGGCCCCCTCGTCCGTGGAGACCTGCAGGTCCAGGTCCTGCCAGCGGTCGCCGTAGACGTCACCGAGCTCACCGAGGCGGACCAACCCGCGATCGGTGGTCACCATGGTGTCGGCGGTCAGGCAGCCGGTCGGCGCCAGTACCGCGGCCTGGGAGTTGCGCCAGCCGAACTTGTCGCCGAGCTTGTTGCCCTGGGTCCACTGCTTCGTGGCCTCCCGGGCGATCGCGGTGGCCACCGTACCGGCGGGCTTGATCTCGTCGTTGGCGGCGGCGTGCTTGCGCATCACCCGCTTGTGCGGCTCGGCGTTGCGGGCGTACCCCTCGTACGCGCCGACGATGCCGGCCAGCTCCGCCGAGCGGCGGTACGCGGTGCCGGTCATCAGCGAGGTGATCGCGGCGGCCACCGAACGCCCCTGCTCGGAGTCGTACGGCAGGCCGGAGGCCATCAGCAGCGCGCCGAGGTTGGCGTACCCGATGCCGAGCTGCCGGTAGGCCCGGGTGGTCTCGCCGATCTTCTCGGTCGGGAAGTCGGCGAAACAGATCGAGATGTCCATGGCGGTGATGACGAACTCGACGGAGCGGACGAACTTCTCCACCTCGAAGCCACCGTCGGCCCGCAGGAACTTCATGAGGTTCAGCGAGGCCAGGTTGCAGGACGAGTTGTCCAGGTGCAGGTACTCACTGCAAGGATTACTTGCGGTGATTCGTCCGGTTTCCGGGCAGGTGTGCCAGTCGTTGATGGTGTCGTCGTACTGCAGGCCGGGGTCGGCGCACTCCCAGGCTGCCTGGGCGATGGAGCGGAACAGCCCCTTGGCGTCGACGGTGTCGATCACCGCGCCGTCGAGCCGGCCGCGCAGGTCGAAGCCGGTGCCGCCGTCGACGGCCCGCATGAACTCGTCGGAGACCCGGACCGAGTTGTTGGCGTTCTGGTACTGCACGCTGACGATGTCCGAGCCGCCGAGGTCCATGTCGAACCCGGCGTCGCGCAGCGCGCGGATCTTGTCCTCCTCGCGCGCCTTGGTGACCACGAACTCCTCGATGTCCGGGTGGTCCACGTCGAGGATGACCATCTTGGCCGCCCGCCGGGTCGCCCCACCGGACTTTATGGTGCCGGCGCTGGCGTCCGCGCCACGCATGAAGCTGACCGGGCCGGAGGCGGTGCCGCCGGAGGAGAGCAGCTCCCGGGAGGAGCGGATCCGGGAGAGGTTGACCCCGGAGCCGGAACCACCCTTGAAGATCAACCCCTCTTCCTTGTACCAGTCGAGGATCGAGTCCATCGAGTCGTCCACGGCGAGGATAAAACACGCGCTGACCTGCTGTGGCGACGGCGTGCCGACGTTGAACCAGACCGGGGAGTTGAAGCTGAACACCTGGTGCAGCAGCATCCAGGTCAGCTCGTGCTCGAAGAGTTCGGCGTCGGCGGGGGTGGTGAAGTAGCCGTGCTGCTCACCGGCGGCCCGGTAGGTGTGCACCACCCGGTCGATGAGCTGCTTGAGCGACCACTCCCGCTCCGGGGTGCCCACCGCGCCCCGGAAGTACTTGGTGGTGACGATGTTGGCCGCGTTGACGCTCCAGGACTCGGGGAACTCCACCCCGCGCTGCTCGAAGTTGATCGCGCCGTCCCGCCAGTTCGTCATGACGATGTCGCGCCGCTCCCAGGCGACCTCGTCGTACGGGTGGACGCCTTCGGTGGTCCAGACCCGCTCGACCTTGAGCCCCGCGCCGGCCTTCGTCCGTGACCGGCTGGTTGTCACGCCATCCCCCGCCATCTCATCGCCCCCTCGTCTGCGCGGCCACCGGCCACGTGTGGTTACTGTCAGAAACTGTGAAAGAAGTACGTCAGCTGGGGCGGGCGGCGGCTCGTGGCGCCGCGCCCCCCTGGGCGGCCGGGCCGCCCTGAGCCGCCGCCCGGCCCTGGGCCTCCGGCTGTCCGGCGGCGTCCTGCCGGGCGAGCGCGGCGGCGCGCAGCGTCTCGATCTCCCGCTCGAAGTCGGCAAGCGAGTCGAAGGCCCGGTAGACGCTGGCGAAGCGCAGGTAGGCCACCTCGTCCAGGTCCCGCAACGGGCCCAGGATGGCCAGCCCCACGTCGTGGCTGGGGATCTCGGCGGCGCCCTTGGCCCGGACGGTCTCCTCGACCTTCTGGGCGAGCAGGGCGATCGAGTCCTCGTCGACCGGTCGCCCCTGGCAGGCCTTGCGCACCCCACCGATGATCTTCGTACGGCTGAACGGCTCGGTGACCCCGCTGCGCTTGACCACCGCGAGCACCGCCTCCTCGACGGTGGTGAACCGCTTGCCGCACTCCGGGCAGGAGCGGCGCCGCCGGATCAGCTGGCCGTCGTCGGCCTCCCGCGAGTCGACCACCCGAGAGTCGGCGTGCCGGCAGTACGGGCAGCGCATCACTCGGCCTCCTTCATCGCTCGCGGAACGCGCCGCCGGGCACCTGGAAGCCCGGCGCGAACCATCGCCGATGGCCGCCGCCGTGCTGCTGGTGCGGGGAGTGCGGTCGGTAGTCGAACCCAACCTGTAGGCGACTTACACCCATGTGACTACTACATCTAGGGGTCGAACCTATGTTGCCGGCGAACCGAGGTCAAGTTGGTAGGCGTGTCCGGCGCGTCACGGGCACCCCCCGTCGGCGACCCGCCGAGAACCCCAACGCACCGGCACCCCACCCGGTCACGGCGGCCCCCGACGTAGCATCTCTATCAGAACACGCGTTCGAATCAGCTCGAATATCACCTCGACACGCGGGAACAGGTCGAACAGATGTTTGAAAATGGCGGATCTCACCTATACGGTCAGGAACAGCCGGAGCGCCGGCGCCGACCAGGGAGGACGGACGTGACCGAGGACCGGGCCAGCCGGCAGAAGCACCCGCAGCAGATCACCGAGGCGGGTCCGCCGGCCACACGGCGCCGGGGCGCGGCCCGCAGCCGGGCCGGGCAGCCCGCCGTACGGCCGGTCGCCCAGGTCAGCGCGTTCAGCGACCCGGCCGCCGTGGACCTGACCGCCCGACAGCGCCGGATCCTGGAGTTCATCCGCACCTGGGTCGAGCGGCACGGTTACCCGCCGAGCGTCCGGGAGATCGGTGAGGCGGTCGGGCTGGTCTCCCCGTCCAGCGTCGCCTACCAGCTCAAGGAGCTGGAGAAGAAGGGCTTCCTGCGCCGCGACCCCAACCGGCCCCGCGCGGTGGACGTGCGCTCCCCCGGTGACCTCGACGACGAGGTGACCCGGGCGCAGCGGCCCGCCCCGGCGTACGTGCCGATGCTGGGCCGGATCGCCGCCGGTGGGCCGATCCTCGCCGAGCAGTCGGTGGAGGACGTCTTCCCGCTGCCCCGCGAGCTGGTGGGTGAGGGCGAGGTCTTCATGCTCCAGGTCAAGGGCGACTCGATGCTCGACGCGGCGATCTGCGACGGCGACTGGGTGGTGGTCCGCCAACAGCCCACCGCGGACTCCGGCGAGATCGTGGCCGCGATGCTGGACGGGGAGGCGACCGTCAAGACCTACCGGCGACGCGACGGGCACGTCTGGCTGATGCCGCAGAACCCGGCCTTCGACCCGATCGCTGGCGACGACGCCACCATCATGGGCCGGGTCGTGGCGGTGCTGCGCCGGATCTGACCGGGCCGGTGGCCTGACCACGGACCCCACGTCCCCGGTGCAGCAGGCCGTGGGGTCGGCCCATCGGGCGGCGCGGTCAGTAACGCTCACCGCGGTAGTCGCCGCGGCCGCCGTAGGGCGGTTGGCTCTGGTTGCCGTCGTCGTGCTCGGCGTCGCGCCGCCGACCCGCCCGGGGGTCGGGCTCCCGGCCGCCGCGACGCGGCGGCTCGGCCCGACCGCCGCCGTAGACCCCGCCCCGGCCCCCGTCACCCGCCGGCGGGTGACCACCGCGACCCTGCTGGCCACCGCGAGGCGGCTGCCCACCGCGGGCGGACTGGCCGCCGCGATCCGGCTGCCCACCGCGAGGCGGCTGAGCTGCCCGACCGGGCTGGCCACCGCGCCCCGCACCACCGGCCGGGCCGCCCCGGGCCGCCGGTTGACCGGCACCGGGCTGGGCACCCCGCGGAGCACCCGGTTGATCGCCCCGGTTGCCACCGGACTGACCGCCACCACCCCCGCCGGGCTGGCCGCCACCGCCGGTCGGTCGGCCGCCGCCGGGTCGGCCACCGCGACCACCAGCCGCCGGGCCCGGCCCGGGTGGGGCGGCCGCGCCGTACACGCCGCCACCGGGCCGACCACCACCGGCACGACCACCACCAGCACCACCGCCGGGACGACCACCGTCGCCGTCGCCGGCGGGACGGCCACCGCCGTAGACGGCACCACCGCGGGCCGCCTTGCCGCCGTAGACCCCGGCCGGGGCCGGGTCTCCGGTGCGCCCCGCAGGACGGGCGGCGACCGGTGCCGGATGGCCGCCGGAGGCCGCACCGCCGTAGACGCCGCCGCGCGGACGCTCCCCGGCGGACACCGGTGCCGCGCGCTCATCGTCGCCCGGCAGTGGCCCGCCGTCGGACTTCGGACCGACCGACGAGGCGTCGGGCCGTCGGCGGGCGCGCACGATACCGACGATGCCGGCACCCACCAGCAGCGCACCGAGGATCCCGGTGGCCGCGATCAGGTAGGTGATGTCGTCCAGGGACAGGTCGGCGGTCCAGGACTGCTTCTTGGGCTCTGGAGGGCCACCCTCGGCGGCGAGCGCCTCGGCGCCCGTGGTCGCCGGGGTGTAGGCGAGGATCTCCAGCTCCTCGTCGTCGGCCAGTTCGCCCCCGTCGGAGACGGTGACGAAGGTCTTGCCGTCGGGGGTGTAGGAGATGGCCTCCCCGAACGGGTCGGTCAGCGGGGTCACCCTCGGCTTGCCGGTGGTCAGCGCGGCGAGGACGTCGCCGTCGGCGACGTCGAACTCGAAGGCGTCGGCGTACGTGCGCAGCACCACCCGGCTGCCGTCGGGCGCGCGGGCGGCCCCGGTGACCGTCTGCCGGCCGATGCTGTTGAGCGGGTTCTCCGTGGTGGTCTTCGGGACGGTGACCTCGCCGACCTTCTTCATCGGCACCGGCTCGGTGTCCCCGGACCGCAGCGGCCCGGTGGGGGTGAAGATCTGCGACTTGCCGTTGAGCTCCTTGGTGATGACCAACGGCAGGTTGTCCGGGCCGATCAGCAACGCCTCGGCGTCGTGCGGCTTGCGCTCGGGGTAGGAGAGGCGGTGCAGCACCGGTCGTTTGGAGCCGTCGACCGGCATGGTCCACACCGCCACCCGCTCCCGGCGCTCCCGGCTGGTGATGTTGTCACCGGTGTCGGCGATCCAGAGCGTCTTGCCGTCGGGCGAGAGCGCGAGGTCCTCGGTGTCGAACGGCCCCTGCTGGGTGTAGGCGACCGCCTTGGTCACCTGGCACTTGGTGTCGAGGTAGAAGACGCGCTTGCGCTCCTCGACCTCGGTGCCGTCGTTGACCACGATGTAGCCGCTCTTGGTGGCCACCAGGCCGGAGACCTCACGTAGCCGTGGGTCGGTGATGGCGCACCGCTTCTTGCCCGGCTCCGGTTTGGGCTGCGGGGCGGGCGCGGCCGTGGCCGTGCCGGAGAACGCCACGGTCAGCCCGAACAGGCCGAGGGCAACCGTGACCGAGGAGACAGCGCGGTGCATGACGTCAGTGTCGCATGCCTCATTCACCATGTGGGTTACGCCGGGGTCAGCGACTCTGGGTAACCGCCTGCTGCGGTTCGGTGCGGTACGGCGCCAACTCGGCGGCGAGATCCTCGGCCACCCGTACGTGCAGCAGGGTGCCCTCGGGCAGGTGGGCGGTGCTCAGCACCTCGCCGGTGCGGTGCACCCGCGCCACCAGGTCACCCCGGTCGTACGGCAGCACCGCGCGGACCTCCACGGCCGGGCTGGGCAGCCGGCTCTCGATGGTCTGCCGCAGCCCCTCGATCCCCCGCCCGCTGTGGGCGGAGACGAAGACGGCGTCCGGCCAGCGGCGCTTGAGCCGCAGCAGCGTCTCCTCGTCGGCGGTGTCGACCTTGTTGACCACCAGCAGCTCGGGCAGGCGGTCCGCGCCCACCTCGGCGAGCACCTCCCGGACCGCCCGGACCTGCTCCTCCGGATCGGGGTGGGCACCGTCGACCACGTGCACCACCAGGTCGGCGTCGGCGACCTCCTCCAGCGTCGAGCGGAACGCCTCGACGATCTGGTGCGGCAGGTGCCGGACGAAGCCGACCGTGTCGGAGAGGGTGTAGAGCCGGCCGTCGCTGGCGGTGGCCCGTCGGGTGGTCGGGTCCAGGGTGGCGAAGAGCGCGTCCTCCACCAGCACCCCGGCACCGGTGAGCCGGTTGAGCAGGCTGGACTTGCCCGCGTTGGTGTAGCCGGCGATGGCCACGGCCGGCACGGCGTTGCGGGCCCGGCGGGCGCGCTTGGTCTGGCGTACCGTCTTCATGCCCTTGATCTCGCGGCGCAGCCGGGCGATGCGGTGGCGGATCCGCCGCCGGTCGGTCTCCAGCTTGGTCTCACCGGGGCCACGCAGACCCACGCCGCCGCCGGCACCGCCGCCGCGACCGGAACCACCGGTCTGCCGGGACAGCGCCTCACCCCAGCCGCGCAGCCGGGGCAGCAGGTATTCCAGCTGGGCCAGCTCGACCTGCGCCTTGCCCTCCTTGCTCTTGGCGTGCTGGGCGAAGATGTCAAGGATCAGCGCCGTCCGGTCGACCACCTTGACCTTGATCCGCTGTTCCAGGTTGCGCAGCTGGGACGGGGAGAGCTCACCGTCGCAGATCACCGTGTCGGCGCCGCTGGAGAGCACCACGGCCCCGAGGTCGTCGACCTTGCCCCGGCCGATGTAGGTGGCCGGGTCGGGCCGGTTGCGCCGCTGGATCAGCCCCTCCAGGACCTGCGATCCGGCGGTCTCGGCCAGCGCGGCGAGCTCGGTGAGCGAGTTCTCGGCGTCGGTGAGCGAGCCTTCGGTCCAGACGCCCACCAGGACCACCCGCTCCAGCCGCAGCTGGCGGTACTCGACCTCGGTGATGTCGGTGAGCTCGGTGGAGAGGCCGGGGACGCGCCGGAGCGCCTGCCGCTCCGACAACTCCAGCTCACCGGTGGTGGCGTCGAACTCCTCGTCGGAGTTGGGAGCGAAGGTGTCCTGGTCTGGCAAGCCGTTCTCCTGTCCGTTCTGTTCCTTACCGAGTAATCCTGACACGGGTCAACGTCACCCGCACCCGCAATATGCCCGGCCCGGCGGGGACGCGGGGCGGTCGCACCGTCGGCACGGGGCCGCCGGACGGGCGATCCGGACCCGCCGAGCCGGGGTTCGCGGGCCGAAAATCCGGGGGCGAATGCCGACCGACCTCGGTGGGCGAGTAGAAATGCCTGCGAACATATGACCGGCCGATCAGCGTTGACGGAGGCAAATCCCGTGGCCATCACCCGACTTCCGAGTGCCGGGTTCTCGATCACCATCCGGATCGCGGTGACCGCGGACGCCTCTGCGATCGGCCGGTTGACCACCTGCGTCGGTGAGGCGGGGGCGATCGTCACCGCGCTCGACGTGGTCGACTCCGACCCGACCAACGTGATCGTCGACCTGACCTGTGACACCGCCGACGCCACCCACGCCGACCAGGTGGTCGGCGCGCTGACCGCGTTGGACGGGGTGGACGTCCGCAAGGTCTCCGACCGGACGTTCCTGCTGCACCTGGGCGGCAAGATCGAGGTGAGCCCGAAGGTCGCGCTGCGCAACCGGGACGAGCTGTCCCGGGCGTACACGCCGGGGGTGGCCCGGGTCTGCATGGCGATCGCGGAGAACCCGTCGGACGCCCGGCGGCTGACCATCAAGCGCAACACGGTCGCCGTGGTCAGCGACGGTTCGGCCGTGCTCGGCCTGGGCAACCTGGGGCCGGCCGCGTCGCTGCCGGTGATGGAGGGCAAGGCCGCGCTCTTCAAGCGCTTCGGTGGGGTGGACGCCTGGCCGGTGGTGCTGGACACCCAGGACACCGACGAGATCGTCTCGATCGTCAAGGCGATCGCGCCCGCGTACGGCGGGATCAACCTGGAGGACATCGCCGCGCCGCGCTGCTTCGAGATCGAGGCCCGGCTGCGGGAGGCGCTGGACATCCCGGTCTTCCACGACGACCAGCACGGCACGGCGATCTGCGTGCTGGCCGCGTTGACCAACGCGCTGCGGGTGGTGGGCAAGAAGCTCAGCGACGTCCGGGTGGTGGTCTCGGGCGCCGGCGCGGCCGGCACCGCGATCATGAAGCTGCTGCTGCGTCAGGGTGTGGGCGACATCATCGCGTACGACCGGCAGGGTGCCCTGCACCGTGGGCTGACCGGGCTCAACTCGGCCTGGCAGTGGCTGGCCGACAACACCAACGCCGGCAACTACGACGGCGACCTGGCCGGGGCGGTACGCGGCGCGGACGTCTTCATCGGGGTGAGCGCGCCGAACCTGCTCACCGGCGACGACATCGCCACGATGGCCGACGACGCGATCGTCTTCGCGCTGGCCAACCCCGACCCGGAGGTGGACCCCCGGGAGGCGCGCAAGCACGCCGCGGTGGTCGCCACCGGCCGGTCCGACCAGCCGAACCAGATCAACAACGTGCTCGCCTTCCCGGGCGTGTTCCGCGGCATGCTGGACGCGCACGCCGAGGAGTTCACCGAGGAGATGGCGATCGCCGCCGCTCGGGCCATCGCCGACGTGGTGGGCGCCGAGAAGATCAACCCGACGGTCATCGTGCCCAGCGTCTTCGACGCCCGGGTCGCCCCGGCGGTCGCGGCGGCGGTGCGCGCCGCCGCGCAGAACCCGGCCTCGGCGCCGACCGCCACCCCCGCCGCCGACTCCGGCCCCGCCGACCTGCCGGAGGTCGCCGCCAGCGCCTCCGCCACCCCCTGACCGCCCCGCTCCGCACGGACACCCGCCCGACCCCTTTCGACAGGTCGGGCGGTGTGCGGTCAGGGGCGGTGCGCGGTGAGGGTGCCGGTGGCGACCAGCACGGCCGGGCCGGCGAGCCAGCAGGAGTCCTCGGCGACGGTGACGGTGAGCCGGCCGCCGGGGACGTCGACGACGACCGTGCCGGTGTCCCGGCCGGCGTCGCGCAACGCCACCGCGCCGACCGCGCAGGCCCCGGTGCCGCAGGAGAGCGTCTCGGCCGAGCCGCGCTCGTAGACCCGCATCAGGACGTGCCCGTCGGCGTCTCCGACCGGCTCCGCCGGCGTGCTGAACTCGACGTTCACCCCGCTCGGGAAGACCGTGGCGTCGTACTCCGGCGCCCGGGTGAGGTCCAGCGCGGCGAGGTCGACGCCGGCGGGCAACGCGCAGACCAGGTGCGGGTTGCCCACGTCCACGGCCGTACCGGTCAGCCGTAGCCCGTCGAGGACGGCGGTGGAGCTGCCGGTGAGGGTGGGGCGGCGCATCTCGACCGCGATGGTCTCCGGCCCGACCCGGGCGCGCACGACGCCGGCCCGGGTGGCCACCGGCAGGATCCGGCCGGTCGGGGCGGCCAGCCCGGTCTCGGTCAGGTAGCGGACGAAGACCCGGGCCCCGTTGCCGCACATCTCGGCGAAGGAACCGTCGGCGTTCCAGTAGTCCATGAACCACTCGGCCTCGCCGGCCTGACCGGCCCCCTCGGGGTGTTTCGCCGCCCGGACCACCCGCAGCACGCCGTCCGCGCCGAGCCCGCGTCGCCGGTCGCAGAGCGCGGCGACCAGGTCGGCGGTCAGTTCCAGCCGGCCGTCCGGGTCGGGCAGGATGACGAAGTCGTTGCCGGTGCCGTGCCCCTTGGTGAACTCCACGGCCCCATCATCGCCCATGGTCGGCCACGACCCGCAGCGCATCGGCGACCAGGCTCGGCGACGCCGCGTCCAGCCAGGTGATCCGGGGGTCCCGACGGAACCAGGAGCGCTGCCGGCGCACGAAGCGGCGGGTCGCGCGCAGCGTGTCGTCGTACGCCTCGGTCTCGGTGGAGCCGCCGGCCAGGAAGCGCAGCACCTGCTGGTAGCCGAGCGCCCGGCTGGCGGTACGTCCCTCGGGCAGGCCCCGGCCGACCAGGTCCCGGGTCTCGGCGACCAGGCCGTCGGCCCACATCCGGTCGAGGCGTACCGCGAGCCGCTCGTCCAGGGCCGTGGTGTCCAGGTCCACCCCGAGCTGCACCGCCGGGTAGTAGGGCGTGGGCTCGGGCAGCGCGGCGGTGAAGGGCGCGCCGGTCAGCTCGATCACCTCCAGGGCCCGCACGATCCGCCGGCCGTTGCCGGGCAGGATGCTGGCGGCGGCCGCCGGATCGCTCGCCCGCAGCCGCTCGTACAGCGGCGCCGGGCCGACGGCGGCCAGCTCCGCCTCCAGCCGCTGGCGCAGCGCCGCGTCGGTGCCGGGGAACTCGAAGCGCTCCAGCACCGCGCGCACGTACAGGCCGGAGCCGCCGACCAGCAGCGGCACCCTCCCCCGGGCCAGGATGTCGTCGATCGCCGCGCGGGCCAGCCGTTGGTACTCGGCCACGCTGGCCGGCTCGGTGACCTCCCAGATGTCCAGCAGGTGGTGCGGCACCCCGTCCCGTTCGGCCGGGGTCAGCTTCGCGGTGCCGATGTCCAGGCCCCGGTAGAGCTGCATCGAGTCGGCGTTGACCACCTCGCCGCCGAGGGTGTGGGCCAGGGCGAGACTCAACGCGGACTTGCCGGCGCAGGTGGGCCCCACCACCGCCACCACCTGGCCGCCGGTCACGCCGGCTCCCACCTGGCCGCCGGTCACGCCGGCTCCCAGCTGGCCACGAGGTAGCCGACGCCGTAGGGCGCCGTGTGGTGGCGCAGCTCGCCACGCCAGGGCACGCCGGTGGCCCGGACCGCCCCGGCGAGCACCTGCCAGGGGGCCCGGCCGGCGGCCTTCAGCCGCGTCGACAGCGCCGGGTCCAGGTCGAGCAGGGCGTCGCTGTCCGCGCCGGCCAGGGCCGCGGCGACCCCTTCGTCGTACGGCTGGGCTCCCGGATCGTCGTAGCCGGGCGCGCCGGTGCCCCGGCAGGCGGTGCCGTCGCCCAGCACCAGCAGCGCGGTGCGGGGCTCGGCCCGGGCGGCCAGTTCCGCGCCGAGCGCGGCACACCGGTCGGGGGCGGCGTCGACGGCGACCGCCTCGGCGAAGCGGGGCAGCCCGGTGCGGGCCCGGTGCAGCAGCCAGGCCCCGATGGTCAGGCTCAGCGGCAGCCGCCCCCCACCGGCACAGTTGACCTTCCAGAGCTGGACGTACCGGTCGAGGCCGTACCCGCGCAGTGACCCGTAGTCGGCGGTGGAGAACCGGGTGGTCTCCGGTCCGCCACCGACCAGCAGGACCTGCTCCGGCGCGTGGTCGAGCAGGCCGGTGACGGCCGCGTCGCAGGCGGCCCGCAGGTCGGCCAGCTCCGGGGCGGCGGCACCGGCGAGCTCGGGTACGAGCAGCGGCGGGTGGGGACAGACGGCGGCGGCGACCAGGGGCACGAGGCCACCGTAGCGGCCCGGCGGCGGTGCGCGTGCCGGGCCCGGTGGTCGACGGTTCAGCCGGCGTGGTCGCCCCAGCCGCCCTGCACCATGGTCTGGAAGCGCCACTGGCCGTCCACCTTCACCAGCACGTCGGCGTAGCGCACCCGCTGCCGCTGGCCGTCGATGGTGAACTGGGCGTCGGTGAGCACCACCACCAGGCTGCCGGTGAGGAAGTGCGGGGTGCGGGTGGACTCCATCTGCAGGTCGGCCGGGCCGCCGAGCACACCGCCCATCATCTCCAGGTAGGCCGCCCGGTCGAGCTGCTGGGCGGAGGCCTGGCCGGCGGCGTCGTCGGTGACCGTGTTCAACGGGAACAGGGCCAGGTCCGCGGTGCCCGCCACGTCACCGGCGGCGGCGAGGGCGTCGTACCGGCGGAACCATTCGTCGATGGCGGCGAGGTCCTCGGGGCCGGGCACGAACCCGGCATCGGCCGGTGGGGTGCTGGTCCGGGGCTGGCTCTGGGTCATCTGGGTCCTCCTTCGGGCGCCACCGACGCGGCGCTGTCGTACATTGTACGGTAACGACGACGCGACGGACGACCGCCCGGATCGCCCCGAACCCCACCGTTCGGTAGGACACCGTATGGTCACGGTCGGCGATAGGCGCTCGACGCGGACCCGGGCAGACCTGTGACAATGCCGGAAGTAACTTGCTGCGCCGTGGCGGCGATCGCGGGTCCCGACCCGACGACGCCGGGAGAACGAGGATGGGCACATGAGCGACTGGACTGCCTTCGGACGGGTGGACGCGGACGGCACCGTTTACGTCAAGACGGCCGACGGTGAACGAGTGGTCGGATCCTGGCAGGCGGGGGCACCCGAGGAGGGTCTCGCCCACTTCGCCCGCCGCTTCGCCGACCTGGTGACCGAGGTCGACCTGACCGAGGCCCGGCTCAACTCGGGCGCCGCCGACGCCGGGCACTCGCTGACCACGATCCGCCGGATCCGCGGATCGCTCGCCGAGGCGCACGTCGTGGGCGACATCGACGCACTCGCCGCCCGCCTGGACAAGCTCGCCACGGTCGCCGAGGAGAAGGCCGGCGAGGCCCGGGCCGCCCGCGACGCCGCCCGGGTCGAGGCACTCGCCCGCAAGACCGCCCTGGTGGAGGAGGCCGAGCAGCTGGCCGCCGAGGCGACCGGGTGGAAGTCTGCCGGCGACCGTCTCAAGGAGATCCTCGACGAGTGGAAGTCGATCCGGGGCGTCGACAAAAAGACCGACGGCGAGCTGTGGAAGCGGTTCGCCACCGCCCGGGACGGCTTCACCCGGCGCCGGGGCGCCCACTTCGCCACCCTGGACTCCCAGCGCAAGCAGGCGCAGTCGGTCAAGGAGGAGCTGGTCGGCGAGGCCGAGAAGCTCAAGGAGTCCACCGACTGGGCGGCCACCGCCAACCAGCTCAAGGAGCTGATGGCACAGTGGAAGGCCGCGCCGCGCGCCTCCAAGGAGGCCGAGCAGAAGCTCTGGGAACGGTTCCGGGCCGCCCAGGACGAGTTCTTCACCCGCCGCAGCGAGGTCTTCTCGGCGCGCGACAACGAGCAGCGGGCCAACCTCGAACGCAAGCAGGCCCTGATCGCCGAGGCCGAGGCCCTGGACATCGACGGTGACCCCAAGGGCGCCCAGGCCCGGCTGCGCGACATCCAGGCCCAGTGGCACGAGGCGGGTCGGGTGCCCCGGGAGGCCGCCGCCGGCCTGGAACGGCGGATGCGGGCCATCGACGACAAGGTCCGCGAGGTGATGGACTCGGCGTGGCGGCGTACCACGCCGTCGGACAACCCGCTGCTGGCCCAGATGCGGGCGCAGGTCGCCGAGGCCGAGGAGCGCCTGACCCGGGCGCAGGCCGCCGGGGACGCCCGCCGGGTCAAGGAGGCCGAGCAGGCGCTGGCCTCGAAGCGCCAGTTCCTCCAGTTCGCCGAGCAGGCCAGCTGAGCAGCTGAGCAGAGGAGCCCTCGTCCCGGGCTGGGACGAGGGCTCCTTCGGTGGGCGCGGTGGTCCCGGCCCGTCAGGGCTCGGCCCGTCAGTGCGCGGCGCAGCCGGCGGTCGGTGCCGGCAGCTCGGCCGGCGGGCCCACCGCCGGCAGGCCCAGCAACACCCCGGGGGTACGCGGTACCCGCCCCGCCTCGGCGGCGTCGCCGGCCCGGGTACGCCGGTGCGACACCGGCTCGCCGTCGGCGTTGAGGTGGTGCGGGGCGGCGTAGGTGACGGTGGTGTGCACGATGTCGCCGGGCCGGACCTGCCCGGCCAGCGAACCCACGTCGAAGTGGACCAGGCGGCCGTCCCGGGCCCGGCCGGACATCCGGCCGGTCCGCTCGTCCTTGCGGCCCTCGCCGACGGCGACCAGCACCTCGACGGTCTGGCCGACCAGCTTCCGGTTCTCCGCCCAGGTGATCTCCTCGACGCAGGCGATCAGCCGCTCGTAGCGTTCCTGCACGACCTGCTTGGGCAGCTGACCGTCCATGGTCGCGGCCGGGGTGCCGGGGCGCTTGGAGTACTGGAAGGTGAACGCCGAGGAGAACCGGGCCGCCCGGACCACGTCGAGGGTGGCCTGGAAGTCGGCCTCGGTCTCGCCGGGGAACCCGACGATGATGTCGGTGGTGATCGCCGCGTCCGGCATCGCCGCCCGGACCCGGTCGATGATGCCCAGGTACCGCTCCGACCGGTACGACCGGCGCATCGCCCGCAGCACGGCGTCGGAGCCGGACTGCAACGGCATGTGCAACGAGTGGCAGACGTTCGGGGTCTCGGCCATCGCGGCGATCACGTCGTCGGTGAAGTCCTTCGGGTGCGGGCTGGTGAACCGGACCCGCTCCAGCCCGTCGATCTCACCGGTCGCCCGCAGCAGCTTGCCGAAGGCGTACCGGTCGCCGAACTCCACGCCGTAGGAGTTGACGTTCTGGCCGAGCAGGGTCACCTCCAGCACACCGGTGTCGACCAGGGCGCGCACCTCGGCCAGGATGTCGCCGGGGCGGCGGTCCTTCTCCTTGCCGCGCAGCGCCGGCACGATGCAGAAGGTGCAGGTGTTGTTGCAGCCCACCGAGATCGACACCCAGCCGGCGTAGGTCGACTCGCGCCGGGTCGGCAGGGTCGACGGGAAGACGTCAAGCGACTCCAGGATCTCCACCTCGGCGGCGGCGTTGTGCCGGGCCCGCTCCAGCAGCACCGGCAGCGACCCGATGTTGTGCGTGCCGAAGACCACGTCCACCCAGGGTGCCTTGCGGACGATCTCGCCGCGGTCCTTCTGGGCCAGGCAGCCACCCACGGCGATCTGCATCCCGGGCTTGCGGGTCTTGACCGGGCGCAGGTGGCCGAGGTTGCCGTAGAGCCGGTTGTCGGCGTTCTCGCGCACCGCGCAGGTGTTGAAGACCAGCACGTCCGGGTGCTCGTCCCCGGTGCCCATCCGCACGTAGCCGGCCTGCTCCAGCAGGCCGGAGATGCGTTCGGAGTCGTGCACGTTCATCTGGCAGCCGTACGTCACGACGTTGTAGGTCTTCGCCACCTCGGTAGCGCCCCTTTCCCTCGGGCTACCAGGGTAGCGGCCCGCCCGGCCGCCGCCCGCGCCCGGCGGCGCACCGGGTGCGCAGGTGGGGGTCGACTACCCTCACTGTCGGTGCCGGGTCGCGCCACCGCAGGTGTCGGCCGGGTTCGGCACGAGGCGAGGAGGAGACCGTGTGCCGCAGCATCAAGACCCTGCGTGAGCCGTACACGCCGGAGGTGACCCCGGCGGACGTCGACGCCGCCGCCCTGCAGTACGTCCGCAAGATCTCCGGTTTCCGGGCCCCCGCCGCCCACAACGCCGCCGCCTTCGACGCGGCGGTCGCCGCGGTCGCCGCCGCCACCCGCACCCTCCTGGCCGACCTGGTGGTCCGCCGGTAGGGGCGGCGCCCCCTGACCAAGGCGGCCGGGGGGCACCTGCTGGCGGGGGTCAGGCGGCGGCGGGAGCGGGGCGCACCGAGTCGGGGGTCCAGCGTGAGCGGTGGCACCGGGACCAGCCCCGGCAGCCCGGGTCGGCCTCGGTGCAGAGGCGCTGGCCGCGCAGCACCTCGCCGTCGTCGGTCTCGGTCAGCTCGAAGTGCACCGGGCGGATCGTGCCGTCCGGCGCGACGAGCAGGTGCCGCCCGGCGTCCAGGGTGTCGTCGCGCAGCAGGCAGTTGCGGCCCAGCAGCCGGGCCAGGGCGGCGATGCAGGTCTGCTCGGAGAGCTGCTCGGGCACCCCGTAGCAGTCCACGATGGTGCCGAACTCACCCGGCGCCTCCCAGACGTCGCAGATCACCGCGTACGTGGGCAGCCGGGCCGGATCCGCCACCGCCAACGGCATCACCACCCGGCCGAGCGCCTCGGCCAACGCCGGATAGACCTCCACCGGGCGGACCCGCTCGATTCTCCAGTTCCACAGCTCGGTCATGCCACCTCCTCGCTGTGCTCGTCCCCACCGGCCTCCGGATCGGGCCTTACTGACGATGGTGCGCGGCATTTCACCCGAACCGGGGGCAAGTTACCGGTCTGTGACCATTATGGGCAAAATTTCCATCGGAGCCCTTCCAGTGAGTGACCGGAAGATGACAGTTTATCGGCTCCGGTGGCGTGCGGCTCAGCGCAGCACCAGCAGGTGTTCGCCGCGGGGCAGCAGCTCGCCCACCACGGGTGCGCCGGGCAGTTCCCCGGCGACCAGCAGCCCGCCCGAGGTCTGGGCGTCGGCCAGCAGCAGCCGCTGGGCCTCGTCGGTCGGCCCCACGTCGGTCCAGGGGGTCACCCACTCCAGGTTGCGCCGGGTGCCGCCGCTGACGTACCCGTCACGCAGCGCCTCGGCCGCCCCGGACAGGTACGGCACCCGGGCCACGTCGATGGCGACCGTCAGCCGGCTGGCCCGGGCCAGCTTCGCGGCGTGCCCCAACAGCCCGAAACCGGTCACGTCGGTGCCGCAGCGGATCCCGGCGTCCACCGCCGCCCGCGCCGCGTCCCGGTTCAGGGTGCTCATCGTGGCGACCGCCTCCGGGAAGACCTCACCGGTGGCCTTGTGCCGGGTGTTGAGCACCCCCACCCCGAGCGGCTTGGTCAACGACAGCGGCACCCCCGCCCGCCCGGCGTCCAGGGTGATCAGCTCCTCGGGGCGGACCGTCCCGGTCACCGCCAGGCCGTACTTGGGTCCGTCGTCGTCGACGCTGTGCCCGCCGGCCAGGTGGCAACCGGCCAGCCGGGCCACGTCCTGCCCGCCGCGCAGCACCTCGGCGGCCAGCTCCACCGGCAGCAGCTCACGCGGCCAGCAGAGCAGGTTGAGCGCGAGCAGCGGGGTGCCGCCCATCGCGTAGACGTCCGACAGCGCGTTCGCCGCGGCGATCCGTCCCCAGTCGTACGGATCGTCCACCACCGGGGTGAAGAAGTCGGCGGTGCTGACCAGGCCGGTGCGTGCGTCGAGGCGGACCACCGCCGCGTCGTCGCCGTGGTCCAGGCCGACCAGCAGTTCGGCGGTGCCGCTGGGCGGGCCGAGACCGGCCACCATCGCCTCCAGCTCTCCGGGAGGGATCTTGCAGGCGCAGCCGCCGCCGCGGGCGTACCGGGTCAGTCGTACCGGTTCGGTCATCCGGCCATGATCTCCCCGGCCGGGTGTCCCTCGCCACCGAAAGGCCTTACGGCGGCCCGGAACCGGCCCTTCGGCGACGGTAATTCGGATTCCCGACACGGTTACGGACCGGTGTTACACCCTCGTGACCATCTGAGTTGCGTTGCGCCACGTCACCCCGCCTACAGTTGCCGCACCGGGGGTTCATCCGACCCCGGATCGGCGTGACGACAGGACGGTGAACGACGTGACGACGGGCGAACCGCTCATCGTGCTGGACGGGGTCAACAAGCACTTCGGGCCGCTGCACGTGCTGCAGGACGTCGCGCTCTCGGTCGGCCGGGGCGAGGTGGTGGTCGTGATCGGCCCCTCCGGCTCCGGCAAGTCGACCCTGTGCCGGGCGATCAACCGGCTGGAGCCGATCGACTCGGGCACCATCACCTTCGACGGGCAGCCGCTGCCCGCCGAGGGCAAGGCGCTGGCGAAACTGCGCAGCGAGGTCGGCATGGTCTTCCAGTCGTTCAACCTCTTCGCGCACAAGACCATCCTGGAGAACGTCACCCTCGGTCCGATCAAGGTCCGCAAGGAGAAGCCGGCCGCCGCCCGCGAGCGGGGTCTGGCCCTGCTCGACCGGGTAGGCATCGCCAACCAGGCCGACAAGTTCCCCGCCCAGCTCTCCGGTGGCCAGCAGCAGCGGGCGGCGATCGCCCGGGCGTTGGCCATGCAGCCCAAGGCGATGCTCTTCGACGAGCCGACCAGCGCGCTGGACCCGGAGATGGTCGGCGAGGTGCTGGACGTGATGACCTCGCTGGCCCGGGAGGGCATGACCATGGTCGTGGTCACCCACGAGATGGGCTTCGCCCGGCACGCGGCGAACCGGGTCATCTTCATGGCCGACGGCCGGCTCGTAGAGGACGCCGAGCCGAACGAGTTCTTCGCCAACCCCCGCAGCGAGCGGGCCAAGGACTTCCTGTCGAAGATCCTGACGCACTAGTTGTGTCTGTTGTGGAGCGCGCCGCCCCCGGTGGGCTCTGTCGAGAAGGAGAAGTGTATGCGTATCAAGCGCGTTGCGGCGCTCGCGGCGGCAGCCACCCTGGCGCTGGGAATGGCCGCATGTGGCGGCGACGATGCCGAGGAGGGTACCGGCGCGGGCAGCAAGTCGTTCGCCGCCGGTAGCACGATGGAGCGGCTGAACAAGGCCCAGGCCATCAAGATCGGCACCAAGTTCGACCAGCCCGGCTTCGGTCAGAAGGGCCTCTCCGGTGACCCGGAGGGCTTCGACGTCGAGGTTGCGAAGATCATCGTCAAGGAACTCGGCATCCCCGAGGACAAGATCGAGTGGGTCGAGGCCCCCTCCAAGGTCCGCGAGGACGTGATCGTCAACGGCACCGTCGACCTGGTCGCGGCGACGTACACGATCAACGACACCCGCAAGGAGCGCATCGCCTTCGCCGGGCCGTACTACGAGGCCGGCCAGAACATCATGGTCAAGAAGGGCGACACCTCGATCACCGGCCCGGACTCCTTCAAGGACGGCGCCAAGAAGGTCTGCTCGGTCACCGGCTCCACGCCGGCCGAGGAGATCAAGAAGTACGTCAAGGACGTCGGCTCGCAGCTGGTGCTCTTCGACACCTACGACAAGTGCCGCGACGCCCTCACCGGCGGCCAGGTCGACGCCGTCACCACCGACAACGTCATCCTGCTCGGCTACATCGCCAAGGACGAGAACGCCTTCCAGCTCGCCGGCGAAAACTTCACCAAGGAGCCGTACGGCATCGGGGTGAAGAAGGAGGACACCGACTTCCGTGCCTTCATCAACGACACGCTGGAGAAGGCGTACGGCGACGGCAGCTGGAAGAAGGCCTGGGACGACACCGCCGGCAAGTTCGGCGCCGAGCTGGGCGAAGCCCCGGCCGTGAACCGCTACTGATCTGATCCGTTGGTCTGGAGGGTGGGGAGGAAGTCCGGCCCGTGAATGTGCTCATCGACAGGTTCGACGTCTTCGCGGGTGGTTTCTGGCTCACCCTCCAGATCTGCGTACTCGCCGCGGTCGGTGCCCTGGTTCTGGGTGCCGTCCTGGCGATCCTGCGGATCTCCCCGGTGCCACCACTGCGGGCGGTCGGCACCGCCTACGTCAACATCTTCCGGAACCTGCCCCTGACCGTCGTGTGGTTCTTCGCCGCCTTCGGCCTGCCGGCACTCGGTTCCAACGCGGACTTCCTCCGCATCCCGCTGCTGGACTCGCTGTTCAGCCGACTCGGCACGGACCTGCCGTACTTCCGGTTCGCGCTGGTCGCGCTGGTGCTCTACACCGCCGCGTTCGTCTGTGAGGCGCTGCGCTCGGGCGTCAACGCCGTGCCCGCCGGGCAGGCCGAGGCCGCCCGGTCGCTCGGCCTCACCTTCGGCCAGAACCTGCGGTACGTCGTCCTGCCGCAGTCCTGGAAGGCCTCGATCGTGCCGCTCGGCTCGGTCATCATCGCCATGATCAAGAACTCGGCGCTGGCCGGCTTCTTCGGTGTCGTCGGTGACCTGTCCCAGTCGGCCGACCAGCTCACCTCCGCCGAGGGCCAGGCCTTCATCCCGGTGGCCATCGGCATCTCGATCGGATACCTGATCATGACCGTGCCGCTCGGCGCCCTGCTCGACCGGATCGAGAAGCGACAGGCGGTGGCCCGATGAGTCAGCAGAGCGTCCTGTACGACGTACCCGGCCCCCGCCAGCGCCGGCTCACCCTGATCGGCAGCGTCGTGGCCACCGTGCTGCTGCTGGCCGTCGCGTACCTCCTGATCTACCGCCCGCTGGACGACAAGGGCCAGTTCTCGATGGAGCTGTGGGGGCCGCTGATCGACCCCTCCAACGAGAACTTCTCCCAGGTCTGGGACCGGATCGGGGTCGGCTTCAAGAACACCCTGACCGCCGCGGCACTGGCCATCGTCGCCTCCCTGGTCGTCGGCACCGCCCTGGCGGTCCTGCGGATCCAACTCAAGAGCCTGGCCGCCCGACGGTTCACCGGCTTCGCCCAGCCCGTCTCCTACCTGCTGCGCGGGCTGAGCCTACTGCTGTCGGCGATCACCCGGATCTGTGTGGAGGTGTTCCGGGGCCTGCCGGTGGTGCTCACCATCTTCTTCGTCGCCCGCGGCTTCCCCGAGTTCGGCATCTCGCTGAGCACCCTGACGTACCTGGTCATCGGCCTGACCATCTACAACTCGGTGGTCATCGCCGAGATCCTGCGCTCCGGCATGGAGGGTCTGCCCGGCGGCCAGCGCGAGGCCGCCGCGGCGGTCGGCCTGTCGCCGCTGCAGACCACCCGGCTGATCCTGCTGCCACAGGCGTTCCGGATCATGCTGCCGGCGCTGATCAGCCAGCTCGTGGTGGTGCTCAAGGACACCTCGCTGGGCTTCATCATCAGCTTCGAGGAGACCCTGAACATCGGCAAGCAGATCATCGGTGTGCTGGACAACCCGATCCAGGTCTACGTCGTCATCGGCGTGCTGTTCATCGTGGTCAACTACTCGCTGTCCAAGCTGGCCCAGTACGTCCAGCACCGACTCGCCCGGGGCCGTCGGACCGCCGACACTCCGGACGCGGCACCGCCGCCCGCCCTCGCCGCCGCCACCCTCGGCCAGGACTCCAAGACCTAGGCCGGTGTACGGCCCGACGCCGGCTCGGACTCAACGTCAACAGGGGCCGTGCCCGCCGACTACTCGGCGGGCACGGCCCCTGATCTGTTTCCCGGTACGGCCGTCCAGCTCCCGGCGTCGACGGTTGTCGCCGGCCGGCCGAGCGGCGGACACTGTCGACCTCCTCGGCCGACCCGCCGCAGCCCCACGGCGGTTAGTCTCAGGCCCGCACCCCGGGCGGTGCGGGCGGCGGCGAGCCGTGGTGCCCGCGTCACGTCCGTCGCCCCGACCGTGGTGTGTCACCTGTCGAGCCTGCGGTGACCGGTGGAGCCGGGGCGACGACAGGAGGCACAGCATGGTGATCGCGGGCGGCCCGCAGGGCGTCGCGAATCGGGCGGCGCAGCCCCGCCGGGGCGGTACGGCGGCGCAGCCCCGCCGGGGCGGTACGGCGGCGCAGCCCCGCCGGGGCGGTACGGCGGCGCAGCCCCGCCGGGGCGGTACGGCGGCGCAGCCCCGCCGGGGCGGTACGGCGGCGCAGCCCCGCCGGGGCGGTACGGCGGCGCAGCCCCGCCGGGGCGGTACGGCGGCCACGGTCAGCGCCATCCTGGCCACGGTGCTGCTGGTGGTGGTCGCCCTCGTCGTGGCCCTGGTGGCGATGTTCCTCCCGATGGCTGCCGCCGGCTGCGGCGCGTCGGGCACCGAGGGGCTGCTGGTCTGCAACGCGTTCGGCCACCTCGTGATGCTCGGCGCCCCCTTCGGCGGAGCCGTGCTCGGGGTGCTGCTGGCGCTGGTCGGCTTCCTGCCGTTCCCGCTCCGGCACCGCCGGGCCATCTTCATCGGCGCCGGCTACCTCGTCGTCCTCGGTGGCCTCGGGCTCGCCTTCCTCGTCGCCTTCAGCGGCTGGTGACGCCAGCGCCGCTGACAAGTGGCCCCGCGGCTTTGGGGAGATCTGTGGTCGCCAGGGCGACCACAGATCTCCCCAAAGCCATCGGCCGCACGTCCGACAGGTGAGTCACGGCGGGTGGGTGGGTGGGCGGGTCACGGTGGGTGGGTGGGCGGGCGGGTCACGGTGGGTGGGTGGGCTGCCGGTACCTGTTGGCTACCTCCGCCAGCGCTCCACCGACCACCTTGCGCGACCTCAACGGAAGAATGTGGGGTCCCGAGCCGATCCGTGCCGCGCTCTCCGCCGTACCCATCGTCGGGTATCCGAACAGAGGAGCGAGGCATGCACGGGCGAGGCGGAACGACCGGTCGGACGCGAAAGGTCCTGCTGGGTGCGGCGGCGGCCACCCTGCTCGGCGGCGCGTTGGTCGTCGGCACGGGGCTGGGCAACGCCGGCGAGAACTGCGCCGGCCTGGACACCGCGCTGCGCAACAACCTGACCTTCATCGCCGACCAGCGGGCCAACCCGGACGCCCTCTCCGCCGACCGGATCGCCAACCGGCAGGCAGTGGTGGACCTGCTCCAACAGCGCCGCGCCACCGCCGGCTGCACCGCCGAGGTCCGGGTGGACGCCCCGACGGCCCCACCGGCGGCGACCCCGCCCGCGGCAGCTCCGCCAGCGGCCGCCCCCGGTCAGCAGCCCCCGGCCGAGACCGGCGGCGGGGACGCCGGCGACGGGACCGGGGCCGGCGAGGTGGTCTGCGCGGGCTCCACCGTCACCCTGTTCAACGAGGCGGCCGGGCCGGCCGCGTCCAGCGGCACCTTCCCGGTCGGCACCCGGCTCAAGGTGACCAACCTGGACAACGGCAAGAGCATCACGGTGACCGTGACCAGCCCGTCGGGCAGCTGCGTGCTGCTCAACGACGCGGCGTACGAGCAGGTCCGGGAGGCGGGCAAGTTCGTCATCCGGCGGGCCGTGGTCGAACGGGTCGGCTGACCCGTACCCGCCCCGCGCCGGTTCGTCGG
The DNA here is from genome assembly GCF_900091615.1 of Micromonospora yangpuensis. Taxonomy (NCBI): domain Bacteria; kingdom Bacillati; phylum Actinomycetota; class Actinomycetes; order Micromonosporales; family Micromonosporaceae; genus Micromonospora; species Micromonospora yangpuensis. Next base: position 2,045,796 of record NZ_FMIA01000002.1, on the reverse strand, counting down.
TCAGCTGGACGGCAGGAAGGGCTGCCCCGTCAGGGGGACAGCCCTTCGTCGTCTCACCAGCCCGTCGCGTTGCTCCCACTCGGGCTCCCCCTCCCGCTCGGGCTCCGGCTCCCCCTCCCCCTCCCCCTCCCGCTCGGGCTCGGGCTCGGGCTCCGGCTCGGGCTCCTACTCGGGCTCCCCCTCCCGCTCGGGCTCCGGCTCGGGCTCGGGTTGCGGCTCAGCGGGCGATCTCGGTGACCCGGGACTCGCGGACCACCGTCACCCGGATCTGACCCGGGTAGGTCAGCTCCTCCTCGATCTGCTTGGCCACGTCGCGGGCCAGCACCGCCGCACCGATGTCGTCGACGTCGTCCGGCTTGACCATCACCCGGATCTCCCGGCCCGCCTGCATGGCGAAGACCTTCTCCACCCCGAGCTTGCCGGCCGCGATCTCCTCGATCCGCTCCAACCGGTTGACGTACGCCTCCAGACTCTCCCGCCGCGCTCCGGGCCGGCCACCCGAGCAGGCGTCCGAGGCCTGGGTGAGCACCGCCTCGATGGTCTGCGGCTGCACCTCGTTGTGATGCGCTTCGATAGCGTGCACGACGTCCTCGGTCTCGCCGTACTTTCGGGCCAGATCGGCGCCGATGATGGCGTGGCTGCCCTCCACCTCGTGGGTAAGCGCCTTGCCGATGTCGTGCAGGAACGCGCACCGCTTGATCGTCGGTATGTCCAACCGCAGCTCGGCGGCCATGATCCCGGCGATGTGCGCGGTCTCCACCAGATGCTTGAGCACGTTCTGCCCGTACGACGTCCGGTAGCGCAGCCGACCGAGCAGGGCGACCAGCTCGGGATGGATCTCGGTGATGCCCACCTCGACCAGGGCGTCCTCGGCGGCCCGTTGGCAGAGCTGGTCCACCTCGTGCCGGGCCAGGTCGTGGACCTCCTCGATCCGGTGCGGATGGATCCGACCGTCCAGCACCAGCTTCTCCAGGGTGAGCCGGCCGACCTCGCGACGGACCGGGTCGAAGCAGGAGAGCAGCACCGCCTCGGGGGTGTCGTCGATGATCAGGTTGACCCCGGTGACCGACTCGAAGGCGCGGATGTTGCGCCCCTCCCGGCCGATGATCCGCCCCTTCATCTCGTCACCGGGCAGGTGCAGCACACTGACCACGCTCTCCGCGGTCTGCTCGCTGGCCACCCGCTGGATCGCGTCGACCACGATGTGCCGGGCCCGGTGTTCGGCGGTGCCCCGGGCCTCGGACTCGATCTCCCGGACCAGGATCGCCGCCTCCCGCTTGGCCTGGGTCTCGATCACCTCGACCAGTTCGGTACGGGCCGCCTCGGCGGTGAGGCCGGCGATCCGCTCCAACTCCCGGCGGCGCTGCTCCTCGGCCTCGGCCAGCGCCTCCTCCCGCTGCGCCAGCGCCGACTCGCGCGCCGCCAACGCCGCACTGGCCGCGGTGAGCTGCCGCTCCCGCTCGGCGAGCCGCTCCACCTCCTCGGTGTGCATCCGCTCCCGCTCGTCCATCCTGGCGGCCCGCCGCTCCACCTCGGCGGCCTGCTCGCGGGTGGTGGAGGCCAGGACCGCCACCTCCCGCTCCCCGCTGCGCCGGGCGGTCGAGCGCAACTGCTCGGCGTCGGCCTCGGCCTGCTTGTGGGCCCGTTCCAGGACGGTGTCGGCCTCCACCCGGGCGGCGTCGAGCACCCGCCGCGCCTCGGCCCGGGCCGCCTTCGCCTCCGCCTTGGCCGCTGCCGCCTCGGCCCGGGACGCGGCAGCCGCCGACTTCGCCACGTCGATGGTGCTGTTGGCCTCGTCGGCGGCGCTGCGCAGCGCCGCCAGGGACTGCTCCTGGCGGTCCTTCTCGGCGATGAACGCCGGATCCTCCGGAGCCGGTGCCGCCGTGAAGCCCCGCAACAGCCGGGCCCCGAAGATCACTGCGCCGACCACGACCAGCGTCAGGAGCACCACCGACGCGAGGATCACCACGTCGAAGGCGCTCATGCCGCCCCCGCGGGCCTGTGCCGCACCACCATGGCCGCCGCCTCCCCTGAACACGTCTACGCCACCGGTGGCGTGCCGGGTGGGCACGCCCCCTGCGGCCTCCTGGACGCCCGACCGGAGCGGCTGGCCTTGGGTAGCTTCTCGTGGTCGACGGTGTCCGGGGACAGCGCCGACGGCGGGATGCGGTTGTCACGTCAGCACCGATCCGGCCTGGTCGGCTACGCCGTCCAGCACCGAGAGAGCTGACCCAAATGATGCTGTTCTGTTATGCGTTCTATGTTGTGCACGTAGCCTGCATGGTCGGGCAATGTGAGCCTGTATGGCGAGGCTAGGTCTCCGAGGGCCTTCCGGTCAAGGAGTCATGATCAAACCCCCCGAACGGAGAGAAGTTGAAAAGTGACTCTCCGCTGATCGACGATCCGGACATGAGCAGACATAACTAACCCTACCCACCGGTCACATCGGCCCGATCGGCTCCGAGCGTAGTCATCGCCGTCACCCGCGGCACCTGACCCGACTCGCCGGACAGTGCTCCGGCTCGCCCTCCACAGCGGCCAGCGCGTCGGCTCAGCGATCCGGCCTGCCCTCGGCGTCGGCTCAGCGGTCCGGCTCGCCCTCGGCGTCGGCTCAGCGATCCGGCTCGCCCTCGGCGTCGGCCAGGGCATCGGCGTCTATCCGGTCGGCGAACTCGGCCGCCTCCGCGCTCTGCTCGGCGAGGGCGTCCTTCACCGCCCGGATCGCCACGCCGGCGGGATAGCCCTTGCGGGCCAGCATGCCGACCAGCCGACGGAAGACCGCGTCCGGCTCGCCCCGGGCGGTCCGCAGCTTCCGGTCGACCAGCGCGCGGGCCGTCTCGGCCTCGGTCTCCTCGTCCAGCTCCTCCAGCGCCTCGCTCGCGGTGTCGCCGTCTACGCCACGCTGGCGCAGCTCGTTGGCGAGCGCCCGGCGAGCCAGCCCCCGGCCGGTGTGCCGGCTCGACACCCAGGCGCGGGCGAAGGCGGCGTCGTCGATGATGCCCACCTCGTCGTACCGGTCGAGCACCTCGGCGGCGACCTCCTCGGAGATCCCCCGCCGGGCCAACGCCCCGGCCAGCTCCGCCCGGGTACGCGGCCGAACCGCGAGCTGACGCAGGCAGATCTCCCGGGCCACCTCCGACTCGGGCCGTGGCGGCCCCGACCCACCGCCGCTGCGCCGGTCATCGCCCGGCTGACCGTTGCCTGCCTCGGGGCTGCTGCCCGCCTCGGCGCGGCCCCGTCGAGCCCGACGCTGCCGGGGACCGGCCGCCCCGCTCAGCTGAGGGTCGACGGCCTCATCGGTGGCCTCACCCGTACGGGGCGGGCTGGCATCCCAGCCCCGCCCCGTACGGGCGCGTCGTCCCGCCACCCGCCGATCAGAAGTCGACCGGCGGCAGCTCCGGGCCACCGGCGGCGTCACCCGCGCCGACGCCGACGCCGAGCTTCTCCAGGATCTTCTTCTCGATCTCGGCGGCCACGTCCGGGTTCTCCTTCATGAACTCCCGGGCCTTCTCCTTGCCCTGCCCGAGCTGGTCGCCGTCGTAGGTGTACCAGGCACCGGACTTGCGGATGATCGCCTGCTCCACGCCGACGTCGATCAGCGAGCCCTCACGGGAGATGCCCTTGCCGTACATGATGTCGAACTCGGCCTGCTTGAACGGCGCGGCGACCTTGTTCTTCACGACCTTGACCCGGGTCCGGTTGCCGACCACGTCGGTGCCGTCCTTGAGGCTCTCGATCCGGCGCACGTCGAGCCGGACCGAGGCGTAGAACTTCAACGCCCGCCCACCGGTGGTGGTCTCCGGGCTGCCGAACATGACCCCGATCTTTTCGCGGAGCTGGTTGATGAAGATCGCGGTGGTGCCGGTGTTGCTGAGCACGCCGGTGATCTTCCGCAGCGCCTGGCTCATCAGCCGGGCCTGGAGGCCGACGTGGCTGTCGCCCATCTCGCCCTCGATCTCGGCGCGCGGCACCAGGGCCGCCACCGAGTCGATCACGATGATGTCGAGCGCGCCGGAGCGGATCAGCATGTCCGCGATCTCCAGCGCCTGCTCGCCGGTGTCCGGCTGGGAGACCAGCATCGCGTCGGTGTCGACGCCGAGGGCCCTGGCGTACTCCGGGTCGAGCGCGTGCTCGGCGTCGATGAAGGCGGCGATGCCGCCGGCCCGCTGGGCGTTGGCCACCGCGTGCAGCGCCACCGTGGTCTTACCGCTGGACTCCGGGCCGTAGACCTCGACGACCCGGCCCCGGGGCAGACCGCCCACGCCGAGCGCCACGTCAAGGGCGATGGACCCGGTCGGGATGACCGCGGTCTGGACGACCGGCCGCTCCCCCAGCCGCATCACCGAGCCCTTGCCGAACTGTTTGTCGATCTGAGCGAGAGCAAGGTCGAGTGCCTTCTCCCGGTCAGGCCCTGCTGCCATGGTTGCCACCCCTGCCTTCGCCGGCGTCTTTCCTGAGCTTCGCGTCACGCGGACACGCTAGGCGCTGGGTCCGACAGAAAACCAGCCGACGGGCCGCGAGCTGTGGACGAGCACCCAGCTGTGGACAATAGCCGAACAGGTGTACGACTCGGCAAGCGACACGCGGAGCGAGGAAAAGCGCTGCTCAGCGTAGTCGGGCAGGCACCCGGTCCGGGTACGCGGCGCAGACCGCGCGCCACACGACGTGGGTCTGCTCACCCGCGGCGAGGGCCTGTTCGACGGTGCGCCCACCGAGCTGCGACAGCACCTGGTCGGCGGCGATGCTGGGCGCGTACCCCGGGCCGAAGGCCTCCTCCAGCCGGTCCCAGAAGTCGGTCAGCCGCACGGATCACTCCTCCTCGTCCGGCACCCGGTTCGGTGCCGGCTCGGCCGGCGGTGCCGGCCGCAACGCTAGCGCCACCAGCGGCCCGAGCGCGACCGCCGCGAGCAGGGCCAGGGTGGGGTACCCGGCCACCTGCATGACGAATCCGCTGGCCGCGCCGGCCCCCGCCCCGGCCAGCCCCATGGTCAGGTCGGACAGCCCCTGGACGGTCGGCCGGACCTCTGTCGGCACCGACTCCGACAGCAGCGTGGAGCCGGCCACCATCGTCGCCGACCAGCCCAGCCCGAGCAGGACCAGGCCGAGGGTGAGCCGGACGGTGTCGTGTCCGGCGGTGCCGGCGACCACGCAGGCGGCCAGCAGCGTGGCGGCCCCACCGAGGATCACCGCGCGCCGGCCCAGCCGGTCGGTGAGCCAGCCGACCACCGGGGCGAGGGCGTACATGCCGGCGATGTGCAGGCTCAGCACCAGGCCCACCACCGGCAGGACCTCGGCGTCGGTGTGCGACTCGTGCAGGCGTACCGGGGTCATCACCATCACCGCCACCATCACCAGGTGACCGACGGCCACCGCGGCGATGCCGAGCCGGGCGGCGGGTCGGTGACGTACCACCGACCAGGCCGTGCGCACCCCCGCGCCGCGCCGGGTCCGCGCGGCCGGGCTGACGACCGCCCCGACCTTCGCCACCACGGGCCCGCCCGCCGGCGCGACCGGATCGGCGGACGCGACGGACCCACCGCCGACGGACGTGCCGGGATCGACGGACGCGGCAAGATCAGCGGGCGCGACGGGATCGGTAGGCCCGGTGGACGCGGCGGGATCGGTGGGCGCGGTGGTGAGGCGGCGGGCGGTGAGCAGCGGGTCGGGGCGCAGGAACAGCAGGAGTACGCCGGCGGTGAGCACGAAGGCGACAGCGCTGAACGCGAACGGGCCGGAGAGCCGGGGCAGCCCCCAGCCGGCGGTGGCCTCGTCGGTCAGTGCGGCGAAGTTCGGTGCCGCCACCGCGCCGATGGTGGTGGCCCAGACGATCAGGGAGAGCTGCCGTCCCCGCCGGGCAGGCTCGGCCAGGTCCACCGCGGCGTAGCGGGCCTGAAGGTTAGCCGCGCTCCCGCCGCCGAAGAGCAGCATGCCGACGAAGAGCAACGGTACCCACCGGGTGACCGCCGCGAGCACCGTCAACACCCCGCCGGCCGCCCCTACCAGGTAGGCCACGGCCAGGCCGGGTCGGCGACCGTGGCTGACCATGAGCCGGGTGATCGGCACGGCGAGCAGGGCGGCCCCCACCACCGCGGCGCTCTGGGCGACCCCGGCCACCGCCGTACCGGCCAGGTCGGCGGCGAGCAGCGCCCCGACGGCGACGCCGATGGTCACGCCGATCCCGCCGATGATCTGGGTGACGAAGAGCAACCGCAGGGTACGCCGCTGAATGCCGGCGACGTCGGGCCGTACGCGCGGGGGCAAGCCCGTGGTGGTCAGCACTGGCACCATCCCATCCTCACCCGCCCCCCTTGCCCGCAAGGAAGGGCCCCCTGTTAACGCCTACGGTAGAGCGGGGAACCCCTCTCACCACCGGCGCGGCGTCCTGCCCGCCCCGTCCCGGTGCCAGACGATCGCTCGCCCCGGTCACCGTGTCCCTGGCCGGAGTCGGCCGGCCCGAAAGATCTTGGAAAGAATCGGCCCCTCCGGAGGGGAGTTTTCCTTCCAAGTTCACCCCGGCTGTTGCAGGTGCCTCGCAGGTACGAAAACAGGACAAGTCACTGCAATGCCCCGATGCTTCCCATCCACCCCCACCACCTCACGCCCCCCGTCACCGCCGAGGCGGTCCCCGGAGGTAGATCTTGGACACTTACCGTCCAAATAGAACGGTAAGTGTCCAAGATCTACCCACCGGTCGGGAGCCGGGGCAGGTTGGGGGTTGGTGTGGTGACTGGATGCCGGACCACCTTGCGTCCACCTGTCCCGTGGGGTTCGCGAGGCGTCGACAGCAGCCCGGGTGATGAGAAGGAAAGCGGCCCGCTCCTGCGCCGGTCGGCACAGGTCAGCTTTCGTCCAGGCCGGGGCGGTGCTCAGCGAGCCACGCCTCGACGTCCTCGGTCAGCCACACGTTGCCCATTTGAAGGTGCGCGACGGGTTCGGGAAAGCTGCGGTGACTCGTGATCTGGTAGACGCGCTGACGGTACACCCCACCGAGCATCGCCCGGATCTCCGCCGAACCGACCAGGCGCAGCCCCCTCGTCATGCCACCGACACTAGGCGCACGCCACCAGGCCGTCATCAACGGATATGTGACTGGGGCTTCTTCCGAAGGATCGAGCATTGTCCCCGGCCGGGCTCAGGACAGGTCGATCCGGTAGTCGAGGCTTGCCCGGTCCGGGAGCCGGCGACCGGCACCGACACCGACACCGACACCGACAGGTCAACGGACGTTCCCTGGCGACGTCGGGCGTCACCCGCCGCCGGACAGGGCGCGGGCGGCGACGGTGAGATCGGCGACGAGTCCCTGGTACGCCTGGTCCCGGTCGTCGGCGCGCAGTACCGCCGACGGGTGGATGGTGGCCAGCAGGCGGGCCGGCGGGGCGTCGGCGACCTGCCCGGCCGAGTCCACCGGTACCCGGGTGAAGTCTGCCGGGTGCTGGGCCGATGCCGGCCAGGGCAGCAGTTCGCCCCGTTGGCGGGTGACCCGGAACGTGGGGCCGAGCAGCGCCTTGGCGGCGGTCGCGCCGAGCACCACGATGATCTCCGGGCGCAGCCGGGCGAACTCGGCGACCAGCCAGGGTCGGCAGGCGGTGACGTGTACCCGGTCCGGCGTCTGGTGGATGCGCCGCTTGCCGCGCAACTCGAAGCGGAAGTGCTTGACCGCGTTGGTGAGATAGATCTGGCCGGGGTCCAGGGTGGCGTCGTCGACCGCCTGGCGCAGCAACCGGCCGGCGGGTCCGACGAACGGCAGGCCCTTCTGGTCCTCCAGGTCGCCGGGCTGCTCGCCGACGAAGACCACCCGGGCGCTGGCGTCGCCCCGGCCGAAGACGGTCTGGGTGGCGTCCCGGTGCAGCTCACAGCCCTGACAGCCGCGGGCGGCGGCGCGCAGGGCGTCGAGGGTGTCGGCGCGGGGCGGGATGAACTGCTGGGCACCGGGAGCGGTGTCGATCTCGGACATGCCGACTGTTCTACCCGTTCCCGCCCGCTACGCGCAGCAGGATCCGCCGGAAGGGACGGCGCGGAACACCGGAACCCATAACGCGCGGAACACCGGAACCGATGACGCGCGGAACACCGGAACCGATAACGCGAGACACAGAGACCGACGGCGCGAGAAACGCAGGGTCCGCCGACGCGAGGGGCAGTGGCCGACGGCACAGGTCAACCGACCGGAAAGGGGTACGCCCCAGCATGCCGCTCACCCCATGATGTCCTCGTGCTGGGTATCACCGATCTCTGGACGTACGTGCTGGGCACCGTGGCGATCATCCTGCTGCCGGGCCCCAACTCGCTCTTCGTGCTCTCCACCGCCGCCCAACGCGGGGTGGGTACCGGTTACCGGGCGGCCAGTGGGGTGTTCCTCGGCGACGGGGTGCTGATGGTGCTCTCCGCGGCCGGGGTGGCGTCGCTGCTCAAGGCGTACCCGCCGATCTTTCTGGTGGTGAAGTACGCCGGCGCGGCGTACCTCGGGTATGTCGGGGTGGGCATGCTGCGCGGGGCCTGGCGGCGCTGGCGGACCCGGCACGACCCGGATACGCCGCGACTGATCGACGCCGCCGAGCCGGCGCAGTTGCGCAGCCCGTTCCGCAAGGCGTTGGTGATCAGCCTGCTCAATCCGAAGGCGATCCTCTTCTTCGTCTCGTTCTTCATCCAGTTCGTCGACCCGGGTTACGCCTGGCCGGCGCTGTCGTTCCTGGTGCTCGGGCTGATCGCGCAGGTGACCAGCGTGCTCTACCTGACCGTGTTGATCTTCGCTGGCACGTTCCTGGCGGCGCAGTTCCGCCAGCGACGCCGGCTGGCCGCCGGGGCCACCACCGGCGTCGCGGCGCTCTTCATCGGATTCAGCGTCAAACTCGCCACCGCCACCGTCTGAACCCCGCCGCGCTCCCCGCCCCGCCACGTGCCGGCGCGGTCCCGGCACCGGGGGCCGGGACCGCGCCGGGCGAGACCGACAGCCGAGGCCGGTCAGGTGCCGTCGCCGCCGCCGATACCGGTGCCGCCGCCCGTACCGCCGAGGCCGTAGCCGGGCGGGACCGGCTCGTCCGGCGGGCGGCTGACGTGGGCGGACTCGGTGAGCTGGGCGGACCAGTCGGCGTGCGCGGCCATCTCGGCGTGCCGGTTGATGGTCGCCCGCAGCCAGCCGTCCACCAGTGCGATCCAGTCCTGCTGCTCGGCGCCGGTGTGCCAGACCCGGAACCGGCTGATGCTCTGGTGGGTGGCCCCGGCCAGGGCCAGCCGGCGGTCGGGCCAGAGGATCACCTCCAGCCCCGCCGAGTTGGTCACGAAGATCAGTTCCAGCTCGGTGATCGGGCCGGCGTACAGCGGTGCCACCCAGTATCCGAGCCGTTGGTGCAGTGGGAGCGTCTGGGCCACCCCCGGTAGCCGGCCCTGTTGCAGGCCCGCCTGACGCATGACGAAACCCAGGGTGTCCAGGGCGGCCAGGACGTGCTGCTGGGTGGGGAGCGGGTGTACGAAGACCGGCACCATCGCGGCCTGCGTCGCGTCGACGCCGACGGTGACCTCGGTACGCAACCCGGTGCGCAGCGACATCAGCGGCACCCCGCCGAAGATGGTCACCGGGGTCTCCCAGGGCAGCGGCACGGCGAAGTCGACGGCCCGTCGGCGACCGGCCGGGACCACGAACGAGCCGGCGATCGAAACCTGGTGGAACTGCACGAGGCGGTGGGGCTGACCCGGGTCGTCCGGCTCGGCCTGGGCGACCAGGCCGAGCCGGATGTGCCGCACCGGTACGTCTTCGGGGCCGGCGGTGAGCGTGACCCGGCCCGGCAACCGCAGACCGGGCCGGGTGCTCGGGCTGGTCACGGTGGTGTGCACGGCCAGTCCGGTCCAGCCGGACTCCGGTGACACCCCCGTCAACCGCACCGCCGTCTCCCCTACCTCATCCGCCGCCCGCGGGGCACCGGGTCGGTCTCGTCGTCGAACTCGCCGATGACCTCCTCCAGCAGGTCCTCCAGCGCGACGAAACCGATCGGCCGGGTGGGGCCGCCGCCGTTGCGGACCAGGGCGAGCTGGGACTGCCGGGCCCGCATCGCCGCCACCGCCTCGGTGACCGTGGCCACCGCGGGCAGGGTGAAGGCGTTGCTCATCAACTCGCCGGCGGTGGCGGCCCGGCCGGTCGTCACGGCGCGTACCGCCTCCCGGACGTGGACCAGGCCGACGACGTCTCCGCCGCCGTCGACCACCGCCAGCCGGGACCTGCCGCTTTCCCGGCTGACCTGCTCGATGCGGTCCGCCGACTCGTCCCGGCGGACCGTCACGATCCGGTCGAACGGCTCCATCACGTCGGCGACCGTGGTCCGCTGCAACTCCAGCATGCTGGTCAGCATCTGGTGCTGCTCCGCGCCGAGCAGCCCGTGCTCGCGGGACTGCTCCAGCAGCATGCGCAGCTCGCTCGGCCCGTGCACCTGCGCCAACTGGTCCTGCGGGGTCACCTTGACCAGTCGCAGCATCGCGTTGGCCCAGGCGTTCAGCAGCGACAGCACCGGCCGGGCCACCCGGGCGAACGCCCGGAACGGCAGCGCCAGCAGCAGCGCGGACCGCTCCGCGTCGGTGATCGCCCACGACTTCGGTGCCATCTCCCCCACCACCAGGTGCAGGAAGGTGACCAGGCTCAGGGCGAAGACCAACGCGACGATGTGACTCGCCGCGGTCGGCAGCCCCGCCGCGTGCAGCAACGGGCTCAGCAGCCGCTCGATCGCCGGCTCGGCCAGCGCACCCAGCCCCAGCGTGCAGAGGGTGATGCCGAGCTGCGCGCCGGCCAGCATCAGCGACAGCTCACGTACCCCGTCCAGGGCCGCCCGGGCGGCCCGGCCGCCGCCGACGGCTACCTGTTCCAGCCGGTACCGCTTGCTGGCCACCAGGGCGAACTCGGCGGCGACGAAGAACCCGTTGAGGGCCAGCAGCACCACCGACACGATCAGCGCGATCCCGGGGCTCATGCGGTCACCTCGCTACGCTCGCCGACCGCATGCCACCCGACGACGATGATTCGCTCACTCCGCTCGCTCATGCCGGCACCTCGCTACGCTCGCCGACCGCATGCCACCCGACGACGATGATTCGCTCACTCCGCTCGCTCATGCGGCCACCTCGCTACGTTCACCGGGGGCGGCGAGTTGGATGCGGACCGAGTCGGCCACGTGCCGGTCGACCGCGAGGACCTCGACCAGCGCGGTGGGGGCGCTCTCGGGGGTGTCGGGGTCGGGCGGCAGGCTGATCTCCAGCCGGTCGCCGACCTCGGGCACCCGGCCCAGCTCCCGCATGACCAGACCGGAGATGGTGTCGTACTCGGGGGCCTCGGGCAGGGCGATGCCGGTGCTGTCGGCGATCTCGTCGATACGCCACCGGGCCGGCACCACCCAGGAGCCGTCCTCCTGCCGGGCCGGTGCGCGCTCCGGTGGGTCGTCCTCGTCGAGGATCGGGCCGACCAGCTCCTCGGCGAGGTCCTCCAGCGTGATCACGCCGGCGAACCCGCCGTACTCGTCGACCACGCAGGCGAGTTGGCGGTGTCCGACCCGCAGCCGGTCCAGCACCGTCGGCAGCGGGAGGGTCTCCGGCACCAGCAGCGGCGGCCCGGCCACCGCGCTGACCGGGGTGGTGGCGCGCTCCGCCGGGGGTACGCCGAGCACGTCGGCGATGCCGACCACGCCTACCAGGTCGTCGACGCCGTCGGCGCCGCGTACCGGGAACCGGGAGTGGCCGGTGTCGAGCAGCTCGACCACCCGGCTGACCGGTTCCTGGGCCAGTACGGTGTGCACGTCGACCCGGGGCACCATGGCCTCTCCGGCGGTCAGTTCCCGGAAGTCGAGCCCCCGGTCGAGCAGGTCGGACATCTCGGCGTCGAGGTGCCCCTCCTCGCGGGACTCCGCGATGATCTGCTCCAGGTCCTTCGGGGTGGCGCCGCTGGGCAGCTCCTCGATGGGCTCGATGCCTACCCGGCGCAGCAGGCGGACGGCGGCCCGGTCGAAGAGCGTGATCAGCGGACCGGCCACCTTGAGGTAGAGCAGGGTGGAACGGCTCAGGGCCCGGGCCAGCGGCTCGGGGCGGGCGATGGCGAGGTTCTTCGGGGCCAGCTCGCCGAGGACCATCTGCACCGCGGTGGCGATGACCAGGGCGAGCGCGATGGACAGGGGCAGGGTCAGCGCCGGGGAGATCCCGACGCCGCCGAGCAGCTCGGCCAGCCCGGCGCCCAGGTACGGCTCGGCGACGTAACCGACCAGCAGGGCGGTGACGGTGATGCCGAGCTGGGCGCCGGAGAGCATGAACGAGAGCCGGGCGGTGACCTCCAGGGCTCGGGCGGCGGCCTGGTCGCCGCCCTCGGCGAGCTGCTTGAGCTTGCCCCGGTCGACGGCCACGTAGCCGAACTCCTGGGCCACGAAGTAACCGGTGGCGACGGTGAGGACGGTGATCAGGGCGAGTCCGACGACGATCAACACGGGAGTCTCACGGCTCCCGGACGTACGGTCGGGACGGGGGAACGCCGGGCAGGACCCGGCTGGCTACTGCTGCCCTCCTGGGCAGAAGAGTCGATCATGCCCACCATTTTATCGGCGTCAGCTGTGCCTTCGCTGGCGGTGCGCGGGAAGGAGTACCGGCGAGTCAGGTTCGGCCGGCCGACGCCGGTGGTGGGGGTCGACGGCCGGCGAGGTCGTCGGATTCCAGCAGCGCCGGATCGTGGCGTCGGGACCGGTAGGCGGCCCGGCCGATCATCTGCGCCGACACCGGTGCGGTGGCCAGCTGGAAGAGCCCGACCAGGGCGATCATGCCCAGGTCCTCCGGGGTGCGCAGGCGCAGGGCCAGGCCGAGCAGGACCAGCAGCACCCCGAGCACCTGGGGCTTGGTGGCCGCGTGCATCCGGTCCAGCACGTCGGGGAAGCGCAGCAGACCGATCCCGGCGGCGAGGGCAAGCAGCCCGCCGGCGACCAGGCAGAGTCCGCCGGCCCAGTCGGCGACGGTGGCGAGCATCAGCCCTCCTCCCGTACGGCGAAGCGGACCAGCGCCACCGAGCCGATGAAGCCGAGCAGGGAGAGCACCACCAGCACCGCCAGCGTGTCGGTGTGCCGGTTGAGCGCCGCCTCCGCGCCGACCGCGCCGACCGTCGTGGCGAGCAGCATGTCCGCGGCGATCACCCGGTCCAGCAGGGACGGCCCCCGGTACATGCGGGTCAACGAGAGCAGGGCGGTGACCGAGAGCAGGAGGGTGACGCAGACGGCGAGCACGGTGTTCACGACGGGGCCTCCGGGTCGGACGAGACGGTACGGATCTCCGCGCGGGAGCCGACGGCCCGCACGATGCGCCGTTCCACGGTCAGCACCCGGTCCCGGTTGGCGGTGCGGCCGCCGGTGCCGGGCAGGTCGAGCACGTGCACGTAGATGACGGCCTCGTCGCGGTCCACGTCGAGCACGAGGGTGCCCGGGACCAGCGAGACCACCTCGGCGGTGAGGGCCAGGTTCAGGTCGGTACGGACCCGCAGCGGCACGCCCATGATCGCGCTGCGCGGCGCCGGGCCGGGCCGGACGGCCAGGACGGCGACGTGCACGCTGGCCCCGACCAGGTCGACGGCGAATCGGACGGCCAGCACGGTCAACGCCCGCAGCCGCAGCCGGCCGGCGAAGGTCACCGGCGGCAGCGGGAAGAACACCAGCACCGCGCCGCCGGCCACCAGCCCGCCGAGCAGGTTCGCCCAGGAGATCTGACCCCAGAGCAGGATCCAGATCAGCACCAGCCAGCCGAGCGCGATCGCCTGGTCCCGCCAGCGCCCGGCCCGGTCCCGTAGGGCCTGGGTCACGACGTCACCTCCGGCAGCACGGCCCGCAGGTACGGGGTGCGGTCCTGCAGATCGGTCGCCGCGTCGGCGGTGACGTCGAAGAGTGGGCCGGCCACCACGGTCAGCAGGAGTCCGAGCACGACCAGGGCGGCCGTCGCGCCGACCATCAGGTGGGGCAGCCGGACCGGTGGTACGTCGACGGCCAGTCGCGGGGCCCGCCAGAAGGCGATGTTCCACACCCGCGACGCCGCGTAGAGGGTGAGCAGGCTGGTCACCGTGCCGGCGGCGACCAGCACCCAGGCCAGCGGGGTGCCGTCGCTGATCCCGGCCTGGAGCAGGCCCAGCTTGCCGAGGAAGCCGGAGAACGGCGGGATGCCGGCGAGGTTCATGGCGGGGACGAAGAAGAGCACGCCGAGCAGGGGCGCGACCCGGGCCAGCCCGCCGAGGCGACGCAGGTCGGTGCTGCCGGCCCGGACCTCCACCAGGCCGGCGACCAGGAACAGGGTGGTCTGGATGGTGATGTGGTGGACCACGTAGAAGATCGCGCCGGAGAGCCCGGCGACGGTGCTCAACCCGATGCCGAAGATCATGTAGCCGATGTGGCTGACCAGGGTGAACGAGAAGATCCGCTTGAGGTCCGACTGGGCGACCGCGCCGAGGATGCCGACCAGCATGGTCAGCCCCGCCACCACCAGCAGCAGCGTGTCGGCCACGCTGTCCGGGAAGAGCAGCGTCTCGGTCCGGATGATCGCGTACACGCCGACCTTGGTGAGCAGGCCGGCGAAGACGGCGGTGACCGGGGCCGGGGCCGTCGGGTAGCTGTCCGGCAGCCAGGCCGACAGCGGGAAGACCGCCGCCTTGACCCCGAAGGCCAGCAGCAGCATCAGTTGCAGACTGAGCCGTACGCCGGCCGGCAGGGCCTCCAGCCGGTCGGCGATCTGGGCCAGGTTCAGGGTGCCGGTCGCGGCGTACACCAGCCCGACCGACGCCAGGAAGATCATCGACGACAGGACACTGACCACCACGTACGTCGAGCCGGTGCGGATCCGGGTCTCGGTGCCGCCCAGGGTGATCAGGACGAAGCTGGCGGCCAACAGCACCTCGAAGCCGACGTAGAGGTTGAACAGGTCACCGGCGAGGAAGGCGTTGGTGACGCCGGCGGTCAGCACCAGGTAGGTGGGGTGAAAGATGGTGACCGGGGCGCTCTCCCCCACGTCGCTCTGGCCCTGGCCGATGGAGTAGAGCAGCACGCAGAGCGTCACCGCTGCCGAGACCACCAGCAGCAGCGCGGCCAACTGGTCGGCGACCAGCACGATGCCCACCGGCGGGGGCCAGTTGCCGATCCGGGCCACCACCGGCCCGTGCCGGTACGCCTCGACCAGCAGGACCACGGCGACCGCCAGGGTGACGGCGAGCACCGCCACGCTGATGGCCCGCTGCAGGCGGGGACGGTTGGCCAGGACCAGGGTCAGCGCGGCGCCCAGCAGCGGCAGCACCACCGGCAGCGGCACGAGGGCCGACGGGGTCGTCATCGTTGCCCACCACCGCGTGGGGGTCGACGCTCCGGCGGGGGGTCGACCTGCTCGGGGTCGCCGTCCGGGCCCTCCCCGCCGAGGTCGGCGGCGGGCTGCTCGTTGCGGGCGGCCAGCCGGACCACCTGCTGGTCCTCCAGGTCGTCCTGGACCTCGTCGTTGCCGGTCAGGTACCAGCTGCGGTAGGCCACGGCCAGCAGGAATCCGGTGAACCCGAAGGTGATCACGATGGCGGTGAGCACCATCGCCTGGGGCAGCGGGTCGCTCATCCGGTCGGTGGGGCCGGCACCTACCAGCGGCGCCCCGCCGGCCCGGCCGCCCACCAGCACCAGCAGGTTCACCCCGTTGCCGAAGAGGATGACGCCGAGCAGGATGCGGGTCAGGCTGCGCTCCAGCAGCAGGGTGACCCCGGTGGTGACGAAGATGCCGACGGCGACCACCAGGACCAGGGTCGGCCCGCCCCCGCCCGCGGTCACGCGCGTTCCCCGTCGGGGTCGACGAGCAGCCCTCGGCTGTGGCCGCCGGCCGCCTCGATGTGCCGGTCGACCTCCGCGCCGAGGCTGCGCAGGATGTCCAGGGCCATCCCGACCACCACCAGGTAGACGCCGACGTCGAAGAAGAGCGAGGTGACCAGGTAGGAGGCGCCGAGGCCGGGTACCGAGAAGTCGATCTTCGCGCTCTCCAGCACCGCGCCGCCGGCCAGCAGGGAGACCACCCCGGAGCCGACGGCGACGGCCAGGCCGGCGCCGAGCACGGTGCCCGCCCCGACCGGTACCGCCTCGGCCAGCTCGTACCGGCCGCCGGCCAGGTAGCGGACCACCAGCGCCAGGCTGGCGACCAGGCCGCCGGCGAACCCACCGCCTGGGGCGTTGTGCCCGGAGAAGAGCAGGAAGAGCGAGAAGAGCACCACGGTGTGGAAGAGCAGCCGGGTGACCACCTCGAAGACGATCGAGCGTTGCCGCTCGTGCAGGGTCGATCCGCCCCGCAGCCAGACCGCCCGGTCGGTACGCCGGGGGCCGCCGGGCTGTCGGGGTCGGGGGCGGCGCGGTCGGGGGCCGGTGCGGGAACGCTGGAAGACCAGGCTCGCCACCCCGGTGGCGGCCACCACGAGGACGGCCAGTTCCCCCATGGTGTCCCAGGCGCGGATGTCGACCAGGGTCACGTTCACCACGTTGCGGCCGTGACCCTGCTCGACGGCGAGTTGCGGGAAGGCCAGCGAGTCCGGGGGCGCCTGCCGGGCTCCGGCGGCGGTCAGGGTGAGGCCCACGAACACCACCCCGGCCGCCAGGCCGACCAGCCGGCGTACCCAACGGCTGCTCCGCAGCGGCCGGGCCGAGAAGCGTTCCGGCAGGCGGCGCAGGACCAGCACGAAGACCGCGATGGTCGCCGTCTCGACCAGGAACTGGGTGAGCGCCAGGTCCGGTGCGCCGTAGAGCACGAAGAGCATCGCGCTGCCGTAGCCGGTCACCCCGACCAGCAGCATCGCGGTCAGCCGGCGGCGGGCACCGACGGCGAGCACCGCCGCGACCGCGACCACCAGGACCACCACCACCTGCAACGGGGTGTCCCAGAGGGCGATCCGGGTGAGCCAGGGCCGGGTCACCAGCAACGCCACGCCGGGCACCGCCACCAGCACGATCAGGATGGTGCCCAGGAACTGCGGCAGGGAGCCGCGTTGGGTGGCGCCGGTGACCTCGATGGCGAGCAGGTCGAAGCGGCGGGAGACCCACTCGTACCCCTCGGAGCCGCTCACCGGGAAGCGCAGTCGCGCGAGCACCGGGACCAGCGGCCCGCGCAGCGCGAACAGCAGCCCGCCGCCGCCCAGGGCGAGGACCGACAGACCCAGCGCGGGGGTGAGGCCGTGCCAGAGCGCCAGCTGCTCGCCGGGCGTCCCGAACAGCTGCGCGTACGGCCCGAGCAGCCCACCCACCGGCCCGGCGAGCACCCCGGTGACCAGTCCGGCGCCGGCCAGTACGGCGGGGGGCAGGAGCATGGCTGCGCCGGCCGGCCCGGTGCCGGTGGGCGCCACGCCGTCCTTGACCGCGAAGGCGCCCCAGAGGAACCGGGCGCTGTAGGCGACGGTGAGCACGGTGCCGAGCACCAGCAGGGCGAGGACCAGCGGCCGATCGGTGAAGGCGGCGAAGACCGCCTCCTTGGCGACGAACCCGATCAGCGGCGGCAGGCCGGCCATGGAGGCGGCGGCGAGCAGCGCGACGCCGAACAGCACCGGTGCCCGGCGTCCCAGTCCGGAGAGTTCACCCAGCTCACGGGTGCCGGTGGTGTGGTCCACCACGCCGACGACGAGAAAGAGGGCGGCCTTGAACAGGGCGTGCGCGAGCAGCATCGCGGTGCCGGCCAGCGCGGCGTCCGGGGTGCCCGCCCCGGTCACCACCACCAGCAGGCCCAGCTGGCTGACCGTGCCGTAGGCCAGCAGCAGCTTCAGGTCGGTCTGCCGCAGCGCCGCCCAACCGCCGACGAGCATGGTGGCCAGGCCGGCGGTGACCACCACCGGACGCCACGGCACGGCCGTGGCGAGCACCGGGGCGAGCAGGGCGATCAGGTAGACGCCCGCCTTGACCATCGCCGCGGCGTGCAGGTACGCGCTGACCGGGGTGGGTGCCGCCATCGCCGCCGGCAGCCAGGAGCTGAACGGCAGGATCGCCGACTTCGACAGCGCCCCGACCAGGATCAGCACCACCGCGACGGTGAGCGCGGCCCCGCCGGGCAACGGACCGTCGGTGATCTCCGACCAGCGGTAGCTGCCGGCGTGGTGGCCGAGGATCAGCACGCCGACGAGCATGGCCAGCCCGCCGAGGGTGGTCACGGTGAGCGCCTGGGCCGCCGCCCACCGGCTGGACCGCCGTTCGGTGCTGTGCCCGATGAGCAGGTACGAGAAGACGGTGGTGAGTTCCCAGCAGACGTAGAGCAGGAGCAGGTCGTCGGCGAGGACCAGGCCGAGCATGGCTCCGGCGAAGGCGACCAGGACCGCGGCGAAGCGGGCCAGCCCGACCGAGCCGACGCGGAAGTACCGGGAGCAGTAGACCAGCACCAGCGCTCCGACCCCGCCGACCAGCAGGGTCATCAGCCAGGACAGGGTGGTGAGCCGGAACGCCAGGTCGAGCCCGAGCTGACCGATCCACGGGTACGCCTCGACCACCGTGCCGCCGGCGCGTACCGCCGGGGTGTGGGCCACCGCCCAGCCGGCGGCGGCCGCCGGTGCCAGCGCCAGTGCCAGGAAGGCCCGCGGACCCCACCAGCGCACCAGCAGCGGCGCGACGAGCGCCGCCACCAGGTGGAGGATCAGCAGTAACAGCACGGGTGCTCCAGGTCGACGGCACGGCTCGACAGGCCTTAGCAGCGATCAGACGCCAGTTCACCCGACAATGGGGGCATTTCCGGCAAATGGTGTGATCAGACCAGCAGGTCGGGGCGGCCGAGGTGGAGCACCACCCGGTTGACCACCCGCTGGGCGGCGGCCAGCGAGCGCACCGCCAGCAACCGGCCCCGACTCTCCCGGCGCAGCACGAAGAAGTGCACCGCCGCCCGCACCTGACCCCGGTCGGCGGCGCTGGCCTGCGCGGTGGAGGCGACCAGCTCCCGCAGACAGCCGGCGAGCCGCTCGGCCAGCTCCAGCTCGGGCCCGTGCAGACCGGCCCGGACGACGGCAAGATGGCTGTCGACCTTGCGGATGAGCACGTCGGTGCCGGGCTCGAAGCCACGCTCCTCGACGGCCATCGATCGCCTCCACCTCGACGCTACGTTGCGAGAGAAGCTACGTTATGTTGTCTCTCACATGCAAGCAGTTAAGTAAGACTTTAAGGACCAATCGCCAATATGACGTTCTGGGCCTGCTACCGGGCGCAACGGCGGTGCAGGCCGCGGAAATGTCGGCGGGTGCGGGCACGATGGGGGCGTGACGGAGGTAGGCGACGCGGGGCAGGACGCCACGACGGTGCTGGCCGGCTTCGGCGCGGCCACCCGGGAGTGGTTCGCCGCCGCCTTCGCCGCGCCGACCGCCGCGCAGGACGGGGCATGGCGGTCGGTGACCGCGGGGCGCAACGCGCTGGTGGTCGCCCCGACCGGCTCCGGCAAGACGCTCGCCGCGTTCCTCTGGTCGCTGGACCGCCTCGCCCGTGACCCCGCGCCACCCGATCCACGCCACCGGTGCCGGGTGCTCTACGTCAGCCCGCTCAAGGCCCTCGCGGTCGACGTCGACCGCAACCTGCGCGCCCCGCTGGCCGGCATCCGTCAGGCCGCGACCCGGCTCGGCCTGACCGCACCGGACATCACGGTCGGCATGCGCACCGGCGACACCCCGGCCGACGAGCGGAGGGCCTTCGCCCGCACCCCGCCGGATGTGCTCATCACCACGCCGGAGTCGCTGTTCCTGCTGCTCACCTCGGCCGCCCGGGAGTCCCTGCGCGGCGTCGACACGGTCATCGTCGACGAGGTGCACGCGGTCGCCGGCACCAAACGCGGCGCGCACCTCGCCCTGTCCCTGGAGCGTCTGGACGAGCTGCTGCCCCGCCCCGCCCAACGGATCGGTCTCTCCGCGACCGTCCGCCCGGTCGACGGCTGCGCCCGTTTCCTCGGCGGCCCCCGACCGGTGGACGTGGTGCAGCCCGCCACGCCCAAGACCATCGAGGTGAACGTCCAGGTGCCGGTCGAGGACATGACCCGCCTCGACGAGCAGGACGCGCCCGCCGAGGACGCCCTCGGCGGGCCCGGGCCGCGCCGGGCCTCGATCTGGCCGGCGGTGGAGGAGCGCGTCCTCGCACTGATCCGCGCCCACCGGTCGACGATCGTCTTCACCAACTCCCGGCGTGGTGCCGAGCGGCTCTGCGCCCGCCTCAACGAGCTGGCCGCCGAGCAGACCAACGCCGAGCAGCAGTCCGGCGCCGGCGAAGCCGGCAGCCCCGACACCAGGCCGGCGTACCCCGGGGGCCGGGCCGTTGCCGGGTCCGGGGGGACCGGGCGGGCGCCGGCCGAGGTGATGGCGCAGTCCGGGGCGGCGGTCGGGGCGGAGCCGGTGATCGCCCGCGCCCACCACGGCAGTGTGTCCCGCGAGGAGCGCCGCCAGATCGAGGAGGCGCTCAAGGCCGGCCAGTTGCCCGCCGTGGTGGCCACCTCCAGTCTGGAGCTCGGCATCGACATGGGCGCGGTGGACCTGGTGGTGCAGATCGAGGCCCCGCCCAGCGTGGCCGCCGGGCTGCAACGGGTCGGCCGGGCCGGGCACCAGGTAGGTGCGGTCTCCCGGGGGGTGGTCTTTCCCAAGCACCGGGGGGACCTGCTCTCCTGCACGGTGGTGGCCGAACGGATGGCCGACGGGGCCATCGAGGAGCTGCACCCCCCGCGCAACCCGCTCGACGTGCTGGCCCAGCAGATCGTCGCCATGGTGGCGCTGGAGCCCTGGGCCGTCGCCGACCTCGCCGGGCTGGTCCGCCGGGCGGCGGCCTTCGCCGACCTGCCCGACTCGGCCCTGCGTGCCGTCCTGGACATGCTCGCCGGGCGGTACCCCTCGACCGCCTTCGCCGAGCTGCGCCCGCGACTGCTCTGGGACCGGGGCACCGACACCCTGACCGGCCGTCCCGGCGCGCAACGGCTCGCGGTGACCAGCGGCGGCACCATCCCCGACCGGGGATTGTTCGGGGTCTTCCTGGCCGGCGCGGCCACCGCGGCCCGGGTCGGCGAGCTGGACGAGGAGATGGTCTACGAGTCCCGGGTCGGCGACGTCTTCCTGCTCGGCTCCTCCTCCTGGCGGATCGAGGAGATCACCCCCGACCGGGTGCTGGTCTCACCCGCCCCCGGCCAGGCCGCCCGGATGCCGTTCTGGAAGGGCGACCAGCCGGGCCGTCCGGTGGAGCTGGGCCGGGCGATCGGGGCCCGGGTGCGGGCCCTGCTCCGGCAGGACGACGAGACGGCCGTGGCCGGGCTGCGGGCCGGTGGGCTCGACGACTGGGCCGCCGGCAACCTGCTGGCGTACCTGCGGGAGCAACAGGCCGCCACCCGGTCCCTGCCGGACGACCGGACGGTCCTGGTGGAGCGGTTCCGCGACGAGTTGGGCGACTGGCGACTGGCCGTGCACTGTCTGCTCGGTGCCCGGGTCAACGCGGCCTGGGCGCTGGCCATCGGCCGCCGGCTGGCCGAGCGGTACGGCGTGGACGCCCAGGTGATGCCCGCCGACGACGGCATCGTGGTACGCCTGCCGGACACCGCCGACGAGCCACCCGGCGCGGACGTGGTCGTCTTCGACCCCGACGAGATCGCCCAGCTGGTCGAGGAGTCGGTAGGCACGTCGGCCCTCTTCGCGTCCCGGTTCCGCGAGTGCGCCGCCCGGGCGTTGCTGCTGCCCCGGCGCGACCCCCGCCGCCGGCAACCGCTGTGGCAGCAGCGGCAGCGGGCCGCCCAACTGCTCGACGTGGCCCGGGAGTACGCCGACTTCCCGGTCACCCTGGAGGCCGCCCGGGAGTGCCTGCAGGACGTCTTCGACCAGCCGGCCCTGGCCCAGCTGATGCGGGACCTGACCGCCCGCCGGATCCGCCTGGTCGAGGTGGCCACCGACCGTCCCTCACCGTTCGCCCGCTCGCTGCTCTTCGGCTACGTCGGGGCCTTCCTCTACGAGGGCGACGCCCCACTGGCCGAGCGTCGGGCCGCCGCGCTGACGCTGGACTCGGCGCTGCTGGGTGAGCTGCTCGGCCGGGTGGACCTGCGGGAGCTGCTCGACCCGGCGGTGCTGGCCGAGACCGAGCGGCAGCTGCGCTGGCTGACCGCGCAACGCCGGCCCCGCGACGGCGAGGACGTGGTGGAGCTGCTCCGGGTGCTCGGCGACCTCTCCGAGACCGAGCTGGCCGCCCGGGAGGTCCCGCCGGAGTGGCTCACCGAGCTGGCGGCGGCCCGGCGGGTGCTGCGGGTCCGGATCGCCGGCGAGGAGCGCTGGGTGGGGGTGGAGGACGCCGCCCGGCTGCGCGACGCGCTCGGGGTCGCGCTGCCGGTGGGGGTCGCCGGGGCGTACCTCGAACCGGTGGCCGACCCGCTCGGCGACCTGGTCGCCCGGTACGCCCGCACCCACGGCCCGTTCGCCGCGGCGACCTGCGCGGCCCGCTTCGGGCTCGGGGTCTTCGTGGTGGAGCAGACGTTGCGCCGGCTGGCCGCCACCGGCCGGGTGCTCTCCGGCGAGTTCACCCCGGACAGCGTGGGCACCCAGTGGTGCGACGCGGAGGTGCTGCGGTTGTTACGCCGGCGGTCGCTGGCCGCGCTGCGCCGGGAGATCGAGCCGGTGCCGCCGGCGGCGCTGGCCACGTTCCTGCCCCGCTGGCAACAGGTCGGCTCGGCGGCCCGGGGGGTGGAGGCGGTCCTCGCCGCCGTCGACCAGTTGCAGGGCGTCGCGGTGCCCGCCTCCGCCTGGGAACGGCTGGTCCTGCCCAACCGGGTCGCCGACTACTCCCCCGCGCAGCTCGACGAGCTCTGCGCCAGCGGTGAGGTGCTCTGGGCCGGTTCCGGGGCGATCGCCGGCGGCGACGGCTGGCTCACCCTGGCCTACCCGGACACCGCGCCGTTGCTGCTGCCCCCGCCGGACGAGGCGCTGGCCCGTACCCCGCTGCACGAGGCGGTGCTGGCGGCGCTCGCCGACGGGCAGGCGCTCTTCTTCCGGTCGCTGTCGGACCGGGTCGGCTCCGGCGACGACGCCGCCCTGGTCGCCGCCGTCTGGGACCTGGTCTGGGCCGGGTACCTCACCAACGACACCCTCGCGCCGCTGCGGGCGGTGCTCGGCGGCGGCGGGGCGCACCGGGCCCGCCCGGGTGCGGGGCGCACCCGGTACCGCCGTCCCGGGCGGGTCGCGCTGCCCAGCCGGGGCGGGCCGCCGACGGTGGCCGGACGTTGGTCCCGGCTGCCCGACCGGGACACCGACCCGACCCGACGGGCCACCGCCCTGGCCGACGTGCTGCTGGAGCGGCACGGCATCGTCACCCGGGGCGCGGTCCTGGCCGAGCAGGTGGTGGGCGGATTCGCGGCGGTCTACCCGGTGCTGTCCGCGTTGGAGGAGCGCGGCGCGGCCCGGCGCGGGTACTTCGTGGAAGGGCTCGGGGCGGCCCAGTTCGCCGTGCCGGGGGCGGTGGACCGGATCCGCGCGGTGGCCGAGACCGCCGAGTCCGGGCGGGACCGCTCCGGGGCGGCGCTGGTGTTGGCGGCGACCGACCCGGCGAACCCGTACGGCGCGGCGCTGCCGTGGCCCGACCGGGCGGTGGACGCGGGCGACGCCGCCGGCGCGCCCACCGGGCACCGGGCCGGCCGCAAGGCGGGCGCGGTGGTGGTGCTGGTCGGCGGTGAGCTGGTGCTCTACGTGGAGCGGGGCGGACGCACCCTGCTCTCGTTCAGCTCCGACACCGAGGTGGTGACCGGGGCGGGCCGGGCGCTCGCCGAGGCGGTGCACTCCGGGGCGTTGGGGGCGATGTCGGTCGAGCGGGCCGACGGCGCGTCCGTGCACTCGTCACCGCTGCACGCCGCGCTGACCGCCGCCGGTTTCCGGGCCACCCCACGCGGGCTCCGACTGCGCGGCTGACCCGGCACGCCTCAGCCGAGCCCGGCCAGGACGCGTTCGTAGCGCGGCCGGTCGGCCGAGGGGGTCCTCGCCTCCAGGTAGTTCAACACCACGGTGCCGTGCCGGTACGACATCCCGCTCCAGGTGTCGGCGATGTCGCTGGCGGCCGTCTCGTCGGGGAAGACGTAGACCGTGACGGCGTCGGTGGCGATCAGCTCCGAGCAGCCCAGCCCCTGCCCGTCCGGTCCACAGTCGACGGATCGGTCCCGGGGGTTGGGCACCGGCAGCTTGGCGGCCCGGAACGCGTCGACTACCGTGCGCGCACTGGGCGCGCCGGCGGGCCTTTTCGGCAGCACGACCGGTGGCGGGCTGTTGCGGCGCGCCGACGGGGTGTCGGTCCTGCCGGCGGTCGGGCCGGGTGCCGGGGCGGTGGCGGACGGGCCGTCGGCGGGCGTACCGGTGGCCGAGGCCCCGGGGGCGGTCGACGCCGGCGGGACGGTCGACGGGTCGGGGACGGCGGCGGTCGGCGCCGCGCTCGACGGCGCGGCGCCGGTGGTCGGGGCAGCCTCGGGGCGGGTCCGTTCGGTGCCGCAGGCGGTGCTCGCGGCGGCGAGCGCCACGAGCAGGGCGACGGCGGGGACCCTCCAGATGCGACTGTTCACGTCAGGAAGTGTGCCGTCCTCGCGTCCCGGGTGGCACCGTCCGGTCGGTCAGGGCGGGTGTCGCACAGCCGTCAGTACGCCCCGACCGGAGTCACCCGCCGCCGTCAGGGGTGGGCGCGCAGGCCACGCAGCAGGACGTCGAGGTAGCGCTCGCCGGTGGGGGCACCACTTACCTGGACGGCGTGCTGCAGGCCACAGAGCAGTGCCTGGAGGTCCCCGGCGGTGACGTCGGAACGGATCACCCCGTCGGCGCGGGCCCGCCGCAGCAGCCGGTCCACGGCGGCCGTCAACGCGCCCACCAGGTCCCGGGTCTGCGGGCCGGCCGGTTCCGGGGTGGCCAGGACGGCGGCGAGCGCCGGGTCGGTGCGCTGGCCCTCCAGCACGACCCGGAGCAACCCGGCGAGACCGTTGGCCACGTCGGGCTCGGCGGCAGCCCGCACGGCGGCGGCGACCACCTGGGCGAGCCCTTCGGCTGCCAGCGCCTCCAGCAGCACCTGGCGGCTGGGGAAGTGTCGGTAGACGGTGCCCACGCCGACCCCGGCCGCCTTGGCCACGGCGTTCAGCGGCAGCTCCAGCTCACCGGCGGCGATCCGGTCGCGGGCGGCCTGCAGCATCCGGGCGCGCACCCGGGCGGAGTCGGCCCGCAGGGACTCGGCGTTGGTCGTCGACACCCGGACCAGAGTACGCGGATAATCCATCCGATGAGATCGGATTAGTCATCCGCTGCCGTGCTACCGTCGACCCAGCTGAGCGGATAACTCATCCGCTCCACTGCCACCGGAGGTGCGGCGTGCCCGTTTCCTGGACCCTCGACGAGATGCCCGACCAGACCGGCCGCACGGCGGTGGTCACCGGCGCCAGCAGCGGCCTCGGCCTGATCGCCGCCGAACGGCTCGCCGCCCGCGGCGCCCGCGTGATCATGGCGGTCCGGGACCCGGCCAAGGGCGAACGGGTCCGCTCCGGGCTCACCGGCGACCTGACGGTACGGCGGCTGGACCTGGCCGACCTCGACTCGGTACGCGCGTTCGCCGCCGGACTGCGCGCCGAGGGCCGCCACCTCGACCTGCTGCTCAACAACGCCGGGACCAACGTCGGCGGCTCCGGGGCGACCGCCCAGGGGTACGAGCCGGTCTTCGCCACCAATCACCTGGGCCACTTCGCCCTGACCGGCCTGCTGCTGGACCTCTTCGCCCCGGACCGGCTCCCCCGGGTGGTCACGGTGACCTCCGGCATGTACCGGCTGCTGCGCAGCGGCCCCGACCTGGACAACCTGGCCGGCGACCCGGCCGTCTCGCCGGGCGTGCGCTACGTCCGCTCGAAGCAGGCAAACGTCCTGTTCGGCGCCGAACTCGACCGCCGGCTACGCCGGGCCGGCAGCCCGGTGCGCAGCTTCCTGGCCCACCCCGGCATGTCCCGGACCCCGCTCAACACCCGGCCCGACGGCGCGCTGGAACGGGTGGTGACCAACGGCATCGGCCTCCTGACGGCCCGCAGTCCGCTGCGCGCCACCATCTCGCTGCTCTACGCCGCGACCAGCCCCACCGCCGAGACCGGCGTCCTGCACGGCCCGTCGCTGCGCAAGTGGGACAGCCGGGTACACGCCCGCCGGATCGTCGCGCCCGCCGACGATCCCGTCCTCGCCGAGCGCCTCTGGCAGGTCTCCACGGCCGCGACCGGGGTGGCGTACCTCGACGACGTACCGGCACCGGCCGCCCGGGGGTGACCGCCACGACAGGGAAGCTGTCGCTGCCCGGCGGGGCTGGTTAGCCTTCGACGATGGCGCAGAGCTGGATCTCGTTGACCACCGACTACGGCCTGACCGACGGTTTCGTGGCCGCCTGCCACGGGGTGCTCGCCCGACTCGCCCCGCAGGCACGGATCATCGACGTGACCCACCTGATCCCGGCGGCCGACGTACGGCGCGGCGCGGCGGTGCTCGCCCAGACCGTGCCGTACCTGCCGTGGGGGGTGCACGTGGCGGTGGTCGACCCGGGGGTCGGCACGGACCGGCGCGGCGTCGGCCTGGCCACCCCGGGCGGGTTCCTGGTCGGGCCGGACAACGGTCTGCTGGTCGACGCCGCGCTCGCCCTCGGCGGGATCGGGGCGGCGGTGGAGTTGACCGACCCGCGCTGGCTGGCGTCGCGGGTGTCGCGGACCTTCCACGGCCGGGACGTCTTCGCGCCGGTGGCGGCCCGACTGGCCGGCGGCGACCCGCTGGCCGCCGCCGGCCCGGCGGTCGACCCGGACACCCTGGTCCGGCTGCCCACACCGACGGTACGGGCCGACACCGACGGGCTGACCGCCGAGGTGTCCACCGTGGACCACTTCGGCAACGTCCAGTTGGCCGCCCCGGCGGCCCTGCTCGACGCCCTACCACCGACCCTCACGGTCACCGGCCACCCGGCAGCACCCGCACGCGCCGGGTTTCCGGCGGCACCCGCACGCGCCGGTCAACCGGCGGCACCCGCACGGGCCGGTCAACCGGCAGCACCCGCACGGGCCGGTCAACCGGCGGTACGCGGGGAGACCTTCGCCGACGCGGGCCACGGCGAGTTGGTGGTGTACGGCGACTCGGCCGATCGGGTGGCGATCGCGGTGAACGGTGGACGGGCGGTGGACCTGCTGGCGGTGACGCCCGGCGATCTGCTGACCGTGAGCGCCCGATCGCGGTGAGCGCAACAATCGGTACGCTCCCGTGCTCCAGTCCGCTCCGGCGGTGTGGAATGCTTCCCCGGTGGGTGATCAATGGGTTCCGGCCGCCTGTCCCTGTTGCGCCTGTCGGACCGGCGGGGGGACCTGTCCGGTCTGCTTCTGGACCGACGACGGTCAGGGTGACGCCGACGCCGAGGTGGTACGGGGCGGCCCCAACGGTGACCTGAGCCTCTCGCACGCCCGACTCAACTACGCCGTGTACGGCGCCAGCCACCCCCGCTACCAGGACATGGTCCGGCCGCCCCGCCCGGAGGAGCGGCCCTGACCGGCCCGCCCCAAAACAGCGGCCATGACCGGCCAGCCGGGCGAACGGCCCTGACCGGCCGCCCGGACGAACGGCCCTGACCGGCCGGCCGGCCCTGACCGGCCGGCCGGCAACGCGCCCGGGAAACGCCGCCAGGAGCGTCCTGACCCACGCCGACCAGGCAGGATGGTCAGGTGCCCGAGGGTGACACCGTCTGGAACACCGCTCGCGTCCTGCACCGGGCGCTGGCGGGTAGCCGGCTGACCGGCACCGACTTCCGGGTGCCGCAGCTGGCCGGGGTCGAGCTGGCCGGCTGGACCGTGCTCGAGTCGGCCAGCCGGGGCAAGCACCTGCTGTTGCGACTGGCCGACCCGGCCGGCGCCGAGCGTCGTACCCTGCACTCGCACCTGCGGATGGACGGCGCGTGGCGGGCGTACGCGCCGGGGGAACGGTGGACGGCCCGACCGGCGCACCTGATCCGGGTGGTGCTGCGTAGCCCGGGTGCGGTGGCGGTCGGCTACCACCTGCACGAGCTGGCCCTGGTGCCGACCACCGAGGAGGCGACCCTGGTCGGCCGGCTCGGGCCGGACCTGCTCGGGCCGGACTGGGATCCGCAGGAGGCGGTCCGGCGGTTGGCCGCCCGGCCCGAGGTCACCGTCGCCGAGGCGCTGTTGGACCAGCGCAACCTGGCCGGGGTGGGCAACCTCTACAAGTGCGAGGTGTTGTTCCTGCGCGGCATCTGGCCGTGGACCCCGGTCGGGTCGGTGCCAGACCTGGCCGGCCTGGTGACGCTGGCGCAGCGGCTGCTCGCGGCCAACCGGGGCCGGTGGACCCAGAGCACCACCGGGTCGCTGCACCGGGGCGCGACCAGCTACGTCTACGGCCGGCGGGCCCAGCCCTGTCGCCGTTGCGGCACCGCGATCGACAAACGGGAGCAGGCCGACCGGGTCACCTACTGGTGCCCGCGCTGCCAACCGGAACAACCCTGACACCGGGCCGGACCGACGCCGATTTTCGGACGATTGGGTAATTCCTCGCAGCCCTCCGGCGGTCGCATTCTGTTGTCGAACGACCACCTCTCGTCAGCAGACCACCACGTGGGGGCGGGCCGCCGACCGGCGGGCCGGCCCGCCCGTGCCGCGACCCGGGAGCGTCATGGCCATGTTCCGCAGACTCCGGCACACCTGGCTCGACCGGCTCACCCGGGGCACCACGAGGGTGCCGGCGGCCCGTACCGGCGAGTCGGCCGCACCGGCGGCGACCACCCCGACCAGCCTCGACCCGGCCGCCGTACCCCGCTGTTTCGGGCCGGTGCCGAACTTCGCCACCAGCGGACGGCCGGTGCCGACCGCCGCCGGCCAGGTGGTCCGCGGCACCGGCCTGCGCAAGTTCGTCGACGCGCTGCCGCTGCCCGGCCCGCACGGCCGCAACGCCCTCGGCGGACACCTGCCGGTGGCGATGCCCGACACCATCACCTACCCGGGCTGCGACTACTACGAGATCGGGTTGCAGGAGTACCGCCAACGCCTGCACCGGGACCTGCCCACCACCCGGCTGCGCGGCTACCGCCAGCTCAACCTGGGCACCGACCCGACCGGGCACAACACGCTCACCCCACCGGACCGGCCGTACCTGCACGGTCCGCTGATCGCCGCGCGACGCGGCCGGCCGGTGCGGGTCAAGTTCATCAACCAGCTGCCCACCGGCCGGGCCGGCGACCTGTTCCTGCCGGTCGACCCGTCGGTGGCCGGGGCCGGGACCGGCCCGCTGGGCGGACCCGCGCCGTACCCGCAGAACCGGGCGGTGCCGCGCCTGCAGGGCGCGCTCACCGGCTGGACCAGCGCCGGCAACCCGCTGCACTGGGTGACCCCGGCCGGCGAGATCACCCCGTACCCGACCGGGGTGGGGTTGACCCACGTGCCCGACATGCCGCCGCCGGGTGCCGGCGCCACCACGTTGTACTACCCGAACGACCAGAGTGGCCGGCTGATGTGGCTGCACGACAACACGCTGGGGCTGGCCCGGCTCACCGTCTACAGCGGGCAGCTCGCGCCGTACCTGCTTACCGATCCGGCCGAGGATCAGCTGGTCGCCGACGGGGTGCTGCCCACCGAACAGCTTCCGTTGATCATTCAGGACAAGACCTTCGTACCCGACGACGCGCAGCTGGCCGCGGAGGATCCGACCTGGGACCGGGACCGCTGGGGGGCCCGGGGTGACCTCTGGCATCCGCACGTCTACCAGCCCCGGCAGAACCCGTACCACCCGTCGGGAGGCAACCGGACCGGCCGCTGGGACTACGGCCCCTGGTCCCGACCCGACGACCGCCCGGGCCCGCCCCGCGACCCGTCCGGCGGTCAGCGACCGGACGCACCGGCGCCGGTGTCCAACCCGCACCACGACCCGGTCACCGCACCTGACGAGCCGCCGCTGACCCCGGGGGTGCCGCACCCGAGCGCGGTGCCCGAGGCGTACGGCGACACCCCGGTGATCAACGGCTGCGCGTACCCGTACCTGGTGGTCCGGCCGAAGGCGTACCGGTTCCGGATCCTGAACGCGTGCGCGGACCGCAGCCTCAACCTGGGGCTGTACCGGGCCGCCTCGGACCAGCCGATGTGGCGTCCCGACGGCAGCCTCGCCGACGCCGACGCCGGCGAGGTGCCGATGGTGGAGGCGGTCCGGGCCCCGGGGCGGCCGCCGCACTGGCCGGTCGACGGACGCGACGGCGGGGTACCCGACCCGCAGGCCGCCGGCCCGGACCTGATCCAGATCGGCAACGAGTGCGGGCTGCTGCCCGCCCCGGCGGTGCTCGCCGCCCGACCGGTCGGCTACCGCTACGACCGGCAGGACCCGACCGTGCTCAACGTGGCCGGCCACGCCCTGCTGCTCTCCCCCGGCGAACGGGCCGACGTGGTGGTCGACTTCTCCACCGTCGCCCCGGGCAGCGTCCTGATCCTCTACAACGACTGCCCGGCGCCGCTGCCCTGCTTCGATCCCCGCTACGACCAGCACAGCGCCGCACCCGACCGCACCGACGTCGGCGGGCCACCCCGGACCCGCCCCGGGTACGGGCCGAACACCCGTACCCTGCTGCAGATCCGGGTGCACGGCGCGGCGGACCCACCGTACGACCGGGACCGGCTGGCCGAGCGGCTGCCCGGCGCGTACGCGGCCAGCCAGCGCCCGCCGATCGTGCCGCAGCCGGCGTACGACCGGGCCTTCGGCACCCGCACCGCCCTCCAGACCGTGGTGTCGGCGCACGCCGACACGGTCGAGATCACCCCGGTCGGTGCCGCCGGGCCGGTCACCCTGCCCCTGGCCGTCAAGGGGGTACGGCCGATCTTCGACCGCGACCACGGACGCCGCACCGGCCGGCTCGGTGTCGGGCATCCGGTCGGCGGCCCGGGGAACCCGGCCGTCCTGCCGCTGGGCCCGAACGACCCGGCCACCGAGGTGCTCGACGTCGGCGACCCGGCCATCCCGGTCGGCGCGGTCGGCGACGGCACGCAGCTCTGGCGGATCGTCGGCGCCGACCGGGTGACCCAGCCGCTGCACCTCGACGGCTGCGACGTGCAGCTGGTCAACCGGGTCGGCTGGGACGGCGCGATCCGGCCACCGGACGACAACGAGCGGGGGTGGAAGCAGATCGTCCGGGTCCACCCCCGCGAGGACGTGATCGTCGCGGTACGCCCGTTCGCACCGCTGCTGCCGTTCAAGCTCGGCGACAGCGTCCGGCTGCTCGACCCGCTGCGCCCGGCCGGCGCACCCGTCGGCGAGGCCGACGTCAGCCCCCTCGACGGACGGCCGGCCCGGGTGGTCAACCACCAGGTCAACCTGGGCTGGGAGTACCGCTGGCACAGCCAGCTGGCCGGCCACCGGGACCTGGGGATGAGCCGGCCCCTGGTGCTGCGGGTCTCGCCCCGGGCGCCGTCGGGCCTGACCGCGACCGCCGTCACGGGCACCGCGACGGCGCTGCCGGCGATCGCGCTGGCCTGGACCGGCAACGGTGGCCGGCCGGCGGCCAGCAGCCACCACCTGCAACGCGCCACCGACCCGGGGTTCACCGCGGGGGTCACCGGGCTGACCGTGGCCGCCACCGCGACCCGCTACGTGGACGCCACGGTCACCCCGGGGGTGACCTACCACTACCGGATCCGGGCGGAGAACGCGGCGAGCTGCTCGGCGTGGTCGAACAGCGTCCCCGCCTCGGTCGAGCTGAACCCGCCGACCGGGCTGGTCACGGCGATCCCCGCCACCGCCCCGCTGCGGGTCACCCTGACCTGGCGCAACCGTTCCTTCGCCACCGGCGTCGACGTGCAGCGGGCCACCAACCCGACCTTCACCAGCGGTCCGACCACCACCGCGATCGGGGTGGCCGAACACCACCTGGACCCGGTCCTCGCCCCGGAGACCACGTACTACTACCGGGTACGCACCACCTACCTGGGGGCCGTCTCCGCCTGGTCGACGCTGGCGACGGCCACCACGCCCCCGGTGCCGAGCGTGCCGCACACGGTGGCGGCGACGGCCAGCGCACCGGCGCCGGAGACCGCGACGGTGATCCTCACCTGGGCGTGCGCCACGCCCACCGGGGCCGGCTCCGGGTTCGTCGTGCAGCGGGCCGCCGACCCGCGGTTCAGCCGGGAGCTGGTCACCTTCACCATCACCGGACGCGGCTTCACCAACAGCGGACTCACCCGGGGAACCACCTACTTCTACCGGGTCCGGTCGTTCAACGTCGTCGGCACCTCCCCGTTCACCGGCCCGATCCCGGTCACCACCGCCCCACCGGACCGGCCCTGACCGCCACTGCCGATGGTCCGGGTTTCGGTGGCGAGTTGTGCCACGGACTGAACCGTGGGCTCCGCCTTCCGTAGTTCCCGCACAGTCTCCGGAAAGGACGGTCGATGGCCCCGAGCACCGACCAGGAGTGGTTGGACTTCGTCCGCCACTACCTGGCTGATCACCGCGCCGGCAGGATCCGGGTCCGCGACGAGAAGGTGGTGATGGACCGGGCCGCTCATCCGGACGTCCGCGACAACCTGCGCCGGTGGACGAACATCACCCGCTGGGAGTACGGCGGGCCGATGGCGATGCCGGAGCGGATCAGGGCGCAGCTCGTCCGGGACGGTGTCCTGCCGGAGTGGCTGGACAGAGTGGCCATGGCGGGCGAACTCACCCCCCTCGGCTACCGCAACGCGATGGCGCAACTCGCCCAGCGGTGCCACGAGCAGGGCGGTCGACTCCCCGCGCGGACCGACACGGTCGAGGTCACCGTGTTCACGGCCCGCCGACTCCCCGGGTGGACCCGGCTCAAGGCCGAAGAACAGCCGTTCGACATCGGCCGGCGACTGCGCGATCTCGACCGGCAGGCCCACGTCAGCGACACCGTCCTCACCACGCTCGCCGAACACGGCTGGTCCGCGCTGCTCAGACCCGGATCAGCGGCGCACAGGCGGCTGGCGTGGCTGCAGAGCTACGAGCCGGCACTGCCGAATCGGCGGAATCCGGAGACCTACCTCCCGGGCCCGGCCCGCCCGCTCACCTACCGGCCGAGGGAGGTGCCGGCCTACGACGGGACGCCAGGCCCGCCCGCGTACCCGCCACCGCCGCCCTACCCCGGGCCGCCGCCGGAGCTGACGGCCGCCATGGCGGCCGTCAACCTGTCGCCTCCGGCCACTCCCGCCGCTGGTAGCTCGGCCAGCGCCAACTCCGCCCCACCGGCTCAACCCGCGTCCTGGCACCGCAGCAACCGATCCGGCCGGGCACCCGGCCCGTGACGGGGATGCCACCGGTTTCCGCGAATCGGCAGCGGGCGGGCCCGGTCAGCAGCAGGCGGCTCAGGTGGTGGGGGTGCGCAGCCGGGCCGGGCCGGTGGCGCGCAGCTCGGCCAGGGCCGAGGAGACGCCGTGCAGCAGGTCGGTGGCCTCGGTCAACCGGGATGCGGCGACGTGCTCGGTGCCGGTGGGGCGGGAATCCTCGGCGAGGTAACCGGCGGCGGCGACCACCAGCTGCTCGTACGCGGTGACCCCACTGGTCAACTGCTCTACCAGCTCCCGGTGGGCGTCGGCCAGCGGCGAGCGGGGCTCGGCCGGCGCCAGCCGCAGCGCCCGTTCCACGCTCACCACCCGGCCGGCCAGCTCCCGCAGCGACCGGTCGGCCTCGGCGGCCTGCCCGAGCACGGGAGCGGCCAGCCCGGTCAACCGGCCGGACATCCCGCCGAGAGCCAACGCGGCCTGGTCCAGCCGGGCCCAGAGCGGGGCGACCGAGGTGCCCCGCAGCGCCACCCGGGACCGGACCCGACGCACCTCGGCCAGCACTCCCGCCCCGGCGGGCAGCCGTTCGACGGCGGCGACCAGGCGGGCCCGGGAACGGGCCGCGGCCTCGGCCGGGTCGACCGGGGCGGGCGCCGGCTGGGCGGCAAGCGCCCGCAGGTCGATCCAGCGCCAGACGGCCATCGCGACGGCGGTGCCGGCAGCCCCGGCCCAGGCCGCGTCCGGCAGACCCACCCCCGCGTACGGGATGAGCACGGCCGCGGTGCCGCCGAGTCCACCGGCGGTGACGCTCCACCGTCGGGCCGACCGGCGCAGCCGGCGCAGTCGGCGGAAGTACCGTTCCCGCTCGTCCGTCACCCGTACCTCCTCATCCCGCGCACCCCTGCGGTGCCCACCGGAGCGACCCCGTCGGCCTGGTCAGCCGGCGGGAGTGGCGTCCCCGGTGCCCCGGTCCTTCGACATGCTGGCCCGCAGCTCGTCGAGGCGGGCGGCGGCGGCCGGGTCGCCCGCCGGCGCGGCCGGCTGGGCCTCCGACGCGGCCGGCCGGGCGCCGAGCTGCTCGCCGGCCATGCTCGACCGGATCTGCTCCAGCCGGGCCGAGCCGGCCATGTCGACAGTCGACTTCTGGATCTCCATCATCCGGCCCTCGACGGAGTTGCCGGCCAACTCGGCCCGGCCCATCGCGGTGGCGTACCGCTGCTCGATGCGGTCACGGACCTCGTCCAGGGCGGGGGTGTTGGCCGGGGCGGTCAACGACGACATCGACTCCAGCGAGGCGGCCACCGTCTCCTGCATCTTGGCCTGCTCCAGCTGGCTGAGCAGCTTGGTGCGCTCGGCCAGCTTCTGCTGGAGGATCATCGAGTTGTTCTCCACCGCCCGACGGGCCTGGGCCGCCGCCGCCAGCGCCTGGTCGTGCAGGGTCTTCAGGTCCTCGGTGGCCTGCTCGGCCGAGACCAGCTGGCTGGCCAGGGTCTGCGCGGACTGCTCGTAGCGGCCGGCCTCGGTCTCGTCACCGCCGGCCCGGGCCCGGTCGGCCAGCACCAGCGCCTGTCGCGCGTTGGCCTGCAGCCGCTCCACCTCGGTCATCTGGCGGGACAGCTTCATCTCCAGCTGACGCTGGTTGCCGATCACCGCGGCGGCCTGCTGGACGAGCCCCTGGTGCTGGCGCTGCGCCTCCTCGATGGCCTGCTGGATCTGCACCTTCGGATCGGCATGCTCGTCGATCTTGGCACCGAAGAGCGCCATCAGGTACTTCCAACCCTTGACGAACGGGTTAGCCATCTTCGCCGTGTCCCCTCAGTCGCATCGCTCCGCCTACGCCGTACCGGACGGAGCCGGACCGGCGACGCGCGGCACTGGATCCATCGTCCCAGGCGCACGCCAACCCGGCATCGGGTACGCCAACGGACGCCGGCCAGGCCAACGCTTTGCAGGCAACCCTACGCGGCGGAAACCACCCCGGCCACGGGTGGGACGCCCCGGTCAGGGGTGCGGGACGCTCAGGCGGCGCAGACCACGTCCCGGTCTGTGGACCGCACGCGCTTGCTGCGCAGGGTCGCCTTCAACGGCGAATCGTGCCGGACCGAGACCGAGACGGTGCCGTCGGAGGTGACCTGGCGGACGCCCCGGCCGGTGGCCTTGCGCACGGCGGTGGGACCCACCGGGGCCGGCTCCGCCGGGGCGGGTGTGCCCTCCTGGACCGGCACCAGCACGCCGGGCATCTGCTCGGCGAGCGCCACGGTGTCACTGACCTCGCGCAGCAGTTCGGAGAGGCGGGCACCGAGGGCGTCGCAGATGGCGGCCAGCAGCTCGCTGGAGGGCTCCTTCTGGCCGCGCTCGATCTCGGAGAGGTAGCCGAGACTGACGTTGGCGGCGGAGGAGACCTCGCGCAGGGTGCGGTGCTGCCCCTGACGGCGCGCCCGCAGCGCGTCACCGATCACCCGGCGTAGCAGGACCATGGCACCTCCCCCTGAGGGACACTCACCCGGTGGACACACGCCGGACGGGGCGTCACCACGCCGACACGGGCCGACCACCGGGCCTTCCCGCAACCGTACCCGTTGGCGCGCCGCCTGACATCCCACCCCGCCCGCTGATCACCGGCCCGGTCCGGTCGACGGCCTCACCGGCGGACCACCTCCAGGGTGTCGATCTGCTCGGTGAGCAGCCGGAGGGCCTCGATCACCGCCGCCGCGCGGATGTGCCCCCGCCCACCGTCGAGATCGAGTTGCCGGACCGTGCTCCCGTCCGGACCGGCCACCGCCAGGTAGACCAGGCCGACCGGCTTGCCGTCCTGCGGCTCCGGTCCGGCCACCCCGGTGGCGGCCACCGCCCAGTCCGCGCCGCACCGCCGTCGGCCGCCCTCGGCCAGGGCGACCGCCACATCCGGATCGACCGGTCCCCGCGCGGCCAGCAGGTCCGCCGGCACACCGGCCAGCTCGGCCTTCATCTCGGTGGCGTACACCACCAGGCCGCCCCGGTAGACGCCGCTGACCCCGGCGATCTCCACGACCGAGGCGGCCAACAGCCCGCCGGTGAGCGACTCGACAGTCGCCAACGTCTCGTGCCGCTGCGCCAGCCGGTGCACCACCCCCGCCGCCGGACTACCGACCGGCAGCCGCCCGTTCGCATCGCTCTCCATTGCTCACCCGTTCCCCCACCGCACCGCCCCAATCATCGCGTCCGGCTCGCCTCACCGGGCCGCCGTGGGGCGGCGCAGGCGCAGCGCCCGGGCCAGGTAGTCGAAGCCGGTGACCACGGTGACCAGGACCGCCGCCCCCATGATCCAGTCGCCCACGACGGTGAGGGCGGCCGGCATCGGCCAGAGGTACCAGGCGATGGCCAGGGTCTGCAACGCCGTCTTGAGCTTGCCGCCCCGGCTGGCCGCGATCACCCCGTGCCGGATCACCCAGAAGCGCAGCGCGGTGATGCCCCACTCGCGTACCAGGATCACCACGGTCACCCACCAGGGCAGCCGGTCGTAGACGGAGAGCAGCAGCAACGCCGCGCCGGTCAACGCCTTGTCGGCGATCGGGTCGGCGACCTTGCCGACGGAGGTGACCAGCCCGAAACGACGGGCGATCCAGCCGTCCACGAAGTCGGTGAGCGAGGCGAACCCGAAGATCAGACAGGCCAGCATCTGCCAACCCGGCCGGGTCGTCCCGGAAACGACCACCAGCACCACGAAGACCGGTACCAGGGCCAGCCGCAACGCGGTCAGGGCGTTGGCGGCGTTCCACACCGACACCGGAGCGGCCACCGCTCCCCCGGCTACCGCGGCGACCCGGTCAGGCGTCCCCGGTACCGCGTCCCCCGCTGGGCTCGGCGACGCCGTCACCGGACCGCGCCGGGCGCCGCCGAGATCATCTCGTCCGGTACGGCCACCAGGTCGACCCCTTCGGTGCCGGTCACGGTGGCGCGGACCAGGTCACCCGGGCGCAACGCGACGAGGTCGACGCCGCCGTCGACCGGGGCGACCAGGGTGGTGGAGCCGTCCACCTCGGGAGCCTGGTGGGCCGCCCGGCCCTCCACCACCCCGTCGGTGACGCTGTCGACGAGCACCTCGACGCTGGTGCCGAGCCGTTCCTCGGCACGCTGTGAGCAGAGCTCGTCGGCCAGGGCGGCGAGCCGGTCGTACCGGCGCTTGATCGTGGCGGCGGAGACCTTGCCCGGCAGCCCGGCGGCCTCGGTGCCGTCCTCGTCGCTGTAGTCGAAGACGCCGATCGCGTCGAGCCGCGCCTCGGTCAGGAACCGGACCAGCTCGGCCACGTCGGCCCGGGTCTCCCCCGGGAAACCGACGATGAAGTTGCTCCGCGCGCCGGCCTGCGGGGCCAGCGTCCGGGCCCCGGCCAGCAGCTCCAGGAACCGGTCGGTGGAGCCGAATCGACGCATCCGGCGCAGCACCGGCTCACTGGAGTGCTGGAAGGACAGGTCGAAGTAGGGGGCCACCCCCGCCGTGGTGGCGATCGCCTCGACCAGCCCCGGGCGGGTCTCGGCCGGCTGCAGGTAGCTGGCCCGGACCCGGACGATGCCGTCGACCGCGGCCAACTGCGGCAACAACTTCTCCAGCGCCCGGGGGTCGCCCAGGTCCTTGCCGTAGGAGGTGGAGTTCTCGCTGACCAGGACCAGCTCGCGAACGCCGGTCTTGGCCAGCCACTCCGCCTCGGCGAGCAGCTCGTCCGGGGTACGCGAGACGAAAGCGCCCCGGAAGGCGGGAATGGCGCAGAAGGTGCAGCGGCGGTCACAACCGCTGGCCAGCTTCAGCGAGGCGACCGGCCCGGTGTCCAACCGGCGGCGCAGCACCTGCCGCAGGTGCGCCGGGGTGTGCTCGTCGGTCTCCATCGTCGCGCGGGTCGGGGTGCCGTGGCCGGGCAGTGACACCGCGCTGTCCCGGCGGGAGACCGGGGTGAGCGGCAGCAGCTCCCGCCGGTCCCGCGGGGTGTGCGCGTCGATGGCCGTGCCGGCGACCACCGCGTCGAGCCGGGCACCGATCTGCGGATAGTCGTCGAAGCTGAGCACCGCCTGCGCCTCGGGCAGACTCGCGGCCAGCTCCCGGCCGTACCGCTCGGCCATGCAACCGGCGGCGACCACCTTGGCACCGGTGTCGGCGGCGGCCAGCAGGGTCTGGATCGAGTCCTGCTTGGCCTTCTCCACGAAGCCGCAGGTGTTGACGACCACCACGTCGGCGCCCTCGCCGTCGGTGGTGACCTGCCAACCGTCGGCGTGCAGGCGGGCGGCCAGCTCCTCCGAGTCGACCTCGTTACGGGCACAGCCCAGGGTCAGCAACGCGACCCGGCGGCCGTCGGGGGTGGCGTGGTCGTCAGGGGTGGCGGGGGAGGTGGCAGACACGATCCGAGGGTACCGGGCGCGGCACCGCCGGCCGCACACCGGCGGTGCTATGGTCGCGACGGTGGCCCGGTACGCCGTGGCCACCCCGGACGAGTCGTGGGCGTACCCGGTCAGGCCAAGACGCCCCGCGTGGAAGCTCGCGCGGCAGGACACTGCGCGCGAGGAGACTCGTCCCGGTCCCGGTGGCCGGGCCGGCCCGCCGAGGTGGATCTCATGGCCTGGATCGTATTGGTGATCTCCGGACTGCTGGAGACCGCGTGGGCGATCGCCCTGGACCGGAGCGCCGGGTTCACCCGGCTGGCGCCCTCACTCGTCTTCCTGGTCACCCTGGTTCTCAGCATGCTCGGCCTGGCGTACGCGCTACGCGACATCCCGGTCGGCACCGGCTACGCGGTCTGGGTGGGTATCGGCGCGGTCGGCACCGCCGTCGTCGGCATGGTGGCCCTGGGCGAGTCGGTCAACCTACCCCGGATCCTCTGCCTGCTGCTGGTGGTGGCCGGCGTGATCGGCCTGAAGGTCTTCCACTGAGTGCTTCGCCCGGTGCTGTTTGGACGGTGCACCACCGTGGGTACTGCCTGACCGACGCCGAAGATCAGTCGACCAGGAGGACATCATGGCGAACATCCACACCGGCACCCGGGGCCGTTCCAACACCAGCACCGCGCGGATCCTGACGATCGCCGGTTTCGTCTTCGCCGCCATCGGCATCTTCGTGTTCCCGCTGCTCTTCGGCCTGATCGCGGTGGGTCTCGGGGTCGCCGGCGCGCTGCAGGGCGACAAGCCGCTCGGCTGGTACGCCGCCGCGGCCGGGGTCGGCGCGATCCTGCTCAACATGATCCTCGGCGCCCTGATCATGAGTTCCTGACATAGCCGCCGCACCAGCACCACCGCGCGCGACGGGCCCGCCGGGATCTTCCCGGCGGGCCCGTCCGCGTCCGGGTCTCCCGGTGTCGGCCCAGTCGTCGCCGCGGGCCCAGTCGTCGCCGCGGGCCTAGGCCGTGTTTCGTAGTGCGCGGAGCCATTGGTTGATGGCGGCGATGGTGAGGGTGGCTTCGTAGCGCACGGCGAGTTTGTCGTATCTGGTGGCCATGGCGCGGTGGTGTTTGAGCTGGTTGATGCCGCACTCCACGGCGTGACGCAGGCGGTAGACCTCGGGGTCGAAGGCGGGTGGACGTCCGCCTTTGGACCCTTTGGCCTTGCGGTGCGCGTCCTGGTCGGCCTTGCTCGGGATGCACGCTCGGATGCCCCGGGATCGTAGGTGGGCTCGGTTGGCTTTGGACGTGTACGCCTTGTCGGCCAGCACCATGTCGGGGCGGGTCCGGGGCCGGGCGCCACCGGCGCGTGGGACACGTAGTTTGGCCAGTACGGGGATGAACTGCGGGCTGTCGCCGTGTTGTCCGGCGGTCACCACCATGGCCATCAGTTTGCGGCCCTGCTCGCAGGCCAGATGGGTCTTGGTGGTCCAGCCGCCCCTTGACCGGCCGAGGCCGTGATCTGCCGGCTCGGTCTGCACACCACCGGGTGGCTCCTTCTGCGCCTGCCCGTCACGGCGGGCCCCAGCGGCGTGCTGGTGGGCGCGGCTGATGGTCGAGTCCACGCTCACCGTCCAGCCGATCAACCCCGCCGCGTCCGCCAGGGCCTGCAACGAGGTGAGAATCTGCGCCCAGACGCCGTCGCGCTGCCAGCGCCGGAACCACCGGTACAAGGTCTGCCACGGCGGGTAGGACGCGGGCACGTCCCGCCATGGTGATCCGGTCCGGACCCGCCACCGGATCCCGTCGATGATCACTCTCATGGTCCATCTGCGCGGCCGAGCATGACCCGTTCCCGCAGGCAGCAACGGCTCGAGGACCGCCCACTGCACGTCGGTCAGGTCATGTCGCCTCGCTGCCGCTACGCTCGGCACGAGGTCTCCGGTGTGAAGTTCCAGCTTGGTCGCTGAACCAACTACCGGAGACCTCTTCCATTAGCGATCACCGCCACGCCCCAACAACGCCGCCCTACGAAACACGACCTAGTCGTCGCCGCGCAGGCCGGCCAGGACCTCTTCCAGCTCGTCCGGCTTGACCAGCACGTCGCGGGCCTTGGAGCCCTCGGACGGGCCGACCACCCCGCGGGTCTCCATCAGGTCCATCAGCCGGCCGGCCTTGGCGAAGCCGACCCGCAGCTTGCGTTGCAGCATCGAGGTCGAGCCGAACTGCGAGGTCACCACCAGCTCCACCGCCTGCACGAGCAGGTCCAGGTCGTCGCCGATCTCCTCGTCGATCTTCTTCTTCGGATCCTGGACGGGGGTCAGCACGTCCGACCGGAACTCCGGCTCCCGCTGGTCCTTGCAGAACTTCACCACGTCGGCGATCTCGCGCTCGGTCACCCAGGCGCCCTGGATCCGGACCGGCTTCGACGCGCCCATCGGCAGGAACAGGCCGTCGCCCCGGCCGAGCAGCTTCTCCGCGCCGGGCTGGTCCAGGATCACCCGGGAGTCCGCCAGCGACGAGGTCGCGAAGGCCAGCCGGGACGGCACGTTGGCCTTGATCAGGCCGGTGACCACGTCCACGCTCGGTCGTTGGGTGGCCAGCACCAGGTGGATGCCGGCCGCGCGGGCCAGCTGGGTGATCCGGACCACCGAGTCCTCGACGTCGCGGGGGGCGACCATCATCAGGTCGGCCAGCTCGTCCACGATCACCAGCAGGTACGGGTACGGGCGCATCTCCCGCTCACTGCCCGGCGGGGCGGTGATCTCCCCGTTGCGGACCTTGCGGTTGAAGTCGTCGATGTGCCGGACCCCGTTGGCGGCGAGGTCGTCGTAGCGCATGTCCATCTCGCGGACGACCCACTCCAGTGAGTCGGCCGCCTTCTTGGCGTTGGTCACGATCGGGGTGACCAGGTGCGGAATGCCCTCGTAGCTGGTCATCTCGACCCGCTTCGGGTCGATCAGCAGCAGCCGTACCTCGTCCGGGGTGGCCCGGGTCAGGATCGACACCAGCAGGGTGTTCAGGCAGCTCGACTTGCCCGCCCCGGTGGCCCCGGCCACCAGGATGTGCGGCATCTTCGCGAGGTTGGCCACCACGTAGCCGCCCTCGATGTCCTTGCCGAGGGCGACCACCATCGGGTGGTGGTCGCTGGTGGCGGCCCGGGAGCGCAGCACGTCACCGAGGGCCACGTTCTCCGGGTCGGTGTTCGGGATCTCCACCCCGACCGCGCTCTTGCCCGGGATCGGGCTGAGGATCCGGACGTCGGGCGACTTCACCGCGTACGCGATGTTGCGGGACAGCTGGGTGATCCGCTCGACCTTCACCCCGTGGCCCAGCTCGACCTCGTACCGGGTGACCGTCGGGCCCCGGGTGAAGCCGGTGACGTCGGCGTCCACCCCGAACTGCTCGAAGACCCCGCGCAGCGCGGCGATCACCTCGTCGTTGGCCTTGCTGCGGGTCTTCGGGGCGGCCCCGCCGGAGAGCATGTTCGCCGGCGGCAGGGTGTAGTCGCCGGCCAGCCCGGTCAGCGCGAGCTGCTCGGCCCGGGTGGGCGCCGGCGAGTGCTCCGGTGGCTCGGCCGGCTTGCGGCTGGCCGGGACCTTCGACGGTGGCTTGCGCGGCAGCACCATCGTCTGCTGCAGGTCGACGCCCTCGTACTCCTCGTCGTCGAGGTCGTCCGGGTCGGACGGCGGGGGCGCGGCGCGCTTGGCCGGCCGGCGGCGGGCCGGTTTCGCCGGCGGCGCCTCGGCCTCCTCGTCGTCGTCCGGCGGCGCGACCACCGTGCCGGCGAGCAGACCGAGCCGTTCGGGGATCTTGTTGATCGGCGTGGCGGTGACCACCAGCAGGCCGAAGACCAGCAGCAGGATCAGCAGCGGCACCGCCACCCAGCCGGTCACCGCCCGCTGGAGCAGGTCACCGACGCCGGCACCGATCAGCCCCCCGGCGTAGTCACGCTGGGTCTGGTCGACCGGATTCTGTCCGATGTGCAGCAGGGCGGCGAAGGCGACCAACATGGAACCCCAGCCGACCAGCCCACGCCCCCGGTGCTCCGGGTCGCCCGGCTCCCGCATCACCCGCCACGCCCCGATGGAGAGCAGCACCGGCACCACGATGGAGATCGCGCCGAGGAAGAGCCGGACGGTGTCGGCGAGCCGTTGCCCCACCGGGCCGGCACCGGAGAACCAGATCGCCACCGCGCTGAGCAGGGCGATGCCGAACAGCAGCAGGCCTGCACCGTCGCGACGGTGCTCCGGGTCGAGGTCCCGGGCGGAGGCGGCCTGCCGGCCGGCGGCGCGTACCGCCCAGCCGACCCCGTGGGCCACGCCCATCCAGGTCGTACCGATGGCCCGGCCGATCAGGTTCGCGGGGCCGGGACGGGCCGCGGCCTTGCGCCGGACGGGCGCCTTGGCCTTCTTCGCCGGTTGCCGGGCACGGTTGTTCGTGGTTCCGCGCGGCGACGCGCCGCGCCGCCGGCTCGCCTGAGAGGTACGGCCCGCCATAGGGTCACCGTAACGGCGTAGGCCGGTGGACCGCCGCTTTTGCGGGTCGTGTCCGCGCGTCGCAACACGGCCTTTGCCGCCAATCGTGATATTCGCCTCTCCAGGAAGGGATCTCGGATGGTGTCGCCGGCTTTCTCCGACGATCCTCTCGTCGGGCACCCGTCGACGCTGCGCCCGCTCACCGGCGACCTCGTCGCCGCCGTGCTGGTCCAGCGGGGTCGGTCCGTGCACACCGCTCCGGACGGCAGCCACTACAGCCGCCAGGGCGACACCGTGTTCTGGTTCCTGCGGCTCGGTGCCGCCGGAGAGGTGCTGCAGGTCCGCACGGTGACCGCGCCGACCTTCAGCATCGAGCGGGTGCCGGCACTGCACGCCTTCTGCAACGACTGGAACCACGGGCAGCTCTGGCCGAAGGCCTTCGTCCACGTCGACGACGCCGGCCAGGCCCGGATCCACGGCGAGGCGGTCACCGACCTGGAGCGTGGGGTGACCACGCACCAACTCGACCGGCTCCTCGACACCGGCATCTCGGCCGGCCGCCATCTCGCCGCCGCCGTCGGCCGCCACCGCGACGGGTTGCCGCGGTGACCGGGTGGGACGGACTCACCGGCCGGGACGGGGTCGTAGGGCGCGACCGCACCGCCGGGCGGGAGGGCCAGTCGCTGGTCGAGGCCCTGGCGGACGCCCGGGACCAGCCGGACGGCCCGGACCGCGCCGCCGACCTGGAGCGGGTCGCCCGCCACGCCGACGCGCTTGGCGACACCGCGCGGTCGCTCCAGGCCCGCGTCGAGCT
Source organism: Micromonospora yangpuensis (assembly GCF_900091615.1). Lineage (NCBI taxonomy): Bacteria > Bacillati > Actinomycetota > Actinomycetes > Micromonosporales > Micromonosporaceae > Micromonospora > Micromonospora yangpuensis. The sequence goes on along the minus strand of NZ_FMIA01000002.1, from coordinate 2,001,937 downwards.
GATCGAGACGTACCTGCGGCAGGACGAGCAGTGGCGGCTGTTCGATCCGGTACGCCACTGCCTCGACACCCTCGACCGGGCGCGGGTCGACGAACCGCCGTCCCCGGATGACCTGGTGGCGACGATGCGCCGGTACCAGCGGTACGCCGTCGAGGCGATGCTCGGCACGCCCCGGGTGGGCCTGGCCCAGGGCTGGGCCATGCTGGACGACCTGGTCCGCCGGTCGTCGCCGGCCGGTGACCGGGCACCGGTCCCGGTGGACGGACCGGACGCCGGGACGGTGCCGGCGGCAGCCGCCGAGACCGGCCCGGTGGCCGAGTTGGACGCCGCCGCCGATGCTGGCCCGGCACCCGGGCCACACACGGCCAACGCCCCTGGCCCGCTACCCGGACCGGACACTTCCGGCGAACCCGATCCGGTACCCGGACTGGACACTGCCGCCGACGCTGGCCTGGTATCCGGGCCGTACACCGCCAGCGCCCCTGGCCCGGTGCCGGGACTGGATACCGCCGCCAACGCTGGCCCGGCAACGTGGCTGGACAAGGCCACCGACGCTGGCCCGGTACCCGGATTGGACGAGGTCGGCGGCCAGGTGGTCGCCGGGTTGCGCTGCCGGATCGCCGACCACGTTGGCGACGAACCAGCGGCCCGACGCTGGTACGAGCGGTGGCGCACCGCCGAGCCCGATCCGGCCTCGGGCTGCGTGGGCTGTCTACCGGTACGGCGGGCCGAACTGCTCGCCGGCTGGGGCGACCACCGGGGCGCGCTGGCCGAACTCGGCCCGGTCCTGGCGGGTACGGTCGACTGCACCGACCAGCCGGCGGCGGCCCTGGCCGTGGCGCTGCTGCCGTGGCTGCGCTCCGGCGAGCCGCACCGGGCGGCGGCGGGACACGTGCGGGCCTACCGGCGACACCGGCGGGAGTGGTCGGCGTTCGGGTACCTCGCGGCGCACCTGCGCTTCTGCGCGCTCAGCGGCAACCCGGCCCGGGGGTTGGCGGTCCTGGCCGAGCAGTTGCCCCGACTGGACCGGGCCCCCGACGACCGGCGGGCGATGGAGTTCGCCGCCGCCGGGGCGCTGGTCTGCGCCGTGGCGGCCGAGGCCGGGCTGGCCGCACAGCGGATCCACCGCCCCGCGTACGGCACCCGGCCGGCGGCCGATCTCGACGTCGGGGCGCTCGGTGCCGACCTGCTCGCCGTCGCCACCGCACTGGCCGGCAGCTTCGACGCCCGCAACGGCACCGGCCACCAGTCCGGCCGGATCGCGGGCTGGCTGGCCGAACGCCCCACCGGCCCGGCGGTCCCCCTGCCGGCCGACGGGCCGGACAGCGACGGGTCCGATATCGGTGGACCGGACGGTGACGGCCCGCACGGCAGCAGACCAGCCGGCGGCAAACCGCACGGCGCGACCCAGGACGTGCCCGGTGACCGCGCTCCCGGGGACGACTACGGCCAGGACGTGCTTGGCGGGACCAGCGACGTGGAGCCGATGCCGCTGAGCCTGTCCATGATCACCGCCACGTTGGACAGTCGCGGGGACGGTTACGCGGTCGACGCCACCGGCACCGTGCTCGGTCGGTGGGGATCGGCGGTGATCCAGTTCCAGCGGATCGGCGAACGCGGGGACATCCTGCAGGCGCGGGTGGCCGCCGTCCGCCGCCTGCCGGCGACCCGCCGGGCCGAGGCGTACCGGTTCTGCAACGCCTGGAACCACGATCGACTGCAGCCCCGGGCGTACGTGCACGACCTGGGCAACGGTGAGCTGGTGCTCGCCGGCGACGTCAACACCGACCTGGCGTACGGGGTGGCCCCGGTGCAGCTGGCCGTCCTGGTCGACGCCGCCGTGACCACCGCGACCGCGTACGCCGACGCGGTGGCCGCCCTCGGCTGACCTGCTCGGCGGTCGCTGCCCTCGGCTGACGGTTCGGTGGCTGCCGCCCCCGGCCGGCGGCTCCGTGGTTGCCGCCCCCAGCCGGCGGTGAGAGGGGTAACCCTCTCTACCAGATGCGTTAACAAGGGGCCCTTCCTTGCTCTCGGACGGTGGTTGACGACCTCGCCGCGCTGCCTCTCCGCCATATTCGGGGTGCCTTTGGGGAGATCTGTTGTCGCTATAGCGACAACAGATCTCCCCAAAGGCTGTGAGGCTGAGCGGTCAGGTCAGGTGGCCGGACTTGAGGGCGTCGACGAAGGCTCGCCAGCGCGTCGGGGCGAAGGCCAAGACCGCCCCCGCCCGGTCCTTCGAGTCCCGCACCCCGACCACGCCCCCGCCAGCCAGACCGGCCCCGCCAACCCCGGCCAGGTCGTCCGCGACCTCCACCGCTCGGTGACCCACTGCTCCGGCGTCGCCTCGTTGACGACCTTCTGGGCCGGCATCTTCGACTGCGAGATCGCCCGACCGACCGCCACCCCCAAAGGCTCCCCCACCCGCAGCTCCCCCCACCACACAACTCCCAGGAACGAGTGCACAACACCCGGATTCCTTGGCACAACATCCAGGAACGAGTAGCTCTCTCACCACCAGTGACCACTATTTCCACGACCGAGCGGGCGCAGCGCGGACGCGGGGAGGGGCGGGCGACAGGGGCGGGCGCAGCGCGGACGCGGGGACGGGGGCAGTGTGGATACGTGCGCGAGATGGGCGTACGGCGCTGCCCCCGCCCGGTTGAACGGGGCGGGGGCAGCGGGGTGGAGCGTCAGGAGAAGATGCGTCCGAGCAGGCCACGACGGGCCGGTTGGGCTGCCCCGCCGGAGCCGGTCAGCTCGGTGGTGACCAGGGTCAGTCCGTTGGTCTGCAGGATCTCGTTGACCGGCTGGAAGAAGGTGATGCCGCCGACCGTGCAGTCACCGGAGCCACCGGAGGTGACGCCCTGCGCCTGGTCGCCGGAGATCCACGAGCCACCGGAGTCGCCCGGTTCGGCGCAGACGTTGGTCTGGGTCAGGCCGGTGACCGTACCCTCCGGGTAGTTGACCGTGGTGTTGCGGGCCTGGACCACTCCGCAGCGGGCGCCGGTGGTGGAGCCGGAGCGGCAGATCGACGAGCCGACCGGGACCTCCAGCGACCCGGCGACCGGGACGGTACCGCCGTTGAAGTCGTTGACCACCGGCTGCGGGATCCAGTCCCGGTTGACCGCGACCACGGCCCAGTCGTCCTCGGGGAAGGACGAGGCGCGGAAGACGCCCTGCTCCACCTGGTTGGCCCCGAGGGTACGGTCGCCGACCTGGCCGCAGTGCCCGGCGGTGACGAAGCCGCCGACCACCGAGAAGCCTACCGAGCAGCGGCCGCTGCCGTTGAGGTACGCGTCGCCGCCGCGCACGTCGAAGAGCAGTCGGGGGGCCTGCACCGTGGCGTTGACCCGGACGGCCTCCCGGGGCACCCCGCTGCGGTCCACGAACCGCCAGCCGGCGTTGGTGGCGCCGGGCTCGGCGAGCACCACCACCGAGTTGCTGGCGACGTCGACGTACCAGCCGGAGATGGCGTCGGAGGCGGCCGGGCCGGACCGGTCCAGGGTGTTCTTGAGCCGGTCGAGCTGGGTCAGGCTCCGGGTGACCACCTTCGGCACCGCACCGGCGGCGCGTACCCGCTCGGCCTCGGCCCGGTCGGCGACCGCCACGTTCAGGGTGGTGCCGTCGGTGGCGAGCCAGGCTCCGCCGTACGCGGCGCCGAGTTCGGCGCCGAGCCGGGTGGTCACGCCGGCCGCCCACCGCTCCCGGTCAAGCCGGCTCAGCGCCTGCTCCCGGCTCAGCGACAGGTCCCGCCGCAGCGCGTCGACCACCTCCGGCGCGGGCTGCGCCGAGGTCGCACCCGGGCCACCCGTCGGGGTCGGCCCCTCCCCGGCGAACGAGGGCAGGGTCACCGCCGTCGCCGCTCCCAGCGCCACGACCACCACGCCGATGGCTGTCATCCGTCTGCGGTCCATCCGCCACGCTCCTCCCGGCCGACGCGGGTACGTCTGCCGGCACGGAGTACGGAACACGGCGCCGAACGGTTGAAACAATCGACGACAAACTATTGCGAAGCGGTCGATTGAACCATTGTCCACCGCCGTCCGTACCCGTGGAACGGGCGGCGGTGGACCCGGTGCGGTCGAGCCGGTGGTCAGACCTCGACGACGTTGGGGACGATCATCGGTCGCCGACGGTACGCGTCGTTCACCCAGCGGCCCACGGTGCGCCGGACGATCTGCTGGAGCTGGTGCGGGTCGGTGATGCCGTCCGCGGCGGCCCGGTTGAGCGCCTCGGTGACCAGCGGGATCACCGGGTCGAAGGCGGCCGGGTCCTCGGAGAAGCCCTTCGCCGACAGGGTGGGGCCACCGACCACCTTGCCGGTGACCGAGTCGACCACCACGGTGGTGGCGATGAAACCGCCGTCGCCGAGGATCCGGCGCTCGGTCAGCAGCGACTCGCTGACGTCGCCGACGGCCAACCCGTCGACGTAGACGTACCGGCTCTTGACGTGGCCGACCAGGCTGGCCCGGCCCTCGACCAGGTCCACCACGTCGCCGTCCTCGCAGAGCACCACCCGGTCTGGGGCGACCCCGCTCTCGATGCCCAGCCGGGCGTGGGCGCGCAGGTGCCGCCACTCGCCGTGCACCGGCATCAGGTTGCTCGGGCGGGTCACGTTGAGCAGGTAGAGCAGCTCACCGGCGGGGGCGTGGCCGGAGACGTGCACCTTGGCGACGTCCTTGTGCACCACCACCGCGCCGGCACGGGCCAGCCGGTTGATCACCCGGTAGACCGAGGTCTCGTTGCCCGGCACCAGCGACGAGGCCAGCACCACGGTGTCGCCGGGGGCGATGGTGATGTGCCGGTGGTCCCCGCTGGCCATCCGGCCCAGCGCGCTCATCGGCTCGCCCTGGCTGCCGGTGGACATCAGCACGATCTGCTCGGGCGGGAGGGTGGTCGCCTCCTCGATGCCGATCACCAGGCCGGCCGGGATGTTGAGCAGGCCGAGGTCGCGGGCGATGCCCATGTTGCGGACCATCGACCGGCCGATCAACGCCACCTTGCGGCCGTGCTCGGCGGCCGAGTCGAAGACCTGCTGCACCCGGTGCACGTGCGAGGCGAACGAGGCGACGATGATCCGCCCCTTGGCCTTGGCGAAGATCGAGTCGAGCACCGGCCCGATCTCCCGCTCCGGTGTGACGAAGCCGGGGATCTCCGCGTTGGTGGAGTCCGACAGCAGCAGGTCGACCCCCTCCGCGCCGAGCCGGGCGAACCCGGCCAGGTCGGTGATCCGGCCGTCCAGCGGCAGCTGGTCCATCTTGAAGTCACCGGTGTGCAGCACCAGGCCCGCCCCGGTGCGGATGGCCACCGCGAGCGCGTCCGGGATCGAGTGGTTCACCGCGAAGAACTCGCACTCGAAGGGACCGAGCCGCTCCCGGCCGCCCTCCCGGACGGTCAGCGTGTACGGCTGGATCCGCCGCTCGGCCAGCTTCGCCTCGACCAGGGCCAGGGTGAACTGGGAGCCGACCAGTGGGATGTCCGGCTTGTGGGCGAGCAGGTACGGCACCGCGCCGATGTGGTCCTCGTGCCCGTGGGTGAGCACGATCGCCTGCACGTCGCCGAGCCGGTCCAGGATCGGCCCGAAGTCGGGCAGGATCAGGTCCACGCCCGGCTGCTCGACGTCAGGAAAGAGCACCCCGCAGTCGACGATCAGCAACTTGCCGTCGTACTCGAAGACGGTCATGTTGCGACCGATGGCGCCGAGCCCGCCGAGCGGCGTGATCCGCAGGCCGCCCTCGGGTAGCGGCGGGGGCAGTTCCGTCTCGATGTGCGCCTCGGTCACGCGTCCACCTCATTCTGCAGCGCCGTCGACCGGCGCCCGTCTCGTCGGGTCATCAGGGAAGGGGCAGGCCGGCTGCGGCGCAGTCGGCCCGGAGCTGGTCGATCTCGTCGTCGGTGGCGTCCACCAGCGGGGAACGCACCGGCCCGGCGGGCAGGCCCCGGGCCGCCAGCCCGGCCTTCACCAGGATCGTGCCCTGGGTCCGGAAGATCCCGGTGTACAACGGCAGGAGCTGACGGTGCAGGGCCAGCGCGGTCGCCGTGTCCCCATCGTCGTACGCCTCGATCAACTGCCTGGTCAGCGCGCCGGTGAAGTGGGTCGAGGTGCCGACCAGCCCGACACAGCCCACCGCCAACGCCGGCAGGGTGAGCGCGTCCTCGCCGCTGTAGTAGGCCAACTCGGTCCGGCTGGTCACCCAGGAGGTGGCGGTCAGGTCACCCTTGGCGTCCTTGACCGCCACGATCCGGCCGTGCTCGGCGAGGCGTACCAGGGTCTCGGTCTCGATCGGCACCCCGGAACGGTGCGGGATGTCGTAGACCATCACCGGCAACCCGGTGGCGTCGGCGACCGCGGTGAAGTGCCGCAGCAGACCGGCCTGCGGCGGCTTGTTGTAGTACGGCGTCACCACCAGCAGGCCGTGCGCGCCGGCCTTCTCCGCGGCGGTGGCCAACTCGATGGTGTGCCGGGTGTCGTTGGTGCCCACCCCGGCGAGCACCCGGGCGGAGTCGCCGACCGCCTCCACCACCGCCCGGACCAGGCGTTCCTTCTCCTCGTTGGTGGTGGTGGGCGACTCGCCGGTGGTGCCGTTCACCACCAGCGCGTCGGCGCCCTGCTCGTCGACGAGGTACGTCGCCAACCGCGCCGCGCCGTCGAGGTCCAGCGAGCCGTCGGGGGTGAACGGAGTCACCATGGCCGTGAGCAGTCGCCCGAACGGGCGCGACGCCCCCCGGGCGGGGGCGGCAGGGTGGTCGTGCGTCATGTCACCAACCTAGCGGACGGCCACCCGAGGCCTGCTCGGGAAGGGGCCATCACTCACCCGGCGTGCGGGCTGGTGGCCACCTCGGTACCGTCGGGCAGCGTCGAGACGACGAAGTCCGCGAACACGTTCGGTGCCACCCGCCGCAGCTGACGCAGGCACTCCACGGCCAGCTCACGGATCTCCACGTCGGCGTGCTCGGTGGCCCGCATGCCGATGAAGTGCCGCCAGGCCCGGTAGTTGCCGGTGACCACGATCCGGGTCTCGGTGGCGTTGGGCAGCACCGCGCGGGCGGCCTGCCGGGCCTGCTTGCGCCGCAGCGTCGGGTTGGGCTCGTCGACGAACCGCGCTTCCAGGCCCTCCAGCAGCTCGGTGTACGCCCGCACGCTCGCCTCGGCCGCCTCGACGAACTTCTTGTGCAGCTCCGGGTCGTCGGCGATCACCGCCGGCTCGACCATCGCCGCGTCCCGCTCCGGCACGTACCGCTGGGAGAGCTGGGAGTACGAGAAGTGCCGGTGCCGGATCAGCTCGTGGGTGAAGGAGCGGGACACCCCGGTGAAGTAGAACGTCACCGAGCCGTGCTCCAGCACGCTCAGGTGCCCGACCTCCAGGATGTGCGCCAGGTAACCGGCGTTGGTGGCGGTCGCCGGGTTCGGCTTCTTCCAACTCTGGTAGCAGGCCCGGCCAGCGAACTCGGCCAACGCCTGGCCCCCGTCGGCGTCGGTCGACCACGGAACGTCGTCCGGGGCCTCGAACTGAGTCCACGCGATGAGCTTGACCTGCGGCTGCACCATGTCCGGCATTCCTGCGACTGTAGCCCCCCCACCCCCAGGTGCAAGGAAGGGCCCCTTGTTAACGCATTCGGTAGAGCGGGGTACCCCTCTCACCGGCCAGCAGAGCCGGAGCAGATCGGTGGAGCCGAAGCCGCGTCGACGAGGCGGAGACCCGCCATACCGCTGTCCGGTCCCACGCCGTCGACGGACGAACGGCCGGTCGCCCGGATCGCCCGCCCCGACGCGACGCGACGCGACGCGACGCGACGCGACGCGACGGAAGATCTTGGAAGAAATGTGCCCCCATCATAGGGGCCGAAATCTTCCTAGATCTTTTGAATCGGGGTCAGCCCGCATCGGTCAGCCCGAGCCGGGCCGGGGTCGCGCCGAGCCGATCAGCCCGAGCCGGACCGGGTGTCGTCGAGGTCAGACGTAGAGCGAGGTGAAAGGGGCCCAGGGCAGATTACGGGCCACGGAGAAGGCCAGCCAGAGGCCCAGGAACCCACCGATCATCTTCGGGCTGATCCGCAGCTCGGGTAGGCGCCAGCCGAACGCCTGCCGACCCGCCCAGGCGACGAAGAGGTACGCCAGGAAGGGCAACGCGAAGACGAAGAGAAAGTGGTGCCGGGCAGCGGCGGGCAGGTCGGCGTGCAGCACGTACCAGAGGGCGCGGGTGCCGCCGCAACCTGGACAGTCCAGCCCGGTGGTCAGCTTGAGCAGGCAGGACGGCAGCGCGTCGGGCGCGGAGCGGGTCGGGTCGCTCAGCAGGGTGTAGCCGATGCCGGCCGCCACACAACCCACCGCCGCCAGCGGCACCATCCAGCGCGGTGAGCGCTCGTAGAGCCGCCCCACGAACCGGGTCAGCCGGTCCGGCTCGGCCACCAGGTACCCCGGCACCGGGCCACCCTCGGTCGGCAAAGGGGCGACCGACGAAGGGGCAGCCGACAAAGGGGCGACCGGCGACGAGGCGGGCGACGACGGGGCAACCGGCGACGAGGCGGGCGACCACGGGGCAACCGAAGAAGGGCCGGCCGACGAGGGGGCTGCTACGGGGTCGGCGGACGGGCCGGCGGGCGGGCCGGCGGGCCCGGGGTCGGTGCTCGTGGGGCCGGGTTGGGCGGTCGCTCCGTCAACGCTCGTCACGTCGCTCACGGTACACCTGAGCGGCTCGTCAGGGCGGCGGTCAGCAGGCCGGCCAGGTCACCGGCGACGGGCGGGGCGACCGTGTCGAGGCCGAGCCAGCCGGCGAGCCGGTGCAGCTCCGCCGCCAGGGCCAGGGCGGTCTCGCCCGGGTCGGCACCGGGCTCCAGCCAGGCGGCGGGCACCAGCAGTACGCCGGCGCGGCGGTCGGCCTTGAGGTCGACCCGGGCGGTGAACCGCTCACCCTGCAGGAACGGCAGCACGTAGTAGCCGTGCACGCGCTGGGCCGCCGGCACGTAGATCTCGATCCGGTAGGTGAACCCGAACAGGCGCTCGGTGCGCGCCCGCTCCCAGATCAGCGGGTCGAAGGGGCTGACCAGGGTGTTCCGCCGGATCCAACGGGGCAGCCGGGCCTGGGCGTGCAGGTAGGCCGGCTGCCGCCAACCGGGCACCTGGGCCGGCAGCAGCTCGCCCGCCTCGACCAGTTCGGCGACGGCCTGCCGGGCGCCGGCCATCGGCAGCCGGAAGTAGTCGCGCAGCTCCGGCTCGGCGGCCACCCCGAGGCTGCGGGCGGCGATCGCCACCAGGGCCCGCCAGGCGTCCGCGTCGGTCGGGGTGGGCGCGGCCAGCACGGCCGCCGGCAGCACCCGTTCGGGCAGGTCGTACCGGCGGGCGAAGGAGGTGCTGCGGTCGGCTGCGGTGACCTCGCCGGCCCAGAAGAGAAACTCCAGGGCCTGCTTGACCGCCGACCAGTTCCAGCCCCAGTTGCCGGTCTCCCGGGGCGCGTCGTGCTCGATCTCGGCGGCGGTCAGGGGGCCCCGGGCGGCCACCTCCTCGCGAACCCAGGCGACCAGTTGGGGCTGCTCGGCCATGATCCGCCGCATCCCGCCCCAGGCCTTCTCCGCCGCCTGGGCCATCCGCCACCGCAGCACCGGGTGCAGCCCCACCGGCACCAGCGACGCCTCGTGCCCCCAGTACTCGAAGAGCTCCCGGGGGGCCCGGTAGGCCGCCGTGTCGAGCAGGCTTGTCGGGTAGGGCCCGAGACGGCTGTACAGCGGCAGGTAGTGCGCCCGTTGCAGGACGTTCACCGAGTCCATCTGGATCAGCCCGACCCGGTCGAGCACCCGCCGTAGGTGCCGGCGGGTGGGCACGCCGGTGGGCGCCGGGTCGGCGAAGCCCTGAGCGGCCAACGCCACCCGCCGGGCCTGGGCGAGGGAGAGTGCGACCGGTGCGACCATCGCAGGCACCCTAAATCACGGGTACGACACCCACGCGCGCACCACGACCCACCGACGCGACACGACACCCGCAAACCGCAACCCACCCGCAGACACCCGCGCACCACAACCCACCCGCGCGACATGGCACCCGCGCGACACGGCACCCGCGCACACGACCCGCGCACGGGTACGACGGACCGTTCGACCGCGCGGCGACGCTGGACTCGGGGCGTACCGGGGCATACAAACGGTGCCATGCTGACCATCCGCCGGGAGGGGCCGGCCGACGCCGAGGCGGTCGCCCGGGTACACGTGCGCTGCTGGCAGCACGCCTACTCCGGGATCATGCCGGCGCAGGTGCTGGCCCGGCTGAACGTCGCCGCCTGGGCCCAGCGCCGGCGTGACGTCGGCACGGCCGAGCCGGAGCATCCGTTCACCACCCTGCTCGCCGAGGCCGACGGGCAGGTCGTCGGCTTCACCTCGTACGGCCCGTACCGGGTCGACCAGAACCGGGCCGACCTGGACCCGGCGTACGGCGAACTGCTCGCGCTCTTCGTCGAGCCGGACCACTGGGGGGACGGGACGGCCCCGGCGCTGCTGGCGGCGGCCCGGGACGGGCTGGCCGGGCGCGGCTGGCACGAGTACCGGCTCTGGGTGCTGGCCGACAACGTCCGGGCCCGCCGTTTCTACGAGCGGGCCGGGCTGTCACCCGACGGCGAGCGGTCCACCTATCCGGTGCCGCTGACCGCCGGGAGCGAACCGGTCGGGCTGGTCGAGCTGCGCTACACCGGCCGCCTCGACGGCTGACCCGGCCCACCGGCCCGCCCACCAGCGGACTCGTCGCCAGCCGTCGGCGAATCGGCAGACCCGCCCGCGCCGGACGTCGAACGCGCGCCGGCCGGCCGAGGGTCGGCGGGCCCGCCCACCACCGCCCGCCGGCCGTCGGACGCGTCGCCGACCGGCCGAGAACCGGCGGGCCCGTCGCCGACCGGCCGAGGATCGGCAGGCCCGTCGCCGGCCGGTCCGCCGGTGGGTGTCCCGCTGGCCGGCACGGCTCCGGTGGCCGCCGACCGGATCGGCAGGAACAGCAGCAGCGCCAGGCTGATCCAGACGTAGGTGTTGCTGCCCAGGAAACCGTCCACCCCGGTGAAGTCCCGCTCCCAGGACCAGACGATCCGGCTGATCAGCAGGGCGTACCCGACGGTCGCGGCGGCCAGCAGCGCGCGGCGTCGGCGGCTGCGCGCGGGCGCCGCCATGCCGTGGTCGACCAGCAGGATCAACCCGGGCAGCAGCCAGACCAGGTGGTGTACCCAGGTGACCGGGCTGACCAGGCACATCACCGCGCCGGTCAGGGCCAGCCCGGCGGCGTGGTCGCCGGCCGCGGCGGCCACCCGGCAGCGCCAGGCCCAGACCGCGAGGGTGGCCAGCACCAGGGCCAGCCAGGCAAGCGTGCTCGGCTGGTCCGGGTCGAGCCGGGCCACCACCCCGCGCAGCGACTGGTTGGAGACGAAGGCCAGCTCGCCGACCCGGCCGGTGTTCCACAGGGCGGTGGTCCAGAACTCGCGGGACGCGTCGGGAAAGAGCGCGGCGGCCAGCACGGTGGCCCCGGCGGCGGAGCCGATCGCGGTGAACGCGGCCCGCCACTGCCGGGTGACCAGCAACTGCACGATGAAGATGCCGGGGGTCAGCTTGATCGCGGTGGCCAGCCCGATGCCCACCCCGGCGAACCTGCTGCCGGCCGGCAGCAGGCGCAGCAGGTCCACCGCGACCAGGAAGAGCAGCAGCATGTTTACCTGGCCGAAGTTGACCGTCTCGCGCATCGGCTCGAAGGCCGCCGCCAGGCAGAGCGCCACGGCCAGGGTGAACCAGCGGGTCCAGCCGGAGCGGCGGGCCACCGGGTCGACCAGCCACCAGATCACCACCGCGCTGACCACCACGCTGGCGGTCACGCTCACCAGGATCGCCAGGTTCCACGGCAGGTACGCCATCGGCAGCATGACCAGGGCGGCGAACGGTGGGTAGGTGAAGCCGTACTGGGTGCCGGACTTGAGGAAGTCGTAGATCTCGCCACCGTCGTGGACCCAGAAACGCAGCGCGCCGTAGTAGACGTTGAGGTCGAAGAAGCCGTGCCGGACGGCCGCCACGGAGAGGAACGCGGCCACCGCGACGGCGAGCACCAGCACGACCAGCACCTGCCGGACGGTCCGTCCGGGACCCTGCGCCACCGTCGTCCCCCTCGCCCTGCGTAGGCTCACGTTCATGGCTCTCGGGTACGTCCGCCCGGCGCGTGGTGACGACGCCGGCGAGATCGCACGCATCCAGCTCGCGACCTGGCGGGTCGCCTACCGGCGGATCCTGCCCCGGCACGTGCTGGAGAACCTGGACGAGGGGTACCTCGCCCGGCGCTGGAGCGCCGCGGTGCTCCAGCCGCCGTCCGACGCCCACCGCGTGCTGGTCGCCGTCGAACAGGCCGAGCAATCCTATCTGGTGGGGTTCGCCGCTTCCGGCCCGGCCGACTCCGAGGCGCTCGCCCCGGGTGAGCCGGCCGAGGCGCTCGGTTCCGGTGTCGTGGCCGTCACCGACCTGCTGGTGGAGCCGCGTTGGGGGCGGCGGGGGCACGGCAGCCGGCTGCTCTCCGCCCTGGTCGACCTCTGGCGTGCCGACGGGTTCGAGCGGGCGGTGGCCTGGTCGTTCGAGGCCGACGAGGCGAGCGCGAAGTTCCTCACCAGCACCGGCTGGGAGCCCGACGGGGCGGCTCGCGCGCTGGACGTCGACGACCTGCTCGTACCCCAGCTCCGCCGGCACGTCGCGATCCCCGCCGAGGACACCAAGACCAGCGAGGACACCGAGCCCAGCGAGAGCTGAGCGCCCGCTCGGCCTGGCGGGACGCGGCGGGCCCGAGCCGGCCACCAACACCACCGGCGGGCGTGGTCGGGACCCCACCGGCGGCTCCGTGGTCGGACCGCGCCCCGCAGGGCGGGGACACGGACCGACCAGGCCGGCCGTACCGTCAGTCGAGCAGGGCGTCCAGGCCGATGGTGAGGCCGGGGCGGTTACGGACCGCCCGCACGGCCAGCAGCACGCCGGGCATGAACGAGGCTCGGTCGTACGAGTCGTGCCGGATGGTGAGCGTCTCCCCGGCGGTGCCGAAGAGCACCTCCTGGTGGGCGACGAGCCCGAGGGCGCGCACCGCGTGCACCCGTACCCCGTCGACGTCGGCCCCCCGCGCGCCGGGCACCTCGTCGGTGGTGGCGTCCGGGGCGGCGGCGAGCCCCGCCGCGGCGCGGGCCTGACCGATCAACCGGGCGGTGTGGGTGGCGGTGCCGCTGGGCGCGTCGAGCTTGCGCGGATGGTGCTGCTCGATGATCTCGACGGACTCGAAGTGCCGGGCGGCCTTCTCGGCGAACTGCATCATCAGCACCGCGCCGATGCCGAAGTTGGGGGCGATCACCACGCCCACCCCGGGCATCCGGGACAGCCAGCCACGCACCCGCTCCAGCCGCTGCTCGGTGAAGCCGCTGGTGCCGACCACCACGCTGATCCCCTGGTCGATGCACCAGTGCAGGTTGTCCATGACCACGTCCGGGGTGGTGAAGTCGACCACCACCTCGGCACCGGCGTCGGAGGCGGCGAAGAGGCCGTCACCCTGGTCGATCATCGCCACGAGTTCGAGGTCACCGGTCGCGTCGACCGCCTTGCACACCTCGATGCCCATCCGGCCCCGGGCGCCCAGCACGCCGACCCGGATCGCGTCCGGGCTCTTCTCCTGCTCGTCAGTCACGGGGCACAACCTATCCCAACCCGGACCATCGCTCACCGTCGGACGGGCACCGCCCACCGGCCGGGTCAGAAGGTGACCGCGTCGGCGTCGAACGGGCCCACCACGGCCAGCGACATCGGGCGGGCCAGCAGCTCGGCGGCGAGGGCGTTGACGTCCTCGACGGTGACCGCGTCGACCCGGGCCAGCAGCTGGTCGACCGGCACCACGTCGCCGTAGAGCAGCTCACCCTTGCCCAACCGGCTCATCCGGGAACCGGTGTCCTCCAGGCCGAGCACGAACGAACCCTTGCTCATGCCCTTGCCCCGGGCCACCTCGGCCTCGGTCATCCCGTCGGTGGCGACCCGGGCCAGCTCGGCGCGGGTCAGCTTCAGCACCTCGCCGAGCTTGCCCGGCGCGCAGCCGGCGTAGACGGCGAAGAGCCCGGTGTCGGCGTACTGGCTGGCGTAGGAGTAGACCGAGTAGGCAAGTCCCCGGCGTTCCCGGATCTCCTGGAACAACCGGCTGGACATGCCGCCACCGAGCACGTTGTTGAGCACCCCGAGGGCGAAGCGCCGCTCGTCGCGCCGGTCGATGCCGGGGCAGCCCAGCAGGACGTGCGCCTGTTCGGTCTCCTTCGGCTCGACCAGGGTGGCCGGCCGGCGCGTGCGTACCCCCGGGGTGTGCGGGCGGCACGGCGCGGGCGTGGCCGCGTCGGTGTCCATCGGGGTGCCGCGCAGCGCCTGGCGGACCAGCCGGACCACGGTGGCGTGGTCGAGGTTGCCGGCGGCGGCGACGACGATCTGCGGGGCGACGTAGCGCCGCCGGTAGAAGGCCTGGATCTGCCGCCGGGTCATCGGGGTGACCGTCTGCTCGGTACCGGAGATCAGCCGGCCCAGCGGGTGGTTGCCGTAGACGATCCGGGCGAAGAGGTCGTGCACCTCGTCGCCGGGCTCGTCGTCGTGCATGGCGATCTCTTCGAGGATGACGCCCCGCTCGGTCTCCACGTCGGCCGGCTCGATGAGCGAGTCGGCCACCAGGTCGCACATGACGTCGACGGCCAGCGGCAGGTCGTCGTCGAGCACCCGGGCGTAGTAACAGGTGTATTCCTTGGTGGTGAAGGCGTTGGTCTCGCCGCCCACCGCCTCGATCTGCGCCGAGATGTCCAGGGCGGTCCGCTTGTGGGTGCCCTTGAAGAGCAGGTGCTCCAGGAAGTGCGCGGCGCCGGCCTGCGGGCCGGTCTCGTCCCGGGAGCCCACCCCCACCCACACGCCGAACGACACGCTGCGGGTGGCCGGGATCGCCTCGGTGAGCACCCGCAGCCCGCTGGGCAGCACGGTCCGCCGGACCGTGCCACCCACCGGGTCGTCACTGAGTGTGCGGGTGACCGCCCGAGGGGCGGCACCGGTACGGGCCACCCCCCGTCGACCCGGTGGGAACGGCACGCGATCGGCCCGACTCACGGCTGCTCCTGAATCGACGAGGGGTGGAGGTGGTACGAATCAGGTGCTCAGCTGTGCCGGGTCCGACGACGCGGGCGCTCGCCGCCCTCGCCGCCACCCTCGCCGCCGCCACCCTGGCCACGGTCGCCCCGCTCCGGGCCACGACCGCCCCGGTCACCGCGGTCACCACGGTCGCGCGGACCCCGGTCGCCGCCGCGACCGGCCGGACGCTCGCCACCGGCCTCCGCACCGGCGGCCGGTGCCTCGGCACCCTCCGGCCGGACCTTGTCCAGGTAGATCTTGCCGCGGGCGTCGATGTCCGCGATCTCCACCTCGACCTTGTCGCCGACGTTGAGGAAGTCCTCGACCCGCTCGACCCGCTTGCCGTCGCCCACCTTGGAGATGTGCAGCAGGCCGTCGCGGCCCGGCAGCAGCGAGATGAACGCGCCGAACGCGGCGGTCTTGACCACCGTGCCGAGGAACCGCTCCCCCGCCTTGGGCAGGGTCGGGTTGGCGATGCCGTTGATCCGGTCCACCGCCGCCTGGGCGGACGGGCCGTTGGTGGCGCCGACGTAGATCGTGCCGTCGTCCTCGATGGAGATCTCGGCGCCGGTCTCGTCCTGGATCGCGTTGATGGTCTGCCCCTTCGGGCCGATCACCATGCCGATCTTGTCGACCGGGATCTTGACGGTGGTGACCCGGGGAGCGTGGTCCGACATGTCGGCCGGGGCCTCGATGGCGGCCTGCATCACCCCGAGGATGGCCTGCCGGGCCTCGTTGGCCTGCTGCAACGCGGCGGCCAGCACGTCCGACGGGATGCCGTTGAGCTTGGTGTCCAGCTGCAGGGCGGTGACGAACTCCGGCGTACCGGCGACCTTGAAGTCCATGTCACCGAACGCGTCCTCGGCACCGAGGATGTCGGTGAGCGTCACGTACTCGGTCTTGCCGTCGACCTCGTCGGAGATCAGGCCCATCGCGATACCGGCCACCGGGGCCTTCAGCGGCACACCGGCGTGCAGCAGCGCCAGGGTGGACGCGCAGACCGAGCCCATCGAGGTGGAGCCGTTCGAGCCGAGCGCCTCGGAGACCTGCCGGATGGCGTACGGGAACTCCTCGCGCGCCGGCAGCACCGGGATCAACGCCCGCTCGGCGAGCGCGCCGTGGCCGATCTCCCGCCGCTTCGGCGAGCCGACCCGGCCGGTCTCCCCGGTGGAGTACGGCGGGAAGTTGTAGTTGTGCATGTAGCGCTTGGACTTCTCCGGCGCGAGGGTGTCCAGCGACTGCTCCATGCGCAGCATGTTCAGCGTGGTGACGCCCAGGATCTGGGTCTCGCCCCGCTCGAACAGCGCCGAGCCGTGCACCCGGGGCAGCACGCCGACCTCGGCGGTCAGCGGGCGGATGTCGCGGGGGCCACGCCCGTCGATGCGGACCTGCTCGCGCAGCACCCGGTTGCGGACCTCGGACTTGGTAAGCGACCGGAACGCGGCGCTGACCTCCTTCTCGCGGCCCTCGAAGCGCGGGTTCAGCTCCTCCTGGACGCGGGCCTTGACCCGGTCCAGGGCCTCCTCGCGGTCGGCCTTGCCGGCGATCTGCAGCGCCTCGGCGACCTCGGTGCGGGCGGTGTCGGCGACCGCGCCGTAGACGTCGTCGGAGTAGTCCAGGAAGACCGGGAACTCGGTGACCGGCTTGGCGGCGACCTCGGCCAGCTCGCTCTGCGCGCGGCACAGCTCACGGATCGCCGGCTTGGCGGCCTCCAGGCCGCTGGCCACGATCTCCTCGGTCGGGGCGGTCGCGCCACCGGCGATCAGGGTCACCGCGTTCGGCGTCGCCTCGGCCTCGACCATCATGATCGCGACGTCGCCGTCGGCGAGCGCCCGGCCGGCGACCACCATGTCGAAGGTGGCCCGGCCCAGCTCCTCCAGGGTCGGGAAGGCGACCCACTGGCCGTCGATGTGGGCGACCCGGGTCGCCCCGATCGGGCCGGAGAACGGCAGCCCGGAGAGCTTGGTCGACATCGAGGCGGCGTTGATCGCCACCACGTCGTACGGGTGCTGCGGGTCGAGCGCGAGGATGGTCTCGACGACCTGGACCTCGTTGCGCAGGCCCTTGACGAACGAGGGGCGCAGCGGGCGGTCGATCAGCCGGCAGGTGAGGATGGCGTCCTCGCTGGGCCGGCCCTCGCGGCGGAAGAACGAGCCGGGGATCCGGCCCGCGGCGTACATCCGCTCCTCCACGTCCACGGTCAGCGGGAAGAAGTCGAAGTGCTCCTTCGGCTGCTTGCCGGCGGTGGTGGCGCTCAGCACGACCGTCTCGCCGAGCTGGGCGATGACGGAGCCGGCGGCCTGACGGGCCAGCCGACCGGTGGAGAAGGTGATCTCCCGGGTGCCGAAGGACCCGTTGTCGATCACGGCGGTGCGCTGTTCGGTGCCGAGTTTGGTCTCGGTCATGTTTCGGTCTTGCTCCTTCGCATCGGGGGCTACGCGACGCTTGCGGAGCTGCTCAGACGGCCGGTCTTCGATCGAAGCGCCCGGGTGGGCCGGCGAGGTGCCGGCGTGTCCGGAGGCCACTACCGGAGACCGGTACGCTGACCGGCTCCCCTGTCGGGTGGTCGCGCGGCCCGGTTCTTTTCTGGTGCCGACGTACTGCGGGGGAGCGGCCGGCTGGCCACTCCCCCGGCACGTCAGCGGCGCAGGCCGAGCCGCTCGATGAGCGACCGGTAGCGGTTGATGTCCTTCTTCTGCACGTAGTTGAGCAGCCGACGGCGCCGGCCGACCAGCAGCAGCAGCCCACGGCGGCTGTGGTGGTCGTGCTTGTGCACCTTCAGGTGCTCGGTCAGCTCGGCGATCCGCTTGGTGAGGACCGCGACCTGCACCTCGGGGGAACCGGTGTCCCCTTCGGCGGTCGCGTACTCCGCGCGGATCGTGGCCTTGGCTTCCTGGTCGAGCGCCATTTTCTCCCTGTTCTGTGGGTTGCTACCTGAGTCCGTCGTCCCGACCCGGCGGGGATCGCCAGACGGACTGAACCTCGCACCCGCGGCGTCGTGCAGGCACGCGAGGCCCCTCGTCGGTCAGCCGACGTCCACGCCACAGTACCAGCTCATCGGGGAACCGCCCGGTGAAGGCCCCGGTCGAGTCGCCGTGGCGCCCGGGGCGGCTCAGGTCAGCATCGCCCGGACCTGCGCCACGTCCTCGGTCATCTGGGCCAGCAACGGCTCGATCGAGTCGTACCGCACCTGCCCGCGCAGTCGCGCCCGGAAGTCCAGCGCGACCTGCTCACCGTAGAGATCACCGGCGAAGTCCAGCACGTACGCCTCGACCCGGCGCTCCCGGCCGGAGAAGGTCGGGTTGGTGCCGACCGAGACCGCGGCGGCCAACTCCTCCACCTGCCCCGGTTGTCCCCCGCCCCGGCGACGCGGACCCACCTGCCGGACCAGCCGGGCCGCGTAGACCCCGTCGGCCGGCACCGCCGCGTACCGGTGGCAGGCCAGGTTGGCGGTCGGGAAGCCCAGCTCCCGGCCGCGCTGGTCGCCGCGGACCACGATCCCCTCCACCCGGTGCGGGCGGCCAAGCGCCGCCGCCGCGGCGGTCACGTCCCCCGCGTCGATGCAGGACCGGATGTAGGTGGAGGAGAAGACGGTGCCGTCCTCGGTGACCAGCGGACCGCCCTCGACGGCGAAGCCGAAGGTCCGGCCCAGCCGGTCCAGCAGCGGCACGTCGCCGGCGGCCCGGTGCCCGAAGCGGAAGTTGTCGCCGACCACCACCAGCGCGGCGTGCAGCTGCTCGACCAGGATGTCGTGCACGAACGCCTCGGCCGACAGCCGGGAGAACTCCGGGGTGAACGGCACCACACAGAGCGCGTCGACCCCGAGGGACTCGATCAGCTCCGCCTTGCGGGCCGGCTCGGTCAGCACCGCCGGGTGGGAGCCGGGCCGGACCACCTCGGCCGGGTGCGGGTCGAAGGTCACCACCACCGAGGTCACCCCGAGCTCGCGGGCCCTCCTCACCGCGTGGCCGATGGTCGCCTGGTGTCCCCGGTGCACGCCGTCGAAGACGCCGATGGTGACCACCGAGCGTCCCCACCCGCCCGGCGTCGCGTCGTACCCCCGCCACCGTTGCATGCCACCCCTCCCCTGTCCTGCGTACCGGCGGTCAGGCCGGCGCGAGCACGATCTCGGCGCGGGCCCGCCCGTCCCGCTCGCTGACGATAGCGATCAGCCCCCCGGCCGGATCGAAGACCGCGTACGGCCCGACGATGCCCGCCGGGTCCAGCGGCCCGCCGTGGGAGAGCACCCGCGCCTGTTCGGCGCTGGCGTCGCGGCGGGTGAAGAACCGTTCGGCCGCCGCGGCCAGCGGCAGGTCGACCACCTCGGGCGCGCGTTGCTCCAGCTGGTCGAGACCGGCGGCCTCGGCGAGGGTGAAACCCCCCACCGCGGTACGCCGCAGCGCGGTGAGATGGCCACCGACGCCCAGCGCCCGGCCCGCGTCCCGCGCGATGGCCCGGATGTACGTGCCGGAGGAGCAGGTGACCGCCACGTCGACGTCCACCACGTCCGGGGTGTCCCGGCGGACCGCGAGCAGGTCGAGTCGGGAGACGGTGACCCGCCGGGCGGGCAGCTCGACGCTCTCGCCCTGGCGTACCCGGTGGTACGACCGCTGGCCGTTGATCTTGATGGCGCTGACCGCGCTCGGCACCTGGTCGATCTCGCCGGTGAGCGCGGGCAACGCCGCGCGGACCGCCTCGTCGGTCACCGCCCCGGCCGGCGCGGTGTCGGTGACCTCACCCTCGGCGTCGTCGGTGACGGTGGCCTGACCGAGTCGGATGGTGGCGGTGTAGCTCTTGCCGGCGCCGATCACGTAGGTCAGCAGCCGGGTGGCCCGTCCCACCCCGATCACCAGCACCCCGGTCGCCATCGGGTCCAGGGTGCCGCCGTGGCCGACCCGGCGGGTCCGGGCGAACCGGCGGATCCGCGCCACCACGTCGTGCGAGGTCATGCCGGCGGGCTTGTCGACCACGATCAGACCGTCTGTGCTCACGACCGCCAAGCCTGCCAGAAGCCCCGGGCCCCCGGTTCACCGGACCGCGCCGACCACCGCCCAGGCCCCGGAGCGCAACCTCAGCAGCACGGCGACCAGGCGGAGCACCACGAAGAACGCCAGGCCGGCCCAGATCCCGCCCAGCCCCCACCCGAACACGTACGCCGACCAGATCGCCGGCAGGAAACCGCCAAGCGCCGCCAGCACGGTCAGGTTACGCAGGTACCGCACGTCCCCGGCACCGATCAGCACCCCGTCGAGGGCGAAGACCACCCCGGCCAGCGGCAACATCGCGGCGAACCACGGCCAGGCGAGCAGGGCCTGCTGGTGCACCTGCGGGTCGTTGCTGAACCAGGTGGGCACCACGCCGGCGCCGGCGGCGACCAGGGCCGCGAAGGCCAACCCGCAGGCCCCGCCGACCAGGGCGAGCCGGCGGGCCAGCGCCCGGGCCACCGCCGCGTCCCCGGCGCCGAGGGCCGCGCCGACCAGGGACTGGGCGGCGATGGCCAGCGCGTCGAGCAGCAGCGCGGTGAGGAACCACAGTTGCAGGGTGATCTGGTGCGCCCCGGCGGTGGCCGGGCCGAACCGGGAGGCCACCGCGATCGCGGACAGGAAGCTGGCCTGGAAGGCGACGCCCCGGATCAGCAGGTCACGACTGAGCACGAGCTGCTGCCGGATCAGCCGGGGCTCCGGGCGCAGGGTCACCCGCTCGGCGATCAGGGCCGCGACGAAGAGCCCACCGCAGATGCTCTGGGCCACCACGTTGGCCACCGCCGAACCGACCAGGCCGAGCCCGACCGGGTAGACCAGCAGCGGGCAGAGCGCGGCGGAGAGCAGATTGGGGCCGAGCACGAACCAGATCGGCCGACGGGTGTCCTGGACGCCGCGCATCCAACCGTTGCCGGCGGCGGCGAGCAGCAGACCCGGCGCGCCGAGCGCGGCGATCCGCAGCCACAGGGCGGCCGCGTCGGCCACCTCACCCGGGCCTCCGGCGAGGGTACGCGCCAGCGCCGCCCCGCCGATCTGCATCGCCACCACCACCAGCAGCCCCACCGCGAGCGCCAGCCAGGAGGCCTGCACGCCCTCGGCCACCGCGGCGGCCCGGTCACCCGCGCCGAACCGGCGGGCCGACCGCCCGGTGGTGCCGTACGCCACGACGGTGCCGATCCAGGCGATCAGGGTCAGCACCGTGCCGCCGACGGCGATCGCCGCGAGCGGAACCTGACCGAGGTGCCCGACGACCGCCGTGTCGACCAGGATGTAGACCGGCTCGGCGGCGAGGACGACCAGGGCCGGCAGCGCCAGGGTGGCGATCCGACGTGGGGACGCGACGACAGTGCTCATCGGCGCTGATGCTGCCACAGCGCCGGTAAGCCCGGCAAGGGCCCGTGTTCCTTACACCTCGTCCGCCGTCACCGCCGGACGGGACAGCTCACTGACGGGTGTCCATGGAGATCTGCAGCGCCCGGCGGGCCTGCTCACGGGCCTCGTCGTTGGCGGTGCTGGTCTTCTCGGGCTTCGGGTTGGTAGGCATGAGGAGGCCCCTTCCAGGGTGCGGCCAGCCACTGACCGGCGGCCGTGCGGGCGGTGCTGCGGGAGCGCCCCGGGAAGCGGTCCGGGATCACCGGAGCGGCTGGCCTGGGCAGCGTGAGCCCGGGTCGGTTACGACCCTGGAGGGAGGCGGCCCCTGGTGCGGCACCACCGCCCACGACCTGCGACGGGCGCCGCAATGTCAAGTCCCAAGCTATCGTTCAGGTCCACATGCTGCCCAGCGTTCCCGCCATCTGGACAGGGCTGCCGAATCGGGTCGGCGCGGTCACCGGGCCAGGAAGTGCCAGCCGATCCACCACCAGAACCCGAACAGTCCGATCCGGCCCACCGGCACCGGGCCGACCTCGTACCGCATCAGGTAGCCACAGACGTCACTCAGGCAGGGGATCCGGGAACCCGGTCGACGCGCCGCCCACTCGACGGCCACGAAGAGCACCAGCGAGAGCAGAAAACCGTAGATGGCGATCATCCGCATCATCGCCGCACCAACCCCCAGAACGCGGCCAGCCAGGCCATCCAGGCCGCCGACCGGAACAACTCGTCCTCCAGCAGCGGATCGGCCAACCGGGAGAAGGTGGGGAAGTCGTCCTTCGCCGCCATCGCGAAAGTCGCCGCCTCGAGCACCCCGAACAGCGCCGCCGGCAACACCCACCAGACCACCCCCGGGGGCAGCCGACGAGGCGAGGGACGACGCGGCATCCGGTTGCTCAGGCCGACCCAGATCAGCGCGCCCCCGGTGCCCAGGACGTACAGGTTCGCCTGGGTCGAGAACGACGGCAACTGCCCACCCACCAGGGAGAGACAGGCCAGCACCGGCACCGTGACGATCGGACGGTCCCAGACCCGGGGGGCGTCGACGGCGAGTTCGGGAGACTGCTCCATCCGATGATTCTCCCCGCCGCCACCCAGCGTCAAAAGCCCGACACCCCTCGGGGTCGCTCCTGGCCCGCCTCGACGATCAGGGCGTCGTCGAGCAGCTCCCGGATCCGCCCGACCACCTCCTCGGCGCTGCCCAGGCCGGTGAAACCGGCGGCGAACCGGTGCCCACCGCCACCGAGGGCCACCGCCACCCGGCTGACGTCCACCGCACCCTTGCTCCGCATCGACACCGCCCACTGCCCGGCGGTGACCTGCTTGACCACGCAGGCCACGTCCGCCTCCGCGGTGCACCGGACGGAGTCGATCAGGGCCTCCAGGACGTACGGCCGCTGCTCGTGCCGGTCCAGGTCGTCCAGGGTGGCGTAGGTCCAGACCAGGCCCAGCCCGGCCGCGGCGGCGGGCTCCAGCCGGGCCCGGCCGAGCACCTCGCCGAAGAGCCGGACCGCGCCGAACGGTCGGTGGTCGAAGATCCGGCGGGAGATCTCCCCCGGTCGCAGGCCGGTGGCCAGCAGGCGGGCGGCCATCTGGTGCACCGCCGGCGTGGTCGCCTCGAACCGGAACGAACCGGTGTCGGTGCTCAACGCGACGTACAGGCACTCGGCGATCCCCGCGTCCAACGGGACACCCAACCGGTCGAGCAGTTCCTCGGCGACCACCGAGGTCGCCGCCGCCGTCGGCTCGACCAGGTGGATGCCGCCGAACCGGGTGTTCGAGGCGTGGTGGTCCAGCACCAGGGCGGTCCCGGCGGTGGCCAACCGGTCGGCCAACGCACCGAGCCGCGACGCGCTCGCCGCGTCGAAGCAGATCACCAGATCAGGATCGGGGTACGCCTGGGCCTCGGGTACCAGCAGGTCGAGGCCGGGCAGCCCGTGGAAGGGCTCGGGCAGCTCCGGCGGGCCGGGGAAGGTCGCCTGGAGCCGGCGCACGCCGAGCCGACGCAGGCCCAACCCGAAACCGAGCATGCTGCCCAGCGCGTCGCCGTCGGGGTTGACGTGACAGATCAGCAGCACCCGGCCGTCGGCGGGCAGCTGACGCACCGCGGCCACCGCCGCGGCCCAGTCGGCTTCGGTGGGGCCGGAGCCGACCGACGACGGACCGGTCAGGACCGCGCCGGCCGGATCGGTCACCGCCGTTCCCCGTCCGGCGCCCCGGCGGTGCCCTCGTCGGGGGTGACACGGCCGGCCCCGGGCGCGTCGGATCCGGTCACGTCGGGCTCGGACTCGCCGGACTCGGACTCGCCGGTCTCGGTCTCGGTCTCGTCGGACTCCACGCGGTACGGCTGGGCGTCACCGGCGTACTTCGCCTGGGCCGCCAGCCGCTGCACCTCCGCGTCGGCGTTGCGGGCCGCCGCGAGCAGGTCGTCGATGTGCTTGACCTGATCCTGCACGTCGTCTAGGACGAAGGTCAGGGTCGGCGAGTGGCGCAGACCCAGCGCCTTGCCGACGGTGCTGCGCAGCATCCCGTTGGCGCTGTCCAGGGCCGCGGCGGTGCCGGCCTGGGCGGCCGCGTCACCGAGCACCGTGTAGAAGACCGTCGCGTCCCGCAGGTCGGCCGTGATCCGGGCGTCGGTGATGGTGATCATGCCGAGCCGGGGATCCTTGATCTGGCTACGCACCACCGACGCGACGAGTTCGCGTACCCGCTCCGCGTGCCGCCGGACCTTGGCCGGATCCGTCATCTCCGCCACCTCCACGCTGTCCCGTTCCGGTCCGGCCGGCGACGCGAGGCGTCGTCCGCGCCGGAGCGCCCACCACTCGAACAGTACCGTTGTCGCCCGGGCCATCGCCCACCGCCGACAGTGGCACCCACCACCCCGCGCCGCACCGAACGGCCGCGCCACCGGGGCCTCGGTGCGTTGGTGGTCGGAGCCTCGGTGCGTCAGTCGTCGGGGCCGTGCAGCCGTCGGTGGACCGACAGCAGCTCGGCCTCGGGACGGCCGGCGACCAGGCGTTCGCAGGAGTCGAGCACGTCGCGCACGTGACCCGCCTCCGCAGCCACCACGGCCACCCCGATCTCGGCCCGGCCGTGCAGGTCGAGCGAGCCGACCTCGGCGGCCGACACCTCGAACCGGCGCAGCGCCGCGACGATCGGGCGGACATATGATCTCTTGGCCTTGAGCGACCGGGAGTCGCTCGGCAGCAGCAGGTCGAAGACCGCGGTTCCGGTGAACATCGCCTCCGACGATACCGCCGCACCGGCCCACATGATCAAGGGGTTTACGCCGATCGGCGTAAACCCCTTGATCACTGTGTCACCGCCGGATCAGGCGCGAACCTTCTCCCGCATCTCGAAGGTCTCGATGATGTCGCCGACCTGGACGTTGTTGTAACCGCCCAGGGTCAGACCACACTCGAAGCCCTCGCGCACCTCGGTGGCGTCGTCCTTGAACCGCTTCAGGGAGCTGATCGTGAGGTTGTCCGCCACGACCGCCCCGTCCCGCAGCAGCCGCGCCTTGGCGTTGCGGCGGATGATGCCGGACCGGACGATGCAACCGGAGATGTTGCCGACCTTGGACGAGCGGAAGACGTCGCGGATCTCCGCGCTGCCCAGCTCGGCCTCCTCGTACTCCGGCTTGAGCAGCCCCTTGAGCGCCGCCTCGATCTCCTCGATGGCCTGGTAGATGACCGTGTAGTACCGGATCTCCACGCCTTCGCGGTCGGCGATCTCCCGGACCTTGTTCGCGGCCCGGACGTTGAAGCCGATGATCGTGACCGCCTCGGACGAGGCGCTCGCGAGCATGACGTCGCTCTCGGTGATCGCACCGACGCCCCGGTGGATGATCCGGAGCTGGACCTCCTCGGGGATGTCCAGGTTGAACAGCGCGTCCTCGAGGGCCTCCACCGAACCGGAGACGTCGCCCTTGAGCACCAGGTTGAGCGAGGTCTTCTCGCCCTCCTTGAGCTGCTCCATGAGCGTCTCGAGAGTGGCCCGACCGCGGGAGTTGGCGAAGGACGCCGCCCGCCTCCGTGCCTGCCGCTGCTCGGCGATCTGGCGCACCGTACGGTCGTCCGCCGCGGCGAGGAACGTGTCACCCGCGCCGGGCGGCGCGGTCAGACCGAGCACCAGGACCGGACGGGCCGGACCCGCCTCGGCGACCTGGTTGCCGTTCTCGTCGAGCATCGCCCGGACCCGGCCGTGCGCCCCACCGGCGACGATCGAGTCGCCCGCCCGCAGGGTGCCCTTCTGCACCAGCACCGTGGCCACCGCGCCGCGCCCCTTGTCGAGGTGCGCCTCGATCGCCACACCCTGCGCCGGGCCGTCGATCGGAGCGGTCAGCTCCAGCGACGCGTCCGCGGTCAGCAGGACCGCCTCGAGCAGCTCCTCGATGCCGATACCCGGCTTGGCCGCCACGTTGACGAACATGGTGTCGCCGCCGTACTCCTCGGCGACCAGCCCGTACTCGGTCAGCTGCTGGCGGACCTTGTCCGGGTTGGCGTCCGGCTTGTCGACCTTGTTGACCGCGACCACGATCGGCACGTCGGCCGCCTTGGCGTGGTTCAACGCCTCGATGGTCTGCGGCATGACGCCGTCGTCGGCCGCCACCACCAGCACCACGATGTCGGTGACCTGCGCACCACGGGCACGCATGGCGGTGAACGCCTCGTGACCCGGGGTGTCGATGAAGGTCACCGCCCGGTCCTCGCCCTCGTGCGGGACGTGGACCTGGTACGCACCGATGTGCTGGGTGATGCCGCCGGCCTCGCCGGCCACCACGTTCGCCTTACGGATCGCGTCGAGCAGCTTGGTCTTACCGTGGTCGACGTGACCCATGACGGTCACCACCGGCGCCCGGCTGACCAGCCGCTCGCTGTCCACCTCGGCGTCGAGGTCGATGTTGAACTGCGCGAGCAGCTCGCGGTCCTCGTCCTCCGGGCTGACGATCTGCACGTCGAAGCCGAGGTGCTCACCCAGCAACAGCAGGGTCTCGTCAGAGCAGGACTGGGTCGCGGTGACCATCTCGCCCAGGTTGAACATCTCCTGGACCAGCGAACCCGGGTTGGCGTTGATCTTGTCGGCGAAGTCCGACAGCGAGGCGCCACGGGAGAGCCGGACGACCTGACCCTGACCCCGGGGAGCACCCGAGCTCATGGTCGGGGCCGACAGGTTGTCGAACTCCTGTCTGCGCTGCTTCTTGGACTTGCGGCCACGGGTCGGCCGGCCACCCGGACGCCCGAAGGCACCCGCGGCACCGCCGCCACGGCCACGACCGCCGCCACCGGGACGACCACCGCCGCCGGCCGGACCACCCGGACGGAAACCGCCGCCCGGAGCACCGCCGCCGCCACCGGGACCGCCACGGTAGCCACCGCCACCGCCGCCACCGGGACCACCGCGGTAGCCACCGCCACCGCCGGCGCCCCCACCGGGACCGCCGCGGTAACCGCCGCCACCGCCACCGCCGCCGGGACGACCCGCGCCGCCACCGCCGCCGGGACGACCGGCACCGGGACCGCCGGGACGACCCGGACGCTGGCTCGGCATGGACGCCGGGCTCGGCCGCGGCGGCATGGACGCCGGGCTGGGCCGCGGCGGCATACCGGCCGGACTGGGCCGGGGACCACCGGCAGCCGGCGGCCGCTGCTGCTGGCCGCCCTGGATGCCGAAGGGGTTGTTACCGGCGCCACGCGCCGGCGGCCGACCACCCGGCCGACCACCGGGAGCCTGGGGCGGGCCACCGGGACGACCGGCCGCCGGGGAACCCGGACGGGGCGGCATGTTGCCCGGACCGGGGCGCGGACCGGGGCGCGGACCACCCTCGGCCGGAGGCTCCCGGCGGACGTTCTCCCGCTGCTGCTGACGGGCGGCCTGCGCGGCCTTGACCGCGGCCTCCTGCTCAGCCTTCAGCGCGGCGGCGCGGGCCTCCGCGGCCGCCACCTCGATGTCGTGGGCACTCGCCGGCTTGGCGACCGGAGTCGCCGGCTGCGGCGGGCCGGGAACCGGCCCCTTCGGCTTGGGACCAGGGGTCGGCGCGGCCGGCCGCCGGGGCGGCATCGGCTTGGCCGAGACCCGGGGCAGACCGGGGGTCGGGGTGGGCGTCGGGGTCGGGGCCTGGCTGGCCGCCGGTGAAGCCGCCGGAGCCGGCGAACCGGACGAGGCGACGAACGCGTTGCGCAGCCGACGGGCGACGGGCGCCTCGACGGTGCTGGACGCGGACTTCACGAACTCGCCCATTTCCTTCAGCTTGGCGAGAACGGTCTTACTTTCGACCCCGAGCTCTTTTGCCAGCTCGTGTACGCGGGCCTTGCCTGCCACTGCACTCCTCACTCCGAGGTCGTGCGGGCAGCACCCGCAGCAACCTCACTCGTGCACTTGAAGCCTGGTCATTTCTGCGACTTCATCGTGTGCTCATGTCGGTCGTCCTACCTTGCTTGCGACCCTCACCCGGTCGGGTTGACCGGGTGTAGTGGCTGACGCGTCGACGTGCTCGGCCAACGCACCGTGGTCGATGACCCCGGTGATGCGCAGCGCACGCCCGAAGACGCGACGCCGCAACGCCAGCGCGAAACAGGCCGGATCCGGGTGCATGTTCGCTCCCCGACCCGGCAACCTGCGGAGCCGGTCGGGCCGGAGGCTGTGACCAGCCTCGTCGGCAACCGCGACGATCCGCAGCAGTTCGCTGGTCGGCGCACGAGACCGGCAGCCCACACAGGTGCGCTCCGGCAGCGCGCGTCCCACCACTGGCAGAAGTCTACCCCTAGGCGCCCGAGATCGCTCCGCCCGGTTCCCGGACGTGATCAGCCGCGCTGCGGGCAGGGCCGCCGGACTGTTCGGCATCCGACTTGATGTCGATCCGCCAACCGGTCAACCGGGCAGCAAGTCGGGCATTCTGCCCCTCCCGCCCGATCGCCAGCGAGAGCTGGAAGTCCGGCACGGTGACCCGGGCGGCCCGGGTGGCCAGGTCGACCACCTCGACCCGCAACGCCTTGGCCGGCGACAACGCGTTGCCGACGAAGGTGGCCGGATCGTCCGACCAGTCGATGATGTCGATCTTCTCGCCGTGCAGCTCACTCATCACCGCCCGGACCCGCTGCCCCATCGGGCCGATGCAGGCGCCCTTCGGGTTGACCCCCGGCACCGTGGAGCGCACCGCGATCTTCGTACGGTGACCTGCCTCACGTGCGATCGCGCCGATCTCCACCGTGCCGTCGGCGATTTCCGGCACCTCCAGCGCGAAGAGCTTCTTGACCAGCGCCGGATGGGACCGGGAGAGGGTGATCTGGGGTCCGCGCATGCCCTTGGCCACGTGGACGACCACGCACCGGATCCGCTCACCGTGCACGTACCGCTCGCCGGGCACCTGCTCGGACTGCGGCAGCACGCCCTCCAACTTGCCCAGGTCGACGCTGACGATGCCCTTCTCGGTACGCGCCTCGTGCGCCTGCACCACCCCGGTGACCAGGTCACCGTCGCGGCCCACGTACTCACCGAAGTGCACCTCGTCGGTGGCCTCCCGCAACCGCTGGAGGATCACCTGCTTGGCGGTCATCGCGGCGATCCGCCCGAAGTCGTGCGGGGTGTCGTCCCACTCCCGGGTGACCGTGCCGTCGGCGTCCAACTCCTGGGCGTAGACCAGGGCCGCGCCGTTCTTACGGTCGATCTCCACCCGGGCGTGCGCCTCGGCGCCTTCGGTGTGCCGGTAGGCGGTCAGCAACGCGGTCTCGATCGCCGCCAGGATGGTGTCGAACGGGATCTCCCGCTCGCGCTCGAGTGCGCGCAGCGCCGCGAGGTCGATGTTCACCTCTCCTCGTCCTCCACATCGTCTTCGTCGTCGATATCGTCATCGTCTGGTTCGTCGATCTCGTCTGGCTCGTCGATCTCGTCGAGGCGGCTGAACTCGACCTGTACCCGGCCCGGCCCCAGCTCGGGGTAGCCCAGCTCGACCCGGCCGGCGTCGGTCTCCAGCACCACCCGCTCGTCGTCGGCCTCGATCACCCGACCGGTGACCTGCCGGTCGCCGGCGGGCTGGCCGGCAGCCGTCGCCCCGGCCCGGGCGCTCACCTTGACCAGCCGGCCGGCGTTGCGCCGCCAGTGCCTCGGCAGGGTGAGCGGCCGGTCGACACCCGGGGAGGAGACCTCCAGCTGGTACTCGCCGGCGACGATGTCGCCACCGGCGTTCTCGGCGTCGTCCAGCGCGGCGGAGACCGCCCGGGAGACCTCCGCCACGGCGTCCAGGTTGACCCCGCCGTCGCCGTCCACGATCACCCGGACCACGTGCCGGCGGCCGGCCCGGGAGACGGAGAGGTCCTCCAGGTCGTATCCGGCCGCGCTGACCACCGGCTCGATCACGGTCCGCAGGCGGTCCCGACGGGCACCCACGTCGCCACCGCGGGCACTTCCCGCCCGGACGGCACCTTCACCCCGGGCACCGCCGCCCCGGGCGGCCTCGCCGCCTCTGGGCCTGCCCGAGGCTCTGGTGGCCCGGCCACGCTGCGTCATCTGGCCTACCCCTTCAAGGTCGACGGCCCCGGTCGGCCGCCATGCCGGCACGCCACCGGGCGATCCGCGCCGGTGGCTGCGCAGAGCGTAACGCGCTCGCGGTGCGACGGACCGAGCGGCGCACCGACGCCGGTCACCCACCCGTCGACGCCGATGGTGTTGACTTGTCCGGTGGCGACGGGCGAAACGACACGGCGGGGCGAAACGACACGGCGGGGCGCGCCGACCGGGCGTTCCCGGCGGCAGATGTTGCAGGCCGGAGGGCTGCTGATCCTCGGCGCGGCGGTCGTACCGACAGCGGGTTGCGGGTTGTTCGGGCGCGGCGACGACGCGGATCCGACGCCCGACCCGCTGGAGCCGCTGGTCGCCACGGCGCTCGACCTGGCCGCCCGGCACCGGGCCGCCGCCACCGCCGATCCGGAGCTGGCGGCCCGGCTCACCCCGATCGCCGAGGCCCACCAGGCGCACGCGGCCGAGCTGACCCGGCTGACCGGCCGGAGTGCGCCGGCCACACCGGTCACGCCGCCGGCCACCGCCTCCCCGGACCCCGGGCGCGACGGTGACCGCAGCGCGGTGCTCGCCGCGCTGCGCGACGCCGAGCAGCAGGGCCGGGAGGCCGCGCGGCAGGCCTGCGTCGACGCCCCGGCCGAACGGGCGGCGTTGCTCGGGTCGATCGCCGCCGCCCGCGCGACCCACGTGGAGGCGCTCAAGTGATCCGGCAGCCGGCTCCCGCCGCTTCCGGCGACGCGCTGGTCGCGGCGCTCACCGCCGAGTACGCGGCCGTCTACGCCTACGGCCCGATCGGGGTACGCCTACCCGAGGCCGCCCGTCGCGCGGCCCGTAACGCCGAGGCGGCCCACCGCGCCCGGCGCGACGCCCTGGTCATGCGGCTCAGTTCCGCCGGTGGTTCGATCCCCGCCGACCAGGCCGGGTACGCCCTGCCGTTCCCGGTGACCGACGCGGGCAGCGCGCTCCGCCTGGCGATCGAGGTCGAGGAACGGACCGGCGCCTTCTGGCGGGCCGCCCTGCCGGTGACCACCGGCGACGACCGGGCCACGGCGTTGACGGCGCTCACCGACTGCGCGTTGCGGGCCACCCGGTGGCGGCGCACCGCCGGGGTCACCCCGCTCACCGTGCCGTTTCCCGGGCGACCGACCTGAGCAGGCCGGCGCCACTGTTGCGGACGGCATACCAGGTATGCATACTCCGTTGCCATGTCCATCCGTCACGGGCTGCTCGCCCTGCTCGAACGCGGCCAGATGTACGGCTACCAGCTGCGTGCCGCGTTCGAGGAGTCGACCGGCTCGACCTGGCCGCTCAACATCGGGCAGGTCTACACCACGCTGGCCCGGCTGGAACGGGACGGGTTGGTCCGACCGCTGCCGGAGAGCGACGCCGGCCAGCGGCCGTACGAGATCACCGACGCCGGACGGGCGGACCTGGCGCTGTGGTTCGCCACCCCGATCAGCCGTACCGACCGGCCCCGTGACGAGTTGGCGATCAAGCTGGCCCTGGCGCTGACCACCCCGGGGGTGGACGTCCGCTCGGTGGTGCAGAACCAGCGCGGCGCGACCATGCGCACCCTGCAGGAGCTGACCCGGTTGAAGTACGCCAGCGACCGACCGGAGGACCTGCCGTGGCGGCTGGTGCTGGACTCGATGGTGTTCCAGGCCGAGGCGGAGATCCGCTGGCTGGACCACTGCGAGACCAGCCTGCTGCGGTACCGGCCGGTCGACCGGGGCCCGACGGTGGACCGGCCACCGTCAGCGGCCGAACACGACCAGATCAGCCGCCCGACGGGCCAGGATTGGACCGGCCGCCCGGCGGCGGAACAGGACCGGACCGGCCGGGACGCCGACGGCGAGGTGCCGCACCGGATCGGACAGGAG
The DNA here is from genome assembly GCF_900091615.1 of Micromonospora yangpuensis. Lineage (NCBI taxonomy): Bacteria > Bacillati > Actinomycetota > Actinomycetes > Micromonosporales > Micromonosporaceae > Micromonospora > Micromonospora yangpuensis. The sequence goes on along the minus strand of NZ_FMIA01000002.1, from coordinate 1,970,061 downwards.
GCGCGGCCGTGAGTCGGGCGTGGCGGCGAGCGGGGAGCCTGCTCCGGTGAGTGGACCGGCCGACCCGGTACTCGACCTGCGGGACGTCCACCGGACCCACGGTGCCGGCGCGGCGGCCGTCCGGGCGCTACGCGGGGTCAGCCTGGCTGTGCGTCCGGGTGAGCTGGTCGCCGTGATGGGCCCCTCCGGCTCCGGCAAGTCCAGCCTGTTGGCGCTGGCCGGCGGCCTGGACAGCCCCACCGCCGGCGAGGTACGCGTCGAGGGACACCAACTGCACCTGCTGGACCGCCGGCGGTTGGCCCAGGTACGCCGTCGCCGGATCGGCTACATCTTCCAGCACCTGAACCTGCTCGGCAGCCTGACCGCGGTGGAGAACGTGGCGCTGCCGCTGGAGCTGGACGGCAGCCGGGTCCGGCAGGCCCGCCGACTGGCCGCCGAGGCGTTGACCGAGGTGGGCCTGGCGGAGCTGGGTGACCGGTTCCCGGACCAGCTCTCCGGCGGTCAGCAGCAGCGGGTGGCGATCGCCCGGGCGCTGGTCGGCGAACGCCGGCTGGTGCTGGCCGACGAGCCGACCGGGGCGCTGGACTCGCAGACCGGGGAGGCGGTGCTGCGACTGCTGCGTCGTCGGGTGGACGCCGGTGCCGCCGGCGTGCTGGTCACCCACGAGGCCCGGCACGCCGGCTGGGCCGACCGGGTGGTCTTCCTCCGCGACGGGGTCATGGTGGACTCGACGGCTCCGCTGCCCGGCGTCGAGCAGTTGCTGACCGGCAGCGGTAGGTGATCCCGGCGGGCGACCGGCAGCCGGGTGGGTCCGCGGCCGAGGACCGGCAGCCGGGTGGGAGTCCCGTCGGTGGACGGCGGTGGTCCGGGACGGTCGGTTCCTGGCGGGCGGCGCTGCGGATCGCCCGCCGGGAGGCGGTGCGCGCGCGGGGCCGTACCGCGCTGGTGTTCGCGATGATCACACTGCCGGTCCTGGTGCTGAGCTTCGTCGCGGCCAGCGTGGACATGGCGGAGCTGACCCCGGCCGAGGCCAACGGTCGCCGCCTGGGCAGCGCGGACCTGGAACTGCGCTGGTACACCGGCGGCCCGCTGGAGCAGGACGAGTGGGGGTACGACTGGCAGCAAACCCACGAGGTCGACGACCCGCACCGGCCACCGTCCACGGCGCAGGTTACCGACCTGCTTCCGGCGGGCAGCCGGGCCAGCCAGGTGGGTCGGTGGCTGAACCTCACCGTCGAGTTCGACGGGCGGATCGACGAGTTCCAGGCCCGCGCGGTCGACCTCGCCGATCCGCTCGCCCGGGGACCGGCCCGGCTGCTCGCCGGGCGGGCCCCGACCGGAGCCGCCGAGATCGGGGCCAGTGCGGCCGCCCGACGTGCCCTGGGCGTGGACCTCGGCGACCGGATCACCGGCAACGGTCAGACGTTCACCGTGGTCGCGACGGTCGAGTTCGCCGACGACCTGGGTCCGCTGTTCGCCCTGCACCCCGGCGCGGCACCGGGGGAGCTGGTCGAGCAGGAGCGGCTCTGGCTGGTGGACCTGCCCGTACCACCCGACGCCGACCTGGTGGCCCGGCTCAACCAGCACGGCTTCCTGGTCTCCGCCCGGCAGCCGTTGCCCGGTACCCGCTGGCCCCACCAGGAACCGCCGACGGCGATCAGCCCCACCGACGTCGGTGACGCCGTACTCGTCGGTGGGTTGGGTCTGCTGGAGGTGGTGCTGCTCGTCGGGCCGGCGTTCGCGGTCGGGGTACGCCGCCGGCGGCGCGACCTCGCGCTGGTCGCGGTCGCCGGTGGTGACCCCCGGCACCTGCGTCGGATCGTGCTTGCCGACGGGGTGGTGCTGGGCTGCGCCGGCGCGCTGGCCGGGGTCGTCCTGGGCGTCGCCGTCGCGTTCGCCGCCCGACCCCTGACCGAGCAGTACCTCTTCCAGTCCCGGTTCGGCGGGTACCGCTGCTGGCCCGCGGCGCTGGCGCTGACCGCCGCCGTGGCGGTACTGGCCGGGGTGCTGGCGGCGCTGACCCCGGCCTGGACCGCCGCCCGCCAGGACGTGGTCGCCGGCCTGGCGGGACGGCGCACCGCACCGCCGCACCGCCGACGGTGGCTGCTGATCGGCGTGGTACTCACCGTGGGTGGGGCCGGTACGGCCGCCGCCGGGGCCGTGACGACCCGGACCACCCTGATCCTCGCCGGCCTAGTTCTCGGCGAGCTGGGCCTGGTCTGTTGTACCCCGACCCTGCTGGGTGTCCTGGCCCGCGCCGGCCGGGTACTGCCGCTGGCCCCCCGGATCGCGCTGCGCGACGCCAGCCGGAACCGCTCCTCCGCCGCCCCGGCCATCTCCGCGGTGATGGCGGCGGTGGCCGGCAGTGTCACCCTCGGCAGCTACCTGGCCAGCAGCAACGCCCGCGACCTGGCCCTGTTGCAACCGACCGGCCCGCCGGGCCAGGTCCTCGTCCACCGGCCCGACCCGGCCACCGGCGCCCGCCCCGACGGCTGGTTGACCCGCGATCAGGTCCTCGGTCCGGCCCGTACCCACCTGCACACCGACACGGTGGCCCCGCTCGACCAGCCGGACTGCGGCCCGGCCGGCGGGCCGGTGCGGTTCTGCTCGGTCGAGGTGGTGCTGCCGGCCGGCCGGGCCTGCCCCTACCAGGCCGGGGACAACCTCGGCGCGGCCGACCAGCGCCGGGCCCGCGCCGACCCGCGTTGCCTCGGGCCGTCCTGGCTGCACTACGGCTCCCCACCGGCGACGCTGCTCGACGACGGTACGTCGGTGCCGGTGCTCACCGGCGGTGACCCGGCCGAGGTGGCGGCCGCCCGGGCGGTACTGCGGGCCGGCGGTGCGGTGGTCACCGACCCCCGGTACCTGCACGACGGCCACCTGACCATCCGGGCCTACCCGCCCGAGCAGACCGGATCCACCGCCGGTCGGCCCACCGGACCCACCGGCGCGGAGCAGACCGGCGCCGGCCCCACCGGCCCGGAGCCGACCGGCGCCGGCCCCACCGGCGCGGAGCCGACCGGCGCCGGCCCCACCGGCGCGCAGCCGACCAGGACCGTGACCGTTGCCGGGTACGCGGTGGTGGGTGGTGACACCGCGAGCCGGCTGCTGCTCTCCCCGGCGGCGGCCCGGAAGCTGGGTGTGGTCGCCGTCCGCGTCGGCTGGGTCGTCGTGCCGGAGAACCCGCCGAGCGCGACGCAGCAGCAGCGGTTCAGGGCCGACCTGACCCGGGCCGGCCAGACCCGGGTCGTACTGGAACGGCCCCCGCCCGTCGACGCCGGCGAGCCGATCCTGCTGCTGCTCGCGGCGGCCGCCGCGGTGGTCACCGTGGGGGCCGCCGGCGTCGCCACCGGGCTGGCCGCCGCAGAGGGTCGCGCGGACCTCTCCACCCTCGCGGCGGTCGGGGCCAGTCCGGGGGTACGCCGGCTGCTCGCCCTCTGCCAGGCCGGGGTGATCTCCGGAATCGGCACCGCCCTCGGCATTCTCGCCGGCCTCGTCGCAGCCGTGATCATTCTCGTCTCGACCAACCGGCGGTACGCCACCACCTGGCCGATCGAACCCGACTATCCGCTGGTCGTACCCGGCAAGGCCCTCGGTGTCCTGCTCGTGGTGCCGCTGGTGGCGATGCTCGGCGCGGCCCTGTTCACCCGTTCCCGGCTGCCCGTGGAACGGCGGCTGGACTGATCACCCGCCCCCCGCAGGGTAAGGAAGGGCCCCCTGTTAACGCTTACGGTAGAGAGGGGACCCCCTCTCACCAACCGCCTGTGATCGTTACACCGCCGTGCCGGCCCGACGGTCGCGGAGCGCGGGCGAACCCGAACCGCCGCGTTGTCCCGACCGGCGGCGAGCCGGCAGACTGGGCGGGTGTCCATGATGGCAACGCTCACCCGCCGGTTGGGGCACCACCGTTGGTTCGGTGCCGCCGTCCGTCTGCTCGTCCCGGCCGACCGCCTGATCGGTCGACTCACCAGTGGTCGGGTGGTGGCGCTCGGTCTGCTGCCGTCCCTGATCATCACCACCACCGGCCGCCGCTCCGGGCAGCCCCGCAGCAACCCCCTGCTGTACGTGTCCGACGGCGACGCGTACGTGGTGATCGGGTCGAACTGGGGGCAGCCGCACCAGCCCGCCTGGTCGTTGAACCTGCTCGCCCAGCCGGCCGCCGAGGTGGCCGTCGGGGGCCGCCGGTTCCCGGTGCACGCGGCCCTGGCCACCGGCGCCGAACGTGACCGGCTGTGGCGGCTGCTGGTCGCCGAGTGGCCGGCGTACCAGACGTACGTGCAGCGGGCCGGCGGCCGGGAGATCCGCATCTTCCGCCTGACCCCGATTCCACCCGGGTCCGCCTGACCGCCTCGCCCCGCCACTCCGGTCGTTTAGCGTGTGGCGGAGCGACGAGCTGAGGGCGGTACGGCATGGAGACGGGGCAGGAGACGGCCACCCCGACCGGAGCCGACCGGCTGCCGGCGGGCGAGGCAGATCCGGACCACCGGACCGGTGACACCCGCCCGACGGATACCCGGTGGCGGGTCGCCGGGCAGGTCGCCGAGGAGGTCCGGCGGCGGTTTCCGGCCGAGGTGCTCGCGGTCGCCGTACACGGGCCGTTGGCGCACACCGACGACGACGGCGGTGGCGACGCCGAGGCGGGTCTGCTGGTGGTCACCTACCGCCCGGGTACCGGTCCACTGCCGGCGGTCCGCCGGGTGGACGGCATCCTGGTCGACCTGACCGTCGTCGGCGCCGACGAGTACCTGCGCCAGGCCCGGCTGCTGACCCCGCTCTGGCCGTTGACCGCCGACCGGTACGTCACCACCCGGGAACTGTACGACCCGTCGGGCTGGCTGCCCCGCCTGCGCGACGAGCACCTCGCCCAGCTGGCCCGGGCCCGACCCGTCGAGTTCAGCACCGCCGCCCGGCAGGCGTGGTACCGGGGCTGTGCCGCGCACGCCCGAGCCGCCCGGTTGGCCGAGTGGTACGAGACCGACCAGGCGCTGTTGATGCTCGCCGAGGCCCGGCTGGTGGCGGCGACGGTGACCGGGCTGCTGACCCGGACCTACTTCCGCGATCCCGGGGACGCGGTCCGGCGTACCGGTCTGGCCGGCGCGGACATGATCGAGGTGGGCGCGGTGCTGGCCCGGCAGGCCGAGGAGCTGGCCGCCCGGGGCCGTCCCGTCGACGGCACCGTGGACGAACTACTCACCACCCCCTGACGTCCCCGGGCCACGGGGCCGCTGACACCTGCCGCCCCTGCCTCACCGCGCCGCCACCTGCCGCCCCCGGCTCGCGGGGCCGGTGAGAGGGGAACCCTTCTCTACCGAATGCGTTAACAGGGGGCCCTTCCTTACAGGCCTTGGATGCCGATGAGGGCGCCTACCAGGTAGGTGGCGGCGGCTGCCGCCGCGCCGAGCAGGAGCTGCCGCAGGCCGCTGGTCCACCAGGGTCGGTTGGTGAACCGGGCCACGATCGCCCCGGCGGCGAAGAGCCCCACCCCACCGATGCCGAGCGCCAACCAGAGGCTGGTGAAACCGAGCAGGTAGCTCAGCAGCGGCACGAGCGCCCCGATCGAGAAGAACAGGAACGACGAGATCGCCGCCGCCCAGGGGCTGGGCTGGTCGTCCGGGTCGACGCCCAACTCCTCCCGGACGTGCACCCGCAGCGCCTCGTCGGGGTTGCGCGCGAGCGTGTCGGCGACCTGGGTCGCCAGCTCCCGGGGCAGTCCCCGGGCGACCCAGATGTCGGCCAGCTCCCGGGCCTCCGTCTCGGGGTGCCGTTCCAGCTCGCGGCGTTCCTTGGCGACCTCGGCGGCCACCTGCTCGTTGGCCGAGCGGACGCTGGTGTACTCCCCCAGCCCCATCGAGATCGCCCCGGCGACCAGGCCGGCGGTGCCGGTGAGCACGATGCTGCGCGGCGAGACCCCGCCACCGCCCACGCCCGCGATCAGGGCGATGTTGGTGACCAGGCCGTCCATCGCCCCGAACACCGCCGGCCGCAGCCAGCCGCCGGAGACGTCCGCGTGGTGCGCCTCACGCAGCGCGGCGGGGGTGTCGGTCACACCAGGGTGAGGATCTCGTGGCCGCTGTCGGTCACCACGATCGTGTGCTCGAACTGCGCGGTCCACCTGCGGTCCTTGGTCACCACCGTCCAGCCGTCGTCCCAGGTGTCGTACTGGTAGGTGCCCAGGGTGATCATCGGCTCGATGGTGAAGGTCATCCCCGGCTCCATGATGTCGGTGGGGCGCGGGCTGTCGTAGTGCGGCACGTAGAGCCCGCTGTGGAAGGCCTCGCCGATGCCGTGGCCGGTGAAGTCCCGGACCACGCCGTAGCCGAACCGCTTGGCGTACGACTCGATGACCCGGCCGATGACGTTGATCTGCCGGCCCGGGGCCACCGCCCGGATGCCCCGCATCATCGCCTCGTGGGTGCGCTCCACCAGCAGCCGGGCTTCCTCGCTGACCTCGCCGACGCAGAAGGTGGCGTCGGTGTCGCCGTGCACCCCGTCGAGGTACGCGGTCACGTCGACGTTGATGATATCGCCGTCGTGCAGCACCGTGGAGTCCGGGATGCCGTGGCAGATCACCTCGTTGAGGCTGGTGCAGCAGGACTTCGGAAAGCCCTTGTAGCCCAGCGTCGACGGGTACGCGCCGTGGTCGCAGAGGAACTCGTGCACCACCCGGTCGATCTCGTCGGTGGTCACCCCGGGTTTGCAGTGCTCGCCGGCGAGCTGGGTGGCCTGGGCGGCGAGCCGACCGGCGACCCGCATCCGCTCGATCGTCTCGGGTGTCTGCACGTGCGAGCCGCGCCACTGGCTCGGACTCTTGCGGCCCACGTACTCGGGGCGGACGATGTGGGCGGGAACCGCCCGCCACGGGGAGAGCGTGCCAGGGGTGAGCGGCGCACGGACGGTCATGCGGTAAGCCTATCGCCGGCCACCGTGGTGACGACCGTCACCGGCGGCCGGGGTCGGGTTGTTGCCCCGTGCTGCCCGCTGTGCCAAGGTGGGACCGTGGATCAAGCGGGGCCATCTCCCGTCTTCACGGCCAGCGCCGAGCTCGACGGCGACCACCTGAGCGTCGTGGTCAGCGGCGAGGTCGACATGATGACCGCCGACGACATGCTGCACACCGCCCTGCGCGAGCCCGCCGAGCGGGTCACCCTGGACCTGCGGGCGGTGACCTTCTTCGACTCGGCGGCGATCCACGCCGTGGTCCAGCTCGCCCAGCGCTTCCCCACCACCCTCACCGTGCTGCCCTCGCGTCAGGTCAGCCGGATCCTGGAGATCTCCGGCCTCTCCGGGCAGGCCTGGCTGGCCGCACCACCGGCCTGAGCGGGGGCTGATCGCCGGCCGCGGGCCGCGCTCCGCCGGTCGCGGGCCGTCCCACCGGCGGCGGCCGGTCAGGGTTGGAGCTGCCGGCGCAGGGTCAGCTCCGTGCCGGTCGGAGTACGCCGGACCGACAGCTCACCGAGCGCCCTGATCAGCGACAGGCCCCGGCCCCGGAAACCGGCGCCGGTGGACTCCCGCCACTGCCCGCTGTCGCGCACCGTGGCCACCACCGTGCGGTCGACGATGGTCACCTCCACGCTGATCGTCGGGTCGTTCGGGGCGACCGGGTGCTCGATCGCGTTCGCGGCGGCCTCGGAGACCGCCACGGTCAGGTCGAACAGGTCGGTCTCGCCCACGTCGTGGGCGACCAGGAAGTCCTCCAGCCGCTTGCGCAGCACGCTCAACCGGGTCGGCTCGGCCGGCAGGCGCAGGGTGAACCGGTTCAACTCGGTGGCCTGCAGCGCCAGCACCGCCACGTCGTCGCGGCGTCGCCGGGTGCCGACCCGTTCCACCACCGTGTCGACCAGGTCGGCGACGTGCTCGCTCCGGCTGCTCGCGTCGACCCGGAGCTGGTCCAGCGCGGCGTCGATGCCGATCTGCCGGTCCTCGATCAGACCGTCGGTGTAGAGCAGCAGCCGGCTGCCCGTGGCCAACTCCCCCTCGACGGTGCGGTAGACGGTGCCCGGTATCGCGCCGACGGGCGGACCGAGCGCCCGGTCATGCAGGAACGCCACGTCGTCTCCTCGGATCAGCAGCGGGGACGGGTGCCCGGCGCTGGCGTACCGCAGCCGACCGGTGCGTGGGGAGAACCAGAGACAGAACACGGTGGCGAACGAGCGGCTCTCGGTGGAACCGACCAGCCGGTTCAGCCGGGTCAACGCCACACCGGGGTCGAAGCCCTCCATGACGTACGCCCGCAGCGCGTTGCGCAGCTGGCCCATGGCGGCGGCGGCGCGCACGCCCTTGCCGACCACGTCGCCGATGGCCAGGACGAGTTCATCGTCGGCCATCCCGATCACGTCGTACCAGTCGCCGCCGACCTCGACGTCGGCGGTGCCGGGCAGGTAGCGGCTGGCGATCACCGCGCCGGGCAGTTGCGGCAGCGACCGGGGCAGCAGGCTGTGCTGCAACGTGGTGGCGATCCGGTGCTCGGCCTCGTAGAGCTGGGCGTTCTCCAGGCGTACCCCGACCAGCCGGGCCAGCTCGGCCAGAGCCGCCTGGTCGGTGTCGGTGCCGGCGCTGTCGCGGTGCCAGACCCGCAGCTCGCCGAGCTGCTCGTCGGTGGTGCCGGTCAGCGGCAGCACGGTGGGCGGCTCGGCCGCCCGGCCACCGCCGTCGGCCTCGAACCGGGCCTCGGGGGTGGCGACGACGACCCGGGCCGCCTCGGCGAAACCGAGCGCGTGTCGGGCGGCGATCCGCAGCACGTCCGCGGTGGACCGGGCGGTGTTGACCGCGACCGCCGCGTCGGCCAGCGCGCGCAGCCGCCGGATGATCTGCCCACGCAGCTGCCCCAGCTCGACGTTGGCCCGGACCCGGGCGATCAGCTCCTGCCCGGAGAAGGGCTTGGTCAGGTAGTCGTCGGCACCGACGGAGAGGCCGGCGACCGCCTCGGCCGACCCGGCCCGGGCGGAGAGCAGCACGATCGGCACGTGCCGGGTACGCGGATCGGCCCGCAGCGCGGTGACCAGCCCGAAGCCGTCCAGGCGGGGCATCATCACGTCGGTGAGCACCAGGTCGAACGGGATACGGGTGGCCTGGGCGAGCGCCTCGACGCCGTCGGCCGCGGCCACCACCTCCCAGTCCGGTCGCAGCAGCCGGGTGACGTGCTCGCGCAGGTCCACGTTGTCGTCGACGACCAGGATCCGGCCGGCCGGCGCGCCGGCACCGGCTCCGGTCGATCCGTCGGCCATCCCGGTCGGGCCGCTGGCGGAGGTCGCCGACGCCGACCGGTCCGCGCTGGTCCAGAGCAGGGTCTCGGCGGCCCAGAGCCGGGCCTGCTCCGGCTCGCCGGTGGGCAGCGCGGTCGTCGCCGCCACCTGCTCGGCGGGCAGGTGACCGGCGCCGAACGGAAGGCTGACGGTGAAGGTGCTGCCCTGCTCGACCCGGCTGTGCACGGCGACCTCACCACCGTGCATCTCGACCAGCTCCCGCACCAGGGCGAGCCCGATGCCGGTGCCCTCGTGGGTCCGGGACCGGACCCCCGGCACCCGGTGGAAACGCTCGAAGACCTGCGGCAGCTCGCTCTCGGCGATCCCCACGCCGGTGTCGACGACCTCCAGCCGGGCGGTGCCGTCCACCGCCCGCATCCGGACCCGGATCTCGCCGTCGAAGGTGAACTTCACCGCGTTGGAGACCAGGTTGAGGACGACCTTCTCCCACATGTCCCGGTCGACGAAGACCGGCGCGGGCAGCGGTGGGCAGTCCACCACCAGCCGCAGGCCGGCCCGGTCGGTCGCCGAACGGAACGTGCTGGCCAGTCGGGCGGTGTAGTCGGCCAGGTCGGTGGGCTGGTAGCGGGCGGTCAACCGGCCGGACTCCAGGCGGGAGAAGTCGAGCACCGTGTTGACCAGCTTGAGCAGCCGCAGCGCGTTGCGGTGCATCATGGTGAGCCGCTCGGTGTGCGCCGCGTCGAGGTGGGTGTCGGCGAGCAGCTCCTCCAGCGGCCCCAGCACCAGGGTCAGCGGGGTGCGGAACTCGTGGCTGACGTTGGCGAAGAAGTTGGTCTTGGCACGGTCCAGCGCGGCCAGCTCGGCGGCCCGGGCCCGCTCCTGCTCGTACACCCGCTGCCGGCCGGCGGCCCCGGAGACCTGCGCGGCCACCAGGTCGAAGAAGTTCCGGTAGTCGTCGCCGAGCGGCAACCGGCGGGCCACCCCCACCACCAGCACGCCGACCAGCTCGTTGGTGGCCGTGATCGGCAGCACCATGGCCTGCTCGGCGGCGTCGGCGGGGACCACGTCGAGCAGGTCGGCCACCGCGACGGTGGTGGCACCACCGGATTCGACCCGGCGCACCAGGTCGGCCGGGTCGAAGCGGACCGGGTGGGCCGCGTCCAGGCCGCTGACCCCGTCCAGGGTCACCGCGCCGTGCTCGGCACGCAGACAGACAAATCCGAAGGGTACGTCCGCCCGGTGCCGGTCGAGCACGTCGGCGGTGGCCCGGCCCAGCTCCGCGCCGCTACCGCCCTCGGCCAGCGCGGCGCCCAACTCGGCAAGCGCCCGCAGTCGACGCTCCCCCAGCACCCGACCGGTGGTCTCGTTGACCAGACAGAGCACCCCGTCGACAGTGCCGTCGTCGCTGAGGATCGGGTCGTACGAGACGTCGAAGTAGACGTCCTCCAGGAAGCCGTACCGGTCCAGCAGGAAGGGATGGTCCCGGGCCTGGTAGGACCGGCCGCTGCGACGGACCCCGTCGAGCAACGACCCGAGCACCTCCCAGGTCTCCGTCCACCAGACGCGGGCCGGCTGCCCGATCGCCCCGGGGTGCTTGTCACCGATGGTGGGCAGGTAGGCGTCGTTGTAGAAGGCGAGATGCTCCGGCCCCCAGAACAGCACTATCTGGGCGCCCGAGGAGAGCAGCATGCCGATCGTGTGGCGCAGCGCCGACGGCCACTGGCCGGGGGCACCGACCCCGCTGGTGGTCCAGTCGTACCCGCCCAGCCGGCGACCCATCTCGCCCCCGCCGGTGAAGGCGGCGGCGAGCAGCGGCGACACCTGCCCGGGGGTACCGGGCAGACTGTCCGCGCCCTCCAGGGCCGAGCCCATGCACCCTCCCCGCTCCGGCCGATCACCCACGACGACGCGACCTGTTCCATCGGCCGTGCCGGGCCTTGTACCCCGTCGGATCAGCAACGTAACGCATTCGGTCGGTCGGACGCTGACCACCCGTCGACCGACCGGGCGGCCCGGCCCCCGGCCGACTCACACCGGCGTGACGTACGCCCCGGTGATCCCACCGTCGACCACGAACTGGGCGGCGGTCATGAACGAGGAGTCGTCGCTGGCCAGGAAGGCCACCGCGGCGGCGATCTCGGCCGGCTCGCCGAACCGGCCCATCGGCACGTGCACCAGCCGGCGGGCGGCCCGCTCGGGGTCGGCGGCGAAGAGTTCGGTGAGCAGCGGGGTGGCGACCGGGCCGGGGCAGAGCGCGTTGACCCGGATCCCCTCCCGGGCGAACTGCACGCCCAGCTCCCTGGTCATCGCCAGCACCCCGCCCTTGCTCGCGGTGTACGCGATCTGCGAGGTCGCCGCCCCCATCAGGGCGACGAACGAGGCGGTGTTGATGATCGAACCCCGCCCCTGCCGGCGCATGTGCGGTATGACGTGCTTGCAGCAGAGGTAGACGCTCGTGGTGTTGACCCGCAGCACCCGTTCCCAGGCGTCCAGCCCGGTGGTCAGGATCGAGTCGTCCTCCGGCGGGGAGATGCCCGCGTTGTGGAACGACACGTCCACCCGGCCGTGCCGCTCGACGACGGTGTCGAAGAGCTCCCGCACCGCCGTGTCGTCGGCGACATCGGCCGCCACGAAGTCCCCGTCGACCTCCGCCGCGGCCCGCCGGCCCGCCTCGGCGTCGATGTCCACGCAGACCACCCGGGCCCCCTCGGCGGCGAACCGCCGCACGGTGGCCAGCCCGATGCCGCTACCCGCCCCGGTGACCACGGTCACCCGGTCCCGCAACCGATCCCGCACTCGTCCTCCCGGATCTCTCACCCGTCGCTTGCGATGAAGACGTTCTTCACGTCGGTGAAGGCGTGCAACGCGTCCGGGCCCAGTTCCCGCCCCAACCCGGAACGCTTCATGCCGCCGAACGGGGTCGCGTACCGCACCGACGAGTGTGAGTTGACGCTGAGGTTGCCCGCCTCGACCCCGCGTGCCACCCGGATCGCCCGGCCCACGTCCCGGGTCCAGATCGAGCCGGAGAGCCCGTACTCGGTGTCGTTGGCCAGCCGGACCGCGTCGGCCTCGTCGTCGAAGGCCAGCACCGAGACCACCGGACCGAAGATCTCCTCCCGCCAGTGCCGGTCGGCCGGCGAGTCGGCGAGCAGCACCGTCGGGGCGTACCAGAAACCGGGGCCCTCCGGGCAGGAGCCGGTGAACGCCACCCGCGCGTCGGCGACGTACCCGGCGACCTGGTCCCGGTGCCCGGCGGAGATCAGCGGACCCATCTCGGCGCTCTCCAGCGCCGGATCCGCCACCCGCACCGCGCGCACCGCCGGTTCGAGCAGCTCCAGGAAGCGGTCGTACACCGAGCGCTGGACCAGGATCCGGGACCGCGCGCAGCAGTCCTGACCGGCGTTGTCGAAGACCGCGTACGGCGCGGTGGCCGCCGCCCGCGCCAGGTCGGCGTCGGCGAACACCAGGTTGGCGCTCTTGCCGCCCAGCTCCAGGGTGACCCGTTTCACCTGCTCGGCACAGCCGGCCATGATCCGGGTACCGACCTCGGTGGAGCCGGTGAAGCAGACCTTGCGCACCGCCGGGTGGGTGACGAACCGCTGCCCGACCACGTCACCCCGCCCGGTGACCACGGTGAACACCCCGTCCGGCAGGCCCGCCTCGCGGCCCAGCTCGGCCAGGCGCAGGGCGGTCAGCGGGGTCAACTCGGCCGGCTTCAGCACCACCGTGTTGCCGGCCGCCAGCGCCGGGGCGAACCCCCAGGCGGCGATCGGCATCGGGAAGTTCCACGGCACGATCACCCCGACCACACCGAGCGGCTCGTGGAAGGTGACGTCCAGCCCACCGGCGACCGGGATCTGCCGGCCGGTCAGCCGCTCCGGCGCGCCCGCGTAGTAGTCGAGCACGTCCCGGACGTTGGCCGCCTCCCCCCGGGCGTTGCCGACGGTGTGCCCGCTGTTGCGTACCTCCAACCCGGCCAGCTCCGCCAGGTGGGCGTCGACAAGCGCGGCGAACCGGCGCAGCAGCCGGGCCCGGTCGGCCGGCGCGACCTCCCGCCACGACCGGTACGCCACCTGGGCCCGTTCGATCGCCGCGTCGACCTCCTCGACCGACGCCGCCGCCACCTCCGCCACGACCACCCCGGTCGCCGGATTCACCACCTCGGTGCCGGTGGACTCAGAGTCGTTCGAAGCCACGGATCAGCTCCCAGTCGGTCACGGCGGCGTCGAAGGCGGCCAGCTCGACGGCGGCCTGGTTGGCGTAGTGGGCGACCACTTCGTCGCCGAAGGCCGCCCGGGCCACCTCGGAGGACTTCCAGAGGCCCCACGCGTCGCGCAGCGTGCCGGGCACCCGTTCGGCGTCCGGATCGTCGTACGCGTTGCCGGTGCACTCCGCCGGCAACTCCAGCTCCCGCTCGATGCCGTGCAGCGCCCCGGCGACCAGGGCCGCGATGGCCAGGTACGGGTTGACGTCCGCGCCCGGCACCCGGTTCTCCACCCGCATGCCCTGGCCGTGCCCGACCAGCCGCAGCGCGCAGGTGCGGTTGTCGGTGCCCCAGCGCAGCGCGGTCGGCGCGAACGAGTCCGGCTGGTACCGCTTGTACGAGTTGATGTTCGGGGCGAAGAAGAGGCTCAGCTCGCGCATCGTGTCGAGCAGGCCGGCGAGCACCCGTTGGCCGGTCACACTCAGGTGCGCCGGCCCGTCACCGAGCATCGCCGACCGCCCGTCGGAGTCGCGCAGCGAGAAGTGGATGTGGCAGGAGTTACCCTCGCGGGCGTTCGGCTTGGCCATGAACGTGATCGACATGCCCTCCTGGGCGGCGATCTCCTTGGCCCCGTTCTTGTAGATCACGTGGTGGTCGGCGCAGCGCACCGCCTCGTCGTACCGGAAGGCGATCTCGTGCTGGCCGAGGTTGCACTCGCCCTTGGCGCTCTCCGGGGTCAGGCCGGCGGCGGCCATCTCGGTACGGATACGGCGCAGCAACGGCTCCACCCGGGCGGTGCCGAGCAGCGAGTAGTCCACGTTGTACTGGTTGGCCGGGGTCAGCTCGCGGTAACCCCGCCGCCAGGCGTCCTCGTACGAGTCGCGGAAGAGCACGAACTCCAGCTCGGTGCCGGCGTACGCGGTGAGCCCGTGCCCGGCCAGCCGGTCGAGCTGCCGGCGCAGGATCTGGCGGGGCGAGGCGACCACCGGACCGGTGTCGTCCAGCCACCGCAGGTCGGCCAGGAGCAGAGCGCTGCCCGGCTGCCACGGGGTACGGCGCAACGTGGTCAGGTCGGGCACCATCGCGAAGTCGCCGTACCCGCGCTCCCAGCTCGACATGGCGTACCCGTCGACGGTGTTCATGTCGACGTCCACGGCCAGCAGGTAGTTGCAGCCCTCGCTGCCGTTGGCGACCACCTGGTCGAGGAAGAACGGGGCGTGGAACCGCTTGCCCTGCAACCGACCCTGCATGTCGACCAGGGCCAGCACCACCGTGTCGATCTCGCCGCTGGCGACAGCGACCCGTAGCTCCTCCAGCGTCAACGGCACGGTGCTCATCCGCAGGCCTCCATCAGCGACGGTCGACCCGGACCAGACCGGATCACGTCAAACTCTAGGGACGCCCGCCGCACACCGCACCCCGACGGGCCGCCCCGCACCCCGACCGCACCGCACAGGCCGGCCGCCGGTTCAGAGGGTGAGCAGGCCGAAGACCCAGACGACGCCGATCAGCACCCCGGCGGTGAACTCGATCATGATCGCCAACCCGGTCGCGGCCACCGCGTGCTTCGTCGCCGGCCAGGCCAGTCGGGAGTCACCAAGCCGCAGCCGCTCCGCCGCGAAGACCCCGCCGACGAAGCCGATGACCAGACCGATCACCGGGATGACGAAGAAACCGACGATGCCGAGCACCGCGCCGGCCAGCAGGGTCGAGGTGGGTACGCCGGTGCGTTGCAGGTTGCGGCCCGGCCAGGCGAACTTCACCACGGTACCGACCAGCGCGATCACGGTGGCCGCGGCCAGCACCGCCCAGCGCCCCGGCCCGGCGCCGCCGAAGATCGCCCAGAACAGCACCCCACCCCAGCACAACGGCAGCGCGGGCAGGCCCGGCACCACCACACCGGCCAGGCCGGCGACGATGGCCAGGGCCGTCACCAGCACGACCACCGTCTCGGTGTCGGTCAGACTCATCGGGTCTCCTCGTCGCGCAGTCGGGCGGTGATCTCCTCGGCCGGTACCGGCGGGCCGAACCAGCGTCCCTGCCCGGTGTCGCAGCGCAGTGCCCGGAGCCGTTCCACCTGGTCCCCGGTCTCCACCGCCTCGGCGGTGACCGAGAGTTCCAGGGCGTGCGCCAGCCGGACCAGCGCGTCCACGATCCGCTCGTCGCGGTGCCCGGCCGCCGAGCCGTCGGACCTTATCCCCTCCACGAACGGCCCGGCCAGCTTGAGCGAGTGGATCGGCAACCGCCGCAGGTACGCCAGGTTCGAGTACCCGGTACCGAAGTCGTCGATGGCCAGCCGTACGCCGAGCGCGGCCAGCCGGTGCAACGACCGCAACGGCTCGCCGGCGGTGCCCATGACCGCGCTCTCGGTCAGCTCCAGCTGCAACAGCTCGGGGGGCAGGCCGGTCCGGCCGAGCACGGCGGCGACGGTGTCCACGATCGCCGGGTCGTCGGCCTGCCGGGCGGCCAGGTTGACGCTGACCACCAGCTCGGCGTCGGGGAACTGCCGCCGCCACGCCTCGGCGTCCCGGCAGGCCCGGCGCAGGACCCACTCGCCGAGCCGGACGATCAGGCCGGTCTCCTCGGCCAGGCCGATGAAGTGGTCCGGGCCGATCAGCCCCTGCTCGGGGTGCGCCCAGCGGACCAGCGCCTCGACGGCCAGCATGCCGCCGTCGACAAGCGACACGATCGGCTGGTAGTGCACGACGAACTCGCCCCGGTCCAGGGCCGCCGGCAACCCGGCGGTCAACGCCGACCGGGCGTGGTCGCGGGCGCTGCGCTCCGGGTCGTACACCGCCCACCGGCCGCGCCCCTCCCCCTTGGCCCAGTAGAGGGTGGTGTCGGCGGCCTTCATCAGCTCCGAGACGCTGGTCTCCCCCGCCGGGCAGTCCACGATGCCGATGCTGGCCGTGACGGCGAGCTGCTGGTCGCCGACGTCGGCCGGGACGGCCACCGCGGCCAGGGCCTTCTCGGCGACCGCCACCACGTCGTCGATGCCGGCGCCGCCGTCGACCAGGATGACGAACTCGTCGCCGCCCATCCGGGCCACCAGGTGACCCAGCCCGGCGACACAGTCGGCGAGCCGACGGGCGATCACGATCAGCAGCCGGTCGCCGTGGTCGTGGCCGAGGCTGTCGTTGACCGCCTTGAACCCGTCGAGGTCCAGGAAGCAGATCCCGATCCGCTCGTCGGGGGCGGCCCGGTCGAAGAGGGCACCCAGCCGTTCGAAGAACAACGTCCGGTTGGGCAGCCCGGTGAGCGGGTCGTGCAGGGCCTGGAACCGCAGTCGCTGCTGCAGCTCGTACCGTTCGGTGATGTCCTCGATCATCGCCACGGTGAAGCGGGGCCGACCGTCGTCGTGCCGGATCAACGACACGGCCAGGTCGGTCCAGACCACGCTGCCGTCCTTGCGGTAGTACCGCTTCTCCACCCGGGCGGCGTCCTGCTTGCCGTCGATCAGGTCCTGGTACAGCTCCCACATCCCGGCGGCGTCGTCGGGGTGGGCCAGCGTGGCCACGTTGATCTGCCGCAGTTCGGCGATGGTGTAACCGAGCATCTCCGCGAAGGACTGGTTGACGTCGATGATCTCGCCGTCGACACCGGCGATGCCGATGCCGATGGCCGCCCCGGTGAAGACCGCCCGGAACCGGGCCTCACTGTCGCGTAACGCCTGCTCCACCTGGTCGCGGGCCTGCCAGGCGGAGCGGGCGATGCGTTCCTGCTGGGTGAAGGTACGGTCGCGCAGGGCACGGGCGAAGCCGGCGGCGAACGCGCCCTGCAGTTCCACCGCCCGCCGCGCCGTCTCGGGCTGGTCGGCCCGGCGCGGCAGCACCTGGGCGGGCAGCCGCTCGACGAGTGCCCGTACCGACCAGTCGAGCATCCCCGGCTCGGTCAGGTGCGCCTCCACCAGCGCCCGGGCCACCTCCTGACCGGGCTCGGCGGAGAACTGCTCGGCCAGCAGCGCCCGGGCCAGTCGTACCGTGTGCTCCAGCAGCAGCCGCTCGGTCTCCACCGTGCTCAGCGGCACGAAACCGAGCCGACGTACCGCCCGCGCCCAGCCGGCGGCGTACTCCTGGGCTCCGGCCGGGTCGATCTCGTCCCCGCCGGTGGCCGGCACGGCGGCCACCGGGGTCAGCCGGCGGACCGGGCGTGTGTGGCGACCCCGCCGAACGCGCCGAACCGCTCCGGGTGGTCGTCGACGTCACCGGGGGCGTCCGGCCGCCACCGCGGCATGTGCACCACACCGGGCGCCAGCAGCGTCCAGTCACCGAAGAAGCCGGTGATCTCGGCCCGCGACCGCAGGGTGATCTCGGTGTCGGTACGGGCGGAGAGCCGCTGCGCGTCGAGCATCTCCTGCGGCTGGTCCTCGAAGGTGGAGTGGGAGATCACCAGGAAGCTGCCCGGGGCGGCGGCGGCCCGCAGGGTGCCCAGCAGTTCACCGGGCCGGTCGGCGGCCGGGACGAAGTGGACCACCCCGGCGAGCAGGATGCCCACCGGCCGGTCGAAGTCGATCAGGCCGGTGGCCCGCGCCTCGGCGATGATCCGCTCGGCGTCGCGCAGGTCGGCGTGGAGCACCGCGGTCAGGTCGTTGCCGGCCAGCAGCTCCCGGCTGTGCGACACGGCGACCGGGTCGATGTCGACGTAGACGATCCGGGCCTGCGGGTTCACCCGCTGGGCCACCTCGTGGACGTTGCCCACGGTGGGAATTCCCGAGCCGATGTCGAGGAACTGGTCGATCCCGGCGTCGAGCAGCACCCGAACCGCCCGGCGCAGGAACTCCCGACCGGCCCGCATGGTGGCGGCGAGGTTCGGGGTCATCGCGGCGATCTGTTCGGCGAGCTGCCGGTCGATCTCGAAGTTGTGCGCCCCACCGAGGAAGTAGTCGTAGACCCGCGCGGCGCTCGGCCTGGTCAGGTCGATCTCGGTCGGCAGTCCATCCGGAACCCGCATGCTCAGCCCCCCAGTTCTGTGCCACCCGCCGCCGCCACGGTGGCACGCCAAACGGCCACCGGCGGCTCGCGGCCGGTGTGGTGGGGACCACTCTAAGCTGCTGATCGGCGGCTTAGCGAGACGCCCCGGACCCGCCCGGCCGGTTCCGTCGGGCGTCGGGGCCGCTGCGGCCGGCCGGTTCAGCCGACGGACTCCAGGACCAGCGAGATGCCCTGGCCGACGCCGACACACATGGTGGCCAACGCCCGCCGGGCGTCCCGGCGGCGCAGCTCCAGCGCGGCGGTCAGGGCCAACCGGGCCCCACTGGCACCCAACGGATGCCCGAGCGCGATCGCCCCGCCGTTGGGGTTGACGTGCTCGGCGTCCTCGGGCAGGCCGAGCTCCCGCAGCACCGCCACCGCCTGGGCGGCGAAGGCCTCGTTCAGCTCGACCACGTCGAGGTCGGCCAAGCCGAGGCCGAGCCGGTCCAGCACCTTGCGGGTGGCCGGCACCGGGCCGACCCCCATGATCCGGGGCGGCACCCCGGCCGCCGCGGCGCCGCTGATCCGGGCCAGCGGGGTCAGGCCGTACCGGGCCACCGCCGCCTCGCCCGCCACCAGCAGGGCCACCGCGCCGTCGTTGACCCCGGAGGAGTTGCCGGCGGTCACCGTCCCGCCGTCGCGGAACGGGGTGGGCAGCGCGGCGAGCTTCTCCGGCGAGGTCTGGCGGGGGTGCTCGTCGACGTCGACCAGCCGGGTCTCCCGCCGCCCCGCCGGCACGGTCACCGGCACGATCTCCTCGGCGAACCGCCCGTCGGCCTGCGCCCGGGCGGCCCGCTGCTGCGACCGGTACGCGAAGGCGTCCTGCTCGGCCCGGCCCACGCCGTACTCGGCGGCGACGTTCTCCGCGGTCTCCGGCATCGAGTCGACCCCCCAGCCGCGTTCCATCAGCGGGTTGACCAGCCGCCAGCCGATCGTGGTGTCGTACATCTCGGCCGACCTGGCGAACGCCGAGGTGGCCTTGGGCAGCACGAACGGGGCCCGGCTCATGCTCTCCACCCCACCGGCCACCACCAGCTCCGCCTCACCGGCGACGATCTGCCGGGCCGCGCCGGCCAGCGCGTCCAGGCCGGAGCCGCAGAGCCGGTTGACGGTGCTGCCGGGCACCTCACCGGGGAGCCCGGCCAGCAGGGCCGCCATCCGGGCCACGTTGCGGTTGTCCTCGCCGGCCTGGTTGGCGCAGCCCAGGACCACGTCGTCGACCCGGGCCCAGTCCACCGTCGGGTGCCGGGCGACCAGTTCCCGGATGACGTGCGCGGCCAGGTCGTCGGGGCGGACCCCGGACAGGGCGCCGGCGTACCGGCCGATCGGGGTGCGGACACCGGCCACCAGGTATGCCACGGTCATCGCGAGTCCTTCGGGGGTGGGAAGGGGTGGTGGGTGGCCGACCGGTTCCCGGTCACCGCCCGAG
Source organism: Micromonospora yangpuensis (assembly GCF_900091615.1). Taxonomy (NCBI): domain Bacteria; kingdom Bacillati; phylum Actinomycetota; class Actinomycetes; order Micromonosporales; family Micromonosporaceae; genus Micromonospora; species Micromonospora yangpuensis. The sequence continues at coordinate 1,950,255 of NZ_FMIA01000002.1, read as the reverse complement.
CGACAGGATAGCCAGGCTAGGTTGGCAGCCATGGTGTCGACCGCCCCACGGGCCCGGCCGGCGCAGGACCTGACGGCCCGGGTCGCCGCCTCGGCCGCCGCCGGCTGCACCGTGGCCGGCGTGGTCGCGGTGACCGTCGCCGTGGTCGCCGGCCCCGGTCCGGGACTCACCGGGTACGTCAGCGAGGCCGGCATCGCCGGCAGCGGGTACGCCCCGACGTTCCGGATCGGGATCTTCGCCCTGGCCGCCGCGCTGCTGCTGCTCGCGGTGGCACTGCCCCGGCGGCTGCGGCCGGCGGCCGGGCTGCTCGTCGCCGGCAGCGTGTGCACGCTGCTCTCCGGGGCGGTGACCTGCAGCGAGGGCTGCCCGCTGCCGCCGTTCGAACGGGCCACCGTGGCCGACCTGGTGCACGGTGTGGCGGCCGTGGTGGCCACCGCCTGCGTGGTGTTCGCGATGGCAGCCGTCGTCTGGTTCGCCCGGGCCGAGGTCACGCTGCGCCGGCTGGCCACCGCGGCGGTCGTGCTGGCGCTGCCGCTGGCCGGCGCGGTCGGCCTGGCGATGATCACCCTCGGCCGGGGTGCCGTGGTCGGCGTCCTGGAGCGGGTGCTGCTCGGCGTGGCCGCCGGCTGGGCACTGGCCACCGCCACCGCCGTCGCGCTACGCCGCCCGACCTCCCGCCTGGGCGCGTAGCACCGGCCGAGCTTCTGGTAAGCCAGCTCACCGGACCGGTCCTTGCCGGGTTCGCGGCGACGGGCGTATCGTCGGCTGGCGATGAACAATGTCTGGCACCTGACCGTGCGCCTGTACGTCGATCTCCGACGGCAGGCCAGCGGCATCTGTCCGGCGCGGCCGCTCCTCTGACGCCGCCCGCCCGACAACGCCCCGGTCCCGACCAGACACCTGGAATCACCTGATGGCTACCACCCTGCGCAGATTTCCCTTTTCCCTGCAGATCCTGCTCGCCCTCGTCCTCGGCGTGGCGTTGGGCTTCCTGGCCCGGGCCAACGACCTGAGCTGGCTGGCCAGCACCCTCGACACCGTCGGCGGGCTCTTCGTCCAGCTGCTCAAGCTGGCCGTCCCACCGCTGGTCTTCACCGCCATCGTGGTCAGCGTGGTCAGCCTGCGCGGGGTGGCCAACGCCGCCCGGCTGGCGGTGAAGACGCTGCTCTGGTTCGGGGTGACCGCGCTCATCGCGGTGAGCGTCGGTATCGGCCTCGGCCTGCTCACCAACCCCGGCCGCGGGGTGACCCTGGACACCGCCGGAGCGACCGCGCCGCAGACCAGCGGGTCGTGGACCGACTTCCTCACCGGCATCGTGCCGACCAACCCGGTCGGGGCGTTCGTCGACGGCAACGTCCTGCAGATCGTCTTCCTCGCCGTGGTCGTCGGTATCGCCGCACTGCTGGTAGGCGAGGCCGCCGAGCCGTTCGTCGCCCTCAACCGGGCGCTGCTGGAGATCGTCCAGAAGGCGCTGTGGTGGGTGATCCGGCTCGCCCCGATCGGCACCCTCGGGTTGATCGGCCACGCCGTCGCCGCGTACGGCTGGGACCTGCTGGCCCCGCTGGCCACCTTCACCACCGCCGTCTACGTGGGCTGCGCGATCGTGCTCTTCGTGGTCTACCCGCTGGTGCTGCTGGCCGCCGGCCGGCTCAACCCGCTGCGCTTCTTCGCCGGCGCCTGGCCGGCCATCCAGCTCGGCTTCGTCTCCCGCTCCTCGGTGGGCACCATGCCGGTGACCCAGCGCTCGGTCGAGCGGCTCGGAGTGCCCCGCGAGTACGCCTCGTTCGCCGTACCGTTCGGTGCCACCACCAAGATGGACGGCTGCGCGGCGGTCTACCCGGCGCTGGCGGCGATCTTCGTGGCCCAGGTCTTCGGGGTGACCCTCGGTCCGCTGGACTACCTGCTCATCGCCTTCGTCTCGGTGGTCGGCTCGGCAGCCACCGCCGGACTGACCGGGGCCATCGTGATGCTCACGCTGACCCTCAGCACGCTCGGTCTGCCGCTGGCCGGTGCCGGCCTGCTGCTCGCCATCGACCCGATCATCGACATGATCCGGACCGCCACCAACGTGGCCGGTCAGGCGCTGGTGCCGACCGTGGTCGCCGCCCGCGAGGGCACCCTGGACCGGGCCGCCTACGAGGCCGCCGGACGGCGCGACCTCCTCGAACCGGTCGAGCCCGGCACCGGCCGTACCGACCTCGACCCCGCCCCGGTCCCGGCCTGACCCACCCACCCACCCCTCTCACCACCGAAGCGGAGCCCGAGGTGAATCTTGGACACCTACCGTCCAAATAGAACGGTAAGTGTCCAAGATCTACACCCCGCTCGGGTACGGAGAGGGCAAGGAGCCGCAGCCACGCCGACGGTTCGGTGGGGTCAGCCGGCCAGGTGACCCCAGTCGCCCTCCAGCTCGGACCAGGTGCCCTGGGCCACGGCCCGCCCTTCCTGGAGCACCACCACGTGGTCGGCGCGGACCAGCGCCGCCCGTTTGGACGTCGATCCGATCACCGTCACCCCGTGGCGCCGTAGGGCGTCCCAGAGGTCCAGTTCGGTGGTGACGTCCAGGGCCGAGGAGACGTCGTCGGCGACCAGCAGTTCGGTACGGGGGGCCAACGCCCGGGCCAGCGCCAGCCGCTGGAGCTGGCCACCGGAGAGCCGGGTGCCCTTGTGCCCGATGACCAGGCCGAGCCCGCCGCCGGCCGCGGCCAGGTCGTGGTCCAGTTGGGCGGTGGTGACCGCGCCGGTGGCGTCGACCTCGTGGCCGAGCGCGATGTTCTCGGCGACGGTGCCGGAGAGCACCCGGGGCAGTTGCCCGACGTAGCCGACCTGGTTGGGGCGCAGGAACAGCTCCGGTTCGGTCACCGGTTCCCCGTTCCAGCTGAGCGTGCCGGTGTGGTGCACGATCCCGGCCAGGGCCCGCAGCAGCGAGGACTTGCCCGCCCCGACCGGGCCGACGACCAGGACCAGTTGCCCCCGGGACACGGTCAGGTCCACGTCGCGTACGGCGTGCAGTCCGTCGGTGTGCACCGCCCCGAAGCCGGTCAACCGCAGCTGGCGCAACGGGTGCCGGGGTGGTGCGACCGGTGCCGGTGCGGTCCCGGCGGCCAGGTCCACCCCGGGCAGCTGCGCCGAGTACGCGTCGGTGCCGGTCATCGCCACCGTCCGCCGGGTCCAGACCCGTGCCGACGGGAAGTGCGCCACCAGGGACGCGGTCGTCCAGGCGAACCACCGGGCCGCGCCGAGGGTGGCGACCGCGACCAGGGTCGCCCCGGCGGACAGCCCACCGGCCAGGTAGAGCGCCCAGGCGCCGATCGGCAGCAGCCCGCTGATCAACGCCGGGGTCGACCGGGACCACACCTGGATGGAGATCTCCCGACGTTGCCGCTGGCTACGGAGGGCGTCCAGGTCGGCGAGGTGACGCAGCACCGGCCGGGTGGCCCCGGCGAGCTTCACCGTCCGGGCGGCGGAGAGCGCGGAGACCAGCGCGGTGGCGAAGGCGGCCCGCGCGGCGACGGTGGCCTGGGCGGAGCGCTCCAGCATCGGTCCGAAGACCGTCGCCGCCGCCGCCGAGGCCAGCATCGTGCCGAGGAAGAACAACGCCGGTACGACGCTGCCGGAGACCAGGGTCATGCCCGCCATCAGCACCAGGGCGACGTACTGGTCGAGCACGTTGTCGGTCAGCTGCACCACCCGGTCGGTGTCACCGCCCTGGGCCACCACCTCGGCCGGGGTGTGGCTGCTGACCCGGCGCGGTCCGGTCTGCCCGTGCACCAGCCGCGCGTTGATCCGCAGCACCTGCCGTACCCACCACTGCGGGAACCACAGGTTCGTCCAGTACGGCAGCGGAATGGTGACCAGCAGCGCGGCGATGATCCCCGCCGCCGGCAGCCAGGGGTCACCGGTGTCGTCGACCAGCTCCGCCCAGAGCCAGGGCACCAGCACGCCGTCCAGCCCGAGCAGGCTGAGCACGGCGAAGACGCCGATCGAGGCCAGGCCGTACCGGGGATCGTTGCGGCTGAGCCGGAAGATCTCCCGCAGGGTCCGGGTGGGCGGAGCGGGCGGCGCCGGGGGCCGCGGACCCAGGGCGGTCGGCCGGGTGCCGTCCGCCGGCCCGCTCCCGCCACCGGCGGACGCCACCTGGCCACCGACCTCCCGCACCGCCCCGGCCTCCCGCACCGCCCCGGCCTCGCCCCCGGCGGACCGGCCCGGCCCGCCACCCTCCGAGGACCGGCCCGAGGCAGCACCGCCCACGGCAGCACCCGAGGACCGGCCCGAGGCAGCACCACCCGAGGCGGCACCACCCGAGGACCGGGCCGAGGCGGTGCCACCCGGAGGCCCGGCGGTGGGTGGGCCGGTCAGCAGGTCCACCCCGCCGGGTACGACGCCGGAGTGCGCGTACGCGGCGGTGCTGGTGGCCAGCAGGTCGGCGAAGCGGCGTGCGGAGTGCAGCGGCCCGGCCTCGACGACCACCCCGTCGGCCATCAGCACCACCTCGTCGCAGGTGCGGACCGAGGAGAGCCGGTGTGCGATGACGATGCCGATCCGGTCGGCGAGCAGGCGTTCGGTGGCCCGCTGCACCCGGGCCTCGGTGACCGGGTCGAGTCGCGCCGTCGCCTCGTCGAGGATCACCACGTGCGGGTCGCGGACCAGGATCCGGGCGAACGCCACCAGCTGCTCCTGCCCGGCCGACAGCACGTACCCGCCCTCGCCGAGGCGGGTCCGGACGCCGTCGGGCAGTTCGGCGATCCAACCGGCCAGGCCCAGCTCGTGCAGGGCCCGGGTGGCGTCGTCGAGCAGGTCGGGGTCGAAGAGCGCGACGTTCTCGGCGAGCGTGCCGGCGAGGATCTCGGTGCGCTGGGGCACCACGGCGACGTACCGGCGCAGGTGTTCGAGGTCGAGGTCGAGCAGGTCCACGCCGGCCAGGAAGACCGTGCCGGCGGGCACGTCGACGGCGCGGGAGAGCACCTTGGTCAGGGTCGACTTGCCGGAACCGGTCCGCCCGACGAGCGCGTACGAGCGGCCGCGCCGGAAGGTGAGGCACACCTGGCGCAGGACCGGCTCCCGGCCGGCCCCGGTGCCCGGGTACCGGAAGGTCAGGTCCTGGATGACCAGGTCGCCCTGGCCGGGGGCGGCCCCGCCGACCGGTTCCTGCCGGGCGTCGGCGAGCAACTGCACCCGGGCCCACGCGCCGAGGGCCTGTTGCAGCTGGGGCACCATCCGACTGGCATGCTCGACGACCGCACCGTAGCCGAGCACCAGCAGCCAGACGGCGGTCAGCCGGGCCGCGTCGATCCGGTCGGTGACCAGCGCCCAGCCACCGGCGAGTACCACCACAGCGATACCGCCCCGGGTCACCGCCCCGGCGATGGTGGTGACCACGCCGGTCAGCCGGAACACCCGGATGCCCCGGTCCAGCACCCGGGCGGCCCGGCGGGCGTACAGCCGCAGCACGTACGGGCGGGCCAGGCTGGTGCGGACGTCGTCCTGGCCGTGCACCGCCTCCTCCAGCACGGCGGCCAGGTCCGACCAGGCCTCCTCCTCGGCCATCCGGGCCGGGGCGATCCGCGCGGTCGGTCGGCGGATCAGCACCACGAGCAGCGCGGTGAGCACCAGCATGCCGACCCCGGCCGGCCACCAGACAGCGAACGCCACCAGGGCGGACAGCACGCCGGTGGCCAGCGCCTGGGTCAGCCGGACGCCGACGTTGCGTACCTCGCCGGCGACCTGGTAGACGTCGCCGTCGATCCGGTCGAGCAGCTCGCCGACCGGGGTGTTCTCCAGCGTCGGCAGGTCCTGCCCCAGGGCCACCCGGCACAGTCGCCGCCGCACGTCGGCGGACCAGTCGGCGGTCAGCCCCGCCATGATCAGCGCCACCACCAGGTCGGTGAGGACCGCGGCGGCCAGCGCCACCACCAGCAGGGCGAAGAAGGTGCCCGAGCGGTGCACCAGCACCGGGCCGGCCAGGGCCGCGGCGGCGGCCTGGCCGCCGGCGCCGAGGATCAGCAGGACGGCGACGACGATCATCCGGCGGGGCGAGGTGACCCACAGATCACGGAGCAGGCGCATCGACGTTCCTCCGGACAGCAGGTGGCGGAGACTTCAGCCTTCCTGTCGCGAGGAGGTCGCTCAACGTATTTTTCGCCCACCCGGGGCATTCCTGGCCGACTGGTGCAGGGCGCGGGTCAGAAGAGCACGGTGGCGAGGGTGCCGACCGGGCGGAAGCCGCAGCGTTCGTACACCCGGCGGGCCGGCACGTTGAAGTCGTTGACGTAGAGGCTGACCGTCGGGGCCACCCGCAGCAGCGCGTCGCGCACCACGGCCGCCATGGCGGCGGCGGCGATCCCCCGTCCGCGCCACTCCGGGGCCACCCACACCCCCTGGACCTGGGCGGTCCGCCGGGTCACCACCGCCAGCTCGGCCTTGAAAATCACCCGGTCGTTGACGAACCGGGCGTACGCCCGGCCGGCGCGGACCAGCTCGTTGACCCGCCGCCGGTAGCTGCGGCCACCGTCGTCGGCAAGCGGTGACACCCCGACCTCCTCGGTGTACATCGCCACCGCCGCCGGGAAGAGCCGGTCGACCTCGCCGCTGCCGACCCGCCGTACCTGTGGGTCGGGCGGCACCGGGGGTAGGCCGTCGGTGACCAGCAACGGCTGGTTGGCGCGTACCGCCCGGGCCGGCCCCCACGCACCGTCGAGGCGCTCCCAGAGCCCGAGTACGGCGTCGGCCCGCCCGACGATCGACGAACAGATCCGCTCCTCACCGGCGAGCAGGTCGGCGAAGGCGGCGACGGCCGGACCCGAGGCGAGCACGGGGGTGAGGTTGCCGCCGAGCCAGCAGATCGCCTCCAGGTTGCGGCGGGCACCGTACCCCAGGATCCGCCCCTCGGCCCGCCACCAGGCGAGCCCGCGGGCGGCGACCCGCTCGGCCACCTGTGCCCCGGCGAACGGGTCGAGGTCGAGCAGCCGTTCGACGGCACGACGCTCCGACTCCCCGAGTTGTCGCACCGGCATCGTCAGCACGCTTATCAGCGTGCCAGATGGACCCGGGGCCGCGCCGGCCGAGTGCCGAGCCGGCTCGGCCCCGACGCAGGCGGCGGCCCGCAGCCGACCGGCTCGGCGGACCTCACCCGGGGGTCAGTGCACGGTGACCGTCGGGCCGGGGACCAGCTCGCGCAGCTCCTCGGGCAGCTCGGCGCCCATCTCGTCGGCGATCCGCAACGCCTCGGCGATCAGCGTCTCCACGATCTGCGCCTCGGGAACGGTCTTGACCACCTTGCCCTTGACGAAGATCTGGCCCTTGCCGTTGCCGGAGGCCACCCCGAGGTCGGCCTCGCGGGCCTCACCCGGGCCGTTGACGACGCAGCCCATCACGGCCACCCGCAGCGGCACCGGCAGCCCCTCCAGACCGGCGGTGACCTCCTCGGCGAGCTTGTAGACGTCGACCTGGGCCCGCCCGCAGGACGGGCAGGAGACGATCTCCAGGCCGCGCTCACGCAGCCCGAGGGACTCCAGGATCGCCGCGCCGACCTTGATCTCCTCGACCGGCGGGGCGGACAGCGAGACCCGGATGGTGTCGCCGATCCCCTCGGCCAGCAGCGCGCCGAAGGCGACCGCCGACTTGATGGTGCCCTGGAACGCCGGACCGGCCTCGGTGACGCCCAGGTGCAGCGGGTAGTCGCACTGCTCGGCGAGCTGCCGGTACGCCCGGATCATCACCACCGGGTCGTTGTGCTTGACCGAGATCTTGATGTCCCGGAAGCCGTGCTCCTCGAAGAGCGAGCACTCCCAGAGCGCCGACTCGACAAGCGCCTCGGCGGTGGCCTTGCCGTACTTGGCAAGCAGTCGCTTGTCCAGCGAGCCGGCGTTGACGCCGATCCGGATCGGCGTACCGGCTGCCGAGGCCGCCGCGGCGATCTCCTTGACCTTGTCGTCGAACTGGCGGATGTTGCCCGGGTTGACCCGGACCGCCGCGCAGCCGGCGTCGATCGCGGCGAAGACGTAGCGCGGCTGGAAGTGGATGTCGGCGATCACCGGGATCTGCGACTTGCGGGCGATCGCCGGCAGCGCCTCCACGTCGTCCTGCGACGGCACCGCGACCCGGACGATCTGGCAGCCGGAGGCGGTCAGCTCGGCGATCTGCTGGAGGGTGGCGTTGACGTCGGAGGTGAGGGTGGTGGTCATCGACTGCACCGAGACCGGCGCGCCGCCACCCACCGGGACGTTGCCGACCATGATCTGGCGGCTGACCCGGCGGGGGGCGAGCGGCGGGGGCGGTACGGCGGGCATACCGAGACTGACTGCGGTCACTTCAGGCACTCACCTTGAGAAGAGCGTGATCGGGTTGACGACGTCGGCGGTGATGGTCAGCAGCGTGAACGCGCCACCGATCAGGATCACCCCGTACGTCAGGGGCATCAGTTTGAGGTAGTCCACCCGACCCGGGTCGGGCATGCCCAGCCGGGCGTAGACCCAGGACCGGGCCCGCTCGAACCAGGCGATGGCGATGTGTCCGCCGTCCAGGGGCAGCAGCGGCAGCAGGTTGAACACCCCGATGAAGAAGTTCAGCGAGATGAAGAGCATGAAGAAGACGATCCAGGCGTTGTTCGCCACCGCCTCGCCGCCGAGCCGGCTGGCGCCGACCACGCTGACCGGGGTGTCGATGTCGCGTTCGCCGCCGGTGATCGCCGTCCAGAGCGCCGGCACCTTCTCCGGCAGCCGCTTCATCGCCTCGTACGTGCCGACGGCCAGGTCACCTGTGAAGTTGGCGGTGGCCCCGAAGGCGGCGATCGGGCCGTACTCGACCCGGGCCGGGGTGCTGGGGATCAGGCCGACGCCGAGCGCGGCGACCGGGCCGACGGTGCCGTCCGGGTCGTCCAGCGGCGGGCGCTGGGTCTGCGCGAGCACGGTGCTGGTGGTGGCGTCCTGCCCGTCGCGGACGTACCCGATCTGCGCGGTGCTGCCCGGGGCGACGGTGCGGATCGCGGCGAGCAGGTCGCCGTAGTCGTTTACCGGGGCACCGTTGAGGGAGGTGATCCGGTCGCCGTCGCGCAGCTGGGCGGCGGCGGCCGGGCTGGCCGGGTCACCGGCGACGCAGGCCCGGTTGGCGAACTCGGGAACCACGCAGTCGGCGAGCGCCACCACGGCGGGCTCGGCCCGGATCTGCTCCTCGGTGCTGGGGAACTGCGGGTTGGGCAGGCCGGCGGAGATCGCCATGATCCAGATGCCGACCAGGGCGAGCGCGAAGTGGGTGGCCGAGCCGGCGGACATCACGATCGTCCGCTTCCAGACCGGGTAGCGCCACATCACCCGTTTCTCGTCACCGGGCTCGACGTCGTCGTCCTGCGGTGTCATGCCGACGATCTTGCAGAAGCCGCCGAGCGGGACACCCTTGAGGCCGTACTCGGTCTCACCCCGGCGGAAGGACCAGATGGTGGGGCCGAACCCCACGAAGTAGCGGGTCACCTTCATCCCGAAGGCCTTGGCGGTGACCATGTGGCCCGCCTCGTGCAGGCTGACCGAGACGAGAATGGCCAGGGCGAAGAGCACCACCCCGAGCAGGTACGCCATCAAGCTCCTTCCACAGATGCCACGATGATCTCCTGCGCGTGCGCACGGGCCCACGACTCCGCGTCGAGCACGTCCTCGACGGTACCCGGTTCGGCGAAATCGGGGGCCTCGTCCAGCACCCGTTGGAGGGTGTCGACGATGCCGAGAAACGGTAGCCGTCCGGCGACGAAGGCGGCCACGCACTCCTCGTTGGCCGCGTTGTAGATCGCCGGCCGGCAGCGCCCCGCCTGCCCGGCCGCCTTGGCCAGCGCCACGGCCGGGAACGCCGCGTCGTCAAGCGGGGTGAACTCCCAGGCGTGCGCGGTGCTCCAGTCGACCGCGCCGGCCGCCTCCGGCACCCGGTCCGGCCAGCCCAGGCCGAGCGCGATGGGCAGCCGCATGTCCGGCGGGCTGGCCTGGGCGATCGTCGAGCCGTCGACGAACTCGACCATCGAGTGGATCACCGACTGGGGGTGCACCGTCACGGTGATGTCGGCGTACGGCACGTCGAACAGCTCGTGCGCCTCGATCACCTCCAGCGCCTTGTTGACCATGGTCGCGGAGTTGATCGTGACGACCGGCCCCATGGTCCAGGTCGGGTGGGCCAGCGCCTGCTCCGGGGTCACCCCGGTCAGCTCGTCGCGCCGCCGCCCCCGGAACGGCCCGCCGCTGGCGGTCACGATCAGCCGCCGTACCTCCGGGCGGGTGCCCGACCGCAGACACTGGGCCAGCGCCGAGTGCTCGGAGTCCACCGGCACGATCTGCCCCGGCCGCGTCACTGCGGCCCTCACCAGCGGGCCCCCGGCCACCAGCGACTCCTTGTTGGCGAGCGCGACGGTACGCCCGGCCCGCAGCGCCGCCAACGTCGGCGCGAGCCCCAACGACCCGACCACCCCGTTGAGTACGACGTCAGCCGGCCACCCGGCCAGCTCGGTCATCGCGTCCGGCCCGGCCACGATCCGGGGCAGCCGGAAGTCACCGGTGGCCCAGCCCCGACGGCTCGCCTCGGCGTAGAACGCGAGCTGGAGATCCTGCGCGGCCGACGCCTTCGCCACCCCGACCACGTCCACGCCCAGCTCCAGCGCCTGCGCGGCGAGCAACCCGACGTTGCCGCCACCGGCACCGAGCCCGACCACCCGGAACCGGTCCGGGTTGCGCCGCACGATGTCGATGGCCTGGGTACCGATCGATCCGGTGGAGCCGAGCAGAACGAGATCGCGGGGGGAGGTCACCGCCCCATTCTGTCCCACCGCCACCGCTGCCCCGTCGGGAGCCCTTCGTCAGTCCTCGTCGCCCACTGGTGCCTCCTCGCCGAGCAGCGCACCGGGATCGATCGTGAACTCGAAGGGCTCCCGCATCACGAAACTCATCCCGGCAGCCGCCGCGGACTGCGGCCGGTACTCCCCGTCGACCAGCTCGAACAGGACGATGGTCGGAACCCGGTTGCGCAGGTCCACCCGGAGGAAGAAGGGCACGCCGGCTGCGGCGTACTCACGGGGTCGGTCGATGATGTCCTTCCGCCGGTTGCCGGGCGAGACCACCTCGCCGAGCAGGACGGCATGCCTGATGTCCATGGCCGTCCGGCCACCACCGGGGACCCGGAGCACGACGATGTCCGGAATGAAGAGATCATCGCCGGAAACCACGTTGGCCTCCGCGTAGAGCCACAGCTTGGCCCGACGGGCCGCCTGCTTCAACAGGTACGCGAGGTCAAGCTCGGCATCCTGGTGGTCGTATCCGGCGTGGGGTGTCACGATCACGCTTCCGCTGAGGACCTCGACCTTGGGGCCGTTGGTCTCGGGCAACAGGTCGAGGGCGAGCCGGGCCGTCCACGGCTCGTCGTGCCACCGGAGCGCGTCGAAGGACAGGCTGCCGGGCCGGGCGTCGGCACCGTGCGGCACCGGCTCGGGCGCATACGCCGCCTGGGCCATCCACCCTCACCCCCTCAGCAAGACATCCTGCTCGACCCACCCTAGCCACCGCAGCCCTCCGACGTACGTCGTCGCACACCCGGTCCGACGGTTGTCCCCCGACGCGTCGAACCGATCCGGGTCATGCGCCGTAGTGCGGGCACCAGCACCACGACGAGCACCAGGGAGCGCGACAGTGACCTATCCGGAAGCACACCCCGACCCGGCGCAGGAGGCGGAGAGAATCCGGCTGGAGGACGAGCGGGTCCGGCTGGAGGAGGAGCGGGTCGAGCAGGAGATCGAAGAGGCCCGGGAGCGGGAGGAGATCGCCGCCGAGATCGCCGCCGAGCACACAGCGGTGTCGATCCAGCGGATGCTGGAGGAGCACGGGGACACCGACTCGCCGGAGTACGCCGAGGCGCTCCGGTACCGACAGGTCCCCGGCACCCTCACCCCGCCCAACGCCGCCCACCTGCGCGCCCGGACCTACGACGAGATCCGCCAGCCCGACGGCCCGGACTACACCCGGGCACCGGCGGCGAGCAGCCCCCAGCCTCCGGCGGTCAACTACCAGGAGGAGGAGGAACTGCGCCGACGTCGGCGCAGGTGACCCACCGAGCGGCACCGGTCGGCGTTTCGCGGGCGTCGACCGGTGTCTCCCAGTGCCGGATTCCCGCTTAACCGGTCTGGGCCCGGTCGCTCTGTAGCGCTCCGGCCTCGCGAGGATCGACTCCAAGCGACTCCAGGGCCGCCGAGAGTGGCACGAACTGGCCCTGGGCACGGGACCGGGCAATGACAGCGGCGTCCCGGCGATCCCGAAACGCTTCGATCTCCTCCCACTCGTCGATGCCGACCAGCACCGCCACGGGTCGTTCGTACTTCGGCGTGGCGCTGAGGACCTGGGTGCCGGACCAGTCGATGTACTCGTCGGCGAAGGACCGGTCCGGCTCGCCGTCGGAGTCGAGGGTGCCGTACGAGGCGTAGAAGCGGCCGAAGCCGTACCCGCCGCCGGCGAGGGTGGCCAACGCCCACGGCCGCAGGGCGGCGGGCAACCTCTCCGGGTACCGCCGGTCCACGGTGACCTGGACGACGCCGAGCAGGTCGAACGACTCCTCGAAGGTGCCGGCGTCGCGCACCCGGCACAGCGAGAACGCGTGCGCAACCTCCTCCTGCTGGTACACCCACCGGCCCACGGTCTCCATCACTACCTCCTCGACACGCTTATTGATTTCCTGAGAATGCATCCTCGCCTGCTTGATATCAAGCGTGTCGGGCTGAATACTCGACGTCGTCGCATGATGTCGAACCCCGGAGGAACCATGACCAGCCCCCGCCACGCGCTGTCCCACCTGGAGTCGTCCCCCGTCGTGCAGGCCTGGGAGCTGGGCCTACGGCTGCGCCAGCGCCGCGAGGAGGTCGGCTTCACCGCGGCGGCGGCCGGTCGCGAGATCGGCATCATCCAGGCGTACGTCTCCGGCGTGGAAGCCGGCCGCGTCAAACTCCCGGCCCGCCGACTGGCCCAGATCGTCGAGGCGTACGAGGTGGAGCCGGAGGAGGCCGCCGAGCTGGAGCAGCTACGCGCCGGTGCCGCCCGACGGGGCTGGTGGCACGAGTACGCGCAGCTCTTCCCCGCCGAGTTCCTGCGCTTCCTGGGCTACGAGGCCGGTGCCGACCAGATCCGCAGCTTCCACCCCGAGGCCATCCACGGCCTCCTACAAACCGAGGAGTACGCCCGCGCGGTGATCCGGGGCGGCACCACCACCATCCGGCTCACCGAAGTGGACCGGCGGGTCGCCGTCCGGATGGCCCGACAGACCCGCCTCGACGGTGAACATCCCCTGCGGGTCAACGCCATCCTCAGCGAGGGTGCCCTCCGCCAGCAGGTCGGCGGCCCGGCGGTGATGCGCGCCCAGCTCGACCACCTGGCCCAGCTCGCCACGGAACGCCCCGAGCAGTTCGAGATCCGGGTGCTGCCGTTCAGCGTCGGCGCCCATCCCGCCTTCGGCGGCCCGTTCCAGGTGCTGTCGTTTCCGTCGCCCCGGCTGCCCGACCTGGTCTGGCAGGAGATCCTGACCTCCATCGACATCATCGACCAGTCGGTACGGGTCACCGACTACGTGGTCACCTTCGCCGAGACCCGGGAACTGGCGCTAGGCTCAGGCGAATCGATCGACCTGATCCGCCGGATCGCCAAGGAGATGACGTGACCCTGCCGCCCACCCCCCTCGACCAGGGCTGGTTCAAGTCGACCCGCAGCTCCGACAACGCCAACTGCGTCGAGGTGCGCTTCACCGGTGACACGGTCGGCGTCCGGGACTCCAAGGACCGCAACGGCCCCACCCTCGCCTTCGACGACACCACCTGGACCACCTTCGTCCACACCCTCAAGACCGAAGCCCCACGCCCCTGACCGACGGGGCGGCCACGCTGAGATCACTTCACTGACCCGCGCCCAATTCGGACCGACGAATCGAGTACACCCTTTCACGAAAGCCGCGCACGCTCATAGCGCAAGAACTCCGTGAAGGAACCCCACACTTTAGAAACACCCCGGTCGCCTTCTTGGTACATGAAAACCGGAGGGTCATCGAGTGCGGAACCAGGAAGCCAATAGACCTGGCAGCCCTGATGCATTGCGAATACAACAGACCCGTCTTGAATAAGATCCCCAACACTGTTCTCCGCCAGAACATCTGACGCTTCTTGCTTCAGGCCAAGGATATCCAGATAGAACGCGTCGGTTCCCGCCAGCAGCCTTCCTGCCTTTCGGCCCATCACTTGCAGGAATTCGACATATCGACCAGGCAGTCGGCCGACAGATTGGTCCTCTGCTACACGCTGAATATCGTCGTCAGACAGCCCAAGGCAGCCGTCAAGGGCCACGCCCAGGTCTTCCGCAATCGACCCCATCGCTACCCCCAACTCACATTTACTTGAATCCCAGGGAACCCCCCTCGGAACTGATCAAGCACCGATGAGCAGCTAGGACATACTTCACGCTCAAAATACAGACCAAGGCGACCAGCCCTCGCCGCCCGCCAAGCGTCCCGCAGCAGCCGTGACCGCGCGCCGAAGCAGTAGTTAGCCAGCCGGACCAAGGCCCTCGACCAAGATCGGACTGACTCAAAACTGCACTACAAGATCAAGAGCGGCCCGGCCGCAGCCGGGCCGCGCGCACGCGCTACAGCCTTCGGCCCCGCGCGTACGCCGGCAACACCGAGCTGACCGACCAACAGCCCAAACGCCAGCCGGAGCCGAAACGATCCCCTCACGTAGCGAACCAGGCGGGCGGTTCCGGGGATCGACGCCGTACCGCTGCGCGGAGCGTCGCAACCAAGCCGGACAGCCACGCCCCCAGGCGCACTCCAAAGCACCTTGATTACGTTTCTGACAATCGAATCACCGGGCAGAAATGGCAGGCCAAGCCACAGGCAGGGGCAGAACAAAGCGGGCACCGGTATTTTCCGATGCCCGCTTCACACTTACGCCGTAACGAAAACTGAGCAAGCTGGCCTAAAATCCAGCGCGCGTTAATAATTGGCCTCCTCGGTCATGCTAAACCTAGAGGCTAGGCCTTGGCTCGCGCGTCACTCCAAGCACGCTCGAACTCCTCTGAGGTTATCAGCTCAGCTCGACAGGCGGACTGGCTCGAAATTTCCTCAACCGACGGAAAGGGAATCTCCGAGAGGCCAGCCGTCGCCGTCTCATGATGCCCGTCGGCCCACTCGGACCTTCCGTCGCGATAGAGCTGAACCTTACGAACCTCGTAGCCATCCTCGCCGAGTTCGCTGAGGTAGAGCACAGGATCATCGGGGAATTCATGCTCCCACAGAACCTTGACGTACCTCATTCCTGATTCCTCCCAGAGCGGACGATGCGCCCAGTCAGATCCAGCGGTCCACTGTTCGGGACGAAGCCGGGCCGCGCGCACGCGCTACGGCCTACGGCCCCGCGCGTGCCAGGATCGCCGCAGCCCACTGCCCAGCAGTGCAGAGGATGATCCGGTCGAGGCCGAGGAGACCTTTCACCAACCGTGTTGCACGAGCGGCTCCGCACCAACGCCGCCACCGTCATTCCCCACGCGATGACCTATCGCCTGACGCCTGAAGCTGTCGCACCCCACCGGCAAGTCATCGACGATCGTCGACTACAGATGAGGCGTGACGGCAACCGATCGGACCGCTGCGCACCCCGAAACCCATCGCCCACTCTCAATGATCGGTGGCTCGCGATCATGGTTGAGCGCTCACTGTATCGAATCACTCGATCTCTATGATCAAATTCCCACCAGTAGAACCAACTAGCAATTGCCGGCCACCCAGCACGAACTGGACTTCAAAAAGCTCCGCAGCGTCATTAAATCGGGGGACCACCTCACCAACTTCAAAGCTCAGGTCAGAAAGTCCGGGAATCACAACCCTAACCCCCTCTTCGGGCGGCCAGAGATATTGCGGCACAACGACGTCAGACCTGAGTTCCACTGCGAGACTCCAGTCGGTCCAAACCGTAAGCGTTAAGGACCGGTCATCGAGAAAAACCAGCTGGACAGCTTCAAGTAAACCATCATCGCCACATATTTTGACAACCTCAAATATCTCACAACCTTGCACGTCAAGCGCGTCCGCACCCTCAGCTAGTAGCGCCACGCCCTTGCCCTGCCCGACAAATCCTCGGAATCAACGGATCGCACGATTGAACAGCCCCGAGATGAAGCACTATTTAACTTCCGTTTGTATCTTGCGGCACATTTCCAACAGAGATGCTTCGCTGTCGTCACTCCCTTCAGCCCAACCCACAACAGTCAAGGCTTCAACAATCTTGAACCCAAATTCTTGCCGCAATGCCGCTGCTGCCTGAATATATTGACCAGACCGTCCATGAATCCTGATCATCCGAGCAATATCAACTAGTCCACCACCAGAATCAATCGACGCACGAAACATATGACGCCACTCTCCCGCGCCAGGCATCACGGCCTACCGAACTTCAGCCGAACAGGGGACCCTCCAGAGACTCCTTGGTCTACATGCAACAGCTTCGTGAAGCCATGCCTTTGAGCCATTTTTCCGGTCCAGGTCATCCATGCAGCCTGCTCCGGCGTGTTTCCGCCCGCAAGTGCTGCGGCGAACGACGCCTTGTTCTCATCCACAAGGTTTCCGTTGATTGTTTGCACCTTGCTGCCTAGCGAATCCATCATCCGCCTAAAGATCACTTGCCCTCTCACCGGGCTGTTCTTCATGTCGGCCAGTAGAGTTAATCCACCGTCGGCATCAACATCACCATAAAGAAGACTACCAGTCTCGTCATGGTCCCATTCGTAGCTGTTGTCGCTAAGGCTTTCCCGGCCCCCGCAGTTGTGTACGAGGACCGGCGTGGTGCCGGCGAGTACATGGTACGTGTGGGTGTTAGTGGTGGTGAGGTTGTGGACGGTGGCCCAGGTGGTGGCGTAGCGGGCGATGGCGGTGATCTGGACGTGGGTGCCGGCGCTGGTCTGGAGCCACTGTCCGGCTGTGAGGTCGGTGGCGTCGATCCACCGGCTAAGTTCCGGCACCCAGAAGGGATGGCCGCCGGTGGCGGTGATGTCAGCGGTGACCGAGCCGTGGTCGGTGTCGGTGTCGACGGTGATGGCGACGAGGTTCTTTGTTCCTTCGCCGGTGATGGCGGCGGTGACGGTTTCGGTCTCGATGTTGCCGGTGTCGGGGTCGGTGGCGGCTACTTGGTCACCTGGTTGAACATCTTCGATGGCCTTGGTGGTGCCGTCGGCCATGAGGACCTGAGTGCCGGGGGTGAAGCTGTTGCTGGGGTCCTTGCAGGATCCTCCGGTGGCTTTGCCGTTCCCACCGCCGCCGCTGGTGCCGCCGTTGGAGCGGCTGCCTCCGCCGGAGGTCCCTCCTGGCTTGGAGGTTGCTTTGCCACCTGCGCCGCCGGCGCTTTTCCCGCCACCTCCGGTTGTCCCGCCACCGTTGTTTGAGGCGGCCGACGAGGCTTTGGGGTTGGAGTTTGCTTGGGCTCGTTTGTGTACGGGGTTGCCGGTTTTTTTGGCTTGGTTGACGGCGCGGTTGCTGGTGGTGTTGAGTTTTTCGGCGGCTTTCTTCTTTGCTGCCTGGGCTGCTTTCTTGGCGCGTTCGATGGCTGCTTTCTTGGCGGCGAGTGCTGCCGCTTCAGCGGATTTTGCGATGCGGAGGATATTCTCGGCGCGGCGTTTGGCTTCGTGTAGGGCTTGGATGGCGTTGTAGGTGCGTCGTACCGCCAAGAGGATCTTCATCCCACTTCTGGCGGCTTTCCACCCCAGGTTGAAACTGGAGATGAGGTCGACGCAGGACAAGGCGCTGCCGCCGAAGCAGCCGAGGGCGGCGTTGATGCCGAGGAAGTCCTTCAGGACGTCCCATGCCACGGAGAGGATGATGGAGGTGACGCTTTTGCCCATGTCGGCGTTGGCCTGGGCGACCTGCGCTGCGGAGAGGCCTATGCCGGCGAGGGCGGTGGCGGTTTCCGATGGGGTGAGGGAGACGGACAGGCCCGTCGGGTCGGAGTGGGTGACGGGGTTGTTGTGGGCGTAGGCGTAGCCGTTGGACTGCAACGGGTCGGCGAGGTCGAGGATGGGGTCGGCGGAGAGGAACCGGCCGACGGTGGGGTCGTAGAGGCGGGCGCCGAGTGGGGTGTAGCCGGAGGCGTCGTCGCGGACGGCGCCGAGGAACCCGGTGTTGGTTTCGGTGTTGGTGGCCAGGTAGGCGGTGCCGCGGGGGTTACCGAAGGGGTCCTGTTTGCGGATGCGGGGGGTCATGCCTCCGTTGAGGACGACTTCGGCGTAGGGGCTGCCCTGGTGGTCGCTGGCGATGGCGGCCAGGGCGGAGGGGTTGGTGCCGTGGGCGTAGCGCAGGACGCTGCCGCCGGGGGCCGAGTAGGAGCGGTGGGTGGTGACCAGCGTCCCGCCGGTCTGGGTGGTGACCTGGGCTTCACCGAGGTCGAGGGTGGCCTGCCGGCCCTTGATGGTCAGTAGCCGACTGCCGTCGGGGCCGTAGATGTGCCGGGTGTCGAGCTGCGCCTCCCAGCGCTGGGCGGCCGACCCGCCCACGCAGGCCGTCAGGACGGTCGGGGTGCCGTCGGCCGTGGCCGTGCCCTGCACCGCCAGGCACAAGCCGGACGCGAGGTGTTTCAACTGGCCGGTGGAGGAACGTTCCCACCGCTGCCCGACTCCGCCGACACACTTCTGCAACTGCACCACCGATCCGGCGGTGCTGCCGGCGGGTTGCAGGCACCAGTCGTCGTAGATGGTCAGGGCCCCGACGTCGGAGTCCGGCTGACCGGGGGCGGGAGTGAAGGTCCACTTCTGCGCGGCGGTGTTGTTGCAGGACCACAGCTGGACCGGCTGCCCGGCGACCGCCTGCCCGCCGGTCAGGTCCAGGCACTTCCCGGCGACACCCACGTACGGGGACCTGCCCTTGCTGCCCTGGCCGGTGATCCGCTCGACCTGCCCGTCATGCGTCCAGGTCAGGGTCTGCTCGTCGCCGTTGTCGACCGAGGTGACCGACTTCGTCTCGCCGGTCAGCTCGTACAGGCGCTGCGCGGCGGCGGTGATCTCCGCACCGGCCGGGGTCACGTACTCCTTGGTGACCCGGGTCAGGGTGCGTGGCTGGCTGCCGTCGGTACGACCGTACGCGTAGGTGGAGGTGGCGTCCTTGGTGGTGTCGCCGGTGAGGTCCTTCTCCACCAGCGTGGTCCGGTTGCCGAGCAGGTCGTAGGAGTACTCGTGCCAGTAACCGGCGCCGTCCGGGCCGGCGGCCACGTTGGGGGTACCACCCGAGCCGGCCGGGCCGGCGGCGCAGGAGACCTGGTCGGCCGAGGTCCACGCCTTCTTCACCTGGCCGAGCGCGTCGTAGGTGAAGCACTGCCGCTCGTGGATTCCGGTGGCCCGTTCCCGGATCGCGGTGACGTTCCCGGCGTTGTCGTACCCGTAGGAGCGGTGCGAGACGAGGTTCCCGGCGACCCGGCTGGTGTCGCCCGTCTTCTCCCGGTAGACCTGCTGGTCGGTGAGCGCGCCGCTGGCGTCGTCGTACGAGGCCATCGTCCAGACCCGGTGCGGCTGGGCGCCGAGGGTGGAGCGCAGCACCTGCCCGTACGGGGAGTAGACGGTCTCCGCGCCGTACCAGTCCTTGCCGGAGACCGACAGCGGCAACCCGTCGGCGGTGTAGCGGACCAGGATCTTCTCGCTGGGCAGGGCCCCGACCGGCGGAAGGGTGACCGATTCGGGCTGCCCGGTGTCGGTGTAGGTGTGGTCGTACCGGTAGGAGGTGGCCAGGCCCCAGGTGGAGGCGATCGACGCGGGCAGGGTCAGGGTGGTCGAGGTCGGCTGGTAGTCCTCGGTGTAGCCGCCGACGGACTGGGTGTACGGCAGGCCGTCGGTGTACCGGGTCGCCGTGGCCGGTAGGCCCTTGCCGCGGCTGGCGGTGTCGTAGGTGTACTGGCCGAGCAGGGTGCCGGTGCTGCCGCCGAGGCGCTGCTGGGTGGGGCGGGACAGTTCGTCGTAGCCGTTCCAGACGGTGACGCCCCGGGCGTTGGTGGAGGTGGTCTGCCGGTCCCGGTGGTCGTAGCCGACGGTGGTGGTGCCGCTGTCCGGGTCGGTGGCGCTGGCCAGCCGGCCTCGGTGGTCGTAGCTCCAGGTCCAGGGGCGGGTGGGGTCGGCCGAGTGGGTGGCCTTGGCCAACTGGCCCCGGGAGTCGTGTTCGTAGCGCATCGAGGTGAACTCGGTACGGGCGGAGTTGGTGAAGGTGTCCACCCGGGTGGTGCGGCCCAGGGCGTCGGTGAACAGCCGGTACGAGGCCGCCCCGGACGGGTTGATCACCGTGGAGTGGTCGGCGCCGTAGCTGTACCGGGTGGCCCGCAGCGGCACCTCGTCGCCGTTGTGGATCGGCATCTCCTCGACGACCCGGCCGAGGCCGTCGTAGGCGTACTGGGTGGCGTTGGGCACTGCCGTGTCGGCGGCCGGGGTGAACAGGGTGCCGCTCGGTGCGCCGTCGGCGTAGAAGGCGTTGCGGGTACGCCACACCTCGCCCGAGCTGTTGTGCCAGGTGTCGGTGATCAGCCGGCCGCCGCCGATGGCTGCCTCCTGGGTCTGTCGTTCCCGGCCGAGTCCGTCGTAGATGGTGACCGAGGTGTCGATCCGGTTCTCGTGTCCCCGGCTCTTGGTGACGACGTACGAGGGCTTGCCGGTCTCGACGACGTACCCGGCTTCGAAGTCCGGGGTGGCGGTGGTGCTCCGGCCGGGTCCCCAGGCCTTGACGAGGCGGCCGAGGGCGTCGAAGCGGGCCTCGCTCACCAGGTCGTTGAGGTCGGTGCTGCGCAGCACCACCTCCCGTCCCGGGTCGATCTCCTGGAGCTGGCGGTGGTTGAGGGAGTTGCGTTCCTCGACCTGGAAGGCCTGCCCGGTGGCGGGGGTGTACGTGGTGGTGGAGGTCCTGCCGTCGGGGTCGGTACGTCCGGTGACCCGGGCGAGGGCGTCGAAGGCGACGGTGCCGTCGGACTGGTAGCCGGTCCCGTCGCCCTTGAGTGACCAGGTCTGGGTGACCAGTCCCCGGGTGTTCGCGGCCAGGGCGGTCCCGTACGCGGCGCCGTCGTAGCCGGTCCGGCTGGCCGAGGCGAGGGTGCTCAGGGTGTCGAAGTCGGCGGCGGCGCAGGTGGTGGGGCTGGTACGCAGTTGCTGGGTCAGCCCGATCAGGTGCTTGTCGGTGCGGTGCAGGTACTGCACCGACGTGCAGGACTCGTCACCGGTGCGGCCGGTGTCACCCAGGGACTCGATCAGGGTGGGCAGGCCGTAGGTGGTCTCGTAGGTCGTCTTCGACTCGACGGTCCGCAGCGTGCGGGTGTCGTCGCCGGTACCGGAGGACCTGGTGAACGACCGGGTACGGGGTTCGGTGACCCGCCAGGCCCGCAGCGGGCTGAGCCCGTCGTCGCGGTTGCGGCTGCCGAGTTCCCGCGCCTCCGGGTAGGTGACGCTGCGGGTGAGCCAGTCGGTGTCGGCGTCGGTGGCCTCGCGGTAGGTCAGCTCCTCGGCGATCCGGCCGGCGAAGGCCTCGCGGTCCTTGGCGATCTCGGCGCCGGTCACGTCCGGCACGGAGACGGTGTCGCCCATGCCCCGGAAGTAGCGGGCCACCGCCTTGGTCCGCCGGCTGCCGTCACGCTCGTCGTCCTCCCCGGTCAGGACGGTGACCTGGGCGAAGCCGGCGAACTGGGAGTAGGTGCGGGTGGACTTCTTGGTGAACTCCTGTTCGGCGAGTTTCCACCCCGGGTCGTCGTAGGCGTACCGGGTGATGGTGTTGGCCGCCGGGCCTTCGATCACGGGCAGTTCCTCGACGCTCTCCACGACGTACTTGTGGAACCAGTCGATCTCTTCGGCGGAGGGGTCGGGGTGCCAGAATGCCGGGTAGCAGAGCCGGTTGTTGGACTTGAGGGCGGCCGTGTCGGACTTGCCGGGCAGACCGGTGCCGGTGGCGCAGCCGCCGGTGGGCTGCCGATAGGTGACGACGGTCTCGCCGCCGTACTCGTTGATGACGCGGGCGATGCGCAGCCGGGAGAAGCCGGGCCGGTTGTCCTTCCTGACCCGGTTCGGCATGTCCTCGGTGTTGGACTCGAACCGAACCGGGTTGAGGCTGATCCTGTCGGTGCCGCCGTCGCGTCCGTAGCCGGTACGGGTGATCGACTCCAGCCAGAGGGCGGTGTTGGGGCCGGTGCGCAGGATCGGGAAGGCCTGCTTGAGCTGGTACTCGTCGACGACCTGTCGGGCGGTGTTGCCGGGCTGCCGCTGCGTCCAGGTGGTGATCCGGTCGAGGCGCTTGCGGGTGAAGAAGGACGGCGAGGCGTTCCAGCACTTCTGGCCGGCGGCGCAGCGCAGGTCGGCCGGGGTGTCGTACCAGATGCGGTACTTGGCGGGTTGGGTGCTGGTGAAGTTGGCCTCGGTGCAGGTGAGGGACCCTTCGGCGTAGCAGCGCTCGTCGACGGAGAAGGTGACCTGGGACAGCGGTGCGGCGGAGAAGAGGGTGCTGCGCCGCTGGCCGTAGTCGATGCGGTTGAGGTAGCCGCCGCGGTCGTACCGGACGGGGTCCTTGAAGTTGAAGTTGCGGGCGTAGTGGTTGGTCTCCTTGGTCCACCACAGGCTCATGGCGTTGCCGTGGATGTCCTCGACGTAGTCCAGCGACCACCGCCAGGCCTGGGTGCAGCCGGAGTCCTTCCAGTTGCCCGCCTGGTAGCAGGGCTCACCGGCGTGGTTGCCGTACACCGGGACGGTGAGCACCGAGTCGGTGACCGGGTCACCGGAGGTCCAGCCGGGCAGCCGGTGCAGGCCGAAGTGGTGCCGCGTGCCGTCGCGGGTGGTGACCACCCAGTACTCGCCGTCGGCGTCCCCGTTGGCCTTGCCGGTGTCCTTGACCAGCTCCACCTTGGAGCCGTCACCGTTGGCGGTGAGCCAGGTCTCCTCGTCGGCGTCCCAGACCAGCTCGGTGGTGGCACCGCCGAGGGAGAGGGTGGCGTTGTTCGAGCCCCAGCAGAAGTCGCCGGTGCGGTGGGTGGCGTTGTTCGCCCCGGCCTTCTTGGAGTCCTGGGTGCAGTTGGCGTAGCTGCGGGTGATCGCCCCCGCGCTGTAGTCCCAACCGTCGCCGATCCAGGAGGCCTGGTTGTTGGTGGCCGAGGTACGCCCGTCGACCGACTGGGAGGAGTACCCCAGGTTGATCTTCGGCTGGAGACCGCCGGCCGCCTCGGGCACCTGCACCTGGTACCCGTAGGTGAAGGCGCCGGAGGAGGCACCGGCGGCCCAGGAGCCGGAGGAGAGCATCGGGGTGGCGGTGAAGTCACCGGCGGCCGAGGCCCCGGTGTCCAGCACCCCGACCACTCCCGAACCGGTGGGGTTGGCGGCGCGGGCGGCGGGGCCACCCGCACCGGTGAGCAGGGAGGCGACCGAGACGCGGCCGTTGACGATCCGCCGGGTCGGCTCGTCGTCCCCGGCGGTGGTGGGTGCCTCGTCGGCGGGGACCAGCTCCACCTCGCTGGAGATGGCCGGCTCGGTGTCCTGGCCGGGTACCTGGAAGGGAGACACCCGCAGCGGGGCCGCCCCACCCGGGTCGGCGGCGCAGTCACCGCCGTCGGGGTCGTCGAAGACGCAGTCGGGCAGCAGCATCAGGCCGAACCGGTCGGCGGCCTGCGGGCCGTACAGGTCGGCGAAGGGCGTGTAGTCGACGGTGAGCGCCACCTCGGCGGCCGGGTCGGCGGTGGCCGGCGGGGTCAGCTTCATGATCAGACCGGACACCCCGGCGGCCTGGGAGGCCTCCGGTGCGGCCAGGTCGACCGTCCAGGTGCCGACGAGGTCGGCCGGGTCACCGCCCGCCGGCACCCCCAGGGCGACCGGCAGGTCCTCCACCGGCAGGGGTACGCCGGGAGCGGCCCCGGTCAGGTCGACCGCGCCGCTGTCGGCCTGCCAGGGTTCGACGGCCTCCGGCTCGTACGGCACCACCGGCACCTCGGCCGCGGTGGCCAACCCGCTGTCGGCCTCCTCGTCCCGGTCGACGTGCACCATGGTCGGGATCTCCGGCAACTCGACAGGCATCCCGGTGCGGCTCATCCCGGGGCCGGGCACCGCCCACGCCTCGGCCGGCACCAGCGTGACCAGCAGGGTGGTCGAGAGCGCCAGGGCGATGGCCGTGCGGGTGCGGGACCAGGGCAGCCGGCTCGTGGTCGCCGGGTCGGGTCGGCCGGGCCGCCGTCGGAGCAGCAAACCGGTTCCAGGCATACGTCGACTCCCACCCAGGCGTGCAGACGAAAGGAGACCCGCGGCAGGGCCGCGAGAGCACACGCCGGGCACGGCATGCGTCTGAGCACTGTCGACCAACACGGGCAGCAACTCAAGGTCACCTTCAGTGATGTCGACCTCGCGGCAGTGACCTCTGTCACCGGCAAATCACGGCTCAACCTCGCGTGCCGGAACTTTCTCCCACAGTGGACTTGTGGAGATTCTTCCCTTAGCTGACCTGCGACAAATGGCGCAAAAGCTCGATCTCGCGGGCGTAACCGTCGATCACCACTGCGTGATGATCACGAAAAGGTAAACCTGGCGACGCTAACGCGATCGATCGGTGGCGTGCGATCGTGTGCCCCGCGTCCTGCCCCCACGGCCCCCGCCGGATGGGCTGTCCGTCGTTGCCATCCCTGTCCGCCGGCCCCCACGGGAGTAGACCGCCGTGACCGCGCCACGCCTGATCGAACCCTTCGTGCGTACGCGCACCCGGCTGCTGTGCACCATGGGCTTCCTGCTGGCCGCCCTGCTCGCCGCCGCGCTGCCGTTCTGGCTGCGACCCGAGGACCCCCGGGTCGGGCGGGACCGGGCCACCGCGGCAGCTCCGGCTGTCGCCGAACGTGACCATGCGAGCGCGATGGCCGAGGCCCGCCGTACCGGGCAGGAGGTGGTGGTGGAGACCGAGACCACGGAGACCTCCCAGACCTGGGCGCTGCCCAGTGGACAGCTGCGGACCACCATCTCCGCGTTGCCCCGGCGGCTGAAGACCGACACCGGCGGGTGGGCAGCGGTCGACACCACCCTGACCCGCTCCGGGCAGACCGCCGACGGCCTCGACATCCGCCCGGTCAACGCGCCCACCCCGGTCCGCTTCTCCGGCGGCACCCCCGCACCGGGCGGGAACCGGAAAAAGCCCGGCGGCACCACCCAGTCCCTGCGGCTGCTCCCGGTCGCCCACACCGAAGCCGAGCCCGAGGCCGCCGCCGAGCCCGCCGACACGGTCCTGGCCGAGGTGCAGATCGGCGAGCACACCGTCAGCTACCTGTGGCCCGGTCCCCTGCCGGCGCCGGTGCTCGACGGCCCCCGGGCCCTCTACCCCGAGGTACACCCCGGGGTGGACCTGCTCGTCGTCGCCCGCGAGGAGGGCGGCTTCGGACAACTGCTGATCGTCAAGAACAACACTCCCGCCACCACCGGCGCGGTCGCCTCGCTGACCTACGGACTGCGCTCCACCAGCGCGGTGTTCCAGCGTGACCAGGCCACCCACGGGGTCATGGTCCTCGACCCGGACAGCGGCAAGGAGATCAGCTCGATCCCCAGCCCCTACGCCTGGGACTCCGCCGGCCGGGAACCCTCCTCCCCCGAGGTGCCGCCGCGAACCTCCGTGGCCACCCCCGCCGACGTGCTACAGCTCTCCGGGCTCACCGGGGCCGAGCCCGGTGCCCGCCAGGCACCGATGACCACCCGCCTCGACGGCGACGGCACCGGCGAGGCCCGCCTGCACCTCGACGCCGCCGCCACCGGACTGCTCACCGACGCCGAGACGACCTTCCCCGTCTTCCTGGACCCGACCCTCAAGAGCGGGCTGCAGTCCTGGGCCACCATCCTGAAACAGCACCCCAACACGAACACCTTCTACAGCACCAACTTCAACTCCGGCACCTCGGTCGCCCGGGTCGGCTACGAGAGCGACACCCCGCTGTTGACTCGTTCCTTCTGGCGGATGAACTTCGACAGCCGAATCAAGGGTGCCACGGTCAGCGAGGCCACCTTCCGGGTCGAGAACACCCACTCCTGGTCCTGCACCGCCCGGGAGATGCAGCTCTGGCTGACCGGGGCCATCTCCTCCAGCACCACCTGGAACAAACAACCCGAGTGGCAGACCCTCCAACAGCGCAGGTCCTTCGCCCACGGCTACGCCTCGAACTGCGACAAGGACTACGCCAGCTTCACCGTCCTCGACGCTGCCAGGGCCGCCGCCAGCAAGGGGTGGGGCAGCATCACCCTGGGCATGCGTGCCACCAGCGAGTCCGACACCCTCACCTGGCGCAAGTTCCGGGCCAACAGCGCCGAGCTGGAGGTCGTCTACAACACCCCGCCGACCGAGCCGAAGGACGGCCGGACCTCGCCCGGTGGTGCCTGCGTACCCGGCCCCGGTGCCGGAGCCACCATCGCCCGCACCGCCATCACCCTGTCGGCGACCGCCTCCGACAAGGACGGCAACCTCAAGGGACTGCGGTTCCGGTTTTGGCGCACCGGCACCACGGTGCCCGCCGGCACCCTCGTCACCACGAGCAGCACCGGCAAGGCGTCCCTGACGATCCAGGCCAGTTCCCTGGTGGACCAGGCCACCTACTCCTGGGACGTCCGGGCCGAGGACCACTCGAACGCCAACTCGTCGTACTACCCACCCGGCACCGAACCCTGCCGCTTCACCATCGACGCCTCGGCACCCCCGGCACCGGACGTCTCCAGCGAACAGTTCCTGGAGGCCACCCCTGACGGGGCCACCTGGTCGACGGTGAAGTTCGGCGGAACCGGCACGGTCCGCTTCACCGCCGCTGGCGCGACCAGCTTCACGTACTCCTTCGAGAGCATCGGCAGCGAGCCGGTCCCCGCCTCGGGCGGCGAGGCCACCGTCACCGGCCTCCGCCCACGCCACGCCGGCCCCAACACCCTGCACGTGTACGCCTACGACGCCGCCGGCAACCGCAGCGTGCGCACCGACTACACCTTCTACGTACCACCGAGGGACACCGCCGACCAGCCCGGCGACACCACCGGCGACCAGATCCCCGACCTGTTCGTGGTGACACCCGAGGGCAACCTGCGCAACTACGTCGGCGACGAGGGCGGCGAGATCTACTCCTGGCTCGCCGCCTCGTACACCAAGGACAACACCCTGAACCCGTCCGGCCACTGGTACGACCCGGCCACCGGCAAAGCCGCCCTGATCACCAAGCATGCCGACGCGTACCCGGGCGACGGCTCCACCGACCTGTTCGCCCGTACCCCCGACGGCCGGTTCTGGCTCTACCCCGGCGACGGCTACGGCAGCTTCGACGTCGACCGCCGGCTACGGGTCCTGCTGCCTGCCAACGCACCGGACCCGGCGACCTGGACCCAGCTCAAGGCAGTCGGTGACGTCACCGGCGACACCCTGCCGGACCTGTTCGTCCGGGCCGGCACCGCCCTGTGGGCCCTCTCCGGCTACACCGGCGCCAGCTTCCAGGAGGCCACCCTGATGGAGGGCACCGCCTGGGCCCGCCGGGACGCCGCAAACGTCGCCGACATCGACCAGGACGGCACCCCGGACCTCCTCTGGCGCAACCTGGACAACGGCAACATGTACGTCCGCCACGGCCGGCCGGGCCCGGTCCCCGGCAGCGTTGACCTCAACTCCCTCAAGCAGGCCGCCGCCTCCCGCGACGGCGACGTCTCCTACGGCACCGGATGGTCGGAGGCGAACATCAGCGCACTGATCACCATCCCGGACGTCAGCGGGGACGGAGTGCCCGACTTCTGGACCCGCTCCGGTACCGACGGCCAGATCCGGCTCTACTACCCCTCCCGTACCAGCACGGGTGCCGCAGTGAAGGTCGTACTGGGCTCGGACTGGAGCGGCATGAAGTCCTTCGGCTGACCGTACCCATCGGCGAACGAACTGGCCCGAGCAGATTCCTGCTCGGGCCCGTCGCGTCGGGAGTGTGGCGATTTCCGTGTTTGGGCCTGTGGTGTGATCGAGGTTGTTAGATGGTGATCCGGTCGCTGTAGGCCAGGATCAGGGCGTTGAGGGCCTTGGCCCAACCGTAGACCCGGCCGGTGATACTCCCGCCGCCCCGGCGTTTCTGCTGGACGACGAGGTAGAGGACCTTCATCGCGGCCTGCTCGGTCGGGAAATGCCCGCGGCGGCGGGCGGCCTGCCGGAACCGGGCGTTCAGGGACTCGATGATGTTGGTGGTGTAGAGGACTTTGCGGACCTCGTGGTTGTAGTCCAGGAACGGCACGAACTGGGGCCAGGACTGGCGCCACAGCTTGATGACGGCCGGGTAGCGGTCGCCGAACTCGGCGGCGAACGCCTCGAACCGGGTCTCGGCGGCGGCCACCGTGGGCGCGGTGTAGATCTCCCGCAACGCGGGGGTGATCTTCTGCCAGTCCTTGCGGTTGGTGTAGCGCAGGCTGGCTCTGACGAGGTGGACGACGCACTGCTGATGCACCGCGAGCGGCCACACCTGTTCGATCGCGTCGGTCATGCCCTTGAGTCCGTCGGAGCAGACCATGAACACGTCCTCGACGCCCCGGTTACGCAGTTCGGTGAGGTAGGCGGCCCACTGCTTGGCGCCCTCACCGCCGGTGCCGGCCCACATGCCGAGCACGTCGCGTTCCCCGTCGAGGCTGATCCCCACGACGACGTAGACGGGTCGGTTCGCGACCTGCCCCTGGCGGATCTTCATCACCAGGGCGTCGATGAACACCACCGGATAGATCCGGTCCAGGGGGCGTTGCCGCCACGCTTCCATGTCGGCCAGGACACTGTCGGTGACCCGGCTGATCAACTCCCGGGACACCTCGGCGTCATACACATCGGCGAGATGCGCGGAGATCTCCCCGGTCGTCAACCCTTTCGCGTACAACGACAGGATCGCCTCGTTGAAGCCGTCAAGGCGGCGGGCGTGTTTCGGCACGATCCGCGGGGTGAACGACCCGGCCCGGTCCCGAGGGACCTGGATCCGCACCGGCCCGACCTCGGTCTGCACCGTCTTCACCCCGTGACCGTTACGGATGTTGACCCGCCGACCGGTCTCCTCGTCAACACCGGCGTCGTCGAGGTGGGCGTCCAACTCGGCGTCGAGCGCTGATTCCAGGACGGTGCGGGTAATCCCGGCGAGGAGCCCACCCGATCCGACCAACGAGACTCCGTCGGCCTTGGCCCGCTCGACCAACTGCTGGGCGAACTCCCGCTCCGCCACCGACGGCCCCGGAAGCTGAACCGGATTCTTCTTGTCTGCCATGACGTGGTCCTTCCTGGACAGGATCGACGTCCTGTCCAACGGACCACACCCAGGTCAAACACGGAAATCTACGCAGTCCCGTCGCGTCGGGGTGTGCGTCCGGGTTCCCGGACACGGGACATCCGGTTGGGCGTTCAGCCGCCCATCGTCTGATCGTAGGCCTCGATGAAGTCCCTGGTCGGGGCCGCCGAGTGCCGCAGCTGGGCCAGCGGGACCGGAGTTACGCGAGGTGCCGACTTACTCACCCTGAGCTTGCGTGGTTCTTGGAATCCGGAGAATGGCGGGGGGACCGATTACTGGTTCTACCGGAAAGGCGAGGATCTTCTTGTGACGCGCGGTGATGGAAGCTTTGTGACCATGTTCCCAGGCGCAAGCGGTAACGATTGGTTCAATGGGGCCACTCAAATCCCTTGCGGGTGTAGGTAGCGGGTGAGGGTGACTTGAATGGCGCTACTAGCTGAGGGCGCGGACGCGCTTGACGTGCAAGGTTGTAAGATCTTCGAGGTTGTCAGAATATGTGGCGATGATGGTTCACTTGAAGCTGTCCAGCTGGTTTTCTCCGATGACCGGTCCTTAACGCTTACGGTTTGGACCGACTGGAGTCTCACAGTAGAACTCAGGTCTGACATCGCTGTGCCGGAATATCTCTGGCTGCCCGAAGAGAGGGTTAGGATTGTGATTCCCGAACTTTCTGACCTGAGCTTTGAAGTTGGCGAGGTGGTCCCCCGACACAATGACGCTGCGGAGCTTTTTGAAGTCCGGTTCGTGCTGGGCGGCCGGCAATTGCTAGTTGGTTCTACTGGTGGGAATTTGATCATAGAGATCGAGTGATTTGATACAGTGAGCGCTCAACCATGATCGCGACCCACCGATCACTGAGAGTGGGCGATGAGTCTCAGGGTGCGTAGCGGTCCGCTCGTGTTGCCGTCACGGTTGCCGACACGCCTCACCGGTAATCGGCCATCGTCGACGACTTGCCAATGGGGCGCGGCTTCAGGCGTCAGGCGATAAGTCATCGCGTGGGGGATGACGGTGGCGACGTTGGGTGCGGAGCCGCTCGTGCAACACGGTTGGTGAAAGCTGTCCTCGGCCTCGACCGGCTCATCGTCTGCACTGCTGGGCAGTGGGCTGCGGCGATCCTGGCGCGCGCGGGACCGTAGGCCGTAGCGCGTGCGCGCGGCCCGGCTTCGTCCCGAACAGTGTGCGCGCGCACCAGCGGCGGCGGTGGGAACGGCAAAGCCACCGGAGGACCCTGCCAGGACCCCAGCAACAGCTTCACCCCCGGCACCCACGTCCTCATGGCCGACGGCACCACCAAACCCATCGAAGACGTCCACACCGGCGACCAAGTAATCGCCACCGACCCCGACACCGGCCACACCTAAACCGCCACCGCCACCGCCACCGGCACCGGCACCGGCACCGGCACCGGCACCAAACACCTCGTCACCATCACCATCGACACCGACGGCGAGCACGGCACCCACACCGCAGACATCACCGCCACCGACAGACACCCCTTCTGGGCCCCCGACCTCAACCAATGGGTCGACGCCACCGACCTCAACCCCGGCCAATGGCTCCAAACCGGCACCGCCACCCACATCCAGATCACCGCCATCACCCGCTACACCACCCAACGATCCACCGTCCACAACCTCACCACCGCCAACACCCACACGTACCATGTGATAGCCGGCACGACGCCGGTCCTCGTACACAACACCGGTGGATGCATCAATTTTGTTTCGAAGGGTGCAGGGCTTGACCTTCGGCGTACCGCAGAAATCGATGGTGAGACCTAGAGATTCAATATCGGTCATGGGTTTAATTGCGCTCATGAAGGTCCTAGCGGAATGAATGATCTTCGAAGCACAACATTGACGGCAGATCAAGTCGAGACCGCGATTGCTCGTGACGTGAATGCCTTCAGAGCGAGCGGAGGTCAAATTCCAGTTCCAAGTACGTCCGGCTTCAGAGGGCCCGTCGAAAGATATGTCAACGTGGGTGGCGCCAAGATTGGGTATGGTGTGACCAATACGCCGATGGCGCATTCAATGTTCCAACCTACTGGAACCACAGCTGGGAGTGAGGTGCGGCGATGCCGATGCATGACCTCGATGTAGCTGCCAGGAAACTGATCGTCGCTAGTCAAGAAAGCGGGCTGAACGACAAGGTCGGTGCGATGCGGACATTTGTCGAGCGAGTCACTTTTGCCTCAGCTGATGAGATTGTGTCCGTTCTACGTGAAATTGCGACTGAAGACTGGATGGCGATGCCCCCGTGGGCTCGGAACCTGGCTTTTAGGCTGGCCTGCCTTCAGCTCCCCACTGACGTGGCGATCCTGCGGGAGGCAGCGGCTGACCTTCTGTCGTTCGGCCCCGATTGGGATGTGTATGCGTATGAACTGCAGGGTCAGGCTGACCGGATAGAGGGTGGCGGCGGTTAGATTTCCTTGTTCAAATAGAAGTCAATCAGATAAGATGCTAGATCAATGGGATGCTGAGTTGCGCGACTTCCTTCCGGGTTTGACGAATGGAACCCCCCTGGGGCTCATGCGGCTCTAGACCCCTGGATCTCGATCACAGCTGATGAGCAAGTTGCCGCTAGAAACCTGGCAGAGAACGAAAGATACCCCGGAAAAGAAATGCTCTGTTTCGCGGAGCGTCAAGATGCTGATGACGTCCGTGCGCCGTGCTCCGTTCTAGCGCAGAGTGTGTGGCAGGAAGAGTTTTGATTGTTCACGATTTTGCAAGTGCCGGCTCAGAGATAGGCGCCGTTTTCTCAGGTTTTTGGGAATGGCTTAAAGCGGCAGTCGAAGACATGATCGACACATCTCTGCACTTGGATGATCCGCGTTGAAGCGGCGGTCGCGTTAGTCTGGATGCACTAAACGTGTGATCGGAACTAGCTTGTTCGGTAGCTTTATGGTGGGGTGGTACGGAAAAAAGGAATGCGCGTTGTATTGGCAATCCGTCTCGTGGTGGTGGTTCGGCGGCGTCGAAGGGAGGTAGTTGCCGGACGAACAATTTCGTGCAGGGGACCACGGTCTTAATAGCTGATGGAATATGCTCGGATAGCCGGTTGTCGCGCCGTCGCGCCGGTTTTGGCGGGTCCATATATCAGAAGCGGCACCATCGCCACCGACGGCGACCACGGCACCGACACCGACAACCACCCCTTCTGGCAACCCGACCTCCGCCAATGGATCGACGCCACCAAGCTGAAAGCCGGACCGTGGCTCCAGAACAGCACCGGCACTCACGTCCAGATAACCGTCATCACCCGCTACACCACCCAACGCTCCACCGTCGCCAACACCCACACGTACCATGTACTCGCCGGCACGGCTCCGGTGTTGGTTCACAACTGCGGAGGCGAAGAGGCCAACGGATCGGAACGTATGATGCAGACCTCAACTACCTCAAAGAATGACAATTTCGCCATTCGGGCTATTGGGTGGCCCCCGTTGTCCGGATTCGATTCAGCTGATGAAGCGATAGGCCTGATCAGTGTTGGAGGTTTCCGGGAGAAGTTCCCGATGGGTTTGAGTTATTGGAGTGTTGATGAGTATGTTGCGAGTTGGAAGCGGGCGCTAGCACTCTTGGAGGATTCCGAGAATGCTGTGGCGTGCCTCGTTGCATCCATGGTCGATCCACAAAAAGGAAATTTTGTAAACTGTTGGCCCCTCTATCGGATTGGCGATACCGTCCTCGTGCAGAACGCCATCATCTTTCTCCAGGAGCTGAGTGCGGCCTTCGATCCGGACAAGCCATGGCTTTCTGTCGAACCGCATTCTGTTATGGACGAGAATGGAAATCGTATATCCGAATGGCCTGTGGCCTACTCTGACGTGCGACGTTTCTGCGACACCGGCCTTTTCCTGGCAAGTCGAAACGGTGGTGTCGGTGCGTAGTAGCAAACTGCCGAAGTTTGCCAACTTTCCTCGCAGTGCGCCGCTCCTCGGACCTAATTGTCAAGACATGAGGACGGGCGTGTCCTCAGCGCCGATGGCCGACGCCAGGTCGGGCGGGTTCGTGGGGACAACATCCTGGTAGGTGCGCAACATCTGTGACGGCAACTACCCGCAGCGCTACAAGGCGTCACAACAGACGACCTGCCGGCGGCTCTGGGGGCTTGCACCGGACGTGACGTCGCCACCGCCGCAGCCGTCCACCCCACCGACCGTGGCTGGTCCACACCGAACCGCAGCCCCGACAACGCCAACTGCGGTGAGGCGCGCTTCGGCGGCGGCCCGGTCGGGCGTACCGGACGAACAAGGACCGGAGCGGCCCCCGGGCGACGCCTGGGTCAGCTTCCTGCCCGCGATTCAAGGCCGACGAGGTCCGCCCAACTGAGCGACCAGCAGACCGGGTAGACCAGCCGTTGCTCGCCACCGACTGCCTGCCCGCCGGAACGTGCTCCGGCGCGGCACCGGCCGGCGCTGTCGAGCTCATGTCGGGGATGACCCAGGATGTCGGGGGACGACCCAGGATGCCGGGGACGACTCAGGATGTTGGCGGCGGCAGAGCCGGACCCGGTGCGGTTGCCTGCCCCGGGTCGGTCGCCGGGCACCCGCGCGCCCGTTCTCCGGCGACGTCGAGATGAAGGTCGCCGATCCGGACCACCACGTCGAGGTGGCCGCCGAGGCCGGTGACGTAGGCGAGCAGTGTGGCCAGGTTCGTCACCGCGCCGCTTTCGATCTGGCTGATCCGGGCCTGGGAGAGCCCGGCGGCCCCGGCCAGTTGGGTCTGGGTGATGCCGAGGTGCCGGCGGATCTCGGCCAACCGCGCGCCGCTGACCGGAGCGGTCATCTGCTCACATGCCCCCTTGCCGTTGATTCCTCGGCCTGGTCAGGCGTTTCGGTAACCGGGCGGAAAAGCGAGCCCCGAACCACATGGGAACGCGAGAATGCTACGCATCCCGGTCGATACAGTGAGCCGGGACACGAAACTCTCTCACTCGGTTCGACGGGCCGCCCTTCCACCGATCAACCATAGGAGGGCACCCGCCCGGGTCGCGCCCGGCAGGCGGCCCGCTGAACTCCGTGGCCGGGGTGCCGCGGAAGGGGGTAGAAGGTGGCGGCAGAGCCACCATTGTCGACCCGGTAGATGCCGCCTGAGCTGCGGCTTCGCGACGAACATAAGTGGTGCTTATATTCTCGGGCACCGACGACAACGGCCTGATGTGGTTACCGACTCAGCTCGACAGGGGCCATGATGCCCATTCGACCCGCGCGACGGAGTGACCCAAGACACCCGTACCGACAGCACTGATAAAGACCGCGCGAACATTTGTCCACCGTCACCGGCGTTTCGTGGCGATGAGGTGGGCCACAGATTTCGTACGGGTTTCCGTCGAACCGGCGTTGAACGCGGAACGTAGGTGGGGAGCAACGTCGACCAACGTCCGGGAGGGGCCCCGACATGACCGTGTACCACAGCATGCAGCACCGAGAACGCACCGGCGCGAACGCGCTCCTGGATGCGCCGACCCGGCCGGACCTCACCGACCGGACGACGCCCGCCGGACTGGATCGTGTCCGCGAGATCCAGGCCATCAACCAGGTCGTCGGCATCCTCACCGACCACGGGCTGCAGTCCTCGCCGCTGTACCGGGAGGCGTGCCGGGCCCTGGCGTTGGCGCGTACCCTGCGGCCGTTGACGGCCGGGCAGGTCGCGGCGCTGCGCCTGTCGGCGATCGCCAGCTACCGCCACCAGGAGGAGCGGGAGTGGCAGGAGTGGCGGGAACGCCACGACATCCCCAGGAGCGAGCCCAGCCGGCCGTTCGACCACCAGGACCACCACGAACACCACGAGCAGCAGCAGGACCACGACCGCAACGTCCTGCACCGGGCCAGATGACCGGGTACGACACGGTGATCGACCGGGCCGGCTGAGCACCACCGTCGGCACGGAACCCGGTGACCGAGACCGGCGCCGGGTTCCGGTCGACGGACCGGCTACGCCCCGTCCGGGTTCTGCCGAACGAAGGTCTCCAGCTCCGCGCCGACCACCACCGCCGTGTCGCGTACCTCGACCGCCCAGGTGCCGTACGGTCCGGCGTGCGAGTCGGTCCAGTCCCGCACGACGAGTCGCTCGGTGGTGACAACGCTCATGGCGGGCGATCTTAATGAGTGGCGTGGCAGCCGAGGGGGAATTACCGCGCGATGGGCAGCGCATGGCAGCGGACGAAACGGATCACCAGTGCCGCGTTCCGGCCGGTACGGGGTCGGGACCTGTCGCTGCACGCGGCGGCGATCACCTTCTACGGGGCGATCGCGGTGGTGCCGGTGGCACTGCTGGCGATCTGGTTGACCGGGCTGGTCGCCGGGGCGGACCGGGTCCGCCGGCTCACCTCGTACGCGGTGCAGACCCTGCCGGACGCGATCGGCGCGCCCCGGGCGGTGGACGCGCTGGTCAATGCCGGGGTGGAGTTGACCCCGCTGCTGGCGCTGGCCTCGCTGCTGCCCGCCTCGCTGTACGGCGAGGGGCTGCGCCGGGCGTTCGTCTCGGTGGCCCGGCCGCACCACGACGAGTCGCTGGTCGGCTGGCGGGGCCGGTTGTTGCTGCTGCCCCTGCTCGCCCCCGCCCCGGCCCTGCTGCTCAGCATCCTGATCGCCCTGCCCACCACCACCCGGCTGGTCGAGCAGGGCGGCTGGGTCGCCTTCGGCGGCATCGTGCTGTCGTTCCTGGGGGTGTGGCTGGTGCTGACCCCGGTGCTGCTCTGGGTGTTCCGGGTGGTCGGGCCGGCCTCGCCGGACTGGCTCTCCTCGCTCGGCGTCGGCTCGTTCACCGCGGCGAACCTCTCCGGCTTCCTGCACGGCTTCGTGCTCTTCTGCTCGCTGCCGTTGGACCTGGGCGTGCCGTTCGGCGGGTTCTTCGAGATCGGCGCGGGGGTGGCGGTGCTGCTCTGGCTGTACCTGTTCCACGTGATCGTGCTCGCCGGCTACTCCGCCACCCTGGCCCTGTCGGCCTGGCGGGCCGGTCGCGCCCGGGTCGCCCCGGCCGGCGAACCGCCCCGCCGGCCGGCCGGCGACGAGGCCACCGCCGGACCGCCCCGCCCGTCGGCCGGCGGAACCGCAGGTCAGGAACGGAAGGGGCCGGTCACCTCGTAGGTGATGCCGCCGCTGCCGCTGCTGGCCCCCGAGATGCCGCGCTGGGACGAGAAGTAGAGCCGCCGGCCGTCCGGGGAGAACGCCGGGCCGGTGATCTCGGAGCCGTCCTGCCCGACGATCCGTAGCATCGGGGCGACCACCCCGGCGGGAGTGATGATGTTGATCTCCAGGTTGCCGCCGTCCTCGGCCACGTAGAGGTCCCCGCCGCCGGTGCCGGTGATGTTGTCCACCCCGGTCAGCGGCGCGGTGCCGGCCGGCACGAGGTCGTCGTCGTACGCCAGGTCGATGCGCTGGTTGACCGCGTCGTACGCCCAGACCCGGTTGTCGCCCTTGGTGGTGAACCAGCAGGTGCCCCGGTCGTACCAGCAGCCCTCACCGCCGTTGAAGTGCTTCGCCGCGCCTACCTGGAGCCGGGTGGGGATCGGGACGCCGTCGCGGTCCGGCACGTCACGCCAGGTGACCGGCCCGGCGACCTGGTCGGCCGGGGCGCAGAGCACCTGCACCCGACCGGTCCGCAGGTCGCCCCAGGTGTCCGGGACGAACCGGTAGAAGCAGCCGTCGGGCTCGTCCTCGGTCAGGTACACCACCTGACGGTGCGGGTCGCAGGCGGCGGCCTCGTGGGTGAACCGGCCCATCCGGGTCCGCTCCTCGGCCGTCCGGCTGCCGTCCGGCCAGGTCTCGAAGACCCGCCCGAGCGGCACCTCCTCGCAGGAGAGCCAGGTACCCCACGGGGTCGCGCCACCGGCGCAGTTGACGTTGGTGCCACCGAGGATCCGGTACGCCGAGACGATCGAGGCGTCGGCGGCGAACCGGATCGCCGACGCGCCGCCGGTCAGCGGGATCTCCGAGTTGGAGACGTAGATCCAGCCGGTGCCGGCGGCGAAGCAGGCCCCGCCGTCGGGGGCCCGGTGCCAGACGTACGAGGTGCCGCCGACCCGCTGCCCGGAGCGGGCGACCACCCGACTGGTGAAACCGGCCGGCAACTGGATGCCGTTGGCGTCGGCGGCCAGCAGCGCCCCGTACGGGCTGGGGCCGGGCTGGGCGACGGCGGCGAACGCCTGCTGCCAGAGGGCCCCGGCGAAGGTGGCGGTCCCCGCGCCCAGGACGGTGGCGCGCAACACGGTACGACGGTCCATTCCGGCCTCCCGGTGAGTCGATGCCCGGAGGTGACCCTAGGGCTGCCGGGCATCGACCAACCCCACTACCGGGTGAACGTCGAGTGACCCTCCGCCGTCGACGTGGCGTCGGCCGCCAGCTCCTCGTCGGTGGCCTCCCGGATCCCCCACCGGCGGTAGACCCGGCCCAACGGGCCCGGCGCCCACCAGTTCCACCGACCCATCAGCCGCATGGTCGCCGGCACCAGCAGGATCCGGACCAGGGTGGCGTCGACCACGATCGCCACGATCATCCCGATGCCGATCAGCTTCAGGTACGTCATGCCGCCGGTGGCGAAGCCGGCGACCACGACGATCAGCAGCAACGCGGCGGCGGTGATGATCCGCCCGGTGTACTGCAGTCCGGCGGCGACCGCGGCGGTGTTGTCCCCGGTACGGTCCCACTCCTCACGGACCCGGGAGAGCAGGAACACCTCGTAGTCGGTGGCCAGGCCGAAGAGCACGGCGAGCATCAGGATCGGGTTGGTCGGCTCGATGAAGCCGGTCGGGGTGAAGCCGAGCAGCTCGGAGAGGTGCCCGTCCTGGAAGATCCAGACCACCACACCGAAGGACGCCCCGATCGACACCAGGTTCATCAACACCGCCTTGATCGGCAGCAGCACCGAGCCGAAGGCCAGGAAGAGCAGGACCAGGATGGCCACCGCCATCAGCACCGCCATCCAGGGCAGCCGGTCGACCAGGCTGTCCAGCAGGTCCCGGTCGGCGGCGGGACGCCCACCGACCAGCACCTCGGCGTCGTCCGGCGCGGGCAGGGCCCGCAGCGCCCGGACCGTGTCGTGGGCCTCCTCGCCGGTCGGCTCGCCCGGGTAACTGACCGCCAGCAGGGTCGAGTCGCCCCGGTTCGCCGTCGGGGTCACCCCGGTCACCCCCGGCAGCGCGGCGATCCGGTCGGAGAAGGCCTGTACGGTCTGCGCCGACGCGCCGGAGACCAGCACGTCGATCGGGGCGATGCTGCCACCGGGGAAGTCGCCGGCGATCCGCTCGGCCACCTGCCTCGGGGCGGCGTCGGCCGGCAGGACCCGCTCGTCGACCCCACCGAACTCGACCCGCAGGAACGGGGTGGCCAGGGCCAGCAGCAGGACCGTCACCCCGAGCAGGTACGGCACCGGCCGGCGCATCACGCTGTGCGCGATCCGGGCCCACGCGCCGGTGCCCGGCTCGGCCGGCCGGCCGGCACCCCGACGCCGCCACGGCAACGGCACCCGCAGCGCGTCGATCCGCCGCCCGAGCACCACCAGCAGGGCCGGCAGCACGGTCAGCGCGCCGAGCATGGCGACCAGCACCGCGGCCATCCCGCCCAGGGCGATGGACCGCAGGAACGCCTGCGGGAAGATCAGCAGGCTGGCCATGGCCAGGGCGATGGTCAACCCGGAGACCAGTACGGTCCGGCCGGCGGTGACCATGGTGCGGGCGATCGCGTCGGCCGTGCCCCGACCGTTGGCGACCTCCTCCCGGAACCGGCTGACCACGAAGAGCGAGTAGTCGACGGCCATCCCCAGCCCGATCAGCGTGATCACGTTGATCGCGAAGATCGACACATCGGTGAAGAGGTTGACCAACCGGACCGCGACGAACGCGCCGAGGATGGCCACCCCGCCGATCAGCAGCGGCATCGCGGCGGCGACCAACCCGCCGAAGATCAACACGAGCAGCACCAGGAGCACCGGCATGGAGATCAACTCGGCGCGGAAGATGTCCCGGGTGGTCTGCGTGTTGACCGTCTCCAGGAACGCCACCGCCCCACCGACCTCGGTACGCAGACCGGACGCGTCGAGCTGCGGACGCACCTGCTCGTACCCGGCGAGCTTGCCGTCCTCGTCACCGGCGGCCAACTGCACAAGCGCGTAGGTGGCCCGCCGGTCGGTGGAGACCAACGCCGGGGCCTGGGTGTCGTACCAGGTGGTGACGCTGGCGACGGCGGGATGCTCGCGGATCCCGGCGACGGTGGCCGCGACCGGCTCCCGGAAGGCCGGGTCGTCGACGCTGTGGTCCCGCGCCGACCAGAGCACGATCAGGTCGGCGCCCTGCGGCCCCAACTCGGCGGTGATCCGCTCCGCCGCCCGACTGGACTCGCTCGCCGGATCGTCGAACCCACCCCCGGAGAGCTGCCCGAACACGCCCGTACCCCAGGTCGCGCCGAGCACCACCAACGCCACCGCGGCGGCCAGCACACCCCAGCGGGCGCGCACCACCGTCCGTCCCCACCACCCGAACATCCATCGCCTCCAGGAAAGGAAGGGCCCCTTCTTAACGCATACGGTAGAGAAGGGTCCCCTTCTTACGCGCGGAGCCCTCCCCGCGCGGAGGGCCGCCCGCTCACGGAGGCCTGCCCGCGCGGAGAGCCGCCCGCGCGGAGAGCCGCCCGCGCGGAGAGCCGCTCTGCGCGGCACCCCGCCCACGCACGGAGGCCCACCACACGCAAGGCCACACCACACGCAAGGCCGCATCACGCACGTAGGCCGCACCACGCATGGAGGCCACACCACACGCAAGGGCCGCATCACGCACGGAGGCCGTACCGCACGCAAGGCCCGCACCACGCGCAAGGCCGCACCACGCGCAAGGCCGCACCACGCGCAAGGCCGCACCGGCGACGGGCGCGGTGGGGCGGGCGGTGGGCACTAGGATCGTGGGTGTGGAGGGTCAGCTGCCGGCGCGGGCCGATGTGGTGATCGTCGGGGCCGGGCACAACGGGCTGGTCTCCGCGATCCTGCTGGCCCGCGCCGGGCTCGACGTGCTGGTGCTGGAGGCCGCCGGGGTGATCGGGGGCGCCACCCGCACCGAACGGCCGTTTCCGAAGGTCCCCGGGTTACGTCACTCCACCGGGTCGTACCTGCTGGGGTTGATGCCGCCGGAGTTGCTGGCCACGCTCGACGTGCGGATCCCGGTGCTGCGCCGCGACCCGCACTACTTCCTGCCCACCCCGGGCGGCCCTGGCTCGCCGTACCTGTTGATGGGCAGTGACCAGGCGGCGACCCGGGCGCAGCTCGCGGAGTTCTTCTCCCCCGCCGACGTGGCCGCCGACGAGGCCATGCAGGCCGAGCTGGCCGCGCTGCGCGACGACCTCGCGCCGGCCTGGCTCGCCGACCCGCTGCCGGTCGCCGAGACCGCGCAGCGCTACGTCCGGCCGGCGCTGCGGCAGGTCTTCACCGACCTGGTCGGCGGCTCGGTCGCCGACTACCTGGCCCGCTTCGAGTTCCGCTCCGAGCTGCTGGTCAGCATGTACGCGGTCACCGACGGGCTGTCCGGGCTGAACGCCGGGCCGGACGACCCCGGGACGGGGCACAACTTCCTGGTGCACAACATGTGCCGGCTGCCCGGCTCCGGCGGCACCTGGATGATCGCCGAAGGTGGGATGGGCACCGTGTCGGGCACCTTCGCCGACGCCGCCCGCGCCGCCGGAGCCCGGATCGTCACCGGCGCACCCGTCACGGCGATCACCCTCGACGGTGGGGCGGCCAGCGGGGTGGTGCTCGCCGACGGGCGGGCGGTCCGCGCCGAGGTGGTGCTCGGCGCCTGCGACCCGTACCGGTTGATGGGGTTGTTGCCCGACGGTGCGCTACCGGAACCGCTCAGCGCGCGGATGGCGGCGGTGCGGCGTACCGGCACCACGCTCAAGCTCAACCTGGCCCTGCGCGGCCTGCCCCGGTTCTCCTGCCTGCCGCAGGACGCGCCGAGCCCGTTCGGCTCCACCATCCACCTGCTGCCCGGGTCGGCGTCGCTGACCGGTGGTGGGGGTGCGCCGCCGATGGCCGCGCTGCGCGCCATGTGGGACGACGTACGGGCCGGCCGGCTGCCCGCCGAGCCCACCATCGAGTGGTACCTGCACACCACCGTCGACCCGTCGCTGGCCGACCCGGCCGGGCACCACTCGTCGGCGCTCTTCGTCCAGTCGGTGCCGTACGATCTTGCCGACACCACGTGGGACGCGGCGCTGCCCGGCTACGTCGAGCGGCTGGTGCAGATCTGCGAACGGTACGCGCCCGGCACCGGCGACCTGATCGCCGACGCGGTGCCGCTGCCCCCACCCGGCATCGAGGCGCACTTCGGCATCACCGGCGGGCACATCCACCACGTCGACAACACCGTCTCGTTCGCCGACCGGATGCCGTACGCGACCGGGGTCGACGGGGTGTACGCGGGCAGCGCCGGCTGTCACCCGGCCGGCAGCGTGATCGGTGCCGCCGGCCACAACGCCGCCCGACGCATCCTCGCCGACCTCGACCACTGAGGGGTAAGGAAGGGCCCCCTGTTAACGCTTCCGGTCTAGCGGGGAACCCTTCTCACCATCGGTGACAGGAAGGGCTCGGCTACCGACTGCTGCCGTCGGGGCGCAGGGCGCGGTAGACCGCCCACGGGATGGTGGGGCGCTTCCAGCCGCGCCGTTCCAGGTAGCGGCGGGTGGCGGCCCGGGTGGTACGCACCGTGCGCAGCGAGTCCGTCCGGCGGGGCCGGTGCCGGGCGGCCGGCTCGATCAGTCGCCGCGGGCGCAGCATCCAGCCGTCCGTACCGCGGACCAGCTCACCGCGCACGTTGGCGTTGTGCAGGTTCCACAACTGCGCGTCGTGCTGGTGGACCAGCAGGCTGGCCGGGCCCTCGACGGGTTCCACCCCGTCCGGCACCACCACCCGGTAGCCGTCCGCGCCGACAGTCACGGTGGTGCGCACCAACAGCGGCGCCCCGCTTCCGTCCAGGGCCGCCAACACCACACTCGGGTACGCCGCCAGCACCTGCGCACCGACCAGGCCCTCGACCGGTGAGCCGCCCTCGGTCGACGTCGACGCCGCACCCCCGGCCGCCGTGGCGGTGGTGGTCGGCAGCGGACGGGTGGTCACCTCGGTCGGGGTGACGGTGATCAACAGCCGCATGAAGTAGAAGTCGGTGAACATGGTCGCCGGCCAGTTGAGGTAGGTACGGCTGACCGGCTGGCGCTGGAACATCTGCGCCCAGAAGGCGCCCAGGTCTCCGGTCGGCTCGGTGTGCACCTCGTCGGGGCAGTCCGCCGTGCCGCGTACCAGGATCTGCTCGGGCTGGGTCAGCCCGCTGGCCGTGGGGTCGGAAAAGAGCACCGCCACCCGGGGATCGCGGCGTACGTTGAACGCCTTCTGCGGGTACCCCAGGGAGGTGGTGATCATGATCGTGCCGTCCTGCCGGAGCAGCCCGGAGGTCGGCCAGGCGACCGGCGTACCGTCCTTGGCAAGCGTTGCCAGCTCACAGGTGCGGTAGGCGGAGATCGCCGTGCCGAGCGCGGATCCGGGCGCGATGCTTACGGAGGGCTGCTGCATGGCCAGCATCGTAGCCAGTGGATCAACTCGATGGCCGGGGCCGCTACGGAGCAGCTACGGAGCCGACTGCGGGGTCGCCTCCTCCTCGCCTACCCGGTGCGCCCGGACCTTGTGCCCCACGCTGGTCAGGCAGCGACCGCTGGGCAGGTCGAACTTCCAGCCGTGCAGCTGACAGGTGAGCTGGTCGCCCTCGACGATGCCGAACCGGCTCAGGTCGGCCTTCAGGTGCGGGCAGCGACGCTGCACGACCCAATCACCGAGGGTGATGTCCTCGGCGTCGACCGCCCGCTCGTGCTCGTCGTACCAGCCCTCGGCGTACTGGAGGCGCTCGGTGGAGAGGCACTTGAAGAAGGCGTACACGAACTCGTTGTACTGG
Source organism: Micromonospora yangpuensis (assembly GCF_900091615.1). NCBI lineage: Bacteria > Bacillati > Actinomycetota > Actinomycetes > Micromonosporales > Micromonosporaceae > Micromonospora > Micromonospora yangpuensis. Next base: position 1,907,054 of record NZ_FMIA01000002.1, on the reverse strand, counting down.
CCGATCCGGGCCGCCGAGAACCGGCAGGAGAGGAAGAGCGAGTTGACCCAGTCCACCTCGCCGATGTGCAACAGGTGCTCGATCAGTGCCCGCTCGGTACGGAACCGGTACCGCACCTTCTCGTCGGCGTACGGACGGACCTCCTTGCCCGGGAAGTCCACCACGATCGACTCGACGCTCTCCCCACCCGAGCCGTCCGGGCTGACGAGGTCGAAGCGGACCGGGCCACCCACCCCCTTGGCCAGGTAGATCGACTCGTCGAGCAGCGGCTCGATCCGCCGCTTCATCTCCTTCAGGACGTCGATCTCCGGGTGCCGCCAGGACGCCTTCTCCGCCTCGATGACCGGCCGCTTGCGCTCGCGCATCTCTTCCAGGTGGGCGACCTTGTTGGCGAAGAACTCCTCGACCGGCTGCGGATGGGTGGTCGTCGCGCCGGAGGTGGTGACCTCGGCGACGCTGCCGGGCAGCAGCACGATGCCGTTGGTCCCGCCGACCTTGGCGTACTCGGCCAGGAAGACCGACTGGTCGGGGAAGATGTTCCCCTCGTCGCCGTGGATGTCGTTGAACTGCCACAACGCGTCGTCGAGGAAGCACGGCGGGCCGGCGATCGGGAAGACGTGCGAGGCCTTCAGGTCGTCGATGTAGCGCCAGGTCCGGTCGAACTGACGGTCCCGCTTCTGCTTGCCGAACGCGGTCTTGGCCGACTGCGGCAGTTCGTAGACCATCGGGTACCAGATGGCCCCGGAGAACTGGAGCAGGTGGGCGTGCACGTGCCCCAACTCGGTGAAGAGGCCCAGGTCGGTCGGGCGGGCGTCGTTCTGGTTGAGCAGCCGGACCCCGTCGTACTCCACCCAGAGCGAGGAGTCACCGATCGGACCGTCGGTGGGGCTGGTCAACGCCTGGATCATGATCTTCAGGCCGCCGTCGAGCTCGACGACCTGCTCGTTCGGGGCCTTGAGAAATTTGGTGAAGCCCAGCGCGCGAAACTCGTCCTCCATCTCGGAGGTGGGGAACTCGGGGAGCAGGACGGTGGCGTCCTTGCTGACGAAGTCCCGCAGGTGCTTCGCGTCGAAGTGGTCCCGGTGCAGGTGGGAGACGTACAGGTAGTCGACCTGTCCGAGGGTCTCCCAGTCCAGCAGGGAGTTGTCGGGGAAGGGGAACCAGGAGGCGAAGTAGGCCGGATTGACCCACGGGTCGCACAGGATGCTGCCCGCGGCCGTGTCGATCCGCATGCTGGCATGGCCCGTACCGGTCACTCGCACCGCAGTCTCCCTCAACAAGGCAATCAAGGCGTACGTCAGAACGCTACCGGAGGCAGTGTGGTCGACAACCCGCGACGCCGGTAGTGCCCTTCGCCCCGTGCCGAACGGCCCCTGCCGGCGGGTGGCACCGGCCCCGTGGTGGACCCTGCGCAGCCGCGACGGCCGGACGTGCCAGACTGATCGGAGATCCGCAGAGCGAGGGAAGGACCGACAGTGGCAGGCAGTGAGCCGGTAACGTCGCCCGATCAGCACAAGCCTGGACACCGGAAGGCCGGCCGGATCGGCGCGGTGGTCACCGCGCTGGCGATGCTGGCGATGATCTGCGGCAACCACGAGGGCAGGGTCGAGGATCTCTGGCTGGTCGGCATCGCCGTACTGCTGCTGGGCATTGTGATCGGCGACGTGGTGCTGCGCCGCAACGGTCTGCGTTCCTGACCCGACGCCCGCCGCTCGGGCGGTGATCCTGGCGACCTGTCGAAGGTAGGGGCCGCACCGATCGGTGCGGCCCCTACCTTCTCGTGCGTGTCGTGGCTCCCGGTCGCCGGCTCAGCGGCCGAAGAGGATGTCCTGGACGTCCTTGAGGGCCGAGTCGACCTCCGCCTCGAAGTACCCGCCGGGCACCAGACCGAAGCGGAGAGTGTCCAGGTCCTTCGGGTTGACCGGCATGGGGCCCCGCCCCGCCATCGCGCCGAGCAGACTCTCGAAGAAGTGGTCCACCTGGTCCGGGTCGTAGCCGCTACCGAACCGGCGTACCTGGAAACTGCGGCGGATCTGGTCGACCTGGTGCAGGTCGCTGCCGGGGGGACCGGCCATCGGCGGACCGATCATCGGCGGACCGGCGGGCGGCGGACCGCCCATCGGCGGTGGCGGGGCCATGGGTGGGCCACCTGGCGCCTGCGACGGCACCGGTGGCGGACCAGCCGGACCCCGGCCCCCGCGCAGCTCACGCAGCTCGTGTTCGGGCATCCTGATCTCGGCGGTCATGTCGGCCCGCCCGTGTCGACCGGCCTCGAAGCCGTCGAAGCGGGGCTCCTCCGGGCCGTACCCGCTGGGCCCGGCCGGCAGACCGCGCGGCGCGGGGCCGCCGTGACCACCCGGCCCCATCGGAGCGCCCGGGCCGCCCATCCCGGGCCCCGGACCGGTCGGCGTACGCGGTGCGTCGTACCCGCCGCGTTGCGGCGCGTCGTAGCCGGCGGCGAACCCGCCGGTGTTCTCCTCGTACCGACCGTAACGGTCCGGCGGCGGCCCGCCCTGCCCCGGCATGGCGCGGGGCGGCATCGGCTGCGGCCCGGGCGGCATGCCCCGGTCATCCCGCATCGGCGGACCCATCCGATCCGGGGGTCCCATCCGATCCGGCGGGCCCATCCGATCCGGCGGACCCATCCGATCAGGAGGTCCCATCCGATCAGGGGGTCCCATCCGATCAGGGGGTCCCATCCGATCCGGCGGACCCATCCGATCCGGCGGACCCATCCGGTCAGGGGGTCCCATCCGGTCAGGCGGACCCATCCGATCAGGAGGTCCCATCCGGTCAGGGGGGCCCATCCGATCCGGCGGACCCATGCGGTCGGGCGGGCCCATCCGGTCGAGGGCCATCCGGTCGGGGGGTCCGATCCGGTCGAGGGCCATCCGGTCCGGGGAACCCATCCGGTCCTCGCCGCCCCGGTCCGGCGGTCCCATGCGGTCGGGGTTCATCCGGTCCGGAGCCGTCCGCTCCGGCGGCGGGCCGAGTCGGTCGGGAGTCCGCGCCTCACCGCGGCCGGTGGCGGCGCCACCGCGCTCCTCCAGCTCGGCCAACTGTCGCTCGACCCGATCCAGATGGAGGTCGACCTGCCACTCGTCGTAGCCGTTGAAGCGAACCCGGAAGACGACGTCGTGGACCTCCTGGGAAGCCACCGGGGCACCGACGGACCGGCCGTCGAGGGTCGCTTCGACCCGGTCCAGGAAGGCGTCGACCTCGTCGACCTTGTACCCGCGGCGCAGCGCCTTGCGCCGGAACCGCTGACCCTGACTCGCCACTATGTCTCCTGGTCCTGTTCGCTACGACCGGTCACGCCGTTGCCTCCCCCGACGGCCCGGCGTCCCTGTCCTCGGTGGCGGCGAGCTGCCCACATGCTCCGTCGATCTCACGTCCCCTGGTGTCACGCACGGTGGTCGACACCCCGGCCGCGCGCAGCCGGCGGACGAACTCCCGCTCGACCGGCTTCGGGCTCGCATCCCACCGGCTGCCCGGCGTCGGGTTCAGCGGAATGAGGTTGACGTGGGCCAACCTGCCGGCCAGCAGCCGCCCGAGCAGGTCGGCCCGCCACGGCTGGTCGTTCACGTTTTTGATCATCGCGTACTCGATGGAGACCCGGCGGCCGGTGCGGCCCGCGTAGGCCCACGCGGCGTCCAGCACCTCGGCCACCTTCCACCGCTGGTTGACCGGCACGAGTTCGTCGCGCAGCTCATCATCGGGGGCGTGCAGGGACAACGCAAGGGTGACCGAGAGGTCTTCGTCGGCGAGCCGACGCATGGCCGGGACCAGCCCCACCGTGGAGACGGTGATGTGCCGCTGCGACAACCCGAGCCCCTCCGGTGCCGGCGCGACCAGCCGACGGATCGCCGTCAGCACCCGGGAGTAGTTGGCCAACGGCTCACCCATGCCCATGAAGACCACGTGCGACAGGCGTGGCGGGGAGCCGGCGACGGCTCCGGAGGCGGCCACCCCGGCGAGATACACCGCCTGGTCGACGATCTCGGCGGTGGAGAGGTTGCGGGTCAGGCCGGCCTGGCCGGTGGCACAGAACGGGCAGGCCATCCCGCAACCGGCCTGGCTGGAGATGCACACCGTCACCCGGTCGGGGTAGCCCATCAGCACGCTCTCCACCAGCGAACCGTCGTGCAGCCGCCAGAGCGCCTTGCGGGTGGCGCCGTCGTCGCAGGCCAACTCCCGCACCGGGTGCAGCAGCGGCGGCAGCAGCCGCTCGGCGAGGCGCTCCCGGGTGGCCGCCGGCAGGTCGGTCATCTGCTCCGGGTCCCGGACCAGTCGGCCGAAATAGTGGGTGGAGACCTGCCGGGCCCGGAACGCCGGCTCACCCAACTCGGTGACGACGGCCTGCCGGCCGGTCAGATCGAGGTCGGCGAGGTGACGGGGCGGCATGGCCGCCCGGCGGGCGGGCGCGTCGGAGGCGACGGGGATCAAGGGCAGACTCGTCATAGCAGGTCCAGTCTCCCACGTCGTGGACCGGACGCACCTGTCCGGAGGTGCCGAACCCACCCCGGTCGCCCGGTCGGCGGCGGCAGGGCAACGTGATTCATCCCTCAGCCCACCACCGGCACGAGGACCGCCAGGATGACGTACGCGGTCGGCACCGCGAAGAGAATCGAGTCCAGCCGGTCCATCAGGCCACCGTGGCCGGGCAGCAGGTTGCTCATGTCCTTGATCCCGAGATCCCTCTTGATCATGGATTCGGCCAGGTCACCGAGGACCGCGGCACCGGAGACGGCCACCCCGAAGAGAGCTCCCCACCACGGTGCCACGTCGAAGAGCAGCCAGATCAGCAGGGCGCTGCCGGCAGCGGCGGCAGCCACCGAACCAGCGAAGCCCTCCCAGGACTTCTTCGGGCTGATCGACGGGGCCATCGGACGCCTACCGAACGAGACCCCGGCCGCGTACCCACCGGTGTCGGAGAGGACCACCGCGACCACGGTCACCAGCACCCGCCAGTTCCCGTCGCCCTCGGCCCCGGCCAGCAACGCCGCGAAACCCGCCAGGAAGGGCACGTAGACCGCGATCAGCAGGGCCGGCACGAGATCCCGACGCAGATTGGCGAGGCCGTCGCCGAGCCGCCAGATCGTCGTGCCCAGCATGGTCACCAGCAGCCCGAGCACGAGCGCGTCCGGCCCGGCCCACCAGGCCATCCCCACCGTCAGCACCCCGCCGGCGAGCAGGGGCACCAGTGGCGGGCGGGCGTCGGTGCGGCCCACCGCCCGGGTCATCTCCCAGATGCCGATGCCCACCGCGGTGGCCAACACGGCGATGAAGCCGGGGATCCAGAGGAAGAGCGGGACGAGGACGGCCGCGCCGAGCCCCAGCCCGACACCGATCGCCGCCGGCAGGTTACGTCCGGCCCGGCTCGGTGGGAGCTGCTGGGTGGCGGGACGCTCGGCGCTGGCCCGGCGACGGCCCGGCTCACGCCGTCCCGGTGGCCGGTTCGGCAGCTCCGGCGGGCCGGACTCCACCTCGGGACCGGGCTCGACCCGGATCGGGGCGAACTGGGCGGTCGGTCGGTCGTCGGGCCGAGGTGGCGGATCCGCACCAGCCGGCAGGGGGAGCCGCTCCGGTGGCGGCTCCGCACCGGCCGACAGACGAAGCCGGTCCGGTGGCCCGGTGTACCGGTCGACCGCCGGCGGCCGGGAGTTCAGCGGAGCCGGCTCGATGTCCCGGTCCGGCCAGGGCAGCGTGGACCGGCCCTCGGGTCGTTCCCGACCACGCGGCTCGGCACTGCTGTAGGGGTCGAGGTGGGACATCACGTACCGAAGGGACGCGGTACAGGTACCACCACAGGACGCAAGAGCACAATCATCCCCTACCGGCGCGCGACTGTTCCGTTGATGTTGTCCGTCCCGACGGACGGAGGACCCCCGTTGGTTCGCCCGTGTCTGCCGGGAACCGTGCCGAGCCTACTGCACCCGCCTGCCGGACCGGGTGGACGAGGCTACCGCACCCGCCGCTCGACGCGGGGCCCAGATCACCGCGTCCAGCGCTCGGCGCGGGGCCCAGACCAGGTGCCGAACGACCGTGGCACCGGGGTACGCCCGGCTGTTGGCGCGGGCGTTCCGGTGCCACGACCGCCGACCGGGTCGGCGAGGACGTTCAGAGCCGACCGGGTCGGCGTACGGCGCTCAGACCTCGAGCAGCTCGGTTTCCTTGTGCTTGACCAACTCGTCGACGGTGGCCACGTACCGCTGGGTCAGGTCGTCCAGGTCCTTCTCGGCGCGGCGGCCCTCGTCCTCGCCGACCTCACCGTCCTTGACCAGGCGGTCCAGCTCTTCCTTGCCCTTGCGGCGGATGTTGCGGATGGCCACCTTGGCCTCCTCGCCCTTGTGCCGGGCGACCTTGATCATCTCGCGGCGGCGCTCCTCGGTCATCTGCGGGAGCAGCAGGCGCAGTTGGTTGCCCTCGTTGTTGGGGTTGGCACCGAGGTCGGAGTCGCGGATCGCCTTCTCCATGGCATTGATCTGCGAGTTGTCGTACGGCTTGATGATGACCATGCGCGGCTCGGGAATCCCGATGGACGCCATCTGGGGCAGCGGGGTCGGACTGCCGTAGTAGTCGATGATGACCTTGGAGAACATGGCGGCGTTGGCGCGACCGGTACGGATGGCGCCGAACTCCTCCTTGGCGTGCTCGACCGCACGCTCCATCTTCTCCTCGGCCTCGAGGAGGGTGTCGTCGATCACCGGTCTCCTCGCCTCCTTACTTGTGCTCGTCGTGGCTTGTCGTACCGGAGGACCGCTGCCGTCACTCAGGCGGTGATCAGGGTGCCGATCTTCTCGCCACCCACGGCTCGGATGATCGTTTCGTCGCCCTGTGCGCCGAAGACCAGCATGGGCAGGCCGTTCTCCATACAGAGGCTGAACGCCGCGGCGTCGGCAACCCGCAGGTTGCGCCGCAACACCTCGGAGAAGGTGATCGAGTCGAACTTGCTGGCGGTGGGATCGATGCGGGGGTCGGCGCTGTAGACGCCGTCCACCCCGTTCTTGCTCATCAGCACCACGTCGGCGTGGATCTCCAGCGCCCGCTGGGCGGCGACGGTGTCGGTGGAGAAGTACGGCATGCCGGCACCCGCGCCGAAGATGACCACCCGTCCCTTCTCCAGGTGCCGGATGGCGCGCAGCGGGATGTAGGGCTCCGCGACCTGGGCCATCGTGATCGCGCTCTGCACGCGGGTCTCGATGCCCTCCTTCTCCAGGAAGTCCTGCAACGCCAGGCAGTTCATCACGGTGCCGAGCATGCCCATGTAGTCGGCCCGGGCCCGGTCCATGCCGCGCTTCTGCAGCTCGGCGCCGCGGAAGAAGTTGCCTCCGCCGACCACCACCGAGACCTGCACGCCGCGTCGGGACACCGTCGCGATCTGCCGGGCGATCGCCTGTACGACGTCCGGATCGACCCCGATCGCCCCGCCACCGAAGACCTCGCCGGAGAGTTTCAGCACCACCCGACGGGCCCGGCCCGGTGGTGGCGCGGTCGGATCCTCCGCCGCAAGGCTCCGGTCTCTCACAACCTGCGTCATCCGCCCCGCCCTTCCTCACGCACGTCCCCGGTGCGCTTGCGTACTGCGAACCTGCCGCTGACGACCCTATGTGACGAGGAGGCCGCGGTGCCTGTCACGTACACCGGCGGCCTCCTCGTCGACGTTCCCACCCACGGACACCCCGGGTGTCCGTGGTACGGCTCAGGCCTGGCCGACCTCGAACCGGACGAAGCGGGTCACCTCGATGCCGGCCTCGGCCAGCACCTGCTTGACGGTCTTCTTGTTGTCGGCCACCGACGCCTGCTCGATCAGGACGTAGTCCTTGAAGAAGGCGTTCACCCGACCCTCGACAATCTTGGGCAGCGCCGCCTCGGGCTTGTTCTCCTCGCGGGCGGTCTGCTCGGCGATGCGGCGCTCGGCGTCGACCAGGTCGGCGGGCACCTCGTCCCGGGTGAGGTACTTCGGCCGCATCGCGGCGATCTGCATGGCCACGGCCCGGGCGTCGGAGTCCCCGGCCTCGTCGGCCTTGCCGGTGTACTCCACCAGCACCCCGACGGCCGGGGGCAGGTCCTGGCTCTTGCGGTGCAGGTAGACGGCGAAGGTGCCGTCGACCTTGGCGAAGCGGTTCAGCACCAGCTTCTCACCGATCTTGGCCGACTGCTCCTGCACCACGTCGGCGACGGTCTTGCCGTCCAGCGTCGAGGCGAGCAGCTCCTCGGCGTTCTGGGCGCCGCTACGCTCACCGTGCTCGACCAGCTGCTGGGCCAGGGCGATGAAGGCGTCGGTCTTGGCGACGAAGTCGGTCTCGCAGTTGAGCTCCAGCAGGGCCTTGCCGGAGTGGGCGATCAGGCCGTTGGCGGCGGTCCGACCGGCCCGCTTGCCCACGTCCTTGGCACCCTTGACGCGCAGGATCTCGATGGCCTTGTCGAAGTCGCCCTCGGCGTCGGTAAGCGCCTTCTTGGAGTCCATCATGCCGGCGCCGGTCAGGTCGCGGAGCCGCTTGACGTCTGCGGCGGTGAAGTTGGACATGACTCTCTCTTCGGTATCTGGGACTGCGGTGGGTTGGTCTGGGGTGCTTACCCGGAACCGGAGCGGATGTGCCCGGCGTACCGGCCGCTGTCCGCCGTCAGGAACCGACGGCGGACAGCGGCGGTGCGGTCACTCCGCGGCGGCGGCCGCCGGCTGCTCGACCTTCGGCTCCGACGGCTCGTCGGCCTTCGGCTCGTCGGCGGCCTTCGGCTCGTCGGCCTTGGGCTCGTCGGCCTTCTTGGGCTCCTCGAGCAGCTCGCGCTCCCACTCGGCCAGCGGCTCGTCGGCACCGACCTGGCCCGGCTCGGGCTTCTCGTCGCTACCGCGACGGCGGCCCGAACGGGCGATCAGGCCGTCGGCGACGGCGGCGGCCACGACCCGGGTCAGCAGCTCGGCCGAGCGGATCGCGTCGTCGTTGCCCGGGATCGGGAAGTCGACCTCGTCCGGGTCGCAGTTGGTGTCGAGCACCGCGATCACCGGGATGCCCAGCTTGCGGGCCTCGTCGACGGCGATGTGCTCCTTCTTGGTGTCGACCACCCAGATCGCGGCCGGCAGCTTCTGCATGTCCCGCAGACCACCCAGGGTACGGGTGAGCTTGATCTTCTCGCGGGAGAGCTGCAGGGTCTCCTTCTTGGTGTAGCCGGCGGTGGTGCCGCTCAGGTCACCGAGGGCCTCCAGCTCCTTCATCCGCTGCAGCCGCTTGTACACCGTCTGGAAGTTGGTGAGCATGCCACCGAGCCAGCGGTGGTTGACGTACGGCTGGCCGACCCGGGTCGCCTGCTCGGCGATGGCCTCCTGGGCCTGCTTCTTGGTGCCGACGAAGAGGATGCTGCCGCCCTCGGCGACCGTGCCCCGCACGAACTCGAACGCCTTCTCGATGTAGTCGAGCGTCTGGCGCAGGTCGATGATGTAGATACCGTTGCGCTCGGTGAAGATGAACCGCTTCATCTTCGGGTTCCAGCGCCGGGTCTGGTGCCCGAAGTGGACACCGCTTTCCAGCAGCTGACGCATGGTCACGACGGCCATGGTGGGGTACTCCTATTGTCCCTGGTTGTCCCGTCCGGCCGGCGGCCGGACGCCTGGCGCCCGGTCGTCGGCCATGGTGGGCCCGATCAAGATCGGGACCAGGGAGGCCGCCGCCCCACGACGAGATGTGGAGAAGGCGCGCGAGGTCGACCGCGCAAGGCGGTCGCCAGTCGCCCAGTGTACGCCCCCACTCCGGCGGCAGCCGTCCGCCCTGCCGAACGGGCCGGCGGCGCGCGGCGCCCTACGAGCCGGCGGCCAGCGCGGCGCCCTACGAGCCGGCGGCGCGCGGCGCCCTACGAGCCGGCGGCCAGCGCGGCGCGCTACGAGCCGGCGGCCAGCGCGGCGGCGAGGAAGAGGACCAGACCGACCGTCAGGTAGGCCGTCGGCGGCCGGAGCCAGCCCCGACCGTCGGAGATCGCCAATCCCCCGGTACGCAGCCCGTAGAGCCCGATCGCGAAGATCGGCAACCCGGCGACCAGGAAGGTGCCGACCACCACGTTGGCGGTCGACAACGGGTCACCGACCAGGCCGTTGTAGAACACCCGCAGCGCCGGCACCTCGAAGAAGACGACCAAAAGCGCGAGCAGTACGGCGAGCGCGGGACGGCGGGTGCGGTACACCCCGTCCCCCACCGGGGCACCGGGCAGCCGCCCCCCGTCGGGCCCGTACGCGCCGGGGTCGGCACCCGGCCCGGCCAGGTCCGGACGCGGCGCGATCGGCGGCATCGGCCCGGTCGGCAGCTCCAGCGGATGCGGCGGCTCGGCCGGCCGTCCGCCCCCGGTGCCCAACGCCGCCTGCGCGCCCTGGCCCGGGACGGCGCCCGGGCCGTGCTCCACGCCCCGACCGTGCTCCGTGCTCCGACCGGACTCGGTACCCTGGTCGGTCGCCACGCCCTGGGCTGCGTCCCGGCCCAGGTCGGCCGGGCGGTTCAGCCCCCCTGCGCCGGTGTCGACGAAGCGGGCCGGCCCGGTGTTCCGCCCCGGATCGGCACCCCGGTCCAGGTCAGCACCCCGGCTCGGGTCGATGGCCCGCCCCAGGTCGGTGGCGTGCTCCGGCTCCGGGCCGGCAAGCGGCTCGACCGGGTCCGTGCCGCGGGCCGGATCGGTGGGCGGATTCGTCCGGCCCGGTTCCGCTCCCCGGCTCGGCCCGACGATCGGGTACCCGGCCAGCGGCGACGACCGCACCGGATCGACCGGCTGCCGCTCGGCGGCGTACGGGTCCGCCGAGACCGGCGGGGCGTAGGGGTCCGCCGAGACCGGCGGGGCGTAGGGGTCCGCCGAGACCGGCACGGCGTAAGGGTCCGCCGAAGCCGGCGGGGCGTACGGGTCCGTCGAGACCGGCACGGCGACCGGTCGGCGGGGCACCGGCAGGGCGATCTCCATCGACGTGTGGGCCGCCCGACGCCGCTGGGAATCGGCAGCCCGGCCACCGGCGGTCACCTCGCCCGACGGCTCGCCCCGCCGGCTCCGGGTGGGCAGGTAGCTGTCCGTGTCCGCGCCCTCCCCGCCGAGGGGGTCGTCGGCGCCGTACCGCCCGGTGTCACCGGGGCGCCGGACGGTCGGCTCGTCCCGCTCGTCATAGCGCCGCTGCCCCGGCTCGGTCCGCTGGTCCGGCAGGACGAAGCCGTCCGTCTGGTAGCGGCTCTCCTCCGTCGCCTGCCACTCCGGCTCACCGTATCCGCGCTCCGCGGGATACCAGTGCGGCTCCTGATCTTCGGGAAAGCTCCGTCGTCCGTCCACGTCCGGCACCGTATGTGACGCCAGGTGCGGCGCGCCATTCGGTGGACGTAACGGCCTGTCGTTCACGCTGGGTAGCTACCGGTGATCGGACCGAGCGGCTGGCGTCGACGGACCGGCCCACCGAGCGACGACGCCGGTCGGTGGGCACACCCCTCCCCCGTACGGACGGAACTGCCGTGCCGTACCACACCGAGGGCATGATCGTCCGGTTGTCCACAGGTGCCCCCGTCGTCCACAGGGCCGCCGACTCCGACGGCGGATTCCGGCACCGTGCAGGGCATGACGAAGCGGAACCGGGCCGTCGGCGCGTACGGCGAACGCTGCGCCCTGCGGCACCTTCTCCTGACCGGGCTGCGCCCGATCGACCGGAACTGGCGGTGCGCCGCCGGTGAGATCGACATCGTGGCCTGGGACGGTGAGGTGCTCGCCTTCTGTGAGGTGAAGACCCGCAGCGGCACGGACTTCGGCACTCCGGCCGAGGCGATCGTGCCGGCCAAGGCCCGCCGCCTGCGGGGTCTGGCCGTGCGCTGGCTGACCACCACCGGCACCACCGCGGACGAGCTGCGCTTCGACGTGCTCTCGGTCCATTTGGCCACCGCCGGCCCCGCCCGGGTCGAGCACCTCAAGGGCGCGTTCTGAGATGGGTACGCACCGATGAGCTACGCCCGGGTGCACTGCGTCGGGTTGGTCGGGGTGACGGGGCACGTGGTGCAGGTGGAGGCGGATCTCGCACCGGGGTTGCCCGCGGTGGTGGTCTCCGGGCTGCCCGACACCGCCCTGCACGAGGCCCGTGACCGGGTACGCGCCGCCGTGGTCAACTCCGGCCAACGCTGGCCCAACCGGCGGATCACCATCAACCTGCTCCCCGCCGACCTGCCCAAGTACGGCTCGGCGTTCGACCTGGCGATCGCGGCGGCGCTGCTCGGCGGTGCCGGTGAGCTGCCCCTGACGGCGCTGGAGCGGGTGGTGCTCCTCGGCGAGCTGGGGCTCGACGGGACGGTCCGGCCGGTGCGCGGGGTGCTGCCGATGGTCACCGCCGCCGCCCGCGCCGGCCTGGACCGCGTCATCGTCCCGACCGAGAACGCCGCCGAGGCGGCGATGATCCCCGGCGTCCGGGTGCGGGCCGTCGACACGCTGTACCGGCTGGTCAGCTTCGTCCGGGACGGCACACCGCTACTCGATCCTCCGGTGGCCGGGCCGCCGCCGGGGCCCGACGGCCCGGACCTGGCCGACGTAGCAGGTCAGGGGCTGGGCCGACGGGGCCTGGAGGTCGCCGCGGCCGGCGGCCACCACCTGGCGCTGTTCGGGCCACCGGGGGCCGGCAAGACCATGCTCGCCGAACGACTCCCCTCGGTCCTGCCGGAGCTCACCGACGAGGCGGCCCTGGAGGTCACCGCCCTGCACTCGGTAGCCGGGCTGCTGCCACCGGACGGTCGACTGCTGCGTCGACCACCGTTCCAGGCCCCGCACCACACCGCCACGGTTGCCGCCCTGGTCGGCGGCGGAACGGGGCTGGCCCGGCCGGGTGCGCTCTCCCTGGCCCACCGGGGCGTGCTCTTCCTGGACGAGGCCGCCGAGTTCGGCAGGGGTGCCCTGGAGGCGCTACGGCAGCCGCTGGAGAGCGGTCGGGTCCGGCTGGTGCGGGCCCGGGGCGGCACGGAGTATCCCGCCCAGGTGCAGCTGGTGCTGGCGGCCAACCCGTGTCCCTGCGCGCGCGCCGCCGGGGACGCCTACTGCGAGTGCAGTCCGCTGGCCCGGCGACGCTACCTCGGACGGCTCTCCGGTCCGCTGCTGGACCGGATCGACGTCCAGGTCACGGTGTTGCCGGTCCGGGCGGCACAGTTGCTGGCGACCGGCGAGGGCAACGAGTCGTCAGCCGTGGTGGCCGCCCGGGTCGCCGCGGCCCGGGCCGCAGCCGCCGAACGGTGGGCCGGGCTGGGGCGACGCCTCAACGCCGAGATGCCCGGCCACCTGCTGCGCCAGCCGCCCTGGCGGCTCCCACCGGCGGACACCACGCAGCTACGTGGCCGGCTGGACAGCGGATCGCTGTCCGCGCGGGGCTTCGACCGGGTGATCCGGCTCGCCTGGACCATCGCCGATCTGGACGGTCGGGCCCGACCAGGGCGGGACGACGTCCTGGAGGCCATCGGACTACGTACCGGAGAAGACTCGTGAACCTCACGGAGGACCGGCTGGCCCGGATCGCGTTGACCTGGCTGACCGAGCCGGGCACCTGGACGGTGCACCGGATGGTCGACCGGGTCGGCCCGGTCGTCACGCTGGCGGCGCTGCTGGACGGGGGCGCGCCGAGTGACGCGCTGCGCCGCGCCGTGGCGGCACGGCTCAACGCCGGCGATCCCCGGGCGGTTGCCGCCGAGGCGGTGGAACGGGCCGACCGGCTCGGCGCGCGGCTCGTCACCCCGCACGACGCGGAGTGGCCGGGCAAGGTGGCTCACCTGCGACAGCTGAGTCTGGACGGAGCCGACCGCAAGGTGGACCGGGACACCGCTCCGCCGCTCTGCCTGTGGGTTCGGGGCAGCTGGCCGCTGGCGGAGGTTCTGGACCGCTCGGTCGCGGTGGTCGGTGCCCGCGCCGCCACCGGGTACGGGCTGCACGTGGCCACCGAGCTGGGGTACGGCCTCGGCGAGCGGGGCTGGACCGTGGTCTCGGGCGGGGCGTTCGGCATCGACGCCGCCGCGCACCGGGGTGCGTTGACCGCCGGCGCGGTGACCGTCGCCGTGCTGGCCTGCGGTGTCGACCGGCCCTACCCGGTCGGCAACACCGCGCTGTTCGACCGGATCGCCGAGACGGGTCTGCTGGTGAGCGAGTGGATTCCCGGCTCGGAACCCTTCCGCCCCCGCTTCCTGATCCGCAACCGGGTCATCGCCGCGGCCACTCGGGGAAGCGTTCTGGTGGAGGCGTCGGCACGCAGCGGCGCCACCCAGACCATGCGCCGGGCGCTGGCCATCAAACGGCCGGCGATGGTGGTACCCGGTCCGGTGACCTCCGCGATGTCGGTCGGCGCGCACGAGCTGCTCCGGGAGTACCCGGATGCCCGACTGGTGACCGGGCTGGCCCACGTACTGGAGGAGGTGGGGCGGATCGGCACTGACCTGGCACCGCCGGCCCGTGGTCCGGTGCGCCCCACCGACCACCTCGACGACGACGCCACGATGGTGCTGGAGGCACTGCCCCGGCGCGGTGTCACCGGGCTCGACTCGATCGCGGCCCGGGCCGGCGTCGCGGTCCGCACCGCACTTCGCAAACTGGCCCTGTTGGAGCAGCTCGGCCTGGTGGTCCACCGCGACGGCGGCTACGCCCTCACCCCGCAGCGTCAGCCCCCCGCACCCACCACATGAGCCACCCGGCAGGGGCGGCCGAGCCGGTCGGGACGGGCCGGTCGTGCGCCTCGGCCGTAAGCTGGGTCCGTGCCGGGTGTGGACGTCGGAAGGGCCAGTCACCAGCCGCAGTGGGTCTGCCAGACGCCGCGGCGGGCTCAGCCGGGCCGGGCTCAGCCGGGCCGGGCTCAGCCGGGCCGGGCTCAGCCGGGGCGGCACCACCCGACGGATCCGCGTCGGCGATGAGCCGGGACAGCAGCAGCACCCGGGTCCGGCACCAGGCGTTGCCGGCGGCCATGCGGGACGCGGTGGACGAGTTCGCGGTGCACCTGGCCCAGGTGCGCAGCCGCTCCGAGCACACCGTCCGGGGCTACGTCGCCGATCTGGTGGTGCTGCTCGACCACGCGACCCGGCTGGGTTGCCGGTCCCCCGCCGAGCTCGACCTGGCCGTGTTGCGCAGCTGGCTGGCCAAGCAACGCACGATGGGCCTGGCCCGTACGTCGTTGGCCCGGCGGGCCGCGGCAGCGCGCACCTTCAGCGTGTGGGCCCACCGGTCGGGCCTGCTCCCCACCGACGTGGCCGCGGCGCTGGCCAGCCCCAAGGCCCACCGCGAACTGCCCACGGTGCTCCGCGCCGAGCAGGCGGCCGCACTGCTCGACGGGGTACGCGACGGCGCGGCAGGGCACCGGCCCGACGAGCCGGATCCGCCCACCGGTGACGGAGCCGCTCCGGCGGACGGGCCGGTGCCGCTGCGCGACCGGTTACTGCTCGAACTGCTCTACGCCACCGGGGCGCGGATCAGCGAGGTGTGTGGGCTCGACGTCGCCGACGTCGACCAGGCACGACGGGTGGTCCGGGTGTTCGGCAAGGGTGCCCGGGAACGGTCGGTGCCCTATGGACTGCCGGCGCAGCGGGCCCTCGACCGGTGGCTGCGCCTCGGCCGGCCCACGCTGGCCCGGTCGGGCTCGGGGGACGCCCTGCTGCTCGGCAGCCGGGGTGGTCGCCTGCATCCGACGATGGCCCGGCGGATCGTGGGCGGGCGGGCCGACGCCGCTGGTCTGCCCCGGACCACCCCGCACGGGCTGCGGCACTCGGCCGCCACCCACCTGTTGGAGGGCGGTGCCGACCTGCGCGCGGTCCAGGAACTGCTCGGGCACTCCTCGCTGGCCAGCACCCAGATCTACACGCACGTCTCGGTGGAACGACTGCGCTCGGCGTACCGGCAGGCCCATCCCCGGGCCTGACCGGCCGGGGCCGCCGGTGGCGGTGATCCAGGCGGCGGGACTCGACCGGGCGGTTACGCTCGTCGGGTGACCGCCGTCGTGCCTCCCGACCCGATTCCCGGTGCCCGGTTGCTCTTCTCCCTGGACCCGGCGGTCAGTCACCTCAACCATGGTTCGTTCGGCGCGGTGCCGATCGGGGTGCAGCGGGTCCAGCAGCGGCTACGCGACGAGATGGAGGCCAACCCGCTGCGCTTCCTCAGCCAGGGGCTGACCGAACGCGTCGCGCACGCCCGCCGGCATCTGGCGACGTTCCTCGGTGCCGATCCGGACGGCACCGCCCTGGTCGGCAACACGACCACCGGCGTGGCGGTGGTCCTTGCGTCGCTGGGGCTGCGCCCCGGTGACGAGGTGGTCAGCACCGACCACGGGTACGGCGCGGTGGCCATGTCCATCGCCCGGCAGTGCCGCCGTACCGGTGCGGACTCCCGGGTGCTTCCGGTGCCGTTGGCCGCCACCGACACCGAGGTCGTCGAGACCGTCCGGGCGGGCCTGCGTCCTGGTCGGACCCGGCTGCTGGTCGTCGACCACCTCACGTCGGCCACCGCCCGGCTGTTTCCGGTTGCGGCCATCGTCGAGGCGGCCCACCGGCAGGGTGTGCCGGTGCTGGTGGACGGGGCCCACGTACCGGGCATGCTGCCGGTCGCGGTCGCCGACGTCGGCGCGGACTTCTGGGTGGGCAACCTGCACAAGTGGGGGTACGCCCCGCGCGGGACGGCCGTGCTGGTGGTGGCCGAGCGGTGGCGGGAACGGATCGAGCCACTGGTGGTCTCCTGGGAGCAGGAGTCCGGGTTTCCCGCCCGGGTGGAGTGGCAGGCCACGCTGGACTACACCCCCTGGCTGGCTGCTCCGGCCGGCCTGTTCACGCTGCGCAGCCTCGGCGTCGACCGGGTACGCGCGCACAACGCGGCGCTCGCCGCGTACGGACAGCGGGTGGTCGGGGAGGCGCTCGGGGTGCCACCGACCGCGCTGCCGGACCACCGCGGGCCGGCGGTGGCCATGCGGGTGGTGCCGCTACCCACCGGTGTCGCCGGCACCTTCGACGCGGCTCGGGCGTTGCGCCTGCGGATCGCCGAACGGCTCGCCACCGAGGTGGCGGTGACGGCCTGGAACGGCCGGGGCTGGCTGCGGTTGTGCGGTCAGGTCTACAACCACGCCGAGGAGTACCAGCGGCTCGCGGTCAGCCTGCCGGCGCTGCTCGACCAGCGCTGAGCCGCGCGGTACGACGCCGGGTCGTGCCGGCGACCGGGAGCAGCCGCAGCGGGCCGAGGCCGAGCAGCGACAGCGGGTCGAGGTACTCCCGGTCCCGCCGCAGTCCCCAGTGCAGGCAGGCGGCGACCGGACATCCGGGGTGACCGGCCAGCAGGTCACCGAGCCCGCCGCCGACCTCGACCCGGTCGCCGGCCCGGACGCTGGGCCGGACCGGCTCGTAGGTGGTGCGCAACCCGTCGGGATGCGCGACGCTTACCAGTGGCCGGCCGGCGACCGTGCCGGCGAAGTGCACCACACCGGCACCGGCTGACCGCACGATCGTGCCCGGCTCGGCGGCCAGGTCGACACCGCGGTGACCGGGCAGCCAACGCCGCGGCGGGGGCTCGAATCCGCGCCCCGGCCGGGGCGGACCGGGAAGCGGCCACCGGAACACGGCCGCGGTGCCGCCCTCCGGCGCCGCACCCGACGACGAAGGGACAGCGGGGGCCGGACCGGACGGCGTCCCGACAGCAGAGGCCGGACCGGACGGCGTCCCGACGGCGTGGACCGGATCGGATCGCAGGGCGACGTCGTGGCGGTAGCGGATCACCGGGAACCGGTCGTGGGCCGCCGGCTCGACGGCGGACGGGCGGACCGGTACCGGCGTGGTGAGCAGGACGACCAGGCCGAACACGGCAGTACGGAGTGCCGACATGTCGGGCAGCCTGCCGGTTTCGCGGCTCCGACGCAGCCCCGCCGGCCGTCGGTTGTGGACAACGCCGCTGCTGTGGACAACCGCCCGCGATCCCCGTCGATCTGCTATGGCGGTCGGGGTGGCGCACCGACGGTCAGGACCCCACGCGACAGCGTGGACCAGGGTGGCTCTGCCAACGACCTGGTTCAGGGGCGCGGCCGCTGCCGGCGGTCGATCCGTTCGGCGGGGCGGGGATCAGCCGCCGACGTCGACACGCCGAATCAACCGGCGGACGGAGGACCAGCCGGTGGCACGCCGAATCAGCCGGCGGCGCAGGACCAGCCGGCGGGCGGAGGATCAGCCGGCGTGGTCAGCGTGGGGTCAGCTGCCGAAGCCGGAGTCGGCGGGCAGCGAGATGTCGGGCTTCTCCAGCTCCTCGACGTTGACGTCCTTGAACGTCATCACCCGTACGTTCTTGACGAACCGGGCGGGACGGTACATGTCCCAGACCCAGGCGTCGTGCATCTCGACCTCGAAGTAGACCTCGCCGTCGGAGTTGCGCACGTGCAGGTCGACCTGGTTGGCCAGGTAGAACCGGCGTTCGGTCTCCACCACGTAGGAGAACTGGCGGACAATGTCGCGGTACTCCCGGTAGAGCTGCAGCTCCATCTCGGTCTCGTACTTCTCGAGATCTTCCGCGCTCATCGCACTCCGCCTTCCATGACGACATCTTCCCCCACCGGCGCGGGAGGTCGAGGCTGCTCGCCCAACGCCACGCCGACGGTACCCCCTGAGGCCTCCGGACGCTCCATCGGCTCGTGCGGGCTTTTCCCTGCCGGTCGCCTGGCTCGCGGCGGCCGGGTGGCCCGACCGGAGACGGCGGCGACATTGACGTACGAGAACCGGTGCTCCCGGCAGGGGCCCAGCTCCCGCAGCGCCGCCGTGTGCTCGGCCGTGCTGTAGCCCTTGTGCTCGGCGAAGCCGTAACCGGGGAACGTGGCATCGAGCTCCACCATGATCCGGTCCCGGGTGACCTTGGCGAGCACGCTGGCCGCGGCCACGCAGGCGGCCACCCGGTCACCCTTCCAGACCGCCAACCCGGGTACGTCCAGTCCGTCGACGCCGAAGCCGTCGCTGAGCACGTACTCGGGGCGGACGGTCAGCGAGGCGAGCGCCCGGCGCATGGCGGCCAGGTTGCACACGTGCAGCCCCAACGCGTCGACCTCCTCGGCCGGGATCACCACCACCGCGTACGCCAGGGCCCGGTCCACCACCTGCCGGTAGACGCGTTCCCGGCTGGCCGGGGTGAGCAGCTTGGAGTCGGCCAGCCCGTCGATCTCGCCCCGCCGCCCCTCGGGCAGGATCGCGGCGGCGGCGACCAGCGGCCCGGCGCAGGCACCGCGACCGGCCTCGTCGGCACCGGCGACGTGCCGGAAGCCGCGCCGTTGCAGGGCCCATTCCAGCGCGTAGAGGCCACCCTCGCGGCGCACCACCGTGCGGGGCGGGGTCAGCACCGGGCACCGCCCGGCGCCGGTGAGCCCTCGTCGACAAGCGGGAAGACGGTCACCGTCCCAGACTGCCAGACGGGACCGACGAGGCCCATGCCGCCCGGCGGTCAGCCGAGGGGGATCACGGGTTGGGGACGCCCTCGAACGGCTCCGGCACGGTCAGCAGGGTGGCCCGGTCCACCGGCCAGAAGACGGTGAACGCCCGACCCACCACCTCGCTCTCGCTGATCGTGGCGGCGTTGATGTCCTGGCCCGACTGCTGCCAGTGCTCCAACGAGTCACCGGAGGCCTCCCGGTGGTCACCCATCACCCAGAGCCGGCCGGCCGGCACGGTGATGTCGAACTCCTGGTCGGCCGGGCGGTCCCGCCGGCCGTCGGCGGAGTAGATGTACGGCTCGTCGATCGCCATGCCGTTGATGATCAGACGCTCCTGCGGATCGCAGCAGACCAACCGGTCACCGCCGACGGCGATCACCCGCTTGATGAAGTCCTCGCCGTCGGGGTTGCCGCTCCACTCGGTGGGTGCCTTGAACACGATCACCTCACCCCGGTGCGGCGAGCGGAAGTGGTAGACCAGCTTGTTCACCAACACCCGGTCGTCGATCTTGAGAGTGTTCTCCATCGACGGGGAGGGGATGAAGAAGGTCTGCAGCACGAAGGCGCGTACCAGCACCGCGACCAGAACCGCCACCCCCAGCAGGATGGGCAGTTCCTTCCAGAACGAACTACGGGGCTTGTCGGTCTGCTCGTCAATCACGGGAGGAGCCTACGTCGCCGGGCGTGCAACGACCTTCTGGAACGCGCAAGAACGGATGCCACGGTCGCGATCGGGACGAGCAGCACGACACCTCCACCGGTAGTGGTTCGGATCGGGGCGGGCACGTCACCGGAGACCGCCGCCGGGCTGGAGATCCCGACGAAGGTGTCCGGGATCGACAACGAGGCCCACCGGTCGGACGGCCAGACAACCATGAAAGCCCGCCCCACCACGTTGTCGATCGGCACCGGCCCCTGGCAGCGGGCGTCCTGCGAGACCAGCCGGTGGTCACCGAGCACGAAGATCTGCCCCGGTGGGACCACCACCTCGTCGAAGCGGCGGGAGCGGCACTCCTGCGGGTTCGGCGGGAGGTCCAGCGGGGAGTCGCGCAGCACGTACGACTCGTCCAGCGGCACCCCGTTGACGGTGACCCGACCCTGTTCGTCGCAGCACTGCACCCGGTCACCGGGAAGGCCGATGACCCGCTTGATGAAGTCCTTCTCACCGGGGCGGCCGTACCCGATCAGGTCGCCGACGGTACGGCCGAACCTTTCGGCCAGCCCCGGCGCGGGCCCCGACTCCACCTGCGGAACCCACCGGTCGGTGCCCCGGAACACCACCACCTCGCCGCGCTGCGGGTCGCGGGTGTCGTAGACGACCTTGTTGACCAGCACCCGGTCGTTGACGAGCAGGGTGTCCTCCATCGACCCGGAGGGGATGAAGAACGCCTGCAGCAGGAACGTCCGGATCAGCACGGCCAGGCAGAAGGCCACGATCAGCAGCAGCGGCAGCTCCTGCCAGAGCGGCATCTGCCGCCGGGTACGCCGGGACCTGCGCCGCCACGGATCGACTGTGTCGCCCTCGTCAAGCGTCCGCACCACGCCACTCCCCGGTCCGCATAAACGTCACCACCGCCCGGGAGCCTCTCACAAGGCCCCACGGGCGGTGGTGGACATCGTTCGTCGCGACGTCGCTGCCCGCCTGCGCCCGTACCGACCAGGGTAGTGCGCTCCGGTCGATGCGACACACGCGCAGCTCAGGCGGCGTGGCGGCCGGTAGTGGTCAGCTCGGCAGCTTCTCGCGACGCTCCTTGATCTTGGCCTTCTTGCCGCGCAGCTCGCGCAGGTAGTAGAGCTTGGCCCGGCGGACCGCGCCCCGGGTGACGATCTCGATCCGGTCGATCGCCGGGCTGTTGATCGGGTAGGTCCGCTCGACGCCGACGCCGAAGCTGACCTTGCGGACCGAGAAGGTCTCGCGCAGGCCGTCACCCTGACGACGGATGACCACGCCCTGGAAGATCTGGACCCGGGACCGGTTGCCCTCGACCACCCGCGCGTGCACCTTCACGGTGTCACCGGCACGGAACTCGGGCAGGTCGGTCCGCTTCGACTGGGCGTCAAGGGCGTCCAGGATGTTCATCGCACAACCTCGTGAGGCTCACGGCGCATCGTCAATCGATGCGCGAATGGGTGATTCTGATCCCCGGGTCGCGGCCGGTGGAGCTGACCCCGGTCGGTGATCCTCGCAGCCGTCCGCGGCGCGGTCGACTGCGGCAACCCTTCTACTCTGCCACATCCGCGTCCGGCGACGGGAACCCACCCCGGCGCAGGGCCGCGCGGTCGAGGCGGTCCAGGCTCTCCGGTGCCAGGGCGGCCAGCAGGTCGGGGCGACGGCCGGCGGTACGCAGCAGCGCCTCGTCCCGCCGCCAGCGGGCGATCCGGCCGTGGTCGCCCGAGCGGAGCACCTCCGGCACGTCGAGGCCCCGCCAGCTCGGCGGCTTGGTGTAGACCGGGCCCTCCAGCAGGCCGTGGGCGTGCGACTCCTCGTCCAGGGAACCGGCGTTGCCGAGCACCCCGGGCAGCAGCCGGGTGACCGCCTCCAGGATCACCAGCACCGCCACCTCGCCGCCGAAGAGCACGTAGTCGCCGAGGGAGACCTCGGTGACCCGCATCCGGGTGGCCGCGTGGTCGAGCACCCGCTGGTCGATGCCCTCGTACCGGCCGCAGGCGAAGAGCAGGTGCGACTCACCGGCCAGCTCCTGGGCGAGCGCCTGGTCGAACGGGACACCCGTCGGCGCGGGAACCAGCAGCCGGGGCAACGTGACCCCGTCCGGCGTCAGCTCGTCCGGG
Organism: Micromonospora yangpuensis; assembly: GCF_900091615.1. Classification (NCBI taxonomy): domain Bacteria; kingdom Bacillati; phylum Actinomycetota; class Actinomycetes; order Micromonosporales; family Micromonosporaceae; genus Micromonospora; species Micromonospora yangpuensis. The sequence goes on along the minus strand of NZ_FMIA01000002.1, from coordinate 1,884,862 downwards.
GCCAGCGAGTCGAACGCCGCACCCCACGGCTCCGGTCGCATCACCATGCCGGGGCCGCCGCCGTACGGTGTGTCGTCGACCGTGCGGTGCACGTCGTGGGTCCAGGTCCGCAGGTCGTGTACGGCCAGCCGCAGCGTGCCGTTGGCCTGGGCCTTGCCGATCAGCGAGAGGTCCAGCGGGGTGAAGTACTCCGGAAAGATCGACACGATGTCGACACGCATGGGGGGTGGCTCCCGCTCCGTCAGAGGTCGAGCAGGCCGGCCGGCGGGTCGACCACGACGCGTCCACCGGCGAGGTCGACCTCCGGCACGATCGCGCGGACGAAGGGGACCAACGCGGTACGCCCTTCGGGTCGCCGCACCACCAGCAGGTCGGAGGCGGGCGCGTGGTCGATCCGGGTCACCTCGCCGATGCTTTCACCGGTCGTGCTGACCACGGCGAGCCCGACGAGTTGGTGGTCGTGGAACTCCTCCGGGTCCGCCGGCGCGGCGACCTCGGCGCTGTCCACGGCGAGCAGCGTGCCGCGCAGCGCCTCGGCGACGTTGCGGTCGGCCACGTCGGCGAAGCAGACCAGCAGTCGGCTCTGGTGCCAGCGGGCCGCGGTGACGGTCAACCGCTCGGGTACCCGGTACGGCTCGGGCCCGACCGGCGGCACCGAGTCGACCTCCGCCCCGGCGGAACCCGACGGCGTGGCGGCGGAACCCGACCGCGGCGCCGCTCCCGGCTCGGTGACCAGCACCGATCCGGGAGCGAAGCGTGCCTCGGGTTCGTCGGTGCGCACCTCCACGGTGACCTCACCGCGAATGCCGTGCGGCTTGCCGATCCTGCCGACGATGAGCTGCATCAGTACGAGTCGACGATGTCGACGCGTACCCCGCGCCCGCCGATGGAACCGATCACCTGGCGCAGCGCCTTGGCGGTTCGGCCGGAGCGGCCGATCACCGTGCCCAGGTCCTCCGGGTGTACGCGGACTTCGAGCCGCTTACCCCGACGGGAGTCGACCATCCGGACCCGTACGTCGTCGGGATGGTCGACGATGCCCTTGACCAGGTGCTCAAGCGCCGGACGCAGAGCCACGTCAGCCCTGCTCGCCGGAGGTCGTACCGGACTGCTCCTCGGCCTTCGGCGCCTCGGCCGGGGTCTCGGCCTTCGGGGTCTCGGCCTTGGGCGTCTCGGCCTTGGCCTTCTTCGCCGGCTTGGTCGGGGTGTCGGCGATCCCGGCCGCGGCCTTCGCCTCGGCCTCGTAGGCCGCCTTGCGGTCGGCGCGCTCGGCGGCGACCTTCAGCGGCGGCGGAGCCGGCAGGCCCTTGAACTGCTGCCAGTCACCGGTCAGCTCCAGCAGACGCTGGACGGCCTCGCTCGGCTGCGCGCCGACGGAGAGCCAGTACTGGACCCGGTCCGACTTGACCTCGATCACCGAAGGGTCTTCCTTCGGCTGGTAGATCCCGACGAACTCGATCGCCCGGCCGTCGCGCTTGGTGCGCGAGTCGGCGATCACGATGCGGTACTGCGGGTTGCGGATCTTGCCCATCCGCAGGAGCCGGATCTTTACGGCCACAGTTGTTTCGCTCCTGTTGCGATTCTCACCGGCCCGAACGGGCGGTGCACGGGTGAGAGCCGACCGGCACAGTGGGGTTGGGCCGGAGACTGCTCGGTGGACTGACCAGGTGCCCGGGGTAGAGGGCGCCGAACACCCGTCGGATACCAGCGTCCCATTCTGCCAGACCCGACGCCGATCCCGCGCACCGGACCCACCCCGACCCGCCCTCGCCGGGCGACGGCGGTGACGAGGAACACGCTCAGCGTGCCGGAGGGCGGTCCCAACCGGGCGGCAGCTCGTCCGGCATACTCCGGTCGGTCGGTGGGGTGAGGTCGCACCAGGTGCCGTCGAACGGGAACTCGCCCGCCTCCGCCATCGCGGCCACCCGTCGCCCCTCGGCGCGTACCGCCTGCTCGTCGGGGACCCAGTAGTGCTCGGCGAGGGCGAGCCGCTCGGCGAACTCCTCCTCGTCCTTCCACTGCCAGCTGCGGTCGGGATGCACCACCACGTCCAGGTCCTGGTCGACGATGTCCACGCCGGCCAGGGTCCCGTCGTCCCACCGGACGCCCGGTTCCTCCAGGTTCACGTACCAGTTGGCGAACTGGCCCTGGTCGTCCTGGAACCACCACACCGAGTGCGCCGCCCCGACCGGCAGGAACTTCAGCAGGGGTGGCCCCTGCCAGCGACCCCGCTTGAGCCGGTAGGACGACGTGATCCACTCGGCGAAGGGCATCGTCCGCATGCCCCGTCCGTCGGCGGTCACCTCGCTGGCCACCGGGGCGTTCCGGGGTACGAAGATCAGCAGCCCCCGGTCGTCGTCGCTGACCACCCGGGCCGTCCGCACCCAGCCGATCCGGCCCTGCCGTACGTTCCGGTGCACGATCAGCCGCCCCGGCTCGAAGCGCACGTTGATCCTCCCGGTGTCGCGTGGATCTCCCCGTCGTCACGCCGGCCACGCCGGACCGGCGCTGGAGCGTTAGGAGGGGGCCCTTCCTATACAGAAAGCGTTAACAGGGGGCCCTTCCTTACACCTCTAGTAGGCGCGGGCGAGGATGGCCTGCAGGTCCGGCTCGTCCTCGGAGTCGGGGACGGAGCCGTCGGCGCGCAGCAGGCAGCGGACCGTGACGCCCTGGGCGTTGGCCTCGGTCTCCCCCGCCACGCCCACCGCCGACCAGGGCACCCGGGCCCACCCGGTGGCCGCCGCCTCGATCGCCTCGGCGAGGGTGGCCACCTCGACGGTGCGCGACTCCCGGTGGGCCAGCGCCTGGTCGTAGAGCGCCTGCTGGTCGGCTTCCAGCGCCGCGCGCACCGCGCCGACCACGTCGGCCACCGCGGTCGGGGACTTCGACCCGTCGGTACGGCGCACCACGACCGCGTTGCCGGCGGCCAGGTCGCGGGGGCCGACCTCGACGCGTACCGGGTAGCCGCGCAGTTCGGCGTCGACGGCCCGGCGGCCGAAGGCGGTGTCGGTCCGGTCGTCGAGCGCGACCCGGACCCCCGCGTCACGCAGCGCGTCGCGCAGCCCGGTCGCGGCCTCGCCGACCCCCTCGCCGTCCTTGACCACCATCACGTACGCCTGGATCGGGGCCAGCCTCGGCGGCACCCGGAGCCCGTTGTCGTCGCCGTGGCACATGATCAGACCGCCGAGCATCCGGGTCGAGGTGCCCCAGGAGGTGGTCCAGGCGTGCTCCCGGCCGCCCTCGGCCGAGGAGTAGCTGATGTCGAAGGCCTTGGCGAAGTTCTGCCCCAGCTCGTGGCTGGTGCCGAGCTGCAACGCCTTGCCGTCGCCCATCATGCCTTCGCAGGTGTACGTGGCGGTGGCACCGGCGAACCGCTCCCGGGCGGTCTTGAGGCCGACCAGCACCGGGATGCCCAGCACGGTCGCCATCAGGTCCTCGTACGCCTCATGCAGGATCTTGCGCGCGTAGGCGCGGGCGTCGGCCTCGGTGGCGTGCGCGGTGTGCCCCTCCTGCCAGAGGAACTCGCTGGTACGCAGGAAGATCCGGGGCCGCAGCTCCCAGCGGACCACGTTCGCCCACTGGTTGAGCAGCAACGGCAGATCCCGGTACGAGTCGACCCACTTGGCCATGAACTCGCCGATCACCGTCTCGCTGGTGGGGCGGACCACGACCGGCTCAGCCAGCTGCTTGCCGCCACCGTGGGTGACCACGGCCAGCTCCGGCGAGAAGCCCTCGACGTGCTGGGCCTCCCGCTTGAGGTAGCTCTCCGGAATGAACAGCGGGAAGTACGCGTTCTCCGCGCCGGCCGCCTTGATCCGGGCGTCCATCTCGGCCTGCATCCGCTCCCAGATGGCGTAGCCGGCCGGTCGGATCACCATCGTTCCGCGCACCGGGCCGTTGTCGGCCAGCTTCGCCTTGGCGATCAGATCCTGGTACCAGCGGGGAAAGTCCTCCGCACGGGGAGTGAGCACGCGAGCCATGACCGCACATCCTATGCGGGACCCACCCCGGACCCGCGCCCGGGAGCCCGATGCGACGGTTTCCTGGCTGTCGTGGCCTTCCGTCGCCACGACCCCGCCACCTCCGGGAAACCGCCGCCACGACCGGCCAGGGGCGACCGGTCAGCGGCGACCCGGCGCGGCGACCGGTCAGGGCCGCCGGGGGCGACCCCGCAGGACGAGGTGGGAGGGGGCGCGGACGACCCGCAGGTCCCGTCGGGGGTCGTCCGGGTAGACGACCAGGTCGGCCAGGCCACCCTCGACCAGGCCGGGCAGGCCGAGCCACTGCCGGGCCCGCCAGGAGGCGGCGGCCAACACCTCGGGTACGGGCATTCCGGCCTGCTCGTGCAGCAGGAGCATCTCCTCGGCGGCCAGCCCGTGGTCGATGCCACCGCCGGCGTCGGTGCCCACGTAGATCGGCACCCCGGCCTCGTGGGCGGCCCGGACGACCTCGGGGAAGCGGTCCCGCAGGGCGATCATGTGGTCGGCGTACCCGGGGAACTTGGGGCGGGCGGTGTCGGCGATCCCGCCGAAGGTCCGGATGTTGATCATGGTGGGGATCAGCGCGGTACCCCGGCGGGCCATCTCGTCGATCACGTCCAGGCTCAGCCCGGTGCCGTGCTCGACCGAGTCGACCCCGGCCCGCACCATGATCTCGACGGCCGACTCGGAGAAGGTGTGCACCGCGGCGCGTACCCCGGCGGCGTGCGCGGCCGCCACGGCCGCGGTCATCGTGGCGGCGTCCCAGGCCGGAGCGAGGTCGCCGATGCCCCGGTCGATCCAGTCGCCGACCAGCTTGACCCAGCCGTTGCCGGCCCGGGCCTGCTCGGCCACGGTCGCGGCGACCTGCGCCGCGTCCACCTCGATGCCGATGTCGCGCAGGTAGCGCCGGGGCGGGGCGATGTGCCGGCCCGCGCGGACCAGGCGCGGCAACTCCGGGTCGTCGTCGAGTTCCGGGTACGGGTACGGCGAACCGGCGTCCCGGATCGCCAGCACCCCGGCGTCCCGGTCGGTCCGGCCCAGCGCGCGGGCCTGGTCGAGCGAGGTGATCGGGGTGCCGCCCCGGGCGATGCCGAGGTGGCAGTGCGCGTCGACCAGACCGGGCAGGACGAACCCCCGGTCGACGATCGTCTCCGCGCCGGGCTGTGGTTCGAAGGTGACCCGGTCACCGACCAGCCAGATGTCCCGGACCTCGTCGTCGGGCAGGAGCACACCGCGCACATGCAGAGCCATGTGCACAGTCCTACCGGATCACTGCCCGTCGCGGGTCAGCAGACCGGCCCGGCGGGCGGTCAACGCCGGCAGGTCGACCGAGACCTTCCAGGGCCGCTCGGTGACGAAGAGGTCCTCGGTGTGGGTGGCTGCCTCGTACTCGCCCCTCGGGCCGAGCACGAACTCGGTGAGCGTCATCCGCTCGTGCAGCGGCTCGACCACCCAGTAGGTCCGTACCCCGGCGCGGGCGTAGACCCGGGCCTTGTCGTACATGTCCCGGAAGACCGAGGACGGGGAGATCACCTCGACCACCAGCGGCGCGTCGGCGATCGGTACCGGGCTGCGGTCGGCGTGCTCCCGCCGGATGGCGACCACGTCCGGACGGGGTTCGTTGCGCCGGTCGACCTGCATGGACAGGTCGATGCTGACCATGAGGTCGGGCGGGCAGTCGACTCCGAGCGCCAGCAGCAGGCAGACGCAGAGGTCCTGGTGGAGCGCGGTGGGGGACGGCACGATCAACCTTCCGTTGATCAGTTCGTACGGAAGGTCCTTCGGCAGGTCGCCGAGGTCGTCGACCGTCCACTCCGAGCGCTCGGGCAGGATGGGTGCCACGGTCATGACTCCTCCTTCCAGAGGAGACCTCACCCTAAGCGTCCACGAGGTCGCCCGCCGTCACCGACACGCGTCAGCGCGGGCCCTTGTCCCCCTTGCCGAGCTTGTTGAAGTCGATCTTCGGAAGCTTGAAGCCCGGCGGCAGCCCCTGGCCGGCCAGGTCGTCCGGGTTCATCCCCGGCGGCAGCTGCGGCATGCCGCCCGGGAAGCCCGGAGGCAGCCCACCCTGCGCCCCGGCGCGCGGCCGGTTGCCGCCCTTGGTGCCCTTGCGCTTGTTCTTCGGCGACTTGGTCGCCTTGCGTCGACCGCCGCCGGGCAGGCCCATCATGCCGCCCATCTGCTTCATCATCTTCTGCGCGTCGGCGAAGCGGTTGAGCAGCTGGTTGACGTCCATCACGGTGACCCCGGAGCCGGCGGCGATCCGGGCCCGCCGGGAGCCGTTGATGATCTTCGGGGTGCTCCGCTCGGCCGGGGTCATCGACCGGATGATCGCGGTGACCCGGTCGAAGTGCTTGTCGTCCAGCTCACCGAGCTGGTCCTTCATCTGCCCCATGCCGGGCATCATGGCCAGCACGTTGGCGATCGGGCCCATCCGCCGGACCGCGATCAGCTGGTCGAGGAAGTCCTCCAGGGTGAACTGCTCACCGCCCATCAGCTTGGCGGTCATCTTCTCCTTCTGATCGGTGTCGAAGGCCTGCTCGGCCTGCTCGATCAGAGTGAGGACGTCGCCCATGCCGAGGATCCGGCTGGCCATCCGGTCGGGGTGGAAGACGTCGAAGTCCTCCAGCTTCTCGCCGGTGGAGGCGAAGAGGATCGGCTGCCCGGTGACCTCCCGCACCGACAGGGCCGCGCCACCCCGGGCGTCGCCGTCGAGCTTGGAGAGCACCACACCGGTGATGCCGACACCGTCGCGGAACGCCTCGGCGGTACGCACGGCGTCCTGACCGACCATCGCGTCGATGACGAAGATGACCTCGTCCGGCTGTACCGCGTCCCGGATGTCGGCGGCCTGCCGCATCATGTCGGCGTCGATACCGAGCCGGCCGGCGGTGTCGACGATGACGATGTCCCGGGCGGCCCGCCGGGCGTGCTCGATCGAGGCCCGCGCCACCTGCACCGGGTCACCGGTGCCGTTGCCGGGCTCCGGGGCGTACACCTCGACCCCGGCCCGGCCACCGAGCACCTGGAGCTGCCCGACGGCGTTGGGGCGCTGCAGGTCGGCGGCGACCAGCAGCGGCTGGTGGCCCTGGCCCTTGAGCCAGCGGGCCAGCTTGCCGGCGAGGGTGGTCTTACCGGAGCCCTGCAGGCCGGCGAGCATGATCACCGTCGGTGGCTGCTTGGCGAACTGCAACCGCCGGCCCTCGCCGCCGAGGACGTTCACCAGCTCCTCGTTGACGATCTTGATGATCTGCTGGGCCGGGTTGAGCGCCTGGGAGACCTCCGCGCTGCGGGCCCGCTCCTTGACGTTCGCGATGAAGCCCTTGACCACCGGCAGCGCGACGTCGGCCTCCAGCAACGCCATCCGGATCTCGCGCGCGGTGGCGTCGATGTCGGCGTCGGTGAGCCGGCCCTTGCCGCGAAGCTTCGTGAAGATCCCGGACAGGCGGTCACTCAAGGTGTCAAACACGCGAACATCCCGTTTGTCAGTCGTTCCGGCGGGCACAACGCGACCGGGCAGGTCCGGTCACCGTTAGGGTATCCCGCCACGCGTATCCCCCGCTGAGCGCCGGCCCACGGTCGGCCGGCCCGCCGGGCGTGGACGGTGAGAGGGGAACCCTTCTCTACCGAATGCGTTAACAGGGGGCCCTTCCTTACACCGCGGTGAGGACGGCGGCCTCCAAGCGGGCCCGTTCGGGGTCGGTGGGGGCGCCGCCGACCAGGTAGAAGGTGTCCACCACGTCGGCGCCGAGGGTGGCGATCCGGGCCGCCCGGACCTGGGCGCCGGCCTCGTCCAGCGCGCAGGCGACCCGGTAGAGCAGGCCGGCGGCGTCGGCCGCGCGCAGTTCCAGCAGGACCGCGTCGGTGGCCGCCTCCCGGTGCCAGACCACCCGCGGGGCGGCTCCCTCGCCCCGGGCGGCCAGCGCCCGGCCGCGCAGCCGTTGGGTGACCGAGACGTCGCCGTTGACGGCCCGGCGCAGGTCGGCGGTGAGCGCGATCGGGTCGGGTGCGAGCCCGTACCGGGGCTGCACCCGGAACTGGACCAGGGCCCGGCCGTCGACCGTGGCGGCATCCGCGGCGAGCACCTCCAGCCGGTGCAGGGCCAGGCAACCGGCCACCGTCGCGAGCAGGCCGCGTCGGTCCGCCGCGGCCACCGACACCCGGTCGGCAGCCAGGTGTACGACCGGCAGTGGCCCGGCCACCAGCGCCGGATCCGGGTCCGGTGGCGCCGGCACCACCCCGGTGTCCAGGGCGGTACGCACCCGGGAGACGAGTTCGGCGACCAGCCGTCCCTTCCAGTCCGACCAGGCGGCCGGGCCGGTGGCGGCGGCGTCGGCGCGTACCAGCGCGTGCAGCAGGTCCAGGGTGGTGGTGTCGCCTACCCGTTCGGCCACCCCGGCGATGGTCTTGGGGTCGGAGAGGTCCCGGCGGGTGGCCACGTCCGGCAGGAGCAGGTGCAGCCGGACCAGGGTGCCGATCAGCGCCGCCTCCGTCGCCGGCAGTCCCGTCCGGGCGGCCATCGCCTCGGCGATCGGTGCGCCGACCAGGCTGTGGTCGCCGCCGAGGCCCTTGCCGATGTCGTGCAGGAACGCGCCGAGCAGCAGCAGGTCGGGACGGTCGACGTCACGGGTGTGCCGGCTCGCCTCGTACGCGGTCTGCACCAGGTGCCGGTCGAGGGTGAACCGGTGCACCGGGTTGTGCTGGGGCAGGCTGCGCAGCCGGGTCCACTCCGGCAGCCAACGGTCGACCAGGCCGTACCGGTCGCAGGCCTCCCAGGCCGGCACCAGGCCGGCCCCCGCGCCGAGCAGGGTGAGCAGCGCGGCGCGGGCCTCCGGCGGCCAGGGGGCGGGCAGCGCCGGGCAGTACGCCGCCAGCCACTCGCAGGTGGCCCGGGCGATGGGCAGCCGGGTGGTGGCCGCCGCCGCGGCCACCCGCAGCGACAGGCTGGGGTCGGGGCGGGCGCCGATGGCGGTACGGGCCAGTACCAGCTCGCCGTCGTGCTCGACCACGTCCCGGGCCACGGGTCGACGCACCGGCGGCCCGGGGATCCCGCGGCGTCGCCCGGAGCGCATCCGGTCGGCGGCCCGCCAGGCGTCGTCGAGGGCGTGCCCGACCGTCCGGGCGTCCCCGGCGACCCGCCGCAGCACCAGGTCACCGTCGCGGACCAGACCCGGACCACCGTCGCCGGTCAGCGCACCGCCGCCGGTCAGGCCCACGCCCGGCCCACCGTCGCCGGCCACCGCCGCGTCCGGCCCACCGTCGCCGGGCCGGCCCGTGCCCGGGTCGGTGACGATGTCGGGGGCGCGCAGGCCGAGCAGGGCGGCGACGCCGTCGCGTTCCTGGGCGAGCAGTCGGTCCACCCGGCGGCCGACCTGCTGGTGCAGGGCGTCGCGGGTGTCCAGCAGCCGGCGGTGCGCGGCGTGCACCGCCGGGCGGAGCGCGTCGGTGACCCCGGCGGTGGCGATCGCCCGCAGGATGCCCACGTCGCGCAGCCCTCCGGCGGCCTCCTTGAGGTCACCTTCGAGCAGGAAGGCCAGCTCACCGTGGGCCTGCCAGCGGGCCAGGGTGATCTCCCGCAGCCCGGGGAGCTGACGGACGGCGGTGCGCCGCCAGTGGTCGGCGGCGGTGCGGATCAGCGAGTCGGCCAGCTCGCGGTCACCGGCGACGTACCGGGCGTCGAGCAGGCCGAGGGCGACCTTGACGTCGTCCTGGGCCACCGACAGCGCCTCGGCGACGGTGCGCACCGAGTGGTCCAGCCGGACCCCGGCGTCCCAGATCGGGTACCACAGCGACGCGGCCAGCTCGTCGACGCCGGGCACGCCGGCGTGCAACAGCACCAGGTCGAGATCGCCGTAGGGGGCGCACTGGCGCCGGCCGAGCCCGCCGACGGCGACCAGGGCCACCCCGGGCCGGGCCGGCAGCAGCGAACCCAACCAACGGTCGTACGCATCGGCCCGGGCCGCCCGGGCCGACGCCCCCACCCCGCCGGGCACGCCGACGGCCTCGTCGACCAGGCGTCGCGCGTCACCGCCCGGGGCGGATGCAGACACGTTCTTCCTGATCGACGAGGCCATGGTGGCAGCTCCGACTCAGAGTGCGTCGAGGCCGCGTTCACCGGTACGGACCCGGACGACCTCCTCGACTCCGGTCACCCACACCTTGCCGTCACCGATCTTGCCGGTCCGGGCGGCGCCCACGATCGCGTCGACGATCTTCTCGACGTCGATCTCGTCGGTGAGCACCTCCACCCGGATCTTGGGCAGGAACTCGACCGTGTACTCGGCACCCCGGTAGACCTCGGTGTGCCCCTTCTGCCGGCCGTACCCCTGGACCTCGCTGACGGTCAGGCCGGCCACGCCGAGGGCGTGCAGCGCCTCCTTCACCGCGTCCAGCTGGTACGGCTTGATGACCGCGGTCACCAGCTTCATGTCCAACCCCTCCATAGCAGGAACGTTAACCGGCGACCTTCTCGTTGGCCGGAACGGCGGGCTCCGCCTCCGGCGTGGTGCTCGACGCGGCAGCGGGGGTGCCGATGCCGGCCATCGCGAACGCCCCACCCGAGCTGCCACCGGCCGGGCTCAGGTCGTAGCCGCTCTCCGCGTGCTCGCTGAGGTCGATGCCGTTGACCTCGTCCTCGGCGGAGACCCGGAACCCGATGGTCTTGTTGATGACGAAGCCGAGCGCGAAGGCCACCACGAAGGAGTACGCCGTGACGATCAGGGCGCTCAGCGCCTGGACGCCGAGCAGGCTGACCCCGCCGCCGTAGAACAGGCCCTCGTTCTCCACCAGCGAACTGACCGAGCTGGTGCCGAAGAGGCCGATCCAGAGGCAGCCGATCCAGCCACCGACGAAGTGCACGCCCACCACGTCGAGGGCGTCGTCGTAGCCGAGCTTGTACTTCAGGCTGACCGCCAGGGCGCAGACCGCACCGGCGACCAGGCCGAGCAGGACCGCCGCCCAGGGGGCGACGAAGGCACAGGCCGGGGTGATCGCGACCAGACCGGCGACGGCGCCGGAGGAGGCACCGACCAGGGTCGGCTTGCCGTCACGCACCTTCTCCACGATCAGCCAGCCGAGCACGGCGGCGCCGGCGCAGATCTGGGTGTTCAGGAAGGCGATCGCGGTGGTCGAATCGGCGGTCAGCTCGGAGCCGGCGTTGAAGCCGAACCAGCCGAACCAGAGCAGACCGGCGCCGAGGGCGACCATCGGCACGTTGTGCGGCTTCATGGCCTCGCGGGGCCAGCCGAGCCGCTTGCCGAGCACCAGCGCCAGGGCCAGGGCCGCGGCACCGGAGTTGATGTGCACCGCGGTGCCACCGGCGAAGTCCAGGGCGCCGAGGCCGGCGCCGATGAAGCCACCGCCCCACACCCAGTGCGCCACCGGGAAGTAGACCAGGGTGGCCCAGCCGAAGGCGAAGAGCAGCCAGCCGGAGAACTTGGCCCGGTCGGCGATCGCGCCGCTGATCAGCGCGACGGTGATGACGGCGAACATCATCTGGAAGGCCATGAAGACGTAGAGCGGGATGCCGGTCTCGCCCCAGAGGTCGGTCTCGGCCATGAAGGTCTTGGTGCCGAGGTACTGACCGACGTTGCCGATCACTCCGCCCTGGTCATCGCCGAAGGCGATGCTGAAGCCGTAAAAGAGCCAGAGAATACTGATGAGCCCCATCGCGGAGAAACTCATCATCATCATGTTGAGCACGCCCTTGGACCGGTTCAGGCCGCCGTAGAACAGCGCCAGACCCGGCGTCATGAGCAACACGATCGCGCTCGATATCAGCAACCACGCGGTGTTGCCGGTATCGATCGTCGGTGCTTCAGGCACGCTGGCCTCCTAAAAGTGGGGTTCCCTCCTTCGCGGCTTCCGGGGCAGCGTCGCCCGTACGCCGGTTGCGCGGAACTCTCTCCGGCGGCTGTTTCACGGAACGTGCCCCGTCGATTTCCAAGGCGTGACGGCTTGTTTCCAACGTGTGAAGAAAACCGCACCATCGGCACAACGGCCGAGGTCGGCGGACCGGTCGGTGGAGGGGGTCTCCCCGACCCGGTCAGCGCAGCGCGTGCTCCAGGGCGTGCCGCTCGTAGTCGAGCAGGCGCAGGTCACGCATGGGGCGACGAAGGTGACCCTTGTGCACGATCCGGACGAAAGCCGGCTCGCCGGCGGCGGCCATCCGCCGGATCCCCTCGACGTGGTCGACGATCCGCTTGCGGATGGTCCGGATCAGCCGGTGCCGGTCCCGGGGGATCAGCCCGTACGCGTCGGCGAAGAGCCGCAGCCGGCGCGGCCGGTCCGGGCGCTTCCAGCCCAGGGTTATCGAGTCCCGGTCGGAGAAGATCGGCACCCAGGTCCAGGCGGCGTAGGCGACGTCGTAGATCCGCGCGCCGGGCGAGGCGAGGTCGAAGTCGATCAGCCCGAGGGTGCCGTCCGGTCGCCAGATCACGTTGTGCGGGGCGGCGTCGTGATGGCAGATCACCTCGGTGTCCGGCGGCGGCGGGCCGAACGAGCGCCAGACCGCCCCGGGCGGGGGCACGAAACCGTACTGGGCGTCGTGGAACATCCGCAGCATGGTGGCGACCGTCACCAGCGCCTCGTCGGTCACCCAGTGCCCGGCGAGCGGGTACTCCCCGCACTCCCCCTCCAGGTACGACAGCACCTCCCGGTTGCGCTCGTCCATGCCCAGCGCGCGGGGCGCACCGCTGAAGCCGACGTACTCCAGGTGGCGCAACAGGGCGTGCACGGCCGGTGTCCACGGGCCGGCGTTACGCCGGACGGTGTCGCCCACCCGGACCACGGTGCTGACGTTCCCGCCGTGCAGCGGGATCTCCTGCGAAGTCACGTACGGTCTCCCGAGGCGCGGCCCCGACTGGCGCGGATCACGCCACCCGGTGAAGGTGCGATCGTCGATGGTCACCCGAGGTTACGCGTCCCGGGCGAGCGGCTCGGTGCCGAGCAGCGCGTCGACGAACTGGGTCGGCTCGAAGGGCGCCAGATCGTCCGGCCCCTCACCCAGGCCGACCAGCTTCACCGGGATGCCGAGCTTGCGTTGCACGGCGATCACGATGCCGCCCTTGGCGGTGCCGTCGAGCTTGGTGAGCACCACCCCGGTGACGTTGACCACCTCGGTGAAGACCCGGGCCTGCTCCAGACCGTTCTGCCCGGTGGTGGCGTCCAGGATGAGCAGCGTCTCGTCGATCGGGCCGTGCTTGGTCACCACCCGCTTGACCTTGCCCAGCTCGTCCATCAGGCCGATCTTGTTCTGCAGCCGCCCGGCGGTGTCGATCAGCACGGTGTCCACGCCGGTGTCGATGCCCCGCCGGACCGCGTCGAAGGCGACGCTTGCCGGGTCGGCACCCTCCGGCCCGCGTACCGTCTCGGCACCCACCCGGCCACCCCAGGTCTGCAACTGGTCGGCGGCGGCGGCCCGGAACGTGTCGGCGGCGCCGAGCAGCACGGTACGGCCGTCGGCGACCAGCACCCGGGCGATCTTGCCGCAGGTGGTGGTCTTGCCGGCCCCGTTGACCCCGACCACCAGCAACACCGCCGGGGCGTCCGGCTTACCTGTGGTGTTCAGCGACCGGTCCAGCTCCGGGTCGAGGGCGTTCACCAGCTCGGCGGCGAGCAGCGCCCGCAGTTCGACGGCCGAGCGGGTGCCGAGGACCCGGGTACGCTCACGCAGCCGGTCGACGATCTCCCGGGTGGCGTCGATGCCGACGTCCGCGGTGATCAGGCTGTCCTCGATCTCCTCCCAGGCGTCCTCGTCCAGGTGGTCCCGGCTGAGCAGGCCGAGCAGCCCCTTGCCGAAGGCGTTCTGCGAGCGGGAGAGCCGCGACCGCAGCCGGATCAGCCGGCCGGCGGTCGGCTCGGGGACCTCCAGGGTCGGCGCGGGCGCCTCGACCACCGGTGGAGCCTCCACCACGACCCCGGTGGAGAGGTCGGCCTCCGGCGCCTGGACCTCCGGCGCCGTCCGCTCCGGCTCGACCGGTGCCGGCGGTGGCTCCTGCCGGCGGCGCAGCCGCGGCACCACCAGTCCGATGCCGCCCAGGATCAGCACACCGAGCAGCGCGAGGGCGATGAGGAGGTAATCCATGCCGAAATCCTGTCAGATGGCGGCGACGGCGTCCCAGGCACCGCACCCGGCAACCGCTCGACCAGCGGGTACGCTGCCGCTGGCAGGGGGTGGCGGGCCGGCCGAGCGGGTACAAATAAGAGATCGTCTCACCCCGAGGAGTTCCCGCATGCCTGAGTCCCGCCTGCTGATCGGCCCGTTGCTGCGACGGGTCGTCGACACCAGGGCGACGATCTGGGTGGAGACGAGCGGGCCCGCCGTGGTCACCGTCCGCACCGCCGACGGCGCCACCGGCAGCGCCCCCACCTTCTCCGCGTACGACCACCACTACGCGTTGGTGGTGGTGGAGGGGCTCACCCCTGACAGCGCCACGACCTACCAGGTGTCGATCGGCGACGAGGTGGCCTGGCCGCTGCCGGAGAGCGAGTTCCCGCCGAGCGTCATCCGCACCCGGGCCGCCGACGACCGCGACCAGCCGGTACGGATGATCTTCGGCTCGTGCCGGGAGACCACCCAGCACGCCACCACCCGCAAGCTGCCCCCGGACGCCCTCGACGCGTACGCCCGGCGGATGATGACCGCGGCCGGTGAGGCCGGCCGGCCCGACCTGCTGGTGCTCCTCGGCGACCAGGTGTACGCAGACGAGACCTCACCGACGATGCAGCGGCTGCTCAAGCGCCGCCGGCGGCGGCCCAAGGACGCCCCGGCAGACCAGGTGGTCAGCTTCGACGAGTACACCAAGCTGTACCTGGAGTCGTGGCGGGACCCGGAGATCCGCTGGCTGCTCTCCACCGTGCCGAGCGTGATGATCTTCGACGACCACGAGGTCATCGACGACTGGAACACCTCCGCGGCCTGGCGCGCGGACATGCGGGAGCAGCCGTGGTGGGCCGAGCGGATCGCCAGCGGACTGGCCTCGTACTGGGTGTACCAGCACCTGGGCAACCTGTCGCCGGACGAGATCACCGCCGACCCGCTGTACGCCAAGATCACCGCCGCCGAGGACGCCACCGAGGTGCTGCGCGAGTTCGGCGCCCGGGTGGACACCGAGTCGGACGTGGCCCACGACAACGACCGCTGGCGGGCCGTGCAGTACCAGTGGAGCTACTCGCTGGACCTGGGCCGCACCCGGCTGGTGATGCTGGACAACCGGTGCAGCCGGGTGCTGGAGCCCGGTCACCGGGCGATGCTGCCCGCCGGCGAGTGGTCCTGGTTCGTCGACCGGGCCCACGGCGTCTACGACCACCTGGTGGTGGGCTCCTCGCTGCCCTGGCTGCTGCCGCCGGGCATCCACCACGTGGAGTCGTGGAACGAGCGGCTGGCCGAGTCCGACCGGGCCTGGGTGGCCAAGTTCGGGGAGAGCCTGCGCCGCGCGCTGGACCTGGAACACTGGGCGGCGTTCCGTCGCTCCTTCGACGCGCTGGGCGCGCTCTTCGTGCGGATCGGCAGCGGGCAGCCGGGCACCTCCGGCGACCGGGTAGGCGCCGGTCCGGCGTACGCCCCACCGGCGTCGATCAGCGTGCTCGGCGGCGACGTCCACCACTCGTACGTGGCCCGGGCGCAGTTCGCCGAGCCGGAGATGCGCACCCCGGTGCACCAGCTCACCTGCTCGCCGATCCACAACCAGGTGCCGGCCGGGATGCGCCCGGTGATGAAGCTGGGCTGGGCGGCCGGGCCGGCGTCGGCCGCCCGCGCCCTGGCCCGCGCCGCCGGGGTCCGTCGCCCGACCGTGCGGTGGCGCAAGCTGGCCGGGCCGTACTTCGGCAACGCGGTGAGCACCCTGCGGCACGAGGGCCGGTCGGCGGCGGTGACCATCGAGGGCACCACCGGCGACGGCGAGCTACGCCCGGTAGCCCACCACCACCTCACCTGAGGTGTAAGGAAGGGCCCCTTCCTATCGCTTTCGGTGGTGCAGGGGCCCCTTGCAAACATCTGCCGCCGGCGGACGGGGAGTGGACGGGGAGTGGACGGGGAGTGGACGGGGAACCGCCGGGCGGGCCGCCACCGTACTCTTTCTCGGTGTGGACGAGGACCTGCCGGAGCCGCTGCGGGCGGTGGAGCACGAGCTGACCGCCCTGCTGCGCCGGGGTCGGGCCATCTCCTGGGAGATCGCCCGGGAGGTGCACCCCAACCTCGAACCCAACGCGTACGGGCTGCTGCTCTGGCTGCGCCGGTGCGGCTCGATCCGGCTGACCGAGCTGGCCGAGCGGTTGGGCATCGGCAAGGGCACGCTGAGCCGGCAGATCCAGGGGCTGGAGGCGCTCGGGCTGGTCCGGCGGGATCCGGATCCCACCGACCGACGGGCCGCCCAGCTCAGCCTCACCGAGCAGGGGCAGCACCGGTTCGACGCCGCCCGCGACTCCCGGCTGGGCCAGATCTGGCGCACCGTGCACGGCTGGCCGGAACAGGACGTGGCGGACTTCGCCCGGCTGTTGAGCCGCTTCAACGACGCCTGGGGCAGCCACAGCCAGGGTTGAGACCGCCGGTGGCGGTCACCACGAGGGCCGACACCACCGGTGGCGGGAACAGATCCGCGACGTCCCAAGTTGTTGCTTGAGGCAACAAAGTCATACGGTTGCCTCAGGCACCCAGTTCGACACCCGGCGGAGGCACGGCACGATGACCCAGGCGGCAACCATCCGTACGACCCCGGTCCAGATGAGCCACCGGCAGATCCTGGAGGCACTCTCCGGGCTGTTGCTGGGGATGTTCGTCGCGATCCTCTCCTCCACGGTCGTCACGAACGGGCTGCCACGGATCATCACCGAACTGCACGGCGGCCAGTCGGCGTACACCTGGGTGATCACCTCGGCCCTGCTGGCAACCACCGCGACCACCCCGATCTGGGGCAAACTCGCCGACCTGACCAACAAGAAGACACTGGTCCAGCTCTCCCTGGTGATCTACCTGATCGGGTCGGTGCTGGCCGGGCTCTCCCAGAGCACCGGCCAGTTGATCGCCTGCCGGGTGTTGCAGGGCATCGGCGCGGGCGGCCTCACCGCGCTGGCCCAGGTGATCATGGCGACGATGATCACGCCCCGGGAGCGGGGCCGCTACAGCGGCTACCTCGGGGCGGTGATGGCGGTGGCGACCATCGGCGGCCCGCTGATCGGTGGCGTCATCGTCGACACCCCGTGGCTCGGCTGGCGCTGGTGCTTCTACGTCGGGGTGCCGTTCGCCCTGGCCGCCCTGGTGGTGTTGCAGCGGACCCTGCACCTGCCGGTGGTCCGCCGGAAGGCGAAGATCGACTGGACGGGTGCCACGCTGATCACCGCCGCCGTCTCGACGCTGCTGATCTGGGTCACCCTCGCCGGTGACCGGTTCGCCTGGGGTTCCTGGCCGAGTCTGGCCATGGTGTCCGGCGCGGTACTCCTCGGCGCGCTCGCGGTGCTGGTGGAGACCCGGGCCGCCGAACCGGTCATCCCCCCGCACCTGTTCCGCTCGCGGACCATCACCCTGGCCACCGTCGCCAGCGTCGCGGTCGGCGTCGGCATGTTCGGCGTCTCGGTCTTCCTCGGCCAGTACTTCCAGGTCAGCCGGGGGCAGAGCCCGACCGTGGCAGGTCTGATGACGCTGCCGATGATCCTCGGCCTGCTGATCGCCTCCACCGTGGTCGGCCAGGTGATCAGCCGCACCGGCCGGTGGAAGCGGTACCTGGTCGCCGGCTCCGCGCTGCTCACCGTCGGCTTCACGCTGCTGGGCACGCTGCGCGCCGACACCAACCTGGTGCTGCTCAGCGGATACCTGGTCCTGGTCGGCGTGGGACTGGGCCTGACCATGCAGAACCTGGTGCTGGTGGTGCAGAACAGCGTGGGCCCGCACGAGCTCGGCGCGGCCAGCTCACTTGTCGCCTTCTTCCGTACCCTCGGTGGCGCGGTCGGCGTCTCGGCCCTCGGCGCGTTGCTGTCGACCCGGGTCACCGGCTACCTCAGCGACGGCCTGGCCCGGCTCGGTGTGCCGGCCATCGACGCCGGCGGCACCCTGCCCGACGTCAACGCGCTGCCCGCGCCGGTACGCGCGGTGGTGGAGAGCGCGTACGGCGACGGCGCCGGGGACATCTTCCTGGCCGCCGCCCCGTTCGGGTTGATCGCCCTGGTCGCGGTGAGCCTGATCAGGGAGGTGCCGCTGCGCCGGCACCACGACGACCCGCCCGCCGACGAGGTCGCGCGGCAGCCGTCGGCACCGGCCGCCGGCAGCCCGATCCTGGTCGGCGCCGACAGGCCACTGCCGGGCCCGAACCGCCAGCCGGTGGCTCAGCCGGCCGGCGTCAGCGCGGCCCGCAGGTAACGCAGGCCCGCCGGACCACTCCACCGGTACGCCGACAGCCCGGCCACCCGCGCGCCCCGGATCGCCCAGTCCTCGTCGTCGACGAAGAGCACCCGGGCCGGTGCGGTCGCCAACGCGGCGCAGGCTGCCTGGAAGTACTCCTTCGCCGGCTTGTTGAACCCGACCACCGAGGAGTTGACCACCACGTCGAACTCGTCGGCCAGCCCCAGCGCGGTCAGGTCGGCGTCGAGCACGTCGGTGGCGTTGGTGCCCAGCCCGACCCGGATCCCGGTGGCCCGCACCTCGCGGAGGAAGGCGAGCACCTCCGGGTCCACCTCGCCCCGGTAGCGCTGCCACTGGGCGACCGCCGTCCGGGCCCGCTCGGGGTCACCCACCGAGTCGGCGAGCGCGTCGGCGACGCTGCTCATCCACTCGGCGTGGCTGACCCGGCCGGTGAGCACCGGCTGCAGCCGCCCCCACTGGGTGGCGATCTCACCCAGCACCCCGTCGGAGAGCCCGTACTCCCGCTCCACCCCGGCCGCCACGGCCGGGTCGAACCGACGCAGCACCCCGTCGAGGTCCACCAGGAGCGCTGTCGCGCGTTCCCGAGCCACTAGATTAGTCCTCCCCCTCGGTCCGGTTGATCCGTTGACTGATCACCTGGGTCACCCCGCTGCGCATGGTGACCCCGTAGAGCGCGTCGGCGACCTCCATCGTCCGCTTCTGGTGAGTGATCACGATCAACTGGCTCTTCTCCCGCAACTGTGCCAGCAACGTGATCAACCGACCAAGGTTGACGTCGTCGAGCGCCGCCTCCACCTCGTCCATGATGTAGAACGGGCTGGGCCGGGCCCGGAAGATCGCCACCAGCATCGCCACCGCGGTCAGCGACCGCTCCCCGCCGGAGAGCAGCGAGAGCCGCTTGATCTTCTTGCCCGGCGGCCGGGCCTCCACCTCGACCCCGGTGGTCAGCAGGTCGTCGGGTTCGGTGAGGATCAGCCGCCCCTCGCCGCCGGGGAAGAGCACGGTGAAGACCTGCTCGAACTCGCGGGCGGTGTCGGCGAAGGCGCTGGCGAAGACCTCCAGGATCCGGGCGTCCACGTCGGAGACCACGGTGAGCAGGTCCCGGCGGGTGGCCTTGAGGTCCTCCAACTGCTCGGAGAGGAACTTGTAGCGTTCCTCCAACGCGGCGAACTCCTCCAGCGCCAACGGGTTGACCTTGCCGAGCAGGGCCAGCTCGCGTTCGGCCTTGGCGGCCCGCTTCTCCTGCACCGGACGCTCGTAGTCGACCGGCTCGGGCACCGGCAGCCCGTCCCGCTCGGCGGTCGCCACGTCGACCTGGGTCGGTGGCACCGGCTGGGTCGGGCCGTACTCGCCGATCAGGGTGGCCACGTCCAGGCCGAAGTCCTCGGCCGCCTTGGCCTCCAGCTGCTCGATGCGCAGCCGCTGCTCGGCCCGGGCCACCTCGTCGCGGTGCACCTGGCCGGTCAGCCGCTCCAGCTCCGCGCCGAGCCGTTTCGCCGCACCGCGTACCTCGGAGAGCTCCGCCTCGCGGGTGGCCCGTTCGCGCGCCACGGCGTCGCGATGCTCCTCGGCCCGCGCGATCGAGGTGGTCAGGTGGGCCAGCGCCGTCCGCGCGCCGCCGGCCACGGCGCGGGCGATCCCCGCCCCCCGGGTACGCGCCGCCCGCCGGGCCGCCGCGCGTTCCCGGGCGGCCCGTTCCGCGGTGGCCTGCCGGCGCAGCGAGTCGGCGCGGCCGGCGATCGAGGAGACCCGCTCCTCGGCGGTACGCACCGCGAGCCGGACCTCCATCTCGTTCTGCCGCGCCTGCGGCACCGTAGCGGCGAGCTGGTCACGGTCCTCGGTCGACGGCTCGGCGTCGGCCGGGGTCTCCTCGGCCAACCGGAGCCGTTCGGCCAGCTCGGCCAAGGTGGTCAGGTCGCGTTCCCGGGCCGCCTCGGCGCGGGACCGGGACTCGCCCAGCCGGTCCGTCTCGGCCCTGGCCGACCGGGCCGCCGCGCCCAGCTCGGCGAGCCGGCGGGCGGCGGCGTTGCGGTGGCTCTCGGCCTCCCGCTTGGCGGCGGCGGCGTGCTGCACCGCCTCCTTGGCCCCGGCCAGCTCGGCGCGGGCCTCGACGATCTGGTCCCGGAGTTCGGCGGCGCCGTGCTCGGCGGCGAGCCGGTTGGCCCGGGCCTCCTCGACGGCGGCGGTGACCTCGATGAAGCTGGGCGCCTTGGCCGACCCACCGGCCGCCGCGTACGCCCCGACGACGTCGCCGTCGGCGGTGACCGCCCGCAGCTCCGGATTGTCGGCGACCAGCTCGGACGCGGCGGTCAGGTCGTCGACCAGCACCACGTCGCGCAGCGCCCGGTGCACCGCGGGGCGCAGTTCGGCGGTGCACTCGACGAGGTCCGGCGCCCACCGGGCGTGCTCGGGCAGCCGGGGGCGCAGCGCGTCGGCGGAGCCGGTCATGCCCGGCCCGGCGGGGCTGCCGACCAGCAGGCCGGCCCGCCCGGCGTCGGCGATCTTGAGCAGCCGCATCGCCTCGACGGCCTCGTCCACGCCGCTGACCGCGACCGCGTCGGCCAGGCCACCCAGCGCGGCGGCCAGGGCCGCGGAGTGCCCGGGGGCGACGGTGAGCAGCTCGGCGAGGCTGCCGAGCAGGCCGGGAACCTCGTCGGCGCGGGCCAGCAGGGCGCCCGCGCCGTCCTTGCGTCGCAGGCCGAGGGCGAGGGCCTCCTCGCGGGCCTTCCAGGTCGCCGCGTCCTTCTCGGCGGCGCGTTCGGCGTCGGTCAACGACCGGACGGTCACCTGGGCCCGTTCCTGCGCGGCGACCGCCTCGGCGTGCCGGGTGTCGAGGTCGGCGTTGTCCCGGTCGGCCTCGGTGCTCTGCTCGGCGACCGCGTCCACCTCGGCCTGGGCCTGCTCGGCCCGGGCCAGCGCGTCGGCGTGGGCGGCGGCGAGCCGCTCGATCTCCTCCCCGGCGCTGGTGGTCCGGGCCCGGGCCGAGTTGACCTGACCGGTCAGTCTGGCCAGCCCCTCCCGCCGGTCGGCGATGGCCTTGGCCGCCGCGACCAGCTCCCGTTCGGCCGCGGCGAGCTGCCGTTCCAGCTCCTGCCGGTACTCGACGGCCTCGGCCAGCCGGATCTGGTCGTCGGTGAGCGCCGCACGCAGCTCCTCCTCCTGCTCCTGGACCCGCTCGGCCTCGGCCTCCAACTGGTCGGGGTCGCGGCCCGGCCGTTCGTCGTCGGCGGTGGCGCTGAGGTGCCGCAACCGCTCCCGGGCGAGCTGCTCGATGGAGCGGAACCGCTCGGCGAGAGCGGAGAGCTTGTACCAGGTGTCCTGGGCGGCGGCGAGCAGCGGCGCGTCGGCGGCGAGCGCCTCCTCCAGCTCACCGAGGCGGGCCTGCACCTCGGTGTGCTCCGCCTCGACCTGCTCGCGCCGGTGCCGCAGCGCGGTCTCGTCGGCGATCTCCTTGTCCAGGGTGGCCCGCAGCGTGGCCAGGTCGTCGGCGAGCAGCCGCAGCCGGGCGTCGCGCAGGTTGGCCTGGATGGCGGCGGCCCGACGGGCCACCTCGGCCTGGCGGCCCAGCGGCTTGAGCTGGCGGCGCAACTCGGCGGTGAGGTCGGTCAACCGGTTGAGGTTGACCTGCATCGCGTCGAGCTTGCGCAGCGCCTTCTCCTTGCGCTTGCGGTGCTTGAGGACCCCGGCCGCCTCCTCGATGAAGGAACGCCGGTCCTCCGGCTTGGCGTGCAGCATGCCGTCGAGCCGCCCCTGGCCGACGATGATGTGCATCTCCCGACCGATGCCGGAGTCACTGAGCAGCTCCTGGATGTCCAGCAACCGGCAGGAGTCGCCGTTGATCTCGTACTCGCTCTCACCGGAGCGGAACATCCGGCGGGTGATGGAGACCTCGGTGTACTCGATCGGCAACGCGCCGTCGGTGTTGTCGATGGTGAGGGTGACCTCGGCGCGGCCCAGCGGTGCCCGGCCGGCGGTGCCGGCGAAGATGACGTCCTCCATCTTGCCGCCCCGCAGGGCCTTGGCGCCCTGTTCACCGAGGACCCAGGCGATGGCGTCGACGACGTTGGACTTGCCGGAGCCGTTCGGGCCCACCACGCAGGTGATCCCCGGCTCCAGCTTGAACGTCGTGGCGGAGGCGAAGGACTTGAACCCCTTCACCGTCAGGCTCTTGAGATGCACCTTCTCGATCCTCGTCCGGTGGCCGCCGCAGGCGTCGCGGGCTGCGCGGACCTGGTTGACCCGCAGACTAACCCGGCCCTGCGGGCCCTCGGGTACGCGACCCGCCCCGGAAGGTCGACCGGGGGTCCCCGGACATGGCTGCGCGCCGGCACGAATGTGTCCGGCGCGCGTTTTGCGTGGTGCGATTCAGTTGTGCGAACCCATGAAGATCAGGTCAGCGCCGGCTCGGCCAGCCGGAGGAGGTCGTCCGCCTCCGACACAGCCGCCGCGAGCCGATCGTTCTCGGCACGCAGGCGCGTGATCTCGAACTCCATTGCCTGAACCCTGGCACGCAAACGGGTGACCTCGTCGAGCAGACGCCGGTCGGGCGCTGCACCTACGTGGCCGTAGAGGGCCTTCGCCATGCTGACTCCTTGATATGCGCTGCCGGAAAGGCCGGCCAACGCGCGCCCAATATGTACGCGACTGCCATCACCCGCGATATGCGGGCACGACCGGGCGCGACTGGCGACACCTACATATTGAGCCGAGACCCCCTCGTTCGTCAAGTTCTCGCAGGCCGTAGATCATCTCCACGTCGACCTGTCAACTTGCCGGGGCCACCCTCAGGCGCGGACACACTCTGTCCGGACGCCCTCACTCTACGCCCGGATCGCGGGTTCGGGCCATGGCCCGAGCGGTCTTCGTCTTAACTCTTTCTTAGCCACGTTGCTGCTGTTCGACCCCCCACGTAGCGTCACCACAGCCCATCACCGGACCCTGGAGGCAGACGGCGTGTACGGCTGGACCGACCCGACGGAGCAGGACCGCACCCAGCGGCGCACCGAGTCGCACCCCGACGAGCCGGCCTGGTTGACCGACCGTCCCGAGCCCCGGTCGAGCTACCTGTTCGGGGACGAACCCGACCAGTCACCCGAGCCGTCCGGTGCCCCGACGGACCCGCGCGGCGTCGCGGCAGACCGGCCAGGCGTCGCGGCAGACCGGCCAGGTGACCCGACGGACCCGCGCGGCGTCCCGACGGACCGGCCCGCCCCGCCGGCCCGGTACGCCGGCCCGGAGGCGGTCCGGGAGCCGGTCACCGCGTTACTGCCGGTGACCGTCGTCGCGAGCAACGAGACCGCCGAGCCCGACGCCGGCGCGCCCGTCCGGAGCCAGGGACGGCACCGCCCGCCCCGCCGGTTCACGCGGCCGGTCGTGATCGGTGGTGCCGCCGCCGCGGCCACCCTCGTGGTGAGCCTGGGAGTGGGTGCCCTGCTGCTGCCGGGCGACGAGGAACTGCCCGACTTCACCGGCCTGGCCGAGCAGAGCGCCCCGGCACTGCCGGCCCAGCCCGACACCCTGGCCGGCACGCCGACCAGCCCTCCGGTCACCGCTTCGCCGACGCCGAGCGCGTCGGCCAGCCCCTCGCCCTCGACCGCCAGCCCGACGCCGTCACCGGCCAGGACCAGCAAGGCCGCGCCGACGCCGGACCGGACCACCAGCGCGCCGTCGCGCCGCAACGTCGAGCGTGGCGGCACCGGCAGCGGCGCCACCACCAGGGCCACCACCGCCGCCGCCGACAGTGGTGCCGTCAGCGGCCAGGCACAGCAGGTCGTCGACCTGGTCAACGCCGAGCGGAGCAAGGCCGGCTGCGGGGCGGTCCAGATCGACGACAAGTTGATGACCGCGGCCCAGCGACACAGCCAGGACCAGGCCGACACCCGCAACATGTCGCACACCGGCAGCGACGGCAGCGACGTCGGCACCCGGCTGGACCGGGTCGGCTACACGTGGCGGACCTACGGCGAGAACGTCGCCTGGAACCAGCAGTCGCCGGCTGCCGTCATGGACGCCTGGATGAACAGCCCCGGGCACCGGGCCAACATCCTCAACTGCGCCTTCACCGAGATCGGCGTGGGGATCGCGACGAGCAACGGACCGTACTGGACGCAGAACTTCGCCGCCCCGCGGTAGGCGGCCAGGCGGCGCCGCTTGCCAGGCGGGGTCGCTTGCAGGCGGCGCCGCTTGCCAGGCGGGGTCGCCCGCGGTCAGCGACGTGGCCGGGGCTGGCAGCGAGGGCAGCTGTACGAGGAGCGGTTCATGAACGCCTCCCGACGGATCGGCGCCGCGCAGCGTGGACAGGGCTGACCCTCGCGGCCGTAGACGTTCAGCGACCGGTCGAAGTACCCGCTCTCGCCGTTGACGTTGACGTAGAGGGCGTCGAAGCTGGTGCCGCCGGCCCTGATGGCCTCGGTGAGCACGTCCCGGACCTGGTCGAGCAGCCGTGTCCCGGCCGGGCGGGTCAGCACGTCCGTCGGTCGGCTGCCGTGCAGCTTCGCCCGCCAGAGCGCCTCGTCGGCGTAGATGTTGCCCACGCCGGAGACCAGGGTCTGGTCGAGCAGTGCCCGCTTCACCTCGGTCCGCCGTCGGCGCAGCGCCGCGACGAAGTCGGTGGCGGAGAAGTCCGGGTCCAGCGGGTCCCGGGCGATGTGCGCGATCTCCGCCGGCAGCTGCGCCCCACCGGCCGAGACGGCCAGCCCGCCGAACGTCCGTTGGTCGACGAAACGCAGCTCGGGACCGTCGTCGGCGAAGCCGAACCGGACCCGCAGGTGCAGCTCGTCGGCGGCGCCCCGGGGTTGCAGCAGCAGCTGACCGGACATGCCGAGATGCCCGACGATCGCGTCGGTGCTGTCCAGGGGCAGCCAGAGGTACTTGCCCCGACGCCGTACGTCCAGCACCGTCCGACCGGCCAGCACGTCCGCGAAGTGCCGGTCACCGGGCAGGTGGCGGCGGACGGCACGGGGGTGGCGTACCTCGACCGTGGAGATCCGGCGGCCGACGACCCAGCGGGCCAGTCCCTGCCGGACCGTCTCGACCTCGGGTAGCTCAGGCACGGCGCTCGCCGGCCACGCCGACGTCCACCCCGGCCCGGTCGGCGTCGGGGCCACCGGGCGGCCTGCCGACGTCGGCAGGCCCAGCGTCGGCAGGCCCAGCGTCGACGCGCCGGCCGGCGTCGTGCCCGCCGACATCGTGGTGCCCACCCACATCGTGGTGCCCACCCACATCGTGGTGCCCGCCGTCGCCGTGGTGCCCGTCACCGGCGGGACCGGCCGTCACGGCAGCGGCCGCCGCCTCGGCCTGCCGGGCCGCCTGGGCCTGCTCCTCCAGGATCCGCCAGGCGGACTCGGCGGCCCGCTGCTCGGCCTCCTTCTTGCTGCGCCCCTCGGCCCCGCCGTAGCGGTTGCCGGCCACCACCACCCAGGCGGTGAAGGTCTTCAGGTGGTCCGGGCCGGTGCCCTCGATCCGGTACTCCGGCACGCCCAGCCCGAGCGCCGCGGTCAATTCCTGCAGGCTGGTCTTCCAGTCCAGCGCCGCGCCCCGGCCGGCCGACTCGGCCATCAGCGGGTCGAAGAGCCGGTGGATCACGATCGCCGCGGTGTCCAGCCCGTACTGCAGGTAGATCGCCCCGAGTAGGGCCTCCAGGGTGTCGGCGAGGATGCTCGCCTTGTCCCGGCCGCCGGTGCTCTCCTCCCCCTTGCCGAGCAGCAGGTAGGCGCCGAGCCCGTCCGGGCCCAGGCCCCGGGCCACCTCGGCCAACGCACGCATGTTGACCACGCTGGCCCGCAGCTTGGCCAACTGCCCCTCGGGCAGGTCCGGGTGGTTGTGGAAGAGCGCGGTGGTGATCACCACGCCGAGCACCGAGTCGCCCAGGAACTCCAACCGCTCGTTGGTGGGCAGGCCACCGTTCTCGTAGGCGTACGAGCGGTGGGTCAGCGCGCGTTCCAGCAGCTCCGGATCGAGCGTGACGCCGAACGCGGCCTCCAGATGGCCGACGGGAGCACGCCGCCGCTTGTCGTTGGTCATTATGCGGTTACCTCGGTGTCGGTGGTGCGGTCGGTTCGGTCGACTGGCTCGCCGGCGATCAGCGCGGCGACCGTGGCGGTGGCGGCCCGACGCCACAACCGGGCGGCGAGGGTGATGCCGGAGGCGATGTCGTCGGCCCGCGCGGAGCCGTGGCAGACCACCACGGTGCCGGAGACGCCGAGCAGGGCGGCCGCCCGGGGGGCGCCTCCACTGGCCGGCGCGCCACCGGCCATCGCGTACGCGCCCTCGATCGCCTTGAGCAGCACGTTACCGGTGAAACCGTCGGTGACGACGACGTCGGCACGGGCACCGAGGGCCACGTCGTACCCCTCGACCAGGCCGATGTAACGGCCGTCGCAGGGCAGCGGCCCGACGGCGAGCAACGGATCGGCGGCCCGGCGGGCCCGGTCGCCCTTGCCGGCCTCGGTACCCACCGAGAGCAGGCCGACCCGGGGCGCGGCGACGGCGTGCGCCACCGCGGCGTAGGCAGCACCGAGCACGGCGTGCCGGGAGAGGGTGGCCGGGTGCGCCTCCAGGGAGCCGCCGACGTCGAGCAGGACGACCGGTCCGTCGATCGCCGGCAGGGTGGCGACCAGCGCCGGTTGGCGTACCCCGGGCCAACGGCCGAGGCCGAGCACGGCGGCGGTCACCGTCGCGCCGGTGGAACCGGCGGAGACCAGGGCGTCGGCCGCGCCGGTCCGGACGGCGGCGACCGCCGCCCGGACGGTGCTGTGGCTGCGGGCGGCCCGGGTGGGGTACTGCTCGGACATGGCGACGACGTCGCGCACCGGCCGAACGGCGATCCGGGCCCGTTGGGCAAGGTCGAGAGCGTCGACCACCTCGGCGGCGGTCTCCGCCGGGCCGACGAGAAGCAGGTGCAGGTCGGGGTCGGCACGGACGGCCCGCAGAGCGCCGTCAACCACGACGGCGGGAGCGTCGTCCCCGCCGAGGAGGTCAACGGCGATCCGCGCGGTGCCCGGCTCCACCGCTACGCCGGCCGGAGCGGGCCGGTCGGCGTCGGCGGAGTCCGGGTCACCGGGCGATCGCCAGGTGGGACGTGCCACCCGACCCGGGGTCGGGGGCGTCACGCGGCGTCCAGGTCAGACCTCGAGAACCTGGCGGCCGTTGTACGTGCCGCAGACGGAGCAGGCAGCGTGCGGCAGCTTGGCCGACTTGCACTGCGGGCAGGCCACGGTCGCGACCGCCGCGGCCTTCCAGTTCGCCCGGCGGGACCGGGTGTTGCTGCGCGACATCTTGCGCTTGGGGACGGCCACGGTTCTTACTCCTCTGTACGGGTCAGTTGCGACAGGCCCGCCCAACGCGGGTCGACCTGCTGGTGGCTGTGGTCGGCCGGCAGTTCGTCCCAGTGCACCCCACACTCGGGGCACAGCCCTGGGCAGTCCTGGCGGCAGAGCGGATTGGTCGGCAGGGTGAGCACCACCGCGTCCCGCACCGCCGGCTCCAGGTCGATCAGGTCTCCCTGCATCCGACCCACCTCGTCGTCTTCGGTCGTGGCGTCCGTGGTGCTGTTCTCGTACGCGTACAGCTCCTGGACCGTCACGGCCACCGAGTCGTGGATCTCGCGCAGGCAGCGACCGCACTCGCCCCGGACGGGACCGCTGACGGTCCCGGAGACGAGCACCCCCTCGGACACCGACTCCAACCTCAGATCGAGGTCGAGGTCCGCGCCCTCCGGCACGCCGACCATCTCCACGCCGAGGTCCGCCGGTGCCGGCACGACCCGCTTGACCGTACGCAACGCGCCAGGTCGGCGCGGCAGTTCCCTCGCGTCGAGGACCAGCGGCGACCTGGGGTTGAGTGGCGATGGCGAGTGTTTGGGCATAGTCAGACTCCGGCCGGTGAGAGGCCGACACACGAGGTTACCTGGGACAGCGACCCCCCGTCGAACCGGGGGCGACGCCCAGCAGCGTCGTCGGCTGCGGCGATACCGCTCGGAAGGTTCGGCGATACCGCTCAGAAGGTTAACGGGCGCTCGGTCTCGTCACCCGCGAAGGTGCCGATCTCGCGTAGCGCGTGCATCTTGTCCCGGCCACGTTCGATCGAGGCGAGCGCCCGGGTGAGGAACTGCTCGAAGTTGGCAAGCGCCGTGTCGACGTAGTCGTCCACCTCCGCCCGCAGCCGCTGGGCCTCGGCCCGCGACTCGGCGACGATCCGGGCCCCCTCGTGCTCGGCCGAGACCGTGATCTCGTTCACCGAGACCAGGCGGGCGTGTTCCGCCTCACCCTCGCTGATGATCCGGTCGGCCTCCCGCCTACCGGCATCCATGATCTTGTCCCGCTCCTCCAGGAGCGCCGCGGCACGACGCAGGTCGGCGGGGAGTTCGGCGCGCAACTCGTCCAGGGCGGCGATCACCTCACCCCGGTCGAGCATGCAGTTGTTGCGGGACATCGGCACGGATCGTGCCGTCTCCACCATGGCGATCAGTTCGTCGATGCGATCGAGCGGGTCCACCGGTACCTCACTCCTGTCGTTCGTCGGCCGACCTCCATGATGCGGGCTGCGGCCGGGTTCCCGCCCCACATGATGTCGCGCACCGGCCACCCGCACCCGGCCACCCCGTCCCGGCGCGTCGCGCCGACCCCACTCCGACGCCCGGACCCCGGCCCCGGCCCCGCGCTGACGGTCGCCGGCCCCGCGCTGGCGCTGGCGGTCGCGCCGGCGGTGTCGGTTGCGGTCGCGGTGTCGGTCGCGGTCGCGGTCGCGGTCGCGGTCGCGGTTGCGGTTGCGGTTGCGGTTGCGGTTGCGGTGAGAAGGGTGCCCTTCTCTACCGGAGGCGTTAACAAGGGGCCCTTCCTTGCACCTCAGTCGCGGAGGGAGGGGTCCAGGCGGGCGGCCAGAGCCTCGCGCACCAGGTCGGGCACGTGCGGGGAGACGTCGCCGCCCCACTTGGCCACATCCTTGACCAGGCTGGAGGAGAGGAACGAGTAGAGCGGGTTGGTGGGCATGAAGAGCGTCTCCACCCCGGCCAGGCCGATGTTCATGTGGGCCATCTGCAACTCGTAGTCGAAGTCGCTGACCGCCCGCAGGCCCTTGACCAGGACCGTCGCCTGCTGGGCCCGGCAGAAGTCGACAAGGAGCCCACGGAACGACTCGACCCGGATGTTCGGGTACGAACTGGTCACCTTCTGGAGCATGTCGATGCGTTCCTCGACGGTGAACAGCGACGTCTTCGACTGGTTGATCAGCACCACCACGATCACCTCGTCGAAGAGCCGACTGGCCCGACCGACGATGTCGAGGTGTCCGTTGGTGACCGGATCGAACGAGCCGGGGCAGACCGCACGTCTCATGATCGGCGACCGTACCAAAGGGTGGTCTCGCCGTACCGCCGACTGCGGTGACACGTGACGCCTTCCACCCAGGTGAACTCGCCCCTGCGACTGGCCCGCTCGATCACGACCAGGGCGTCGTCGGCCAGCCAGCCACCCTCGACCAACGCGGTGAGCATCGCGGTCACCTCCTCGGCCGGCACCGCGTACGGCGGATCGGCGAAGACCACGTCGTAGGGCTCGCCGTCGCAGCCGGCGGCCAGCGCGGTGGCTACGCGGGCGGTGACCAGGCGGACGGCGGGGCCGGCGCGCAGCGCGGCGATGTTCTCCCGGATCACCCGGGCGGCCCGGGGGTCGGACTCGACAAGCAGGACGTGTCCGGCACCCCGGGAGAGCGCCTCCAGCCCGACCGCGCCGGAACCGGCGTACAGGTCGGCGACACGGGCGCCGGTCAGGTCGAGCGCGGCCTCCACCGCACTGAACAGCGCCTCGCGGACCCGGTCCGAGGTGGGACGGGTCCCGGCGCCGGGTGGGGCGGCGATCCGCCGCCCGCCGAGCGTGCCGGCCACGATCCGGGTCACCGACGCCTCCTGGGCACCGCGTCCGACGTCTTCACCACCCCGACGCTACGCGACCACGCTGGCGGCGTCGCGGACACGGTAGGTGTCGATCAGTAGTGGACGGCGTCACCGTAGGTATATCAATGATCTCAAATTCATAACATGACTATTAGGGTCCGCTGAGGGCTGTGCCGCATCCGGCGTTGTCGCTAGGGTCTGCCGGGTGTCGGCGGTGGTTCGCCGACCCACGGTGTCGGGGAGGCACTGGCCCTGCGGGACGCGCCCGAGCCGACGGCAGCGACCGCTCACCGCCGCCCCGTGCCGTACCCCTGAACGCTCTTCACCCCGGGAGTACGTGTGATCCGTCCCCCGCTGTCGCTGCGGCGACCGCTCGCCCTGGCTGCCGCCTCGTTGCTCGGCCTCACGGCGTTCGCGGTCTCGTCGCCGGCGAGCGCCTCCGCCCCGTCGCCGACGCCTTCGGCCAGCGCGTCGACCGAGCCGGCCCAGCCCCCCGCCCCGGTCTGCGTCAGCGCCGAGGACGCCCGGTACACCCACACGTTCGACGGCCCCAAGGGTGAGGCTTCGATCACCCTGGTCAACGGCCCGCTCTGCGCCGGCCAGGAGCAGGACGTGGCCCTGGTGTCGTACCTCGCGCCGTCGGCGCGCTTCGCCACCCCGCAGTACGTCTTCGACAAGTCGGTGAAGAAGTTCACCGGTGCCGCCGAGGGTGAGCTCCAGCAGGCCAAGCTGGACTTCAAGGTCGAGGTCCCGGCCTGCTTCACGCAGACCGACTTCGTCTTCGGCAGCGAGATCATCGACCCGCTGGACGAGAAGAGCGCCCGGTACGGCGACCGCAAGATCGGTAGCCCCTCCGGCATCGGTTCGCGCTCCAAGGGCCCGCAGGGCTGGTACAACGGCGGCAAGGACACCTGCGTCGCCGCCCCGGCCGTGGAGGCCACCAGCGACTGCGACGGCAAGGTCACGCTGACCCTGGTCAACCGGGGCAACATCAAGGCGACCTTCCAGGTCACCGGCAGCGGCGAGTACACCGAGCAGGTCACCGTGGCGGCCGGCGAGCGCAAGAGCCACGAGCTCACCGCCGAGCAGGCCAAGGAGATCGAGGTCTCGGCCAAGGGCATGGAGACCTGGAAGGGCGGCTACGAGAAGCCCGAGGACTGCAAGCAGCCCGAGGTCGGCGTCCCGGACGGCACCTACACCTCCACCTGCGACGAGATGATCTTCGAGATCAAGAACCCGGAGAACGGGATCACCGTCAACTCGACCTTCACCCCGAGCAAGGGCAAGGCGAAGACCGTCGCGGTCGAGCCGGGCAAGACCGAGAAGGTCACCTTCCCGGCCAGCAAGGGCTTCACCGTCACCGTCACCGGCGACCTGGACTCCGGCGGTCCGCTGAAGTGGACCGAGCCGAAGGAGTGCAAGGACAAGGACGACGAGGGTGGCTCCGGCGGCGGCGACACCGAGGAGGAGGGCCTCCCGGTGACCGGTGCGGCGGCCGGTGGCATCGCCGCCGGCGCGGCGGCCCTGCTCGCCCTGGGCGCGGTGCTCTTCGTCGTCGCGCGGCGTCGTCGGGTGCACTTCACCGCCTGATCCGGCAATGAACGCCTGATCGGTGCCGGCCCACCCGGGTCGGCACCGACCAGGCGGAACCGAACGGCCTGACGGCTGCCGAGCCCGGCAGCTGACCCGAAGGGCGCGTCGACCAACCGGTCGACGCGCCCTTCGGCGTCGCGGGCCACCCCGCACCACCAGCCGACCGAACCGTGCCGCGCCGACCAACCGAGCTGACTGCGCTGACCGTCCAGTCAGGATTAGACCCCGACCACACCCGTTGACCAGCGCCGATGAACTTCCTCCCACCACCGGCCAGACGGGCCACGATCGGCTTATGGTGATCATGGCGTGACCTTCGGCTGACGGATGATCTCGACTTGATCACATGATCCTTAGCGGACCCTGAAGATCTGGCGCGTTCTCCGTCGATCGGTACAGTCACGTCCTGCGTCCGACCTCACCGGACGCATCGGCGTCGGGGGACGCCAGGTGAGCCCATGCCGTACCGGTCGTGCCGGCTCCCGTCCATCCCGTCGCACCTCGATCACACCCCTCGTCAGGAGCAGACGTTGATCCGTCTCAAGTCCCCGCTGCGGCGCGTCGTGGCGGTCACCGCCGGCGCGCTGCTCGGTGTCGCCGGGGCCGCCGCCATCGCCGCCGCCCCGGCCAGTGCCCACCACCCGATCATCGACGGCACCGGCTGCAAGCTGAAGGACGGCAGCGTCCAGGTGACCTGGACCGTCCGCAACAGCGAGCGACAGTGGGACGCCACGGTGGTGGGCGCGTGGAGCCCGGCGGCCACCGAGCTGACCGGCATCGTCCCCGGCGCCGTCGTGCCGAAGTCCGGTCAGGGCGAACTGGTCGGCCAGCAGACCGTCCCCCGCAACAAGAAGCTGGAGCTCAGCGTCCGGCTGGAGTGGGACAAGGGCCGGTCCAAGGTCTACAGCACCCGCACGGGCGTGGTCCGGGTGACCGGCAAGTGCCAGACGCCGGAGCCGACCCCCACCTCGACCCCCACCGAGGAGCCGACCCCCACGCCGTCGGAGACCACGCCTACCGAGGAGCCGACGACCCCGACGCCGACGCCCTCGGAGACCACCCCCACCGAGGAGCCGACCCCGACGCCGTCGGAGACCACGCCTACCGACGAGCCGAGCGAGAGCACCCCGCCGGCCAGCCCCACCCCCAGCCAGCCGCCGGTCCTGCCCGAGCCGGGTGAGCCGACGTTCGAGCTGGAGCAGACCTGCGACCAGCTCACCTTCGGCATCGACAACCCGGCCGACGGCGTCGAGTTCACCGTCACGCTCACCAGCGAGAAGGGTGAGGTCAAGACGCTCGACGCGGTGCCCGGCAAGAAGACCTCGGTGTCGTTCGACGCCTACGAGGGCCTGAAGGTCACCCCGAGCATCGGCGACGTCAAGGACGAGGTCGTGGTCTGGGAGCAGCCGAAGGACTGCGAGGAGGAGGGTGGCTCCGGTGGTGGCCTGCCGCTGACCGGTGCCGCCGCCGGTGGCATCGCCACGGGCGCCGTCCTGCTGCTCGGCGCCGGTGCGGGCCTGTTCGTGATGGCCCGTCGTCGCAAGCTCCGCTTCACCGCCTGAACCACTGCGGACACCCGCGTGCCACCCGCCGGCTGACCGGCGCTGACACGCACCGAGGGCGCGTCGACCACCCGGTCGGCGCGCCCTCGCCGCGTGCGGTCGGCCCGCCACCACTAACCCGGCGCGCCCTCGCCGCGTCGGCTCCACCGGGGACCCGACGCGGCCGGACCGTCCGCGGTCAGCCCTTTTCCAGGTACTCGGCGCGTTCGGCGTCGACCAGGGCGGCCACCGAGGCGGCCAACGCCGGGTGCCGGGCCAGTTCCGGGTCCTCCTCGACCAGCACGATGGCCTCGGCCCGGGCGTCCCGGATCAGCTCGGCGTCCCGGCGCAGCGAGAGCAGGCGCAGGTGGGAACGGTGGCCGGACTGGGTCGCGCCCAGCACGTCGCCCTCCCGACGCTGTTCCAGATCCAGCTCGGCGAGCTTGAAACCGTCCGTGGTGGACGCGACCGCGTCCAGCCGCTCGCGGGCCGACGAACCCTCGGCCGCCTCGGTCACCAGCAGGCAGAGCCCGGCCGCCGAACCCCGTCCGACCCGGCCCCGGAGCTGGTGCAGTTGGGACACCCCGAAGCGGTCGGCGTCCAGCACGATCATCACGGTGGCGTTGGGCACGTCCACGCCGACCTCGATGACCGTGGTGGCCACCAGCACGTCCAGGTCACCGGCGGCGAAGGACCGCATCACCGCGTCCTTCTCGTCGGCCGGCAGCCGGCCGTGCAGCACCCCGATCCGCAGCCCGTGCAGCGGCCCCTCGGCGAGCAGCGGAGCCACCTCGGTCACCGCCAGCGGGGCCCGGCGCCCGGTGTCGTCCTCGGCCGGCGGTTCCTCGGCCGCCGGGCCCGTCGACGACCCGGCGGGGGTGTCCCCGATCCGGGGGCAGACCACGTACGCCTGGTGGCCGGCGGCGACCTCCTCGCGGACCCGGCGCCAGGCCCGGTCCAGGAAGGCCGGCTTCTCGGCGGCCGGCACCACGTGCGAGGCGATCGGCGACCGACCGCGCGGCAACTGGGAGAGGGTGGAGGTCTCCAGGTCGCCGTAGACGGTCATGGCGACCGTGCGCGGGATCGGCGTCGCGGTCATCACCAGCACGTGCGGCGGCTGGTCGGCCTTGGCCCGCAACGCGTCGCGCTGCTCCACCCCGAACCGGTGCTGCTCGTCGACGACCACCAGCCCCAGGTCGGCGAAGTCGACCCCCTCGTAGAGCAGGGCGTGGGTGCCCAGCACCAGGCCGGCCCGGCCGCTGGCCACCTCGGCCAGCGCCGCGCGCCGGGCCGCCGCCGGCAACGAGCCGGTGACCAGCTCGACCCGGGTGGCCTGCTCGGCGGCGTCCAGCTCACCGGCGCGACCGAGCGGGCCGAGCAGGTCGCGCATGCCCCGGTGGTGCTGGGCGGCGAGCACCTCGGTGGGGGCGAGCAGGGCGGCCTGACCGCCGGCGTCTACCACCTGCAGCATCGCCCGCAACGCCACCACCGTCTTGCCGGAACCCACCTCACCCTGCAACAGCCGGTGCATCGGGTGGGCGGTGGCCAGGTCCGCGCCGATCTCCCGGCCGACGTCGCGCTGCCCGCTGGTCAGCTCGTACGGCAACCGGGCGTCGAAGGCGTCCAGCAGGCCACCGGCGCGCGGCGGCCGGGCCCGCGCCGGCCAGGCGGCGGCCCGGTGCTTGCGCTGCACCAGGGTCAGCTGTACGGCGAACGCCTCGTCCCACTTGAGCCGGCGGCGGGCCCGGTACAGCTCCTCCTTGCTGGAGGGACGGTGGATCTCGCGCAGCGCGGGGCCGATACCCACCAGGCTGCGGCTGGCCCGTAAGGTCGCCGGCAGCGGGTCGTCCGGCGGGGTGAAGGTGTCCAGCACCACCCGGACACAGCGGGCGATCACCCAGGTCGGCACCGCCGCCGCAGCCGGGTAGACCGGGATCAGCGCCCCGGCGAACTCCTCGATCTCCTCGTTGGCCGCCGCCTCGCCGTCGGTCGCCTCGCCGAGCAGCACGTACTCCGGGCCGTTGAGCTGGCGTCGGCCGCGGAACTCGGTGACCTTGCCGGCGAACAGACCCCACCGGCCGGGACGCAGCTCCCGCTCCCGCCAGGCCTGGTTGCCGAAGAAGGTGAGCGTCAGGGTGCCGCCGGTCGAGTCGCCGACGGTCACCTCCAGCAGGTTGCCCCGGCGCTGGCGCATCGGCCGGACCGCGGTGCGCTGCACCTGGGCCAGCACGGTGACCTGCTCACCGACGTCCAGGGCCCGGATGTCGGTGTGCTCGCCCCGCTCGTCGTACCGACGGGGGAAGTGGTAGACAAGGTCACCGGCGGTGTGCAGGTCGAGGTGGCCGGCGAGGGCCTTCGCGGTCTTCGCCCCGACCAGCTTCGACAGCGGCGTGTCCACCGTGGCCGCCTCCGACGTCATTCGACCCCCACCATGAGCGGACAGTGCGGTTGCCCGCCCGGATACGCCTGCACCTCGACAAACGGCCACCGCTGCGCGACGTGCGCGCTCACCGCGTCGGCGAGACCGGTCGGGGCGTCCGCGCCCCAGAGCAGGGTGACCAGCTCGCCACCACCGCCCAACATCCGGTCGACCAGGGCCGCGCAGGTGTCGACCAGGTCGGTGCCGATCAGGTGCACCTCCCCCTCGACCAGCGCCAGGACGTCACCCGGGCGGCACGGCCCGGCCACCGTCAACGCCTCCCGGTCGGCCCGGCGGACTTCGGCGTACCGGCAGGCCCCGGCCGCCTCGGCCATCGCGATCACGTCGTCGGCGAAGCGCCGCCCCGGGTCACGCACGGCCAGCGCGGCCAGCGCCTGCACCGGGGACCGGGTGGGCACCACGCTCACCTCGACGCCGGCCCGGTGCGCCGCGCGGGCCGCCACGCCCGCCACCGCCCGGGCAGCCGGGTCGTTGGGCAGGACCACCACCCGGGCCGCCCCGGTGCGGTGGATCGCCGCCAGCACCTCGCCGGTGGACGGGTCGCCCGCCAGCACCGTCACACCCTCGGCGGCGAACAGCTCGGCCAGCCCCGCGCCGGCGGCCACCACCACCGCGGCCCGGTGCTCGGCGACGGGACCGACCGCGGTCGCCGGCTGGTCGGCGAAGCGGGTCACCGAGATCTGGTACGGCCGGCCGGCGGCCACCCCCGCCTCGACCGCCGCGCCGACGTCGTCGACGTGCACGTGGACGTGCCAGGTCGGGTCACCGCCGACCACCACGAGGGAGTCACCCAGGGCGGCCAGGGTGTCCCGCATCCCGGCGACCGCCGCCGGCTCGGCGTCGAGCAGGAACTGCACCTCGTAGGCGTACTCCGTCGAGTCGGTCGGCCGGTCGGGTTCGGCCGGCGGGCGGACCGGTCCGGGCGCGGACGCCGGCCGGTCCGGCCGTTCCCCGGTGACCACCTCGACCAGGGCGTCCAGCAGCAGGCACAGGCCCCGGCCGCCGGCGTCGACCACGCCGGCGCGGGCCAGGGCCGGCAACTGCTGCGGGGTACGCGCCAGCGCCCGCACCGCCGCGCCGGCCGCCGCCCGGCAGACCGTGGGCAGGTCGTCGCTGTCGGCCGCCTGCGCCGCGCCGGCCGCCGCGGCCGCCACGCTGAGCAGGGTGCCCTCCACCGGGCGGGTCACCGCGGCGTGGGCCGCGGCGCTGGCGTCACGCAACGCCGTGGCCAGTTCCCGGCCGCGCACCACGGGCACGGTGGCGACCGCGTCGGCGAGACCGCGCAGCAGCTGCGAGAGGATCACCCCGGAGTTGCCCCGGGCCCCGAGCAACGCGCCCCGCGCCATCAGCCGCAGCGCGTGCCCGTGCGGGGTCGACGCGTCGGCGGGCAGGGTCTCCAGGTCCATCGCCAGGGCCTGCTGGGCCGAGGTGAGGGTGAGGACCAGGTTGGTGCCGGTGTCGCCGTCCGGGACCGGGTAGACGTTCAGCTCGTCGATCTCGCCCTGGTGGCGGCGGAGCGCGGCCAACCCGCCCGCACACCAGCGTCGCACCGCGGCGGCGTCGAGGGTCTCCAGCACGGCGAGAAGCCTACTGGGGTACCCCGACAGCCGCCGGGGTCGGCCGATTCGCCCCGGGCGTGTCCGCGCTGGCAGGGGTGGCTGGCCGGCCGGGGCGCAGATCGGGTAACCTGGCCAGGTTGTCCGGGCGACGCCTGCCGGCGAACCGCCTCAGGCACGGCCTGGATCCGGCACGATCTGGATCCGGGACGACCTGGATCCGGCACGACCAGCATCAAGCACGACCTCATGAACGTATCAATCTCAGGAGTATCCCGTGGCTAGCGTGTGCGACGTCTGTGGCAAGGGACCGGGCTTCGGCCACAACGTGTCCCACTCGCACCGGCGGACCAACCGCCGCTGGAACCCGAACATCCAGTCGGTGCGCACCCCGGCCGGTGGCGGCACGACCAAGAAGCTCAAGGTCTGCACCTCCTGCATCAAGGCCGGCAAGGTCACCCGCGCCTGACCCGGTAGCCCCCGGGCACCGACCCTGCCATTGCCGGCGGACCGTGGACGGTCCGCCGGCTCTGTCATGTCCCGGTTCTGTCGGGTCCCGGTTCGCGGGTGTCCTCCCGGCCCGCTCCGCGCGGGCCCGCCGAGCCGTCTGGGCGGGCCCCGACCGGCCCGCCTGATTGGGCCCGCCGGGGTGCCTCAGAGGGTGCGGCCGAAGGAGACGCAGCCCGGCTCGTCCCGGTAGAAGCCGAAGTTCGGGATCCGCTCGTACCCGGCCGACGAGTACATGGCGATCGCCTCGGGCTGCCGGTCGCCGCACTCCAGGATGAGCCGCTTGCGGCCGTGCTCACGCGCGGAGCGCTCCACCGCGGCGAGCACCGCGCGGGCCACCCCGCGCCCCCGGGCCGCCGCCGCGGTGTACATCCGCTTCAGCTCGGCGGTGTCACCGGCGGTGCCATGACTGCGCCAGCCGCCACAGCCGACCGCCTCCCCGCCGAGGTAGGCGACCAGGAACGCCCCGTGCGGCGGGACGAACTCGGCCGCGTCCACCGGGGTCTCGTCCCCGCTGCCGCCGTAGCGTTGCCCCAGGTCGGCCAGCGCGTCCCGGATCAACGCCCGGGAGACCGGCGCGTCGAAGGGCAGCGCACGGAGTTCGATCTCACTCACGGTTGAAGGGTACGACCATCACCGGAAGTGGTCCCAGCCGGCCGGCCCCTCGTACCGGGCGCCGTCGACGGTCACCCCGGCGCCCGCCGAGACCCGGCCGATCGGGCGCCAGGGTGCGGGCAATACCACCGCCGGCGGGAAGGTGGCCGCCAGGGCGTGGTCGTCTCCCCCGGCCAACAACCAGGTGTACGGGTCGACGCCGAGCGCCTGGGCGGCGTCCCGCATCTGGCGGGGCACCTCGAAGGCGGCCCGGTGCACGTCGACGCGGACCCCGCTGGCCTTGGCCACGTGGCCCAGATCGGCCAGCAACCCGTCCGAGACGTCGATCATGGCGGTGGCCCCGAGCCGGGCGGCGTGCGGACCGGCCGAGTACGGCACCTCGGGTCGCCGGTACGCCTCGACCAGCAGCTTCGGTGTCCGGAAGCCCCGGGACAGCACGGTGTAGCCGGCCGCCGCGTACCCGGTCCGGCCGGCCAGGGCGACCACGTCACCGGGGCGGGCACCGGAGCGCACCACCGGGGCCCGGCCACCGAGGTCACCGAGGGCGGTGACCGCCACGGTCAGCGTCGGACTGGCCGACATGTCCCCACCTACCACGCTCGCGCCGACCTTGGCGGCCTCCGCGCCGAGCCCGTCGGCGAGCTGCTCCGCCCAGTCGGGCGACACCTGGGCGGGCAGACAGAGGGCGACCAGCAGGGCGGTGGGCACGGCACCCATCGCCGCCACGTCGGCCAGGTTCGCCGCCGCCGCCCGGTGCCCGACGTCCAGTGCGCTGGACCAGTCCCGCCGGAAGTGCCGCCCCTCGACCAGCACGTCGGTCGAGGCCACCACCCGGGCGTCCGGGGCGCTCACCACCGCCGCGTCGTCACCCGGCCCGAGCAGGCAGGCCGAGCCCTGTCCCAGCCGGGCGGTGACCCGGTCGATCAACCCGAACTCGCCGACATCCGCGACACTCACGCCGTCCCGCTCCGCTCGCTCAATGCTTCTCCTCGACCACCGATAGGGATCTCCCCTGGTCCGTAGGGTAGTTTCACCCTTCGGGCCGCCCCGCGCGGCGAGGACGGAGGTCGAGTCGTGGTTCAGGCGTACATCCTCATCCAGACAGAGGTCGGCCGGGCACGGGACGTGGCCGGTCTCATCGCGGACCTTCCCGGGGTGGTCCGGGTCGACGCCGTCACCGGGCCGTACGACGTGGTGGTGCTGACCGAGGCCAACACCGTCGACGAGCTGGGCAAACTGATCGTCAGCAACGTGCAGCTGGTGCCCGGCATCACCCGCACGCTGACCTGCTCGGTGGTACGGCTGTAAGTGGACCGGACCACCCGTAACGCCGCCCTGCTGGCCACCGCCGTCGCGCTCCCGGTCACCCTGGTGGTGGCGGGGCTGGCCGTCGCCCGGCTCGCCCCCGGCGACACCCCCGACTCCCCCACCGCCTCGACCACCGCCGCCCAGCCGCAGTCGACGGCCCCGGTCGAGCTGGCCGCCCCGCCGCTGGCCGAACGCCCGGCCACGGTGTGCCGGGCCCTGCTCTCCCAGCTCCCGGCGGCCGTGGGTGACCTCCCCCAGCGGCCGGTCACCGCCGGCCCGGAGCAGAACGCCGCGTACGGCGATCCGCCACTGACCGTGGTCTGCGGCGGCCCGGTCGCCGACTACCAGCCCACCGACGAGGTGTGGAAGGTCAACAACGTCTGCTGGCACCCGACCGAGGGGACCGGCGCGACGGTGCTGACCACCGTCGACCGGGAGGTGCCGGTCCGGGTGACCGTGCCGGAGGCGTACGGTCCGGCGTTGCAGCGGGTCGCCCCGATCGCCAACACGATCGTCGCCTCGGTGCCCTCCGGCGGCACCCCGCCCGCCGGCTGCGACCGCTGACCCGCTGCCGCCGCCGGTGGGCGGCGGCAGCGGTCAAGGCTCGGTGCAGGCCGACGTCACCCCCGCCGGGCGGCTCGGTGCAGGCCGGTGCCGCCCCGCCGGGCGGCTCAGTGCAGGCCGGTGCCGCGCCGCAGGGCGGTCCGGATCAGCCGGTCGACCAGCTTCGGGTACTCCAGACCGGAGGCCGCCCACATCCGCGGGAACATCGACGACGGGGTGAACCCGGGCATCGTGTTGACCTCGTTGAGGTAGATGTCGCCGTCCGGGGTGACGAAGAAGTCGGCGCGGGCCAGGCCGGCGCAGTCCAGCGCGGTGAAGGCCCGGGTGGCGTACTCCCGTACCCGGCGGGTGACCGGGTCGGGCAGGCCGGCCGGGATGTCGTACTCGCAGGCCTCGTCGGCGTCGATGTACTTGGCCTCGAAGTCGTAGAAGTCGTGCCCGCCGACGACCCGCACCTCGGCCAGGACCGACGCCTCGGGGGCGCCGCCGGCCTCACCCTCCAGCACCCCGCACTCGATCTCCCGGCCGACGATGGCCGCCTCGACTAGCACCTTCGGGTCGATCTGCCGGGCGGCGGCCACGGCCTCGTCCAGCTTCGCCCAGTCGTCGACCTTGCTGATGCCGAAGGAGGAACCGGCCCGGGACGGCTTGACGAAGACCGGCAGCCCGAGGCGTTGCTTGTCCTCCTCGGTGATCTCCATCCCGTTGCGCAGCACCACGTACGGCCCGACCGGGATGCCCTCGACCGCGCAGAGCTTCTTGGTGAACTCCTTGTCCATGGCGGCGGCGGAGGCGAAGACGTTCGCCCCCACGTACGGGATGCCGGCCATCTCCAGCATGCCCTGGATCGTGCCGTCCTCGCCGTACGCGCCGTGCAGCACGGGGAAGACCACGTCCACGTCGGCCAGGGCGCGGGGGCCCTGGTCCGGCTCGAAGACCAGCAGCCCGTTGCCGGTGGGGTCGGCGCGCAGCACCAGGTCGGCGCCGGAGGCGGCGGTGATCTCCGGCAGCTGACGGGCCCGGATCGCCAGCGCGGCGGCGTCGCCGTCGGTCAGCACCCACTGCCCGGCCCGGGTGATGCCGACCGGCACCACGTCGAACTCGTCCGGGTCCAGGGCGGCGAGCACACTGCCGGCGCTGACGCAGGAAATGCCGTGCTCCGGGCTACGGCCGCCGAAGACGATCGCCACGCGGGTCTTGCCTGGGGTGGTCACTGGGGTCACCTCTTCGGTCCCGACTGCGAAACTCGCTGTGACGCCGACGGCGCTCACCCGGTTGACCTTACTGTGCGTGGTGAACGGCCGATGCCGATACCCGGGGACACGCGGCACGACTGAGCAATCGGTCAACGGTGCCTATACCGAGCGTAATCACCGCATGGTGGTCGTGGTCAGCCGGCCCGGCCGGCCGGCGCCTCCCGCAGCACCCGGGTGACCTCACCGGCGAAGCGCCGACCGACGGCGAGCACCTTGACCCGCTGCCTGCCGGCCCGCACCATGCCCAGGGCCATGAAGGCCCCGGCGATCCGGTCGGCCGCCTCCCGGTTGCTGGCCCCCACCACCTGGCGGCGGCGTTCCGGGGCGAGCCGCTCGTTGCGCACGGCACCGTCCAACGGACGCACGTCGGTGAGCACCACGAGGAACCGGGTCATCGCCGCCCACCTCCGGACGACCGCCTCCGATCAGGAGCCATGAGGGATCCCCTCCGGCTCGGCGGTGGTCGCCGCGATCCCCCCACCGGAGTCCCGGCAGACGTAGCTGAGACCACCTGCGGCGTCGCGGCAGAGGTAGGCGAGATCGGCGTGGATCCAGGCGCCGCCGTTGTCGCGCAGCACCGGGCGGGCGCACCAGCGGCACCGCGAGACGCGGGGCCAACAGCCGGCTGCCGTCATCGGACTCCTTCCGGTGGCCGTTACGGGCGGCACGCGGCGATCGGGTACGGGGGAGAAAACCCGATCGCCACGCGCCCCATCCCCTCCGGTCACTCACCACCACCGTCGCCACGACAACCGGCGGTGAGGACGCCACCACAGGTTGACATCTCTACAGGGATGAATGCAACTCTCATCGCTATTCTCTCATGCACACTTTCCCGGACCCGTGTGCGACCATCGATGCATGGCTCCGAAGACCGCCCGAGCACGGCGACTGGGCATCGCCCTGCGGCAACACCGGGAAGCTGCCGGCCTGACGCTGGAGGCCGCCGCGGACGAGATCAACAGCACCCGCAGCACCCTGTCCCGGTACGAGAACGCCCAGACCCTGGTCACCCCGGCGACCGTGCGTGCGCTGCTCACGCTCTACGGGGTGGCGGCCGACGAGGTCAGCGCCGCCGTCGCACTGGCCAAGGACGCCCGCAAGCCCGGCTGGTGGGTGTCCTACTCCCACCTGCTGGACCAACGCACCATCGACTTCATCGCGCTGGAGGCCGAGGCGACCGCGATCGCCAACTTCGAACCGTCGGTCGTACCGGGCCTGTTGCAGACCGCCGACTACGTCCGCGCGGTGATGCGCGGCGGCCCGCACACCCTCAGCGACGACGACGTCGAACGCCGGGTGCACCTGCGGATGGAGCGGCAGGAGCGGCTCACCGGCACCGACCCGCCGATCATGGACGCCATCATCGACGAGGGCGCCCTGCTGCGCCCGGTCGGCGGACCCACGGTGATGGAGGCGCAGCTCCAACGCCTGATCAAGCTCGCCGAGCTACCGAACATCACCGTGCAGGTGATCCCACTCAAGGCGGGTTACCACCGGGGCACCCGGGGTTCCCTGCACATCCTGGAGTTCGCCGACCCGGCGGACCCGATCATCGCCTCGGTGGAGACCGTCGCCGGTCAGATGGTCCTCGACCGCCCCGGTGACCTGCGCACCTGCACCAAGATCATGGAACATCTGCGGACCGTCGCGCTGAGTCCGGCAGAGAGCCGGGACGAGCTCGGCAAGATCCTGAAGGGATACCTGACATGACCCCGACGATCAACGCGGCGCTGGCCCGCGCCGGTTGGCGCAAGAGCAGCCACAGCGGCGACGAGGGCGCCTGTGTGGAGTTCGCGAGCATCCCCGGGGTGGTCGCGGTGCGCGACTCGAAGGACCCGGGTGGCCCGCAGCTGCACTTCACCCCGGCCACCTGGACCGCCTTCACCACCGCCGTGCCCACCAGCCGCCCCTGAGCGTGGCCCGGTCCGGGGCCGTCGCGGCAACGACGCCCCGGACCTGGCGGCGGTCACCCGGCCGGGTCAGTCGGTGCGGCGGGCCACGATCGCGGTGGCGTCCAGGTCGTCGTCGTGCACCACCCGAGGCCGCAGCCCGTACCCGCGCATCGCGGCGGCCAGCGTGCCGGCCTGGTCGGCGGCGACCTCGACCGCCAGGTGGCCACCGGGAGCCAGCCACCGCGCCGACTCCGCCGCGACCCGGCGCAGCACCGACAGCCCGTCCCGGCCACCGTCGAGCGCCAACCGGGCCTCGTGCAGGCGGGCCTCGGCGGGCATGGTGGCCACCGCCGCGGTCGGCACGTACGGGGCGTTGGCCACCACCAGGTCCAACCGGCCCCGCCACCGCGTCGGCAACGGCCCGAACAGGTCACCCTGGAAGACCGGCACGCCCAGGTGCGCCAGGTTGCGTCGGGCACACTCCACGGCGTTCGGATCCAGGTCGGCGGCGGCCAGCCACCGGGGGGTCAACCGGTGCGCCAGCACCAGGGCGGCCGCGCCGGAGCCACAACAGAGGTCCACCACCGCCGGTGCCGGCCCGGTCGCCGCCACGGCCGCCTCGACCACCAGGGCGGTACGGGCCCGGGGCACGAAGACCCCCGCCGTCACCGCCACCCGCAGGCCGGCGAACTCCGCCCAGCCGAGCACCTGTTCCAGCGGCTCCCCGGCGATCCGGCGCCCGGCCAGCACGGCCAACGCCGCCGGCGAGTCGGCCGCGGCGAGCAGCAGGTCGGCCTCGTCCTCGGCGTAGACACAGCCGGCGGCGCGCAGCCGGCGCACCAGGTCGGCGCGGGACCCGCTCAACAAGTGGCGTCCCGGGCGGCCGTCACGTCG
Source organism: Micromonospora yangpuensis (assembly GCF_900091615.1). Lineage (NCBI taxonomy): Bacteria > Bacillati > Actinomycetota > Actinomycetes > Micromonosporales > Micromonosporaceae > Micromonospora > Micromonospora yangpuensis. The sequence goes on along the minus strand of NZ_FMIA01000002.1, from coordinate 1,840,470 downwards.
GCCACCCGGTCCAGGGCGGCCGTCACGTCGGCCACCAGGTCGACGGTGTCCTCGACCCCGCAGGAGAGCCGGACGAAGCCCGGTGCCGTGTCGTCGCCCCACTGCGCCCGGCGGTCGGCGGTGGTGTGCAGGCCGCCGAAGGAGGTGGCCGCCGCGACCAACCGCGCGGCCTCAATGAACCGGGCCACCCGGTCGGCGTCGCCGAGGTCGAACGAGAGCACCCCCGGCATCCGGTGCAACAGCCGCGCGGCCACCGGGTACGCCGGGTCGGTGGGCAACCCCGGCCAACGCAGCCCGGCCACGTCGGCCCGGTCGGCCAGGGCCCCCGCCAGGGCCTCGGCGTTGGCCGACTGCCGGGCCAGGCGCAGGTCCAGGGTGGCCAGCGACCGGTGGGCCAGCCAGGCGTCGAAGGCCCCCGGCACGGCCCCGCTGGTGGTCCGCCAGGCGGTGACCGGGTCGAGCAGCCGCTCCTGGCGGCTGGCCGCGTAGCCCAGCAGCAGGTCCGAGTGGCCGGTGAGGGCCTTGGTGCCGGAGGCCACCACCAGATCCGCGCCGAGGTCCAACGGCCGCTGCCCGAGCGGGGTCGCGGTGGTGTTGTCCACCGCCAGCAGGGCACCGGCGGCGTGCGCCCGCTCGGCCAGCGCCGGCACGTCGGCCACGTCCAGGCCGGGGTTCGCCGGCGACTCCAGCAGCACCAGCCGGACCCCCTCGAACGACGGGTACGGCCCGGCGGTCGGCGCGTACCGGACCCGTACCCCGAGGGTCTGCAGGGTGTCGGCGGCGAACGCCCGGACCGGGAAGTACCCGTCGGCGGGGAGCAGGACCGTGTCCCCGGGCCGCAGCAGGGCCAGCAGCACCCCGGTGATGGCCGCCTGACCACTGGCGAAGACCCGGCAGTCACCGCCCTCCAGCTCACCGATGGCCGCCTCCAGCAGCCGCCGGGTCGGGTTGTCCGGCCGGCCGTACCCGTTGGGGCTGCCGGCCGGGCCCTGCCACGGGTCGAGGTGGTACGGCGCGGCGAGGACCGGACCGGGCAGGAACGGATCGCCCGGCGCCGGCTCGGGCAGGCCGGCGCGTACGCACCGGGTGCCGTCCTGGAACTCCTGCTCAGTCACGGTGCCTCACTCGTACGACTCGGGTTTGGCGGTCCGGCTCATCAGCAGCTTGACCGCGATCCGCGGGTCCAGCCCCTCGTGGCAGATCCGCTCGACCTGCTCGGTGATCGGCATCTCCACGCCGTGCGCCCGGGCCAGGTCCCGTACCGCCAGGGCGCTCTTGACCCCCTCGGCGGTCTGCCGGGTGGCCACCCGGGCCTCCTCCAGGGTGGCACCCCGGCCGAGGTGCTCGCCGAAGGTCCGGTTCCGGGCCAGCGGCGACGAGCAGCTGGCGACCAGGTCCCCCATCCCGGCCAGGCCGGCGAAGGTGATCGGGTCGGCGCCCAGCGCCACGCCGAGGCGGGCGGTCTCGGCCAGTCCCCGGGTCATCAACATCGCCCGGGTGTTGTCCCCGAAGCCCATCGCCACGGCGATGCCGTACGACAGGGCGATCACGTTCTTCACCGCGCCGCCCAGCTCGCAGCCGATCACGTCGTCGTTGGTGTACGGGCGGAAGTACGCCGTCCGGATCGACGACTGCACCAGCGCCGCCCGGGCGCTGTCGGTGCCGGCGACGACGGTGGCGGCCGGCTGCTCGGCGGCGATCTCCGGCGCGACGTTGGGGCCGGAGACCACCACCACCCGGTGCGGCAGGACCCCGGTGGTCTCCACGATCACCTCACTCATCCGCTTGGTGGTGCCCAGCTCGATCCCCTTCATCAGGGAGACCAGGGTGGCGTCCGGATGCAGGTGCGAGGACCACTCGGCGAGGTTGCCGCGCAGGGTCTGCGAGGGCACCGCCAGCACCACCAGCTCGGCACCGGAGATCGCCTCGGCAGCCTCACCGGTCGCCGTCACCCGGTCGGGCAGCCGTACGGCGGGCAGGTAGTCGGGGTTGTGCCGGTGCAACCGGATCGTCTCGGCGACCGGTCGCCGGCGGGCCCAGATGGTCACCTCCCGACCGGCGTCGGCCAGGATCTTGGCGAAGGCGGTGCCCCAGGATCCCGCCCCCAGCACCGCCACGTGCCCGCTCACGCCGCCGCCCCCGGCTCGCCCGCGGGGCCACCCGCCGGCCGTGGGAACAGCGGTGGTGCGGTGCCGCCCCGGATCTCGGCGAGCAGGTCCCGCAGGCGCAGCATGATCTCGTCGGTCATCTCCTCCAGGGTGCGGTGGTCGGGGCTGGCGCCCTGCCACCGGCCCAGGTCGACCGGGGGGCCGGCCAACACGGTGACCGGGATCCGGGGACGCGGGTCGAACCGCTTGGTACGCGGGTCGAAGAGCCGCTGCGGGCCCCACATCGCCATCGGGACCACCGGGGCCCCGGTGGCCAACGCCAGGCGGGCGGCACCGGTCTTGCCGCGCATCGGCCACAGGTCGGGATGCCGGGTGGTGGTGCCCTCCGGGTAGATCACCACCGCGCCCCCCTCGTCGAGGGCGGCGACCAGCGCCTCCAGCGACCTGCCCGCGTGGGCGGTGCCCCGCTCCACCGGGATCTGTCGGCACCGGTGCAGCAGCCAGCCGATCACCGGCACCCGGAAGACGCTGACCTTGCCGAGGAACCGGGGCCACCGCCCGGCGTCGTAGATGAAGTGCGCCGAGACCAACGGGTCGGCGTGTGAGATGTGGTTCGGCACGATGATCACCCCGCCGTCGTGCCGGAGGTGCTCCATGCCCCGCCAGGTACGGCGGGTCCAGACCGTCATGACCGGCTTGACCAACCCCACGGCGAACCATTGCCAGAACCCCAGCCTCCGCCGCCCCACCCTGCCTCCTCGTCACCCGCCACCAAGCCCGCTACCGGTGGTGACACCCGCCGCGGAAATCATGCCTGCTCGCCCCCGGTACGGCCAGTGAGGGTACCGCCGCCCGGCTGGCAGGATTGGACCGTGCCTCAGACCTGGACCGTGGTGGTGCCGGTGAAGCGCCTCGCCGTGGCCAAGAGCCGCCTGCGGGGTGCCGTGCCGGCCGTACCCCACGCCACCCTGGCGTTGGCACTGGCGACCGACACGGTACGCGCGGTGGCCGGCTGCGTCGCGGTGACCGAGGTGGTGGTGGTGACCGACGACGCCCGGGTGACGGCGGCCCTGGCCCGCCAGGAGGGCCCAGCCGGTGGCCGGCGGCCGGCCCGGGTGCGAGTCGTACCGGACAGTCCGGACGCCGGGCTCAACGCGGCCCTGCGGCACGGTGCGGCCACCGCCGTCGGGCCGGTGGCCGGGATCACCGCGGACCTGCCGGCGCTGCGCCCGGCCGAACTGGCGGCGGCGCTGACCGCCGCGCACGACGACCCCCCGGGCGTACGCCGGTTCGTCGCCGACGCCCCCGGCGACGGCACCGTGCTGCTCACCGCGCCGGCCGGGGTGCCCCTGGACCCCCGCTTCGGCGGCGGTTCGGCCGCCGCGCACGCGGTCAGCGGCGCGGTGCCGCTCACCGGCGACTGGCCGACCCTGCGCCGCGACGTGGACACCCCGACCGACCTGGCCGCCGCGGTGGCGCTGGGGCTCGGCGCGAGCACGGCGGCGATCGTCCGGGGCGTGTACGGTGACGCCATGCAGGGCACGGTGGCCACCTTCGACGCGACGACGCGCAGCGGTGTGCTGCTGCTGGACGACGGCACCGAGCTGCCCTTCCCGGCCCGCGCCTTCGACGCCTCCGGCCTGCGGCTGCTGCGGCTGGGCCAGCGGCTGCGGGTGGAGACCGACCCCACCGGCGAGGTGGTCCGGGTGACCCTGCCGACCATGGCGTGATCCGCCCGAGTTCATTTTCCGTTAACCCGGATCAGGTGATTATGGGCAGGTGAGCACCCCTCGCGAGCACCCCGCCCGGCCGCTGAGCCGCCCCGAAGCCCCCACCGACCCCGAGGACCCCACCGGCCCGGCCGGTCCCGGTGGGTCCGCCCCCGCCCGTGCCGGCAGGCGCACCCGAGGGGCCGACGGCCGGTTCCGCCCCGCCTTGCCGTCGGCGGACCCGGCCCGGTCACCCGCCGCCGGCCCACCGTCGCCCTCCGGCGACGCCGACCCACCGTCCCCGTCGCCGGCACCGGCGGATCCGGCTGCCGCGGAATCCGCGCCCGCGGATCCGGCACCGGCGGATCCGGCGCCCGTAGATCCGGCACCCGCGGATCCGGCGCGACCGGTGGCCACCCGGGACCGGCCGGCCCGGGTCGGGCTGGACGCCGCCGCCGCCTCGGCCGGCCTGGCCGAGGTGCTGGACGAGGGGCCCTACGGCGAGCAGCCACCGCCGACCGGTCCGGCGCCGACCGGCCAGCGGCTGCCCGAGGAGCGGTTCCTCAACCGGGAGCTGTCCTGGCTCGACTTCAACGCCCGGGTGCTGGCGCTCGCCGAGGACCAGCGCACCCCCCTGCTGGAACGGGCGAAGTTCCTGGCCATCTTCGCCAGCAACCTGGACGAGTTCTTCATGGTGCGCATCGCCGGCCTCAAGCGCCGCCTCTCCGCCGGCCTGCCGGTGCGTGGCGGCGACCGGCTGCCGTTGCGCACCCAACTGGAGCTGATCGCCGAGAAGACCGCCGCCCTGGCGGCCCGGCAGGCCAGCTGCCTCGTCGACGACGTACTGCCGAAGCTGGCCGCCGAGGACATCCGGGTGCTGCGCTGGGGTGACCTCGACGACGCCGAGCGGGAACGGCTGCGGACCTGGTTCCGGGAGCACATCTTCCCGGTGCTCACCCCACTCGCCGTCGACCCGGCACACCCCTTCCCGTACATCTCGGGGCGGTCGCTGAACCTGGCGGTGGCGGTCCGCGACCCCGACGGCGGCTCGGAGCTGTTCGCCCGGGTCAAGGTGCCGAACAACGTACCCCGGTTCGTCCGGGTCGACCGGGACCGGCCCGGGGTCCGGTTCGTGCCGGTCGAGGACGTCATCTCGGTCCACCTCGGTCAGCTCTTCTCCGGCATGCAGGTGGTGGAGTGCCACCTGTTCCGGGTGACCCGCAACGCCGAGGTGGAGGTGGACGAGGACCGCGACGAGGATCTGCTGCAGGCCCTGGAGCGGGAACTGGCCCGCCGCCGCTTCGGCCCACCGGTACGCCTGGAGGTGGCCGCCTCCATCTCCGACCACATGCTGGAGCTGCTGGTCCGGGAGCTGGACATGGACGCGCAGGATGTGCTGCGGGTCCGGGGTCTGCTGGACCTCTCCGCGCTCTGGCAGGTCTACGGCGAGGCCGACCGCCCCGACCTGAAGGACCCGCCGTTCGTGCCGGCCACCCATCCCCGGCTCGTCGAGGGTGAGGTGCCGCGCAGCGTCTTCGCCACCCTGCGCGACGGCGACATCCTGGTGCACCACCCGTACCACTCCTTCGCCACCAGCGTGCAGCGCTTCGTCGAGCAGGCCGCCGCCGACCCGAACGTGCTGGCCATCAAGCAGACCCTCTACCGCACCAGCGGGGACTCCCCGATCGTCGACGCGCTTGTCGACGCCGCCGCCGCCGGCAAGCAGGTGGTGGTGCTGGTGGAGCTGAAGGCGCGCTTCGACGAGGTGGCCAACATCGGCTGGGCCCGCACCCTGGAACGGGCCGGCTGCCACGTGGTCTACGGCCTGGTCGGGCTGAAGACGCACTGCAAGACCGCGCTGGTGGTCCGCCAGGAGGGCAACCAGATCCGCCGGTACTGCCACATCGGCACCGGCAACTACCACCCCAAGACCGCCCGACTGTACGAGGACTTCGGGCTGCTCACCGCCGACCCGGAGATCGGGGCGGACCTGACCGACCTGTTCAACGTGCTGACCGGGTACAGCCGGCAGACCGCGTTCCGGCGGTTGCTGGTGGCCCCGCAGGGCATCCGGCGTGGGCTGGTCGAGCGGATCGAGCGGGAGATCGGGCACGTCCGGCTCGGCATGCCGGGGCTTGTGCAGTTCAAGGTGAACTCGCTTGTCGACGAGGAGATCGTGGACGCGCTCTACCGGGCCTCCCAGGCCGGGGTGCACGTCGACCTGCTGATCCGGGGCATGTGCACGCTGCGCCCGGGGGTGCCGGGGCTGTCGGAGAACATCCGGGTCCGCTCGATCCTCGGCCGGTTCCTGGAGCACTCCCGGATCTTCCGGTTCGGCAACAACGGTGACGCCGAGTTCTGGTTGGGCTCGGCCGACCTGATGCACCGCAACCTGGACCGCCGGGTGGAGGCGCTGGTGCAGGTGAGCGACCCGGTGGCCCGCGCCGAGCTGGACCACGTGCTGACCTGCGCGATGGGCCCGGAGGTGGAGGCGTTCGAGTTGGCCGCCGACGCGAGCTGGAGCCGGCGTACCGGCTCACCGGAGACGCCACTGCGGCACCTGCAGGAGTTGCTGCTGCGGCGGGTGGGCGGGACCCCCGGGTGACCGGGGTCCGGGCTTAGGGTGGAGATCACCATGCTGGAAGAAGAACGCAAGTACCAGGTGCCTGACGACTTCGTCGTGCCGGACCTGTCCCCGGCCGTGCCGGCCGACGGTCGGATCACCGCGCAGCGACCGGTCCGGTTGGTCGCGACCTACTTCGACACCGCCGATCTGCGGCTGACCCGGGCCGGAGTGTCGCTGCGGCACCGCCGGGGCGAACGCGAGCCGTGGACCGTCAAGCTGCCGACCGGTGCCACCGGCGTGCGGCACGAGGTCTCCCGGCCGGGCCGGCGGGGCTCGGGCGTCCCCCGTGAGCTGGCCGAACTGGTCACCGCCTTCACCCGGGGCGCCGACCTCGCTCCGGTGGCGGTGCTGCGCACCCGGCGGCGCCGGTCGGCGGTGCACGACGCCGCCGGCACGCTGCTGGCCGAGATCGCCGACGACCGGGTCACGGTGCTCGACCCGGCCGACCAGCCGGCCGGCGCCTTCCGGGAGTTGGAGGTGGAACGTGCCGCCGGCGACAGCGAACTGCTGGACCGGATCGGGGCGCTGCTGACCGGGGCCGGCGCCGACGGCGGGGATTTCGTGCCGAAGCACCGGCGGGCGCTCGACCTGGTGGTGCCGACGCACGTCGGAACGGTCGGCGGCGAGCCGGACCTGGTCGCACCGACCGGCCTGCCGGCCGATCCGACCGCCGGTGACGTCGTCACCGAGGCGGTCCGGCGCGGTGTCGACCGGCTCCTGCGACACGACCCGCTGGTCCGGCTGCGCGCACCGGTGCCCGGCCACCGCACCGCCCTGCAGCAGATGCGGGTCGGCTGCCGACGGCTGCGCAGCGACCTGCGGACCTTCGCCCCGCTGCTGGTGCCGGATTGGGCGGATCCGCTGCGCGCGGAGCTGAGCTGGTTGGCCGGGGTGCTCGGCGCGGCCCGCGACGCCGAGGTGCTGCGGGGGCGGCTGCGCCGTACCGCCGCCGCCGACCCGTTGAGCCCGCTGGACCCGGCGACGGTGGACCGGCTCGACGCCGTCCTGGCCGACCGGCAGGAGGCGGCCCTGGCGGCGGTGGACGCCGCGCTGCGCTCACCCCGCTACGTGGCGCTTACCGACGCGCTGGTGCTGGCCGCCCGCGCCCCCCGGCTGACCCCCCGGGCCGCCGAGCCGGCCGCGCGGGTGCTGCCCCGTCTGGTCCGGCGGCCCTGGCGGAAGCTGACCGGCCGCAAGGGCGGCGCGGGCGTCTCCGGGCTCGACCCGCTCGGCACCGACGAGCAGTGGCACACCGTCCGCAAACAGGCCAAACGAGCCCGGTACGCGGTACAGGCAGTCGCCCCGGCCGTCGGCGGGAAGGCCGGCAAACTGGCCGGTGCGCTGGCCGACGCGCAACGGCTGCTCGGTGAACACCAGGACGCCGCGGTGGCCGCGGACACCTGGACGGCCGTGGTGGCGGACCGGCCGGACGACCCGCATCTCGCACTCACCGCCGGCCGGCTGGCGGAGCGCGAACGCGTAGTGGTCCGCCGGGTACGCGCCGACTTCCCGCAGCTCTGGCAGCGGGCCGAGCGGGACCGGTGGACCCGATGGCTGCGCTGAACGAGGTACGCGCCGCCGGCGGCGTGGTGTGGCGGCCGACCGACGGCGGCACCGAGGTCTGTCTGGTGCACCGTCCCCGCTACGGCGACTGGACCCTGCCCAAGGGCAAGCTGGAGCCGGGTGAGCACCCGTTGCGGGCCGCGGTCCGCGAGGTGGCCGAGGAGAGCGACGTCCGGGCGGTGCCGCAGGTACGCCTGCCGGCGGTGCGCTATGTCAGCGAGGGCCGCCCGAAGGTGGTCGACTACTGGTCGATGCGGGCCGTCGGCACCGGTGGTTTCCAGCCGGACACCGAGGTCGACGACGTCCGCTGGCTCGACGTGGACGAGGCGGTACGCCTGGTCAGCTACCCGCACGACGCCGAGGTGCTCGGTGCCTTCGCGGCGCTGCCGGCGGTGACCGGCACGGTGCTGCTGCTCCGGCATGCCCGGGCCGGCAAGCGGGCCACCTGGTCGGGGCCGGACACCGCCCGACCGCTGGACGCCACCGGCCGGGCGCAGGCCCGCGCGCTGGCCCCCCTGGTGGCCCTTACCGGCCCGGTACGGTTGCTCTCCGCCTCGGTCCGCCGCTGCGTGCAGACCCTGGACCCGGCGGCCGCCCTGCTCGATCTGCCGATCGAGGTGGCCGGTGACTTCGACGAGCCCGTCGGCGGTCAGCAGCCGGAGGAGCGCGCCCTGGCCGCCGCCGCCCGGCTGGCCGAGTTCGCCACCGGCGGCCAACCGGTGGCGGTCTGCAGTCAGGGCAAGGTCATCCCGGGTGCCCTGGCCCAACTGACCGGCTCGGCCGGCTCGACCGGCTCGACCGGCTCGGCCGGCTCGACCGGCGAATTCACCACCCCGAAGGCCGGTGGCTGGCTGCTCGCCTTCACCGCCGGCGGCCTCGTTGCCACCGACCGCCTCTGACACCCCACCCGGGACGCCGAAGGGCGTCCACCTGACGGGTGGACGCCCTTCGGGGACGAGCGGGTCAGCGCTTGGTCGCTGCCTTCTTCGCCGGAGACTTCTTCGCGGGCGCCTTCTTCGCCGCCGCGCTCCTGCTGGCCGCCGCCGTGGTCTTCTTCGCCGCGGTGGACTTGGCCGTGGCGCTCTTCTTCGCCGGCGTCGCCTTCTTGGTGGCGGTCGCCTTCTTGGTGGCGGTGCTCTTGGCCGCCTTCGCCGCGGTCGTCTTCTTGGCCGCCGCGGTGGCGGTCTTGCGAGCCCCGGCCGCCGTCGCCTTGGCACCGGTCGCCTTGGCCGTGGTGGCCTTGGTGCCGGTGGCCTTGGTGCCGGTCGCCTTGGCCGTGGTGGCCTTGGCGGCGGTGGCCTTGGCGGCGGTCGTGGTCTTCTTCGCCGCCGCCGTGGCCTTCGGCGCCTTGCCGCTGGCCACCATCTCCTTGAAACCGGCACCCGGCCGGAAGGTCGGGACGGATGTCTTCTTGACCTTCACCGCCTCGCCGGTACGCGGGTTGCGCGCTGTTCGCGGCCCCCGGACACGCTTCTCGAACGCTCCGAATCCGGTGATCGCCACCTTCTCGCCCTTGGTGACCGCCGCCTGGACCTCAGCGAGGACCGCGTCGAGCGCCGCCGTCGCCGTTTTCCGGTCCCCCAGACGAGCGGCGAGCGCCTCGATGAGCTCGGCCTTGTTCACGACTTCCTCCCGATTGTGCAACTGACTCGACGCGAGCCATTCTGCGCGCACGGTATGCCCTGTGCAGGCAGGACACAAACATTCGGGGGAAAAAAGCCCTTGTGTCGCAACGGATTCCCCCCGCCGGGCAACCCGGCGGGGGGCGGAAAGTGCCGTACGGTCGGGCGTCCGGCTATGCCACGGCGGGCAGGAACGCCGGCCGAGTGCCCTCGAACTCACCGATCGCCGCCTCGTGGCGGAGGGTGAGTCCAATGTCATCCAAGCCCTCCATCAGCCGCCAACGGCTGAAGTCGTCAAGCGGGAACGACCAGCTGGCGTCGGCGACCCGGACCTCACGGGCGGCCAGGTCGACGGTCAGCTCGGCGGTCGGGTCGGCCTCGACCAGGGCCCAGATCTGCTCGATCGCGGTCAATTCCAGCTCGACCGGGAGCAGTCCCTCCTTGAGGGCGTTGCCCCGGAAGATGTCGCCGAAGCGGGGTGAGACGACCGCCCGGAACCCCCAGTCGCGCAACGCCCACACGGCGTGTTCGCGAGAGGATCCGGTGCCGAACTCGGGACCGGTGACCAGAATCGACGCACCGGAATACGCCGAATCGTTCAGCACGAATGCCGGGTCCTCCCGCCACGCGTTGAACAGACCGTCCGCGAAGCCCGTTCGGGTCACCCGCTTGAGGTACACCGCGGGGATGATCTGATCGGTATCCACGTTGGAGCGCCGCAGCGGCACGGCGGTGCCGGTGTGGGTGGTGAACCTCTCCATCTGCTGACTGCCCTTCTACAGGTCGGCGGGGGCGGCCAGCCGGCCCACCACGGCGGTGGCGGCGGCCACCGGCGGCGACACCAGGTGGGTACGACCGCCCCGGCCCTGGCGGCCCTCGAAGTTTCGGTTGGAGGTCGAGGCGGAACGCTCGCCCGGCTTCAGCGTGTCGGGGTTCATCCCCAGGCACATCGAACAGCCGGCGAAGCGCCACTCGGCACCGGCGTCGGTGAAGACCTTGTCCAGCCCCTCCGCCTCGGCCGCCAGGCGGACCACGGCGGAACCGGGTACGACGAGCATGCGTACCCCGTCGGCGACCCGGTGGCCGCGCAGCACGTCGGCGGCGGCGCGCAGGTCCTCCAGCCGGCCGTTGGTGCAGGAGCCGACGAAGACGACGTCCACGGCGAGGTCCCGCAGCGGGGTGCCGGGGGTGAGGTCCATGTACTCCAACGCGCGGCGGGCGGCGGCCTGCTCGGCGGCGTTGTCGAACGCCTCGGGTGCCGGCACGGTGCTGCCCAGCGGCGCGCCCTGCCCCGGGTTGGTGCCCCAGGTGACGAACGGGGTGATCCGGCCCGCGTCCAGGGTCACCTCCGCGTCGAAGGCCGCGCCGTCGTCGGTGGGCAGGGTCCGCCAGTACGCCAGCGCCGCGTCCCAGTCGGCCCCCTGCGGCGCGTTCGGCCGCCCCTCCAGGTACCGGAAGGTGGTCTCGTCCGGCGCGATCATGCCGGCCTTGGCGCCCCACTCGATGGACATGTTGGCGATGGTCATCCGGCCCTCCATGGAGAGCGCCCGGATCGCCTCACCCCGGTACTCCACGATGTGGCCGCGACCGCCGCCGGTGCCCACCTGCGTGATCAGCGCCAGCACCAGGTCCTTGGCGGTGACGCCGGGGCCGAGCTGCCCGACGACGTTGACCGCCATCGTCTTCGGCCGGGCCTGCGGCAGGGTCTGGGTGGCCAGCACGTGCTCCACCTCGCTGGTGCCGATGCCGAAGGCCAGCGCGCCGAACGCGCCGTGGGTGGCGGTGTGCGAGTCGCCACAGACGATCGTCATGCCCGGCTGGGTGAGGCCCAGCTGCGGGCCGATGACGTGCACGATGCCCTGGTTCTCGTCGCCCAGCGGGTGGATCTTCACACCGAACTCGGCACAGTTGCGGCGCAGCGTCTCGATCTGGGTGCGGGAGGTGGGGTCCGCGATCGTGAGCAGGTCGCCGCGACGGGACCGGAACGCCGGGTCGTCGTACCCGGTCGGGGTGTTGTGGTCCTCGGTGGCGAGGGTGAGGTCGGTCCGGCGGACCCGGCGGCCGGCCATCCGCAGCCCGTCGAAGGCCTGCGGGCTGGTCACCTCGTGGAGCAGGTGCAGGTCGATGTAGAGCAGGTCCGGCTCGCCCTCGGCGGACCGGACGACGTGTGCATCCCAGACCTTCTCGGCCAGGGTCCTCGGTCGAGTGTCTCCCACCATCTGGACATCCTAAATTCTGGGAGGTAAATTTCGGCTTGTGGGACACAGTATGAGCGGTGTCGGCGTTCTCGACAAGGCGGTGGTCATCCTGGCCGCCTGTGTCGACGGCGCCAGCCTGGCCGAACTCGTTGAACGCACCAAGCTGCCCCGGGCCACCGCGCACCGGTTGGCACAGGCGCTGGAGATCCACCGGATGCTCGTCCGGGACACCCAGGGGCGGTGGCGCCCCGGCCCCCGACTCGGCGAACTGGCCAACGCCGCCCCCGACGTCCTGCTCACCGCGGCGGAGCCACTGCTGGCCGCGCTGCGGGACGCCACGGGCGAGAGCGCCCAACTCTACCTACGCCGGGCCGACGAACGGATCTGTGTGGCCGCCGCGGAGCGGGCCAGCGGGCTGCGCGACACCGTCCCGGTCGGCTCGGTGCTGCCGATGACCGCCGGCTCGGCGGCGCAGATCCTGCTCGCCTGGGAACCGCCCGAGGCGGTGATGCCGCTGCTGCCCCGGTCGAAGTTCACCGGCCGCACCCTGGCCGAGGTACGCCGCCGGGGCTGGGCCCAGAGCATCGCCGAACGCGAGCCCGGGGTGGCGAGCGTCTCAGCCCCGATCCGGGACCGCACCGGCCGGGTGATCGCCTCGGTCAGCATCTCCGGCCCGATCGAACGCCTCGGCCGCCGCCCCGGTGAACGCCACGCCATGGCCGTGGTCCGGGCCGGCCAACGCCTCTCCGGGCTCTGACGCTCCCGCCCGCGCTCAAGACACACACGTACCCGGAAAGGGACACGGCCCCGGGGCACCCGGCCCCGGGGCCGTGCCTGCGGGGCGGCGCAGCGGACGACGGGCACCGAGCAACGGGTGACCAGGACAGGGCGCGGAGAAACGGACGCGCTCCCCCGGGGGTACGGCCCCGGTGTCGCCACGGAGAGAAACGGAAGCGGCCCGCCTCACCGGGGTGAGACGGGCCGCTGGTGCTGTAGCCCCGACCGGATTCGAACCGGCGCTACCGCCTTGAGAGGGCGGCGTCCTGGGCCGCTAGACGACGGGGCCAGAACCTTCCGTTCACCGCCCTTCCGGGCGGTGCCGCTGTACTCTATCAGAGATCTTTTCTCGCCCCCCTCGCGGGGGACTGGAGCGGACCTCCACCACAAGCCAGCGACCGACGCCCACTGGGGACGTCGGTTGCTGGGGTACCAGGACTCGAACCTAGACTAACTGAACCAGAATCAGTCGGGCTGCCAATTACCCCATACCCCATCGGCACCTTGCGGCACCGGGGGGAAACTTTACCCCCTGGCGCCCCACCGGCCAAATCGGGTTACCCAAACCGCCTCTGACCTGCGATTTCGGCCAACCCGAGCGGTGTCACACCGGGACCACCGGGTTGGTCAGCTCTCCGATGCCCTCGATGCGCACGGTGACCGTATCCCCGTCCGTGAGCGGACTAACCCCCGCCGGCGTGCCGGTCAGCACCACGTCCCCCGGCAGCAGGGTCATCACGTGGGAGATGTAGGACACCAGGGCCGGCACGTCGAAGACCATGTCCCGGGTACGACCGAGCTGGCGTACCTCCATCTCCTCCGGATCACGACCCACCTCGCAGCGGACCTCGAGGTCCCGCACGTCCAGTCCGGTGCTGATCCACGGCCCGATCGGGCAGAACGAGTCGAAGCCCTTGGCCCGGGTCCACTGGCCGTCGGAGCGCTGCAGATCCCGCGCGGTCACGTCATTGGCGCAGGTGTAGCCGAAGATGGCCCGCTCGGCGGCGGCCCGGTCGGCCCGGCGGGCCCCCGGCGCGCCGATCACCACCGCCAACTCCGCCTCGTGTTCGACCTGCCTGGTGAAGACCGGCAGTCGGATGGCGTCCCGGGGACCGATCACCGACGTGGACGGCTTGAGGAACAGCAACGGTTCCTTCGGCACCTCGTTGCCCAGCTCGGCGGCGTGTTCGGCGTAGTTGCGACCGACACACACCACCTTGCTGGGCAGGATCGGCGAGAGCAGCCGGACGTCCGACAGGGCCCAACGCGCCCCGCTGAACGTCAGCTTCCCGAACGGGTGGCCCTCGATCTCGGCGACGGTCAGGCCCTCCGGGCCGGCCTCCGGCTCGCCCTCGACGGCACCGAACGACATTCCCTTGGCATGAGCAAAACGAGCGATACGCACCCGGCCAATCTAGCCTCCCGCACCGGCGGCGCACTGTACGCCAGCCGCTGGTCACCGGGGTCGGGTTCACCATTTCGTACCCGCACGACGCCGACGCGCCCCTAGCGTCGGCGTCGGAGGTTCGAAGGTATGCCTGCTTCGAGACGACACCACAGCGCCATCGCGGTGCTCGCGCACTGCCTCGGCATCCTCGCCGCCGTACCGGCACTACCGCTGGCGGCACCGCCGCCGGCAACGGCGCCCCCGGCGACACCAGCAGCCGCTGCGGCAGCACCGGTAGCGGCACCACCAGCCGCTCCGGCAGCCTTGGCGGCAGCACCGACAGCCGCTCCGGCGATGCCGTCGGCGCCGCCGGCGGTACCGACACCGACCCGCGCACCGCTGCGGACGCCGGCCACGGCGGTGACCGTGGCGATGGCCCCGGCGGGCACCCCCGCCCCGGCCTACCGGATCCAGGTACGCAACGGCGGCAGCACGCCGGTGACGACCATGGTGCGCCAGGAGCTTCCCTCGGGATCCACGGCCACCACGGTCACCGGCGGCGGCCAGGCCGTCCCCGCCGACGGCCGGCCCGCCGAGGTCACCTGGCGGCTCACCCTGCCACCGCGCGGCACTACCACCCTGCACACCGCGCTGCGCACCACCGGACCGGACCGGCCGCTGACCGCGCCGACCTGCGCCTACGCCCTCAACGGCAACCAACCGTACGACTGCGCGACGGCGACCTGGAACGGCGCCGCGGCCGGGGCCACCGGGTCCGAGGCGGTGCCGCCGTGGCGGCGGGTCCCGGTCCTGCTCGGCGCGCTGGCCGCGGTGCTGGCCCTCGCCGGAGCCGGGGTCGGCCTGTGGTGGTGGCAACGCCGCCGCCGGCTCCGGGCCTACGCCGCCGCCTCGACACCACCGCCCGCCGCCCGTGAACCGGACCCGACGGGCACACCCGCCCCGCATGGCACACCGGGCCCAGCTGACACAGCGGCCCCATATGGCGCATCGGGCCCGCACGGCACATCGAGGCTCCGTCCGGCACCGGTCGGTGGCGGGACCGTGTACCCGTTGCCCGGGGAGCCCCGCGCGGCGGTCCGGCGCCGTACCCCGCCGGTCTGGTTGACCGTGGGGCTGGCCGCGGTGGTCCTGGCCGGGGTGGTGGGCGTGGCCGGGTGGACCGGCACCCGACAGGCCGCCTCGATCGACACCGACCAGCAGCCCACCAGTGGGGCCTGGGTGGGCAAGAGCGCCGCCGGCACCCTCGGCGTGCCGTTGCGGGAGGTGGCCTTCGAGTTCACCGTGTACCGGATCAGTTGTGCCACGGCCACCGCCGCCGGCCGGCGCTGCCAGGCCACCGTCGGTGTGCGCAACCTCACGCCGGAGCAGCAGGTCTGGCACGGGCAACTACAGCGGGCGTACCTGCCCGGCGGGACCTGGGCCAGCGCCGACCTGCTGGCGACCCAGGCTGCCAACCAGGGACGGGACGTCTTCGCCGCGCCGGTCGCCGCCGGCAGCCGGGTGGTGCTGCCGCTGGTGTTCAGCGTCGCCGGCCGGGAGCCACCCACCCACCTGGAGCTGCGCAGCGGCGTCTTCTCCGCCGGGGTGCGGGTCGACGTGCCCTGAACCACCGGCGCCGGCGGCGGTCGTAGGCTGGTCACCGTGACCGCCGCCCTCGCTCCCACCGCCTGGGCCGCCCTCTCCCGGGCGCACGAGGAGCGCGCCGACGCCCTGACCGCCGGACACCGGGCCCGCCGGGCCACCGGGGAACGCCACGCGATCGACGACTTTCTGTACGACTACTACGGCACCCGGCCCGCCGTGCTGCGCCGCTGGCATCCCGGCGTGGGCGTCGGTCTGGAACCGGGACCGCACGGCGCCGCCCCGCACCGGCAGTGGCGGTGGTACGCCACGGACCCGGACGGGACCGTGCGCCTCGACGTCGCGGCGTTCCTCGCCGACCGGGCCGATTCGGTGCGCTTCATCCGTCGACTGTTGTCCGCCATCTCGTCCCGACCGGCCTTCACCGGCTGCTTCGGTCTGCACGAGTGGGCGATGGTGTACCGCCAACGTGAACATCGGCATCCGCTCCCGCTGCGACTCGGGCAGGAGGGCACCGACACGGTGGTCGAGTCCCACCAGATCCGCTGCACGCACTTCGACGCGTTCCGGTTCTTCACCCCCGACGCGGTCGGCCGCAACCTGCTCCAACCCACCCGGGAGAGCCAGGTGGAGCTGGACCAGCCGGGCTGCCTGCACGCCTCGATGGACTGCCACAAGTGGGCGACCAAGCTGGGCCCCACGGTTGCCGGGGAGCTGGCGCTGGACTGCTTCGAGTTGGCCCGCGACATCCGGCTGCTCGACATGCGGGCGTCCCCGTACGACTTCTCGTCGTACGGCCAACCGGCGGTGGCCATCGAGACACCGGAGGGCAAGGCCGAGTACGTCGCCCGGCAACGCCAGTTCGCCGCGCGCGCGGGCCGCCTACGTAGCCGGTTGATCGAGGTCTGCGACACCGTGCTCGACCCCGACCGTTAGCTCGGCGCCGCCGGCGTCACCACCTGCGGCAGCGGTGAGAGGGGTTCCCCGCTATACCGGATCCGTTAAGCAGGGGCCCTTCCTTACTCAGTCGTCGTCGGCGCGGCGGTCGCGTTTGCGCTGGGACTGGCGCTTCTTGTCGGCCAGTCGGCGTTCCTTCGCGCCGCGCGAGGGGCGGGTCGGGCGGCGCGGCGGTGGCGGTGGGGCGACGGCCGCGCGTAGCAACGCGGCCATCCGCTCCCGGGCGGCCTCGCGGTTGGCCAGTTGCGCCCGGTGTTCGCTGGCGGTCACCGTGAGCACCCCGTCGACCAGCTTGCCGGCGAGTCGCTCCAGGGCCCGGGTACGCAGGAACTCCGGCACGCTCGGCGAGCCGGCCAGGTCGAAGCTGAGCTCGACCCGCGAGTCGGTGGTGTTCACGCCCTGCCCGCCCGGCCCGGACGAGCGGGAGAAGCGTTCCCGGAGCTCGGCCTCGGGAACGCTCAGCCGGTCGGTCACCCGCAGTCCGTCGTCCACCCCCTGAGGTTAGGCCCCCGGCCGCTCTTGATCGACTCGATATCCGGGACGGGACCGCCGTCGGCCCGCCGTCCCGTGGATCCCCGACCGACAGGTGCGCGGAGACGTCCCGCAGGTCCCACGCTCAGCCGCCCTTGCCGATGATCGTGTCGGCGGTCTGCTGCACCTGTTCGATCGGGATGGCGAAGCCGATCCCGATCGAACCGTTGCCGTCGATGGTGGCGATCGCGGTGTTCACCCCGACCACCTCGCCCCGGGCGTTGACCAGGGGGCCGCCGGAGTTGCCGGGGTTGATGGAGGCGTCGGTCTGCACCGCCGAGTGCCGGGAGGTACCCAGCCGGACCTGCCGGTCCAGCGCGCTGACGATGCCGGCGGTGACCGTGCCGGAGAGGCCGAGCGGTGAGCCGACCGCCAACACCGGCTCGCCCACCCGGGTACCGCCCGGTTTGGCCAGCGGCAGCGGGGCCAGACCGGCGGCCGGGGGGACCCGCAGGACCGCCAGGTCGCTGCCGGGTTCCCGGCCGACCACCTCGGCCGGGAACCGCCGGCCGTTGGGGGCCTCGACGGTCACCTGCCGGCCGTCGCCCTTGGCCAGGATGTGGTCGTTGGTGATGATGTGCTGCTGGTCGTCGATGGCGAAGCCGCTGCCGGTGGCGGACCGCCCGCCCGCACCACCGACCAGCACGGACACCACCCCGGGCACGGTCTTCTCGGCGGCGCTCACCAACTCCGCCGGCACCGCCGCCGCCGAGGCCGCCGGTTGGGGCGCGCCGTCCTGGCTGGCCACCCAGCCACCGGCCAGCGCGCCGGAGAGGGTGGAGAGCGCCACCACCGTCAGCCCGGCCAGCAGCCGGCCGGGTCGGCGGTGCCGCCGGTAGGCCGACCCCGTACCGGGCACGGCCCAGCCACCGGCCGGGTCCGGATGCAGGTCCGGCGAGACGAACCACGGTCCCCGGGGCTCACCGAGTCCGGTCTGTGCTGCCATTTTGTCGCTCCTCACTGCCGGGGCTCAGAGTGCCGGGGCGCTCAGGGGGTCGGGCCGGGTCAGGGCAGGCGGGAGAACCAGCGCATCGATCCGGCCGCCGCGGCCATCGCGAACACCAGCCCGAACCCGATGAACCGGGCCGAGATGTCCTGTTGTTGCAGGCGGTACCCGACGGACGTGCCGATGTCCTCGTAGACCGCCCGTAGCTCCGCGCTGCTGGCGGCCTCGTGGAAGCCGCCCCCGGTCTCCTGGGCCACCGCCCGCAGGGTCTGCCCGTCCACCGGGACCTGGATCGGTCGGCCGCCCCGGTCGACGAAGCCGGCCGGGGTGCCGAAGGAGATGGCGTGCACCGGCACCTCGACCGCGACGGCCTCGGCCGCCGCCTCCATCGGGTCCATCCCGGAGGTGTTCGCCCCGTCGGAGAGCAGGATGATCCGCGCCGGTGGGGGCTTCGTCGCCGCCTCACTGTCCAGCGCCCGGATCGCGCCGAGCGAGGTGCTGATCGCCTCGCCGATCGCGGTGCCCTGGACCCCGGTGCTCCCCTCGGCCAGCCGGTCGATGCCGCCGTGCAGGGCCTCCCGGTCGGTGTCCGGCGGCACCATCACGGCGGCGCTGCCGGCGAAGGCGACCAGGCCCACGTTGAACTCGTCGGGCAGGCCGTCGACGAATTCCCGGGCCGCCGACTTGGCCGCGCTGAGCCGGTCCGGTCCGACGTCGGTGGCCAGCATGGAGGTGGAGACGTCCACCGCCACCACGACCGTGGCGCGTTCCCGGGGCACCCGCACCTCGGCCGCGGGTCGGGCGAAGCCCATCACCAGCAACCCCAACATCACCAGGAACAACCCCGCCGGTACGTGTCGACGCCAGGCGGGCCGCTCCGGTGCAACCCGGTCCAGCAACCGCAGGTTGGTGAAACGGACGGCGTACCGGCTGTGCCGGCGCTGCACGAGCAGGTAGCCGACGGCCAGCGCCAGCACGCCGAGCAGCAACCAGAGTCGGACGGGTGACTGCCAGCTCACGCCACACCTCCCCGGGCGGCGGCGGGTGCGGTCGCCAACTGACGTTGGGCGTGCACGTGCCGCACGATGTCGGCCGTCCAGTCCCGGTCGGTGCGCAACGACAGGTGTGCCGCCCCGCACCGGCGCAGCGCCTGGCGTACCTGGTCGCGTTGGTTCGCGGCGGCCACCGCGTACCGTTCGCGCAACCGGCGGTCGCTGGTGCAGACCTCGCGGCGACGGCCGGTCTCCGGGTCGACCAGGGTGACCACACCGACGTCGGGCAGTTCCAACTCCCGTGGGTCGGTCACCTCCACGGCAAGCACCTGGTGCCGGACGGCGAGCCGGCGCAGCACCACCTCCCAGGGCGACGGCTGTCCAGGATCGTCGGGCAGGCCGTCGAGGAAGTCCGAGACCACGACCAGCAGGCCACGCCGGTGGGCGACCCGGTGGGCGGCACCCAACGCCTCAACCAGCGTCGCCCCACCCCCCACCACCCCTCCGGTAAGGAAGGGCCCCTGCTTAACGGATTCGGTATAGCGGGGAACCCTTCTCACACCTGCCGTCATGGCGCGCGGGGCGGTCAGCAGCATGCGCAACAGACCGAGCAGATGGGTACGACCGGAGCGGGCCGGCACGTGGCGCACCGTCGACGGACCGAGCACCTGGGCGCCCAACCGGTTGCCGGTGCCGGCGGTGAGGAACCCGACCGCCGCGACGGCGGCCACCGTCAGCTCCCGCTTGTCCAGTTCGGCGGTGCCGAACTCCATGCTGGGGCTGGCATCCACCACCACCCAGGTGGTCAGCTCCCGGTCGGCGTCGACCTCGCGTACGTGCGGGAGGCCGGTCCGGGCGGTCACCGCCCAGTCCATCCGGCGTACCTCGTCCTCCCCCGGCCGGTACTCGCGGCTGCCGGTGGGCTCGCTGCCCGGACCGGGGAGCAGTCCCCGGTACTGGCCGTGCAGCAGGCCGTTCAGCCGACGGGTCACCACCAGTTCCAGTCGACGCAGCCGCTGCTCGGCGCTGAGTTCGGCCAACCCGGGATCGGCCGGGACCGACCAGCGGGTACGCGTACCGCGCTCGCTCATGTGGTGCAGGCCGGGCATGCCCTCGCGGCCCTCGCTCCGCTCGGTGCGCTCGCTCATGTGGTGCTGGCCAGGTCGCCGGAGCCGCTGGCCGGGGAGTCGGCGACGTAACCGGTGGGTTGTTCGTGGCGGCCGGGAGCGATGCGGGGTGGGGGTACCGCGGACAGCAGGCGACGGACCACGCTCTCGGCGGAGATCCCGTCGGCCACCGCGTCGAAGGTGAGGACCAACCGGTGGGCCAGCACGTCCACCGCCAGTTCGCGGACGTCCTCGGGCAGCACGTACTCCCGTCCGCGCAGCAGCGCCTGGGCCCGGGCGGCGGAGACCAGCCCCAGGGTGGCGCGGGGGCTGGCGCCGTAGGCCAGCAGCGGCGCGACCTCGGGCGCCCCGAACCGGGCCGGGTCGCGGGTGGCCAGGATGAGCCGGACGACGTACTCGGCCAGGGCGTGGTGGACGAAGACCTGGCCGGCCCGGCGTTGCCACTCGCGCAGCCGGTACGGGTCGAGCACCTGCCGGGCCTTCGGCCGGTGGGTGCTCATCCGGTAGAGGATGGCCAGTTCGTCGGCGGCGCTGGGGTAGTCCACGACGATCTTCATCAGGAACCGGTCGCGTTGCGCCTCCGGCAACTGGTAGACGCCCTCCGACTCGATCGGGTTCTGGGTGGCCAGCACCAGGAACGGCTCGGGCACCTCGAAGGTCCGGCCGCCGATCGACACCTGGTGTTCGGCCATCGCCTCCAGCAGTGCCGACTGCACCTTCGCCGGGGCGCGGTTGATCTCGTCGGCGAGTACCAGGTTGGCCATCACCGGGCCGAGTTCCACGTCGAAGGTCTCCGACGACGACCGGTAGATGCGGGTGCCGACGATGTCCGAGGGGACCAGGTCGGGTGTGAACTGGATCCGGGAGAACGTGCCGCCGACCGCGGTGGCCAGGGTCTGCACGGCGAGCGTCTTGGCCACGCCGGGCACGCCCTCCAGCAGGCAGTGGCCGTCGGCGACGAGCGCGGTGAGCAGCCGGTCGACGAGCCGGTCCTGCCCGACGATCACTCGCTTGACCTCGAAGAGGGTCTGTTCCAGGTCGGTACCGCTCGCGTGCGGATCGACCGGGGTGGGCACGCTGACCAGGGTGTCCGAGATGTCCGTCACGGTGCTTGCTTCCCGTGGCGGAGCCCCGGCAAACGTCGGATTCCCGCGCCGACAGGTCGGTTACCGGCCCTGACCGGCACGCTCACCCTCGCACCTGGACAAGCCGGACACGTACCCCCGACGCCCCGGTGCCGGCCACCCGTCTCGCGGGTGGCCGGCAGGGGTCGAGCGGTGGATCTCAGCGGACGGAGACCGCTGCGGTGGAACCGATGGGCGGGAACCCGCGAACCGGTCCGGTCAGCGGGTGAAGACCGCCAGGTGGAACGGCCGGTCCGACGGCACGCCGGACGAGTCGTAGGTCTGCACGAACACGGCGTTCGGCGTGATCAGGCGCGGTGCGACCGAGATTTCCCCGGCCGGCGGGATGCAGCAGTCGGTGTCGGTGCCGATGGTGGCCACGTACGCGCCCCGGGTCAGGTTCCGGTTGAACAGGACCTGGTACTGCCCCGGGCCGTACTTGGTGGCCGAGACCGCGTCGTTGCCCCGGATGAGGTTGCCGGCGGCACCGACCACGGCGAACGAGGTCGAGCCGTTGACGTAGTTGGTGCCTACCGACTTCTTCAGCGCCGCCTTCGCCTGGCGTACCTCCTCGGGTGTCACCTGGGGCTGACCGCCGTTGGCGGCCGCCCGCAGGCCGGGTTGCGCGGAGTCGATCGCGGTCTTGGTCGCCGTGGTCGGCTGGGCGGCGGCGGCGATGCCACCACCGGCGAGGGTCAGCGCGAGGACGCCGACCGCCACCGCCACCGACCTACGTGAGAAGAGCTTGGCCATGACAGATTTCTCCCTTGATTGACCGATGGTGATACGACCGATCCACCTTAGGCGGGTCGGATAATTGCAGTAAATTGCGTCGAGGGCGAGCGTCTACCGCCGCCCACAGCATGGCCAACCGAGCACGACAGACTGGATTTCCTAGATCAATAACCAGGCTGACCAGGGGATATGACGTGAAGTTTTGGCGCCTCAACCAGGTGGAAACTAGCACCACGAAAACCGGACAGTCAATAGTCGATCACCGCATGTCGCATCATTGTCAGGGCTGGCCTAAATTGCGAAACACGAACGCTTCACCATTCACCAAAAGCCGATCGAGATCCGGTAACGTGGCCGCGTGCCCAGCCGTACCGAATCCGAACCCGGCGCCGTCCCCACAGCCCCCGGCGCCGTCCCCGCCGGCACGCCACGGCGTCGATCAGTCGTGGTGTTCACCGCGGCCACGGCGGCCTGCTGGGCGATCGTCGCGCCCGGGGTCGGCTGGACAGTGGTACGGCTGCTCGGGGCCGAACGCGGGCCGCTGGTACAACTGGTCGCCTTCACGCCGTACCTGGTCCTCTGGTCGGTGGTGCCGTTGCTGCTCGCCCTCGCGCTACGGCGGCGCGGGCCGGCGGTCGTCGCGGCGGTGACCGCGCTGGCGGTGACCGCGCTGGTCGCGCCCCGGGCGGTCGGCACGGCGCAGCCGGCCACCACCGGGCCGACACTGCGGATCCTCACCGCCAACGTGCTGGCCGGCGCGGGCGACGCGCAACGACTGGTCGACCTGGTCCGCGCCGACGAGGTCGACATCCTCGTCATGCAGGAGTTCACCCCGGACCTGGCGGCCGAGCTCGACCGGCGTGGACTGGCCGGGCTGCTGCCGCACCGGCAGAGCAACCCCCAGGTGGGCACGGTCGGCTCGGCGCTCTACGCCCGCCTGCCCGTCACCGACGGCGGCATCCGGCACAACCGGGGCGGCTGGGGCTTCAGCCAGGCCTACGGCACGGTCACCCTGCCCGGTGCTCCCCCGGTACGCGTCGAGTCCGCACACCCGTCCGCCCCGTACGCGATCGACCAGGTCGGCCCGTGGCGCGCGGACCTGGCGGCCCAGCCACCGGCCACCCCGGACGGGATGCTGCAGATCCTGGCCGGGGACTTCAACGCCACGCTCGACCATGCACCGCTACGGGCCCTGCTCGACACCGGGTACGCCGACGCCGCCGACGCCGTGGGCGCGGGGCTGGTCGGCACCTGGGGCCCGTACGACGGCGCTCTGATCCCCCCGGTGGTCATCGACCACGTACTGGTCGACCGGCGGATCGCGGTCCGCTCCGTCGAGGTGCACGCGGTCGGCGGCAGCGACCACCGGGCCGTCCTGGCCGAGCTCCGCCTCCCCGCCGGCTGAGACCGGCCGCACACGTTTGCCGCACTTGCGTCGCGCGTCGGGGTGGTGAGAGGGGAACCCTGCTCTACCGAATGCGTTAGAAAGGGGCCCTTCCTTACACCTTTACCCGGGCGAGGCCGAAGGTGAGGGCGTCGACCAGGGCGTGCCAGCTCGCCTCGACGACGTTGGGGTGCACGCCGACGGTGGTCCAGTCCCGGCCCGCCCCGTCGGCGGTCTCCACCAGTACCCGGGTCACCGCGCCGGTTCCGCTGCTGCCCTCCAGGATCCGCACCTTGTAGTCGGCCAGCTCGAACGTGCGCAGCTCCGGGTAGTGCCGGGCCAACCCGACCCGCAGCGCCTCGTCCAGGGCGTTGACCGGGCCGTTGCCCTCGGCGGTGGCGATCAGCCGCTCGCCGCGTACCCGGATCTTGACGGTGGCCTCGGAGACCACCGCACCGTCCTCGCGGTGCTCGACCAGCACCCGGTACGACTCCAGGGCGAACGGTCGGGGCGGCGCGGCGTCCGGCAACTCCGAGCGGACCAGCAGTTCGAAGGAGGCGTCGGCGGCCTCGAACGACCACCCGCCGGCCTCCAGCTCCTTGACCCGCTTGGTCACCCGGGACAACGCCTCCGGATGGCCGGCCAGGTCCAGACCGAGTTCACGACTCTTGAGCTCGATGCTGGCCCGGCCGGCCATCTCGGTGACCAGGATCCGCATGTCGTTCCCGACGACCGCCGGGTCCACGTGGTTGTAGAGCAGCGGATCCACTTTGATCGCACTCGCGTGCAGCCCCGCCTTGTGGGCGAAGGCGGCGGCCCCGGCGTACGCCTGGTGGGTGTCGGGGGCGATGTTGGCGATCTCGGCGATGGCGTGCGAGACGCGCACCATCTGTTCCAGGCAGCCCTCCGGTAGGACGGGCAGCCCGAGCTTGAGTTGGAGGTTGGCCACGACGGCGAAGATGTCGGCGTTGCCGGGTCGCTCGCCGTACCCGTTGGCGGTGCCCTGCACGTGCTGGACCCCGGCCTCGACGGCGGCGACGGTGTTGGCCACCGCGCAGGCGGTGTCGTTCTGCGCGTGCATGCCGAGCAGTTCGGGGGCGACGCCGGTCCGCGCGGTCAGGTCGGCGATGGCCGCGGTGACCTGGGAGGGCAGCATCCCGCCGTTGGTGTCGCAGAGCACGAACCGTTCGGCGCCGGCGGCCAGCGCCGCCTCGACCACCGAGGCGGTGTACGCCGGGTCGTGCCGGTACCCGTCGAAGAAGTGCTCGCCGTCGACGAAGACCCGCCGCCCCTGGGCGACCAGGTGCCGCACGGTGTCCTGGACCATCGCCAGGTTCTCCGCGCCGGTGGTACGCAGCGCCCGCTCGACGTGCCGGATGTCGGCCTTAGCGACCAGCGCGACGGCCGGGGTCTCGGCGTCGAGTAGACCGCGCACCTGCGGGTCGTCGCCGACCGCGACGCCCGCCTTGCGGGTGGCCCCGAAGGCGACCAGCACCGCGTGCCGCAGGTCGAGTTCGGTACGCGCCCGGCGGAAGAACTCGGTGTCCTTGGGCACCGCGCCCGGCCACCCGCCCTCGATGAAGCCCACGCCGAACTCGTCGAGCAGGCGCGCCACGGCGAGCTTGTCGACCACCGAGTACGTCAGGCCCTCGCGCTGGGCACCGTCGCGCAACGTCGTGTCGTACACCTGGAAGGTCATCGGGGGGTCCTTTCGTCGACCAACAAAAAGACCCCCCGCGGATGCGGGAGGTCTGCGCGCTGGCGGGAGAAGGCCGGCGCGCTAGCTACGAATAATCAGGACGTACCTGGTCACGATCGGTACTCTGCCACTCCCGGGCGAGTTTGGGAGGCAGAATCCACATGCCGGGACGCCGACGTGCAGGTCACGCCGCCAGTCGTGCCCTACCTGGTGTTTTCCTCAGGTTTCGGCGGTGTGAACACCGATTGCCCCGGGTAGGAGTTTCCGGGACAGCGAATCGTTCCCTCCGAGACGGCCCACCACGGCCGGGGCAGGAGTTCTCCATGGACAGGCTCGACCCGCAGAGCACCAGCGCCACGCCGGACCCGGCGCTCGACACCACCCAGAGCACCCTTCCCGGCAGCACCCCGGGCACCTCAGCCGGCACCCCGGGCACCTCAGCCGGCACCCCGGGCCTGAGTGACCCGGCCGGCACCCCGGCACCGAGCACCCTGGCCGGCGACACCACGCCCGGCACCGTGGCCGGCGGCACGACCGAGGGCACCCTGGCCGGCGACACCGCCCAGGGCACGGTGGCCGGCGGCGCGCCCGGCGGCACCTTCGACCCGTGGCGCTACCGGGACGACTCCGGGGTGGCCGACGCCGACCTCACCGGCTACAGGATCGAGGCCACCGACGGCAGCATCGGCAAGGTCGACAAGGCGAGCAACACCGTCGACGACAGCTACCTGGTGGTCGACACCGGTCCGTGGATCTTCGGCAAGAAGGTGATGCTGCCGGCCGGCACCGTCGAGCGGGTCGACCACGACGACAAGAAGGTCTGGGTCGACCGGGAGAAGGACCAGATCAAGGCCGCCCCCGAGTACGACGAGAACAGCCACTCCGACCCGTCGTACCGGGACCAGCTCGGTGGCTACTACGGTGAGCGGCTCTCCGCCCTGCCGCCGAACGGCGCGGGTCGGGCCTGACGACGTGACCCGACCGGGCTGACGGTCGGGCGGTAACCCCGACGGCCGGTGGAGCAGTGCTCCACCGGCCGTTACCGTCTTCGGAGTGGACACCAACGCCAACCGTCGACTGCCCTTCTCCGCCATGTTCAACTTCCGCGACGTCGGTGGCTACCGCGGCCACGACGGGCGCGCCGTACGGTGGGGGCGGCTCTACCGCTCCGACTCCCTGCACCGCATCGACGACACCGACCGGGAGGCGTTCGCCGCCCTCGGCGTACGGACCGTCATCGACCTGCGCCGGCCGTACGAGGTCACCCGGGACGGCCGGGTACCGGACTTCACCGGCCTGACCTGGCGGCACGTCCACCCCGAGCACGCGGAGTGGGACCAGCGGCCGTACCAGCCCGGCACCGACCTGGCCCGTTACCTCGCCGACCGGTACGCCGACCTGGCCCAGACCGGCACCGTCGGCCTCGCCTCGGCGGTCGGGCTGATCGCCGAGAACGCCGAGGCCCCGGTGGTGGTGCACTGCGTCGCCGGCAAGGACCGCACCGGGATCGTCTGCGCGCTTACCCTCTCGGTGCTCGGGGTCAGCGACGAGGACATCGCCGAGGACTACGCCCTGACCGCCGAGGCGGCCCGGAAGTTCGCCGCCTGGGCGGCCGCGACGATGCCGGAGCGGGGCGAGCTGCCGCCGGCCTGGTTGGCCTCGCCGGCCGAGACGATGCGACTCTTCCTGGACGAGCTGCGCGCCGGTTACGGCTCGGCAGAGGGCTACCTGCGCTCCGCCGGCGTCACCGACGACCAGCTCGCCGCCCTACGCGAGCACCTGCTGGAGTAGGCCGCCACGCGCCCGCCCACGATGCCGGCCCACGATGCCGGCCCACGATGCCGGCCCACGATGCCGGCCCACGATGCCGGCCAACGGTGCCGGCCCACGGTGCCGGCCCGGTGAGAAGGGCGCCCCGCTCTACTGTAGGCGTTAAGCGGGGGCCCTTCCTTACACCCGGTCAGAGGAGGCGGTGCACCCAGCCGTGCGGGTCGGCGACCTTGCCGCGTTGCAGGTCGACCAGCTGCTGCCGCAGCGCCATGGTCACCTCGCCGGCTCCCCCGCCGCCGATGGCGAACTGGCCGTCGGGGAAGCGGACCTCCCCGATCGGGGTGATCACCGCGGCGGTGCCGCAGGCGAAGACCTCCCGCAGCCGGCCGCTGGCCGCGTCGGCCTGCCAGTCGGCGAAGCTGACCGGCCGCTCCTCGACCCGGTGCCCGGCCTCGGCGGCCAGCGTCAGCACCGACTCCCGGGTGATGCCGGGCAGGATCGAGCCGTTCAGCGGCGGGGTGACCACGGTGTTGTCGGAGTAGACGAAGAAGACGTTCATCCCGCCCAGCTCGTCGACGAACCGGCGCTCCACCGCGTCCAGGAAGACCACCTGGTCGCAGCCGGCCTCGATCGCCTCGGCCTGGGCGACCAGGGACGCCGCGTAGTTGCCGCCGCACTTGGCCGCGCCGGTGCCGCCCGGGGCGGCCCGGGTGTAGTCCGGGGAGACCCAGACCGTCACCGGCTTCACCCCACCGGAGAAGTACGCCCCCACCGGGGAGGCGATCACGCAGTAGAGGTACTCGTTGGCCGGCCGGACCCCGAGGAAGACCTCGCTGGCGAACATGAACGGCCGCAGGTAGAGGCTGCCGTCCTCGCCGTCGGGGATCCACTCCCGGTCGATCTCGACGAGCCGGTGCAGCGAGTCGAGGAACGCCTGCGCCGGCAGCTCCGGCATGGCCATCCGGCGGGCGGAGGCGGCCAGCCGGGCCGCGTTGGCCTCCGGCCGGAACAGGGTCACCCCACCGTCGACCGCCCGGTACGCCTTCATCCCCTCGAAGATCTCCTGCGCGTAGTGCAGCACCGCGCTGGCCGGGTCCATCGGGATCGGTGCCCGCGCCTCGACCCGGGCGTCGTACCAGCCCTTGCCGTCGGCGTAGCGGACGGTGACCATGTGGTCGGTGAAGACCCGGCCGAATCCGGGGTTGGCCAGCAGGGCGGCCCGGTCGGCGGCGGATACCGGCGCGGGGTTCGGACGGATCTCGAAGTCGAGCTGGTCACCACCGCTCATCGCGCTGACCTCCCTGGTGTGAACGGCATGCCGAGGGGCACGCCGACGCTGTGTGATGTGAAACGTACCCCGCACGGTCGGGCAGCGGAAAGCGCCGATCGGGGAGAAGTGGTCTGCGCCGATCGGCCGGAAACCGGGGCGGCTGTCGCGGCCCGCGGTCTACTCGGCGACCAGCCTGGCGGGGCGTCGCGGTCGACGCCGGTCAAGGCCGGCCCCGGCGGTCCCTGGCGGGCCCGCCGGCCGGCTCAGGCTACGGCGTACCCGGCGAGGCGGTCGCCCACCTCGGCGGTGCGCAGCGGCACCCCCGGGGTCCGGCCGGCCAGCTCGGTGGCGACCGCGGCGGTGACCCGGGCGGCGGCGTCGGGGTGGCCGAGCTGGTCGAGCAGGAGCGCGGCGGAGAGCACCGCGGCCACCGGGTCGGCCACGCCCTTGCCGGCGATGTCCGGCGCCGAGCCGTGTACCGGCTCGAACATCGACGGGTACGCCCCGTCGGGGTTGATGCTGCCGCTGGCGGCCAGGCCGATTCCGCCGGTGACGGCGGCGGCGATGTCGGTGAGGATGTCGCCGAAGAGGTTGTCGGTGACCACCACGTCGTACCGCTGGGGCTGGGTGACCAGGAACATCGCCGCCGCGTCGACGTGCTGGTACTCGGTGGTGACGTCGGGGTGCTCGGCGGCGACCGCCTCGAAGGCGCGGGCCCAGAGCGAACCGGCGTGGGTAAGCACGTTGGTCTTGTGCACCAGGGTGACCTTGCGCCGCTCCCGCCGGGTGGCCCGGGTGAACGCGTCGCGGATCACCCGCTCGACGCCGTGCCGGGTGTTCAGGCTCTCCTCGGTGGCCACCTCGGCCGGGGTGCCCCGGTGCAGGGTGCCGCCGGCGCCGGCGTAGAGCCCCTCGGTGCCCTCGCGGACCACTACCAGGTCGACCTCACCGGGCTTGACGTTGGCCAGTGGACCGGTGGTGCCGGGCCAGAGCCGCGACGGGCGGAGGTTGACGTACTGGTCGAAGTCGAACCGGAGCTTGAGCAGCAGGCCCCGCTCCAGCACCCCCGGCGGCACGGTCGGGTCGCCGACCGCGCCGAGCAGGATGGCGTCGTGCCCGGCCAGCTCGGCCAGCACCGAGTCGGGCAGCACCTCGCCGGTCCGGTGCCACCGGGCCGCGCCGAGGTCGTACTCGGTGGCCTCGGCCCCGGGAAGCACGGCGTCGATGACCTTGCGGGCCTCCGTGACCACCTCGGGTCCGATCCCGTCTCCGGCCACCACCGCGATCCGCGCCACCCTGTGCTCCTCTGCGTCGTCGACTCAGGGCCACGGTACGACGCCATCCCGCCTCCCGGTACACGTCTTCCGTAATGTGGGACAGGCGGATGCTCAGCAGCTTTCCAGGCCACATTCATGGTGCGGTCATCTTCGCTGCCTAGAGTCAGAGGCACCGCCTGCGAGGGAGCACCGTGATGCGGACCGACGACCAACCGCGCCCCACCTGGCCGGACCAGCCGACCTACCGGGGCCATCCCGACCTGCGGCTCGGTCCCCGCGACCCGCGTCCGGACGCCACGGGCGGCACCGTCGCCGGCCTGCTCTGCGCCAACCACACCGTGCGGACCACCACCGCCGAGTACACCCTGCGGATCAACGCCCCGCACCGGCTGGGCCGCCGGGCGGTCGGCGAGGCGCTGCGGGACGCGGTGGCCGAGCTGCGGGCGATCGACCTCACCTTCGGCCCGGCCCGTAAGCACAGCCTGGTCTCCCGGCTGCGCCGGGGAGAGATCAGCCCCGAGTCGTACCCGCCGCTTGCCGACCTGGTGGACCGTTGCGCGGCGATGCGCGCGGCCACCGACGGCTGGTTCGACGCCTGGGCCGTACCCGGCGGTTTCGATCCTGGCGGCCTGCTCGGTGGCTGGGCGGTGGAACGGGCCGCCGCCCGGTTGCGCGCCGCCGGCATCACCGACTACGCGGTGCTCACCGGCGCGGACCTGGTGGTACGCGGCAACGCGCCGCACGGCGGCCCATGGCGGGTCGCGGTGCACCACCCGACCGACAACCGCCGGGCGCCGGTGGTGCTGGAGATGACGGCGGGCGCGGTCGGCACCTCCGGGGTGACCGGACGGCAGGGACACGTGGTGGACCCGCACACCGGCGAGCCGGCCGACCAGCTCGTCGCGGCCACTGTGGTCGGCCCGGACCTCGCCGTCGCCGACGCCTACGCCACCGCCCTGTACGCGGCCGGACCGGCCGGGCTGGCCTGGTTCCGCGGCGACTCGCCGTACCGGGCGCTCTTCACCCACCGCCGACGCTGACCGCCCCGGGCACGCGATCGGCCCCCATGGTCTCGGCAACGACCATGAGGGCCGGTCAGCGACGAGTGCGCGTGGCTCGCGCAATCGAGGGATGCGGACCGGTCGGTCGGGACGTCGGGCCGCGTCACCCGAAGACGGGTCGACGCCACGAGCTCGGCCGGTAGCCGCACCGCCACGCTAGCGAATCGACGCAACTCTACGCAAGGGTCTCCACAGCGGACCGTCGACACAGGAACTCGTTCCGCCGGTACACGGGGTCGTTGCGCTGCGGTGACCGACGGATGGCACGCTGTCCGCCGTGAGTTTCGATCTGAGCGTGTGGGCCCTGTGGGACGGGGCCACCCCCGCGGACGTGCGGGGAGCCGTGCAACGGTGCCGACAGGGGCAACATGTCGAGCGCTACCCCGACCCCCGGGTGGTGGGGTTCTACCGGGCGATCACCGCCAGGTATCCGGACCGCCCGCCGGTCCCGGGGACACCGTGGGAGGTGGTGCCGCTGCATGCCGCCAACGACCACATCGAGATGAAGCTCTTCCCGAACTGTCCCGACCAGGTGCTCCTGGACATCGAGCGGCTGGCCGGAGAGCACGCGCTGATGCTCTTCGACGTCCAGGACGGTTCGGTCTACCCGCCACCCAGCCACGTCAGCGGTTGACGCCGGCACCACGAGAAGGGGCCCCGCCTTGTCCGGCGGGGCCCCTTCTCCGTGACGGGTGTTACCCGTCGCGCAGGTCCTACTCGTCGCGCAGGTCCGCGGCGCTGGCCGCGGTCGCACCGATCGAGTCGGCGGCCGAGGTGAGCAGCTCCGCCCCGAGCGCCTGGTCGACGGTGAGGGTCATCAGCGTCTCGCCACCGGCCTCCCGGCGGGCGACCTGCATCGCGGCGATGTTGATGCCGGCCTCACCGAGCAGGGTGCCGACGGTGCCGACCACGCCCGGCCGGTCGGCGTACCGCAGGAAGAGCAGGATGCCCTCGGCGGCGATCTCCACGTCGAAGCCGTCCACCTCGGTCAGCTTGAGCAGGTCCCGGGTGCCGGTGTGGGCCACCGTGCCGGAGACGCTCACCGTACGGCCGTCGGGCAGGGCGCCCCGGACGGTGACCAGGTTCGGGTGGTCGGTGGTCTCGGCCTGGGTGGTCAGCGTCACCTCGACGCCACGCTCGGCGGCCAGGTGCGGCGCGTTGACGTAGGTCACCTGCTCCTCGACCACCGAGCTGAACAGCCCCTTGGTGGCGGCGAGCTTGAGCACCGCGACGTCGTGGTTGACGATCTCGCCACGCACCTCGACGGTGACGCTGGCGGCCACCCCGCCGGCCACCGCGGTGAACGCCCGGCCCAGCTTCTCCGCCAGCGGCAGCAGCGGGCGTACGTCCTCGGCGACGACCCCGCCGGCCTGCACGTTCACCGCGTCCGGCACGAACTCGCCCTGCAGCGCGAGCTTGACGCTGCGGGCCACGGCCAGACCGGCCTTGTCCTGCGCCTCGGCGGTGGAGGCACCCAGGTGCGGGGTGGCCACCACGTTGTCGAAGGCGAACAGCGGCGAGGAGGTGCAGGGCTCCTTGGCGTACACGTCGATGCCGGCGCCACCGACGCGGCCCTCGGCGATCGCGTCGGCGAGCGCCTGCTCGTCGACGAGGCCACCCCGGGCGGCGTTGACGATGCGCACGCCGGGCTTGACGATGGCCAGTTCCTTCTCACCGATGAGCCCGACGGTCTCCGGGGTCTTCGGCAGGTGGATCGAGATGAAGTCGCTCTCCCGCAGCAGCTCCTCCAGGCCGACCAGGCGCACGCCGAGCTGGGCGGCGCGGGCCGGCTGGATGTACGGGTCGTACGCGATCAGCCGGGTGCCGAAGGCGGCGATCCGCTGGGCGAAGAGCACCCCGATGCGGCCGAGGCCGACCACGCCGACGGTCTTGCCCTGCAGCTCGACGCCGGTGTACTTGGACCGCTTCCACTCCCCCGCCTTCAGCGCGGCGCTGGCGCTGGCGGTGTTGCGGGCCACAGCCAGCAGCAGCGCGACGGCCTGCTCGGCGGCGGAGACGATGTTCGAGGTGGGGGCGTTGACGACCATCACGCCCCGGGCGGTGGCGGCCGGCACCTCGACGTTGTCCAGGCCGACGCCGGCGCGGGCGACGACCTTCAGGCGCGGCGCGGCGGCGACCGCCTCGGCGTCGATCTGGGTGGCGCTGCGCACGATCACCGCGTCGGCCTCGGCGAGCGCGGAGAGCAGGGCGGGACGGTCGGTGCCGTCGACGTGACGGACGTCGAAGTCGTGGGCGAGCACCTCGATGGCGGCGGGGGCGAGTTCCTCGGCGATCAGTACGACAGGATTCATCGGTCCTCGTAGATGTCGAAAACATGGTGAAGTGGCTTGCGCCGACGCCGCGATGCGCCCTGCGCCGACCGGGCCATGGCCGTGGTGCCGCGTACGCACCTAGGGCCGATCGTAGGGGTCAGGCCGGCCGCGATGCCCCAGTGAGCGGCGTGAGTGCCCTCACAAACCCGACCTAACGCACGATCAGTCACGCCGATTCGATCTACTGCCGTCGATCGGGGAGGTGCTTTTCCCGCGCGACGGCCCGCCACCGGGTCGGGGAGAACCCGGGGGCGGGCCGTCGGGGCGTGCCGGTCGCTCAGGCGGTCTCGGTGATCGGCCGATCCACCCAGCTCATCATGTTGCGCAGCTTCTGTCCGGTCTCCTCGATCGGGTGCACCGCGCCCTCGGCCCGCCACTTGGCGAAGTTCGGCCGACCGGCCTCGTCCTCGGCAACCCACTCGCGGGCGAACTCGCCGGACTGGATCTCACCGAGGATCTTGCGCATCTCCTCCTTGACCCGGCCGTCGATGACCCGCGGGCCACGGGACAGGTCGCCGTACTCGGCGGTGTCCGAGACGCTGTAGCGCATCCGGGCGATGCCGCCCTCGTACATCAGGTCGACGATCAGCTTCAGCTCGTGCAGGCACTCGAAGTACGCCACCTCCGGGGCGTACCCGGCCTCGGTGAGCACCTCGAACCCGGTCTGCACCAGCGCCGCCGCGCCACCGCAGAGCACCGCCTGCTCGCCGAAGAGGTCGGTCTCGGTCTCCTCGGTGAAGGTGGTCTTGATCGCACCGGCCCGGGTGCCACCGATCCCCTTGGCGTAGGAGAGCGCCAACTGGAACGCGGTGCCGCTCGGGTCCTGCTCGACGGCGACCAGACACGGCACGCCCTTGCCGTCGACGTACTGCCGGCGGACCAGGTGACCGGGGCCCTTCGGGGCGACCATCGCCACGTCCACGTCGGCCGGCGGCTTGATCAGGTCGTACCTGATGTTGAAGCCGTGGCCGAAGAAGAGCGCCTTGCCGGGGGCGAGGTTGGGGGCGATCGCGTCGGTGTAGAGCGACCGCTGCGCGGTGTCCGGCGCCAGGATCATGATCACGTCGGCCTCGGCCGCCGCCTCGGCCGGCGTGAGCACCCGCAGCCCCTGCTCCTCGGCCTTGGGCCGGCTCTTCGAACCCGCCGGCAGGCCGATGACCACGTCGACACCGGAGTCGCGCAGCGACAGCGCGTGGGCGTGGCCCTGGCTGCCGTACCCGATCACGGCGACCTTCTTGGCCTGGATCAGGCCGAGGTCGGCGTCGTCGTCGTAGAACACCTCAACGCTCATGACTTCCCTTTCGATACGACGGCCCGGGCGGCCCGTCGTGGACGGTGTGCGGTTTGGAGCGGGGTCAGGCGGCCCGCAGCGTCGGGCCGGCGGTGATCGAACGCGAGCCGCGCCCGATCGCCACCAGGCCCGACTGGACCATTTCCTTGATGCCGAAGGGTTCGAGGTCGCGCAGGAGCGCGTCCAGCTTGTCCGGGGTACCGGTCGCCTCGACGGTGAGGGTGTCCGGGGCGACGTCGACCACCCGGGCGCGGAACAGGTTCACCGTCTCCAGCACCTGGGCCCGCGCCGAACGGTCGGCGCGCACCTTGACCAGCAGCAGCTCCCGGGCGACCGAGACCTGCGAATCCAGTTCGACGATCTTGAGTACGTTGACCAGCTTGTTGAGCTGCTTGGTGACCTGCTCCAGCGGGGACCGGTCGGCGTTGACCACGATGGTGATCCGGGACACGTCCGGATTCTCGGTCTCCCCGACGGCGAGGCTGTCGATGTTGAACCCGCGCCGGGAGAACAGGCCGGAGACCCGGGCCAGCACCCCCGGCTTGTTCTCCACCAACACGGAAAGCGTGTGCACCGTCATGGCTGTGCCTCTCTCGTCATGCCCTCACGGCCCTCGCTTCGCTCGGTGCGTTCGTTCATGACCACACCTCTCTCGTCATGCCCTCACGGCCCTCGCTTCGCTCGGTGCGTTCGTTCATGACTAGACATCGTCCTCGTCGAAGGTGGGGCGGACGCCCCGGGCGAACATGATCTCGTCGTTGCTGGTGCCGGCCGCGACCATCGGCCACACCATGGCGTCCTTGCCGACCACGAAGTCGACCACCACCGGCGCGTCGTCGATCGCCATCGCCGCCTCGATCACCTTGTCCACGTCGGCGGCGTTCTCACAGCGCAGACCGACACAGCCGAGCGCCTCGGCGAGCTTGACGAAGTCGGGGATGCGGTGCTTGTGGGTGCCCAGCTCGGTGTTGGAGTAGCGCTCGCCGTAGAACAGCGTCTGCCACTGCCGGACCATGCCGAGGTTACCGTTGTTGATCACGGCGATCTTGACCGGGATGCCCTCCAGGGCACAGGTGGCCAACTCCTGGTTGGTCATCTGGAAGCACCCGTCGCCGTCGACCGCCCAGACCACGGTGTCGGGCCGGCCGACCTTCGCGCCCATGGCGGCCGGCACCGCGTACCCCATCGTGCCGAGACCACCGGAGTTGAGCCAGGTCTGCGGCTTCTCGTAGGAGATGAACTGGCTGGCCCACATCTGATGCTGGCCGACCCCCGCGACGTAGATCGTGTCCGGGCCGGCGATCTCGCCCAGCCGCTTGATCACGTACTGCGGGGAGAGGGTGCCGTCGGACGGCTCGTCGTAGCCCAGCGGGTAGCGGTTACGCAGGTCGTCGAGCTGGGTCCACCAGTCGGCGTGCGCACCCTCGCGGCCGGCCGCGCGCTCCACGGTGACCGCCGCGATCAACTCGTCGATCACGTGCCGCGCGTCACCCACGATCGGCACGTCGGCGTGCCGGTTCTTGCCGATCTCCGCCGGATCGATGTCGGCGTGCACCACCGTGGCGTCCGGGGCGAACGAGTCGAGCTTGCCGGTGACCCGGTCGTCGAAGCGGGCGCCGAGGGCCACGATCAGGTCGGCCTTCTGCAGGCCGTACACGGCGGCCACCGTGCCGTGCATGCCCGGCATGCCCAGGTGCTGCGGGTGCGAGTCGGGGAACGCGCCAAGCGCCATCAGCGTGGTGACCACCGGGATGCCGGTCAGCTCGGCGAGCTTGCGCAGCCCGTCGGTGGCGCCGGCCTTGAGCACGCCGCCGCCGACGTAGAGCACCGGGCGGCGGGCGTTGCTCATCAGCCGGGCGGCCTCGCGGATCTGCTTGCCGTGCGGGTGCAGGGTGGGCCGGTAGCCGGGCAGCTCCAGGGTGGGCGGCCAGCTGAAGGTGGTCGCGGCCTGCAGGACGTCCTTGGGGATGTCGACCAGCACCGGGCCGGGCCGACCGGTGGAGGCCAGGTGGAACGCCTCGGCCAGGATGCGCGGGATCTCCTCGGCGGTCTGCACCAGGAAGTTGTGCTTGGTGATCGGCAGGGTGATGCCCTGGATGTCCGCCTCCTGGAAGGCGTCCGTGCCGATCATCGGGCGGGCGACCTGGCCGGTGATCGCGACCATCGGCACCGAGTCCATGTACGCGTCGGCGATCGGGGTGACCAGGTTGGTCGCGCCGGGGCCGGAGGTGGCGATGCAGACGCCGACCCGGCCGGTCGCCTGGGCGTACCCGGTGGCGGCGTGGCCGGCGCCCTGCTCGTGGCGGACCAGGATGTGCCGGACGGTGGAGTCGTAGAGCGGGTCGTAGGCCGGCAGGATCGCCCCACCGGGGATACCGAAGACGACGTCGACCCCGAGGGCCTCCAGGGACCGCACCAGCGAACCGGCACCGGAGATCTGGGCCGGCTCGGGTGCCCGTACCGCGGGAGCGGCCGGGGTGACCGTGGCGCGGGTGGTGGGAGTGTGGTCGGCGTCGCTCGCCGGCTCGGCGGCCGCGCGGGCCCGCCTGGCGGAGTGGGCGAGGGTCTCGGGCGTGGGTCTCGTCATGACGGTTCTGGCCTTCGGCTGGAATGGTCAGGCTCTGCTTGAGTGCAACACGGGCGGG
Source organism: Micromonospora yangpuensis (assembly GCF_900091615.1). Lineage (NCBI taxonomy): Bacteria > Bacillati > Actinomycetota > Actinomycetes > Micromonosporales > Micromonosporaceae > Micromonospora > Micromonospora yangpuensis. Next base: position 1,803,736 of record NZ_FMIA01000002.1, on the reverse strand, counting down.
CCCGCGGGTGGGTTCCGACGGCAATAAAAACGGCCCTCGTGCAGATGCACGGGGCCAGCGCACTCTCGACGGGGGAGAGTGCGCTCAGGTAAGTACTCGCAGCGACCGGTTCGACGACATGGGGCTAAGCCTGACGCATCTCACGCGCTGAGTCAACTGCTCCCACATGTTGGTTAACGGACTCCGGCGTGGCTTGCTCCGACGCGCCGCCGCCGGCGTGTTCTTCCTGCTCAGGACGGGTGTCGACGGCGCGCTGGGCGGGCGCGCGGCGCATCCCCGGCGAGGTGGCCGCCTCCAACATCGCCTCCAGGTGTTCGGCCGGCACACCCCAGCCGAAGAGCGCTCCCTGGCCGAACCGGCAGCCGGCGGCGACCACCGCGGCCAATTCCGTGGGGTTGGTCACGCCTTCGGCGATGACCTCCAGACCGAGCTGGTGGCCCAGCCGCATCACGATGTCGACCATGGGGGCGAAGGGTGGGCCCTCCCGGTCGGCGGGACGTACCGGCTCGTGCTCGGCGACCAGGCTGTGGTCGATCTTGAGGATGTCGATCGGCAACCGGCGCAGCTGGCCCAGCGAGGAGTAACCCGCGCCGAAGTCGTCGAGCGCGATCCGCACCCCGGTGCGGCGCAGCGCGGTCAGCCGGCGGATCAGCTCGTCGAGGTCGGTGGCGACCGCGTGCTCGGTGACCTCCAGCACCAGCCGCTGCGGCGGCACCCGGTGGGCCCGCAGCGCCTCGGCGACCTGCACGACGTACTCCGGGGCGTGCAGCTCGCGCGGGGAGACGTTCACCGACACCCACACGTCGTGGCCGTCGGCCAGCCAGCGGGACAACTGGTGGCAGGCCTGGTGCAGCACCCAGGCACCGAGCTTGGCGATCATCCCGCACTCCTCGGCCAGCGGGATGAACTCGTCCGGGCGTACGTTGCCCAGCTCCGGGTGGTGCCAGCGCAGCAGCGCCTCGGCGCCGACCGGACGCACCGAGGGCAGCGAGGCGACCGGCTGGAAGGCCAGCCGCAGCTCGTCGCGCTCGATCGCGCCGCGCAGCTCGTGCTCGACCGTGGTACGCCGGCGCAGCAGCTGGTCGTAGGCGCTGTCGTACTGCTCGATGCGGTTCTTGCCCCGCTGCTTGGCGTAGCGCAGCGCGAGGTCGGCGTGGCGCAGCAACAGCTGCACGTCGGGCTGACCGCTGGGTTCGGCCACCCCGATGCTGACCGAGAGGAAGACCGGCCCGTCGGGCTGGTCGTAGGGCTGCCCGAGCACCTCCAGCAGGCGCTGGGCCACCCGGTCGGCCTCCACCGCGCCACCGTCGATCAACACGGCGAACTCGTCCCCGCCGAGGCGGGCCGCGACGTCACCGGGCCGCAGGTTGTCGCGCAGCCGCCGGCCCACCTCGGCCAGCACGGCGTCGCCCACGTCGTGGCCGCGCATGTCGTTAACGATCTTGAAGCCGTCCAGGTCGAGGCCGAGCAGCACGTGCGGGCGGCCCTGACCCGCCCAGCCGTGCAGCTGCCCCAGCAGCCCCCGTCGGTTGGCCAGCCCGGTCAGCGGGTCGGTGTGCGCCAGCTCACGGAAGTGCGCCTCCCGCTCGGCCAGCCGGCCGGCGTACCCGCGCAGGTCACGCAGGGTGAGATGCTGGCGGGCCACCAGCGCGAAGCCCTCCACGCTGCCGGCGACGATGCCCCACGCGTCGAAGCGGCCGTCCTGACTGAGGTGGTACATGGCCGAGGTGGCCATGGCCAGCATCGGCGCGATGGCGTACTCGCCGTCGCGCTGGATCAGGTCGATCTCGACCTGCCCCGGCGGCGCCTGCCCGGACATGACCAGGGCGGCGACCAGCAACCCCACCGCGAGCAGCGCGGCGGAGGCCAGAACCAACGTCGTGCCGCCCTGGCAGAGCCCGGCGGCGACGCCGAGCCCGCCCAGGTTCACCGCGGTAGTCCCGAGGCCGAAGACCGCCAGCCGGCGGCGGGGGGTGGCCCGCAGCGTGACGATCAGGGCGAGCCCGGCGGTCGAGGCCGTACTGACCGTGGCGAGCAGGATCGGCGCGCAGGCGACCGGCGTGGCGGAGCCGAGCAGCCGGGTCGGCTCGGAGAAGAGCACCCAGCCGACGAACCAGAGCGCGCTGGCCATCACCAGCCCGTCGAGGGCCAGCCGGACGGTGGTCGCCACGGTGCTGGCGGCACCCGGCAGCCGCAGCAGCCAGACACAGACCGCCAGCCCGCTCAGCGTGGTGCCGACCGAGACCAACGTCGCCCAGCCGAAGTGCCCGCCCGACCCGGCCCTCTGGTGACCCAGCACACCGAGCTGGGCGGCCAGCCCGATCAGGAGGCTGACCAGGGCGAGCGCCCCCGCCCCGGCGAGCAGTCGGTGGGTGGCGCGGCACCGCCCGGTCCGGCGTCGGGCGGTGACGGTCAGCAGGACGGTCGCGGCGGCGGCGACGAGCCCGCTCAACGCCGCCACGACGGCGTCGGAGGGGAAAGGCACGACCACAACTGTGCCCGATGTCCGGCCTTCGTGGGGGCCCGGGTGCGCAACTGTTGGGACACGGGGCACACGCCCGGGTCGTACCCGGTCGGGAGTGCCAGACTGGAGCCATGCCTGAGCTGCGGTCGAGGACCTCCACGCACGGTCGGACGATGGCGGGCGCCCGCGCCCTCTGGCGGGCCACCGGGATGACCGACGACGACTTCGGCAAGCCGATCGTCGCCATCGCCAACAGTTTCACCCAGTTCGTCCCCGGTCACGTACACCTCAAGGACATGGGTGGCCTGGTCGCCGACGCGGTGGCCGAGGCGGGCGGGGTCGGCCGGGAGTTCAACACCATCGCCGTCGACGACGGCATCGCGATGGGCCACGGCGGCATGCTCTACTCACTGCCCAGCCGGGAGCTGATCGCCGACGCGGTGGAGTACATGGTCAACGCGCACTGCGCCGACGCCCTGGTCTGCATCTCCAACTGCGACAAGATCACCCCGGGCATGCTGCTGGCCGCGCTGCGGCTCAACATCCCCACCGTCTTCGTCTCCGGCGGCCCGATGGAGGCCGGCAAGACGGTGGCCGTCGAGGGCGTGGTGCACAGCAAGATCGACCTGATCGATGCCATGATCGCCTCCTCGAACGAGGCAGTCACCGACGACCAGCTCGGCGAGATCGAGCGCTCCGCCTGCCCCACCTGCGGCTCCTGCTCCGGCATGTTCACCGCCAACTCGATGAACTGCCTCACCGAGGCGATCGGCCTCGCCCTGCCCGGCAACGGCTCGACCCTGGCCACCCACGCCGCCCGCAGGGCGCTCTTCGTCGAGGCCGGCCGGACCGCCGTGGAGATCGCCAAGCGGTGGTACGACTCCGACGACGCCTCGGTGCTGCCCCGGATGGTCGCCTCCCGGGCAGCGTTCGAGAACGCGGTCGCCCTGGACGTGGCGATGGGCGGCTCCACCAACACGATCCTGCACCTGCTCGCCGCCGCCCGGGAGGCGGAGATGGACTTCTCCGTCGCCGACATCGACGAGATCTCCCGCCGGGTGCCCTGCCTGGCCAAGGTCGCCCCGAACTCCCCGCAGTACCACATGGAGGACGTGCACCGGGCCGGCGGCATCCCGGCCATCCTCGGTGAGCTGGACCGGGCCGGCCTGCTGCACCGGGACGTGCACGCGGTGCACTCGCCCACCCTCGACGGATGGCTCGCCGACTGGGACGTGCGCGGCGGATCGGCCACCGAGACCGCCGTCGAGCTGTTCCACGCCGCCCCCGGCGGGGTCCGCACCACCGAGCCGTTCTCCACCACCAACCGCTGGTCGACCCTGGACACTGACGCCGCCGAGGGCTGCATCCGGGACCGCGAGCACGCGTACAGCGCCGACGGCGGGCTGGCCATCCTGCACGGCAACCTCGCCCCGCAGGGCTGCGTGGTCAAGACCGCTGGCGTGCCCGAGGAGTGCCTGACCTTCCGCGGCCCGGCCAAGGTGTACGAGTCGCAGGACGACGCGGTCACCGCCATCCTGGCCAAGGAGATCGTCGCCGGCGACGTCGTGGTGATCCGGTACGAGGGCCCCAAGGGCGGCCCCGGCATGCAGGAGATGCTCTACCCCACCTCGTTCCTCAAGGGACGGGGTCTGGGCCGCTCCTGCGCGCTGCTCACCGACGGCCGGTTCTCCGGCGGCACCTCCGGACTCTCCATCGGACACGCCTCCCCCGAGGCCGCCTCCGGTGGACTGATCGCCCTGGTCGAGCCGGGCGACGAGATCGTCATCGACATCCCGGCCCGCTCGATCGAGCTGAACGTCCCCGCCGACGTGCTGGAGGCCCGCCGCATCGCTCAGGAGAAGCGCGACCGCCCGTACACCCCGGTCGACCGGGTCCGCCCGGTCTCGGCGGCACTGCGCGCGTACGCCTCGATGGCCACCTCCGCCAGCGACGGCGCCTACCGCCACGTCCCCGAATAGGTGTAAGGAAGGGCCCCCTCTTAACGCCTGGCGTCGAGAAGGGGCCCCTTCTCACACCTTTTACGGCCCTCCTCCGCGGCTGAGGCGCCTTGCTCTCTCCATACCCGACCGGGGTGTAGATCTTGGACACTTACCGTCCAAATAGAACGGTAAGTGTCCAAGATTCACATCGGGGTCCGCTTCGGCGGGGGCGGGTGGTGGGGTGGGGTGGTGGGGGAACCGAGATTGACGCCTGCGAGGCGTCTGCAACAGAGAGGGTGACTTGGAGGGAAACGGCCTTCGGTGGGGCACTTTCCTTCTGAGATCCAGAGGGCTGCCCCCGGGCCGGGCCACCACCCAGGAAGCAGGCCGTCGCCCGATGATTGTTCTCCACCCGAGGCCAGCCGGGTCCGGGCACCGGCCGGGTCCGATAACGGTCAGCTCGGGTGTCCGTCAGGTGACTGCACGTCCGCCCCGGGTGGACCGAGCATGGTGGCACCAACCATGGCGGCCTTCGGGGGGAGGGGTCGTGACCATATTCGGCCGGCGGCACGCCGTCGGACTGGTACGCGAGGTGATGTCCTGTCCGGCCGACGGTCCGGCACCGCCGGTGCTGGTCTTCGAGGCCGACCGGGGTGGCGGCAAGTCGGCGCTGCTCACCGCGCTGACCGGGCTGCTCGACGGACGGGTGCCCTACGCGCATGTCGACCTGGCCGCCACGGGCCGCACCGGCACCCCCGAGGTGTTGTATGCGCTCGCCTTCCACCTCGGCCGACCCTGCCCGCTCTACGGCACCCTGCGCTTCCCCCGGCTGGCCGTCGGCAAGCTGGTGATGGAGAACGCCAGCCTGGACCTGCACGACCGGGAGCGGGCCCGCCGGCAGATCAATGCCCTGCTGCGTACCCACCGGGGCATCGACAACCTGGTGACCACGCTGCGCGACGGCGCAGGCAACCTGCCGGCCGGGTTGCCCGCCAGCGTCCAGGCCCCGCTGAGCCTGGTCCCCCGGATCCTCGCCACCCTCGTCAGTCGACTCGCCTCGTGGCGGTGGAGCAGCCCGTTCGTGTTGGGTCGGGCCCAGAAGTGGTACGGCACGCAGGGCAGTCACCGTCGCCCGGCGGTCGAGACGTTGATCGAGCTGAACCAGTGGCACCGCCGCCCCAACCTGGGCAACAATGCCCGCCAGCGCGACGAGCTGCTCTGGGCGGCGTTCCGCGCCGATCTGGTCGCCGGTCTCGGTCGCCGTCGGCGCCGGACCTGGTTGCCGCGCTGCGTGGTGCTGCTCGACAACGCCGACACCCGTCTCGGCCGGCACTTCCTGACCGAGCTGGTCCGGCTGCGTGCCGCCGGGGAGAGTGACCCGCTGGCCGTGGTGGCCACCGCCCGGGAACCCTTCGGCGAGCATTTCGGCACCGCCGAGCAGCGCATCCTGGAGTCCGACGAGCCGCTGCTGCTGCGCCGCCCGGGACCGGGCACCCGGCAGTGGCCCCGGTGGGCGCGGTACGCACTGCCCCGGCTCACCGACACCGACGTGGTGCAGCAGGTCAGCACGGCGCACCCGAGCCTGGACCGTCGGCTGCCGTTGCAGGTCCAGCAGTTCGCCCAGGGCAATCCGGCGGCGGTCAGCCTGCTGCTGGCGAGTGCCGCCGAGGTGTCCTCCTGGCCGGCCGGCGGCAACGAGCTGGGGGTGGTGCTGGCCCGCCGGGAGCCACCGCCACCTGACGACACCGACCGGGTGCAGTGCACCATCGAGGAACGGATCAGCCGGCACCTGCTCGGGCTCGACGACGGCGACCCGTTCCCCGACGACGACGTGGAGACCCTCACCACCTGTGCCGCCGCACGCACCGTCGAACAGGCCATGACGCTGGCGGTTGGTAGTGGCCTGCTGACCCCCGACGGGTACACCGGGAAGCTGAGCGCCCTGCTCGCCCAGCTCTGGCCGGACGACGCCGACGGCGACGCCAACGTTCGGCCCACCAACGCCCGACCCGGCAACGTCCGGCACGCCGACGCCCGGCACGCCGACGGCCGGTCCGGCAACGCCCGGCACGCCGACAGCCGACACGCCGACGTACACCCCGCCGACACCCGGTACGCCGACATCGGCCCACCGCCGCTGCGCCGGCTGCTGCTGCGCCGGCTGGCCGCCCGGCGTCCGCAGGCCCAGCACGGTTGGGCGAAGGTACACGGCCGGCTCAGGACCCAGTGCGCCGAGCAGGGTGACCGGGTGGGTGAGCTGTACCATGCGCTGGCCCTGGGCAGGCTCGGCCAGGTGGCGGACTGGTTGGCCACGCTCCGGGCGGTGGCGCAGGCCCCGACGAACCTGCCGCACTCGGTGCCGCCGGCCGACGAGGCGTACCGGCTGGCGCGGGCGACCGGGGCGGAGCCGGACAGCCGGCTCGGTCGGGTGACCCGGCTGCTGGCCGGTTTGTGGTTGGCCGCCGACCCGTTCACCGGCCGGCACCGGGCCGACCTGCACGACGACATCAAGCGGGACTTCCGGGCGGTGGCCCTGCAGTTCCCCGACGACCGATCCCTGCTGGTCGCCGAGGCGACCCGACACAAGGCGTTGGCGGACCTATGGCGGTGAACAGCCGATCCGGCGTCAGCCCGGTGGCCGACGTACCGGTGAACTATCTTTCTCCCCGGGTGCCCCGGACATGCACGGTGCTACGCACGGCCGCCGTGCTGGCGACGGTGGTCGCGGTGGTCGCCGCCGGGGTGCTGGTGACGCACCGGGTCGTCACCGCCTGCGGCGACCTGCGGTCCGGTCTGAGCAGGGTGGACGGTGAGTGCGTCGGGGTGCTCACCGACGCCGCCGCCTGGACCTTCAGCGCCGATCTACGCTCGGTCCAGCAGGCCATCGACCGGGAGAACGACTGGGTCCACGAGCAGTGGCGGGCCGACCCGGACGAGCACCGGTACGTCCGGGTTGCCCTGCTCTCCCCGATGACCGCCACGACGGAGAGCTTCATGACGGCCGCCCAGGTCCGGCACGCGGTCCAGGGCGCCTACCTGGCGCAGCGGCGGGCCAACCACTCGCCGGACCTCGACGACCGGTCCCCGCTGATCCAGCTCGTGCTGGCCAACCCGGGCAGCCGGCAGGCGCAGTGGCTGCCGGTGGTCCGGAAGCTGGAGGCGATGGCCGACGACGAGACCCCGCTGGTCGCCGTCGTCGGCATGGGCACCAGCATCGTCGCCACCCGGGACGCCGCCCGGCACCTCTCCGACTCCGACAGCGACCTGCCGATGGTCGCCGGGATCGCCACCACCGACGAGTTCCGCGACATCAAGGGTTTCGTCCGCGCCTCACCGAGCGACACCGACTACGTACGCGCCCTGAGCCGCTACCTCGACGAACACCCGGACCTGCGGGCCGGCATGCTGGTCTACGACGACTCCGAGCCGGACCTCTACGTCCAGGACCTGCGCCGGGCCTACGAGACGCAGCTCGACGGCTACCTGACCGTCGACGCCAAGTCGTTCTTCGGCGCGGCCGACACCAGGAACCGCACCCAGCTCTTCGCCACCATCCGGGACAGCGTCTGCATCACCCCCCGACCCAACCTCATCCTGTACGCCGGCCGCGCGCTGGACCTGGACGACTTCGTCCGGTCCCTGGCCGGTCGCCGCTGCCGGGACCCCATCTCGATCATGGTGGGCGCGACCGGCCTGGCCGACCTGGCGGGCCTGGCACCGACCCTGACCGAGGCTCGGATCACCATCGTCAACTCCGCCTCCGTCCACCCGTCCTGGTTCACCTCGGTCGGTCAGCCACCCGGCCCGGTGCCGGACGGCCTGCCGCCGTTCCTGACCGCCTTCCGCAGCGAGCAGTTCGGCGAACCGGGCGCGCTGACCGACGGGTACCTGCTCACCCACCACGACGCGATGGCCACCGCGGTCAAGGCGATCCGCCTGGTGGCCCGGCAGATACCCCCGGACGAGGTGCCGCGGGCCGGCAACGTCCGCGGTCAACTGCTCAACCTCAACAACGGCAGTGAGGTGCCGGGCGCCGGCGGCACGCTCAGCTTCACCGCCGACCGGCTGGCCGACCCGGTGGGCAAGTGGGTGCCGATCATCGAGATCCCGGCCACCACCACCCCCACCACCCGGCCGTACGTCACCGGCGAGGACTGAGCCGACGCTCAGCCGACGGCGGCGGCCATCCGGCGTACCGCCTCGGTGAGGATCTCGGGGGCGGTGGCGAGGTTCAGCCGCACATGGCCGGCACCGCCGGTGCCGAAGGTCGGGCCGGGGTTGAGCGCCACCCGGCCACGGTCGAGGAAGGCGGCGGCCGGGTCGTCGCCGAGGCCCAGCTCACGGCAGTCCAGCCAGGCGAGGTAGGTCGCCTCGCCCGCGCGACCGGCTCGGCCAGTGGTACGTCCATCTCCGCCACGAAGAGCGGCAGTACGTCCTCGGGGTACTCCCGCCACTTGAAGCTGGTCCGTGGCCGGAGCTGGTCCAGGGAGAGCTGACCGAGCGGATTCCCGCCGTCCGGGAATCCATGGGGCACACCGTTCATGCAGGTCCGCTCCTACCGCTCGACAGCGCAGATCGAAAAGTCGAACACCGGTTCCTCGATCGCCTTCAGCAATGGCCGGGATGCCGCGTGATCAGGATTGACATGCCGTCCGAGCACAACGACCCCCACCGAGCTGGCTCCAGCTCTTTTCAGCGAGTGTGCGAGCGACTGTGCTCGGGATCCGGTGGTCCACGTGTCATCGAGCACCAGCGGCCGGACCTTCCCGCTGCGATCGGGAAGCCGCACGGTGAACCAGTCGCGCTGGAAGTGCCGAGCGTCGGGCCCGTAGCGATTGGGCACGGCGACGAGCCAGGGCAGTCGAAGACGCCCTCCGACCAGTTCCTGGAGCGGATGCAGGCCGGGCCTCCCCCGCGTGCTGGGCACAGCGACGAGGTGCGTGGGCAATGCCGCCGAGCCTCCCGGCCACACTGTCGAGGTGTTCTCGCAGGAAGAGCAACAGCAACGCCAGGAGATTCCACTTCGCCTGAGCAGGCGCCGGGGAGGACTTGTACGAACGCAGGTGGTGGTGATGCTGGCCGAACCGCGGTGAGTACGAGATCGGCAGGACTACATCGGCCAGCAGGCCCCCGGCGTCCGTGTGCTGCTCCTGACAGGGATAGCAGAGGTCGAAACCGGAGGTACGCACACCCCGACAGACCGGGCAGATCCACTGCTCAGCGGGCATCGGATTGCGCAGGAAGTTTCGTTGGGTCTCGACGTAAGCCTGGATCCTGGACCACGGGTCAGAGGCTGGCGAACTCAGGGAAGCCCTCCAGTTCGGCGGCGGCCGGGACCCGGTCGAGGATCGCATCGACCGCTTCCACCAGCTCCGCCGTGCCTCGTGCGACGTGGACCCCGGGCCGGTCGGCGAAGGAGCGTGCCCAGTCGTGCCTCATCACCTGGCCGGTCAGCACCACCGGACGGCCGTGTTGAAGGGCCAACCGGGCCTGGACCCGGGCTCCACTGCGTTCACCGGCCTCGATGACTACGGTGGCGGCTGCGTAACCGCTCATCACAGCGTTGCGCATCGGGAAGCTCTGCCGGGTCGGGGCCGCGTCCGGCCAGAACTGGCTGATCACCAGTCCCACCTCGGCGATGTGTTCCTGGAGGGCGCGGTTGGTGGCCGGGTAGTGCCGACGGATACCGGTGCCGATCACCGCGACGGTACGTCCACCAGCGGCGAGTGCGGCCTCGTGGGCGGCTGTGTCGATGCCCTTGGCCAGGCCGCTGACCACCGTCACGTCCCGGCGGGCCAGCGAGGTCGCCACCGATCCGGCGATCTCCAGGCCCCGGTCGCTGGCCTCGCGGCTGCCGACCACGGCGATGGCGCGAAGATCGGGCCGCAGGTCTCCTCGGGTAAAGAGCAGCGGCGGCATCTCCCGGACGTCGCGAAGCTGGGTGGGATAGTCGTCGTCGAAGAAGGCCCGCACGGTGATCCCTCCGGCCTCCCAGGCCGCAAGGTCACCGGCGGCCGCTTCGACCAACGCGTCGACGGACCGGGTGTCGGGGAAGAGCGTGTCCGCCCGGCCCACGACCCGGCCGAGCACGCCGAGCGCGCTGCCGGCCTCCTGAACGTCGTGGGCGGCGTCGGACCAGCTCAGATCGGACTGTCGCAGTAGCGCGACCAGCGCCGCCCGTTCCGCCGTTGCCCGGTTCATGGCCCTGATCGTACCCAGCTCAGGGCAGCCGGAGGGTGGTGAGGAGGGTGGGCAGGTCGGGGGCGTGGGCGAGGGGGCGTACCTGGTCGTCGTCGTGGTGGTGCACGACGCAGCCGGCGCGGGTGAAGGCGACCGTGAGCACCTGCCCGGGGTGGCCGGCGGCGAGGCGTTCCAGGGCGGGCACCGGGTCGGCGGGCAGCGGGCGGGCCGCCGAGGCCGGGGCCGGCAGCGGCTGTTCCGGGTCGACGGGTACGGCCCGGTCGTAGGCGGTGTCGAGGTACTCCAGGCAGTAGGCGACGGCCGCCTCGACGCTCGGGTGGTACGGCACGTCGTCGACGGTCGGCCGGACCGGGGTCGGCAGCAGCTCCACCGACCAGCGCCGCCCGCGGATCCGCAGCGGGTCACCGGCGTTGGCGCGCAGGTCCCAGACCTGGATCACGCACGCCAGGTCGAGGCCGACGGCGTGCCGGATCAGCTCGGCGACCGGCGGGACGGTGGGGTGGACGGCGGCCACGATCAGCCGTCCGGCGGGCAGCCCCGGGCCGGCCGCGTCGAGGTGTTCGGTGACCGGGTCGGCGACCGACGAGGGCAGGGTGACGTACCCGTCGCGCAGGTCCTGGGTGAGTTCGAAGCCGCCGTCGGCCTCGGTCAGGTCGTCCGGGCGTACGCCGAGGATGCTGGCCCAGGCGGCGAGCCGGTACCGCTCGGGAAGCTGGACCACCGGCCGGCCGCCGGGTTGGGTGGCGACCAGCGGGGCCGGCTCCGGGGTGCCGGCGTGCCAGGCCAGGTGGATGACCCGGTGCCGCAGGTCGGTGAGGGTGACGGTCAGGGTCCGATACAGCCGGTGGGTGCCGCCGCAGGTGTGGCAGCTCAGCACCGACGGGGCCCGGCCGGCTCCGGAGCAGGCGGCGCAGTCCGGGGCGGCGGGGCGTCCGCCGAGGGTGCAGAGGCAGGCGCAGAGCCGGGTGCCGGGTACGCAGTCCGGGCAGGGCCGCCACGGCACCGGTTCGCCCTGCCAGGCCGGTGGGGGCGGCGGCGTGTCCCGGCGTAGCGGCACCCGGACCCGCCGGATCACCTGCCCGGTCGGGTCCTCGGTCAGCTCCTCGACCGGCGCGTCCGGGCACAGACTCGTGTGCCACCAGCGGTGGTCCCGCCAGATCGCCTGCGCGCCGGGCAGCTCGCCACCGACAGCCGAGCCGCCGATGGCCGAGCCGCCAAGGGCCGAGCCGCCCGCGGCCGAGCCGCCAAGGGCCGGGTTCCGCAGGCGCCGTTCCAGTTCGTCGAGGTCGACGGGGACCGGGCGCAGCGGGCCACGCTGGGCGGGCAGTTCGGGTCGGAGCAGGTACGCCGGCGCGGTGCGCCCCCGGGCGGCGAGCCCGTCCAGGGCCCGGCGCACGTCGGTACGGGCCAGGGCGTCCGGCAGACCGTCGGCGCTGCGCCCGGTCAGCCCGGTGCCTACCGGTGAGCCGGGCACCTCGTACCGGATGTCCCAGGTGGACCAGCCAGCCTGCCGGCGTACCTCGATCACCAGGTCGAGCAGGAGCAGGTTGGCGACGGCGCACAGCTCGGCGAGCCGGGCCGCCGGGTCGACCGGGGGCGGGGCGTCCGACCGGCCGGTCAGCACCCACCACGGCACCCGGTCGCGGGCGACGAGGGCCTGCGCCTCCAGGACGTATCGCTGCTCGGCCGGCAGGTCGGGCCGCCACTGCTGGGGCAGCACCACCGGCGCGGGCCCGTCGCCGGTGACCGCGACCCCGACGGTGGCGGCCAGCTCGCGTACCCGGGCGGGCAGGTCGACCACCCACCCGGCCGCGCGGTCCGGTCGGGGTGCCAGCCCGCCGGGCCGCAGCCGGTGCGAGGCGACCGCGCCGGTGTCCAGGTTGGCCACGGTCAGCACCAGCTCGGCCCGCCGCCGCCCGGTCCGCCGGCAGTGCTGGCACGCCCCGGCGACCTGCCCGATCCTCCGACACACCACACAATCCCGGTACGCGGCTTGAGCGCTGGCGCGGGCCGGCTCATCGGCGGCTCGCGACGGCTCGTCGGTGTTTCGAGGCGGCTCGTCGGCGGCTCGCGGCGGGTCGTCGGCGGCTCGCGGCGGCTCGTCGGCGGCGAGGAAGCGGTCGCCGTAGCGGGTGCAGCGGCAGGGATCGACGCGGACGGCGCTGCCGTCGCACTCCGCGCAGACCACGACGGTGGCCCGGTCGCTCACCACGACGGCCGCGCCGAGCAGGGCCCGCCGTGCTGGACGCGCCGCGCGCACCGCCGGCCACCGCCGAGCGGCAGGTCACAGAAGACCCGATGATGTACGCACTGCTCGTCCTCCAGGGAGACCGTGGTCTCCCCCGCGTCCACCTCGGACCAGAAGTTCACCGACCGGGCCAGGCTCCCGGCGAACTGCCGCGCGGCCGGCAGGTCGGCGGCGGTGAACGGCAGGTGCGCCACGAACCGTTCGCTCACCGGATGCTCGCCAACGCGCGGCGGGCCTGCTCGCTCTGCCATTCGCGTAGGGCGTCGCGGATCCGGTCGGCCCGCTCGTGGGTGGCGGCCACCTCGGCGTAGCAGGCGGCCAGGTCGTCGGCGACCCGGTCGAGGAAGGCGCGTACCTCGGCGGCGTCCACCCCGTGCCGGCCACGCGGGGTGAACAGCCGGTCCCGCACCTGCCAGGGCCGCAACCGCCCACCCGCAACACTCCGGTACGGCGTGCCGCACGGTCTTTCCTGACCTGAACTTTCGTGGCGGTGCCGGACGGATTTCTCGTGGGATTCCCAGAGAGCAGAAATTGCACCGAAGCCAACTTCCACTGCCCGCCTAAGAAATGGGCGCACGAGGCCACCAACCCCTTTCAGGATCAGTAAGGAGATGCCTGAACCGCTGGTCAGGACGACGAGAGAAGGGTGCGACGGCCGGGACCGGGGAGGTCCCAGACTGCCGCGCTAGAGCCATCCTGCGGCCCGACCACCATTGGCGCAACGATTTTTGGTGCCGATTCTTGACTTATTTCTGGATAACGGTTAGGCATTCCGGAGGAGCTGTTCCGGATGTTAAAAATTTGGAAGGAGGCGTGATCGTTGGTGGAGGATATGGGCTCGACGGTGCCGCGACGGCAGCTCGGCCGGGCGCTGCGGCAGTTGCGCACCGAGGCCGGGGTGACCCTGGACGGGGCGGCCGACGCGCTGGAGTGCAGCCGGCAGAAGGTCTGGCGGATCGAGAGTGGACTCGGATCGGTCCGCGGGGTGGACGTCCGCGCGATGTGCCAGCTCTACGATGCCAGCCAGGAGTTGACCGGTGCACTCGTCGCCCTGGCGAGCGAGACGAAGGCGAAGGGCTGGTGGCACGCCTACGGCGACGCCATCCCCGACTGGTTCGAGCTGTACGTGGGCCTGGAACAGTCCGCCAGCCGACTTCGCTTCTTCTATGACGCGATGATCCCGGGCCTGCTCCAGACAAGGGACTATGCACACGCGGTGTACCAGCACCGGTCCGAGGTCAGCGACGAGGAGCGCGAACGCCTTGTCGACATTCGGCTTCAGCGGCAGGCGCTGTTGAGTCGGCGTTTGCCGCCTGCTCCTCGCTGCGGGTTCATCCTCTCCGAGGCAGCGCTTCTGCGTGTCGTCGGCAGCAGGTCAGCCATGGTGAACCAGCTCCGCTACCTACAGACCATGAGCGAGCGGCCGAACGTCTCGATCCGAGTGCTTCCGCTGACTGCGGGGCTTCATCGGGGAGTGGAGGCTGGCACCTTCGTCATGCTGGAGTTTCCGCCGGGCAACCGGGCGACACCCGAACCGCCGATCATCTACAGCGAGTCGTGGACAGGAGCGCTGTACCTCGACCGCCCTCAGGAGTTCGCCGGATACGAGAAGGTTTGGATGAGCCTTGATGAGCTGGCTCTCGAACCGGAACAATCGAGGCGACTGATCGAGAAAATCATTGGGGAGGTTCATCATGGCTGATCTGACCGGCGCCCAGTGGCGCAAGAGCACCCGCAGCGGCAGCAACGGCGGCGAGTGTGTGGAGGTGGCGGACAACCTGCCAGGTGTGGTCGCCGTACGCGACAGCAAAGACCCGGCGGGACCGGCACTCACCTTCACCCCCGCCGCCTGGGCGACTTTCACCCGTCACACCAAGCGATAACGCCTGACCGCGCCCTCGATCAACACGGTTGTAGCGATGTGGCGGTATCCGGAGGCGCTGGATACCGCCATATCAGCCCAACCGAGTCGATCAACCGGCCGATCGAAGTGAACGACATCCCCACTGGCACGACCCGACGACTGGGAGGTACACCATGGCTGATCTGACCGGCGCCCAGTGGCGCAAGAGCAGCCGGAGCGCTGGCAACGGCGGCGAGTGTGTGGAGGTAGCGGACAACCTGCCCGGCATCGTCGCCGTACGCGACAGCAAAGACCCGGCAGGACCGGCACTCACCTTCACCCCCACCGCCTGGGCGACTTTCACCCGTCACACCAAGCGATAGCGCCTGACCCTCCCCCGATCGAAGACGATCGCGCGGGTCAGCGCGGGGTGAGCACGCAGAACTCGTTGCCCTCCGGGTCGGCCATGACCTGCCACGGGATGTCGCTGCGGCCCAGGTCGACGACGGTGGCCCCGAGCGACCGGAGCCGGGCCACCTCGGCCGCCAGCTCGTCACCCGGGTACGGGCGGACGTCGAGATGGACCCGGTTCCACCCGCTCTTGGCATCGGGGCTGCGAACGAACCAGAGGTACGGGCCGACGCCCGCGGCCGAGCGCAGCGCCGCCCCGCCGTCGGTCACCTCGTGCACGGTCCAGTCCGTCGCCGTACCCCAGAAACGGGCCATCGCGCGCGGATCCGCACAGTCGACCACCACCGAGGCGATCGGCCCGGTGTCCCGGTGGGCCGGTCGGGGCTCCAGGACACAGAACTCGTTGCCCTCCGGGTCGGCCATGACCGTCCACGGCACGTCGCCCTGGCCCACGTCCACCGGCCGCGCGCCGAGCCCGGTGAGCCGGGCGACCAACTCCCGCTGCTGCTCCACCGAGCCGGTGGCCAGGTCGACGTGTACCCGGTTCTTCACCGTCTTGGGTTCGGTGGAGACGACGATGTCGACGCAGACGGCGGACGGGTCGGGATAGGTGAAGCCCCCGGGTTCGAGGTTGATCACGCCGGGCTCCTCGATGGAGGCCTCCCAGCCGCCGAGCGCCGCCGCCCAGAACCCGCCCAGCGCGGCCTCGTCCCGAGCCTTCATGTTGATCTGCACCAGCCGGGTCGCCATGTCAACGATGCTAGAGCCGGTGCGACTCCGGCGTGTGCCGGGTGCTTCGGGCGTACCCGGCGGCGGCGCGTGCCGGACTGATGGACCGGGTCAGGTGTGGCTGAGCCTTTGCTGGTGCTGCTCGCGGGGAGCCGTCGCCGGGGGCGTGGTCGCAGAGGGAGCCGGCGGGTATCCGAAGCCAAGGACGGTGCCCTGCCAGGGCAAGGGCTGCTGACTCGGCTGCGCCGGGGAGAAGCCGAGCTGGGCGACGAGGGCTGACGCGGCACACTTCCATCGGGCAGAATGCCCGCGTGAAGGCCTATGTCGGGGTGACCGACGGCGACTGGTTCCGGTTCCTGGCGTCCCGACCGCACCTCACCGAGGTGAACTTCTGGCGTCCCGCAGGCTCTCGGGCGTTCCGGGCGCTCTCCCCGGCAGAACCCTTCTTCTTCAAGACCCACCACCCGCACAACAGCGTGGTGGGCGGTGGCTTCTTCAGTGGCTTCGCCCAGCTACGAATCTCCGAGGCATGGGACCTGTTCGGAGAAGGCAACGGGGTGACGAACCTGGCCGACATGCGTCGGCTCGTCGGCCGGTACCGTCGGGCGCCTCTCGCGCTCGACGAGGATCCGCTGATCGGGTGCGTCCTCATCCGCGACACCGTCTTCTTTCCGCCCGACGAGCCAGCGGCACCACCGCCGGAGTTCGCACCGAATGTCGTACAGGGCAAAGGTTATGACGTCGCGAGCCAGGCAGCTTCGGGCTACTTCGAGGTGTTGATCGGACGCCTGCTCGGCGCCACCGTCGAGGTCGACCTCGACGGGTCGTGGCACCGACCGGGACCGGTGTACGGCGATCCTCGGTTGGTCCCGAACCGGCTGGGCCAGCAGTCGTTCAAGGCGGTGGTGCTGAATGCCTACGGACGGCGGTGCGCGATCACCGGCGACCGGATCCAGCCGGTGCTCCAGGCCGCGCACATCAGGCCGCTACCAGCCGGCGGCGAGCACCGGTTGGATAACGGACTGCTGCTCCGCTCCGATGTGCACACTCTGTTCGACCATGGATACCTGGGCGTCGACCCGAAACATCGACTCATGGTCAGTCCGCGCCTGCGGGCGGAGTTCGGCAACGGTGAGCAGTTCTATGCCCGGGCCGGCGCCACGATCGCCGTACCCGAGGCTCGCCGGGACCGGCCACACCGCGAGTTCCTGGAGTGGCACCTGGACGAGGTGTTCCGGCCGGCGTGAGGCAGCACGCTGCCGCCCCCTCCCTCCTCCCCCGCCCGGATCCCGCCGGGTCGCCCACCCATCCCTCTCGTTTGGAGGGGCCCCTTCCTATACAGAAAGCGTTAACAAGGGGCCCTTCCTTTCAGGTGGACATTTGGCCGATGCGGATCTTGTTGCCGAACGGGTCCCGGATGCCGAAGTCGATGCCGTACGACTGTTCCGTCGGCCCGTCGGTGACCTCGACGCCCTTGGCCACCAGTTCCTCGTACGTCTTGTGGGCGTCGTCGGTGGTCATGAAGAGGAACCCACCGGCGGCGCCCTTGGTGAGCAGTTCCCGGACCTGCTCGGCGGTGGCCGGGTCGAGGTTGGGCGGGCCGGGCTTCTCCAGCAGGATCTCGCGCGTGTCGCCGGGCAGGTTGACCGTCAGCCAGCGCATGAAGCCGAGATCCAGGTCCAGGGTCACCTCCAGGCCGAGCTTGCCGACGTAGAAGTCGAGCGCCTCGTCCTGGTCGAGGACGAAGATCTGGGAGCGGCTGATCATGTTCATCGTCATGCCCCACACGCTAGGTCAGGGCTGTGACCTGCTGCTTATCCAAAACTGCTCGGGCGCGTCCAGGCCTTGGTGAAGCAACTCGGCACAGGCGCGGAAGGTGCCGTCCGCCGGCTGCGGTACCCGGTGGGTGACTCCCCGACGATCTTCCGGAAGGTACGGCTGAACGTGCCGAGGCTGTTGAAGCCGACCGCGTGACACACCTCGGTGACGTCCTGCCCGGTGTGCAGCAGCAGGTACATGGCCCGTTCCACCCGACGCCGCTGCAGGTACCGGTGCGGCGTCTCGCCGAAGGCGGCCCGGAAGGTCCGAATGAAATGGGCCTCGGAGACGTACGCGATCCTCGCCAGGCCGGGGATGTCGAGCGGGTCGGCGTACGCCCGGTCCATCGCGTCCCGGGCCCGCAGCATCGCCCGGTTCGTCTGCTCGACCGCCCTGCTCACCCGACCATTCTGCCCACTCTTCCAACACCGGGACCAATCACCTACCTACGACTTCGCGAGGGTGCCGAGCCTGTCACTCCTGGTTGAGGATGTCGGCGTGGACTCACTGATCATCGACAAGTTCGTCGAGAATCTCAGCCTGCACTACTGGTGGAATCAACGCCGAGTAGACAATCTGTCCCATCTCCGGGTGAATGCCGAAAACTCCTTTGGGTTCTGGAATCCAGTCCTGCTCGGTCAGGTGAGGCACCGATGCCAGAATCACCGCCAGCAATCGGGGGTCGATGAACCCCTCCGCCGTGATGGCGAGGTACGCCTCCTCGTCCTGCGCTCGGACGAGAGCAGAGATCCGGTGTCTACTGAGGGTCACAGTCGAGGTTCGTCCCGTTCTGATCGATCCCGCTACAAGCTGTCGGACGACCCGCTTGATACCCATGGTCAACTGCACGGCAAGCTCGGCCCTCAACCGTTTGATGTCCACTGCGGCGGGGAGAAGATGACCGGATTGGGTTCTGCCCGATCCCCTACCAGCACGGCTCACTTCGTCGGCCAGCGCACGGTAGAAATCGGTGCCGCTACCCTCCTGCCGTCGGCCAGCGGCACCGAGCCACCACCATGCTGATGCCTCAGTGATCTCGGCGGGCTGAGCCTCTGAACCAGCCAACTCGGTCACCGCGCCGCGACAGGGCCCGACTTTCACCTTGAACCAGATTCGATCCTCGATGGCGCGGATCCGTTGCGCTCCACCCGCCGCGACCTCCTGAGGCACCTGTTGCGACTTTGCCACCACCGGGTCCTTGAGATCGTGCAGGGGTTGCTCAAGAGGAGGGAAGCGAAGCTCAAGATCGTCAAGGCATCGCTTGGTTGGTCTGACAAAGGATCGACTCGACTCGCTCACCGGAGCGAGCTTAGAGTACCGCCACAGCAGTCCGACCCTTGGACACAGGAAAAGCCCAGCTATCCGCACCATGGCAGCGGATAGCTGGGCCCATAGTTATCCAACTACTCGACAAATCCACCAGTTTCGTCCAGCTCGTCGCGTGACATTCCGGTCAACAGCGCGACGGAACTCGCGGTAGATCCATCTAGTTGACGAAGCGCACTACCGACTGCTTCCTGGATCTCCACGCGGTGATTCTCGATGTACTCACGGATGGCATCGTCGACGATGCTCTTTTTCGAACGACCAAGGAAGTGCGCGGCATGCGAGATCAACTGGTCGGTCGCTGAGTCAACCTTGATCGGCGTGACGGCGGCTGCCACGACGCTCCCTCCTGCGGTGACTGGGGCCCAAGGTACCCAGGTACCAAAGTACCAGGAAGGCAAGCTTCACACAGCTCAACCAGAGTACAAACATCCAGGCTGCCCGTGCCGGGGCGGCGTTGCTTCAACCGGAAGCGGGTTCGGTTCCCGCCAGCGCCGGTCAGGCGGGGACGAAACGGGCCGCGTCGGCGACGACGTACCCGTCGGTGGCGTCGGTGCGGATCAGAACGCTGCCGGCGGTGCCGGCCGGGAAGGCGTACGTCCCCAGCGCCACCCACTGCCCACCCGAGCCGCGCTGGTCGACGACGGTGGTGGTCGTACCGCCGTCGTGCGTGATGTCGACCGGGACGTTGCTGGCCCGGTTGGCGTTCGCCGTCCAGCGCAGCTGGACCGTCCAGGCCCCGGCGGTCGGCAGGGTCGGGGTGAAGCGGAACCGGTTGACGCCCTTGCCGGTGTTGTCGTCGTGCTCGTAGTCGATGCCGTGGTACCCGCCGATCGCCGAGCTGGCCAGCCAGGTGCCGGCCCGGGTGACGCCGAGGGCGGCGTTGTCCACGACGATCGCGCCCTCACCGCCGGGCGGCCAGCTCAGCAGCTGTCCGTCGGCGCGCAGCCGGGCCTGCAGGGCGGGCACGTCCACCTGCTGCACGGACGTACCGGCGGCCAGGGCCAGGGACGCGGCCGTCGCGGCGGACTGGCCGAGGATCATGAAGACCGGTTCCATCCGGATCGAGCCGTACGCGATGTGGCTGGCCGAGAGGCAGACCGGCACCAGCAGGTTGGCGCACTGCCCGGCGGTCGGCACGATCGAGCGATAGGAGATCGGGTACGGGCCGGGCACCCCGACCTGCACGTCACCCTCGTTGCGGACCTGCCCGTCGACGACGACCCGCTGACAGTTGTGCGAGTCCATGGTGTAGCTGGCCAGCCCCACCGAGTCGGTCACCTGGCCGGAGCCCCGGCAGTCGCGCTCGGTCAACACGTACCCGGAGATCATCCGGCGGGCCTCGCGGACGTACAGCTGGGGTGGCCAACCGCCGGTGGCGCCGAACTCGTCGGCGGCCAGGCCCCAGGCGGCCGTCGCGCTCCGGACCGTCGTCGGCAGCCGGGGATCGTTGGCCAGGAACCACATCAGACCCTGCTGGTACGTCCGGTGCGCGGCGACGATGCTCTCCCGCTGGGCCCAGGTCGCGGTGGGGTACGCGTGGTTGGCGCCGATGAAGTCGGTGGAGAACGCCCCGTTGTTGTTGGAGTCGGTCTTGCCGCCGCCGACGCTGTGCGTGGTGTAGAACGGCCCGGGGTAGCCGGCCTGCACGTAGCGCAGCAGCAGCTCGTAGTCGGCCGGGTCGTAGCCGTCCGGTCGGGGGAACGGGATCCGGTCGGCCGAGCGGGTCAGGCACATCCGGAAGTTGTACGCCTGGATCAGCTCGTCGCCGCTGCCGTTGCGCGCGACCGGGGCGACGGAGATGCCGGGCAGCAGACCGCTGGCCGGGCTGCCGGCCACCACGTACGGGTCGACCGGCAGGGTGAACTGGTGCCCGGTGCGCAGCTGCACCCCGTTGATGGTCTCGCCGTACACCGAGTTGGCCTCCCGGCCGACCGTGTACGTGACGCCGGCCGCCGCCATCAGGTCACCCTCGTAACTGGCGTCGACGAACATCGGCCCGGTGAAGAGCTGCCCGTTGTCGGTCACGATCCCGGTGATCCGGTCACCGGTGCGCTGCACCGTGGTCAGCCGGGCGTTCAGGTAGACCGGCACGGCGTACTCGGTGAGCAGGTCGGCGAAGACCTCGGCGGCGACGTGCGGCTCGAAGACCAGCCGCATCGGTGCGGTGGGGGTGACCGGGGTGCCGGCGTAGTGGGCGTGCACCCGGCGGTAGAACTCGGCGGCGAGGCCGCCGATGGCGGCGCTGGTCCCACTGTCGGTGTACCCGAGCCCGCCGGTGGTCAGCCCGCCGACGTGCCCGCCCGGATCGACGATCAACGCGGTACGCCCCATCCGGCGCATCTGCACGGCGGCCATGATGCCGGCCGAGGTGGCCCCGTAGACGACCAGGTCGGCGGTGACGGTGCCGGCGGCCAACTCCGCCAACCCGGCCGGCCGGCCGGTGCTTGCCTGGGTCGGCTGGTGGAACCCGGCGGTACCGGCGATGACCAGGGTGGCCCCGCCGAGCCGCAACAACTGCCGACGACCGAACACAGTGGACATCAATCGATTGTCCCGCCCCACCCGCAGGTAAGGAAGGGCCCCTTATTAACAGCCGTTGGTGAGCGGGGAACCCTTCTCTACCAAATCCGTTAATAGGGGGCCCTTCCTTACACCTCAGTTGATGGTGTGGAGGGTGGGGATGGGGTCCAGGGGGACGGGGGTGTGGACGGTGAGGGTGGCGGTCTCGCCGGGCAGGAGGGTGAGCAGGGCGTCGTCGACGGTGGCGTCCGGGTGCAGGCGATCCGGTTGCAGGGTCAGGTCCCGCAGGATGCTGCACGCGGTGATCCGGACCAGGACGCCACCGTCGACCGGTTCGACCGTCGCGGCGTACTCCGCCGTCGGCCAGTTGATGTCCCGGTCCTCGGCGAAGAACCACAGGGCCCGGTCGGCGGTGTCGCCCGCCTCGGCGACCAGCAGCTCGGCGCGCGGTGAGTCCGGAGAGGTCAGCTCCGCCGGCAGCGGCACCGTGGACACCGAGTACGCCGGCACCGCCACCTCCGCCGTCGTCTTCGCCCGGGGCTCGCCGGCCAGGGTGAGGCGGGTGACCGTCACCTGGGCCGACCAGGGTTGCCCGGTGTCGTTGACCGCGACCAGGGCCAGTCCGCCGTCGCGGGGCTGGACGGTGAGCAGCCGGTCGGCGTAGGCGCGGCGCAGCGCGTACCAGAGGGGTTTGCGGCGGCCGTCGCCGTCGACGGCCGACCAGGAGGTGACCGGCCAGCAGTCGTTGAGCTGCCAGACGATGGTGCCCATGCAGATGCCCCGGTGGGAGCGGAAGTGTTCCACCCCGAGCTGGATCGCGCGGGCCTGGTTGAGCTGGGTCAGGTAGTGCCACCGGTCGAAGTCGGTGGCCGGGGGCAGGTGCGCGTCGAGGCCCCGTTGGAGTTTGCGGTCACCGTCGGCCGCCTTCTGGTGGTGGGCCATGCCTGGTGAGTCCGGGGCGAGCGGGTCGTCGGAGATCGCCCGACGCAGGGTGGCGTACGCCGGGGGTGCCTGGTAGCCGAACTCGGCCAGGAACCGGGGAACGTACTCGCGGTACCTGGTGTAGTCGTGGGTGTTCCAGACGTCCCAGATGTGCGTGGTGCCGTGCGCCGGATCGTTGGGGTGCACGTCCTCGCGCCCCGACCAGGGGCTGCCCGGCCAGTACGGGCGGGTCGGGTCCAGCTCGGCGACGATCCGGGGCAGCAGCTCCAGGTAGTAGCCGCGCCCCCAGGTGGCCTCGCCCAACTTCTCCTGCCAGCCCCAGTCGTGCCAGCCCCAGATGTTCTCGTTGTTGCCGGTCCAGAGCACCAGCGACGGGTGCACCGCCAGCCGGGTCACCTGCTCGGCGGCTTCGGCGGCGATCTCGGAACGGAACGGCTCCTCCTCCGGGTACGCCGCGCAGGCGAAGAGGAAGTCCTGCTGCACCAGCAGCCCGAGGGAGTCGGCCAGGTCGTAGAAGTCGTCGGACTCGTACCGGCCGCCGCCCCAGACCCGCAGCAGGTTGACGTTCGCCCCGATCGCCTGGTCGAAGCGGTGGGCCAGCCGCTCGCGGGTGACCCGGTCGGCGAAGGCGTCGTCGGGGATCCAGTTGACTCCCCGGACGAAGATCGGCTGGTCGTTGACGACCAGGGTGAACGGGGTGCCGTGCGCGTCGGGCGTGGTGTCCAGCGCGACGCTGCGGAAGCCGATCCGCCGGGACCAGTCGTCCAGGACCGCGCCGGCCGCGTCGTGCAGGGTCACGGTCAGCGGGTACCGGTGTGCGTCGCCGTACCCCCGGGGCCACCAGCGCCGGACGTCGGTGACGGTGAGCGCCACGACGGCGCTGTCCTGCCCGGCGGCGACGGTGACCTCGGCGGTGACCCCGGCGACGGTGGCCCGGACGGTGAGCGGCACCCCGGCGGTCCGCTCGATGGCGGCGTGCACCTCCACCCGTCCCACCGCACCGCCGCCGGCGTCGCCGGTCACCGTCACCACCGGGCGGACGGTGGCCAGCCGGGCGACCGACCAGCCGTGCAGGCCGATCGGCTGCCAGATGCCGGCGGTGACCACGTTCGGCCCCCAGTCCCAGCCGAAGTTGCAGGCCGTCTTCCGGATGAAGTTGAACGGCTCCGGGTACGCGTTCGGCCGGTCGCCGAGGCGGTCGCGGTGCGCCTCGGCGTACCGGTAGGCGGAGTCGAGGCGTACCTCCAGGGTGTTGCGGCCCGGTCGCAGCAGTGACCGGACGGCGAACCGGTGGCCGCGGTGCATGTTCTCGGTCCGGCCGACCTCGGTGCCGTTGAGGGTGAGGGTGGCGACGGTGTCCAGCCCGGCGCAGACCAGGTCGACCCGCTCGTCGTCGCCGGGCTGCCAGTCGAAGACCGTCCGGTACGTCCAGTCGGTGCGCCCGATCCAGGCCAGCCGCAGTTCGTTGTCGTCGAGGTACGGGTCGTCGATCAGCCCGGCGGCGAGCAGATCGGTGTGCACGCAACCGGGGACACTCGCCGGGATGTCCCGGCCCAGCAGCTCAGTCGGGATCTTCCGTTCGGTGTTCTCCGGCGGGATCTTCCGTCCGGTGTTCTCCGGCGGGACCGGGCCGGTGTCGGGCACGGCGTGCAGGGTCCAGCCGTCGTGCAGGGTTCGCTGGGTCACGACTTCACCGCGCCTTCCATGATTCCTCGGACGATCTGCCGCCCGCCGATGACCAGCATGACCAACAGCGGCACGGTCGCCACGAACGCACCGGCGAGTACCCGGCGGTACACGACGTAGTTGCCGGCGGCCAGGTCGGAGACGGCCACCATGGAGGTCGGGAAGTCGGTGCCGCTCAACGTGATCAGTGGCCACTGGTAGTCGTTCCAGGTTGCCACGAAGGTGAGCAGGCCGAGCACCGCCAGGGCCGGGCGCAGCGCCGGCAGGGCGATGTTCCAGTACAGGCGGATGGTGCTGGCCCCGTCCACCCGGGCGGACTCGATCAGCTCGTCGGGGACGGTGTTGACGATGAACTGCCGCATGTAGAAGACCCCGAAGGCGGTGACCAGGCCGGGCACGATCACCGCGAGCAGGGTGCCGTTCCAGCCCAGCCGGCCCATCACGATGTAGAGGGCGACCACGCCTAGCTGGTTCGGCACGGTAAGCGTGACGATCACGAAGAGCAGCAGCACCCGGCTGCCCCGGAACCGCAGTTTGGCGAAGGCGAACCCGGCCAGCGAGCAGAAGAAGAGCACCGAGGCGGTCACCACTGTCGAGACGATCACGCTGTTGATGAGGCCGGCGAGGAAGAACACGTCCTGGTTGGCGAAGACCTCCCGGATGTTGGTGACGAACTGACTGCCCGGCACCACGGTCGGCGGGATCTGCGCCAACGCCTCGTCGGTGCTGGTGGCGATGACGAACATCCAGTACAGCGGGAACGCGGCGAAGAGCATCGAGGTGGCCAGCAACAGGTACGTGCCGAGGCCGGCCGGGGTGTCCTGTGGCGCCCGGCCGACCGCCGCCGCCCTGGCCCGGCGGGTCCGGCCGGTGGCCGCGACGGGCGGCGGCGCGCCCGCCACCGGTCGGCGTGCTGTCGATCGGTCGCCGCTCACTGCCGGCCCGCGCGGAGCCGGGCCGTCACCGCTCACTGCCGGCCCGCGCGGAGCCGGGCCGTCACCGCTCACTGCCGGCCCGCGCGGAGCCGGGCCGTCACCGCTCACTGTCGGCCTCCGGAGAGTCGGTTGGTCAGCCAGGAGTTGACGCCGGCCACGACCAGGATGATCAGGAACAACGCCCAGGACATCGCCGCCGCGTAGCCGAGGTTGAGGTCCTTCCAACCGACCCGGTAGATGAGTTGGGCGATGGTCTGCCACTCGCCGTTCGCGCCGCCGGTGGCCTGCTGGGAGTTCAGCTCGAAGAGCATCGGCTCGGTGAAGAGCTGGAACCCGCCGATGGTGGAGAGCACCACGGTGAAGATCACCACCGGCTGGATCATCGGCACGGTGATCCGCCAGAGCTGCCGCCAGACCCCGGCCCCGTCCAACGCGGAGGCCTCGTAGACGTCGCGCGGGATGGACTGCATGGCGGCCAGGTAGAGCAGCGCGTTGTAGCCGATCCACTTCCAGTTGACCATGGTGGCGATGGCCGTCCAGGCGGCCGGCTTGCTGGCCCGCCAGTCGATCGGGGCGGCCGGGTCGCCGAGGCCGAGCGCCTGCAACGCCCAGTTGGCCAGGCCGTAGTCGCGGGAGAAGAAGACCCCGAAGACCAGGGTGGAGGCGACGATCGGGGTCACGTACGGCACCAGGAAGCCGACCCGCCACCAGGTACGGGCGCGCAGTTTCCGGTTCAGCAGCGCGGCCACGACCAGCGCCAGCAGCAGCTGCGGCACCGTCGAGAGCAGGAAGATGCCCATGGTGTTGTAGAGCGCGTTCCAAAAGTCCCCGTCGGAGGCGAGCCGGGTGAAGTTCTCCAGGCCGGCCCACCCGGTGCGGTCGGGGTCGTCGAGCCGGTAGTGGCGCAGCGACACCACCCCGTTGTAGAGCAACGGAAAGAGCCCGAAGACCAGGAAGAGTACGAAGAACGGAGCGATCAGCAGGTACGGCGTGTACCGCGTGTCGAGACGGTACAGCCGGTCGCGCCAGCTCATCAGGAGGTGGCGGCCTTCTCGGCTGCCTTGACCGCCTCGGCCCAGGCGGCGTCGGCCTTGAGGCTGTTGTTCTGCACCCGCCCGATCACCTGCTCCACCGCGACCCGGGTGGGGCCGTTGCGCCGTCCCAGGTACTGCGGGGTGAGGCCCTGCGCCATCTTCGGGAAGATCTGCCCCACCGGAGCGCCACCGAAGAACGGGTTGGTGAACTCGGTGATCGCCGGGTCGGTGTAGAGGCCCGGCTGGGAGGGCAGGTTGCCTACCTGCTTGAAGATCTCGATCTGCTGCTCCGGCTGGACCAGCCACTCCAGCAGCCGGTACGCCTCGTCGGGGTTCTTGCTCTGCTTGGGGATGGTCAGGAAGGAGCCGCCCCAGTTGCCGCCTCCGCCGGGCACCGCCGCGATGTCCCACTTGCCGTCGGTGGTCGGCGCGGTCTCCTTGATGTGCCCGAGCATCCAGGCCGGGCAGGCCAGTACGGCGAAGGCGCCGGTGGTGAAGCCCCGGTTCCAGTCGGTCTGGAAGCTGGTCAGGTTGGCCGAGATTCCCGCCTGCTGGGCCCGCATCGTGTAGTCGAAGGCGACCTTGGGTCCGCCCTCCATCCGGAGCTGGTCCTGCTCGTCGTAGAAGCCGACCGGCTGCTGACCGAGGATCGGGTTGAACAGGTTCGTCCCGGAGTCGATGAACTTCTTGCCGCTCCTGGCGGTGTAGTCCCGGCCGACCTCGATGAACCGGTCCCAGGTGGGCCAGAGGGCGGAGACCTGGTCCCGCTCGGTGGGCAGTCCGGCCGCGGCGAACAGGTCGGAGCGGTAACACATGGCCAGGCCGCCGACGTCGGTGCCGAGCGCGATCTGGGTCTTGCCGTCGGCCGACAGCGACTGCTTCCACTTCCAGGGCAGATACTTGCTCTCGTACGAGGCGGCGCCCTTGTCCAGCAGGTTGACGAACTGGTCGGCCTGGCTGCGGAACTGGACCATGAAGCCCTCGTCGATCGCCGCGATGTCGGGCGCGCCCGAGCCGGCGACCAGCTTCTTCTGCAGGTCCTCGTGCTGGGCGTTGTACTCGCCGGAGTTGAGCACGATGCGGACGTTGGTGTTGGCGGCCTCGTACTTCGTCTTGAGCTGGTCCAGGCCGAAGTCGCCCCAGAAGTTGATCCGCAGGGTGACCTTGTCGCCGGCACCGGAGCCGCCGGTGGTGCTGCTGCCGCTGCACGCGGCGACCATGGTCAGGCTGATCGCGCCGACCGCGACCGCGCGGGCCCATCGAGTCCAGGACGGTGTCATCGGGTTCCTCCGCGCGCTCGTGAGGACGCCTCCCGCATCGAGAGACGTCGACTGAACCGGATAAGTGAAGCCACCGTACGGGCCACCCCCGGGAGTGTCAACGGTCGATGGAACGCCGTCTCGCCGGGCACGTTGGCGGGTCCGGGTTGGTGGATCATGCCGACCGGCGGGCGCGGTAGCGTGGAGGTCCGCCGCCCGACGGCGCGCATCGAGGAGCCCCACGGGGGGCCGAGGGAAGGGACCCGCCGGTGAAGCGGCCGACCATCGCCGACGTCGCCCGGCGTGCCGGGGTGTCCAAGGGTGCGGTCTCGTACGCCCTCAACGGCCAGCCCGGTGTCTCCGAGGCCACCCGGCAACGCATCCTGGCCATCGCCACGGAGATCGGGTTCAGCCCCAGCAGCGCCGCCCGGGCGCTCTCCGGCGCCACCGCCGAGGCGGTCGGGATGGCGCTGTGCCGGCCGGCGCGGACGCTGGGCATCGAGCCGTTCTTCATGGAGCTGATCAGTGGCGTGGAGGCTGAACTCTCCGCCCGGTCGTACGCGCTGACCCTGCAGGTGGTGGCCGACCCGGACGCGGAGATCGCGGTGTACCGGCGGTGGTGGGCCGAACGCCGGGTGGACGGGGTGCTCGTCTGCGACCTGCGCACCGACGACCGCCGGGTGCCCGCCCTGAGGAAGTTGCAGCTGCCGGCGGTGGTGATCGGCGGGCCTGGGTACACCGGCGGGTTGGCGCACGTCTGGTCCGACGACGCGGCGGCCCTGGTGGAGACGGTCGAGTACCTGGTCGCGCTCGGACACCGGCGGATCGCCCGGGTCGGCGGACTGCCGTCACTGCTGCACACCCGGACCCGGACCGAGGCCTTCGAGCAGGTGTGCCGGCGACTCGGGTTGACCGACGCGGCGACGGTCTCGTCGGACTACACAGGCGAGGAGGGGGCGCGGGCCACCCGACGGCTGCTCAGCTCGGCCACCCGGCCGACGGCGGTGATCTACGACAACGACGTGATGGCGATCGCCGGGCTGTCGGTGGCCCAGGAGATGGGGCTAGCGGTCCCCGCCGACGTGTCCATCGTGGCCTGGGACGACTCCCCGCTGTGCAAGTTGGTGCATCCGCCGTTGACCGCCCTCGGCCGGGACATCCCCGCCCTCGGCGCGTACGCGGCCCGGCAGTTGCTCGCCGTCATCGCCGGGCGGCCCGGCACCGGGGTGCAGGACGAGACGGCCCGGCTCACCCCGCGCGGCAGCACCGCTCCGCCGCGTACCCCCGGAGTGCCCTGAACCGGTTAAGCGAATTCAGCCGGCGGCCCCCGGCACCTCCGCCAGGTACGCCTCGACCCGCTCGGCGGTGGCCGGCCGAGCCAGCGCGTAGCCCTGCCCGTACCGGCAGCCAGCCCGGTACGCCCGGTCCACCTGGGCCGGGGACTCCAGCCGCTCGGCCACCAGCTCCAGCCCCAGCCGGGCGGCGAGCCCCACCACCGCGTCGACCATCGGTCGCGCCGACCCGAGCGGATCCGGGCGGATCTTCAGCAGGTCGAGCGGCAGCCGACGGAGCTGACTCAGCGAGGCGTGCTCGGTCCGGAAACCGTCAAGCGCGGTACGCACCCCGAGCGAGCGCAGTTCGCCGAGGCGGGCGGCGAGCGCGGTCTCCCCGGCTGCCAACCGGGGCTCGGCGACCTCGACCACCAGCCGGTCCCCGGCCAGACCGTGCTCGGCGAGGACGGCGGCGGTGTGCCTGACGAAATCCGTCGCGACCAGCTCCCGGGGCGTCACGTTGACCGCCATGAACAGGCGTGCGTCCCCCGCCGACCAGTCGGCGAGCTGCCGGCACGCCCGCCCGAGCACCCAGCGACCCACCTCGTCGACCAGGCCGAGGCTCTCGGCGACCGGCAGCAGCTCGGCGGGGTGCACGGTGCCCAGCACCGGGCTGCGCCACCGCAGCAGCGCCTCCGCGCCGACCGGGAGCCGGTCGGCCATCGCGAGCACCGGTTGGTAGACCAGGTCCAGCTCGCCCCGGGCCGCCGCGCCCGGCAGTTCCCGCTCCAGATCCAACCGCCGCAGCAACTGCTGTTCCAGCTGGGCGTCGTACCACTCGACGCGGTCCCGGCCGAGCTGCACGGCCCGCCGCCGGGCGAGGTCGGCCTGCCGCAGTACGTCGTCGGGGCCGCTGCCGGCGATCTCCGTCAACCCGATGCTGGTCCGCATCCGCACCACCGCACCGGCCACCCCGTACGGCACGGTCAGCGCGGCCAACAGCCTGGTGGCCAGCTCGTACGCCGGCACCGCCCCGGCCGGACTGAGCACGGCGAACTCGTCTCCGGTGAGCCGGGCGAGCAGGTCGCGTGCTCCGGCGGCGGCGCGCAGCCGCCGGGCCACCTCGATCAGCACCTCGTCCCCGGCAGCCCAACCCGGCCCGTCGTTGACCGCACCCAGCCCGTGCAGCTCGACGACGAGCACCGCACCCGATCCCCCGGGTCGGCCGGCACAGCGCGTCGCCAGCGCCCGGTACAGCTCGGCGCGGTTGGCCAGCCCGGTGAGCTGGTCGGTGGCCGCCAGGTGGTGCACCGTCCGTTCCAACCGCCGGCACTCGCCGACATCGCGCACATGCAGCACCACGGCGTCCAGCTCGGGCACCCCACGCTGGTCACTGACCGTGGACTCGGTCTCCCGCCAACCACCCTGACCGTCGGTCAACCGGGCCACCAGCAGGCCGGCCTCGACGTCGTGCCGGACCGCCGCGAGCCGGGCGGCCACCCGTTCCGCGTCGTCGGGATGCACCAGGTCGCGGAAGGGACGTCCCACCACGACCTCGTCGGCGAGGCCGAACAGGCGCGGGCCGGCGGGTGACTGCCACGCCACCCGCAACTCGTCGTCGAGGAGCAGGATCAGGTCCCGGGCCCCGGTCACCAGGGCACGCAGCCGGGCCTGCCGGGCGCTCCGGCGGGCCGCGTACCGGCGCTGGTCGGCGCCGCGCAGCAGTTCCCGGGCCACCAGGGGCGGGACCACGGCGAGGCAGAACAGCAGGGCGGTGGCGTCGAACCCCCCGACGGCCCGAAACTGGTGGCCACCGACCAGCAGGACCACCGTCGCCGGCACCACCGCCCGCAGCCACGTCCAGGCCCGACCGGCAGCCGGGCCGGGCTCCGGACCGACCACCCGCCGGGCCCCGGCCACCGCCAGCCACATCCCGAGTACCAGCGGCGGCACGCCCAGCAGCACCATCCGGTCGACGGCCGGCCCGGCCAGCTCAGTGGCCGGGCCGGTCAGGGCGGTGGCCGGGCCGGTCAACACGGTGGCCGGCTGGGTCAGGGGCGCGCTGAGGGCCGCGGTCAGCAGGAGCAGGCCGAGCAGGAGTAGCGCCGACGCACCCCGACAGACCGCCGCCGCGGGTCGCCGGTGCCGGCCGGTCAGCGCGGTCAACGCGACCGCGCCGAGCACCCCGGCGAGGATCGCCGCACCCGTCTGGACCTGCACCGGCGCGTCCGGCAACAGCAACGACGTGGCCAGGGCCAACCCCACCGCCGGTACGGCCGGATCAACGAGTTGCCGCAGCCGGTCCCGGGAAGCCAGCCGGGACCGACCCGGCAACAGGAACAGTGCGGTGCCAGCGCACCCCGCGACCAGCAGCAGACCGACCGCCACACCGGCCGCCCGCCACGGGGGACCGACCAACGCGGGCACGGCGGTGGTCAGCCCCGCGGTCACCACCGCCGCGTTCAGCAACACCACCACCCGCAGGGCTCGGACCTGCGGTGTCACCCCGGTCGACCAGGAGGTGCCAGCGGACCGGGCGACGCCGGCCAGCCACCGGACGCCGGCTGCCCGGGGCCTACCGGCCGCCTGGGGCGTACCGGGCGGGCGGGGCGTACCGGGCGGGCGGGGCGTACCGGGCGGGCGGGGCGTACTGGCCGGGCGGGGTGTACTAGCCGTCCGGGGTGTAGCGGGCGGGCGGCAGGCGCAGGCCAACCGGGACAGCCGGAGCGCCGCCGGGACCGCGCCGACGGCACCGGCGAGTGCCACCACGGCCAACGTCGGGACCAGGCCGACCGCACCCGCCGCGACGAGCAGGGCGGTCACCGTCAGCAGGGCGAGGCCACCCGTCGGACGGCGGAGCAGACCACGAAAGGGGTACGGGACGGGCACGGCAGTCGCCTTCGTGAGGGGGCACGGGGCTCGGTGCGTGTCGTTCTCAACAGACCCTGCCGAAGGAGGGTTACGGCCTTGAAGAGGCAAACGAAGTGATCCGCATCACTCAAACGCCTCGGACGCCCGCCACCCGACGGCCACTCGGGCCGAGCCACCGGCGGCGGTGACGGAGCGGCACGCCGCCGTTCAAGATCGACTCGGTTGGGCCGATGTTGCGGTGTCGGAGCCCATCCGACCCAGCCAGTTCAGCCCAACCGAGTCGATCAGGCTCCGGGGCGGGCCGCCTGCGGTCAGTCGTCCGGCAGGTGGGACGATCGGTGGGTGAGTCGCGCCGCAACCGTCCATTTCCGGCACAACCAGGCGCTCATGGTCGCGGCGGTCATCGCCACCATCGGCGCCCTACCACTGGCCACCGCCCGGTGGTATTTCCTGCCGCTGCTCCTGGTCCCCCTGGCCGTGGCGGTCTGGGGCTGGCGGGCCGGCACCCACGCCGACGCCCGGGAGCTCCGCCTGCGCGGGTTGGTCGGCCAACGCCGGATCCCCTGGGACCGGGTCGCCGAGCTGCTGGTCGACCGACGCGGCCGGGCCGTCGTCCGACTCGCCGACGGCACCGAGTTCGCCCTGCCCGCCGTACGCGGCAGCGACCTGCCCCGCCTGGTGGCCGTCACCGGCCAGTCCGTCACCGACGACCAGCCCTGACCCGTCCGCCAGACCGGCCTACCTACTTGGACGGGCCTACGCCGGGGCCAGCCGCCGACCGGGGGCCAGGATCAGTAGCCGGCGGGGCAACCCACGCCGGAGCCAGCCGCCGACCGGGAAGGGTCACGCCGGGAGCCAGCCGCCGACCGGGAAGGGTCACGCCGGGAGCCAGCCGCCGACCGGGAAGGGTCGCCCCGGGAGCCAGCCCTCGACCGGGGTGACCGGCGTCGGGGGCCAGGGTCAGTAGCCGTGGGTGACCTGGTTGATCAGCGGCTCACCGGCGGCGAAGCGGCGCAACTGCGCGCCGACCAGCCGGTACGCCCGGGGCAGCAGGCCGCGTACCGAGCCGGCGACGTGCGGGGTCAGCAGCACGTTCGGCAGCTCCCAGAGCGGATGACCGGCCGGCAGCGGCTCGGGGTCGGTGACGTCCAGCGCCGCCGAGATCCGGCCGGTGGACAGCTCCGCGACCAGCGCCGGAGTCCGGGTGACCGGGCCCCGGGCCGCGTTGACCAGGAGCGCGCCGTCGGGTAGCGCGGCGAGGAACCGCTCGTCGACCAGGCCCCGGGTCTGTGGCGTCAGCGGCACGAGAAGCACCACGACGTCCGCCGCCGGCAGCAGGTCGGGCAGGTCGTCGACGCCGTACACCCCCTCGTCGGGGCGGGCGGTCCGGGCGACCAGGGTGAAGGTGACCTCGAACGGGGCCAGCCGGTCGCGTACCGCCGTACCGATGGAACCGGCGCCGACGATCAGCACCCGCTTGCCGGCCAGCTCGTCGGTGGGCGCCACCTGGTCGTAGCTCCACTCGCCGCGCCCCTGGGCCCGCGCCATGGTGGGGAACCCGCGCAGCTGGGACAGGACCGCCGTGACCACCCACTCGGCGGTGGCCGAGTCGTGCACCCCCCGGGCGTCGCAGAGGGTCACCCCGTCGGGCACCCGTCCCACCCAGGCGTCGGCGCCAGCGGAGAGCAGCTGCACGGCCCGCAGGTCGGGCAGGCGGTCCAGCAACGCCGCGGCGTCCCCGCTGAGGAACGGCGGCACCCAGAACCGGACGCCGGCCAGCTCCGACGGCGGTCGTTGCGGGTCGTCGCACACCTCGACGGTGACGGTCGGCGGCAGCTCGCCGAGGAGGGTACGACCGGCGGGGTGCGGGATCCAGGCCTTCATCACCGCGACGATAGTGCGCCCACCCACCGCCCCGCCCGGCAGGAGCCCGCCGAACAGGGACAACCACGGGTGTCTCCAGGCAAAGATCTTGGAAGATTCCGGCCCCTGGAGGGGCGCGAATCTTCCAAGGTCTATTCTCCGGTCCCGGTGATCCCTTGCGCCCCGGTCCTGCCGAGGTGGGGCGGCTAGGCTGGTCCGGGTGAGCGTCCGTAGCCCGTACCACCGCACCGGCCGGCCCCACCCGACGCGCACCGGCCGGTCCGACGCGACACCGACGCAGGCCGGCCCGCTCGACGTGCGGCCGGAACAGGCCGGCCCGATCGACCCGACACCGGCAAGGCAGACCGGCCCGATCGACCCGACACCGGCAAGGCGGGCCGGCCGGGTCGACGCGACACCGCCGGGGCGTACCGGCCGGGTCCGGGCGGCGGCGGTGGTCGCCTGTGCGGCGCTGGTGCTGGCCGGGTGCAGCTTCGGCGAGCCTGAGCCGGATCCGGCGGGCGAGCCGCCCACCTTCCCCACCCCGTCGGCCTCGCCCGGTCGGAGCGAGGCCGAGCAGCAGGTGGTCGCGACCGTACTGGCCGAGGGCCTGCGGGTGCCCTGGGCGGTCGGCTTCCTGCCCGACGGCGCGGCGCTGGTCACCGAGCGGGACAGCGGCCGGATCCTGCAGGTCGGCCCGGACTCCGGGCCGGACGGGCTGGCCGTCTCCGTGGTGCAGACCATCGCCGACGTGGCCGCCGGCGGCGAGGGCGGGCTGCTCGGCATCGCCGTCTCCCCCGAGTTCGCCCAGGACCGGACGGTCTTCGTCTACTACACCACCGCCCGGGACAACCGGATCGCCCGGCTGGAGCTGGGCGGCCGGCCCACCCCGATCCTGACCGGCATCCCGAAGGCCGGCGTCCACAACGGCGGCGGGCTGGGCTTCGGCCCCGACGGTCAGCTCTACGCGACCACCGGCGACGCCGGTGACCGGGCCCAGGCCCAGGACCCGAAGAAGCTCGGCGGCAAGATCCTGCGGATCACCCGGGACGGTAAACCGGCCCCCGGCAATCCCGAGCCCGACTCCCCGGTCTGGTCGCAGGGGCACCGCAACGTGCAGGGTTTCGGCTGGGACCCCGAGGACCGGATGTACGCGGTGGAGTTCGGCCAGGGCACCTGGGACGAGCTCAACCGGATCACCAAGGGCGGCAACTACGGCTGGCCGAGGGTCGAGGGCCGGGCCGGGGACGACAGGTACACCGATCCGCTCGTCCAGTGGCCCCCCGGGCAGGCCTCCTGCGCCGGCCTGGCGGTCGCCGAGCGGGTGCTGGCCACCGCCTGCCTGCGCGGGGAGCGGCTCTGGTTGGTGGAGCTGACCAGCACGGGTACCGTCCTGGGTCAGCCCCGGGAGCTGCTCACCGGTCGGTACGGTCGACTGCGGGCGGCTGCCGTGGCACCGGACGGCTCGATCTGGGTGACCACCTCGAACCACGACGGTCGGGGTGACCCGGTGCCGGAGGACGACCGCATCCTGCGCCTGGTCTTCGCCGACGGTGGCGCCGGGCGGAGCTGACTCCGGAAAACTCCGGTTTGCCAAGATCTTTCATTGGGCAGGTCAGAATCTCGTTATGGACGACCAGGGGAACGACCAGGGCAGCACCCGGGACACCGGGGCGACCGACGGTGGACGCCGGTGGGCGCCACGGCTGCGGCGCCGGACCGGCCGGGGCACACCGGGCCGGCCCAGCGGGCTACGGCGGCTGGGCGTCGGCCTGGCGGTGCTGGCCGTCACCCTGACCGGAGTGGTGCTCGGGGTGCTGGGCGGCGGGCACGTCAGCACCGACATCGGGCCGTTCCGGGCCGAGTTGAGCCTGGCTCCGGCGCTGGACGGCGGCACCACCGTCGACATCCCCCCGCTCGGCTCGCTGCTGCTGGACAGCCACCGCGGACCGACGCACCTCAACGTGCAGCTCGGCGCGTTGGACCAGCGCCGCACCGAGGCGCTGATCGACGATCCGGCGAGCATCAGCCGGGCCAGCCAGTCCGCCGTCGAGGACGTCCGGCACGGCGTGATCCGCCTCGGTCTGCGTACCGTGGCGGTGGTGGTGCTGGTGACCCTGGTGCTGGCCGCGCTGGTGTTCCGCGACACCCGGCGGACGGCCTGGTCCGGCGGGCTCGCGCTGCTGGTCGTGGCGGCCAGCCTGGGCACCGCGGCCGGCACCGTCCGACCGCAGTCGATCGAGGAACCGCGCTACGAGGGCCTGCTGGTGAACGCACCGGCGATCGTCGGCGACGCCCGCAAGATCGCCAACGACTACACCAAGTACGCCGAGCAGCTGCGGCGGATCGTCGGCAACGTCAGCCAGCTCTACACCACCGTCTCCGCGCTGCCGGTGTACGAGCCGGAGCCCGGCACCACCCGGGTGCTGCACGTCTCCGACATGCACCTCAACCCGACCGGCTGGCAGCTGATCCGGACCGTGGTCGAGCAGTTCAACATCGACGTGGTGATCGACACCGGCGACATCACCGACTGGGGCAGCGAGCCGGAGGCCTCCTACGTCGGCTCGATCGCGCTGCTGCAGAAGCCGTACGTCTACATCCGGGGCAACCACGACTCGGGCCGGACCGCGGCGGCGGTGGCCCGGCAGCCCAACGCGGTCGTGCTTGACAACTCGACCACCACGGTGGCCGGGCTGACCATCGCCGGCATCGGCGACCCCCGGTTCACCCCGGACAAGAGCACCGCCCCGGCCGCCGGTGGGCTCAACGCGCCCACCGCCAACGAGCTGATCGGCAACGGCGAGACGCTGGCCACGACGGTGCGCAACTCGCCCCGGCCGGTGAATATCGCGCTGGTGCACGACCCGTCGGCGGCCGGTCCGCTGTCGGGCACCTGCCCGCTGGTGCTCTCCGGGCACACCCACGACCGGCAGGTGTCGACGCTGCCGCAGGAGCCCGGTCAGCAGCCCACCGAGCTGATGGTGCAGGGCTCCACCGGCGGTGCCGGGCTGCGTGGGCTGGAGGGCGAGAAGCCCACCCCGCTGACCATGAGCGTGCTCTACTTCGACACCGAGAAGCGGTTGCAGGCCTACGACGACATCACCGTCGGCGGCACCGGCCAGTCGCAGGTCAACCTGGAACGGCGGGTGGTGCAGGGCGCCAACCCGAGCCCCTCTCCCCCGGTGACCCCGACCCCCACCCCGGGCAGCCCCGGCACGCCCGGCCCCGGCACTCCGGCTCCCGGCGCGCCGGTCATCAGCCCGACCGGCTGACCACCGGCCACCGGCCACGCAACGGGCCTCCCTCTACCGAGAGGGAGGCCCGACGTGCGTACGGCTGTTCGGCGGGGTCAGCTCACGCCCAGCCGGGCCAGCACCAGCTCGCGGACGGTCTTGGCGTCGGCCTGACCACGGGTGGTCTTCATGACCGCGCCGACCAGCGCGCCCGCGGCGGCGACCTTGCCGCTGCGGATCTTGTCGGCGATGGCCGGGTTGGCGGCGATCGCCTCGTCCACGGCGGCGGTGAGCGCGCCGGTGTCGGAGACCACCTCCAGACCCCGGTTGGTCATGATCTCCGTCGGCGAACCCTCGCCGGCCACCACGCCCTCCAGGACGGTACGGGCCAGCTTGTCGTTGAGCTTGCCCGCGTCGACCAGCCCCTGCAGCTCGGCGACCTGCGCCGGGGTGGCCCCGATGTCGGCAAGCTCGGTACCGGTCTCGTTGGCCCGGCGGGACAGCTCGCCCAGCCACCACTTGCGGGCCGCGGCCGGGGTGGCCCCGGCGGCGACGGTGGCCTCGATCAGCTCGACGGCACCGGCGTTGAGCACCGACTGCATGTCGGAGTCGGAGAGCCCCCACTGCTCCTGGAGCCGGCGGCGGTGCAGCCGGGGCAGCTCCGGCAGGGCGGCCTTCAGCTCGGCCACCCAGGCGGCGTCCGGGGCGAGCGGGACCAGGTCCGGCTCCGGGAAGTACCGGTAGTCGGTGGCGGTCTCCTTGGAGCGGCCGGGCGTGGTGTCCCCGGTGTCCTCGTGGAAGTGCCGGGTCTCCTGGGTGATCCGGCCGCCCGCGTCGAGCACCGAGGCCTGACGCAGCATCTCCGAGCGGACCGCCCGCTCCACCGACCGCAGCGAGTTGACGTTCTTGGTCTCGGTCCGGGTGCCCCACTCCTGGCCGGGCAGGTTGAGGGAGGTGTTCACGTCGCAGCGCAGCGAGCCTTCCTCCATCCGTACGTCGGAGACGCCCAGCGAGCGCAGCACGTCACGCAGCTCGGTGACGTACGCCTTGGCCACCTCGGGGGCGAGCGCACCGGTGCCAGGGACCGGCTTGGTGACGATCTCGACAAGCGGGATGCCGGCCCGGTTGTAGTCCACCAGCGACTCGGTGGCACCGTGGATCCGACCGGTGGCCCCGCC
Source organism: Micromonospora yangpuensis (assembly GCF_900091615.1). NCBI lineage: Bacteria > Bacillati > Actinomycetota > Actinomycetes > Micromonosporales > Micromonosporaceae > Micromonospora > Micromonospora yangpuensis. The sequence goes on along the minus strand of NZ_FMIA01000002.1, from coordinate 1,765,958 downwards.
GACGTGCAGGGTCTTGCCGGTGTCCTCCTCCAGGTGCACCCGCTCGATGCCGATCCGCACGATCTCGCCGTTCACCTCGACGTCGAGGTAACCGTCGACGCAGAGCGGCTCGTCGTACTGGCTGATCTGGAAGTTCTTCGGCATGTCCGGGTAGAAGTAGTTCTTCCGGGCGAACCGGCACCACTGGGCGATCGAGCAGTTCAACGCCAGGCCGATCCGGATGGTCGCCTCGATCGCGGCCTTGTTCGCCACCGGCAGACTGCCGGGCAGGCCGAGGCAGACCGGGCAGACCCGGGTGTTCGGCTCGCCGCCGAAGTCGGTCGGGCAGCCGCAGAACATCTTGGTGTTCGTGCCCAGCTCGACGTGGGTCTCCAGGCCGATCACCGGCTCGAAGCGGGCGACGACCTCGTCGTACGCGGGCAGTGTCGTGGTCATTGCGACGCTCCAGGCGCGATCCGGACAGAACCGGTCCAGCCTATCGGGGTTGCCACCCCACCCCACCGCCGGGTTTCACCGCCACCCCGCCGCAGTGGCATCACCACGGCACCGACGGGGTACGCATCGACGCATGACGAAAACGGGGCATGACCAACAGGCGGGACCGGCCTCGGCGGGACGGGGCCGACCGTACGGCGTGATCGGGCTGATCGTCGCGGTGGCCGTGGTGTTCTCGATGCTCACCACGGCGCTGGTCGGCGGTGCCGGCGACACGGAGGGGTTGCTGACGATCGCGCTGCTGTCGGCACTCCCACCCGCGGTCGGCGGGCTCGTCGCCCTGCTGCTCGCGCCGAAGCTGCTGCACCGGCTGCCGGACAACGGCCGGTCGCTGCCGCAGGTGAAGCGGGCGCTGCGCGAGGGCCGCTGCGACGATCCGCGGATCGACCGGCTGGCCCGGGCCGAGGCACACCGGCTGCGGCGGATGAACCGCTGGTGGCCGTGGCTGATGAGCGCCTTCGTGCTGGTGCAGCTCAGTCTGGCGGTGTTCGCCGACGGCCTGACCAACCGGATCGTCGGCGGGGTGGCTGCCGTGGTCTGGCTGGGGTTGCTGCTGGTCTGGCGACGCGCGGTCGGCCGGGCCGACCGCTACCTGACCGGGCTTTGAGGTGGTGACGGGACCAGCAACCGCCTCAAGCGGGACGGTAGCCCAGGGTCGTCAGCGCCTGCCGCGTGTCGGTCCACCACCGCTGATAGGCCGGAACCTGTTGTAGACGGTCCAGCGCCACGAGTTCACCCAACTGCACGTAGTGGTCTTCTCTGGACCGGCTCACGCGCTGCATCAGGTCATTCAGCACCCGCTTCGGGTCGCCCAACCGCTCGACGTGTGCGGGATTCGCGGGTAGGCCCATCGTCTCGTCCGTCCAGCCCCGCACGCCGAGCGCGTCGCGAAGGGCATCACCGTCAGCCAGTAGCCACGCCTCGGTTTCACGGACCGGCACCACCGCGACCATCTGCTCGACCCGATCACCCCACAGAGTCCGCAGCGGTGTTACCCACTCCCGTCTCACCCGGTCGGCATCCGCCCCCTGGTCCCGGTGAAAGAAGATCAGCGAGAAGGCGGCCCGGTTCTCGTCGACGAGATTGACCACGTCTTGGACCGAAGAGGGGCCCTTCCGGTCCCTCAGCACCTGCACGTCGGCGACCTCGACGGCGTCCTCAAAAGCGGTGTAGCAGAGTTGCGTGAGCGCTCGTCCCAGCAACCTCGGTAGAAACTGGTCGTCGGTGCGCCCCTCGGAGACCAGTGCGGAGGTGAGATACCGCATCAGGTGCCCAACTCCGCCTGCACCTCGAACTCGGCGATCTCACTCGGGCTTACCACGGCGCTCCTGAGCGCGTCATCGAAGGTGAGCTGCCGGGCGCCTGCGATGGCACGCCAACGGGAGATTCGGCTGGGCCGATGTCCTCGTTGCACCCGGCTGACCACGTCCATGAAAACGGCAGCGACTTCGCGATCGTCCAATGGTTGCAACGCGCGAAGAATCGCCGGGGAGTGACTACTTAGAATCAGCTGGGTGAGCGCAGCACCGTCAGTCGGGCTGTTGAGCGCCCGGTCGACCAGATTCCGGAGGTAGCGCACGAACTGGGCCAGTCGCTGCGGGAAGATCCCGTTCTCCGGCTCCTCGAAACAGATCAGACCTGCTCCTCGGGGATCGTAGAGCGCCGCCAGCAGGGCAATGGCACGGAGGGTGCCATCCGAGGCGACCCGTGCGGAGAACGGCGCTTCGTCCCGGGTCACCACCATGACCTGCCGCTGCCGACGGGCGTCGTCCTCACTCAACCGCACCCGGGTGACGCCGGGTATGACGGCCGCCAGATCGGCGGAGAGATCGTTGAGGACTCCGTCGGGTCTGTCGTCGGTCCCGGTCTCGTCCGCCAGCCTACGAAGGGTGTTGGCGAGGTGACCACCGTTGGCGGCGAGGTTGTCCGGATCGTCGTAGGAGTCCGGGGCACGGAGCGCGCTCGGGTCCAGGTGCAACAGTCGCCACGACTGCATCTCCCGCTTGAGCGCGTAGAGCAGCGGGAAATCGGTCGCGGTGGTCAGGCTCGACAGCACGGTCGCGGTGGCGGCCGACGCCGGAAGTCTCCGCTTACGCCCCTGGTTTCCCTGCTGTCTGATACTGAAGACCGGCCTGCCGGGGTCGTCTGTCTCGGTCTCCAACGGGTCTGCGCCCGGACGGTAGGCTCCCAACCGTTTCCGCTGCTCGGCGTTCCGGTGCTCCATCCACTTGTCGTCCGCCCGTCGGATACGGCGGACCACCTCCCGGACCACGTACGGCCGCTGGGAACCGCTCGGGGAGATGGATCGAAGCTCGATCTCCAGCTCGTACCGAAGTCGGGAGTGGTGGACCTCGGCGGTGTCGCCGAACGCATCGGTCACCGATCTGTCCAGCAACACCTCCGCCGCGAAGGCCATCGTGGTGAACGGAGGTCCCTCCGTCGGCCGGTGGAACAGGTCCACGACGTCACCCCGCATGTGCTGGGCGGCCTCCAGGACCGGATCACTCGCCAGCCGGCTCAGGAACTGGATCGCATCGAAGAGGTTCGACTTACCTGCGGCGTTACGGCCGATCACGACGAGGAAGGGCGGGACGTTCAGCTCGAAGTCTCGGAACGACTTGAAACCGTCGATCTCGATGCGCGTCAACATCCCGCCCCCCTGTCTCTACAGCGCCGGCGGGGTGAGGGTGCCGACCACCGACTCCAGGGCGGCGGCGACCCGGTACATCCGGTCGTCGGCCAGGGTCGGGGCCATGATCTGGAAGCCGACCGGGAGCCCGTCGGAGAGCCCGCACGGCACCGAGATGCCCGGCCCGCCGTACAGGTTGGTCGGGATGGTGTAGAGGTCGGCCAGGTACATCTGGTACGGGTCGGCGGTGCGCGCGCCGAGCGGGAACGCCACCGACGGGGTGGTCGGCGAGATCAGCGCGTCGACCCGCTCGAAGGCCGCGGTGAAGTCCCGGGTGATCAGCGTACGGACCTTCTGCGCCTGCCCGTAGTAGGCGTCGTAGTAGCCCGAGGAGAGCGCGTACGTGCCGAGCATGATCCGCCGCTTGACCTCGGGGCCGAAGCCGGCCTCCCGGGTGAGCTGCATGACCTCCTCCAGCGACCGGTTGCCGTCGTCGCCGACCCGCAGGCCGAACCGGACGCCGTCGAACCGGGCCAGGTTGGAGGAACACTCACTCGGCGCGATCAGGTAGTACGCCGGCAGCGCGTAGCTGAAGTGCGGGCAGGACACCTCGACGATCTCCGCGCCCAGCTTGGCCAGCGCGTCCACCGACTCCCGGAACGCGGCCAGCACGCCCGGCTCGGCACCGTCACCGGAGAACTCGGTCACCACGCCCAGCTTCACCCCGGTCAGGTCGCCGGTCGCGCCGAGCTTCGCCGCCGCCACCACGTCCGGCACCGGCTGCGGAATGCTCGTGGAGTCGCGCGGGTCGTGGCCGCCGATCACCTGGTGCAGCAGCGCGGCGTCCAGCACCGTACGGGCACACGGGCCGGGGGTGTCCAGCGAGGACGAGAAGGCCACCAGGCCGTACCGGGAGGTGCCGCCGTAGGTGGGTTTCGCGCCGACGGTGCCGGTGACCGCGCCGGGCTGGCGGATCGAGCCGCCGGTGTCCGAGCCGATCGCCAGCGGAGCCTCGTACGCGGCCAGCGCCGCCGCGCTGCCCCCACCGGAACCGCCGGGGATCCGGTCGGTGTCCCACGGGTTGCGGGTCGCGCCGTAGGCGGAGTACTCGGTGGAGGAGCCCATCGCGAACTCGTCCATGTTGGTCTTGCCGAGCATCACCGTGCCGGCCTCGCGCAGCCGCTGCACGATCGTGGCGTCGTACGGCGGACGCCAGCCCTCCAGGATCTTCGACCCGACGGTGGTCGGCACGCCCTTGGTGGTGAGTACGTCCTTGACCGCCACCGGTACGCCCGCGAGCGGCCCCAGCGGCTCACCGGCCGCCCGGCGCTCGTCGACCGCCCGCGCGGCCGACAACGCGCCCTCGGTGTCGACGTGCAGGAAGGCGCATACCCGGTCGTCGACCGCGGCGATGCGGTCCAGGTGGGCCTGGGTGACCTCGACGGCGGAGGTCTGCCCGTCGGCGACCAGCCCGGCCAGCTCGGTCGCGGTCATTCTGGTCAGGTCGCTCACGATGCCACATCCTCGTCCAGGATCCGGGGCACCCGGAACCGCTGCTGCTCGGCGTCGGGCGCGCCCGACAGCGCCTCGGCCGGGGTCAGGCCGGGCACCACCACGTCGTCGCGCAACACGTTGGTCAGCGGCACCGAGTGGGAGGTCGGCGGGATGTCCGCCGCGGCGACCTCGCCGACCTGTGCGACCGCCTGGAGGATCACGTCGAGCTGACCGGCGAAGGTGTCCAGCTCCTCCTCCGTCACGGCGAGCCGCGACAGTCGCGCCAGGTGCGCGACCTCCTCGCGGGAGATGGCGGCCATCGGTGCCCCCTTCGTGGCTGTCCTGCTGCGTCAAGCGAGTCTATTGTCCGGCGCTTTCGGCCTGCCGGCGGCTCCCACCGGCCCACCCGGTACGGGTCACGGCGGCACGGAGCGCCGGCTCCACGGGTGCGCCGGCCGGCACTCCGGCGGGCCCGCTCAACGGGCGTGCCGGCGCGGGATCTCGGTGTCGCCGCCGGCGCTCGGCCGCAACGGCCGGTACCGGGCCAGCCAGGCGGCCAGCTCCTCGGCGGGCATCGGCCGGGCGTGGAACCAGCCCTGGGCCACGTCGCAGCCGGCCGCGTGCAGCAGCCGCCAGGTCCGCTCGTCCTCCACCCCCTCGGCCACCACCCGCAGACCGAGCGCGCCGGCCAGGTCGATCATCGAGCGGACGATGGCCGCGTCGTCGGGGTCCTCGGCCATGCCGAGTACGAACGACCGGTCCACCTTCACCTCGGCCAGCGGCAGCCGACGCAGGTGCTGCATCGAGGAGTACCCGGTGCCGAAGTCGTCCAGGCTGATGGCCACCCCGATCTGGTGCAGCCGGGTGATGGTGGCCAACACCCGTCGGGGGTCGGCCATCAGCGCGCCCTCGGTGATCTCCACCTGGAGCCGGTCGGGGCGGATGCCGTACCTGGTCAACCGGTCGGCGATCTGGTCGGCGATCTCACCGCTGTGCAGGTCCCGGACGCTGACGTTGAGCGCCGCCCGCAGCTGGACCCCGGCGGCCGACCAGGCGGCGAGTTGGCCGAGCACGTCGTCCACCACCCGGCGGGTGAGCAGCCGCATCACCGCGGTCTGCTCGGCCACCCGGATCAGCTCCTCCGGGTCCACCATCCCGCGCCGGGGATGCCGCCACCGCAGCAACGCCTCCACCCCGACCACCTCGCCGGTGGCGATGGCGATCTGCGGTTGGTAGTACATGGTGATCTCGCCCGGGTCACCCAGCTCGGCCGCCCCGGTACGCCGGCCACCCGCCCGGCTGTCGTCACCACCCCGGCTCGCGGCCGTCGGCTGACTCCCGGCCCTCGGCTGACTCGCGGCCCTCGGCTGACTCGCGGCAGTCGACGGACTCGCGGCAGTCGGGGGGTTGTCGGCGGCCGGTTGCGGATCGGCGGTCGACCGCCGATCGGCGGTGGGCAGGTCGCCGGTGGCTGGCCGGGGGACGGTGGCGGCACCGGCGCGGCGGCGGGTCGGGTCGGCGTTGGTGATGATCCGGGCGATCAGCTCGTCGGGGACGCCGGTCACCGGCTGGGCCGGCCGACCGCGACGCCACCAGCGACGAAGCCGGTGACCCGACCACCGCGCCGCACCGTCCGAGCCCGCGCCGTCCGAGCCCGCACCGTCCGAGGCCGCGCCGTCCGAGCCCGCACCGTCCGAGCCCGCGCCGTCCGAGCCCGCACCGTCCGAGGCCGCGCCGTCCGAGCCCGCACCGTCCGAGCCCGCGCCACCCGGGGCACCCGGGGCCGGTCCTGCCGCAGACCCCGTCGACCCCGACGACGACGCCGGTCGAGGGTCGGGCACCGGAGCGGTGGTCGGTGTGTCGCCGGGTGCCGGCCCGGTCGGCTCCTCGTCCCCGCCCCGCCCGAGTACGGGCAGGGCGGTGGTGCCGGCGGGCAGGGCAGCGCCGTCGCCACCGCGTACCTCGGCCGGCTGGTCGTCGGCGGGCCGCGCGGCGGTGACCCCGCCCAGGTCGACCACTGGTGTTTCGCCAGCCGGCAGCGACCCGGCGGGCGGCGGGCCCGTGGGGGCCGGTGTGGTTTCCAGGACCCGGCGCAGGTCGGCCAGGAGGCTCAGGCGCTCGGCCGAGTTGTGGTCGGACTCGGCGGTGTAGACGGCGACGGTGTCGTTGCGGTGCTTGGCGTCGTACATGGCGACGTCCGCGTGCCGCATCAGGGTGGCGAAGTCCTCGCCGTGGTCGGGGTAGAGCGCGATCCCGATGGAACCCCCCACGTCCAACGGCAGACCGTCAAGCGACACCGGTTCGGCGAGCGTGGCCACCAGGGCGGCGGCCAGTTCCCGGGCCTCGTCGACGCCGGTCAAGCGGGGTGCGACGATGGCGAACTCGTCGCCACCGAGCCGGGCCACCAGCTCGCCGGCACCGACCGCGCCGGCCAGCCGGGCGCTCACCTCGACCAGGAGCCGGTCACCGACGGCATGGCCGAGCGCGTCGTTGACGTTCTTAAACCGGTCCAGGTCGATCAGGAGCAGGGCCAGGTACGCGTCGGGTACCCCCCGGGCGGCGCGTTCGGCGTGCAGGTGCACCTGCTCGGCGACCTCGGCCCGCAGGGCCTTGCGGTTGGGCAGCCCGGTGAGCGGGTCGAGGGAGCCGAGCTGTTCCTGCTCGGCGGAGAGCCGGGCCATCCGGTACACGGCGAAGAGAGGCACCAGCACCAGCGGGACCAGGGCGGCGCTGACCCGGGCGGCAGCGGTCAGGACCGGTGCGAGCAGCAGCAACGAGCCGGTGGTGAACACCTCGAAGCCGATCCCCTGCCGCAGGCCGGGCCACCACCGGTCGCCGAAGCGCAGCCGTACCGCCGTGCCGACCAGGACGTGGTTGACCACGAACCAACCCGCGGCGGCCACCCCCACCACCAGCACGTCGACCCAGCCCAACCGGGCGTCGACCGGCCCGTCCGCCCCGGATCGGAGCACACCCAGACCGGCGGCGAGCCGGAGCACGCCGTAGGCGACGGCGAGGGCGCAGACGTACTGCGCGGCGTTGAAGGCGGTCCGCCAGGCCGCGTGCCGCATCCGCCAGCCGGAGACCACCACCGCCGCCACCTGCACCACCACCGCCGGCCCCAACCCCCAACCGAGCAGGATCGCGAAGGTGAAGCAGGTGGACGGGAAGACCGCCGCGGTCTGCCGGCGCCCCTGCGGTACGAAGAGACGGGCGTCGCAGAGCACCGCCAGGCCGGCCATCACCCAACACGCCGCCGGCGGCACCGCCCACCGGTCCACGAGAGTGACCAGCGGAGCCACGCTGACCAGCAGAGCCGCCCCAACGGTCGCGGCCACGAAGCCGAAGAACGGCGTCACCCGGCCCGGAGGCACGGAGTTTCGCGGATCGACGGCCTCCATCGCACCTCCCGGGAGCGGGTTCACCCGGCGGGCCGTGCACCCGCCGCTCCCATGAAACGCCCCCGGTGCGGCATTTGCCGGTAGGACAGCCACGAATCGGTCGTAGTCGTAATTAAGTTGGTATTCTTCGCCCTGCGCCTACCTCGGCGGATATGTCACCAGCTGCGCAAAGATTCACGTTTGCCGCACTCACTCCTCGATCCGGGCCACCTCGCGGGCCGCCTCCGGACCAGCGTCGAGCAGCACCTGGAAACCCGCCTCGTCGAGAACCGGCACCTTGAGGCTGGCCGCCTTGTCGGCCTTCGACCCCGGGTTGTCCCCCACCACCACGAAACCGGTCTTCTTGGACACCGAGCCGCTCATCTTGCCGCCCCGGGTCTGGATGGCCTCGGCAGCCTGGTCACGGGAGAAGCCGGTGAGCGTGCCGGTCACCACCACGGTCAGCCCCTCCAGTGGTCGCGGCCCCTCGTCGACGGTCTCCTCCGCCATCCGTACCCCGGCCTCGGCCCACTTGCGGACCACCTCGCGGTGCCAGTCCACGGCGAACCACTCCCGGATGCTGACCGCGATCGTCGGGCCCACCCCGTCGACCGAGGAGAGCTCCTCCTCGCTCGCCGCCGCGATCGCCTCGACCGACCGGAAGTGCCGGGCCAACGCCTGCGCGGCGGTCGGACCGACGTGCCGGATGGAGAGCGCCACCAGCACCCGCCACAGCGGGCGCTGGCGCGCCTCGGCCAGGTTGTCCAGCAACTTGGCCGCGTTGGTGCCGAGGGTGCCGTCCTTGTTGACGAAGAACTCCGACCGGGCCAACTGCTCGGCGTCCAGGCCGAACAGGTCACCCTCGTCGGTGATGATCCGCGCGTCGAGCAGCGCCGCCGCTCCCTTGTAGCCGAGCACCTCGATGTCGAAGCCACCCCGGCCGGCCAGGTGGAAGACCCGCTCCCGCAGCTGCGCCGGGCAGGACCGGCTGTTCGGGCAGCGGATGTCGACGTCGCCGGACTTCGCCGGGGCCAGCGGGGTGCCGCAGGCCGGGCAGTGGGTCGGCATGACGAACGGCCGGGCGTCTGCCGGGCGTAGGTCGACCACCGGACCGAGCACCTCGGGGATGACGTCGCCGGCCTTGCGCAGCACCACGGTGTCGCCGATCAGCACCCCCTTGCGCTCGACCTCCCGGGCGTTGTGCAGGGTGGCGTACGCGACGGTCGAGCCGGCCACCTTGACCGGCGCGAGCACGGCCCGTGGGGTGACCCGCCCGGTGCGCCCCACCTCGACGTCGATGTCGAGCAGCGTGGTGTTGACCTCCTCCGGCGGATACTTGAAGGCGATCGCCCAGCGCGGCGCCCGGCTGGTCGAGCCGAGCCGACCCTGGATGGAGACCGGATCGACCTTGACCACCACCCCGTCGATCTCGTGCTCGACGTCGTGCCGGTGCGCGGCGTAGTAGGCGATGTACTCCGCCACCCCGGCCAGGTCAGGCACCACCCGCCACCGGTCGCTGGTCGGCAGCCCCCAGGCCCGCAGGGCCGCGTACGACTCGGACTGCGCAGTGGGCCGGAACCCCTCGCGGGCGCCGATGCCGTGCACGACCAGCCGCAACGGCCGCGAGGCGGTGATCCGGGGGTCCTTCTGCCGCAGGCTGCCGGCGGCGGCGTTGCGCGGATTGGCGAACGGCGCCTTGCCCTGCTCGACCAGGGACGCGTTGAGGCCGGCGAAGGCCTCGACCGGGAAGTAGATCTCGCCGCGCACCTCGATCAGCTCCGGCGGTGGGCCGTACTCGTCGGAGGGGGTGAGCCGGCCCGGCACGTCCCGGATGCTGCGCACGTTGGCGGTGACGTCCTCGCCGGTGCGCCCGTCGCCCCGGGTCGCCGCCCGGACCAGCCGACCCCGCCGGTAGGTGAGGTTGATCGCCAGGCCGTCGACCTTCGGCTCGCAGAGGTAGGGCACCGCCCCGCCGGCATCCCGCTCGACCCGCTCGGCCCACGCGGCCAACTCCTCGTCGGCGAAGGCGTTGTCCAGCGACATCATCCGCTCGGCGTGGGTGACCGGGGTGAAGTCGGTGGAGAAGGTGCCGCCGACCCGCTGGGTAGGTGAGTCCGGGGTACGCAGCGCCGGATACTGCCCCTCCAGCGCCTCCAGCTCGCGCAACTGACGGTCGAACTCGGCGTCGGTGATGGTCGGCGCGTCGAGCACGTAGTAGCGGTACTGGTGCTCGGTCAGGTCCTGGCTCAACGTGGCGTGCCGCTCCCGGGCCTGCGGGGGCGGCTCGGCGCCGGCCGCCGCCTCCTGTTCCGCGCTCACCTGTGCGGCACCGGCCTCCTCGGACACCCCGCTCCCCTCCGACACCGTTCCGTCGTCCCACACCGTTTCGTCGTCCGCCACCGCTTCGTCGTCCGCCACCGCCGACCCCCTCGACACCACGGGACCTCCCGTGCTCCGCTACCCCCGCACCGTATCGGGACGGTGGGACAATATCCGTCACCTGCACCGACGGCCGTCCCGACCACCGTCGGGCAGCGCCGGCGGAGTCGACGACAGCGAGAATCGAGGTACGGATGCCCGAGTGGTTGCCGTGGGCGGCGCTGATCCTGCTCGCCGTCGTGGCCGGCTGGGCCTGGGACAGCTGGCGCAACCGGCCGGGCGGACGGCCCCGCACCCGGCCGGACGGCGCCGACCGGCGGACCGGCGCACCGAAACGTCCACGCACCCGCCCCGGCAGCCCGCCCCGCCCCCGCACCGGTGACCGGGCCCCGGCCGGTACGCCCCGCAGCGGGGAGATCTGGTGGGCCGACGTGCCGTACGCCGACGGGGACGGCTCGAAGGTCCGCCCCTGCCTGGTGCTGCGGGTGGAGCGCCGGCACGCCGAGGTGCTCAAGATCACCAGTCAGGACAAGAGCCACCGGGACGACCACGTACCGATCCCCACCGGCGACTGGGACCCCGATGCCGAGCGGGACAGCTTCCTGGACCTCGGCGACCCGATCCAGGTCGACCTGGTGGCCTTCGAGAACCGGGCGGGCACCTGCGACCAGCAGCTGTGGCGCCGGATCCGTACCCTGCCCCACCTGCGCTGAACTGGCCCGGAGCGGGCCGGCGCCCGGCCCGGTCGGACCCGCTGGTCGCCGTGGGTCGGCCGGCGGTCAGTCCCAGGCCGCGCCGAGGGTGCGCAGCTGGTCGGCGTACTCGATCCGCCCGGCCCAGCCGGCGGGCCAGGCGGCCATCCCCACGGCGGCCCCCAGGAATGCCCCGGCCAGCGCGGCGATCGAGTCCGAGTCACCGGCGGTGGTGGCCCCCCGGGCCAGCGCGGCGACCGGATCGTCGGCATGCCGGATCGCGCAGTACAACGCGGTCGCCAACGCCTCCTCGGCCACCCAACCCTCACCGGTGTGCCGACAGGGGTCACCACCGTCGTCCGGCCGACCCAGGGCGGTCACCAGCCGCTGCAACGCCCGCCGGCACTCGTCCCAGCCCCGGGCGATGAACTCCCGCGCGGAGTCCACTCCGGGGCGCTGCCACAGGTCACCGAGCCAGTCGCCGTGGTAGGTGTGCCGCTGCCGGTCGGCCCGCTCCAGCAACAGCTCCGGCAGGTCGGCCAGGGCCGCGCCCTCGCGTGCCAACCGCACCGCGTACGCGGTCAGCTCGCTGGCCGCCAGGCCGGTCGGATGGCCGTGGGTCAGCCCCGCCTGCAACTGGGCCAGACCGGCGAGGGTGGTCAGGTCGACGTCGAGCAGACCGATCGGGGTCACCCGCATGTTCGCGCCGCAGCCCTTCGAGCCAGCCTGGGTCGCCTCCTGCCAGCGGGTCCCCCGGGCCAGCTCGGCGCAGGCGCGCAGGCAGGTCATGCCCGGGGCACGGTTGTTCTCCGGGCTGACCGCCCAGGCCAGGAACCGACGCCGCAGCAACGGCTCGACGACCTCGGGCGTCGGCACGGACGCCTCGCGCACGGCCTGGGCCACCGCCAACGCCATCTGGGTGTCGTCGGTGACCAAGGCCGGCTCGCCGACCAGCTCGCGGGGGCCGGTCGGACCGTACCGGCGGTGGATCTCGGCGACGGTCAGGAACTCGGTCGGCCGCCCCAGGGCGTCACCGTAGGCCAGACCGTACAGCGAGCCGCTGGCCCGCCGGAGCGAGGAGTCGATCACAGCGCCATGATGCCGGGCCGTCGCAACCCCGCCGGCCCAGCCCAGCCCGACCAGCCCAACCCAGGCCGACCAGCCCGACCCGGTCCGACCAGCCCAACCCGGTCCGACCGGGCTGGACCAGACCGGCCTGGGCCAGTCCGGCCGGCCTGCCTGGTCCGGCCCGGGTGGTCAGTCCCAGCAGAGACAGAACGGGTGGCCCGCCGGATCGGCGTAGACCCGGAAGCCCTCCCCCTCACCGGGCAGCCGCCGGGCACCGAGCTTCAGGGCCGCCTGCTCGGCGGTCTCGATGTCCTCGACGGTCACGTCGAGATGGAACTGCTGGGGCCGCTCCGGGTCGGGCCAGGCCGGCGGACGCAGATCGGGTGCCCGTTGGAAGGCGAGCCGGGGCTGCTGGCCGGGCGGTCCTCCGAGCACCACCCAGTCGTTGCCGTCGGACTGCTCCTCGTTCAGCGGCAGGCCCAGCAACTCGGCGTAGAAACCCGCCAGGTCGCGAGGGTCCGGACAATCGATCACGACGGTACGTAGTTGTCCCACCATGCGCCTCATCCTGCCCCACCGGTACGACACCAAACCCGCCCCGCGGCCACCCCGCCCCGCGCGCAGCCCCGCCCGCGCGCAGCCCCGCCCCGCGCGCTGCCGCCACGCTTCTAGATGCAAGAAGGGGACCCTTCTCGACCGTATGCGTTAACAGGGGGCCCTTCCTTACACCTCGTCGGCTAGGCGGCGGGCGGCGTCGCGGCAGGCGGCCAGGGCCGCCCGGACGTAGCCGTCGGTAGCGCCGGCCAGGCCGCAGGCCGGGGTGACCACCACCTGGCGGGCCAACCGGCTGCGGGGGAAGCCCAGCCGGTCCCAGACCTGGCGTACCCGGTCGGCGACCTGGGCGGAGGTCGGTGCGGGGCCGGCCGACGGTGGGCTCGTGGCGATCGCGCCGGCCAGCAGGCCGAGCCCGGCGTCGATCGCCTCGCCGAGCGGGTCCAGCTCGGTGAGCAGGCCGAGGTCGAGCGCTACGCCTACCGCGCCGGCCGAGCGGATCACCTCCAGCGGTACGTCGGGGGCGCAGCAGTGCACCACGGTCGGCACCCCGGCCGCCTCGATCACCGTCCGCAGGGCAGCGGCCGCGTCCGGCCCCGGCACCGGCCGGTACGCACCCAGCCCGCTCTCGGTGGGCACCCGGCCGGCGAGCACCGTCGGCAGCGACGGCTCGTCGAGTTGCAGCAGGACCGCGGCACCGGGCAGCCGACGGGTGAGCGCCGCGACGTGTCCGCGCAGCCCCTCGGCGAGGGAGTCGGTGAGGTCGCGTACCGCGCCCGGGTCGCGCAGCAGCCGCCCGCCGATCGGCAGCTCCAGCGCCGCCGCCATGGTGAACGGGCCACCTACCTGCACCTTGACCGGCCCGGTGTAGCCGTCGGCCTGCTCGGCGAGCTGGTCGAGGTCGCGTTCCATCAGGTCCCGGGCGCGGCGCAGGTCCCGCCCGGGGCGCGGGGCGATCCGCCAGCGGGCCGCGTACAGCTCCACCGGCAGCTCGACCAGCAGGCCGCCGGTGCGCCCGACCAGGTCCGCGCCCGGACCACGGGCGGGCAGCTCGGGCAGGTGCGGCAGGACGGGCAGCTCGCCGAGGACGATCCGCTGCGCCTCGGCGATGTCGGTGCCGGGAAGTGAGCCGATCCCGGTCGCCGCGCCGGTCGGCCAGGGCCAGGTCTGGTCAGTCACCGCCGAAGGGTAACCGCTCACCCCGGCCACCCGGCCGGCGCTGCCGCCGCACCGACGGAGCAGGCCCGCCGCCCGAACCGAGTCCGCCGCCCGAACCTACGGAACAGGGCCGGCCGCCCGCACCGGCGGAACAGGGCCGCCGCCGAACCGGCCCGACCGGGGCCGCCGCCGAACCTACGGAACAGGTCCGCTGGCGAACCGGCCCACAGGTCAGCCGGAGATGGTGGCCGAGCCGAGCACCACGTCGCCGGCCGGGTCCGGGCGGTACGCCACGATCGCCTGGCCGGCGGCGACCCCGCGCAGCGGCCGGCGCAGGTCGGCCCGGAGGCCGTCGCCGCTCGGCACGACCGTGGCCGGGACCACGTCGCCGTGCGCCCGCAGCTGCACCTCGCACTCGACCGGCCCGGTCGGTGTCCCGGTGCCCGTCCACACCGCGCGGGTGGCGTGCACCGTGGCCACCTCCAGCGCCTCGGCGGGGCCGACGGTCACCGTGTTGGTCGTGGGGGTGATGGAGAGCACGTAGCGGGGCCGGCCGTCCACGGCGGGCCGGTCCAGGTGCAGGCCCCGGCGCTGCCCGACGGTGTACGCGTAGGCACCCTGGTGGCTGCCGACGACCGCACCGGTCAGCGCGTCGACCACGTCGCCGGGGGCCTCACCCAGCCGGTCGGCCAGGAAGCCCCTGGTGTCGCCGTCGGCGATGAAGCAGATGTCGTGCGAGTCCGGCTTGTCGGCGACCGCCAGGCCGCGGTCGGTCGCCTCCGCCCGGACCTGCGCCTTGGTCGAGTCGCCGAGCGGGAAGACCGACCGGTCCAGCTGCGCCCGGGTGAGCACCGCCAGCACGTACGACTGGTCCTTGGCCAGGTCGACGCTGCGGCGCAGGAGGCCGTCGGCGCCGAGCCGGGCGTGGTGGCCGGTGACCACCGCGTCGAAGCCCAGGGCCACCGCCCGGTCCAGCACCGCGGCGAACTTGATCTTCTCGTTGCAGCGCAGGCAGGGATTCGGGGTACGCCCCGCCGCGTACTCGGCGACGAAGTCGTCCACCACGTCGGCGTGGAAGCGGTCGGCCATGTCCCACACGTAGAACGGGATGCCGATCACGTCTGCCGCCCGGCGGGCGTCCCGGGAGTCCTCCAGGGTGCAGCAACCACGCGCCCCGGTGCGGTAGGTCTGCGGGTTACGGGCCAGCGCCAGGTGCACCCCGGTCACGTCGTGCCCGGCCTCGACCGCCCGCGCCGCCGCCACGGCGGAGTCCACCCCGCCCGACATCGCCGCCAGAACCCTCACCAGCCCACGCTCCCTTCCCCACCAACCCTAGCCACCGCCCCGCCCGGACGGCATCCGGCGGGGGGACAACCGCACCGTCACGGTGGTCAGCGGGGTGCGGGTGGACCAAACGCTCCGCCGGACGGCGGTCAGCGGGCGGGTCGGCCCACCACACCGACCGACGGTCAGCGCGGGGCGGAGCCCAGCGCGGCCGCCCGCCGGGCCCGTTCCACGGCCGCCGGCAGCGCGGTGACCAGGGCGTCGACGTCGGCGGCGGTGGAGGTGTGGCCGAGGCTGAACCGCAGCGAGGAACGGGCCCGGTCGTCGTCGGCGCCCATTGCGAGCAGCACGTGCGAGGGCTGGGCCACCCCGGCGGAGCAGGCCGAGCCGGTCGAGCAGCCGATGCCCTGGGCATCGAGCAGCAGCAACAGGGCGTCGCCCTCGCAGCCGGGGAAGGAGAAGTGCGCGTTGCCGGGCAGCCGGTCGGTGGCCGCGCCGTTGAAGATCACGTCCGGCACCGCCTGACGGACCCGGGCGACCAGGTCGTCGCGGAGGGCGGCGACGCGGGCGGCGTACTCCTGTTGGGTCTTGACCGCGGTCTCCACGGCCACCGCGAAGGCCACGATGCCGGGGGTGTCCAGGGTGCCGGAGCGTACGTCGCGTTCCTGGCCGCCGCCGTGCAGCAGCGGGGTGGCCGCGACGTCCCGGCCCAGCAGCAGGGCACCGACGCCGATCGGCCCGCCGAGCTTGTGCCCGGTGACGGTCAACGCGGCGACCCCGCTGGCGGCGAAGTCGACAGGCACCTGACCGATCGCCTGGACGGCGTCGGTGTGCACCGGCACCGCGTGTTCGGCGGCGATCGCGGCCAGCTCGGTCACCCGCTGGACCGTGCCTACCTCGTTGTTGGCCCACATCGCGGTCACCAGGGCCACCCGCTCGCCGTGGCCGGCCAGTTCGGCCCGTAGCCGCTCCGGGTCGAGCCGCCCGCCGCCGTCGACCGGCAGCCAACTGACCTCGGCGCCCTCGTGCTCGACCAACCAGTCGACCGCGTCGAGGACCGCGTGGTGCTCGATCGCGCTGCAGACCACCCGGTGCCGGCCCGGGGCGGCCGCCCGGCGGGCCCAGAAGATGCCCTTCACCGCGAGGTTGTCGCTCTCGGTACCGCCGCCGGTGAAGATCACCTCAGAGGGTCGGGCACCCAGTACGGCGGCCACCCGTTCCCGCGACTCCTCCACCCGCCGACGGGCATGGCGGCCCGCCGCGTGCAGCGACGACGCGTTGCCGACCTCGCGGGCGGTGGCGACGTACGCCTCCAGTGCCTCGTCGAGCATCGGAGTGGTCGCCGCGTGATCCAGGTATGCCATCAGGGTTCAGCCTAACCAGCGGAGTGGGCCGGCTGCCCCGCGCGTCCGGTTCCCCCGGCCCGCCGGGGCTGTGGCGGGCCGGGGGAACCGGCGGACCGGGGGAACCGGCGGGCCGGACCGGGGTCAGGCCGGTACGGCGGTGACCACGATGTTGTCCCGGTACCGGCGGGTCTCGGCGTCGAACGGGCCACCACAGGTGATCAGGGTCAGCCGGGGTGCTCCGTCGCGGGCGAAGTACCGGTCCAGCGGGATCTTCGTCTTGGCGTACTCCTCCCGGGCCACCACCCGGTACCGGCGTTCCCGCCCGTCGTCGCCGGTGACGGTGACGGTGTCGTCCCGGTCCAGCTCCCGCAGCCGGAAGAAGGCACCCCGGCCCTGGTCGGCGCTGTCGACGTGGCCGGCGACCACGATCGAGCCCTGGTCGGCCTCCAGCCCCGGGCCGAAGCGGTACCAGCCGATCTCGTCGACGCTCGGCGGCACCTCGAACTCGTTCGTCCGGGGGTTGATGCCGACCGCGTCGACGGTCGCGGTGACCTCGATCGCCGGGATCCGCAGCCGTACCGGTGGGACGGCCCGGTCGGTGGTGGGCAGGTCGCCCCGGGTGACCGGGACCGACGGGGCGCCGCTGCCGCTGGTCTCGGCGCTCGGGGTGGCGGTGGCCAGCCGGGCGGCCTCGTCCGCGCCGACCGGCTCGGTCGGACCGGAGCCGCAGGCCACCACCGTGGCGGCGGTGAGCGCGGCAGCGCCGGCGGCGAGGGCCGCCAGCGCGCCGCGGTCGCGGACCGTCACCGCCGGGCCGGCCGGGCGGTGGCCAGCCGCGCTCCCCCACCGATCAGCAGCAGCGTGCCCGCGCCGGCCAGCACGTACCAGGCCGTGCCGAGACCGGTGGCGGCCTGGCCACCGGTGCCGCTGGGCACGCCGGACGGGGCGGAGTGCAGGCCGGTGATGGTCTGCGACACGATGCTCAGGTTCTCGCCCTCGGCGGAGCCGATCGCGTAGACGATCGTCGCGGTGCCCTCGGCCAGGTTGAGGTCCGCCGGGCCGATCGCGACGGTGTCGGTGCCGGCGAGGACCACGTCGGCGTTGACGGTCCCGGCGTCGACGTCACCCTTGGCCTCGTTCGGGTTGGTCAGGTTCTCGAAGACCGGCTGGCCACCCGCCCGTACGTCGACCGCCGGGGCGGCAGCGGTGTGCCGGACGACCAGCCGCGCCTTGCCCGCGTCGACCCGGCCGGTGTCGTTGACGAACGGGGTGATCTTCGGCTCGCCCTCGGCGTTGAGGTGGGCCGCGATGCTGATGTTCGCCCCGCCCGGCACCTCGGCGTCGTCGACGCTGAGGATCGCGCTGCCGATCGGCTCGCCCGGCTTGGTCAGGGCGATGTCGTACGCCCCCTCGGCCAGGTCCAGCGGCCCGGCCACGTCGCCCGGCTTGAAGTTCTCCAGCGTCTTCTCGCCGTTGACGTAGACGTCGACCGGGGTGTCCGGGATGCCGTGGACCACGGAGACCTTGGCCGAGGCCGCGTAGGCGGGGGTGGCGGTGAACGCGGCGATCCCGGCGAAGGTCAGTGCGGCGGCGCTCCCCGCGGCGATCCGCCGGACGGACGAATACGACATGTCTGCCTCCTAGTGCTTCGTGGGGGTTCGTCTCCCCCGGGTTGCAGAACGGGTTACGCCGGCTGCCGTGGCGACGGATGCGGATGGAATCCGAATTCTTTTCTTTTCCGCCGGTGCATCCGTACCGGCCCTCCAGCACGAAAGAGCAGGCAGGACAGGACCCGAGTCGGAGAATGGGGCGAAGACTGTGGGCGCTACAGTCGGGCATGCCCCATGGAAGGCGAACCGCCCGGTGACAGTGGTACGGCAGGCATCCGACCCGCCCGAGGACGACCTCGCGGTCCGGTTCCGCGCCGGTGACGAGAACGCCCTGCGGCAGGCGTACGACCGGTACGGCCGCGCCGTGTTCCATCTGGCCACCAGCACCCTGGCCAATCGCGCGGACGCCGAGGACGTGACCCAGGCGACCTTCGTCGCGGCCTGGCTGGCCCGGGACACCTTCGACCCGGCGCGCGGGTCGCTGATCGGCTGGCTGCTCGGCATCGGCCGGCGCAAGGTGGTGGACCGGCTGCGGGTCGCCGCGCGGGAGAACCGGGTGGTGGAGACCGTCCGGCAGCTGCCCGATCCGGCCCCGACCAGGCCGGACCCGGAGACCGTGGTCGACCGGCTGGTGGTCGCCGACGAGCTGGCCCGGCTCCCGGAGGACCAGCGTCGGATGCTCGAACTGGCCTTCTTCGACGATCTGACCCACCAGCAGATAGCGACGGTGACCGGGGTGCCACTGGGCACGGTGAAGAGTCACATCCGACGGGGCATGGCGAGCTTGAAACGCAGATGGGAGGTGGACGGTGCCGCACCTGGAGCACGACCGGCTGGTCTTCCTGGCGCTCGGTGAGAGCGGGTCGGACCAGGGTGAAGCCACCCATCTCGACACCTGCGCGCACTGTCGCGGTGAGCTGGAGACCCTGCGGCACGTCGCCGGGCTGGCCACCGCCACGCAGCCGCTGCGGGACCTGCCCGCCCCGCCGGAGCACCTCTGGCAGGGCATCCGCGCCGAGATCGAGGCCGCACAGGAACTGTCGTCGCCGACGGAGGCGCGGGAGCTGCCGTCGCGGGCAGAGGCCCGGGAGCTGCCGTCGCTGACCGCGGTCCGAGGCGGCCAGCAGACGGCACCGACGTCACGACGGCACCAGGTCGACCGGCGCCGTAGGCGACTCACCCGGTGGGCGCTGACCGCGGCGACCGCCACGGCCGCCGCCGTGCTGGGCGTGGTCGGCACCCTCGCCGTGGTGCGCTCCACCGAGCCCGCGCAGGAGCAGGTCGTCCTGGCCAGTGCGCCGTTGAGCGCGTACGGCCCGACGCCGCCGGAGGCCCGGGGCGAGGCGCGGGTGCTCGACGACGGTCGACTCCACCTGCACGTGGCGAATCTTCCCGAGGTTCCGGGGTACTACGAGGTCTGGCTGATCAACCCTGTCAACGGCGAGATGTTCTCGGTCGGCGTTCTCGGTGCCGGCTCGGACGTACTGCTACCGTTGCCGGCAAAGGTCGACCTGCGGGCGTACAACGTCGTCGACGTCTCGGCCGAGCAGTTCGACAACGACCCCGCCCACTCCGGCGACAGCCTGTTGCGGGGCACCCTGACGGGCTGATCGGCGGGCCGGATCAGCTCCCCGGCCCGTCGATCAGCTCCCCGTCCGACCCGGCCCCGTTCCCTCCCCTACCGGCGGGACCAACACCGTGACGCCCCTCGCTGCGTACTCGGAGAGGGGTGTGGAACGTGGACACTCGCCGTTCGAACAGAACGGCGGGTGTCCACCGCGGGGTTTGCCGGTGAGAGCGACGTGCGGCGTGCCGGCGGGGAGATGGAGATCCCCGCCGGCACGCGGCACGGGCAGGTCACTTGCGCTTGCGGATCTCCTCGGCGGCCTGCGGGAGGATCTTGAACAGGTCACCGACCACCCCGAAGTCGGCCAACTCGAAGATCGGCGCCTCGCCGTCCTTGTTGACCGCGACGATGGTCTTCGAGGTCTGCATGCCGGCCCGGTGCTGGATCGCACCGGAGATGCCCAGCGCCACGTAGAGCTGCGGCGAGACCGTCTTGCCGGTCTGACCCACCTGGAACTGGTGCGGGTAGAAACCGGAGTCGACCGCCGCCCGGGAGGCGCCGACGGCCCCACCCAGCAGGTCGGCCAACTCCTCGACCAACTTGAAGTTGTCGGCGTTGCCGACGCCCCGACCACCGGAGACGACCACCGAGGCCTCGGTCAGCTCCGGCCGCGAACCCTTCTGCTCGGCGACCCGGTCGACCACCCGGGCCAGCTTGTCGGTGTCGGTGACGGCGACGGTGAGCTGCTCGACGGTGGGGGTGGCCGGCGCCGGAGCCGGGTTCACCGAGTTCGGTCGGACGGTCACCAGCGGCAGGCCCTTGGTGACCTTGGCCTTGACGATGGTGGCACCGGCGAAGACGACCTGGGTGGCGGTGCCGTCGGCGGCCAGCCCGACCACGTCGGTCAGGATGCCGTTGTCCAGCTTGACCGCCAGTCGGGCGGCGATCTCCTTGCCCTCCTGGGCGGAGGCGAGCAGCACGGCGGCCGGCTGCACCCGCTGGACCAGTTCGGCAAGCACGGTGGCCTTCGGCGCGACCAGGTAGCCGTCGATCTCCGCGCTCTCGGCGGCGTAGATCTTCTCCGCGCCGTACTCGCCGAGGGTGGCGCTGAGCGCCTCGGCCGCACCGGGTCCACCGAGCACCACCGCGCTGGGCGTGCCCAGCTCGCGGGCGAGGGTGAGCATCTCCAGGGTGACCTTCTTGACGCCGAACTCACGGGTGGCTTCGACGACGACGAGAACCTCAGACATGTCCTGACCCCTCACACGAACTTCTCGGTGGCGAGGAACTCGACCAGCTTGACGCCGCCCTCGCCCTCGTCGGTGATCTTGGCACCGCCGGACCGCGCCGGACGCCTGGTGTGCTCCAGAACGGCGCTGGTCGCCCCGGCCAGGCCCACCTCGTCCGGAGCCACCCCGAGATCACCCAGGGAGAGCGTCCGTACCGGCTTCTTCTTGGCGGCCATGATGCCCTTGAAGGACGGGTAGCGCGGCTCGTTGATGGTGTCCCAGACGGAGACCACGGCCGGGGTCGCGGCGGTGACCACCTCGTAGCCCTCCTCGGTCTGCCGCTCGACGGTAAGCGTGGCGCCGTCGACGGTGAGCTTGCGCGCGCCGGTCAGCGCGGCGATCCCGAGGCGCTCGGCGAGCATGTGCGGCAGGACCTGCACCCGGCCGTCGGTCGACTCTGCACCGCAGAGCACCAGGTCGGCGTTGAGCTGCCCCAGGGCCGCGGCGAGCACCTTGGAGGTGGCCACGGCGCAGGAGCCGTGCAGGGCGTCGTCGACGACGTGCACGGCGGCGTCCGGGCCCATCGAGAGCGCCTTGCGGATCGACTCGGTCGCCCGGTCCGGGCCCATGGTCAGGATGGTGACCTCACCACCGTGCGCTTCCTTGATCTTCAGCGCTTCCTCGATGGCGTACTCGTCCATCTCGTTGATGACGTTGTTCGCCGAACCGCGGTCTAGGGTGTTGTCGTCACTGCGCAGGTTGCGGTCCGCGCCCGAGTCGGGCACCTGCTTGACGAGTACGACGATGTTCATCGCGCTTCGACGACCCTCCTGTAGGTGGTGCGATTCCTCGCCCGGTCAGGCGTTGCTCGCCTGGTCACGGGCGCAGCCTCGCGCGTTTGTTGCCGGCCGGTCAACCGCCCGATGCAGTGCGATTACCCACGCCGCAAGGTTACCTGCCAGTAGCATCACGGGTCGGGGCGAGGCGGAGTGACACAGCTCACCCAGCCGGCGGTCAGGCCGGGGCGGCCAGCGCCTGCCTGATCCGGTCGATCGCCTCGGCCTCGGCCGGGGACACCCCCTTGTGCGCCCGCGCCACCTCGTCGGCGGCGGTCAGCACCACGGACCGGTAGTTCTGCGCCTCGCCGGGGGCCTTGTCCCGCAGGATCGCCATCGCCCGGCCCAGCGCCGGCAGCACCACCGACTCGACCTCCAGGGTCGAGTCCCGGGGCAACCGGGGCAGCGGACCGTTGGCCAACACCTCCTTGACCAGGCCACTGGCCCCCGACATCACCCCCGAGGCGGCGAAACTCTCCCGGACCATGGCGAACACGCCAGGGTCGGCGTTGGACACCAGGAACACCGCGCCGAACGCGCCGGTCCTGAGGGTGAGCTGCTCGTCCTCCGTCAACCGCTCCATGATCACGGAGTGTAGACGTACGGCGTGGTGGTGGTGACCGGGACGAAGCCGAGCCGCTCCAGGATCGGCCGGCTCTGCGGGGAGGCGTCCACCTGCAACAACGTCCGGTCCCGTTGCCCGGCCAGCCGGGCCCGGTGCACCACCAGCGCCCGGTAGATGCCCCGGCGACGCCACTGCGGCAGGGTCGAGCCGCCCCACAGGGTGGCGAAACCGGTGCCGGCCGGGTACCGCACCCAACCCGCGCTGACCACCTCGTCGGCCGCCTCGGCCACCACTACCGTGATCGACTGCGGGTCGGCGGCGATCTCCTTCGCCAGGCCGGTCACCAGGTGGTCCCGGTCGGCCTGCCAGACCACCCGCTCCATCGCCGCGATCCGCTCCAGGTCGTCCCGGCCGGTCACCTCGCGCAGGCGTACCCCCTCGGGCAGGACCGGCATGGCGCCCGCCAGCGGGGCGACCGGGCTGATCACGACGGTCTCCTCGTCCTCGGGGACGAAGCCGGCGGCCCGCAGCCGGTCGGCCAGGTCGGCCGGCTCGTCGTGCGCGTTGAGCTTCCACTCGACCGCCTCACCCCGCCGGCGGAAGATCTCCACCTGCCGCGCGATCAGCTCGTCCAGCTCCGTGCCGGCCAGACCACCGAGGTCCCGGTAGGTGAGGAAACCCCGCTGGTCCAGCCCGAGCACCCGCACCAGCGGACCGTCCCGCTCCACCGTCACCCCGGCCGGCGCCGGGTCGGGGATCTCCGGTCGGATCTGGTTGTCGTACGCGGTCCGCAGCGTCGTTGCGTCAAGATCGGTCACCCACCCAATCTATGTCGCGGACAAAGCGGATAATCACTGCTCGTGTGGCAGACGATCAGGCAGTGGTTCGACCCGCAGGACATGCGGGCGGTGGGCAGCACCCCCGACTACCGCTTCTCGTTGGCCAACGAACGGACCTTCCTGGCCTGGCTGCGGACCGGGCTGGCGCTGGTCGGCGGCGGGCTCGCCGTGGCCCAGTTCCTGCCGCCCCTGCCGCTGCGGCACCTGCGCGAGACGATCGCCATCGTGCTGTTGCTGATCGGCGCGGCGGTGGCGGTACGGGCGGTGGACCACTGGGCGCGTACCGAACGGGCCATCCGGTTGGGCGAGGAGCTGCCCGCCTCCCGGTTCCCGGCGATCCTCGCGCTGGTGGTCGGGCTCGGCGCGGTGCTGCTGGTGCTGGCGGTGCTGGCCGGGGCGCTCGGGTAGCGGTGACCGACCACCGACCGCACCGGGACCCGGGGCTGCAGCCCGAACGGACCCGGCTGGCCTGGCGGCGGACCGCGCTCACCGTGACCGTGGTGACGGTGCTGGCGGTCCGGCTGGCCCTGACCGGAGACGTGACCGGCGCGCTGCTCGGTGGTGCCGTGCTGCTCGGCTGGGCGGTGGCCCTGCGGATCTGCTGGCGGCGCGGCACCGGCACCGGCACGACGGCCACCGGCGGACGCTCGTTGCCGCTTGCCGCACTCAGCGTGGTCGGTATCGCCCTGGCCGGCATCCTGCTGGTGCTGCGGGAGCTGTGGTGAGTCACGGCGAGGGTGAGTCATGATGGGGCCATGGTCCGGCTGTTCATCCTCCTCTTCTTCGTCCAGGTCGTCTGCGCCGCCCTCGCGTTGATCAGCTGCCTGTCGGCGGAGAAGGGCACGGTGCGGGCGATGCCCCGACCCGCCTGGGTGGCCGTCATCCTGCTCGTGCCCCTGTTGGGGTGGATCGCCTGGTTCCTCGCCGGGCGCCCGAGGCCGGTCACCCCGATCGGCACCCGGCCGGCCCGGGGACCGGCCGCGCCCGACGACGACCCGGAGTTCCTGCGCGCCATCGCCGAACGGGCGGCCAAGCAGGACCACGACCTCTTCCGTCGGCTGGAGGAGGACCTGCGCGACCAGGCCGGGCCGGCGACGGAGCCGGGTCGGTCCCGACCCGCCGCGGGGCCGACCGGCGAACGCCACCGACCGGCGGCCGGAGCCACCGACGAACCGGAGGATCGCCAGCGCCGCGACGACGACCTGCCCGAGGGCGGCCTGCACAGCCGCGAGGGCGAGGAGGACCGCCCGGAGCCCAGGTGACCGGGACCGCCGCCTCGGCTCCAGTGCTGGGGCCGAGGCGGCGGCCGGGCTCATCCCCGGCGGCGCGGGGTCGGGGTAACCCGGCGACGCGGGGTCGGGGCTACGGCCGGGGTCACACCCGGCGGCGCAGCGCCCGTACGGCCAGCGGGGCGAAGACGGCGGCCAGGACCGCGGCCCAGATCAACGACTGGAAGACCGGGCCGGCGACCGGACCGCCGACCAGGAGCCCGCGCAGCGCGTCGGCGAGGATGGTCACCGGGTTGACCTGCACCCAGGCCTGCAACCAGCCCGGCATGGTCTCGGTCGGCACGAACGCGTTGCTGGTGAAGGTGAGCGGGAAGATCACCGTGAAGCCGAAGATCTGCACCTTCTCCGGCTCGCTGACCAGCACCCCGACCAGTACCGAGATCCACGCCGCGGCCAGCGAGAAGGTCAGCAGCAGGGCGAACGCGCCGAGCAGCCCGAGCAGCCCGTTGCCCAGTCGGAACCCGAGGACCATGCCGACGCCCAGCAGCAGCGTCAACGCCCAGGCCTGCTTCACGGTGTCGGCCAGGATCCGCCCGGCCAGCGGCGCCCAGCGGGCGATCGGCAGCGCCCGCAGCCGGTCGAAGACCCCTTTGGTCAGGTCGTGGTTGAGCCCGAACCCGGTGGTCATGGTGGCGAAGAGGGCGTTCTGCACGACGATGCCGGGCAGCGCGAACATCAGGTAGTCGCCCGGCGAGCCGGAGATCGCCCCGCCGAAGACGTAGGTGAAGAGCAGCACGAACATCACCGGTTGGATGCTCAGGTCGAGCAGCTCCATCGGGTTGTGCTTGATCTGCACCAGGCTGCGCCAGGCCAGGGTCATGGTGTGACCCACCCCGGCGAACGGGCTCGACCGGCGCGGGGGTGCCACCGGCGCGGGGACACTGACGGCGGTCATGCCGGCGCTCCTTCCAGGTCGGTCGGGGTGGCCTGCTCGGCCGGGTGGCCGGTCAGGGAGAGGAAGACCTCGTCCAGGCTGGCGCCGCGCAGCGAGAGCTCGGCGACCGGGACCCCGGCCTCGTCGAGCTGACGCACGACGGTGGGCAGCACCCCGGGGTCGTTGACCGGCACGCTGACGGTCTGCTGCACGACCTCCGCGGTGCTGCCGGCGGCCGCCCCCGCGACGGCCACCACCCTCGGCACGTCCGCCGGGTCGACCGGCCGGATGGCCAGCGTCTGCCCGCCGGTCTTGGATTTGAGCTGCTCCGGGGTGCCCTGGGCGATGACCCGCCCGTGGTCGACCACGGCGATCTCGCTGGCCAGCTGGTCAGCCTCCTCGAGGTACTGCGTGGTGAGCAGCACCGTGACGCCGGAGCCGACCAGGTCACGCACGATGTCCCACAGCTCGGTGCGGCTGCGTGGGTCGAGCCCGGTGGTCGGCTCGTCGAGGAAGAGCACCTGCGGGCGCCCGACCAGGCTCGCGGCCAGGTCGAGGCGGCGACGCATGCCACCGGAGTAGGTCTTGGCGGGCCGTTCCCCGGCGTCGGAGAGGTGGAAGTCGGCCAGCAACTGCCGCGCGCGGGCCTTGGCATCCGCCCGGCCCATCCCGAGCAGCCGGCCGATGAGCAGCAGGTTCTCGCTGCCGGTGAGGGTCTCGTCGACCGAGGCGTACTGCCCGGTCAAGCCGATGATCTGCCGCACCTGGTGGGCGTCGCGCCGCACGTCGAAGCCGCCCACGGTGGCGTGGCCCTCGTCGGCGCGCAGCAGGGTGGTGAGCACCCGTACGGCGGTGGTCTTGCCCGCCCCGTTCGGGCCGAGCAGCCCGAAGACGGTCCCGGTGGGGACCGCCAGATCGACCCCGGCGAGGGCGGTGGTGGCGCCGAAGCGGCGTACCAGCCCCTCTGCCCGGATTGCGTACTCCATCGCAGCTCCTGTCCTTCGTATGGTCGTCACACCCTGCACCACGGGTACGACAGACCAACGACGCGCGGCCGACAATACGACAGGAGACGCGCGAATTCCGCTGATTTTCGCAGGTAGCGGCCGATGTGCGGCCGGACCGGGACGGCTCAGGCCAGGTTCGACGAGCGGGGGTACGCGTCCGCCGGATCGGTGAGCACGTTCACCAGGTACGGCACCCCGGCGGCGAAGGCCCGGTCCAGGGCCGGTGCCAGGTCGGCCGCCTTGGCCACCGTCTCCCCGGCCCCGCCGAGCGCCTCGACCACCCGGTCGTAGCGCAGCTCGGGTTGCAGGTCGGCGGCGACGTCGTAGCCGTACATGGCCCGCATGGGGTGCTTCTCCAGACCCCAGATGCCGTTGTTGCCGACCACGATCACCACCGGGAGCCGTTGGCGGGCCAACGACTCGACGTCCATCAACGAGAAGCCGGCCGCGCCGTCGCCCATCAACACGCAGATCTGCCGGTCGGGGTGGCTGACCCGGGCCCCCATCGCATATCCCAGGCCGGTGCCGAGGCAGCCGTACGGGCCGGGGTCGAGCCAGCTGCCGGGCTGTGCCGGCTCCAGGTACTTGCCGGCGTACGAGACGAAGTCGCCGCCGTCGCCGATGGTGATCGCGTCGGGGTCGAGGACCCGACGCAGCTCCCCGTAGATCCGGGCCGGCCGGATCGGGTCGGTCTCGGCGGCCATCGCCTCGGCGTCGCGGGCCCGGGCCGCCTCCTCGGCGTCGCGCAGGGTGGCGATCCAGTCGGTGTGGTCGACCCGGTCGCCCCGGTGGTCGGCGAAGGCGGTGAGGATCAGCCGCAGGTCCCCGGCGGGGCTGGCGGCCGGCTGCAGGTGGGTGGCCCGCTGGCTGGGGGCGTCGACCACGTGCACCACCTGCGCGTCGCCGAAGTCGCCGAAGCCGAGCCGGAAGTCCAGCGGGGTGCCGACCACGGCCACCACGTCGGCGCCGCCGAGGGCGACCCGGCGGGCCTTGGCGAAGGCGAGCGGGTGGCCGGGCGGCAGCGCCCCCCGGCCCATGCCGTTGGTGAAGACGGGCACCCGCAACGCCTCGGCGGCGGCGCGCAGCGCCTCGACCGCGTCGCCGCCCCAGACGTCGGAGCCGGCGACGATGACCGGACGGCTGGCACCGGCGAGCAGCTCGACCGCCCGGGTGACCTCCGCCGGGTCGGCCTCGACCGGGACGATCGGGGCGGCCTGCGGGGCGTCGGCGTCGGCCACCGAGAAGATCGTCTCCAGCGGGAAGTCCAGGAAGACCGGGCCCCGGTGCGGGGTGAGCGCGGCGGTCAGCGCGGCGGAGACCGCCCGGGGGATGTCGTCGGTGCCGAACACCGTCTCGGCGTGCTTGGTGACCGGGGCGACCAGCGGCAGGTGGTCCATCTCCTGCAGGCTGCCCGAGCCCCAGCGGAACGCCGGTGCCCTGCCCCCGAGCACCAGCACCGGAGAGGCGTTGAAGTAGGCGCTGGTCAGCCCGGAGATGCCGTTGGTGACGCCCGGGCCGGCGGTGAGCACGGCCAGGCCGGGGCGGCGCTGCAGCTTGGCCACCGCCTCGGCGGCGAAGACCGCGGTCTGCTCGTGGCGGACGTCGTAGATGGGGAAGTCGGACCCGTGCGCGGCGTCGTAGAGCGGGAAGACGTGCCCGCCGGAGAGGGTGAACATCTCGCGTACGCCGTACGCGCGCAGCGCCGCGAGCGCCAACTCCCCGCCGTGCCCCTCGATCCGCTCCGCCATCGCCGCTCCCTCTCCGTCAGCCCCGACCGGAGTCCCACGTTACTGGCCGGTAAGCGGAATGTGAACCGCCCGGGTCAGCGGCCGGTGAAGTCCGGCCGGCGTTTCTCGACGAAGGCCGCCATGCCCTCCCGCCGGTCGTCGGTGGCGAACAGCGCGGCGAAGAGCTGGCTCTCCCAGGCCAGGCCGGAGGTGAGGTCCATGTCCAGGCCGCCGTCGACCGCCAGCTTCGCCGCCCGCAGGGCCTGCACCGGACCGCTCAGGTACGGCGTGACCAGCTCGACGGCGGTCGCGTACACCTCGGCCGCCGGGGCGACCCGGTCGGCCAGACCGATCCGCAGCGCCTCCTCGGCGTCGACCATCCGACCCGACATGATCAGATCCTTGGCCCGGGCCGGGCCGACCAGGCGGGCCAGCCGCTGGGTGCCGCCGGCACCCGGGATGACACCGAGCCTGATCTCCGGCTGGCCGAGCTTGGCGTCGGCGGCCACCACCCGCCAGTCGCAGGCCAGGGCCAGCTCACAACCGCCACCGAGGGCGTACCCGGTGATCGCCGCGACCACCGGCTTGGGGATCCGGGCGATCGCGCCGAGGGCGCTGGAGAGGTCGGCCGCCCGACCGGCCATGTCCACGTAGGACATGTCGGCCATCTCCTTGATGTCCGCGCCGGCGGCGAAGACCTTCTCCCCGCCGTACACGATGACGGCGCGGACCCCGGGATCGGCGGTGGCCGCCGTGGCGGCGGCCCGCAACTCCTCCTGGACCTGAGTGTTCAGCGCGTTCATCGGCGGCCGGTCCAACCGGATGGTGCCGATGCCGTCCCTGGTCTCCAGCCGCACGAACTCGCCCACGCCGCACCTCTCGCTTCCTCGTCGAAGTCGTGCCAACCTTACGGCCCGGATCGTTGCAGACGTAGTGTGGTGTCAGCCCCAGCCTGCGGAGATGCGATGACCACGTACTACGACGACCGGGGCGTCCGGGTCACCACCACCGCGATCCGGGTGCACGAGCGGACCTTCCCGTTGGCCGAGATCAGCGCGGTGTGGCACCGGCAGGGCAGTCGGTCCTGGCGGGTGCTGGCCGGCCGGGGCGCGCTCGGCGCGGCGCTGGCCGCTCCGCTGGTCGCCGCGCTGCTCGGCATCGCGTTGGCGCTCTGGCTGGACCGCTCCCCGACCGTCACCGTCGCCATCGTCGGTGCGGCCACCCTGGTCGGCCTCGGCGTCGGCCCGCTCGCCGACTTCCTCTTCGAGTACCTGGACCGCTCCTACGCGCGCGGCAGCCGGGAGCGCGAGCTGTGGGTCCGCTGGCGGGGCACCCCGGTACGGCTGCTGACCACCCCGGACGCGTTGCGCTTCGGGCAGATCTACCGGGCCGTGCAACGGGCGGTGGAGCAGCAGCCGGCCCCGCGCCCCTGAGGTGTCGACGGTCGGACCGCTCGCCGGGCGGCGGATTCGCCCGGCAGTGGTTAGGCTTAGTGATGACCCTCTATTACCGGGACGACGCGGTGCAGGTGACCTCCGAGTCGATCCGGTCCGGTGGCCTGGCCGTCCCGATCGACGAGGTGACGTACGTCTGGCACGCGCGGGGGCGCAAGACCCTCGCCGTCCGGGGCCGGGTGCTCGGCCGGGGCGTGCTGGTCCTGCTCCTGTCGTTACCACCACTGGTCGCGCTGGTCTGCGTGGTCTCCCTGCTCTGGTCGGCACAGGACCGGGGCAACTGGACCACGGTGTTGATCATCCTGGCCACCTTCGCGGTCGGTGCCCTGGCCCTGACCCCCTTCCTGGAGCTGCCGCTGAGCTGGCTCGACCGCTCCTACGAGCGCGGCAACCAGGTGCAGGAGCTGTGGGTGCAGCACCTGGGCCGGGAGGTGATGCTGTTGCGCACCCCCGACGCGCTGCGGTTCGGGCAGATCTACCGGGCCGTGCAGCGCGCCATCGAGCAGCGGGGAGAACGGTGACCCGCCGGGTGGGCCGGACCGGCCGGCCCGGCGCACACTGGGTGTCATGGCGATCCCCCTTCCCCGGCCGGCCGCGATGGTCGGCCTCACCCGCTCCGCCGTCGACCAGGCGCTCGGTTCGGCCGCGTCCCTCGCCGCCGTGCCGACCCGCGCCTTCGCGGTGCTCGACGGCGTGGACGCGCTGCTGACCCGGATCAACGGGGTGGTGGACCGGATCGAGCAGACCCTGGAACGCACCGACCGGGTGCTCGACGACGCCGAGACAGCGGTGCGCGAGGTGGCGGTGATCAGCGCCGCGGCGACCACCGCGATCCAGAACGCCACCACGGTCGCCACCGCGGCGGCGGTGGTGGTCGGCGAGGCGGAGCGGGTCTCGGCCGCCGCGGCCGTGGTGGTGGCGCAGGCCGAGCAGGTGTCCACCCGGGCCCGGACCGTGGTGGACCGCGCCGACGAGGTGGCCTCGGCCGCCGGTGGCGTGGTGAGTCGGGCCGACGGGGTGGCCTCGGCCGCCGGCACGGTGGTGGCCGAGGCGCAGACGGTGGCCGGGTCGGCGGCCGGCACGGTCGCCACCGCCCGGGACGCCGCGTCGACCGCCGCCGAACTCCTCGCCGCCTACGAGGCGACGCTGCGGCGGGCCGCCCCGATGGCGGGCCGCTTCGTCGAGCAGCTCAGCCACGAGGAGGTGACCGCCGCGATCCGCCTGGTCGACGAGTTGCCCAAGCTCAAGGAGCACCTCACGGCGGACATCCTGCCCATCCTGGCCACCCTCGACCGGGTCGGTCCGGACCTGCACGAGCTGCTCGACGTGACCCGCGACCTCAAGCTCGCCGTGGCCGGCGTCCCCGGCCTGGGGATGCTGCGGCGGCGGGGCGAACGGCTCACCGACGACAACGCCCGCTGAGCCGGCCGACCGCCGGCCCGGGGCGGGCGGTCAGGCGCGGTCACACCGGGGCGGGGCGGTCAGGCCGGGGCGACGCCGGGGCGGCGCAGGTCGTCGACCTCGACCACCTCCCGGCCGAGCGGCCAGAAGGCGGCCGGCACCAGCTTGAAGTTGGCCACCCCGAACGGGATGCCGATGATGGTCAGGCAGAGCGTCACCCCGGCCACCACGTGGCTCAGCGCCAGCCACCAGCCGGCCAGCACCACCCAGAGCACGTTGCCCAGCCCCGAGCCGAGCCCGACGCCCGGCTTCGGGACCAGGGTCCGGCCGAAGGGCCAGAGCGAGTACACGGCCAGCCGGAGCGAGGCCACCCCGAACGGGATCGTCACCACCAGGAGGAAGCACACCAGGGCGGCGACACCGTATCCGATCGCCAGCACCAGGCCGCCGCCGAAGATCAACCAGAGGACGTTCAGCAGGAAACGCATGCCCCAATGGTGCCCGGTGGGATCAACCGGACGAGGCGTACAGCTCGTCGATCTCGGCCCGCCGGGGCAGCGCCACCGACGCGCCGAGCCGGCGTACGCAGGCCGCACCGGCCGCCGCCGCCCAGCGGACCGCGTCGACGATCTCTCGCCCCTCACCCCAGGCCACCGCCAGCGCACCGGTGAAGGCGTCCCCGGCCGCGGTGGAGTCGACCACGTCGACGCGTACCGCCGGGACGTGCACGGCCAGCCCGTCCCGGTCGCCGTACCAGGCGCCCCGGCCGCTGAGCGTGAGCACCGCGCGGGGCACCAGCTCCAGCAGGGCGTACGGGTCGCCTGCGCGGCCGGTCAGCAGCTGCGCCTCGGTCTCGTTGACCACCAGCAGGTCGACCGCGTCGAGCAGCTCCGGCGGCACCGACCGGGCCGGCGCCGCGTTCAGCACCACCCGGGTGCCGGCCTCCCGGGCGGCCAGCGCCGCCTCGGTCACCGTCGCCACCGGGATCTCCAGCTGCGCGACCAGGACATCGGCCTGGCGTACGCAGGTCAGCTCCCCCTCGGTGAGCCCGGTGAACGCGCCGTTGGCGCCGGGGGTGACCAGGATCGCGTTCTCCCCGTCGGCGCCGACCATGATCAGGGCTACGCCGGAGGCCCCGTACACCACCCGCAGGTGGCTGGTGTCCACCCCGGCGGCGGCGATCCGGGCGCGCAGGGTCACCCCGAAGGCGTCGGAGCCGATCGCGCCGAGGAAGGCACAGGACGCGCCGGCGCGTACCGCGGCCACCGCCTGGTTGGCGCCCTTGCCGCCGGGCACCATCACGAAGTCGTCGCCGAGCACCGTCTCGCCGGGCCGGGGCAGGCTGGGCGCGGTGGCCACCAGGTCCATGTTGGCGCTGCCCACGACGGCAACCCTGGGCTGCTCCACGGTCAGGCGGCGCGGGCGGCGAAGCGGGCGCCGTGCCGGTCCACGGTCAGCGGCAGGCCGAAGGTCTTCGACAGGTTGTCAGCGGTGAGCGTCTGGTCGAGCAGCCCCTGGGCGACCACCTGGCCGTCGCGCAGCAGCAGCGCGTGGGTGAAGCCCGGCGGGATCTCCTCCACGTGGTGGGTGACCAGCACCAGCGCGGGCGCGTCCGGGTCCTGGGCCAGCTCGGCCAGGCGGGCCACCAGGTCCTCGCGACCACCCAGGTCGAGCCCGGCGGCCGGCTCGTCGAGCAGCAGCAGCTCCGGGTCGGTCATCAACGCCCGGGCGATCTGCACCCGCTTGCGCTCGCCCTCGGAGAGGGTGCCGTACGCCCGGTCGGCCAGCGAGCCCACGCCGAGCTGCTCCAGCAGGGCCCGGGCCCGCCGCTCGTCGCCGGTGTCGTACTCCTCCCGCCAGCGGCCGACCACCGACCAGGCGGCGGTGACCACCACGTCGCTCACCCGCTCCTCGGCCGGCACCCGCTCGGCCAGCGCGGCGGTGCTCAGCCCGATCCGGGTCCGCAGCTCGTTGAGGTCGGTGCGGCCGATCCGCTCACCGAGCACGTGGGCGGTGCCGGTGGTCGGGTAGAGCCGGCCGCCGGCCAGGTTGAGCAGGGTGGTCTTGCCCGCGCCGTTGGGCCCGAGCACCACCCAGCGCTCGTCCAGCTCGACCCGCCAGTCCACGTCGTGCAGCAGCGCGGTGCCGGAGCGGCGTACCCCGACACCATCGAGGCTGACCACCAGGTCGGCGTCCACGGACGACGATGCGGATGCGGCACCACCGGCGCCGGAGATCAGGTCAGTGTGCACCCGCCCATCCAATCACGCCCGCCGGGTCGCCCCCCACGGGCAAGGCGGCGGCCCTAGTCTGGAGCGCCGTGTCATTGATCACCACAACCGGAGGACGGTCCATGTCGTCACGGAGCAGCGGGCTGCCCGGATGAGCCCGGTCATCGAGATCTCCGGCCTGCGCAAGACGTTCCGCAGTCTGCGGCACGGTCGGCGGATCGCGGTCGACGGCTTCGACCTGCGGGTCGAGCCGGGGCAGATCCACGGGTTCCTCGGGCCGAACGGGTCCGGCAAGACCACCACGTTACGGGCGTTGCTCGGCCTGGTCCGCGCCGACGGCGGGCAGATGTCCGTGCTCGGCGCGCGGGCCCCGTACGACCTGCCCCGGGTGGCCGGTCGGGTCGGTGCGATCGTGGAGAGCCCACAGTTCTTCGGCAACTTCACCGCGCACCGCACGCTGCGGCTGCTCGCTCTGGCCGGCGGGGTGCCGACCAGCCGGGTGGACGAGGCGCTGGACCTGGTGGGCCTGCGTGAACGCGGCCACGAACGGGTCCGGGGCTACTCGCTCGGCATGCGGCAGCGACTCGCCGTGGCGTCGGCCCTGCTCAAGGATCCGGAGCTGCTGATCCTCGACGAGCCGGCCAACGGGCTGGACCCGGCGGGCATCCGGGAGATGCGGGACCTGACCCGGTCCCTGGCCGCGACCGGGGTGACCGTGCTGATCTCCAGCCACATCCTCGCCGAGATCCAACTGATCTGCGACCACGTCACGATCATCTCCGACGGCCGTCAGGTGGCGGCCGGGCGGGTGGACGACGTGCTGGCCGGCTTCGACCGGCACGAGATCCGGGTCGGGGTGGCCGAGCCGGACCGGGCCGCCGAGCTGCTGCGCGGCGCCGGCCTGGCCGTCGAGACGTACCCGGACCACCTGGTCGTCGGCGCGGTGGCGGACCCGGAACTGATCGCCCGGACCCTCGGCGAGCAGGGCGTCTGGGTACGTGAGCTGACCCCGCTCCGCCCCGACCTGGAGAGCGCCTTCCTGGAGCTGACCGGGGCCCCGACGGATCCGCTGCTGCCCCGGCAGCACCCCGGTGAACCCGTGATCGACCTCGGTACGCCCACCCACCCGGCCACGGAGGTCGACGCGTGAACCTCGTCCGTGCCGAGCTGGAGCGGCTGGCCTCCCGCCGCTTCGTCCAGCTCATGATCGTGCTGTTGGTGCTCGCCTTCGGGGTGACCGCGACGACCACCGTGATCAGCTCGCACCGCCCGAGTGACGCCGAGGTGCAGGAGGCCCGCACGCAGGCCGCGCAGGAGATCCGGGCCATGGAGCTGGAGTACGAGCGCTGCGTCGCGGTACGACGCGGCGCGACCCTGCCCGGCGAGGAGCCGGAGGACTACCCCGCCGAGTGTTCGGTGCTCGACCCGGGCCAGCGGGACCGGTTGCCGGTCGCCGCGGACCATCTCAGCGGTGTGTTCACCTTCGCCGACGAGGCCCGGGGACTGCTGTACTTCCTCGTCGCCTTCCTGGTGCTGTTCGGTTTCCTGGTCGGCGCCTCGTACATCGGGGCCGACCTGAACTCCGGTGGGGTGGTCAACCTGCTGCTGTGGCGGCCCCGCCGGTTGACGGTGCTCACCGCCAAGCTCGGCACCCTGCTCGGCGCGGTCCTGCTGCTGTCGCTGGTCGCCTCGGCCGGTTATCTCGGCACGTTCTGGTTGATCGGTCAGTCCGCCGGGCTGCCGGGCAACCTCGACGGGGAGTTCTGGCAGTCGCTGGCCACCCGGCACGGCCGGGGGCTGGTGCTGGTGCTGCTGGCCACCGTCCTGGGCTTCGCGCTGGCCACCCTGGGGCGGCACACCGCGGCGGCGCTGGGCACGGTGGCGGCGTACGCGGTGGTGTGGGAGCTGGGCGCCCGGCTGGTGATGGAGCTGGTGGACGTCCGTCAGGTCGACAGGTGGATGCTCTCCAGCCACCTCATCGCCTGGTTGACCGGCCGGTACGCGTTCTGGGGCGAGATGGTCTGCGGCCCGGACGGCTGCACCGGCGAGTTCGTGCTGACGGCCCGCACGGCGCTGGTGGTGCTGCTCGGGCTGACCGGTGGGCTCTGCCTGGCCGCGTTCGCCGCCTTCCGCCGCCGGGACCTGATCTGAACGGCGGAAGCCGGGCCCTGATCTGAGCGCGGCGGAGCCGGGACCTGAGCCGGGCGGCGGGTCAGCCGACCGTGGAGCCGAACACCTCGTCGCGGACCGCGTCCAACGCGGTCCGCAGCGCACCCTGCAGGATCGGCTCCTCGGTCAGCCCGGTGGCCACCACCCGGGGCGTGACCAGCGTGATCGCGGCCACCTCGTGCTGCACCCGGTCGGCCAGCGCCGCCCCGCCGGCCTGGCCGATCTCACCGGCCAGGACCACCAACGGCGGGTCGAGCACCACGCAGGTGCTCGCCACGCCGAGGGCCAGCCGGCGGGCCAACTCGTCGAGGAACGCCTCCCCGGCCGCACCGGCCGTGGTGGCGGCGCGTACCGCGTCGGCGGCGCTGGGCGCGTCGAGGCCGTGTTCGCGGGCCACCTCCCGGACCGCGTCGGCGGCGGCGAGCTGCTGGAACGCCGGCTTGGCCCGGCGGGACACGTCCCGGGGGATCGGCACCCCGGGCACCGGAAGGTACCCGATCTCGCCGGCCGCGCCGTTGCTGCCGTGGTGCAGCCGGCCACCGAGCATGATCGCCAGGCCGACACCGGCGCCGGCCCAGATCAGGGCGAAGTCGCCGACCCCGCGCGCCGCACCGGACTGCGCCTCGGCGACCGCCGCGAGGTTGACGTCGTTCTCGAAGACCACCGGGGTGTGCAGGTCGTCCCGGAGCGCGGCGAGCAGGCCCCGGTGCCAGCGCGGCAGGTTGAAGGCGAAGGTGATGTCGCCGGTGCCGGGGTCGACCAGGCCGGGGGTGCCCAGCACGATCCGCCGGACGCCGGCCAGTTCCGCCCCGGCGCTGGCGACCGCCTGGACCACCGCGTTGTGCACCACGCCCACCGGGTCGTCGGTGTCCCGGGTGGACTGCTCGACATGGCCGACCACCGCGCCGGTGATGTCGGCGCAGGCGGCCACCACCCGGTCCGGGCCGACGTCCACCCCGACCACGTACGCGCTGCCCGGGCGGACGGCGTAGAGCTGGGCGTTCGGCCCGCGTCCACCGGCCTGCTCGCCGACCCGGGCGACCAGCCCCCGCTCCTCCAGCCGCTCGACCAGCTGCGAGGCGGTCACCTTGGACAGCCCGGTCAGCTCACCGATCCGGGCCCGGGTGAGAGGGCCGCGTTCGAGTAGCAACTCCAGCGCCGCGCGGTCGTTGAGTGCCCGCAGCAGGCGGGGCGTACCGGGCAGCCGGGTCGTACTCATGCTGTGTCCTCTGGTTTTCGTAAAATCCGATGACCGCGCGCCGCCGGGCGGGCGGTGCCCAAAGCGTAACGGCCGCCCGGTGACCGGCCGGGCCGCCAGGTGGACCGGGGAGGGGGTACGGGTGGATCCAGGGTTGCGCCGGTTGGTGCTCGGCACGCTGCTCGCCGCGTACCCCGGGCCGGTACCGCCGGACTGGGCGGTCGGGCTGGTCGCCGACGGGCTGGCCGGGCACGTCCTGTTCGGCCGCAACGTGCACACCCCGGAGCAGGTCGCGGCGAGCACCGCCGCGCTGCGGGCCGCCCGCGCCGACGTCCTGGTCGCGATCGACGAGGAGGGTGGGGACGTCACCCGGCTGGCGCACGCCACCGGCAGCCCGTACCCGGGCAACGCCGCCCTCGGCGTGGTCGACGACCCGACGCTCACCCGCCGGGTGCACGAGGCGATCGGGTCCGAGCTGGCCCGGCTCGGCATCGGCGTGAACCTGGCCCCGACTGTCGACGTCAACACCGCCGACGACAACCCGGTGATCGGTACCCGGTCGTTCGGGGCCGATCCGGCCCGGGTGGCCGCGCACTCGGCCGCGGCGGTGCTCGGGCTGCAGGCCGCCGGGGTGGCCGCCTGCGCCAAGCACTTCCCCGGCCACGGCGCGACAGTCGTCGACTCGCACCACGAACTGCCCACCGTGGACGTCTCGCCGGCGGTGCTGCGCGAGCGCGACCTGCCGCCGTTCGCCGCGGTGGTGGCGGCCGGCAGCCGGGCCGTGATGACCGCGCACATCCGGGTGCCCCGGCTCACCGGCGACGACCCGGCCACCTTCAGCCGGGCGGCCCTGGTCGACCTGCTGCGCGGCGAGTACGGCTTCACCGGCACGCTGGTCACCGACGCGCTGGAGATGCGGGGCGCGGCGCTGGCCGCCGGTGGGATCGGGCCGGGCGCCGTCCGGGCGCTGGCCGCCGGGGCGGACCTGCTCTGCCTCGGCGCGCGGGTCGACGCCGCGCTCGTCGAACGGGTGGTCGGGGAGGTCGTCGACGCGCTCACCGACGGTCGGTTGGACCGGGCCCGCGTCGAGCAGGCCGCCGCCCGCACCGCCGCCCTCGCCGCGCCCGTCCCGGCCACCGCCGCAGCACCCGAGCCCGATCTGGGGTACGCCGCGGCACGCCGCGCGGTGCGGGTGGAGGGGACCGTCGCCGGGCTGGCGGACCCGCTGGTGGTGCAGGTGCACGCCGCCTCGACCGTCGCCGAGGGACGGGTCCCCTGGGGGCTGGGGCCGCACCTGGCCGACGCCGAGCAGGTCCGGGTGGTCGCCGCCGACGCCGACCCGGCCGCGCTGCGGCAGCTCGCCGGGGACCGGCCGATCGTGCTGGTCGGCCGGCACCTGCACCGGGTTCCCGGCGGGTCGGCGCTGGTCGAGGCGTTGGCCGCCACCGGACCGGTGACGGTTGTCGAGCTGGGCTGGCCGGGCGGTTGGCGGCCGAGCGGCGTCCGGGCGTTCGTCACCACGTACGGGGCCAGCCACGCCAACGCTCGGGCGGCGGCGGAGGTGCTCGGCCTGGCCACCGACCGGGGGCGCTGATCCGGCTCAGTCCGGGTACACGCCGTAGGCCCGCCAGCCCCGGTCCGGGAAACCCGCCGCCTCGGCCACCCGCGCCGAGGCCAGGTTGCCGACGTCGTGCAGGTAGGTAGGCACCGCTCCCTCGTCGAGCACCCGCCGGGCGGCCTGGGCGACCAGCCGTCGGGCCAGCCCCCGGCCCCGGGCGTCGGGCACCGTGCCCACCGCCAGCTCGTGCCCGTACGCGTCGTGCCGTTTGATGCCCACCCCGGCCAGGTACCGGCCGTCGACATCCCGCACCACCAGCACGTCCCGGTCGAACAGCCGCAGCCAGTGGGGCAGCCCGGGAGCCGTCGGCGGGGTCCACCGGCCGGCGTCGGGCAGCCGCGCCGGGGACCGGGTCCACCGGAAGGCACCGTCGTGGACCGTCCAGGCCGGGTAGCCGACCGCCTCGGGCAACCCCGGCAGGAACCGCCGCGCCGGCACCCCGACCAGCGCCCGGACCGCGACTACCCGGTCCGGCGGCACGGAAAGCACCGTGACGCCCTCGGCGGCGACGGCGAGCGCCGGCCGGGCCCGGCCGTCCCAGGCCGGTCGGGCCCGCCGGGGCGAGCCGACCACGTGCCGTCCGGGACCGGCCGGCCACTGCCCCAGCCAGGTCACCAGGTGCAGGAACAACCGCCGATCGAACACCCGCAGTCACCTCACCGAAACATGTCGGCCCGCCGGCCGGCGTACTGGACCCGTGCCCCGGATCATCCCCCGGATCGGCGTGACGGCGGGGGAGGTCGGCCGATCGGGCAGGTCCAGGCGATTGCCGGCGCGCACCAACGGTGCAGCCGTACCGTGCTTCGTCGACGTTGCGGGTTGGTGACAAAGGCGACTTCGGGGAACCAGAAACATCGACCGAGCGTCATATTCATTTTCATACATGGACAACTTTCTCTGGGACGGTAAAGGGCATGCCGAATCAGCCGAACGAGCGGTACCAGCAGGACACCGGGCACCTCTGGCGGGAGCCGGAGTCGACCGGGCGGCTCCCGGCGCAGCCGCCGTACCATCGCGTCCGCACCTCGCGTGGCCCGAACGCCGCGCTCTCCTGGCACGAGCTGAACAAGCTGCCGGCCGGCAGGTCCGCCCCGGGCGGCCTGCCCCGGGCCAGCTGATCCGGCCGAAGTGGAACCGGCGACACTCCCGGGCGGCGCACCCCACGGTCTTCGCACACCTGTCGGGTAACTTCTCCTGGTCCGAGAAACGGTGTACGACAGGAGAAGCTCCGCGCATGGGCAAGAAGACGATCCACGTCTCCGACTTCACTGGCACGGTCCTGCAAGCCGACGACGAGGTGGTCCGCGTCGTCGTCCTGGAGCACCCTGACCTGGTCGCCGGCCCTGTGCAGCTGGACGCCACCCCGGCCGAGATCGAGAGCATCGACGACGCCGCGCTGGACGTCGCGGTGGTCGAGGTCCACGACCGGCACGGCGGCGACGAGCCGCGTCGGGTGGTGCTCACCGCCAGTGAGTTCGACGCGATGGCTACCGACACGCCGATGGCCCAGTTGCTGCGTACCGCCGAGCGGGTCAAGCCGCCCCGGGCCCGCAAGGGCGCCGAGAAGATCGACTACGGCACCGTCGAGCACGCCGGCAAGCCGCACCGGGGCCGGGTCACCGAGGAGGAGGCCCGGATCGTCCGCGACCAGCTCGACGAGGTCAACAAGCGCCTCGCCGACGCCGGTCTGCGGCAGGTCGACCCGACCGACCCGGAGCACGCCAGCCGGTACGGCTTCCCCACCCCGGCCTGACCCCACCCGCGTCACCCCGCGTCAACCCGTCAGCCCCGACCGCCCGTCGTGCCGCACCCCGGCGCGGCGGGCGGTCGCCGTACGCGGGAAACGTTTGATTACTTCGATGAGCTTCGATACATTTCGGGCGTCCGGGGAATGCGCTTGCCACCACCACCGCCAGCGCTCCCACCCTGCCGCGAAGCACCCGGAGGAGCATCCATGGCGCTCTCGACCCGCAGCAGACCCGCCCACCGCCGACGACTCACCCTGGCGGTCGCGACCGCGCTGACCCTCGTCGGGGTCGGCACCCTCGTCGCACCGACCCCCGCCACGGCCGCGACGGTCAACCCCAACCGCACCGCCGCGGCCGCGACTGTCGACCCCAACACCAACCCCGTCGCCAACGCCTGCGGCAGCGGCTCGTTCAACGCCGAGGCCGTGCTCAACGGCGGCACCTGGACCGCCCGCAACGGCAGCAGCACCGTCTACACCGGCGGCGACATGCGGGCCGCCGTGCAGGCCGCGATCGGCAGCCTCAGCGCCGGCCGGACCAGCAAGCAGCGGGTAGTCGTCCGGGGCTCCGGCACGATCAGCGCCAACTCCCGGATCTCACTGCCCAGCTACACCACGATCGACGTCTGCGGCACCATCAACGTCACCGGCTCCGGCTCCGGCGACCAAGCGCCGATCTACTCCCGCGGCACCACCCAGGTCGAGGTGCAGAACCTCGCCGTCACCGGCGCGCCGCTGTACGGGATCTTCCTGCGCAACGTCACCGACGTCGTCCTCGGCCAGATCGACATGCGGCTCTCCGGCGGCCTCGGCGTCCGCATCGACAACCGGGGCGACACCAGCCAGTGGTCCCGCAACATCCGGATCGACAACGTGTACGTCTCCGGCGCCAGCTCGCACGCCGTCGAGACGTACGGCGTCGACGGGCTGACCGTCGGCACGGTGACCGCCCGCAACGTCGGCGAGTCCGGCCTGCTGCTGAACCAGACGATCAACGCCACGGTCAACACCGTCGACGCGGAGAACGCCGGCACCGGCACCGGGTACGCCGCCTTCCGGATGGCCAACCGCAACGGCCGGATCGGCTCCAACTACCCGACAAACATCCGGGTCGGCACGGTCAAGGCACGCGGCGGCGGCCGGGGCATCTTCTGCGTCTCCGAGTCCGGTGGCGCCAGCATCGACCGGGTCGACATCGCCAACACCGGCAACAACGCCATCCTGATCGAGAACTGCTACGGGGTGAACATCGCCGCGAACGGCGGCACGATCAGCGGCGGCGGCGAGGTCCGGCTCGCGGCGCGAACCGAGTTCCCCGGCAACCGGGACATCGTCCTGCGCAACTTCACCCTGGTCAACAGCCGGATCCGGGAGAGCCCCTGCACCACCAACCTGACCATCAGCAACATCACCCTGAACAACTCGACGATCAACCGCTGCTGACCGGGGCCTGCCCGGGTACACAGGTAAGAGCGGCCCCGCCCCGCCTCGTCGGGGGCAAGGCGACCTTGCCCGCGACGGTTCCTTCCGGTGATGCCGTGAATCACCGGACCGACCTACCCGCAGCCGGCAACACCACGTTCACCCGCAGCGGATACCCGACCTACATCGCAGCAGAAGTTCGCTCACAGTCCTTCAACTGCCCCACCGACAATGGCAACTGGGTATTCACGTAACGCCTGGTAACGGTAGTCGATGCGGTCACAATGAGGGCCGGGGTTCGTCGGGCCCCAGCCCTCACCAGAGGTGGCAACCATGGCCGACTCGGAGACCAGCGCCGGAGGCTGGCACGACGTGCCGCTGCTACCTGCGTCGCTGGCTCCCACAGACGGCCACGAATGGTTCGAGCTGCCCGAGAGCACCTGGGGCGCGCTGGTCGGCTGGACCGCCGGCACTGCCAGGATGGCCCGCGTCCCAGACCGTGTGGAATCGCACTCCACGGTCACCACGACGAACGGCCCGGCCGGCGACGAACGGCAGGTGCGGCCGCGCACGGCGGATGAGCAGGCCGATGTCGACGCCACCATCAACGAGTACCTGCAAGCCTGCGGGGCCCCGGCCCGCCCTCCTGGGTACCGGTGGTTCCTGCGCCTCCCGACCGGGTACAGCGAGGCCCGGTTGTGGGCCGAGGTCAACGAGGCCCTACCCCCGTCGGCAATCAATCCGGCCGACGTCGCGTCCCGAATCACCCAAATTGTGTCCGGGATGTACGCGGACGTTGGCCGGTAGCTGCCCCTCCTGTTTCGGAGCAAGTGGAAGCAAGAGTCTGACTCTTGGCCGGACGCTCGGGCCGTTGTCACGTCCGGTTCAAGGCAGTGGATGATCAAGGTACCGGCCAGCGACACCCACGGGGTCCGGACGGCGCCGGGTGAGAGTGTCCGGATTTACCGTCCGGTTCTCGGTCTCGGCGGTGTCTGTGGGTTTCCCTCCGCCGGACGTACTGCTGGTGAGGATGGAGTGGGGCGGCTTGACGGGCGTCGCGTCTGCCGCCCTCCGGATGATGAGGTGGCAAGGTGACCAACCACGACGAGGCGGCGGCTGTCCGACCGTTGACACTGGCGTGGGTGAGCCGGCACCTGGAGGTCGGCGAACGGATCGTCAGGACCACGGTGCTGCATGGCGGCATAACTGCCGAAATGCGGAGGCTGACCATCGGCACGCGCGACCGAAGCACCCGTGACCTGGTGCTACGGAGCTTCGCCGACCCGTCCTACGTGGGACACGCCGAGGACTGGCTGAACCGGGAGGCCGACGCCCTGTCCCTGCTCGCGGGGACCGGCGTGCCGGCTCCTGGACTACTCGCGGTTGATCCGACCGCCACCCACTGTGAACATCCATCGCTGCTGATGACACATCTACCCGGCCGGACGGTCCTCGAGAACGAGGGACTGGAGACACGCGTTCCCCTGCTGGCCCGTCAACTCGTGGCGATCCACGCGTTGCAACCCGCCCAGCGGCCCCAAAAGTACGTGACGTTGACGACCGCCGACACCGTCGTGACTCCGGACGGCGCCGACGTGGCGGCATGGGC
This sequence comes from Micromonospora yangpuensis, assembly GCF_900091615.1. Taxonomy (NCBI): domain Bacteria; kingdom Bacillati; phylum Actinomycetota; class Actinomycetes; order Micromonosporales; family Micromonosporaceae; genus Micromonospora; species Micromonospora yangpuensis. The sequence goes on along the minus strand of NZ_FMIA01000002.1, from coordinate 1,723,089 downwards.
CGCGGCGATCGACGTGATCCGCAGGCCCGCACCGCCCTGTGAAGGGCGTTTCCTGCACCGCGACTTTCAACCCGGCAACGTGCTGTTCGACCTGCCGCCCACCAGGCCGGCAGGTGCCCAGCTCACCGGCGTCGTCGACTGGGCAGCGGCCTCCTGGGGCCCGGCGGATCTCGATGTGGCGCACTGCTGCACCAATCTCGCGCTGCTGCACGGCCCAGCGTGGGGTCCGCGGTTCGCTCAGGCGTATGAGGAGGCCGGCGGGGTGCTGGCCGCCGCCGCGAGCGAGCGGTTGTACTGGCAGGTGCGGGACGCGCTGGCGTGCTCAGAAGAAGTGCAGGTGGTGGCGCAGCCATGGCGGGAAGCAGGCAGGACAGACCTGACGACGCGAGCCGTGAAGGAGCGGCTAGATGAATATGTCACCGCCCTGATGGACACGCTGGGCTGAGCCGAGTCGGGCCGGTCAATCTCTCCTGGCGGGACGTCGTGTTCCCGTCTTGCGAAAGATGGCGTGGGCGTGCGTGGTGGCGATGAGGGCGGTGTGTAGTACGCCCGTTCGAATGTTGGCGATAGCGATGGCCAGCGCACCGGGGGAACTGATGATCAGCAACATGATCCTGAACAACTTGACGATCAACCGGATCACCGGGTCTACGGCGGGGTGGAACACCAGCACCGGATCACCCCGGTGTGCGCGGGGAGGAGCCTCAGGCCGCCCCACCGGAGGAGCCCTCTGCTCCGTCAGGAATGCCGTCAGCGAGGTACACCGGGGAAAGGCGATCTCTTGCCTGGATGCCCGCGCGCACTCGCGGAGCGACACTCCGAGGAAGGCGTTCCTCGGCAGCCTGTGGCGTGAAGAAGCCGGCGTCCGACAGCTCTTGGCCGGGTAGGTTGACGCCGTCCAGATCCTTTATCACTCCGCAATCGAAGGTAAAGCTGACGAGAGCACGTGGCCGGTCACCGGCAGGAGACGCCCAGTCCACGATGAGCAGGGCACCCACGGCGATGACCAGACCTAGCTCCTCGTGGATCTCACGAGCGCAGGCACGGTGCGGATACTCACCCTCTTCGACGTATCCCCCCGGGAAGGCCCAGTGATCGCGGTAGGTGGGCTTGACGAGTAGCAGCTTGTCGGCGGGGTCGGTGATCCAGGCGGCTGCGGCGGCATGGAAGGCCGGCAGGTTGGCGTACCAGATGGCGGGGTCCGTCCAGGTCACGTGGTGACGGTAGCGGACACGTCCTGATCTGGCGGATGCCGTTACGCGCTCGGGGACTGCGTGGGGAGATTCTGAAGAAGCTCGTGAACCCGATTGTTGTTCTGGTGATCAGCGAGTTTGCTGGCGAGTTCACGAATGCGGCTGGTCACCCGGACCGAGTGGACGCTCGGTGCGAGATCGACCAGCCTGTTGCCCCATTCGCAGGCAGTATCAAGGTCCCCGGCGTGGGCGTGCGTGGTGGCGACGAGGGCGGTGTGCAGCACTCGCGTTCGGATGTTGGCGGTGGCGAGGGCCAGCGCACCGGGGGCATCGCGGAGCGCCTCCCGGTGCAGACCCAGGTCACTGAGACATCTGACGGTGGCCCCGGCGAGGTGGGCCGGGCTGAAGTACCCGGCCCATGACGGAACATCCTCGGCTGGCGCCTGATCGACGGCCCGTTCGGCTTTGGCGAGTGCCGCCCGACAGGAGCGCTTCTCGCCGGACCGACCGTAGGCGCTGGCGACGGTGGCGTAGAGCCGGACTTTCACTGCGGCGGGTGCGCGACCAGCCCCGTCGATCGCCGCCTGGGCCATCCGTACGGCGTCGTCAGCGTGCCCGAGATAGATGGCCTGAGTCGCCAGGTTGGCCAAAAGGTGAGCACCGAACAACCGGTCGTCGGCTGCCTTGGCCAGCCGAAGGGCGAGGGTGATCTGGTGTTGAGCAAAGCCCTGGTCGCCTGCGTCGTAGGACATGAAGGCCAACTGACCGGCGAGCACGGCGGCAGCGCGCATGAGATCACGGCCGACGGCGTCACAGTACGTGCCGTGCAGCATCGGGGTGACCTGCCGGACGAGGAGGTCGGCCAGGAGCGGCCGAGCACTCCGGGAACCGCCGCCGTGGCGTCGGTCCAGGTCGGTGAAGCGGTCTGCCAGCACGTACAGGGCTTGCACGTCGGCCCTGGTGACGGCATCCCGACCGCTGCGATTCACTGTCCGGTCAGGAGTGTCGTAACGCCACGAAAGAGCGGACTGCAACGCGGCACCGGCCTGGAAAGCCTTCCCGGCGCGGCCGCCCGGCTGCTTGGCGAGCATCGCCCAGAGCCGCTGAGCCGCTTCGATCGCCTGTGTGACAGATGCCGGATAGGCGGCGTCAGCGCAGGGGCCGGCTTCGGTGAAACCCAACTGATCACGGTCCACCGGACGGCCGATTCTGCGAGCCAGTACCTCGACCATGACAGCTTGCACGTCCTTGGCGGGGCGTCTCCCCCGCAACCACCAGTAGACGCTGGCGGCGTCGTACCGCCATGAGCCGTAGGCGCGACCTGCGTGGTTGACCTGACGGGCGAAGGTGGCGTGAGCGTTCTGGTAATCGGCTTCGCGCAGTAGTGCCTCAAGACCCGAGTTCGTGACCGGCCGCGCCATACCCCGCACCCCCAGAAGTCGGGTGACTACCAACGGTGATCAGCGTACGGGCTGCTTCGGTTCCGGATGGACCCCGCGCAATGCCACGCAACCCGAGGCGGATCGAAGCATCGGTGCGCAAGGCACGCCATCTGGTCGGGCGATCAACCGCCGGCTTCGCTGACAGCAGGAGCCCACGAGCACGTAGGCGGCCGTTGAATATCCAGTCCAGAGGGAGTGCCGATGTGGTCAGGCCGCGAGTGCGGAACTACATGATCATGGGTGCGATCAGCAACCGGGAAGAGATGTACGCATACGCCCGCCAACAGATCGAGGACGCCGACTCGATCCTCACCAATCACCGTACGACGGGTTTGGACCTGTGCACCTGCGGTCGGCCGCATCCCTGCGATGAGCGGCAACGGGGACTGCGACAGCGTGACCACTATGAACGTATTGCGGGTAGGCAACCATGACCGGACACGAGCGATTTTCGTCGGATGGGAACCCGCAGGGCGAGTTGCCGATCGGGCGGCGGGTGGCGCGATGGCGGGTACGGCGGCGGATGTCGCAGCAGGTGTTCGCGGACCGGCTCGGGAAATCGAAGAGTTGGGTCGACAAGGTCGAGCGGGGTGTCCGGGCGCTGGACCGGATGTCGGTGATCCACGAGGTCGCCGGGGTGCTCCGCATCGACTCGGCGGTGCTGCTCGGCGGGGACACCCCGGCGCGGTCGGCCGCCGTCCCGCTGGTCGCCGACGTGGACGACGCGCGGGCGGCTCTCACCCGGTACGCGGTCTTCGCTCCGGACGGAGTCGACCGGCCCGCACCTCCGGTGGCAGAGGTGGGGCGGCAGGTGAGGCACGCCTGGCTGACGTACCAACATGCCGGCTACCCGCAGGTGTTGCGGCTGCTGCCGCGCCTGCTGGACGTCACCCGGCGGCTGCCCGCCGACGATCCGGCGCGGCGTTCGGCGTTGCGGGTGCAGGCGTACCGGATTGCCGCGTCATCGTTGGTCAAGCTCGGTGACGTGGAGGGTGCCTGGCTGGCCGCCAACCGGGCGGTGGCGATGGCGGGCGACGATCCGGTGCTGGCGGCCACGGCGGTGGTGTCGCTCGGTGAGGTGCTGCGGGCGGCGGGGCGGGGTCGGCTGGCGGTGGCGACGACGCTCGCCGCAGCGCACCGGATCGCGCCGGCCGTGCCCGGCCAGGGACCGCCGGAAGCCCTGGCGGTCGGTGGGTCGCTGCTGCTCCAGGCCGCCCTCGCCGCCGCCGGTCGCAGTGACCCGCGCGGCGTCGCGGAGCTGGTCGGGCAAGCCACCGAGATCGCGGTACGCCTCGGCGACGGCGACGACCACCATCAGCTCGCGTTCGGACCGACCGTGGTGGCGCTGGCCCGAGTGGCGGCGGCCGTCGAGCTGGGCGAGCCCGCCGAGGCGGTACGCGGCCACGAGCAGGTAACCAGGGAGCCTCACTGGCAGCGGCTGCCGCCCGAGCACCGGGCCGCGTACCTGCTCGATATGGCACGGGCGTACCTGGATCTGGGTGACCTCGCCGGAGCAGGGCGGATGCTGGTCGAGGCGGACCGGACCGCGCCGACCGAGGTCCGGTGCCGACCGGTGGGCCGTACCCTGCTGGCCCGGATCGCCCGGGACGGCCCGGCGGTGGCCGGCGTGACCCGCCTGGCGATGCTGATCGGCCTGACCCCATAACGACCGGCCCTGCAGAGGCGGGATCATCCCCGCGTGGGCGGGGAAGAGGCGGGCGAGAGCCGGTAGCTGACGTCCACCGGGGGATCACCCCCGCGTGGGCGGGGAAGAGCGGCCCGGGGGCGGGGTATCCCCCCTATGTCCGGGATCACCCCCGCGTGGGGCGGGGAAGAGGTAGCGCGGGCGGGGAAGAGGCCAGTGCCAGCAAGGACCCGCGCGTAATCGCCGGATCACCCCCGCGTGGGCGGGGAAGAGACTGGGTCCGGCGACTCCGCGCCTCGCTGACCGGGATCACCCCCGCGTGGGCGGGGAAGAGCCGGAGACGTCGGTCGGCTTCGACCAGGTGGAGGGATCACCCCCGCGTGGGCGGGGAAGAGGAGGATGAGCGCCATCGGATCCAGTCCGAGGCCGGATCACCCCCGCGTGGGCGGGGAAGAGTGGTTCGCCACCAGACCCGAGGCCGAGTTGAACGGATCACCCCCGCGTGGGCGGGGAAGAGCAAGCCGCAGGCTGGGTGCCCACCGACGCCACCGGATCACCCCCGCGTGGGCGGGGAAGAGACCCGGCCGTTCTGGCCAGGGTGGAGCGGGCAGGGATCACCCCCGCGTGGGCGGGGAAGAGGTCGACGGGGTGGCGCATCCGACCGTCAAGCCGGGATCACCCCCGCGTGGGCGGGGAAGAGGTCGACGGGGTGGCGCATCCGACCGTCAAGCCGGGATCACCCCCGCGTGGGCGGGGAAGAGGCTTCCTGACCTGGGGCGCTAAAGATCAAGTTCCTCGTTTTCATTCACTTTGCTGCCCAAGATCGCCTCCTAGGTCAACCGTGGTGACAGGCTGCAGAAGACCGGAAGGCCGGCCGCGAACTCACCACATTACTGGGGACGAGTAGCCGACGGCACACACGCTTCGCCCTGACGATCCTCAATCGGTCCCTCGTCCTTGGGAAGGAGCGGGCCGCAGGGACGACTGCGCCGGCTCACCTCGTACTGCCGCGCGGCCGGCCGGGAACGAGCGCAGCTTCCGGATCCGACACGTCACGGGTGTGACGCCAAGTAGCAGCCAGGGGAATCTGCCGTCACGGATGCCCCACAACAACCGGGAAACAGTCCCCACGAGCACCCCCGAGACCACTACAACAAGGAAGTTGCCCCCGATGGCGGGGTGGAGGCAGTCCTGACGGATGGGGATCGTCAACGCGATGGGCGTCTTCGGGAGGTGAGGCGCGCCGACGTGCCCGTCACGCCGGAGGCATGGCGCAGGACCCGCAGAGAACGCGACGAGTACGACTGCCCTGAGGCCCCCAGAGGTGGTCCGCTCCAGCAAACTCGAAACACTTCTGAAACAGGCCGTGAGCTGGCGGAATGCGCGGCGGGTGTGATTCAGGACTCACCCCTGTTGTCACACATCCGACCGTTGCGCAGGCCGCCGGCGCGAAGGCAGCAGGTCGGAGCAGGGGTGCCGGCACAGGCGTGGACGCCGCGCCCGGTGGCGGCGATCCGACGGGCTCCGGGAGACCTCGGAAAACCCTACAATGCACGCTGGTCGATACGCTCGGTGACGGTGGGGCCGGTCTCACGGATCGGGCGGCGCACCGTGGACGGAAGGACGCGCGCCATGGCCGAATCGGACCCCGCAGGCTCGCCCGGGACCCTGCGGACCCTGCGTACGCTCCCCCGCCCGGTGGTCGTGCTGCTCGTCGGGATCGCGGTCAACCGGATGGGCGCGTTCCTCGCCATCTTCCTGATCCTGTACCTGACCAGCCTCGGTTTCAGCCCCGCCGCGGCGGGCGTGGTGCTCACCCTCTACGGGGTGGGCTCCATCGGGGGGGTCTTCGCCGGCGGCCTGCTCTCCGACCGGATCGGCCCCCGGCAGGTGATCATCGGCTCCACGCTGCTGTCCAGTGTGGCCGTGGCCGCCATCGCCTTCGAGACGCGCTACACCTGGCTGATGGTGACCAGTCTGGCCGCCGGGGTGCTGACCGCCGCGTACCGGCCGGCCGCCGCCGCGATGCTGGCCGAGCTGACCCCGCTGCACCGGCTCGTCACCACCACCGCCGCCAGCCGGCTCGGGCTCAACGTGGGCGCGACCCTGGGGCCGCTGATCGGGGCCTGGCTGGCGACCCACTCGTACACTGCGGTGTTTCTGGTGAACGCGGGCACCGCGCTCACCTTCGGCCTGGTGACGATCTTCCTGCTGCCCGACGTCCGGGCCGCCGCGCACGCCGGCGACCCGGCGCTACCGGCCACCTCGGACGCCGCACCGGAAGCCGGCGGGCGGGGGATGCTGCACGACCGTCGGTACCTCGCGGTGCTGGTGGCGATGTTCGCCACCGCTCTGGCCGAGATCCAGTACCAGGTCATCCTGCCGTTGCACCTGGGCGAGCAGGGGCACCCGGTGTCGCTCTACGGCACCATCATCGCCCTCAACGGGGCCATCATCATCGCCCTGGAACTGCCGCTCACCCGGACCGTGCAGCGGCTGCCGATCCGCACCGCCATCGCCGTCGGCTCGCTCTGCATCGGGCTGGGCCTGGCCGTGTTCGGGTTCGCCGGGGGCATCTGGGTCTTCGTCGTGGGCGCGCTCATCTGGACCTTCGGGGAGATCGTCAACGCGCCCTCGCTGAACGCGTACCCGGCGATGGCCGCACCGGTGCAGCTACGCGGCCGGTACATCGGGGCGCTCTCGGCGGTGCAGTCCGCCGGGTACGCCTTCGGTCCGCTGATCGGTACCACCCTGTTCCAGTTCTTCGGGCGGGCCGCCTGGGCGGTCTGCGCCGTGCTCGGGGTGATCGCCTTCGGCGCCCTCTGGTACGGCGTGCAGAACCGCTTCACCGCCGTCGCCCCGACCGTGGTGAAGGCCCCGGCCACCACCTGAGACGGCCGGTGGCGATCGCCCCGACCGGCTGAAGCCGGGGGTCTCCTCGGAGCATCCTGGGTAACGTCCGGGTGTGAGTACCCCTGCGGCGGCCCGGATCGACGCCCATTCCACCCCGACGACCCTGGTGGCGCAGACCGACCCGGCAAGCCTGCGCGCGGTGCCGGTGGCTCCGGTCCGGGTGGCCGCCGGGCAGGCCGGCCTGGCCCCGCTGGACGTACCGGCGAACGTGGCCACCGCCGCGCGGCTGGTGGCTCGGGCGGGGGACGCCGGGGCTGCGCTGCTCGTCCTGCCGGAACTGTTCCTGACCGGGTACGACCTGCCGGCGATCGTCGGGGAGCCGCGGCGGTACCCGTTGGGTCCGGACGACCCCCGGCTCGACGTGCTCGCCGCCGCCTGCGCGCGGGCGCGTACCGCTGTCGTGGTCGGCGCGCCGGTTCGCGACCCCGAGCGGGGAACCCTGCACATCTCGGTGGTCGTGCTGGGCCGCGACGGTGCCCGGCTGGGCCGGTACGACAAGCAGCACCTGGACGCGGCGGAACGGGCGGCCGGCTTCACCCCCGGGGCGGCGGGGTGCACGCTGGCCCTCGACGGCTGGCGACTCGGGCTCGGCATCTGCTGGGACGCCAGCTTCCCCGGGCACGCGCTGGCCGCCGCGCTGGACGGCTGCCAGGCGTACCTGGTCTCGGCGATGTTCGACCGGGGTGCCGGGGTGCGCAAGCGGGCGGTGCTCGGGCCGGCCCGCGCCTTCGACAACGCCGGGTACGTGGTGGTGGCCAACCACTGTGCCCGCAGCGGCCCGTACGACGGTTGCGGGGGCAGCGGTGGTTGGGGCCCGGACGGGGGCCTGCTGGCCGACGCCGGGCTCGACGATCCGGGGCTGGCCGTCGTACCGCTGGACCCGGCGGCTGTCGCCCGCGCCCGCGCGGGTGACCTGCCGCTGGCCGACCCCTCGCTGGACGCCCAGCACGGCCGCCCCCGCGAGCTGATCACCGTCGACTGAGCCGGCGGTCGTGGGCGGTTTGGAAGGGGCCCTTCTACATCAGAAAGCGTTAACAGGGGGCCCTTCCTTACAGATGCCGGCTTCTACGGCTTGGGGGAAGGGGCGGGTGAGGGCGTCGTGCCAGGACGGTTCCAGGGGGTGCGGGGGCAGCACCGTGGACCAGAGGCCGTGCACCTGGGCGCCGCGTAGCACCTTGCCCTGGTAGCTGCCGGCGCCGAGGGCCACCGCCCGTCGGCCGGTGGCCAGGGCGTGCCGGATCGGGGCGTAGACGGCGAGGTTGAAGTAGGCGAAGGGGGCCGCGTCCGGGCCGAAGCCGGCGGCCCGGGAGTAGAGGGTGTCGCCGTGGGCGTAGCAGAGGGTGAAGCCGTTGATCCGGCCGTCGCGTTCGTCGGTGAAGACCACGCTGCCGGCACCGAGGTACTTGTCCTGGAGGGCGAAGTACTGCCCGGTCTCCTCGTCGGTGATCGTCGCGCCGAACTTGCGCTGGTGCGCGCCGAGCAGCGGGGCCACCTCGGTGAGCACGTCGGCGAGCAGGTGCTGGCCGATGCGCGATCCGGCGGCGGTGAAGCCGTCGACCTCCTTGCGCAGCTTGCTGCGGCGGGCGCTGGGGAAGCGGGCCAGGTAGTCGGCGAAGTCGGTCTCCCCGCCGTCGAGCGGGATCACCGCCTCCGCCGAGGTGGCCACGACGGGTGCGGTGCCGCCCCAACTCCGGCAGACCTCCTCGGCGGCCTCCTTCGGCAGGTACATGAAGACCGTGCTGCGGGCCCCCCACCTGGCGGCCAGTTCCCGGCAGCGGTCCAGGATCGCCCGGCGTACCTCGGCCTGCGCGTCGGCGTCGAGCCGGGCGTCGAGCAGCAGTTCGCCGTGGTAGCCGCTGCAGCCGCCCACCAGCAGTACCGGGAACCAGCGTTCGGCCGCGCCGGCCGGGTCGACGTGCGGGGCGAGGAACATGTTGACCGGGTCGTACCAGGTGGTGAAGCGGGTCGGCACCTCGGTCATCAGGTTGGTCACCACCGCGCCGACCAGCGTGCCGTCGGCGTCGTACGCCAGCACGTAGCGGGTGGGCAGGTCGAAGTACTCCTCGGCCCAGTGCAGCCAGCCGTGGGTCTGGTAGAGCGAGGCCCCGGCCGAGAGCGCCGCCCACTCCTGCGGTGGGAGGTCGGCGATCGTCGACACCTCGGTCAGCCGGGGGTACGGGTCAGCGGGCATGCGGGTGGCTCCGTCCGGACAGGAAGCTGTGGTAGCAGTCGGCCCCGAAATCCAGGGCGGCGAGTGAGATCCGTTCGTCGGCCTGGTGCAGGCGGTCGCGGTAGCCGGCCCCGGCCGGCAGCGGCAGCCATCCGTAGCAGGCGATGCCGAGCTGGCTGAAGAGCCGGGCGTCGGTGGAGGCCGTGGTCAGCACCGGCAGCGGCACCCCGGCCGGGTCGTGCGCCCGCAGCGCGGCCACCAGCCGGTCGTAGCAGCCGTCCAGCCGGGGCGCGGGCGAGATCTCGCCCTCGACGAAGAGGTCCAGCCGCGCGTCGGGGCCGGTCCGGGCCCGCAGCTGGTCCATGAAGGACTGAGTGGGGTACGCCCCGGGCAGCACCCGCCCGTCGACGGTGACGGTCAGCTCGGCGGGGTGCACGTTGGGGCCGGTGCCGCCCTCGACCCCGGTGACGGCGACCGTGTGCCGTACCACCGACCGCAGGTAGCGGGCGGTCTCCTCGGGCAGCCCGTCCAGGGTGCCCGGGTCGGTCGGGGCGGCGTGGAAGGCGGCGATCCGGTCGCCCATGGCCGCGGGCAGGGCGCGGGCCAGCTCGTCGAGCATCCGGTGCGTCACCGGGGTCAGCTCGACGTCGAGCCCGCCGCTGGAGACCGCCGCCAGGAACCGGGTGAGCTGCCCGACGGCCGAGCCCGTGGCGGCGACCCGGGAGGCGTGCCCGCCCGGCCCCCGGAAGGTCACCCGCACCCAGCAGGTCCGCTTCTCGGCGACCACCACCGGGTGCAGTCGGGCGTGGCCGCCGAGCCCCAGCTCCGCGCCGCCGTCCTCGCCGACGGCGTACCGCACCCCGGCGAAGAGGTGGGCGTACTCCCGGACCAGCAGCCGCGCGCCGACGTCGCTGCCGGTCTCCTCGTCGGACACCACGGCGAGAATGATGTCACCCGGCGGTGACTGACCGTGCGCCCGCATCCGCAGCAGCGCGGACAGCATCATCGCCAGTTGGCCCTTCATGTCGACCGCGCCCCGGCCCCAGAGTTCACCGTCGACGATCTCACCGGCGAAGGGCGGCCGGGTCCACGGCTGGCCGGTCACCGGCACCACGTCGACGTGGGCGTGCAGCAGCAGCGGTGGCTCCAGGCCCCGGCCGGGCAGCCGCGCCACCAGGTTCGGCCGCTGCGGGTCGACGCCGACCAGCCGGGTCTCCAGGCCGGCCCCGGCGAGCAGGTCACGGATCCAGGTGACGCAGGCGGCCTCCGCGCCGGGCGGGTTGGTGGTGTCGAAGCGGACCAGCCGTTGGGCGATGGCCACCGGATCGACACCGGTGTCGACGGCCTCGGGCACCTGTTCACCGACGGTCATCGGTCGTCCTCCTCGATGCGGGTCACGTCAGGCCCGCCCGTAGCCGGGTCAACGCCACCTCGGTCCGGGCCTCGTCGTGCACGAGCGCCACCCGCAGGTGACCGGCGCCCGGATTGCTCCCGGCGGCGGTGTCGACGCCCGGGTCTTTCCCGGCGGCAGCCGGATTGCTCCCGGCGGCGGTGTCGACGGCGAGGTAGCGGCCGGGCATGACGGTCAGCGCCTGGTCCCGCCAGAGCCGGCGGGTGGTCCCGGGGTCGTCGGGTACCGGCAGCCAGAGGAAGAAGCCGGCACCCGGTCGCCGGTAGCCGGGCAGGTCCTTGAGCAGCTCGTCGGCGGTGTCCCAGTTGCGGGCCAGGGCGGCGCGGGCCCGGGCGACGTGGGTGTCGTCGGACCAGAGCGCGGCGGAGACGGCACAGACCGGGCGGGGCAGCGACACCCCGCAGGTGCGGTTGTACTCGGCGTAGGCCGCCACGGTGTGCCGGTCGCCCACGACGAAGCCGCTGCGCAGGCCGGGCGCTCCGGAGCGTTTGGCGAGGGTGTGCAGCACCACGAAGGACAGCCCCGGGTCGGCGAGCGCCGCCGGGTCGGAGAGGAACCCGGCCGGTGCGGTGCCGAGCCACAGGTCGACGTAGCACTCGTCGACCACCAGCACCGCGTCGGCCCGCCGGGCCACCTCGGCGGCGCGGGCGAGCTGCCCGGCGGTCAACGTCTCGCCGTCCGGGTTGCCGGGATGGCAGACCACCACCGCCGCCACCCGTCCCGCCCCGGCGGCGACCGCCGCGGCCAGCGCGTCCACCGGATCGGCCAGCCCCGACCCGTCGTCCGCCGGCCCGTCGTCCACCGTGCCGGGGTAGCAGAGCGGTCGGGCGCCGGCGGCCTCGGTGCCGGCCAGGTAGGTCGGGTAGCCGGGGTTCGGTAGCACCACCACCGGGTCGGTCACCCCGCGTGCCCGGGCCCGCCGGACGGCCTGGGCGATCACCACCGCCAGCGCCTGCTTGCTCCCCGGCGTCGGCTCCACCGCCAACCCGGCGTCCGCCGCCAGCTCCGCGTCCGTCATCAGCCCCGCGTCCGCCGGTTCACCGAAGGACCCGCCGAACCGCCGCGCCAACCAACCGAGGTACGCCGTCCGCAGCTCCGCCGAACCACCCAGCTCCGGATAGCGGGTCCAGCCGTCCACGGCGTCCAACGCGGCGACGTCCAGCGGCGGTTCGACCAGCCGGGCCTCCCCCAGGTGCAGCGGGATCGGGTCCCACCCCGCCGGGGCGGGCACGTCGCGCAGGAGGTCCCGCAGTCGGGCGAACGGGCTCCGCGTCACCCGGATCAGTCCCGCACCAGGTCGTTCAGGGCGGTCTTGCCCCGGGTCCGCTCGTCGGCGTACTTGACGATGACGGCGGCGGCCAACGACAGCCCCGGCTGCTGGGCGACGGCCCGGCTGCCGGGCACCACGACGGCGTTCGGCGGCACCTCGCCGTAGCTCACCGCACCGCTGGCCCGGTCCACGATCGGGGTGGAACGGCCCAGGTAGACACCCATCCCGAGGATCGCGCCGGCGCGTACCCGGACCCCCTCGGCGATCTCGCAGCGGGCGCCGACGAAGACGTCGTCCTCGATGACGACCGGCTGCTCACCGAGGGGTTCCAGCACGCCGCCGATGCCCGCGCCGCCGGAGATGTGGCAGCGCTGGCCGATCTGGGCGCAGGAGCCGATGGTGGCCCAGGTGTCCACCATCGTGCCCGCACCGACGTACGCGCCGACGTTGACGAAGGACGGCATCAGCACCGCGCCGGGGGCGATGTGGCTGCCGTACCGGACGACCGCGCCCGGGACCACCCGCAGCCGGGACTTCTCGAAGTCGTCGGCCGTCCAGGTCTCGAACTTCAACGGCACCTTGTCGTACGTCCTCGGCCGACCCGGGCCGGACTGCGCCATGAGGTTGGGATGGGTCAGGAAGGACAGCAGGATCACCTGCTTGGTATAGGCGTCGACGATCCACGTGTCGCCCTCCGGCCGGGCCGCGCGCAGCTCCCCCCGGTCCAGCCCGGCCAGCCCCGCCTCGACGTACGGCCGCAGTTCGGCCACCTCGTCCGGGGTGAGCCGGTCCCGCCGGGCGAAGGCCTGCTCGACGTACGTCCGGCTCTGTTCGTCAGTCACCTGGTGCTCTCCATGATCTTCGTGGGTGTCCAGCGCGCCGTGGCGAGGTAGTCGTCGAAGGTCTCCGCCCGACGGATCTCGACCACCTCGCCGGCCGCCGTCAGCAGCAGTTCGGCCGGCCGCAGCCGTCCGTTGTAGGTGAACCCCATCGCGTGCCCGTGCGCGCCGGTGTCGTGGATCAGCGCGATGTCCCCCTCGGCCGGGGCGGGCAGCAGCCGGTCGACGCCGAACTTGTCGTTGTTCTCGCAGAGCGAGCCCACCACGTCGACGAGCGTCTCGGGTCGGCCGGCGGCGTACGGCAGGCTGATGTGGTGGTACGCGCCGTAGTAGCCGGGCCGCATCAGCGCCGACATCGAGGCGTCCAGCCCGACGATGTCCTGCCCCTTGCGGCACCGGTTGACCACCTGGCTGACCAGTACGCCGTGCGGCCCGGTCAGGTACCGCCCGATCTCGGTGACGATCCGGGGCCGGTGGGTGGTGAAGGCCCGCCGCCGGGCGGCCAGGATCGCCGAGGCGTACGCCCGGATGTCGATCGGCCGCTCGGTCGGCCGGTACGGGATGCCGAGGCCGCCGCCGATGTTGACGTACTCCAGTTCGATGCCGGTCTCGGCGGCGATCCGCGCACCCAGCTCGACCACCTCGACGGCGGCCCGGACCGCCCGCTCCAGGTTGAGCTCGTTGGCGCAGATCATCCCGTGGATGCCGAACCGGCGTACCCCCCGGCGGTGGGCGGCCCGGTAGGCGTCGGCCAGCTCGGCCAGCGGCACCCCGAACTTGGAGTGGGTGGCGCTGCCCATCAGGGCCGAGCCGGCGGCGGTGCCGTGCGGCGCGACCCGGAAGGCGACCAGCTCCGGCAGCCGGTCCACCTTGTCCAGCAGGGACCGGTCGTCGAAGGTGATCAACGCGCCGGCCTTGAGCGCCGACTCGTACTCGGCGACCGTGGTGTTGTTGGAGGTGAAGACCACGTCGTCGGCGCGGGCCCCGAGCCGTTCGGCCAGCTCCAGCTCGACCGGGGAGGCGCAGTCCAGACCACTGCCCTCGGCGAGCAGGGTGCGCAGCACGGTCGGGTTGGGCAGCGCCTTGACCGCGAAGTACTGCCGGTACGGCGCACCGTCGAAGGCCGCCACCAGCTCCCGGTGGGTGTCGACGATGCCCCGCTCGTCGTAGATGTGGAAGGGGGTCGGGTAGGTCTCGACCACCGCCGGCAGCACCGGCAGCAGCCGGGCGGCGAACTCCTGCGAGATCGGCATGTCAGGGCACCCGGGCGACGCAGATGGTCCGGTTGCGCAGCCCGCTGATCGGCCGCAGGTACGGGAAGTAGTAGCTCTCCACCGGCACCAGGCCGGCCCGGGCCAGCTCCTGGCCCAGGTACTCCCGGGAGACGAACCAGAACCCGGCGACCCGCTCGTGCGGGGCGTAGTCGGCCGCCGGGTCGTACGGGGCGTCGTTGGAGAGCACCACGTACGCCCCGGAGCGCAACCCCAGCCCGGTCAGCTGCGCCAGCGCCGGGGTGACCGTCTCCTCGGCGGTGAAGACGTGGCCGAGGAACCCGTCGGCGTAGAGCAGGTCGGTGCCGGCCAGGTCGGCCGGGGTCAGGTCGAAGTAGTCGGCCACGAAGGCGTCCACCCCCCGGCCCCGGGTGAGCGCGACCGCCTCGTCGTTGAAGTCGATCGCCCGTACCGTCCGGTCCAGGGCCACCAGGTCGCCCTCGACGAAGCCGTTGCCGCAGCCGAGGGAGAAGACGGCCGCGCCCGGTGCGGTCAACGACAGCAGCTTGAGGGTCATGTGCGACCGGTACTCGGGCACGTAGGTGGAGGGGGTGACCGAGTCGTTGAACGCCCGGCCCCGCTCCCAGATGGCGTAGATGGTGCCCTCGGCCTGCCCGTCGACCGAACGGTGCGTGCGGTAGTACTCGCGGACCTGCTCCAGGTGCTGCTCGACCTTGATCACTGCTGGTTCTCCCCGTCGGCCGTGGCGATCGTGGTGTGCGACTGTCCGTACTCGACCGAGCCGGCCGGTCGCCGGCGCAGCGCGTCGACGAGGGCCCGCAGCGGTGCCGGGTTGGCCGGCCCGTAGTCGTGGTGCAGCCGACCGGCCAGCTCGGCGTCCCCGGCGAGCAGGAAGTCGGCAAGCACCCGGGCCAGCGACCGCAGCCCGGCCACCACCGCGCTGTGCCCGCCGACCAGCCGGACCCCGTCGGTCTCCAGCGCACCGACCTGCACCAGGTACGACAGCTGCAGGTACATGCCGTCGCTGTCCGGGAAGTGGCCCAGCCCCCGGCTGACGTAGCGCAGGCACTCGGCCAGGTAGTAGGCGATCACGTCGGCCGGGGTCAGGGCGAGACGTTCGGCCCAGACCTCGGCGAGGATCAGGATGCCGAAGACGTCGGCGGCGACCTCCTGGAGCACCACCGAGGCCCACCGGTCGGCGGCGTTGAGCTCCTTGAAGGAGGTCGCCGGTCGCTGCACGAAGTGCCCGAACTCGTGGCTGAGCACGCCGAGCGTGCCGATGGTGGCGAACCGCTCGTCGTCGAGGTCGACCGGGGTGTCCAGGGTGAGCAGGTCGGCGGCGAGCGGCCCGGAGACCCCCCGCACCAGCGCCCGGTGCACGTTGGCGAAGTAGTAGGTCTTCTTGAACGGCGAGTACTTGACGCCCTCGTCCTCCGGCAGGAAGTACGCGATGTGCTTGGGGTGCAGGTCACCCTCGCCGGCCATGAAGAACAGCTGCGCCGCGCCGAACGCCGGCAGGTCACCCAGGCGCAGGTCGGCGTGGAGCCGCCCGAGGTACGGCGGGACGTCCGGCAGGAACTCCAGCGCCCGGTCCACGTCGGCCTGCCGCTGGTCGTCACGACGGCAGGCGAACGCCGTCGGCAGACCCCGGATGTCCTTGCCGTACCAGGTGGAAACCTGCCCGGCGACCAGGGTGACCTCCTCGACCAGGCCGGTCAGCTCCTTGAGGATCTCGTCGGTGTAGCCGTGCTCGACCGCGTCGGCGCGCAGCGACGCGGCCCGCCGGTCGGCCTCGGCCGGCAGCAGCCCGGCGACCCGGCGCAGCGCCGCCGCGGTGACCGCCGGGTCGGCCAACCGCCGGGGTACGGCGATGCCGTGCTCCTTGGCCCCGGCCCACTCGGCCTCGATCGCGGTACGCAGCCCGGCCAGCGCGGTGGGGAAGTCGGCGTCCAGCTGCGGGGTGGCCGGGGCGAGGTCCAGCCCGATCGGTCGGTAGCTTGCCGTCGGCGGCCAGAAGGCGCCCCGGTGGTCGCGGTACCGGCCGGCGCGGGTGAGGTTGTCGGCGTAGTCGAAGCGGTCGGTGTCAGGCACGCTGGTGTCCCTTCTCAAGGCGCGGAACGGCCCGCTGGTGCGGTGTCTCAGGCGACGGTGAAGAGCCGGTTCTCCTGCTCCCACTGCCGCACGAGGGCGTGGTCGGCGGCCAGGACGTCGACGTCCGGGTGGGTCATGAAGACGATGCCGGGGCTGGAGAAGAGGTCGTTGGTGCGGTAGACCCGGTCGCCCGGTCGGGGGGCCCGCTGCAACCAGGTACGGCTGCGCAGGCTGGCCAGCAGCTCGGCGTAGTGCGACTCGACCACCACGCCGTCGACGGTGGAGATGAACTGCACCTGCCAGAGCGGGGCGGCGTGGCCGGGCCGGCTGTCGGCGTACCGGGGCACGAAGCCGGGCCCCTCGACGACGATCTCGGTGACCAGGTCGAGCATGCTCGCGCCGACGGCGTGCGCGGCGGCCGGCCGGTTCAGCCCGCCGGAGATCCGGGAGGCGCACTCCACCAGGGTCGGGCCGTCCGGGCCGACCATCAGCTCGGTGTGGTGGGCGCCGTAGCTGACCCCGAGCGCGTCGAGCACCCCGTGCACGTAGTCGACGAGTTCCTTCTGCTCGGGCTGGGTGGGGTCGAACAGGACGCTGCGGTCGTAGATCCAGCCGCCGCCGGGCACCCGGATCTTGTCGGTGCGCCAGATCTCGGTGACCACGTGCCGGCCGTCGCCGCTGATCCCGTTGACGAAGTACTCCTGCCCGGTCAGGAAGCGTTGGGCGACCAGGGTGTCGTTGCGGTTGCCGAGCTGGTCGACCGCGCCGTGCAGGCGCTGGAAGGCCCCGGTCAGCTCCCCGGCGTCGGCGCAGAACGTCACCGAGTCGGTGCCGGCGCTGGCCGGCGGCTTGAGCACCACCGGCCACGAGCCGCCGCCGGCCCAGTCGAGCAGCCCGGCCAGGTCACCTGCCAGGTAGTGGTCCATGCTGCGCAGGCCGGCCGCCTTCAACCGGTTGTGCATCTCGTACTTGTGGCGTCGGGCGGCGCTGCTCTGTGGGGAGTTGCCGGGCAGGCCGAGCGCCTCGGCGAGCAGGTCGGCCAGGGCGACGCCGCTCTCCGAGCCGGGCAGCACCGCCGCCGGCCGGTACCGGGCCAGCACGTCGGTGAGCGCGCCGAGGTCACCGAGGTAGCCGTACCTGTCGATCCAGGCGGTGGAGTCGAAGCTGGCCAGGAAGTACGGCGGCAGGTCGGGGCTGCTCTGCACGTGTACGCAGTCCCAGCCGCGTTCGCGCAGCAACCCCGGCAGCTGTGCCCCGGAGGAGTAGCCGTCGACCACCACCAGCACCGGGCGCGGTGTCGTGTCCATCCCTGACCCCTGTTCCTGTCCGGCCCCCGGCGGATCGAGGGCCTTCTCCATGAAGATGCTCAGCGGGTCGTCGGGGTAGTCGCCGAAGCGTCCCCGCTCGACGTAGCCGAGTCGCCGGTACAACGCGATCGCCTCGGGTTGGTCCGGCCCGGTCTCCAGCCGGACGGTGCCCACCCCGGCGGCCCGGACCCGCTGCTCCAGCGCGGCGAGGATCCGGGCACCGACCCCCCGGCGACGCACGCCGGGCTCGACGAACATCCGCTTCACCTCGGCGTACGCCCCGGCACCGGCCCGCTCGGCACGATCCGCACCGTCGGCGAGGGTGCCGGCGGCGGGCTCGGGCAGCACCACCGCGCCGCAACCCAGCAGCGCACCGGTTGCCGCGTCGCGGGCGACCAGGAAGGCCACCGAGGGGGCGCGCAGCTCGGCCACCGGCAGCAGGTGCACGCTCTCCGGCGGGTACAGCGAGTGGGCGTACTCCTCGGAGCGCCGCAGCAGGGCGGCGACCTCGGCGTCGTCCGGGTCACCCGGCCCGACGGTGACCCCGGCGCTTTCCGGGTCACCCGGCCCGACGGTGACCGGGGCGCCGGTCACCGGGCGGCCCCCGCCCGGTGGTCCTGCCGGACCAGCGCCGCGCCCTTCTCGCCGATCATCATGCTGGCCGCGTTGGTGTTGCCGGAGATCATGGTGGGCATCACCGAGGCGTCGATCACCCGCAACCCGGCCAGCCCCCGCACCCGCAGCCGCTCGTCGACCACCGCGCCGGGGTCGTCGCCCATCCGGCAGGTGCCCACCGGATGGTAGGAGGTGTCCCCCCGTTCCCGGGCGTACGCCAGCAGTTCGTCGTCGGTGCGGACGTCCGGACCGGGCTGGGTCTCGAACTCCCGGTAGGCGTCCAGCGGCGCGCCCTCGACGATCCGCCGGGCGATCCGCATGCCGGCCAGCAGGGTGGCCCGGTCCAGCTCGGTGTCGAGGAACCGGGGCCGGATCGCCGGCGGCTGCTCCGGATCGGCGCTGCGGATGTGGATGGAGCCCTTCGACTCCGGGCGCAGCGGGTACACCCCGACGGTCATCCCGGGCCGGGTGTCCAGCCGCCGGGTGGAGCCCGCGCCGTAGCTGGCCGGGGCGAAGTGGAACTGCACGTCCGGCCGGTCCAGCGTGTCGCTGGTGCGCACGAAGCCGTGCCCGAGGGCGATCGGGAGGCTGAGCAGGCCGCGGCGGGTGCCCAGGTAGCGCAGCACCTCGCCGGCCAGGCGTACGCCCCGGGAGCGTTCGTTGAAGGTGATCGGCTGCCGGACCCGCCACCGCAGCCGGGCCGCGAAGTGGTCCCGGAAGTTCTCCCCCACCCCGGGCAGGTGGTGCACCACCGGCACCCCGGCGTTGCGCAGCACCTCCGCCGGGCCGACGCCGGAGAGTTCCAGCAGTTGCGGGGACTGCACCGTGCCGGCGCTGACGATCACCTCCCGGCCGCAGTCGGCGGTGTGCTCCGCGCCGCCGTGCCGGTAGGTCACCCCCACGCAGCGGGTGCCGTCGAAGCGGAGCCGGCCGACGTGCGCGCCGGTCAGCACGGTGAGGTTGGGCCGCTGCCGGGCCGGCCGCAGGTACCCGCCCAGCGCCGACGACCGCCGCCCACCGTCGTGGTTGACCTGGTAGTAGCCGAACCCCTCCTGGTCGCCGGAGTTGTAGTCCGGGTTCTCCGGGTAACCGGCCTTGCCGGCGGCGGTCAGGAACGCGTCGCAGAGCTCGTCGCGTTCGCGGGGCAACCCCACCGCGATCGGCCCGGACCGGCCCCGGCTGTCCCCGCCGATCCCGGCCACCCGTTCCATGCTCCGGAAGTACGGCAGCACCCCCTCCCACGACCACCCGGGATTGCCCAGCGCCGCCCAGTCGTCGTAGTCCTGGCGCTGGCCGCGTACGAAGATCATGCCGTTGATGGCGTTCGATCCACCGAGCAGCCGGCCCCGGGGGATGCGCAGGCTCCGCCCGTCGATGGTCGGGTCCGCCTCGGTGTCGAAGCACCAGTCGTAGCGCGGGTTGCCCATCAGGATCGTCTCGGCGGCCGGGATGGACAGCAGCGGACTGCGCCGCTGCCGGCCGGACTCCAGCAGCAGCACGCTCACCGTCGGGTCCTCGGTGAGCCGGCCGGCCAGCACGCAGCCCGCCGCGCCGGCACCGACGACCACGTAGTCGTACGTCGCCATGATCAGGCCGGGATCGGGCGGTCGGTGGCGATGGTGGTCCGGTGCAGCAGCCGGCGGTGCGCCACGTCGTTGTAGTAGGTGGCCCGGTGCATGGCGCCCCGGTTGTCCCAGAGCACGATGTCGCCCGGCCGCCACTGGTGGCGGTAGGTGAACCGGGGCTGCACGGCGAACTCCTGGATGAAGGTGACCAGCGGGGCGCTCTCGTGCACCGGCAGCCCCTCGATGCGCCACGGCACGTTGCCGCCGGCGTAGAGCGCCTTGCGGCCGCTCACCTCGTGCCGACGCACGATCGGGTGCGACACGTCCACCCACTCGGCCCGTTCCTGCTCGGTCGGCGCCGGCCGGTCCGGGTAGTTGTACGGCCGGGACTGGACCCGGCTGATCACCACCCGCAGGTCCTCGATGCGTTCCTTGACCCGCTCGGGCAGCGCCTCGTAGGCGGCGTACATGTTGGCGTACCAGGTGTCGCCGCCGACCGGCGGCACCTCGATGGCGTAGAGCATCGAGCCGACCGGCGGGTTGGTCAGGTAGTGGCCGTCGGTGTGCCAGACCCGCCCGCTGTACGCCGAGCCGATCGGCTTGCCGTCGCGGGTCAGGTTGGACAGCAACAGGATCTCGGGGTGCTCGACGTCGTTGAACTGCGAACGGGTGTACGCGAAGACCTCACCGAAGCGCCGGGTGAAGGCGATGTGCTGCTCCGGGGTCAGCTTCTGGTCACGGAAGAGCAGGACGGCGGTGTCCATCCAGGCCCGGTGGATGCGGGCGAAGTCGCGGTCGGAGATGTCGCCGGTGACATCGATGCCACGGACCTCGGTGCCGACGCCCTCGGCGAGGGGGACCAGTTCGAGCATCAGACTGCCTGCCTTTCGTCTGGCGGTGCGTCAGGGGCGTGGGTGCCGTCCGGCTTGGTGGCCACCGTCGGGGTGGCCCTCCGGCCCGGTGGCCGGGGTCGTCACGGCAGCGCCACCTTGTTCTCCTCGATCCAGGCCCGCAGCTCCACGAGCTGGATGAGCAGGTGCGCCGGGCTCGCCCCGCCCGGCAGTTCGGAGTCCATCCGGCCGGCGGTGATCTGCCGGATCAGGCCGTTGAGCCGGGCGGTGTCGAACATCGCGCGCAGCGACGAGGCCGGGTCGTTGACGATCCAGGTCGCCTCCCGGATCAGCGCCTCGTCGTAGCGCGGGCTCTGCACGTGCGGGTAGGCGCTCTTGCGCCGGTTGACGGTGCCCGGCGGGAGCAGGTCGGCCATGGCCGCCTTGAGCAGCCCCTTCACCCCGCCGGCCGACTTCATCGACCACGGCACGTTCCACAGGTACTCCACCAGCCGGTGGTCGCAGAACGGCACCCGTACCTCCAGGCCGTGGGCCATGCTCATGCGTTCCTTGCGGTCCAGGATCACCGCGAGCGGCCCGGCCATGCCGAGGTAGAAGACCTCCCGCATCCGGGCGTCCGCCGGGTCCTCCCCGGGCAGCCTCGGCACCTGGCCGAGCAGGTCGTGGTACCGGTCCCGCTCGTCGGCCGCCGGCCGCACCACGTCGCGCAGCTCGGGGGCGAGGTAGTCGACCAGCCGGGGTCCGTCGCCGATCCAGGGGAAGGTGTCGCGCTCCAGCCGGTCGGCCTTGAAGAAGTACGGGTACCCGCCGAGGAACTCGTCGGCCGCCTCCCCGGTCAGCGCCACCACGCTGCGCTCGCGCATCTGCTGGAAGATCAGGTACATCGAGGCGTCGAACTGGCCCCAGCCGGGCAGACCCCGGGCCCGACGGGTAGCCGGGATCGCGGCCAGCAGGTCCTCGACGCTGGCGGTCAGGGTGTGGTGGCGGGTGCCGAGGAACTCGGCCGCCGCCGCCGCGTACGGCGCGTCCACGTCCGGGCGCAGCTCGGTCGGGGTGAAGTGCGACGGGTCGCTGGCGAACTCGACGCAGTACGTGTCGAGCCGCTGCCCACCACCGCCGAGCAGCTGCGCCGCCAGTGCCGCGACGGAGGTCGAGTCGACCCCGCCGGAGAGCATCGCGCCGCCCGGCACCCCGGTGGCCAGTTGCCGGCCGACGCTCTCCTCCAGCAGTTCCCGGACGTGCGCGGCGGTCTTGTCGAACGAGTCGTGGTGCGGTGCGCTGGTCAGCTCCCAGTACCGCCGACTGGTGGTGCCCTCGGCGGTGCAGCCGAGCAGCTCGGCCGGGGCCAGCTCACGCAGCCCCACCAGCGGGGTCTCCCCCGCCCGGGTCAGCCGTGGCTGGAGCACGATGGGCAGCGCGGCCAGCTCCAGTCGCGCGGTGACCAACGGGTGGGTCAGGACCGCCGTGGGCTCGGAGGCGAACACGACACCGTCGGCGTACCGGTGGTAGTAGAGGGGTTTGAGTCCGAGCCGGTCCCGGGCCAGCAGGAGCCGGCGGTGCCGGCCGTCCCAGACGGCGACGGTGAACATGCCGTCGAGCTGCTCGACGAAGCGCTCCCCGTGTCGCAGGTACGTCTCCAGCAGGATCTCCGGAGTGGACTCGGCCCGACGTCGGGTGCCGGCCGCCTCGACCGCCCGGCGCAGCTCACGGAGGTTGTAGATCGGCCCGGCGTGCACCAGCGTCACCGCCGCGTCGCCGAACTCCACCCGGGCCAGGTTCCCGGAGCCACCGGGCGCCCCGGTGTCCAACCCCCGGTAGCCGAGGCCGGCGTGGGCCGACATCCAGACACCGGCACTGTCCGGACCGCGATCACGCATCGTCCCGGTCATGGCCCGCAGAATGCTCGACCGCGTACCGATATCTCGGCGGAAGTCGATCCAGCCGGCAATTCCACTCATGCGTTGATCTCCCGTACCCGCGCGGTCGTCGGACATTCGCCCGGCGGCACTGCCGAGTCAAGAATCGGCCCCAGAGAAGTCTTCAAAAATGGCGGCACCGCGCCTGCGGCCGTACCACCATGGCACCGACCAGCCCCGACGCATCGAGGCCATGCGCCGGAAACACGTTCGTAAAATAGCTCCGACTGATTGGCTGGTCGATCCGTTCCGGGCCACGACACTGCAGTTGACCTGCAAAAACACCACCACGTCGGATGAATGTGCAATGCCGCATCCCGGAACGAACTCATAATGACCGTCGTCGGTACGCAGCACAAGTAGCCAAAAAGCCAGGTACCGCATCCTGGGACAGCCGCGACCGAGTCGGACGTAAGCGCAGGCCAACGGCCAGATGCGAGTGGAACCCGCCACCCCAACCTGGCCGGAAATACACTTCACCGACGAACGAAACAATCCATCCCGGACGCATCCACCATCCACCCACCGGACACAACAGACACCCACCCCACCGGCCGGCGCCCGGCGATCATGATGTTGTTGCCGCGACACGCCGCTGGTCGGATGGGCCGTCCGGTCAGCTCCCGGTGCTGGCCGGTCCGACCAGGCTGAACCGCTGCTCCGCCACCTGCCGGGCCAGCAACCCGGTGCGGAACATGAGGCTGCCCGGCGCCGCGCCGGACGGGTCGGGCAGGAACCGGCCCATGGTCAGCTCGGGCCGGTCCAGGTAGCCGGCGGCCAGCGGGGTGCCCGCGAGGTACAGCTCACCGACCTGTCCCCGGGGGACCGACGCGAGGTGCCCGTCCAGCACGCACCCCCGGGTCTGCGGCAACGGCGTCAGCTCACCGGTCGCCGGGTCCACGGTCGCAGCCAGCATCGTGGTCTCGGCGAAGCCGAACACCTGGATCTCGTCGACCGATCCGTCGGCCCGTTCGACGCGCAACCGCCACCGGGCCGGGACCGGCCCGGTGGCCGACGACCGGTCGCCGTCGGCGGGCAACGCCAGCTCCGCCCCGGTGAGCAACGCGCGCAACGCCACCACCAGGGTCGTCGTCGCATCCAGCGGCGCCAACGGCAGGAGCCGGTCGCCGCAACCCAGCCGGGGCAGCCCGCAGCCGCCGGCGAGCCAGGCGAGTTGCTGGCCGCGCCACACCACCCCGGTGCCGTCCGGCGAGGCCGACACGACCAGGGCCGCCTCCGCCGGGGCCCCGCCGGTCACCGGTGCGCTCGCCGGGGTGGCCACCCTCCCACCGGTCCCGGCGGCCTGCTCCGTGGTGCCCCAGGCGTGCCAGGTGCTCCCGGTCGGGCCCGACCAGTGGCAGCGGGCCTCCGGCCACCAGGGCGGCACGCAGGGCGTACCGGCCGGGGCCAGCACCAGGTCGGGCCGGACGGCCCGCACCGCCTCGCCGGTGGCCTCCGGCGACCCGCCTTCGGCCAGCACACAGGTGGCCCCGGCGACCAGTACCGCGACCACGACGACGACCAGGTCCGCGGGCGGTCGCCCGACGACGGCTACCCGTCCACCCGGGCCGACGCCGGCCTCGCCGAGGCGTGCGGCCAGCTCCTCGACGTGCTCCCAGAGCTGGCGGTAGGTCATCCGCAGTGCTCCTGCGGAGAGCGCGACGGCATCCGGCTGCTCCCCGGCGGCCTTGGCCAACAGCCCGACCAGCTCGTGGCCGGCCGACTGCGGTGCCTGCCCACCACCGCTGCGCGTCGCCGCCGCGTGGTGCAGCTCCGCCACGTGGCGACCACAGGCGGCGAGGGTGCCCGCGAAGGGGACGACCCGCCAGCCCCGGGGAGGTCGTCGACCGATCGGCCAGACCGCGAACTCCCTGGCCTCGGTGGCCACGAGTTGGACGTAGCGGAGCTCCTCTCGCCCGAACATGTGCTGCTCCCAGAAGTGCGGACCCGGACAACGGCATGGACGACGGCGGTCGGCGAGGATCCGGCAACACCCGCGACACCTCGTCGACATCCGACCCCACCGAAGCTAGCCAGCTCCGGTCACACCCCGGTCATACCCGCCGGGCCGCCCTCAGAAGACGGTGGGATGGTCGTCCATCGGCTTGATCAGCCGGGCGGCCGTGGCCTTACGGATGGCGTCCACCCGGGACACGGCGTGCAGCTTGGCGTAGATGTTGGTCAGGTGCCGCTTGACGGTCGCCTCGGTGATGAACAACCGGCTGGCGATCTGCGCGTTGCTCATCGCCTCCGCGATGAGCCGGAGCACCTCCAGCTCCCGGGCGGTCAGCGGGGTGCCCGTGGTGCGCGGCTTCTGCCGGTCCAGCCGTTCCACGGTCTCCCGAGAGACCGCCAGCAGGACGCTCTGGCTGGGCCGGCGGACCACCGACCGGACCGCGGCGATCAGGTCGTCCCGCAGGATCGTCTTGAGCAGGTACGCGACCGCGCCGGCCTCCAGCAACTCGTGCACCATGTCCGGGTCGTCGTGCATCGTCAGCACGATCACCCGGGTCTCCGGCGCCACCTGCCGGGCCTGGCGGATGACGGCCCGTGCACCCGGACCGGGCATCTCCACGTCGAGCAGCAGCACCTCGGGGCGCAGCCGGGCCACCATGGCCAGCGCCTCGGGGCCGGACGACGCCTCGCCCACCACCGCGAACTCCGGCTCGGTGGAGAGCATCTCGCGGATGCCGTCACGCAACAGGTTGTGGTCGTCGGCCAGGCACACCCTGATCTGCGACCGTACGGGAATGCTCACAGCCCTGCCTCGGAGAACGGGATTCGCACCTCGACGCGGGTACCGCTGCCGGGCGCACTGGTCAGGGTCAGGACGCCGTGCAACAACAGCGCCCGTTCGTACATCGAGGGCAGGCCGCCCCGGGCCCGGTCGGGGTCACCGGTGTCGAACCCGGCCCCGTCGTCGACCACCGCGGCGGCGACCGCGTCGTCACCCACGTCGATGGAGAGCTCCAGCCGGCCGGGGTCGGCGTGCCGCAACGCGTTACGGGCCGCCTCCCGCATGATCAGATAGAGCTCCTCCGACACGTCGGGCGGGAGCGCCTTGACGTCGCCGGTGGTGGTCACCGAGAACTGCACCGATGTCGGCGCGTTGGCCTCCAGGTAGGCACGCAGGGTGCGCTCCAGGCCGTACTCGCCGACCGAGCGGCGCAGCTCGGCGGAGAGGGTCCGCACCGTGCGCAGCGCCTCGTCCAGCGACTCGATGGCCGCGTCGACCTTCGCCCGGGCCTGCGCCGGATCGCGGTCGGCGTAGTGCCGGTGCAGGTCCAGCCGGTGCAGGGTCAGGCCCATCTCGTGCAGCACCCGGTCGTGCAGCTCCCGGGCGATCCGGGTCCGTTCCTCCTGCCGGGAGGCCTGGAGCTTCTCCATCAGAAACCCCACATAGGACAGTGAGGCCAACGCGACCCGGGCCATGATGGCCTCGTGCAGCGCCCGGCTGAGCCGGAGCGCGGCGGCGCTGTCGGTGGGAGGCAGGTCGCGGGTGAGGATCCGCAGCATGACCTCGAAGAGGGTGGTCGCCGCGCGCAGCGACTGCACCGGGTGGATGCCCCGGCGGGCCCGGTCGGCGCCGATGTCGACGTTGAAGAGTCGGGACTCACCTACCAGCTCCACCGAGGTCGCGTCGGCACCGGAGAGGCGGGCCTCGATGTCGTCGAGCACCGACTGGACCTGGATCGCGAGCTGCGCCACGACCTCGGGGCCGGTGACCAGCTCGTTGCCCTGCCGACGGAGCGAATCCTGGAAAGCGGCGACAATTTCCCGTGCCGTTGAGGACAACTCGACCTCACCCACAGGTCCCATTTCATGTGGTTTCCCCATGGATCCCCCCTGTCACGCCCGAGATTACCACAGGTAGCGCGTGGGCCGCGCAGATTAGATCATGGCCGCTGGCACCACAAGGTCCAGCGGCCACAGTCGACGATACGCGTGTTTCCAAGGCGGCACGGAAGTGTGACGAATAGTCGGCTGTCAGTTGACGAACTGGCTCAGCACCGTCAGGTGAACGGCGTACTGGCTGACCATGAAGATCCGGTACGGGCGGCGCTGCCGCCGCCGATCGGTCGCCCCGGTGCCGGCCAGCAGGCAGCCGACCACCGCCGTCGCGCCGACGGTGAGCACGGCCGCCGGCGCGGCCAGCGTCGGGGTCACCAGCAGCGCGCCGATCAGCAGCACCCCGCCGGCCAGTGCGACCAGCGCGGCCATCAGCCGGCGGGCCCCGTGGTCGCCGAGCAGCACCGGCAGGGTACGCCGGCCGGCCGCCCGGTCACCGGCGACGTCGGAGAGGTCCTTGGTGGTGCCGGCCAGCGCCATCCACATCGACATGGCCAGCATCAGCACCACCAGCTCCGGCTCGAACAGGCCGCCCGCCGCCGCGCTGCCGGCCAGGTAGGTGACCACCCCACCGGCGGCGACGACCAGGACGAAGCCGAGCATGTTGCCCTTCTGCGGGCGCGGACCGGCCGAGTACAGCCAACCGAGCAGCAGCATCACCGCGACCAGGCCGGCCAGCCGCAGCGACACCGCCGCGCCCAGCAGCAGCGCGGCGGCGGCCAGCCCGACCGCGATCCGACGGGCGGCGGCGGTCGGCAGCGCCCCGGTGGCCAACGGCCGGTGCGAACCGTTGCGCCGGTCCTCGACCTGGTCGTTCAGCCCGTTGAGCAGATAGACGAACCAGGTCGCGCAGAGCCAGGCGAGCGAGCCCAGCAGCAGCGCCCCGGGGCGGGTCACCACGGCGTGCGGAGCGGCCACCGCGGCACCGGCGAAGAACCGCAACTGGAAGATGACCTGGACGACCGGGCGGGCCTCCCGCCAACTCGCCACCACCTGGCCACCGCCCTGGGCGATGGCTGCCAACGCCGGCACCGCCGGCCGGACCGGGCCGTCGACCCGGAAGTACCGGTCGAGCCCATTCACCGAGTAGGTCATGTGAAACATCGTGAGGCCGCCACACCTTTTCCGGTTCATCCGAGCCACCAACCCGGACTACGACCTAGGTCGCAGGGGTGGCACTACCAAACGCTACTTCCCCACCCCGGACAACACCCGCTACCTGCCCGCCGCGACGCACGCAATTTATGGTCGACCTGTCGCTCCCACCCAGCCAACCACGGAGCACAGCGGAGTCCTCATGTCGTACCACGCAGAATCGTCGACCGCCGAACTGTTCGGCGGCTTCCAGATCACCATTCATGGCAATCCCGTGACGAACTGGCGGGCCGGTCGGTCCCGGGCACTGGTGCAGTACCTGCTGCTGCACGTCGGGCGGCCGGTCAGCCGGGACACGCTGCGTGAGGCACTCTGGCCGCACCTGCCGCCGTCGGCGGGTACCACCTCGGTGAAGGCCGCGGTGCACGGCGCGCGGCGGGCGCTCGGCGGCCCGGCCGGCCGACCGACGCCGGTGCAGATCTGCTCGGTCGACGGTGGCTACCTGCTGCGCGCCGACGAGCTGCGGATCGACGTCACCACGTTCGGCAGGTGGATCGCCAACGCCGAGGCCGCCGTCGCCGCCGGCAACCACGCCGCGGCCGCCGAGCACTTCCATCGCGCGGTGGCGGTCTACCAGGGCCCCCTGCTGCCCACGCAGGACGCCCAGTGGGTGGTGACGGAACGGGAGTGGTGCCGGACCCGGGCCCTGCAGGCGCTGCGGTACCTCAGCGACCTGGCCCTGACCACCGGCGACTGGTGGACGGCGATCCACTGGAACCGTCGGGCGATCGACGTCGACCCCTACGACCCGGTGGCCTTCGCCGTGCTTACCGACTGCCACCACCGGCTCGGTCTCACCTCGCAGGCGCTGCGCTGGGACGACCTTGCCCGGGGCCGGCTGGCGGAGGTGTGACCGCCACCGGATGCCGACAACGCAACTGGAAGGAGCAACCGTGACCACTACCCAACTGCGACCCGCGGTTACCACCGCACCCGGGCCGGTCCGGCCCGTCGACGCCCGGCCTTCGGTGGCGGCGTCGGGGACCGGGCTCGCCCCGCCGGAGCCGGCCACGTCACCGACCCCACCCCGGTCGCTGCCCACCCGGTGGCGCGCGGGCCTGCGGCGGGCCCGGCGGTTCCTGCTGAGCACCGCCGACGACTGCCCGCCGATGCTGCTGCGCCTCACCCAACGCAACTGAGAGCAACCCACCGAACGAAGGCACCCGGTACGCCGACTGGCGTACCGGGTGCCTTTCTGTGCGCGCTCCACGCGCACCATTCCGGGTACGCCGCAGGAATGCGCTTTTGGTCGTAGTCGCCCTTGCCACCTTCGAGGAGATCGGCACCGGAAAAGGATTCGCCACCTTGGCCGGGGATCGACGGCTGCCTAACGTCATCGACATCGGAGTTCCTGGACGTCACAACCGACGTCGGTCGTGAAAGGGAGAGGCCGAATGGCCGCTGATGAGCAGACGGTGTCGGTGATCGTGCCGAACTACAACTACGAGAAAACGCTCGGCGCGTGCCTGGACGCCGTGTTCGCCCAGACGCACCGGCCGTACGAGGTGATCGTCGTCGACGACGGCTCCACCGACCGGTCGAGGGAGATCGCGGCGCGCTACCCGTGCCGGATCGTCGCCGGCGGCGGCAACAAGGGCGTGTCGGCGGCCCGCAACATCGGCGCCCGGGAGGCGACCGGCGAGATCCTCTTCTTCGTCGACTCCGACGTGGCGTTGCGCCCCGACGCGATCGCCAACGCGCTGGCGGTGCTGGCGGCCGACCCGGAGTGCGGCTGCGTGCACGGCACCTACGACACCCGGCCGCTGTACGACGACGGGCCGATCGAGCACTACAAGGTCCTGCACGCGCACTGGTGGCGGCGGCGCAGCGTCGGCCGGGTCAGCACCGCCGTCTTCGCGCTGGCCGCGGTGCGCCGCTCGGTGTTCGCCGCGGCCGGCCGGTTCCACGAGGGACTGCGCGACGCCGAGGACGTCGAGTACAGCGACCGGCTGGTGCGGGTGGCCGGGATCCGGCTCACCGACACGGTGGTCGGCCGGCACGACGACTGCGCCGGGTTCCGCGCGATGCTGCGGGAGCAGTACCGCCGGTCGCTGCCGCTGGCGGCGTTCGCCGGGTCGCACCGGATGCGCGCCGGCAGTGTCGCGGTCAATCCCGCCCTGGGTGTGCTGGTCGCCCCGTTGGTGCTGCTCAGCCTGCCGTTGGGGCTGGTGCACCCGGCGCTCTGGGCGGTACCGGTGGTCTGCTTCGGGCTGTTCCTGCTGGCCGACCCGGGGCTGCTGCCCTTCGTCCGTCGCGAGCGCGGGTCGGCCTTCCTGGCGTACTTCGTCGGCGTGCACCTGGTCGCCCAGCTGGCCATCGTGGCCGGCGCGGCGGTCGGTCTGCTCACCCGGTTGCGCGGCACGGCCACGCCGCAGCCGCTGAGCCTGGCCGAGGCCCGCCGATGAACGCGCCGGGCGGGCCCGGCACGGCCCCGGCGACGAACGCGGGCGGACGCGACGCCGGCCCGACGGCGGAGGCGACGAACGCGCCGGGCGGACCGGGCGGCCGGCACCGCTGGCGGCGGGTGCTGCGGCCGGTGCTGACGGTGGCCTTCGTGGCGGCGGTGGTCGGCGGGGTCACGGTGGCCCTGCGCGGACAGCAGTGGTCGGCCCTGGGCCGGCTGCTGCGCCCGGAGACCGCCGGCTGGTTGTTCGCCGCGCTGGTGGTCACGGCGGTGGGGCTGCTCTGCGGCACCCGTGCCTGGACGCTGACCCTGGCGGCCCTCGGCGCTCCGGTGCCGACCGGGGCCGGGATCCGGATGTTCTTCGTCGGCTTCCTCGGCAAGTTCGTGCCCGGCCGGCTCTGGGGGCTGCTGGCCCAGCTGCGCCTCGGCGAGCAGGCCGGCGTCAGCCGGGTCCGGATGGCCGGCACGTACCTGGTGAACCTGGTCGTGGTGATGCTGACCGGCGGGGCGGTGGGGTTGCTGGTCGCGCCGGCCGTGCTCGGCACCGGGCTGGCCTGGCTGCTCGTCCCGGTCGCGCTGCTGGCGGTGCTGGTCGTCCGGCCCGGGGTGATCGACACCCTGGTCGCGCTGGCCGCCCGGGTGACCCGCCGGCCGCCCCCGGCCACGCTCACCCGGCCGGCCGACGTCCGGCGCTCGATCGGGTACCAGAGCCTGTCCTGGGTGCTCTCCGGCGTGCACCTGTGGGTCCTCGCGGTCCTGCTCGGCGCGGAGGCCGGGACCGCCCTGCCGGTGGCCGTCGGCGCGTTCGCCCTGGCCACCACCGCCGGCACGCTCGCCCTGTTCGTGCCGGACGGCGCCGGGGTCCGCGAGGTGATCGTGGTCGCCGCCCTGGCCACGGTGCTGCCGCTGCCGGCGGCGGTCACCGCGGCGATCGCCAGCCGGGTGCTCACCACCCTCGCCGAGATCCTCACCGCCGGCACGGCGCTGGCCGCCGTCGCCCTGCGGGAGCGGGCGACGCGGCCCGCGACCGCCCGACTCACCCCCACCCCCACCACCAGCTGAATCCCCCTCCTCACCCATCCTGAAGGGACCCACCATGGCGAAGCTCTACACGGTCGACGCGGCCGAGCAGCTCTCGATCGACCAGGTGCAGAACCTGTACCGCAAGTACGTGAACAAGAGCCAGGTCAGCCTGATGACCTCGTTCGGCTTCGGCCGGGAGCTGGCCGACCACGCCCAGGGCGCCTACATCCACACCCGCGAC
Organism: Micromonospora yangpuensis; assembly: GCF_900091615.1. Taxonomy (NCBI): domain Bacteria; kingdom Bacillati; phylum Actinomycetota; class Actinomycetes; order Micromonosporales; family Micromonosporaceae; genus Micromonospora; species Micromonospora yangpuensis. The sequence goes on along the minus strand of NZ_FMIA01000002.1, from coordinate 1,691,957 downwards.
GGGCGGGCCATCCTGGACTTCACCGGCGGGGTCGGGGTGCTCAGCCACGGCCACAACCACCCGCGCATCCTCGCCGCCCGCCAGCGCTTCCAGGCCCGGCAGCGGATGGAGGTCCACAAGACCTACTTCTCGCCGTACCTGGCCGCGCTCTCACACAACCTGGCCGAGGTGCTCCCCGGCGACCTGGACATGTCGTTCCTGCCGAACTCCGGCGCGGAGGCGGTCGAGGGCGCGGTCAAGCTGGCCTACAAGTACCACGGCGGCCGGCGCAACACGATCCTGCGCAGCGACATCAGCTTCCACGGCAAGCTGCTCGGCTCGGGCAGCCTGACCGGCAGCGCCCAGAACCACTTCGCCTTCCCCGGCATCCCGGGCGTGGTCAGCTTCGGCTACGACGACCTGGCCTCGGTCCGGGCGGCGGTGGACGCCAGCCGGGACCGGCGGGGCCGAAGCGACGTGTACGCCCTGCTGATCGAGCCGTTCAGCGCCTCGACGATGCGGTGGTGCTCGGAGGAGTTCCTGCGCGGGGTGCGGGAGCTGTGCACCCGGGAGGAGATCGTCCTGATCTTCGACGAGATCTACACCGGGTGGGGCAAGACCGGCTCGATGTTCTACTTCATGCGCTACCCGGGGCTGATCCCGGACGTGGTGACCACCTCGAAGTCCTTCGGCGGCGGCAAGTCCTCGATCTCGGCGTACGTGGCCCGTCGGCCGATCTTCCACAAGGCGTACGAGAGCTTCAACGACGCCCTGTTGCAGAGCACCAGCACCACCTACTACGGCTTCGGCGAGGAGACCGCCACCGCGATCGAGGCGATCAACGTGGCGGTGGAGGAGGACTTCCCGGCCCGGGCGCGCGACATCGAACGGATTCTCGCCCCGGGGCTGGCCCGGATCGCCAAGGAGCACCCCGACGCGGTCTCCGAGGTACGCGGCGCGGGTGCGCTGTGGGGGGTCTTCCTCAACGCCCCGCGCGCCCTGGACGCCGTCGCCAAGCTCGCCCCGGCCGGCCTGGCCCGCGATCCCCAGTTCGGGACGAAGCTGGTCACCTGCGCGGTCGTCAACGCCCTCTACCGGGACCACGACATATACACGTACTACACGCTCAACGGAAAGAATCCGCTGGTGGTGGGTCCCCCACTGGTCGTCGACCCGGTCGACGTGGAGCGCTTCGTCGACCGGCTCGACCAGACCCTCGCCCAGGGCCTGCCCCGGCTGGTCTCCCGTTTCGTCAAGGAGAAGGTGTCGTCGCTGTGGTGAACAACGTGAGTGCCAAGACGGTGGTGGTGACCGGCGGCAGCGGAATGCTGGGCGGGCACCTGGTCCAGGCCCTGGCCGACGACGGCTGGCGGGTGCGCAGCCTGGACGTGCGGCAGCCGATCGAGCCGGTACCCGGCGTCGACTACCTGGTCGCCGACGTGCGGGACACCGCCGGGGTGGGCGCCGCCGTGGCCGGCGCGGACGCGGTGGTGCACACCGCCGCGGCCCTGCCCAGCTACCCCGAGGACGAGATCCGCTCGATCATCGTCGGCGGCACCGAGACGGTGCTGGCCGCCGCCGAACGCGCCGGCGCAGAACGGGTCGTGCACGTCTCCTCGACCGCGGTGTACGGGCTGCCGAAGGTGGTCCCGACCACCGAGCGGTACCCGCGCGAGCCGGTCGACCCGTACAGCCGGGCCAAGGCGGGCGCGGAGGAGGTGGCCGAGCGGTTCCGCGAGCGTGGGCTGCTGGTGCCGATGCTGCGGCCGAAGACGTTCCTCGGTCCCGGCCGGATGGGGCTCTTCTCGATGCTGTTCGAGTGGGCCGAGGAGGGCCGCAACTTCCCGGTGCTGGGCCGGGGCGACGTCCGGATCCAGATGCTGGCCATCGACGACCTGGTGGACGCGGTACGCACCGTGCTGCGCGCGCCGGACACCGTCGCCAACGACACGTTCAACATCGCCGCAGACCGGTTCGGCACCATCCGGGAGGACTTCCAGGCGGTGCTGGACGCCGCCGGCCACGGCAAACGGGTGGTCTCCGTACCGGCCCGGCCCGCCGTCGCCGCCCTGGAGCTGCTGCAACGGCTGAAGCTCTCGCCGGTGTACGGGCGGCTGATCCACAAGCTGCTGGCCGACTCGTACGTGAGCGTGGAGAAGGCCCGCGACGTGCTCGGCTGGACGCCTCGACTGTCCAATCAGGACGCCATCCTGCGCACCTACCGCTGGTGGCAGAGCAGCCACCGCACCGCCGCACCGACCTCGGCCGGCCGGACCAGCCGGGACCCCTGGAAGCAGGGCGCTCTCGGACTGGCCAAGGCCGTCTTCTGACCCGGCACCCGGAGGTAGACCGTGACTGTCCTCGTCGATCCGCCCACCCTCGGCGGGTCCACCCTGACCAACCCCGTCAGCCGTACCGGTGCCGTCGGTGTCACCGGAGCCACCGCCGCCCGCACCGCGGTCACCGGCGCGACCACCGACCGGACGCCGCTGCGCGACCTGGTCACCCTGATCCGGCCGCACCAGTGGGCGAAGAACCTGCTGGTGGTGCCGCTGGTGCTGATCGACAGCCCCCGGCTCGGCCTCGACCTGCTCGGCCGGGTGGCCTGGGCGGTGCTGCTGTTCATCATGGTCAGCGCCCTGGTGTACGTCTGGAACGACGTCTACGACCGGCACCGCGACCGGGCCCACCCCACCAAACGGCACCGGCCGGTCGCCTCCGGCCGGGTGAGCGTGCCGGCGGCGTACACCTTCGGTGGTCTGATCGGCGTCGCGCTGGTCGCGGCGGTGTCCTTCGGGCCGGCGTTCCCGTGGTGGCCGTTGGCGGTGTACCTGGCGCTCAACGTGGCCTACAGCCGGGGCCTGAAGCACGTGCCCCTGCTGGACGTGCTGGTGGTCGCCGGCGGGTTCCTGCTGCGCATCACGCAGGGGTACCTGGCCGCTCAGGTGGCCGTCTCCAGCTGGCTGCTGATCTCCGTGTTCGCCCTCTGCCTGCTGCTCATCCTGGGCAAGCGGCGACACGAGATGGCCGTCGGTGGCAGCTCCCACCGGCCCGCGCTGGCCGGCTACTCGGTGCAGTACCTCGATCTGCTGATCGTGCTCTGCGCCGCGGTGACCGTCAGCGGGTTCCTCGGCCACGTGCAGGCCACCGTTCCCACCCCGTACCAGGCGTTGGCGCTGGTCGGCTCGATGCCGTTCGCGATGTTCGCGATGGCCCGCTACCTCCAGGTCGTCGTGGTCGACGGCGACGGCGGCGAACCGACCCGGGTGCTGCTGCGGGACCGGGCCATGCTCGTCAACTCGCTGCTCTGGGGCGTACTGCTCGGCGGCACCCTGCTGGTCAGCCAGTACCCGGCCGTACTCGATCTCGTTCCCTGACCGGTGGCCCGGACCGGGTCGCCCCGCCGGCGGCCCGGTCCCCCACCCCGGTCCCTTACCCGCTCGTTGATGAGGAGAACTCCGCGATGACGACCCCGACCACCAACCCGCTGGTCTCGGTGATCATTCCGAACTACAACTACGCCAACTCGATCGGCAAGTGCGTCGACGCCGCCCTCGCCCAGACGTACCAGCCGTTGGAGGTGATCGTGGTCGACGACCACAGCACCGACGACTCGCTGGCCCGCGCCCGCCGGCGCGACGTGACCGTGCTCCAGACACCCCGCAACAGCGGGGTCGCGGTGGCCCGCAACACCGGGGCGGCCGCCGCCAACGGCGAGATCCTCTTCTTCGTCGACTCGGACGTGGCGCTGCGCCCCGACGCGGTCGCCAAGGCCGTCGCCGAGTTGGCCGCCCACCCCGAGTACGGCGCGGTCTGCGGCATCTACGAGGAGGAGCCGCTGATCCGGGACAGCATCGTCGAGGAGTGCCGGGTGCAGCAGGCGTACTGCTGGCGGATGACCTCGCTGGGCGAGGTGAGTTTCCTGTTCTCCTCGCTGACCGCGATCCCCCGCCGGGTCTTCGACGAGGTCGGCCCGTTCAACCCCCGGCTGCGCCAGACCGAGGAGGTCGACTACGGCGAGCGGATGTCCGCCCGCTACCAGATCATGGTCACCGACCAGGTACGCGGCTGGCACGACGACGACCACGAACTGCTGCCGCTGCTGCGCAAGCTGTACCGCCGGGCCCGGCTGCGGGTGCCGCTCTTCGCCCGCCGGCGTAGGTTCGCCAAGGGTTTCGAGAGCCCGGCCCGCTCCTTCGGCACGGTGGCCGCCCTCGGGGCGCTGGCCAGTCTGCCGCTGGCCGTGCTGCACCCGGCGTGGCTGCTGCTGACCGCGGTGCTGTTCGGGGTGTCGCTCTCGGCCGACACCGACATGTACCGGCACGTGTGGCGCAACCGGGGCGTGCCGTTCCTGACCGTCTTCACCGGCGTGGTGTTCCTGACCAACGTGGCGATCGCCGCCGGCATCGCGGTGGGCGCCGCCCAGTGGCTGCTGTCGCGTGACTTCCGGAACCTGTACGACGCCGACTGGTCGGGCGAGGGCACGCCGGCCACCACCATGGTCGGAGCGGCGGCATGAGCCTCCTGCTCGACCCCGTCCCCGGCGCGGTCACCACCGCGCCGGGGACCCCCGGGGTCCCCACCGACCACCCGACCACCGACCTCACCTACCCGACCGACCAGGCCCGCCCGACCGAACCGACCCGCCCGTCCGAACCGACCCGAGCGACCGACCCGACCCGAGCGTCCGAGCAGGACCCGCAGCCGGGCCGGCGGGGCAGCGGAGGGACACGGCGTAACCGGTGGCCGCGCCGGACCCGGTTGCTGGTCGGCCTGGCCGCCGCCTGGGCCGGGTTCCTGGCCGCCTTCCTGCTGCTGACCGGCGGCTACTGGTGGTGGCGGCCGGTCGAACTGGCCCCACCGCTGGTCTTCGCCGCCGTGCCGGCGTTGCTGCTGCTGCTCGCCCCGCTGGCCCGCCCGGTCCGCGGCCGGCTGGCCGCCGTCGCGGTCTGCCTGGTGGTCGTCGGCCTGGACCTGGCCGGGCTGAACCCGGCCGCACTGCCCGGGGTGGGCGGTGCCACCCCGGCCCCACCGGGGGCGGTACGGGTCTTCGCCTGGAACACCGAGTACTGGTCCGACGGGGACGACCCGCAACGGTTCTACGACTACCTGGCCGCCCAGCGGGCCGACGTCTACCTGCTCAGCGAGTACGTCGGCTGGGACCTGGCCGGACACCGCCCGGTCCGCGTCGACCACCTCGCCGAGCTGCGCCGACGGTTCCCCGACTACCAGGTGGTGGCCACCGGCGAGCTGCTCACCATGTCCCGGATGCCGATCCGGTCGACCCGGCTCCTCGATGGCTGGCCGTACCTGACCGACCCGGCACGCCACGGCGTACCGGCCAACTCCGACTTCGACGACTACTACCGGCACAAGGTGCTCCGCACCGACCTGACCGTCGACGGTCGGGTGCTCTCGGTCTACAACGTGCACGTGCCGGTGCAGCTGGACATCTCGATGGACCCGACCTCGGCCGAGTTCACCGAGTTCATGCGGGCCCAGCAGGACCGCCGGCAGGCCCACTACCGTGCGCTGCGGGCCGACCTGGCGGCCAACCCGCACGGCCGGCTGATCGCCGGTGACTTCAACGCCACCAGCGCGATGGGCGAGCTACGCGAGCTGGCCGCCCAGGTCACCGACGCGGCGCGGGCCAGCGACACGCCGTACCCGGTCTCCTGGCCGGACGGCGACGCCCCGAAGTGGCGGCTGGACTGGGCCTTCACCGACGGCCCGGCCCGCACCCACGACTACCGGATGGTCCCGGCCGACGGCATGTCCGACCACCGCGGCCAACTGCTGACCGTCTCGGTCGGGCAGGACGGCTGACCCCGGGTACGACCGGTCGCCCCGCTCCGCCCCGGAGCGGGGTACCGGCATGCGGTCGGCCGGCCAGCGGGGTCCCGGGGTGCGGTCGGTCGGCCCTGCTCCTCGCCGGAGCGGGGTGCCGGGGTGCGGTCGGTCGGCCACGACTACGGGCAGGGGACGCGATCGCGTCCCCTGCCCGTAGCGGTCCGGGTCTCCGCTCAGACCGCCTCGTCGAGGCGCTGGCGCAGCTCGGTCGGCAGCTTCAGGTCGGTCGCCGCGAGGCACTCGTCCAGCTGCGCCACCGAGCTGACCCCGACGACTGGCACGATCGACGGCTCACCGCCCATCAGCCAGCTCAGCACCACCTGGTTAGGGGTGGCGGCCAGCTCGGCGGCCACCTCGCCCAGCACCCGCAGCCGCCGCTCGGTGCCCGGGTGCTCGTAGTGCTCCGGCAGCGGCTTGTCCGCCCGGGTGTAGGTGCCCCAGAGCAGGGTGCTGTACGCGAACATGGTCAGGTCGCGGCTGCGTACCAGGTCCAGCAGTTCGTCGCTGGCGTGCACGTGCCCACCCTCGGGCAGCGCGGTCGCCGGCCGGGGCAGCAGGTACGAGTAGCGCTGCTGCACGGCGGTGTACGGGGTCCAGCCCCGGGCCGAGGCCAACGCCCGGGTCTCGGCCAGCCGCCAGGCGGCGTGGTTGCTGGCCCCGAGCACCCGTACCTTGCCCTCGGTCACCGCCTCGTGGAAGGTGGCCAGGGTCTCCTCGTCCGGGGTCTGCCGGTCCTCGCGGTGCGCGTAGTACAGGTCCAGGTGGTCGACGCCGAGCCGGCGCAGCGACCCGGCGAGCTGCTCGCGGATGACCGACGCGCCGAGCCCCTCGGCCCCGCCGTCGGCCGCCAGGCCGGAGCCGACCTTCGACGCCAGCACCAGGTCGTCCCGGCCGCCCCGGCTGGCCAGCCAGCGGCCGAGCACCGTCTCGCTCTCCCCACCGGAGCCACCGGGCACCCAGAACGCGTAGCAGTTCGCGGTGTCGATCGTGGTGCCGCCGGCCTCGACGAACCGGTCCAGGATCGCGAACGAGGTCTCCTCGTCGATCTCGGTGCCGAACGACATGGCGCCGAGGCAGAGCTGGCTGATCTGGATTCCCGGGCCACCGGAAAGCTCACGTTGCCTCATCAGTCCTCCAAGGATGGGCGGATCCGTCGGCCACAGAATAGGGACGACGACTGTGGAAAACGGGCCCCGGACGAATATCTACGACCTTGTGCTGATGCGGAATGGGACCTGGGGTGCATTCCCGCCGACGGCTACGACCCGCCACCTTGTCCGGCTCGTCCGGCCGGCCATACGTTCGCCAGGCAACACCGAGTCGTTCGCCACCAAGTCGGAAGCCGTTTCGGACGAAGGGAGGCCGTCATGCGGGTCGGTCTCGTACCCGGGGTGTGGTCGTACGGACTGGGTTCGGTCTCCACGGTGCTCGCCGTGCACGAGGCGGTCCGGCACGCGGGTCACACCCCGGTGCTGTTCGCCGCGCCACACTTCCAGCCGATCCTCGACCGGTTGGGCGTGCCGGCGGTGCCGATCCCCGGGCCGACGCGGGCGGCGTACCCGGACGACCCGGTGCTGCGCCTGGACGACCTGTTGTCCCGGTCCGCCTACGCCGACCGTGACCTGGTGGAGACGGTACTCGCCGCCCAACTGCGACAGTTCCGCGAGTACGACGTCCAGGTGCTCTTCCACGACTACGACCTGACCACCGTGGTGGCCGGGGCGCTGGCCGGGATCCCGGTGGTCTCCCCGGTGACCTGGCCCGACCACCTCTCCTTCGGTCGCGGCAGCGACGGCTGGCAGCCGATGGACACCCGGGCGCTGGCGGCGTTCCGCCCCGCGCTGCGCCGCACCCGACACCCGGAGGCGATGTCGCTGTCGGAGGTCCTCTTCGACTGGAGCACCCGGTTGGTCTATCCGCTCACCCCACGGATGGACCCGCTGGTCGGCCTGCACAGCACCGGCGAGTACCTCGGTCCGCTGACCGCCACCACCCTGGACCGGGGTCTCGCCGCCGGCCCGCCGGACTGGCCCCGGCCGGGACACACCGGGGTGCTTGCCTACTCCAGCGGACCACCGATGGACGCCGACTGGTACCACCGGCACTGCCTGGCGGCCTTCGAGGGCACGACGGTGGACGTGCTGATCGCCGCCGGCCGCTCCGACGGGGCCGGGCCGAGGGTGTCGCCGGCCGGCAACGTGCAGCTCTGGCCGTTGCTGCCGCTGCGTGACCTGCTCGGCCGGGCCGGCGCGCTGATCTGCCACGGCGGCCGGGGCACCCTGGCCAGCGGGATGCGTGCCGGCGTACCGCTGATCGTCTTCGCCGGTGGTGACCCGGAGCGCGAGTACTTCGCCGACATGCTGGCCCGGCAGGGGCTGGCCGCCAACTGCGCCGCCGACGACTGGCGGCCGGAGCGGCTGCGGCACCTGGTCCGGCAGGCCGCCGCCGCCCGCGCGGCCCGCACCACCCCGGCCCCTGTCACCCCGGCCGGCGCCGGCCTGGCCGGTGCCAGCCTGACGACGGCCGCCGGTCTGACGGCGGGTGGGTCGGCGACGGGCGGTGCGGCGCGGGTCGTCGAGATCATGCAGGAACTGACCGCCACCCCGAGCCGGCTGGCCGTCCTGGCCCGCTGAGACCGGCAACCACGAGGAGGAGATCCCGATGCGTCAGCGTTACCTCGCCCACCGCACCGCGCTGCGTCACGACGACCACTACGGCGACGAGTTGACCCTCCGGCTGTCGGAGGTGACCGACACCCGCGCGTTGGACGACGGCGACGCCCTGCACACCTTCATGCTCGATCTGGTCGCCCGGATCGGCATGACGGTGATCGCCGGCCCGCTGGTCGCCACCGAGGAGGGGCCACCACAGCAGGCCGGCAAGTCGGCGGTGGTGATCCTCGCCGAGTCGCACGCGGCGATCCACACCTACCCCGGGCTGCGCCAGGTATTCGTCAACATCTTCTCCTGCAAGCCGTTCCGGGAGGCCGACGTGCTGGACGAGCTGGGCCGGCTGGTCGGTGACTTCGAGATCAACGAGCGCTCGTTGACCCGCCGGGGCGAGAACTGGCCCCGCGCCCTCGGCCCGGCCACCCGGCTCTGGCGCGCTCAACGCCACGGATGAGAGGACTGACCGGGACTCCACAGTGGCTACCCAGGCGCTACCGTGGGTCGGTGAACGGGGGTACGAATGTCGATGTCTGAGTCGTCGGTCCCGACGCGGAAGCCGCCGGGACCGACCCGGGTACGCCGATCCGCCCTGGCCGCCGTGGCGATCGTGGTCGGCCTGGCGGTGAGCGGGTGCGCGATGTCCCGCCGCGACGGTGACGCGGTGGCCCGGGAGGCGGCGGCGAGCGAGGCGGAGCAGCTCGGTGACGATCTTGGTTACCGCAACCGGATCCGCGACGCGGAGTACATCGCCGCGACCGAGATCGCCGAGGAGGTGCCGGCCGGCACCATCGTCACCCGCCGGCAGCCGTTGAGCTGGTCCGGTCGCACGTCCGGCAGCGAGCAGGCCACCATCGACGTCCGGATCGTCGTCGAGGTGGCCGAGTCGGGGAGCGTCTACAGCGACCGGGGCAACTCCGCCGGCCAGGCCACCCGCTGCTACCGCTACCTGCTCCGGCTCAACGCGTACGCGACGTACGACGAGATCGACTGTCCGGCGGTCGCCGATCCGCCGGTGCCCAGCGCCGCGCCGGTGCCGCGCCTGCCCGAGGACGGCCGGAAGCGGCTCACCGCGGCATTGCGCGGGGCCACCCCCGACACCCTCGCCGAGCGGGTACGCAAGGCGTTTCCCGCCGAACACATCACCGTCGACACGGTCGTCCACCAGGGGGCTCTCGTCGCCGCGGTCGGCGTGCCCGTCGAGCGGGAGTGCCTGCTGATGGTCCGGAAGCCCGACGGCGACATCGTCTCCCCCGGGTACGACCGGATCTGGTTGGAGCCGGGCGAGACCGGCTGCGGCACCGGCCTCTACGTCTCGCCGCCCCGCTGACCCCTCCCGGCACCATCCGGTGGTTGTCCCGCCGGCGCGTCGGATAGGGGCGCGGGCGGCACTGACCGCGCCCGATGGGCGACCATGACGTTGCGCCCCGCGCACCTGGCCCGCGACCTCACCCGCTGACCCGGGCCGCCGGCCACCCACTGACCGAGCCCCGCCCGCTGACCTCGCGCCGGAGCCCCGCCCGGCCCGCCCGGTGGCTCAGGCGGTGACGGGCAGCGCGCCCAGGGCGCGACCGGCCTCCCGGGCGGCCCGTACGGCTTCGGCGTGCAGGTCGGCGGCCTGGTCGGTGAAGGCGTCGAGGGCGGGGTTGACCCCGACCAGGGTGAACTCGCGTTCGATGACGGTCAGGTCGGCGCCCCAGCAGTCGGCGACGATGCGGCGCAGGTAGGGCGTGGCGTGGTCCCAGCCCTCCCGGGGCGTGCCGGCACCGTACGCGCCACCGCGCACCATGGCGAGCACGGCCGGCTTGCCGGCGAGGAACGGGACCCCGTTCGCCCGCGGGTCGGCGAGAATCAGGTCGACGTACGTCTTGAAGTGCTGGGACACGCCGTAGTTGTAGAGCGGCACGGCGAACAGGATGGCGTCGGCGGCAACGAGTTCGTCCACCAGCGTCGCGGCGAGGGCGACGGCGTCGCGCTGCTCTTCGGTCCGCTCCTCGGCCGGCGTCGCGCCGGCGGTGACCGCCGCCGCCCAGGCCTCCGCCGGCAGGGTGTCCACGCCGATGTGCCGCCGCTCGACGGTGTCACCAGGGTGGCTGTCCCGCCACTCCTGCTCCACGATGTCGGCGATCTCGCGGCTCGCCGAGCCGTGTGTACGGATGCTGGCGTCCAACCGGAACAAGGTCACTGTCACTCCCAGACGTCGAAGTTCAACCTTGAACCAGAGCCTAGACCCCCGACGTTCAAGCTTGAACCCACTGAGACGCGGCTCACTTCATGATTGAAGCGCGGCCGTAGACTGGCCGCATGCCGGACGAACCCGCTTGGCTGACCGAGCAGGAGACCGAGGCCTGGATCGCCCTGGCCAAGCTGGTGTTCAAGCTGCCCAGCGCGCTGGATGCCCAGCTCCTGCGGGACAACAACCTCACCCTCTTCGACTACTTCGTGCTCAGCATCCTGTCCATGTCACCCGGGCGGACCCGCCGCCTGAGCGAGCTGGCCGCCGAGGTCAGCAGCTCGCTGTCCCGCCTGTCGAACGTCGTCAAACGCCTCGAACTACGCGGGCTGCTGCGCCGCCAGCCCGACCCGGAGAACCCCCGCTACACCACCGCCGCGCTCACCGACGCCGGCTGGGACCTGGTGGTCACCGCCGCCCCCGGCCACGTCACCGCCGTCCGCCGCTACGTCATCGACGGCCTCACCCCGCACCAGATCGAGGTACTGCGTGAGGTCGCCTACCACGTCACCCGGCAGGTAGCCGACGCCGCCGACCCGGACACCCGCCCCTGCTGACCAGCACGCCCGAAGCGGGCCCCGCAGCGAGTCTTGGACACCTACCGTCCAAATAGAACGGTAAGTGTCCAAGATCTACACGCCGGTCGGGCACGGAGAGAGCAAGGCGAGCTCGGAGGAAGACGGGAGCCTGAGCATCGACGTGCCGGGACAGATCAGCGTCTTCGGCTGGGACGACGACGAGATCGGCCGCTGCACGCGTCCGGCCCTGTCGACCGTCAGCGTCGACCGGGAACGGCAGGGCCGGCCTGCTGCGGGGATCCACCGGCCCCGCCCCGGTGAGGTGAGCGGGGCGAGCTCGTGGGCGCTGGTCACCTCACCCTTCGTGCCGCCTGGACCGACGCAGATCGCCGGTCAACTCTGCCGCCACCTGCTCCGGTTCGGCCAGGCAGCGCCAGGCGGGCACCCGACGGACAGGCGTGGCACCACTGTTGAGGTCGAGCCGGGCGAACACCCGGCGTAGCCCCCGACCATCCGGGTCGCCCAACGGATCGTCGACGACGACACCCAGCTCGGCATCCCCTTGACTCACCACGAGATCGGCTGCCCACCCGGCCACGGAGACGTCGCGTCGCACGCGCACATTCGCGTTCCGGAGGACAAGGTGCAGTCGGTCCGCCGGCCCGGTCGCAGCGGCGGGTCGGGCGTCGGCGACCTCACGGAACAGGGCCAGGGCGGTCAGCAGGCCACGTTGACCCGACCACCACGACCGGTCGCCGACCACGACGAGCTGGGATCGCGCCCGGGTGATGGCGACGTTCCACAAGTTGGTCTGGTGCACCAGCCAGCCCCGGGTACGGTCCGGAACGCCGTGCGCTCCGACCGGCGAGACGACCATGACGTCCCGTTCGCTGCCCTGGAACCGGTGGATCGTCGCGCAGAGCAGGTTGTCGGTGAGACCGGCGTCGCGGAGGGCCGCGGCCAGCTGCCGTTGATGCGCGGCGAGCGGCGTTACCACCCCGATCGAGGCCCTCGGATGCGCACTTCGCAGGCCGGCGACCTCGGCGACGACAGCCTCGATCTCGATCTGGTTGAACCCTGATCCGGACGGCCCGAGGCTGAACCGTCCGGGCACGTCGCGCCAGCGCACCGCCGGATCGGTCGGGGCGACCAGCCGGGCCGGGTCCGTCAGCACGGTGAGCCGCCCCTGGTAGACCTCCCGATTCGGCACTTCCACGATGTCGGGGTGGCACCGGTAGTGCTCGTCGAGGAGATGCGTGGAGCCCGCAGCGGAGGCGAACGCGTCGTACGCGGAATGGGCCGTGTAGGTCAACCGCCGGGCGGTCAGCCACCCGGTACTGAGTGCCGCTCGGGCACGTTCGGTGACGTCTTCGGTCTCCGGCAGGTCCACCACGGGTGCGAGCTGACGGGGATCGCCGATGAGCAGTGCCCGCTTGGCCCGAAAGAGCATGGGCAGGATCGCGGGAACCGTGCACTGTGCCGCCTCGTCGATGATCACGAGGTCGAACATCGCGGGGCTGCTCCTCAGCCGCCGAGCGGACAGGGCAGTCACCGCCCAGCCCGGCAGCACCCGTAGCAGCTCCGGAAAGTACGCCCAGCTGTCCGACTGCGGCTTGGACATCTCGTCGGAGCGATCCTGGAGCAGCCGTGCTCCGGCAGCCACCCGTCGGGCGATCCGGTCCCGCAGCAGGTCGATGCTGAGGGCGGGCCGCTCGGTGCCGGTGATGTCGACCAACCGCCGCCAGGAGGTCTCCGCGTCAGGCAGCTCCGCGAGGAGCCGTCGGAGTTCCCGCCAGCGCAGCTCGAGAACCGCCCGTTCGGCGAGTACCTCGACGGCGTGCCGGTCGACGACCTGGTACGAACGCAGCCGCCACCGGTACCACCAGCCGAACCACCTGCTGGCCAGCGCCCGGTCGGTCAGCCGGACGAGACGCGCCAGCGCCGGGTCGTCGGCGGGCAGCGCAGCCGCACCGGTGGCTGGCTCGCCGCCACGCTCGACGGCCAGGTCGGCCAGGTCCCGTTCGAGCAACCGCCGCTCGTCAAGCGTCGCCCGGAGGTCGGCCGCCTCCTCCGCCAGGAGCCGCAGCTCGTGCAGGGGTGTCCGGTCCTCCGGTGTGCCGGGCAACTCCGCCGGTGGATACGCCGCCAGGATGTCGGCGAGGTGCTTCGGTTCCTGCATCCGGTGGTCCTTGTTGCCGGTGCGCACCAACAGGCCCGGGCCGATCAGGTCGGTCACCCGGTCGAGCACCGAGTCGACGGCCTGGTTGCTGGTGGAGCCGATCAGCACACTCTGACCGGCGGCGGTGGCGGTGGCCAACAGGGCCGTGACGAGTTGACTCTTACCGGTGCCCGGCGGCCCCTGGGCCACCGTCAACGGCTGTGCCATCGCCGCCTGGATGATCTCTTCCTGCGCCTCGTTCGCCGCACTCATCGCCACCGTCACAACCGGCGTCGGGGCTACCTCGTCCGGTCGCAGAGCCAGCGCGCCCAGCGCCGTACGCTCGATGAGCCCGGGGTTCCTGACCATCCCCCGGAGATCCTCGACGAGCTGCCGCTGGGGCGACTCGGCGGCGTCGACGGTGTACAGGATCGCGGCGTTCTGCACCCCGTTCACCTGTCCCGGTCGGATGGTGCCGACGAGCGCGGCCGGGTCCAGCTCCGTCACCGGGCTCAACCCGAACGTCTGCACGAGCACGTCGACGGTGGCGGCGAGGGCGGCGGGATCACCCGGTGTGAAGGCCTGCTCGACCCGCTGCAGCAGCTCGTCGCCCTCCACTTCGGAGAGCTGGAACAGGTCGACGAGTGCGGCGCTGGGGCGGGGCGGGAAGGAGGCGTGCAGCACGTCGTCCGCGCCGACGGTGACGTCACAGACCAGCAGCGGAGCGAACCGGAGCGGCTTGTGACGGGTCGGCCGGACGACGGCGACCGGGTAGCCGTACTGCAACTCCCGGCCGTCGGCGCGGGCCCGGGCGGCGAGCCCGGCCGCCGAACCGCCCAGCTTGACGGGCGTGACGGAGGTGAAGACCGCCTCGGATCCCGGCGGTGCCGCGACGAACGTCCCGGCGGCCCGCGGATCGACGAGGGACTGCAGCACGCTCGACCGTCGCATGCAGTTGATGTAGTAGGTCACCAGCCGACGCCACTGGTCCGCGTCGAAGGGTGCCTCGTCCGCCGGGCTCGAGGTGACGGCCGTGACCCGTTTCGCCGCAGCGGCGGAACCGGGCACCGTCACCAGTCGGATCGGCTCGGTGACGCCCTCACTCGACTCGACCGGAGTGTGCTGGCGACGCCGGGCCATCTCCGTCGGGGCGTACCGGGAGAGGTCGTTGGTGGTGATCCAACCGTCGTCGGCCGGGCCCGCGGCCTCACCCCGCAGACCGTTGAGCAGCACCTCGGTGAAGACCGACGGGTGGTCCGGCCCCTGTGCCTTCGACGCCTTCAGGTGCGTACTCGAGGTCAACACGAAGGTGCCGCGCTGACGCTTCAGCCGGCGCGGTTCTTCCCGCACTCCGCCCCGGAACCGGTGCCGGGCGGTGAACGCGCCGGAGAAGCAACAGTCGAGGAGAACCACCTTCTGGCTGGCCTTGGTGTCGTTGAGCAGATGACGCAGCATGCCGTCGGCGTCGAACGCCGTCGCGTGCAACTGCCCGCTTACCGTGTCGGTCGCGGCCAGGAACAACGACTGACCGTCACCGTGCAGCACCCCATGGCCGGAGTAGTAGAGCAGGGCCAGGTCACCCGTACGCCGCGCGCCGTAGAACTCCTCGACGACCTGACGCAGCCGCGCCGCTGGCAGGTCCAGTTCGGCGCGTACCGTGTCGAACTCACCGGCACCGTCGAGCAGCGCCTTGAGTTGCGCCACGTCCTGTCGTACCGATGGAAGGGGCGCAAGTTCGCGGTCGACCTGGCAGGTGGCCGTGCCGATCAGCAGGGCGTGCCGTCCCATCAGGGGCGGGTCCGTTCGATCGCGGCCCGCACCGTGCTGACCAGTTCATCGGTCTGGCCAGGGGTGGGCCGGTCGATGGTCAACTCGATGTCACCGACCCGCAGGTGAACCCGACGGCCGGAATGCCGTCGCAGGAAGGCCAGGACCACGTCGACCAGCGCTTGCAGGTAGCCGGGATCAGCGCCCGCCAGCACGGTGACGACACCGAGCGCCAACTCGGCGACGCCCTTGGCATCCGGGCCGGTGGCGAGCTCGACGCGTTCCACCTCGCCGATGTCGCGGAGGTCGTCCGCCAGTTCGTCGGTCAGCTCACCGAGCACGAACTCGTCGTCGTCGACAAGCGAAGTGAAGTCGATCCGAATGCGGACGTGGGACATCCAACCTCCTGTCAGAGCGGTGTTGACCAACCTATGGAAGAAGGACGCGTCGGAGTCTCGACTGTCGGCTTGCCGATCGAAGACCGTCGGTCAGGCGGCGCCCGATCAACATTCATCAAGGTCCAGTTCGTCAAGGGCCTTGCCGATGAGTTGGGCCGACTGGTCCCGGTCGAGGGCGAGGGTGTCGAGGCTGGCCCAGACCCGTTCGTACGCGGCCAACTCCTTCGGGCGGTCGAGATAGAGCGCACCGCTCAACGACTCCTGGTAGACCACCGGAGCCTCGGGCTCGCCCCGGTTGCCCGGTGGGAAGTCGAGCAGCACGAACGCCCCCGCGACCGCACCCCGATGTGGCCCGGCGGCCAACGGCAACACCCGAACCGAAACGTGCGGCAGCCGACCCACCGCCAGCAGCTGCCGCAACTGGCCCGCCATGGTCGCCGGGTCACCCACGACCCGCATCAGCACCGCCTCCGACAACACCACCGCCAACCGAGGCGGCGCGGGCGACCGCCGCCGCAGCAGGGACTGTCGCGCCAGCCGCGCCCCGACCACCCCTTCCCGCTCACCGTCGGGCCGATGCCGGCAGGCAACCGTCGCGTACTCGCGGGTCTGGAGCAGGGCGGGGACCAGGACGTCCTGGTACTCGCGGAGTCGGCCGGCGGCGGCCTCCAGGCCGGCGTAGAGGTCGAACCAGTCGGGGATCGCGCCACCGTAGGCGAGCCACCAGCCCTTCGCCCCGGTCTCCCCCGCCAGTGCGACCAAAGCCGAGGTCAACCTGGTACGCGCCTCGTACAGCTCGCACATGACCCGGACGTCCACCCCACGGGCCGGGCCGACGCCGCTCTCGGCCCGCCACACCTTGTGCCGACTCCACCCCAACGCCCCGGCCGCTCCCTCCAGGGTCATCCGCGCCTCGGTCCGCAACTCCCGCAGCGCCCGCCCCAACGCCCGACGGGGCACGCTCGACGCCCCATCCCCGGTCAGCTCCACGGTCACCTCCCCTCGTCGTTTCGCTGCTCGATGGCAGTTTACAACCAAACAAGTCTTTCAAGCTAAGAAAGGCATAGGCGGCAAGACCGGACGAGAGCTGTGGTGAACTCCGGCCATGGTGCCCTACGAGCCGCTGTGGCGAAGGATCCGACGGGAGATCCAAGCCAAGATCGCCGCAGGCGTCCTTAAGCCCGGCGACAAGCTCCCGACCACCCGGGAACTCGCCGAGCAGTACGACACCTCGGGCGTCACGGTCCGCAAGGCCATCGACATCCTGCTTGAGGCAGGCGTCCTGGAGGGCCGGCAGGGTGTGGGCGTCTTCGTCACCGACACTCGCGACGAAAGCGCATAGCGCTGCACCAGGCGAGGGCCGGCCGACGGCGGAGGTTCCACGGAAGCGCCGAGCTTCCGGATCGCCTGGGCGTCTCCCGGGGACCGAACAACGGCCTTGAGCACCCGCCGACCCACCACCCTTGAGGCCGATCAACCGGCCCCACACCACCGCCGGCACCGTGCCTTGAAGTGAATCTTGGACACTTACCGTTCTATTTGGACGGTAAGTGTCCAAGATCTACACCTGCCCGGGTCACTTCAACGGATCGCTGGCGGTTTCTGAGCAGGGCCGATGGGGTGAACGCTGTGCTGGAGGACGCCTGACGACTCATCGCCGTCGTCCTGGGCAAGGTTCACCATCGCGCCACGCCAGGTCGAAGCCGCAGCCTGCCTCCGCCGATGATCGACGATCGGCGATCGAAGGAATCCGGGCCGGAGGGGGCATCGATCTCGCCTGCGGCGCGGCACGCCAACTACATTCCTGGCGGGACCAACCCGCCGTCCAGGACGTCAACGACCGACTCCTCACCCTGATCACCCCGTAGGAGCCACCGCGTGAGCAGCCTCGCCGAGATCGACCATGCCAAGCAGGCCGTCCGACAGCATGTCTGGGACCTCCTCGAACGTGAGAACGCCGCCCCCGCCGGGGTACACGGACACATCCCCGACTTCGTCGGCAAGGACGCCGCAGCCGACCGGCTCGCCGCCCTGGATGCCTGGAAGGCGGCACGGGTGATCAAGTGCAACCCCGACCGCGCCCAACTTCCCGTCCGAGTGCGGGCGCTCCAGGACGGCAAACTGCTCTACCTGGCGGTACCACGCCTCGCCGCGCCCAAGCCCTTCTACCTTCTCGACCCCGCCACCTTGGACGCGCCGTTCGACATCGCCGCGACCAGCGCCGGAGCACCGGAGGTCGCTCCCACCGTGGGCCCGGACGAGATGCAGCCCATCGACCTGATCGTCTGCGGTAGCGTCGCCATCAGCCGACGCGACGGTGTCCGGATCGGCAAAGGGGCAGGTTACGCGGACCTGGAAGCCGCCCTGCTCGCCGACGCGGGCCTCGCCACTGCCGACACCGTCATCGCCACCACCATCCACCAGGGGCAACTCCTCGACGAGGCGCTACCCCACGCAGGCCACGACTTTCCGGTCGACCTCGCCGTCACCCCACACGAGGTCCTGAGCTTCCCGCCACGACGCAAAGCCCTCTCCGGGATCGTCGCGCCCCACCTCCGCCCCGACCAGCTCGACCAGATCCCCGCCCTGTCCAACCCCGCTCACCGGGCCGGCATGCCGTCCACCTGACCGGAGCCGCGCATACTGAAAGCAGCGATTGGCGCACGGACGGTCAATCGGGCTTACGGTCGCTCACCCGGCGGAGGTCGACATGCGTTGGCTCGTAGTTCTGATCATCGGGGTCGTGGTCGTTGCAGCGGTCTCGCTGTGGCGTCGTTCGCAGCGCAAGGCAGCCCTCGACGAGGGCCAGATTCGTAACTTGCAGGCCTCCACCGAAGCCCGCAGACGACTCGACGAGCACCGGAACCCGAGCGATGGCAGCGCGGGCAGCGGTGCGGGTGGGGTCGGTGGAATCTGAGGCAGGTGAAGAACAGCGGCCAACCACCCTGGCACCAGCGAGCACCCGCCGAGCCACGGACGGAAACGGCAGATGCGGATGCCGTACTCGGCAAGCGGAGCTAGCAGGGCTCCCGCATCCGCCGCGCCCTGCTTCCGTGCGGTCAGGATCCGTACTGGCGCACCGGGATCCACATGGCGTACTGGTTCGTGCCCCGGATCGCCTCCGACGGTCGTATCCGGGACGGAGGTCACCAGGTCCGCATCGACACCTGGGGGTCGTTGTCATCGGCGACGCCGCCCACTGTGCCTCCCCCTACATCGACATGGGCGTCTCCGGTGGACTCGTCGGCGCCTACGTGCTGGCTGGTCAGGTCAACCGTCACCCCGACAATCTGCCGGCCGCGCTGGCCAACTACGACACCGGGCTTCGACCGTTCGTCGACGAGATCCAGGGCGGCGTGAATCCGAAGGTCCTGAGCCTGGGCATGCCGATGACGCAACTCGCGATCGACGCCTTGCTCACCGCCACTGCGGCGGCCACCGCCCTGCACCTCCCCGACCTCGCGGCGCGGTTCGCCAAGGAAGGACCGTGTCGGGGCCTGACATCTGCCGCAGAGGCCCGCTCACCGGCCCGGTCGGCGACTCGTCCGCGGTCGGATCCGGCCGGTACGGTGGGCCGGCCGAGTCCCGTCGGTCGGACCGGCACGAGGGGGGCGTTGCGTGTCCAGGGAAGCCGACATCGCCAGCGAGCAGGCGTACTTCGACGCGGCGGCGAAGCACCGGGACCGGCGGCGCGACGACCTGCGGCAGCTGCCGTCCGCCGCCGCCCACACCGGTGCCGCCGCCCACCTGCGCCGCTACGCCGAGACCGCCCGGCGGGCGTTGGGTTCGGCGGGCGAGGCGGTGGCGTTCGGCCGGGTCGACGCCGAGACGGGCGAGACCCGGTACGTCGGGCGGCACCTGATCCGGGACGCCGACGGCGGGGTGCTGGTGGTCAACTGGCACGCGCCGGCCGCCGCCGGCTGGTTCGAGGCCACGCCCGACAACCCCGCCGGAGTACGCCGCAAGCGGGCCTTCACCTGCACCGGCAACACCATCGAGGACATCACCGACACCATCATGGCCGAGATCGCCGAGGCGGTGGACGCGCAGCTGCTGGCCGAGCTGACCCGTGGTCGTACCGGCAGTATGCGGGACATCGTGGCCACCATCCAGGCCGCGCAGTTCGCGTTGATCCGTGCCCCGCGGGACCAGGTGCTGGTGATCGAGGGCGGCCCCGGCACCGGCAAGAGCGCGGTGGCGCTGCACCGGGTGTCGTGGCTGTTGTTCCAGCACCGGGCGGACATGGCCGCCGCCGACGTGCTGGTGGTCGGGCCGCACCCGACCTTCGTACGTTACATCGGCCAGGTGCTGCCGGCCCTCGGCGACGAGGGGGTGGAGCTGCGCGACGTGGGCCGGCTCGCCCCGGACGTGCCGCGGGGGCGTACCGAGCGGGATGCGGTCGCCCGGATCAAGGGTGCGGCCCGGATGGCCGGGCTGCTGGCCCGCGCGTTGGACGCCCGGATCGGCGCGCCGGACCCGGCGGAGCGGTTGCTGGTCGGCGGCCGGTTCGTCACCCTGCCCGGCGTCGAGGTGGCCGAGGCGCTCGCCGCGGCGCGGGCCGCCGCCCTGCCGTACGCGGGTCGGCGGCAGCTGCTGCGGGACCGGCTCGCCGCCCTGGTGGCCGCCCGGACCGGCGTCGATCCGGCCGGCGCCGACGCGGTCGGTAACCTCGTCGAGCGGCTCTGGCCCCAGCAGAACCCGACCGGTTTCCTGCGTGACCTGCTGGGCTCCACCGCCCGGCTGCGTGCCGCCGCCGCTGACGAGTTCACCTCGGCGGAGGTGGCGGCGCTGCACCGGCGGGGCGCGGACCGGCTGTCCCGGGAGACCTGGTCGGCGGCGGATCTGTCGCTGCTGGACGAGTTGGCGTACCTGATCGACGGGCCGGGCCGGCGGTACGCCCACGTGGTGGTGGACGAGGCGCAGGACCTCTCCCCGATGCAGTTGCGCGCGGTGGCCCGGCGCAGCGCCACCGGCTCCCTGACCGTGGTCGGTGACCTCGCCCAGTCCACCGGCAGCTGGGCCCGCGACTCGTGGGACGAGGTGCTCGCCCACCTGCCGACCGGGCACCCGGCCCGGATCACCCCGCTGCGGTACGGCTACCGCGTACCCCGGCAGGCGTACGCGACGGCGGTGCCGCTGTTGTCGGTGGCCGCGCCGGGTACGGCGCCGGTGGAGGTGGTCCGGGACGGGCCGGCGGAGACCGGCGTGCACCGGGTCGGCCTGGCCGAGCTGGCCGGCCGGGCGGTCACGGTGGCGCGGGAGCACGCCGAGGCCGGCCGGTTCGTCGGCGTCGTCTGTCCGCCCCGGCAGCGGCGGCCGGTCGAGGCGGCGCTGGCCGCCAACGGGATGACCTGGAGCAGCGCCGACCGGGGCGAGTTGGGCGGCGCGGTCAACCTGATCAGCCCACAGGAGGCCAAGGGCCTGGAGTTCGACGCGGTGGTGGTGGTCGAGCCGGAGGAGATCGTGGCCAGTGACGAACGCGGCCACCGGCTGCTCTACGTCGCGCTCACCCGTACCACCGGGTACCTCGACATCGTCTGCACCGGCGACCCGGTGCCGTTGGACGCGCCGGCCCGCCCCCGGCCGCCGGTGGACGACGAGCCGGACGCGGCGTTCACCAGGCGGGAGGCGCACCGGCTGGCCGAACACCTGGCCGGTCAGCTGCGCGGCGCCGCGCCGCCGGCGTTCTGGGACGACATCCTGACCCAGGTACGGGCCACCCTCCGGCCGACGGACCCGGTCAGCTCCGGGCCGGCGGACGCGGTCAGCCCCGGGCAGCCGCAGGCCGCGGTCAGCCCCGGGCAGCCGGCGGACGACTGATCGCGGCGGAGTCGAGCCGGCGGCCCACCGTCCACTGCAGGATGTCCTGCTCGATCTCGGCCTTCTTGGCCTTGCTGGGCACCGTGATGCCCAGCTCCCTGGCCAGGGCCCGCAGCTTCGCCACGGTGAGTTTCAGGTCCGCGAGGTAGCGTGCGCCGGCCGCCCGGTCGCCGATCGCCGCGAGGTCGGCGCGTACCCGGTCGGTGTCCACGCCGGGCGACGCCGCCGCGGCCGGGCGGGCGGCGGGCCGGGCCTTGTCGATGACGGCCAGTTTCGCCGTGCCGTCGGCCAGTGCGGCGAGCTGGTCGGCGGGGAGCGCGCGGACGAACTCCGCCACCCGCAGGAGTACGGCGTGGGCGAGGTCGGCGGGGTCGGACACCGGTGGCTCTCCTTCTCAGGCGCGGGTACGGGCCAGGAACTCGCTTGCCAGTTGCTGGAGTTCGTACTGCACCTTGTCGTTGGCGTTCGGCACGAGCACGGCGGGCAGGTGCCGTTCGCCGGCCGTACCGAACAGGGTCTTGTTCTCCCGGATGGTCTGCCGGAACACCGGGACCTCCAGGTTGTCGGTGAGCCGCAGGTAGTTGCGGGACGCGGAGATCGGCGCGCTGCCGGCGTACTGGATCATAGTGAACACCACGCCCAGGTACTGCGGGTCGATGGTCGGACCGGGGGTGGCCACCCGGTTGAAGTCGCTGACCAGCTCGGAGACCTTGCTGCGCAGGTAGTCGATGCCGAGCGTGGAGAGATAGTCCGGCTTCGCCGGGGTCAGAATGTGCTCGCTGGCCACGATGGCCGTCCGGGTGACCATGGTGAAGTTGGGCGCGCAGTCGATCAGGATGTCGTCGTACCCGGCGAACGCCTCGGTGGCGAGCGCGTCGGCGAGCGCCCGGTGCAGCGGCAGGAAGTGCGGGCTGCCGTGCTGGAACCGGGACCCGCCGAGCGCCGCGGCGAGGTCCAGGTCGACGTCGACGAGCTGCAGGTGGGAGGCGATCAGGTCGAGCCGGCCAGCGCCGGGCAGCAGCGCGTTGGCCGGTTCCGGGGTAAGCACGTACGGGTGCAGCGCGGCGGTGGGCTCGTCGGCCAGTACCGAGCCGAACCACTGCAGGACGGTCCTCTCGTACGCGAGTTCGGCCTCCCACTGGGCGGCCGGATAGAACGAGAAGGTGAGGCTGGCCTGCGGGTCAAGGTCGATCAGCAGCACCCGGCGGCCACGGGCGGCGAGTTCGGCGCCGAGGTTCGCGGTGATCGTGGTCTTGCCGACGCCGCCCTTGTAGTTGATCACGGACGTGATGCTCATGCCACTCCCCGCATCGAGCCATGATCGCAGAACGAACCGCCCTCCGCGAGCGGCGACAATGGACTTGTCATCGACGGGCATGATGGACGCGTGAAGCGGCTGTGGGGTTACGCCAGAGCCGCGCCCGGGGCGACGCCATCGCCGCCGCCGTCAGCCACGCCGTGCCGGGCACCGACGAGTGGGGCACGGCGATGATCGCGAAATGCGCGTACGAGGTGAACATCAGCCGGTACGCCGCCGCGGTCCGCACCTCCCGCCAGCTGCGCGAATGGGTGGAGCGCGGCGCGGTCGACCCCCGCTTCGAGTGCGGTGCGCTCACCCACGAGGGAACGGCCCTGTTCACCTCCTTCCAGGACCTCGCGGAGGCCGAACGGCTCCTGCGGCGCGCCGTGACCTTCGCACCGGCCGCCGACACCGACGTACGGGTCGCCCGGTGGCTCGCGACCGCCTTCCACTACCTCGGCCGGATCGCCGAGGCGCGCGGCCGGGACGTCGACTGCCTGCACCACTACCTGCGCGGCCAGGAGTACCAGCAGCTCTGCCCGGAGGAGATCGAGGCCAACGCGTTCCTTCAGCTACGACTCTCCGAACCGCTTGCCAACGCCCACCTGTTCGAGCTGGCGTACGACCACCTACGCCGGGCCGAGAAGCTGGCGACGACGGGCGCGAACCGGGGCTCGGCGGCCGTCCAGGTCGAACTCGGCCACGCCACCCTGACGGCCAAACAGGTTGTCTCGCCGAGGCCGAACGCCAGGGGCTCGCGTCGCTGCGGCACTGCCGGACGATCCGGTTCCGCCGGGGCGAACTGCTCTGCCTGGGCTTCCTGTTCACGATCAGGTTCAAGCGCCGACACTACGTACGCGCCGCCTGGGCGCTGGTGCGGATCATGCCGACGCTGCTCACCGGCGAGCTACGGCACAACAGCCTCTTCAAGCTCCGCTCGGGCATCCCGGTGCTCTTCCGGCTGGCCTTCCGACGGCTGTCCGGGGCCGACGAGTCAGGTGGCGGGGGGCCGGAGGCCACCAAGCTGACCGGCTGCCCCTGCCCAGCGCACTCGGTCAGCCGCTGAGGACACGACCTGGTCGCCGTGGACGCGCGGCGGGGGCTCACGGGGTCAGCGCGGCGGGGCCTTACGGGGTCGGTGCCTTGCTTCCTCGGCCTCGGTTGAAAAGTGTCTGGAGTCGGCTCCGGGAGAAGAAGTCCGGCCGTTCGGCACCCGACCGGACAGCGGCACGGCTGGTGCTACCGAAGGTGGGCAGGCGTGAGGCCGCAGCCGTCGCCGTTGCTGACGCCGTGGCTGTCGCCGTCGCTGTGGCTGACTGTCGTTGCCGATCCCGGACCAGCCCCTTCAAGGACACCAGGTTCGGCTGAGGGTGCCGGACCTGGAAGCTGATGTCATCCAGGGTCTGCTTGGTCCGGTCGTTCCAGAACCGGACAGCGGCCGAGCTTCCGGCCAGGTCGATGGTGCGCCTGATGGCGTCGGCCACCGTCGGTTCCCGACCGAGTTCCTTCCGAAGATGGGCCGCGACCTCGCGGAGAACAGTCATCTGCCGGGCAACCGTCTGCTCGCCCGTCATCTTGAATCGGCGGTCACCCGGTGCCAGCGGGGGCAGCAACTCCTGCTGCAGCCTGGCCGCCGTGGATCCTCCGCAGATGCGTCCCGCCCAGTCGATGCTGCCCTGCAGGTAGTCGTGTTGCCGGTCGAGATCCAGTGCCATCGAACTCGGCCGCACCGTGGACAGGGGTGAGTGGAGTGTCTGGTCGTTTATGGAAACCGCCACGATCTGGTCCGGACGGATAGGACTGTTGGTGAGATATTCGTCGGGGAACCACAGCCGGCCCGGTTCTGGGCGACGGGTTTCGTCGGTCCGGATCGCCACCGACAGACGTGAGTTCTCCATCGTGTAGCCGAGGAAGGAGGTGAACGGGTGCCCGTCCTTGACACTCGTGCTCGGCGAACCCGAGAGACACCGGCTCCACCACTGCGACCCCGGGCGCCGGTAGGAGGCCGGCAGCCCGTCACGGAGGGCTTTGTCCAGAAACCCCAGATCCAACGCATCGGATGCGTGCCACTTGACGGAGGGGTCGTCGAGAAGATCCAGGAAGCCGGAGTCGTCCGTCGGGTCTGTGGGCATGATCTTCCTTCCGCTGTGCTGCGAGGCGCGACCGTCCAGCCGGTGCCGGGCACGGTCGCTCCCGATCAAGCCCCAACGGCGCAGGCGTCGGTCCGGTTCAACGCTTCCGGTCGCCAGCCGGATGGGCCCCGCTCTACGGATGCTCCCGCCGTGGTCGAGAGAGGCGAAGACGAGTTCCCTGGTGGCATGCAGCATGGGCGGGTAGGCGGCCGGGGTAGTGGCGGGTGCGGCGATCACCGGTCCGCGCTGATCGATGCCTTGGCCTCGATGATTCGCGCCCCGACGCTGGCCACGTCGGCCCGGCCCGGACGCCGAGCCGGAAGGGAAGGGCCGGCGACGTACAGTCGCGGTGAGGGCGAAACGCCAGGCCGAGATTCCGGCACCGGCGTGAGGGAGGGGACAGGGTGTTCGGTTCGAAGAAGAAGATCAACGATCTGATGGCGCAGCTCAGACCCGACCTGAGTCGGGAGTCGCTCGGCGTCGGGCCCGACTTCCCGGGCGTCGCCCCGAACCCGCTCCTGAGCAGTGACGCACGGAAGCGCAATACGGAACTGCGTACGGGGGCGCTTGCGCTCGGTGTTCTCGTCGACTGGCGGGAGGTGAACAGCAACCCTCGCGTGGTCCTGATGTTTGATGTGGAGACCGCCGACGGCATCTCGTTCCGCGGTATCGCAGACGAAGACCTCACGATCACCGAGCTCACCCGACTCGCCCCAGGACAGAGGTTGCCCGTGCGCTACCGGCCCGCCGTCATGGACCACTACGTCGCCCTTGCCCGGGACGCGGACCCGGCCCGTGTGCAGCAGCTCTCTGACGAGATCGCGCGCCGCAGGCGGACCTGACCCGAAGCCATCGGCCGAGTGCGGCAGGCCCCTGTCGGGACACGTCCACCGGTCCGGCGGCAGCAAGCACCACCCGGGATCCGAGCCGACAGATCACACTCAAGGCGCCCAAGCCGGTCGTCACGCGGGTCAGACATGTCATGTGGTCATGACCGGCTGTTCCTGGATCTGGGTGAGGCTCTGCCGATACTCCAGGGCTTCTGGGACCTCCTCGTACTGCAGCAGGCTGCCAGTCAACGCCAGCAGGTGCTCCTTGGCCTCCTCCGGGGTGGCATAGAAGAACTCGCGACGGTGGTTGACCAGGTTGACCCGCCGGTCAGCCAGCCGTGCGTGCATCTGCGCCTCGATACCGACAGCGTCGTCGGAGAAAAACAGGGCGTGCACATCGAAGTTGAAGGGCACCGAGGCGTCACTGAGTTCACGCACCCGGTCCAGCGGGTCCAAGCGACGAGTCATGCCGACCTTGACCATCTTCTCGCCGAACGCGCCAAGGTTGGAGATCACGTACACGTAGCCCGCCCGGACGTTGGCAGCCCGATGGTCCACGTCCTGGATCGCGGTGTCGATCTGGGCCAACCGGTCCTGCATCTGGGCGACACCGCCGGCATCACCCTTGGCCTGCAAAGCGACCAGAGCGTTGGCGTAGTGCTGGCGTTCCTTGTCGAGCCGGGCGCGTTCGCGCTCGATCTCCTGCTGCGCGCGTCGCTCCTCGCGCAGCCGAGCCTTCTCCTCCCGGTCCCGTTCCTTCTCCTCGGCCAACTTCTCCTGGTAATCGGCGGTCAGTTCCAACTCCTTGATCCGCAGCCGGTGGTACTCCCCGGCAATCCGGATCTGCATCGTCTTACCAAGCTTGGCAATGGTGACCGTCACCTTCCCCAGCCGGTCCACAGCCGAGTCGAGCTTGTACGGCTTCAACCCGCGTACCAGGTTGTCCGCCTCAGCGTTGTAGGCACGGAGCATCAGCTTGGAGAAGTCCCGGATCATGACCCGCCCCTCGGCGGCCGAGCCGTTGACCGTCCATCCGGTGGCGGCCTTGACTGCACCCCCGTCCTTCTTGGTCATCGCCTTGATCTGGTCCTGAAGCTGGCTGAGCTGGCTCTGATAGGCCACCGCATCCGACAGGGGATGCCGATACTGATAGACCCCAGCTTCCTGCAGCAGCGCCGTCTCCTCAGTGACCACAATCTGCTGCCGGAGCTCGCGCAGATGCCGATCGAGCTCGGCCTTCCGCGCTTTGCCCTTCGCGGTCAGGTCGGCTACCTCACGGCTGAGCCGGTCCCGGTGCTGCTCCAACTCCGTCGCTGACAGCACACCGAGCCGTGCCATCTCCGCCCGCAAGCCCGTCAACTCGACGCGCGACTGGTCCAGCTCGCTGCGGAGCTGCGCGTTCTCCACGGTCAGTTCACGCGCCTTGCCCCGAGCACCAAACAGAGGAATGTCCGGACTTCCATTGCGCTGCGGCGGGACGACGGCGGGAGCGCTGGCAACCTGCGCGGCGGCTGGAACGACGGGTGCCGCCGGTGCCGAAGCGGGCAGGTCCGGAATCCACAACTGCCACCCCGACGGAGGAGGGCCCCAGGCAGGATCCGGTGTCCAACCCGTAGGCGGCACCCACCCGGCAGGCGGCGTCGGCCAGTTCGGTGGCGCATTGAAGCGATATCCCATTGCTCTCCCCAGGCATCATGACTGCCCGACGAAAGTAGCTCCGTAGCCGCCGACCGAACATCGACGACTCAGATCAGCAGAGCAGCCATCCAGCCGACCACGGATACCCGAGCGAGGACTTCAGTCTGATTACCGACAGAAAGGCCTCCGGCTTGGTGAGGCGCTTCGGTCCGCCTGTCTCGCCTCGACCTTGGCCCCTGATGGTGGTCCGAGGTGGCTCACCCCGGACCACCGCACATGAGCCAGCCGGATGAGCGGTGAAGGCTGCACGGCACGAGAACCACGTCGCCCGTTACAGCAAGCCTTCCCCGCCATGCCCGTCGGCGGCATGATGGTTGAAGTGATCGTGCCGTCTTCCACACAGGCCTGCCCGTTCAGAGCTCCCTGATATCCGATAGTCCGGTTATCTTGCCGCGTACGCAGACCTATCGTTGCCCGCATTGTCAGCGACGACGCGAGGGCACTCATGGGTTTTTACCTGCGGACCAGCCTCAAAGCGGGCCCTTTTAGATTCAACCTGTCACCATCTGGCGTCGGCGTCTCCGCCGGTGTCCCAGGGTTCCGTGCCGGAACTGGGCCTCGCGGCAACTACGTCCGCGTTGCCGGTCTCGGCACGACGTACTTCGGCGGCCGGGCACCCACCCCAACCTCACCCGGATCGCCGCCGTCGATGCTGCCAGCGACCCACAACGACGGGATCGTCATGCAGGAGTTGTCCGGTACGCCGGTACAGCAACTGGTTGCAGCACATCCCTCCGACCTGATCGGTCAGATCCAGACCGCAGCCCAACGGCACCTGCTGTGGCCATGGGCCGCTGCCGCCATCGCAGTCCTGGCCCTATGCTCTGCACCGTTCGGGCTCCTCCTGCTCGTGCCCGGTCTACCCGCAGTGTGGTGGCTGTGGCAGCGCGACATTGCGCGGCGATCAGTCATCGTCTTCTACCAGGTTGACGACGTACCGGCGGTCAACTACGAGCGCTTCACCACGAGCAGCAGCTTCGTCAGCCGTGTGCAGCGCGTCTGGCACGTCGAAGCCGAAGGTGCTCTCAACACTCCCTATCAGCGGAAGGTCAACGCAGGAGCCGCAGCCCTGAACCGCCGCAGCCCAGCCTCGATGGATCTGGCTGGTCCGCCCATGCTCGTGACGAACATCGCCGTACCGAGCCTGCATGGAAAAGACCGCTCCATGTACTTCCTGCCGGACCGGGTGATCGTCCGCCACGGTCACCGTTACGCCGGCCTCCCGTACGCCGCAGTGAACGCCCATGCGCAGGCCCAACGGTTCATCGAGTCGGATACGCCGCCAACCGACGCCGAGTGTGTGGGGACAACCTGGCAGTACACCAACAAGTCCGGCGGCCCAGATCGCCGTTTCAAGAACAACAGACAACTGCCGATCATGCTGTATGGAAGGCTTACCGTCACCAGCCCAGACGGACTGCTGATGGTCTGGGATTTCTCCCGACCTGACGTTGCGGCGGCACTGGCCGAAGCAATCAGACGGATGCGGTAGTTGTAGGGATACCGCAGGACGCGGTACGGCGATCGCCGACCAACACCGACGCCCGCCCAGGGGCGCGGCATGAGCGTGAAAGGCACTGTAAAGCACATACGAACAGCTCTGTCTCACTTTCGGGAAGCTGGTGGCCCGCCGCGAGTCCAACCGAGGAAGCGGTCGAAGACATCAGCGGTGCTGCCGGTGTCGCTGGGGTGGAGCTGGTGCAGGTCGTCGATCGCGTTGTGCAGGCAGCCGGCCAGATAGAGAAACAGGCTCAGCGGGCTGTCCTGGTACTCCGCCAGAAGAGCGAGCTTCGCCGCGCCGCATGGCCATGGCTGGCCGCATCGCCGGCACAGCCAGAGGGGTCGTATCGGCAGATGCGGTCGGGACGTCTCGGCGCGGGCCGGTCGCTCCAGCGGACGCAACGGCAAGTGCTCCACCGACTCGGGCTGGTCAACGCCCGGAGGCCGACTCCCGTCACTGCTCATCGGGTTCCGCGCTCCCGCGCCTGCCGCTCGAACACGACCTGCCAGGCGTACGTCAGCAGCGGCGGATCGGTCGGTTCCGGCCCGGTCGGCGGAACCGAGGTCGGGTGGCCTCGCGGAGGATCGCCCGTCGTCGCGTTGCGCGAGACGTACACCGTCGTGGTCGGCCTCCGCCGGGCTTCGCTGGGTGGGTGCGGTGGGCTTGCCGACATGCCGGCAAGCCCACCGCTGTCGGCCAGCGGCTGGGAGCAGACCGCCGGCCACCCGCCCGCGCAGCCCCTGACGGCGGTACGCGAGCGGGGAGTCACCCGGACGGCCGAGGAAGTGCCGGGCGCGAGCACTTGCCGGTGCGTCGGGTCGCGTTCCGACCTGTCGCCGTCTGGCACGTCCATCTGGTTCTCCCTGGCGTGACATTGCCGCTGGCCCGTCGACGCACAGGTGACGGCCCGATGCGCCTGGACCGTTTCGCCGACGTGTTCCTGACATCCACGATCGCTGCCGGCACCGGCCGGAGACAGACCCAGCGTGGTGGGCCACGGTGGGCCTCACCGTGTCCCGCCTGGGACGATGCGAAGAAACAGCCCTGTGCGGCTCGGCTCAGAGGATGTGCCAGCGGCGGAGGTCCGCCCCGTCGTCGACCAGGCCCGCGATCCGGTGGTGAACCTCGTCGGCGGCCTCGGTGCCGGGCCGGGACTTGCCCGCGTTGGTGGCGATCATCTGCAACTCACGGAGCTGGCACAGCTCCTCGAACCCCGACCAGGAACCGGCGTCCCAGCCATAGGTGGTGGTGAAGTCGACGAACGCCGAGGGGCCGGGTGGGTCGAAACGGCGGCAGTGGACGGCGACCGTGGCGATGTCCCACTCCCGGGGCCCGCGGGCAGCCCCGTCCCAGTCGGCCAGCACGGGCGTGCCGTCGAAGCGCCGCAGCGCGTTGCGGATCTGCGGATCGGACTGGATCAAGCTCGTGCCCAGGGGAAACCGCATCGCCTTCCAGCTGGCAGCCAGCGTTTCGAGTCGGCCCATCAGCAGATCCTGTTCCTTGTCGGTCAGGATCTCCGAACGGCTCACGCAACGCTCGACGCTGTGGATCGGTCGCAGCACCGGCAGCGGCACCGGCGGAGCCGGCAGGGCGTGCAGATCCCGCAGCAGCGTCCCCAGCTCGGCAACGGTGATCGGGTCCTCGTACGCCGGGTCCAGACGCTGCCAGACCGTGACGGCGTACCCGCCCACCCGCAGCGGCTGGGACAGGCCCGGGTGCAGGCCCACCGTGCGGAACCCCTGGCCGACCAGCCAGTCGACCACAGCCACCATCGAACGCACCCGTTCCGGATCATGGTGGCCGGGGGCGATCTTGACGACGACGTCACCGACGGCGTAGACGGCGTTCGTGTGGTGGCGCAACAGGATCGCGTTCGAGGCGGAGAAGCCGAGGAGACGACAGACCTCGGCGAGCACCGGCCGGGTGCGCGCCTCGACGAACATGAAGCTCCTAGGGACCGAGTGCCGCAGTGGCCCCCAGACTACGGGCGCGCTCGCGGCACGCCCGCACGTAGTCGGTCAAGGCGACGGCCTCACCGCGAGAGTGGCCGTCGGGGATCGCCGAAGCCACGTCGGTGACCCTGGTCAGGATGATCTCCGTGCGCTGCGTCTCGGGCAGATCCGTGACGACGTCCCGGGCGGTCGCCACCGCTTCGGTCGCCCGCCGGTCCCGCGCGAGGCACATCGACCGGTCCAGGGCGATCAGCGCCGCGTCGATCGGCACGGCCGGAGCCGCTCCGTAGAGCCGCAATGCCTCGTCCTGGACCCGGTAAGCCTCACCGGTGGCACCAAGCCAGGTGTACGCGCCGGAGAGATAGAACAGCAGCCGCTTCGCCGGAAACCTGAACGCCACGTCGGTGTCCTCGTCGCCCGCCTGATCGAACAACCGACGCGCCTGGTCGATGGCCGACCGTGCCTGCTCCACAGCACCGATCCGCGCCAGGGCACGCGCCCGGCCCGCAGCGGCCAGGGCACCCGGTGACGATGCGACCGGCGTGACCGCCAGAGCCGCATCAGCCAACGCGACGGTCTGGGCCGGATCTCCGAAGTAGTACGGCAACATCGCCGCCTGGGCCCGCACCAGCACCCGGAAACGCGCCTCACCGCTGTCGTCCGCCGCGTGGACCGCCGTGCCGTACCACCGTCGGGCCTCGGCCACCTCCCCGAGCCTCATCAACGCATCGGCGCACATCGTCGCCAACAGCGCCGCCGCCCCGGACAGCCGGGACTGGACCGCCGCCGGCTGCCGCCGCAGCGACAACACCTGGACCTCCCGACAGTCGGCGGCCACCAACGACAGCATGACCTGCGGTGCCGCCGAGGGGTAGACCCGCATGTGCTCGCCCACCGCCTGCTCGATCAACTCAAGCTGCCCAGAAGCGACACTCGCCGCCGCCAACGCCTCGTCCAGCCCCAGCCGGAGCCGCACCAGATGGCCGAACTCCACACCGGCCGGCGACCGGTCCACTCCACCCTCCACCGCCGCCAGGCCGGGGTCGCGAGGCACGACAGCATCATCGTCGCGACCGAGTCCCATGGCCGGACGAGGAATATCCAGGCCAGCCGCGATCCGTTCCAACACCTCGTAGGCAGTGACCTGCCGGACGCCCTTGGCAATCTCCGCGGCACGGTTCGACGAGACACCGACAAGAGCCGCGATCCTGCCGTACGACACGCCCCGGGCATGGAGGAAGCGGAAGACTGCTGTGACATCACGCCGCCGCAGGAACTCACCGATCGGTCGGCCGTTCCACCGTCCCGAGTTCCACCACTCCGGATCCACCTGCACAGCCATGATCACCCTCGATCAACGACGACCCCCGTCAGCACAGCGCATTCATGCCGTCACATCAAGTCAAGGCGGTCGTGTCGACGGCATCCGATCCAGAGTCGGCGCAGGCAGCCACAACCGGAACCCCCACCGTGGGCCCTCACGATGCCCCGCACGAGGCCAAGCGGCGGGCCTGCCTACTTCGCGGCCTCCTCGGTGCCCTCGCCAACCGGGGCGATGAAGAGGAACATGCGTCCACCCACGCCCGGTCCGGTCCATCGACTCCCGAGCACCCACCGAGCCACGGACGGCCACCGGCGAACACGAAAAAGGCCCTGACCGGCAGAGAAATACCAGGTCAGGGCCTTGCTCGTTAGTGCGCCGCCAGGGACTCGAACCCCGAACCCGCGGATTAAGAGGTTGATCTTGATCGAGTCATCTGGTCCAACGGGTCGCGTGAGTCCATCTGTTCGCGGTCAGGCCCCAGCTTCAGCGGGACGGCGTCCGACCCAGTCCATCGCGTGCTCGCCCCGCCCATCGCGCCAGAGCACCCACAGAGCACCCCGCGAGACGCCGCACCCCATGATCCTAGCCATCGGTCGCCCCGAGCCATTGTGACGCAGCGCCATCACATAGACGGAGTCCGCTCCAGCTCACCGCGATCGGCCGGCCGCACGCAACTGAACGTCCTGCAACCCGGACCTGGGTTTCGGCTCTCGGCAACCGGGCGCCCCGCCTACTCGCGACAACCGACGATCCGCCCACGACCGTCGGGTCTGCTGCACCGATAGGTGACATCTGAGATGGCTTGCCCTGGTGGTGAGCTGGAAGGATGTCGCTGTGCCCAAGCCCTACCCTCGTGAGTTCCGCGATGACGTCGTGCGGGTGGCTCGTGACCGTGACCCGGGTGTGACGGTCGAGCAGGTCGCGAAGGACTTCGGTGTCCACCCGATGACGTTGTTCAAGTGGCTTCGCCAGGCCGACGTCGAGGTCGGTGTCAAGCCGGGCGTGACCCGTGGCGAGTCGGCCGAGCTGCGGGAGGCCCGTAAGCGGATCAGGCTCCTCGAACAGGAGAACGAGGTCCTGCGGCGTGCCGCCGCCTACCTGTCGCAGGGCATCTGTCGGGAAAGGCTCTACCCGCTCGTGAGCGAGCTGGCCGCTGACGGGATCGGCGTGGCGGTGACGTGCCGGGTACTGAAGATCGCTCGTCAGCCCTACTACCGGTGGCGTGCCCGCCGTGTCACCGACGCTGACCTAGTGGCGGCGTATCGGGCGGACGCGTTGTTCGACGCGCACCGCGACGATCCCGAGTTCGGCTACCGGTTCCTGGCCGATGAGGCCCGCGCTGCCGGCCGCCCGATGGTCGAGCGCACCGCCTGGAAGATCGCTCCGCCATGGGCTGGTGGAGCGCGTTCAGCAAGCGCAAGCGTCGGGGCAAGGGCGGCAAGGTCGGTCCGCCAGTGCACGACGATCTGGTGCGCCGCGACTTCACCGCCCA
Organism: Micromonospora yangpuensis; assembly: GCF_900091615.1. Lineage (NCBI taxonomy): Bacteria > Bacillati > Actinomycetota > Actinomycetes > Micromonosporales > Micromonosporaceae > Micromonospora > Micromonospora yangpuensis. The sequence goes on along the minus strand of NZ_FMIA01000002.1, from coordinate 1,658,339 downwards.
CGGCCCGAACCGGTTGTGGCTGGCCGACATCACCGAGCACCGCACCGCCGAAGGCAAGCTCTACCTGTGCGCGATCAAGGACGTGTGGTCCCACCGGATCGTCGGCTACTCCATCGACTCACGGATGAAGTCGAGGCTGGCCGTCAACGCCCTGCACAACGCCGTAGCCCACCGTGGTGACGTGGCCGGCTGCGTGCTGCCACCGACCGCGGGTCGCAATTCCGCAGCCGGAAATTCGTCCACGCCCTCCACCAACACCACATGATCGGGTCGATGGGCAGAGTCGGCGCCGCCGGTGACAACGCCGCCATGGAATCCTTCTTCGGCCTGCTCCAGAACAACGTCCTCGACCGCCGAACCTGGACCACCCGCCAGCAACTGAGGACCGCGATCGTGACCTGGATCGAACGCACCTACCACCGCCGCCGACGCCAACGATCCCTGTCCCGGTTGACCCCTATCGAGTACGAGACGATCATGACCCCACCGGCCAGTCAGGCCGCGTGACTGAAACTGTCACCTATCGGTGCAGCAGACCCACCCTGTTATTTGTCCCGTGACTTGATCCTTCGGGTGATCCATGAACTCGAGCGACGCAGCAAACTGGCACAAGAGCACCCGTAGCGGCAGCAATGTCGGCGACTGCGTCGAGGTCGCCGACAACCTGCCGGGCCGGGTGCTGGTCCGCGACAGCAAGGACCGCACCCGCGGTACCCTCACCTTCGGCCCGACCGCCTGGTCGGCCCTCGTTACCCAGGTCAGCACCCACTGCTGACCACCTTTTGCGCTGGCCACCTCCTGCTCTGAACACCAGCGCGCCCTCGGATCTACCCTCGCCACCCCGGGTAGGTCGGGGGTGGCGCGCGGGAGTGTCGGTCGCACAGGCGACAATGATCGAGACTTGATCGGCTCAGAGGGGTTGGCACAGCGGATGGTTGACGACAGGGGCCATGACGTCGCGTCGGGCGACGAATCCAGCACGGCAGCGGTCGCCGGAGCTGGGCCGAAGTCCCTGGCAACAGACGAGACCATCGACTTCATCACCAACAAGCCGGTCCGACTGCGCGGCAACGAAGAGGTCCGCCAGCGCATCGCCCGAGCCCTGGCCGTGGAGTACGGCATCTCGGTCGACGACATGGCGCGCGACTTCCCGATCCCGGTCGACATCGAGGGGCGACGCCGGCGCATCCGCAAGGCCGATATCGCGGTCTTCACCCCTGGCGCGCAGCAGACCCTGGAGAACCTGCAACGGGTGGTGATCTGCAAACCGGAGCCGAAGGTCAGCCGGGCCGTCACCAAGATCAGGACCCATGAGCAGGCCCGGCAGGATCTGGAGGAGCTTGAGGATCTACTCGGCACGCCGGCCACCCCCAACGCGCAGTACGGCCTGTGGACCAACGGCCTGGACTTCTTCTTCCTGCAGCGGGAAAATACCCGATTCGGCGTCAAATTCCCGGCGCGGGCCGACTGGCCGATCGACGCCGCCAGCAGCTTCGGCGCCGCGAGCGGCTCTGCAGCCCGGCTCCGCCGAGGCGAGGCAGCCATGCTCAAGACCGCCTTCCGGCGCTGCCACAACTACGTGCACGGCAACGAAGGGTTGCCCAAGGATGCCGCTTTCTGGCAGTTCCTCTACCTGATCTTCGCCAAGGTGCACGACGAGCGGATCAGCCGCCGACAGCACCACGCACCCCGGTTCTACGCCCTACCGGCCGAACCTTTCACCAACGAAGGCCGAGCCGACATCGCCGGACGCATTCATGAGCTCTTCGACGAGGTGAAGAAGAACTACCCGCTGTTCACCGACCGCGACCAGATCAGCCTTTCGCCGCGTGCGCTCGCCTTCATCGTCGGCGAGCTCGCCTCCTACGACCTGGCCGGCACCGACATCGACGTCAAGGGCATGGCGTATCAGGAGTTGGTCGGCATCAACCTGCGCGGCGACCGGGGGCAGTACTTCACCCCGAAGGGCGCCGTGGAGTTGATGGTGCAGATGCTCGACCCCAAGGAGCACGAAACCATCCTCGACCCGGCCTGTGGCACCGGTGGTTTCCTCCGGGAGCCCTTGCGCTATCTGCTCGACCAGTGGCGTGCAGCGGCGGGCACCAAGGGTCTGCCCGACACCGAGGCACAGTTGATCGAGCACCAGGAGCGGCTGGCCCAGTACTCGCGGACGCATCTGTTCGGGGCCGACTTCGACCCATTCCTGGTGCGTGCCTCGCAGATGAGCGTCATGCTCTCCACCGGCGAAGAGGGCAACGTCTTCCACTTGGACTCCCTCGCCTTTCCCGGCGGCCACCTGACCGAACGGCACGCCGCAGCCGAGAAGATCCCGCTGGGCAGCATCGACGTCCTGATGACCAACCCCCCGTTCGGCTCGGACATCAAGATCGAAGACGCGGACATTCTCGACGCGTACCGCGACGGGGTGGCCCAGTCCTGGGTCCGCAACCGGCAGACCGGCCAGGTCGAGGCCGGGCCTGGCCGGGTGTCGGCGATGTCGCCGGAGCAGTTGTTCATCCAACGGGCGGTCGAATGGGTCCGGCCCGGCGGGCGGATCGGCATCGTGCTGCCCAATGGCATCCTGTCCAACCCCGGCCCGGTGGACGAAGGGATCCGCCGCTGGGTGCTGGACAACTGCTGGATCCTGGCCAGCGTCGAGCTGCCGGTGGAGACCTTCATCGTCGACGCCCACGTCAACATCCTCACCTCGGTGCTGCTGCTCAAGAAGAAGACCGACCGGGAGAAGCTGGCAGCCGAGCTGGGCGAGCAGCCCGACTATCCGGTCTTCATGGCGGTGGCGGAGAAGGTCGGAGTAGACCGGCGCGGCAACAAGATCTACAAGTGCCGGCCGGACGGCGTGCCGATCCTGCAGGACACTGTGGAGCGGATCCCGGTCTATCGCAACGGCGGCAGCAGCTATCGAGACGTCACCCGCAAGAAAGAGGTCGTCGACAACGACCTGCCGGAGATCGTCCAAGCCTACCGGCGATTTCGCGCGGAGCACCCCGAGCCAGGGGAGCGCACATGATTACCCGGATCGAGGCCTACCACTACCGCTGCTTCGCACAGCTCAGCATCGACCTGGGCGAGTTCCACGTGCTCGCCGGTGCCAATGGTGCCGGCAAGAGCACCCTGCTGGACATCCCGGTGCTGCTCGGTGACCTGCTCGCCCAGCAGCGGGTGGCCGACGCCTTCCTCCGCGCACCGGAGTGGCGCGGCGTGCCCCGGGCGCACACCCTCACCGAGCTGGTGCACCAGGGGCGCGGCGACAGCGTGGCCTTCACCATCGAGGCCGCGTTGCCCGCCGACATCGTCAACACCATGGCCAGCCGCAGCACCGCGGCGATGATGCACCGGATCCCGGATCGTCTGCGGTACGAGCTGCGGCTGCGGATCTTCAACGACGAGTTGCAGGTCGACGAGGAATACCTCTACCTCTTCTCCGCCGTCGACCGGCGGCGCCCGGCGGCGGGCATCGCGATGCAGGGAGCCAACCTGCCCAGGCGCGGCCGGTCCGCCCGCCAAGCCGCCCAGCCGGTCATCCAACGCGGGCCAGGCGAGCCGACCGCGTTCACCGCCGAGACGACCACCCGAGGCCCAAAGGTGCCGGACTTCCGAGTGCCGGCCAGTCAGGTTGCGCTCGCCGCCGTGCCGGCGGACCCGGAGCTGTTCCCGGCAGCGCTCTGGTTCGCCAACCTGCTGCGTGAAGGTGCCGTCTTCTTCGATCCGGACTGGGCCCAGCTGCGCCAGGCCGCCGCGCCCGGTGACCCGCTGCGGGTGCTGCCCTCCGGACGCAACCTGCCCTGGCTGGTGCTGCACCTGCAACAGGAAGATCCACAAGGGTTCGCCTACTGGATCGATCACCTGCAGACGGCGCTGCCGCAGATCACCGGGGTCACGGCGATCGAGCGTGCCGACGACCACTACGCCTACCTCTCGGTGGAGTACGTCGGCGGCTACCGGGTCACATCATCCGGGCTGTCCGAGGGGACCCTGCGGATCCTGTCGCTGTCGCTGCTGCCCTACCTGCCCAGCTCCGCGCGGCCCCGCCTGCTGGTTACCGAGGAACCGGAGAACGGCATCCACCCACGGGCCATCGAGACCGTGGTGCAGTCACTGGCCGCCCTCACCGACGACCAGGTGTGGATCTCCACCCAGTCGCCGATCGTGCTGGCCAACACCGACCTCGCCAACATCGTGCTCGCCCGGCTCGACGGCGACGGCGCGGTCGAGGTCATCCCCGGCACCGCGCACCCTCGGATGCAGGACTGGCGCGGCAGCGTCGACATCGGCACCCTCTTCGCCTCAGGAGTGCTCTCGTGACCCTCCCACCCCCGGATGCCCCCACCCATGCGTGACGTGATCTTCCTGGTCGCCGACGGCTCGATGCAGCAGCTGCTGCACGGATTCCTCGGGCGACCCGAGTTCCACCGAAGCGTGGGCTGCCAACGGTTCGCCTTCGACCCGCGCGACGATGTGTTTGTCTCCCCCACCAAGGATCCCGGGGTCTACCGGCAAGGGCCGGAGCTGCTGCGCAGATTCCGGCGCAGCCACCACCGTGCGGTGATCATGCTGGACAACGACTGGCAGGGCACCCCCGGGCCGGAAAAGATCTACAACGATCTCAACCAACGGATGCGCGACACCTGGGCCGAGTTCGCGGTGATCGTGATCGAGCCCGAGCTGGAGGCGTGGGTCTGGCAGGACAACCCCCGAGTCGCCCAGGCACTCAACTGCCCCGCCAACTTCCGGCAGATCCTGGCCGACAGCGGCCACTGGCCGCACGACCGGGCCAAACCGGCGCGACCGAAGGAAGCCCTCGAACATCTGCGCGATCGCTACCGCGACCTGCGCCGCGACGGGTACAAGGTGGACCGCTCACCGGCGCTGTTCAAGCGACTGGCGGCCGGGATCTCCGTCAGGGGCTGCGTCGATCCGGCGTTCCTGAAACTGCGCGACACGCTACGTGACTGGTTCCCCGAGGAGGAGCTGTGAAGCTGGCCAGCCCAGACAATCCCGTCCAGGCAAGCTGGCTGGCCGAGCAGGGGTTCCGCCTCGACCCGGGGCCGTACGTCTCCGATGCCTACGCCGCCCGCAAGTACCTGGACCGGATGCCGCACAGTGATTTGCTGCACGCAATTACCGCGCGAATCTTCCACGCCGGCCGAGTGACGCGCGAGTGGACCACCGACCCGGCACACGGGGTGCCGTTCCTCGGCAGCGCCGACATCTTCGAGGCCGACCTATCCAACCTGCCGATGATCACCAAGAGGTCGTTCAAGGAAAACCCGAAGTTGCCGCTGGAGCCAGGCTGGACCCTGGTCACCCGCTCCGGGATGACCGCCGGCCGCGTCACCTACGCCCGGCTCAGCATGGCCGGCGCGGCGTGTAGCGAACACGTCATGCGGGTGGTGCCGGACCTCGCCCGGATTCCAGCCGGCTATCTCTACACCTTCCTGGCCAGCCCATTCGGCATCCCGGTGATCAAGGGCGGCATCTACGGCACCAGCGTCAGGCACATCGAGCCGAGCCACGTCACCGAACTGCCGGTGCCCCGCTTCGGCGGCGGCGTCGAGGAGCGGATCGACGCCCTGATCACCGAGGCGATGCAGCTGCGGCAGCACTACGAAGACGGGGTACGGGAGGCGACCCGCTATCTCTTCGTCAGCGCCGGTATCCCCGAGTTGCTCGACCTGCGCTGGCACGACCGGGAGCGTGACCTAGGCTTCACCATCGAGCGGCCCACCGCTCTGTCCCTGCGGGCCCTTAACTACTCCCCCCGCGCCCGCCGCATCATCGACGCCCTCCGCTCGGTCCCCCACCGCCCCCTCGGCGACATCTGCACCGGCGGATCGCTTCGAACCGGAGCACGGTTCAAACGATACGACTCCGATTCGCTTCACGGGGTAAGGCTCGTTGGGCAACGGCAGGCATTCTGGCTGCGCCCGTCGGGGCGCTGGATCAATCCCAAGCTAGCTCCGGACGATATTCACATGACTGATGAGACTGTCCTGATCGCCGCACACGGCACACTTGGCGAACGTGAGGTGTTCGGCCGCTCTCTCCTGGCAACAGGACGCGCCCTGAGTAACGCATACAGTCAGGATTTCGTCCGCGTCGTCTCAGGCCAGGAGGATGCGCCTGGTGCTTACTTGTTCGCATTCTTCCGCACAGATGCGGCTTTCCGCATACTTCGGTCGATGAGCGTTGGCGGCAAGCAACAGGAGTATCACCCGTCCTTGCTTCGTGACCTACCAGTGCCGATGGCGGCGGCGGCGGACCGGGAGCGGATCGCTGGGGTTGTCCGGCAGGCGTATCGTGACCGCGACGACGCGGACCGCAAGGAGGACGAGGCGTTTGCTCTGCTCGACAAGGCGGTGCGAGAGGCGGCTCGCTGATCGTGGCTGAGATCGTTGGTGGGTCCACCCCGGCCAACGACGGGGAACGCCGGGTCATCGCGCACCTGCGGGACAACGCTCCCGGCGACTGGTTCGTGCTGCACAACATCGAGATCCCGGTGCGCGACACCGCGTACGAAGTGGATCTGGTAGTGGTGACCACCCGGGCCGTACACCTGATCGACGTAAAGGGCACCGCCGGTCGGATCGACGTCGCTGGCGTCCGGTGGTATCCACAGGGCCGCGACTCGTTCGCCTCGCCGGTGCGCAAACTCCGGGGGCACGCCAGGGCCTTGAAAGGCATATTGGAGCGGGCCCGACCCGAGCTTTCCCAGGTCTACGTGGGCCACCTGGTGGTCCTGGTCGGTCGCGACGCCCGGCTGGTCGACCCCAGCGACCGCCCCGACGCCGACGCCATCGACGTCGTCGATTTGCCCAGCCTGATACCGGCCCTCGATGACCCGGCCCGGATCCGGGCCGGCATGATCCGCGACATCCGAGCCCAGCAGGCGACCGTCCTCAACGCCCTGGGCAGCGGTGTCCGCCGTCGCACCGGGCCCCGACACTTCGGCAACTGGCAGGTCTGCGAACGGCTCGGCGGGGACGAGGAGGTCACCGAGTACCGGGCCCGCAACGCCACCATCGTCGCCTCGGAGACCGTGCTGCTGCGGGTCTACCGGGCCGACCCGTTCCTGCCCGCCGATCAGCGGGCGATGCAGCGCCATGCGATCGGCAACGCGTACGAGGTCCTGACGAAGATGCCGCCGAGCCCGCACATCGTGGGCCGACGCGACTTCTTCCCCACCGACGACGAAGGACAGTTCGTCCTCGTCCTCGACGACGTCGACGGCCAACCGCTGACCGTGCACCTGACCGACCCACGGCAGGCGCTCAGCGCCGACGTGCGGCTGCGGATCGTCGCGGACCTGCTGCGTGGGCTCACCCACGCGCACACCCACCGGGTGCTGCACCGGGCGTTGACCCCGGCGTCGGTGCTGGTCACCCGGGACAACCGCGGCGTGCTCACCGGGTTCGACTACGCCCGGCCACAGGGGCCACGAGACCACTCGGTGATCGACCGGCTGGCCGACGCGCTCGACCCGGCCTACGTCGCCCCCGAATGCCAGCGGCGGGCCCAGGCGATGAGCCCAGCGTCCGACGTGTACGCCGCCGGGGTGATCGCGTACCGGCTACTCACCGGCGAGCTGCCATTCGCCACCACCGACGACCAGATCCGCCGGGGCAGCGTACTGCCGCCGGAGGTGATGACCGCTGCCGGACTCAGTCCGGCGCTGGCCGAGCTGCTGCGCCGGATGTGCGCGTTGGCGCCATCGGCGCGGCCCACCACCGCCGAGGCCCTGCGTGACCTGGGGTGGCTGATCCGACCGGGCAACACCAAGCGGGCCAAGGCTGCCTCCACGCCGACGCCGCCGCAGCCCGAATTCCGGGACCTGCCGCCAGGTCACCAGCTGACGCACAAGTTCACCATCCGCCGCCGGCTCGGCAAGCCGGGCTCCTACGGCACCGCCTACCAGGCGTACGACCGTCTTGCCGGCCTCGACCGGGCGGTGAAGATCGTGCACCGCGACCGAGATTCAGTGATCGAACGGCTGCGGGTCGAGTATCAACTGCTGCTGCGGCTGCCGGCACATCCCAGTGTGGTCAAGGTAGAGAGCGCCGACTTCCTCGACGGCGGCGAGATCCCGTACCTGGTCTTCGAATACGTCGACGGTCAGCAGGTCGCCGACCTGGTCAGTCAGCGGGCGCTGGGGCCGGCGGACACCGTGCGGCTCGGCATCGACGTCGCCGACGGGCTTACCTACCTGCACGACAACGGCATCTACCACTGTGACATCAAGCCCGCGAACCTGCTGAGGACCGACAACGGCTGCAAGATCATCGACTTCAACGTGGCGGTATCCGACGATTCCAGCCTGTCGCGCACCGGTGGCACCGCCCGCTACGCCCCGCCGGACTTCGCCGTCGGCGGGCCGGTCACCCGCGCCGACCTCATCGACCGGGACGTCTACGCGCTCGGGCTGACCCTCTACGAGGTGCTGACCGGTCAGTGGCCGTTCTCGGATCGCGCCGCCACCATCGGTCGGCGGCCCGATGACCCACGCCAGGTGCCAGGGCTCGGCAACCTCTCCGAACGACTCGTCCACACCCTGTTGACCGCCATCGCCCCACTGCGCAGCGAGCGGTACACCAGCGCCCAGCAGTTGCGCGACGCGCTGCGCGACCTCGGCGACCAGGTGTTCGAGCCGGTGCGACCGGAGCCCGCCGACCCGGTGCTCCAGCCGCCCACGCCGTCGTCGGCCGGCAGCAACCCGTTCGTCGGGCACCTGCAGACGCTCTACAGCCAAAGCGTCTGGAGCAACGCCGGCACCCGCGCCGGCGGCAACCCGGCGTTCGATCTCTACGTGACCACCGCGCTGGACGACAAGCTCACCCCCGACGTGTTGGCCGGCGCCTACCGGCTGGTGATCATCACTGGCAACGCTGGCGACGGCAAGACCGCGTTCCTGGAACGGCTGTTGACGGTCGCCACCAAGGACGGGCCGCGCATCCCCGTGCGGCGTGCCAACGGAGCGGACTTCGAGACCCCCACCGGCCTGGTCCTGCGGACCAACCATGACGGCAGCCAGGACGAGTCGGACAAGCACAACGACGATGTCCTGCTGGACTTCTTCGCGCCGTTCGCCGGTGCCGACCTGGCCGGGGTCGCCGGAGAAACCCGGCTGATCGCGATCAACGAAGGTCGGCTGGTCGACTTCCTCGACACCCACCGGTCGACGTTCCCGACCCTGGCCGACCAGGTGCTGACCGGTCTGCACGGCCGGTCCGAAGCGCCGACCGCCGGCGCTGACACGAGTGCCGCTGGTCCAGGTGCCGCTGAGTCAGGCGTCGTGGTCATCAACCTCAACCGCCGCAGCCTGCTGGACGACTCCGACGAGCTCAACGGTGCCGTCTTCGACCGGATGCTAAGCCGGATGACCCACCCCCAACGGTGGGAGGGGTGCGACGGGTGTGTGCTCGTCGACAAGTGCTACGCCCGGCACAACGCCCAAACCTTCGCGCACCCGGCGATCGGGCCGAAGATCACGGCACGGCTGCGGATGCTCTACCGCCTGACCGAGCTGCGCGGCATCGCGCACATCACCGTCCGCGACGTCCAGTCGGCGCTGGCCTTCATGCTCACCTCCGGTCTCGACTGCGCGGACATCCACGAGTTGTACGCCAGCGACCAGCTCACCGAGGTGCTCGACGGCTTCTACTTCAACAGTTGGGCCGGGCCGGTCGACGGCGCCGACCGACTACTGAACCTGTTGACCCAAGTCGATATCGCTGCGGTCGCCGATCCGGGCCTGGACCGCCGGCTCGACTACGTCGGCCCGGACGCCGGCCGCGCCCTGATGACGGTCGACCAGCGCGGTGAATACGACCTGCAGCTGCTGCAACGCCTGGTAGGCGATCTGCCACGTGGCACGGCAATGAGCTCAGCCACCGGCCAGGCGCACCGCCGCTACCTCGCCGCCGCCCGTCGCCGGTTCTACTTCGAGTGCGTCGACGACGAACGGTCACGACGGATGCTGCCGTACCGCTCGGCATCGGACTTCCTGAACCTGCTGGCCCGCCCGGACGACCTGCCGTCTCGGCTGCCAGAGCTCATCGGCGCGCTGAACCGCAGCGAAGGACTCGGCGACGCCGCCCGGATCGCCGACGCGTTGGCGTTGCAGGTCCGATCGGTGCCCGACGGCAGGATCCGCAGCTACCGGCTGTTCCCCGCCGGGCAGCTGTCGTTGCGCGCGGACGGTGCGCCGCAGTCGCCCTACCTGGAGGGTGGTGCCCAGGAGCTGGTGCTGGGCTACCGGAGCGCAGCCGACCAGCACGCCGCGCTGCGGATCCGGCTCGACCTGTTCGAGCTACTCAACCGGCTGCGGGACGGCTACCTGCCCGGCATCGCCGAACGCCAAGGGCTGCATCTCGGCCTGACCATCTTCAAGCACGAGCTGTCCGCCGCCCCGTACCAGGAACTGCTGCTCACCGCGACCGGGCGGGAGCTGTGGCGGGTGCTGCGGGAGCCAACTGGGCAGATCCGGATGGAGCCGGTGGCCCCACGGGAGGAGTCGTAGTGGGGCTACACAAGGACGACAAGGAGTTCCGCCACCCGGCGGTCAGCTACCTCGACTACAAACAGCTCGACATGGACCGGGTGCTCACCGCCTTGCTGCCCCGGCTGCGGTGGAAGGGCTCGCCGAGCGTGCTGGTCGGCTCGGGGGCGGATCTGAGCGTCGACGTCTTCGTCGAAGAGATCACCAAGCATCCTGATCACTTCGTCGGATTCGACCCGGAGGTCACCGCCCGCTGGCTGGAAACCCACCTGCTCGACCTGGTAAACCGGGGCAAACCTGGCCAGGCCATCGCCGGGCTGCGTCCGCTGCACGGCTTCACCTACCGCTTCCGAGTAGCGCGCCGATCCCGGCCATACGGTGCCGACGAACAGCTCTACTGGATGCTCCATCACGGCTCGACAACTCGTGGCACCGTGCTGGAGCAGCTGAAACGTTTCTTCTTCGCGGGGGTCGACCAACGGATCGGTGGCGTCGGTGACGCCACCGAGGTCGACGTCGAGACCCAGACCCTGATCAACCTCTGCGAGGCGGCCAAGACCAAGGTCACCGACCGGGAGGACCGCAGCCGGGTCCGCAAGATCTACCCACCGCTGGACACCGCCGCCGCCGAGCTACTCACCCAAGACGTCACCCGGCTGCTGTACCACCGGGGAGTCGTACCCCGATCGGTGCTGGTCGACCACCTGAAGATCCTGTTCGCCTTCCACCTGGCGCGGTACCACTTCCGGATCATGAAGACGTTGCCGATCTGGACAACCGGCGACCGCGTCGGATTCGGCGGCGGATTCTTCCTCGACGTCGCGGGAGTGCCCGGCACACCCGCCGCCCGGCTGGCCGAAACGAGCGCCCAGGCCTGGTACGACCGAATCCCGGCGTTCGTGCAGGCGACCTTCACCGTGAAGAAGCTCGACGACTTCGGCTGGCACCTGGTGAAGATCGGCAAGCTACGCAAGCCGGCCGATGGCATGTTCCTCATCGAGCAGCTGTTGTCGCTGCTGGGCCCGGCGCACAAGGCCGACCGGGGCCGGTTCGCCGAAGCCCGGTTGGCCCGGGTCGTGGAGGCGGCATCCGGCGAGGACAACGGCCTCGATCCGCAGATCGCCGACCTGCTGCAGCTGAAGCTCGACCCGTTCGCCACCTACATCGAGATCATCACCGCCTACCGGATCAAGTTCCACCGTGGCTACCTGACCGATTGCCTCGACAGCCTGCTGCTCAAACACCGTCCTGGCGCGATGCTCACCCAGCCGCGTCGCGGACAGCGCCGCTTCGTGCTCGACAGCCGACTACTCGAAGTGCTCCTCCAGTTGGCCCTGCTGCGGCCCGACGGCGCCGGGGCGCTGCGGACCGCTGCGATTCGAGTCGACGAATTCCTCGCGGTGCTGCGCGACCGGTATGGGTTATACATCGACGAGCTTCCGCCAGGGGACGGCTTTGGCCAGCCCAGCATCATCGACCACCGGGCGCTTCGGGAGAACCGGGCCGCGTTCGTCGCCCGGTTGCGGGAGATCGGTTTCTACACCGACCTCTCCGACGCCTACCTCACCCAGACCATCACCCCGCGTTATCGCCTCGGGCCCGACGGAGCGCCACGATGAGCACCGGACTGCGCGAAGTCACCGACACCGACCTCGACGAAGCCCTCGAACGGGTCCTGGTGCCCCGGTTCGCCGCGCTGCTCGCCGCCCGCGGACCGGGGCACTGTGTCCGGGTGACCGACCTCGGCGCGCCGCTGGCCGCCCAGCTGTGTCGCCGGCTACGCGGCGCGGCCGGTGCCGCCGCCCAGGTCCACGTCCTCGGACAGCCACCCCAGGTGCCCGACGATGTGGCGATCAGCGGCACCAAGCTTGTCGAGCTGCGCAACCCCGACGCCGATGACCGCCAGCGCCCACCGCTGCTCGTGTTCATTCCACCCGGCACACACGCCAGCGCCGAAGACTCCTTCGGGGTCGCCACCTTCGAGCAAAGTGAACCCGGCGACGTTTACCAGGAGCTCGCCACCCGCCTGCAGACCGCCCTACCCGACGGGCTGCGCACGGCGATCAGCGAACTATTCGGCGTGCTCGACGAGCAGGCAACCGAGGCGTACGGGGTCGTCGCCGGCCCGCTACAGCGGGCCCGGTTCCTGCTCACCGTCGAACACAATGACCGGGACCGGCAGGCCGTCGGGGGCGCGCTGTTCGAGCTCGGGCTCATCCCCGACTTCGAGCTGTTCGCCGACCCCGCCCAGGTGCGCACCCGGGCGACCCGCAACGCCCGGACCATCCAGGCGCTGAACCGCGCCGACCGCTCGGTCCGGCAACGCGTCGTTGACCTGCGGCTCACCGACGCCGCGTTCCGCGCCAAGGTGGCCGAATTCCTGGCCGACGTCGGCCAGGACACCTCCCCGGAGTGGACCCGCCGGATCGTCGTCGACCGCGCCAACTGGGGGCTGTCGTTCCACCGCTGGCCGCTGCCGGAGGACCGGGTCGCATCGGCCGTACGCATCACCATCGACGAGCTGCCCCTGCCGCGGGCCGGCGGGCGAGCTGAGCACCGCGACCACCCGGTCCTGGGCAGCATCACCGGCCAGGCTTACCTGCCAGGCGGCGCATCCGGCCAAAACCAGCTGTCGGTGGTCTTCGGGGTGACCCCGGACGCCCGACAGGTCCGTGGCCTGACCAGTTTCTCCGTCCAGCTGATGTCCGAGGAGTCCGGCCCGACCGGGATACACACCACCGTCAAGGTCGGCACCAACCGACGGGAGGCGTACAAGGCGGTCCTGAAGCGGCTGCGCTCTGCCCGGCTCGACCACGGCTGGCACTACATCAGGGTCACGCCGATGGACAGCACGGGCGTGCCGCTTCCGGTCGAGACCTCCCAGCCGGCAAGCCGCCGCGACCAGCCGGAATCCGAGCTTCCGCCCAGCCACCCTGACAACGAGAGTGACCGGTTCTACGTGGTCGCGGAAAACGACCTCGACGAGCCGCCCAACCAACCCAACAACCGCCGGACCGCCGGAGTGACCCAGGAGCTGCTCCGGCTGGCGTTCGAGGCGTCGGCGGACGGGCGGGACTGGCAGGAGGTCAGCTGCCAGCAGACGTCATGGAAGGATCAGGCCCGCACCATCGTCGAGGCCGATTTCGGCGGGCATGGCACCGCGCAGGTGGCGCTCGCTCCTATCCTCGCCGAGCTGGAACGGCAGATCCTGGCCGAGCCCACCCGGCTCGCCGGCCGTCAGTTGAGCACAGCGGCCGGGCAATCGCCGCGCCTTGTCGAGGTCGAGCATCAGCACCCACCGTTGGCTGCCTCCGAACGGCTCGACACGTTCCTCGCCACCCGGGCCGCCGTCCTGACCGCGATCAGTGGCGACGATGGCATGGTCGTTGCCGGCCGTGATCTGAGCCGGATCGACACCGCCGTACTCGCCTACGCGGAGGCATACACCGAGCTGCTCTACGGATCGCTGCACAGCACCGGGCGGATCGCTGACACCGAGCTGACGCGGCAACTGACGACGTTGTTGCAGATCGACACCGTCGTGGTGGAGCACCAGGACATCCGGGGCAACCTGCACCAGCTCACCCTGGTCGCCCCCACCCACCCACTGCGTCTGCTGTGGATGGTCACCTGGGCCCGGCTTGGGCGGCACTGGCTCGCGGAAGCCTCGTCCGTCGCCCCGCTCGTTCACGCGGGTGACAAGGACCGGGTACGGGCGGCGGCCGAGCGGTTGTTCGCCCTGGCACCGACCGGTTTCCCGCTGACCGCCGTCGGCACCGACCGCCGGCTCAGCGCCGCTACCGTCGATTTCGCCACCCACTGGGGGGTCTACCTGCCGGCGGAAACGGGCGACCCGCGGACCCTGTTGGCCGACGTGGCATCGGCGCTCGGCGTGCCGGACAGTCCGAGCGCGGCCCTGACGGTCACCGCCCGACAACTCGCTGACCGGATCGAGCGCTACGTCCGGATGCACCCCTACGTCGCCACCCTGGTCCTGTGCGTGGTCAACCCGGGGCGCGCGGAGCAGCTGGCGGACACCCTCATCGAGCTGGAACGCCGCAAGAACCTTCGGCATCTCTCGTACGACCTGCGACTGTTCGCGGCAGACCCGCAGCAGACCGGCACCGGTGTGGCGCTCGCTCAACTGCTCAGCGGCGAGTGGAGCACCACCGCCGAGGCGGAGACGTTCTGCACACCGACAAGCGCCGGGTTGGCGCCCAAGCTCGCCGTCGCGGTGCTGCCGCTCGACGACTTCCGCTCGGCGACAAGCCGGCACACGGCACACCTCACGCTGCTTTTCGATGCCTTCAGCGGCGAAGATCTCGGTGTCGGTCCGGCCCGCCCCGACTCGACAGCACCCCTGCACGGGCTGGTCCAGGAGTTGACCGTCGACTACGTCGACACCACCGACGGCATCGTGGCCTGGCACAAGCAGCCCCGGCACGGCCCTGGCCGGGACATTCCAGGGTCCGAGGAATACTCCGACCTGCTCACCGCACTTCCCCAGGCGATCTCGGTCGCCACAGCGACGGTGGCCACCGGCGAAGCAGGAACCGGGCTGGTGCCACGGATAACGCTGAACCTGACCGCCGCCGACGCCAGCCTGCTACACCAGGCACACCGCTGCAGCGACTGGGTCATCACCGTGGACCGGACCTTGGGCGTCGAGTACTTCGACAGCCCGGGAAGTTCCCGCCGCCCCGACTACATCATCGACTTCGCCAGCACCCGACCAGACGGCCTCGGCCACCAACTGGTGGTCAGCTCCAGGTCTGTCGACGAGCTGCGCTCCTTGCTGCGTCCAATGCTGGATCAGCACGGATTCCAGGTCGACCGCAGACACGCTGGAACCTTCTTCGACCAGCTTCGGCTACTGTCCGGCAGGCTGGCCTTCAAGATCGCGTCCACCGCACCGAACCAGCGGACCGAAGTCCTGGGCTTGGCGCTCGCCCGGCTCTACCTGGAGCACCAGGCAGTCCTGGGCAACCAGATCCTCGTCCCCCTCGACTCCCACTTGGAGCTATACCGCGACGCTCGCCGCAGAGCCGACGAGGTCGCCGAAAGCGTCGGACTTCGACGCACCGACCTTGCCCTCTTCAGTCTCGACGCGCAGCGACGCGCCATCACCTGCCGGCTCGTCGAAGTGAAGTGTCACAGCACGCTGACCAGCATCGCGGACCTGCAGAAGGTCCGAAACGAGATCACCGAGCAGCTCAGCCGCAGCAGAGACGTGCTCGCCGAGGGCTTCGACCCCGCGTACTACCAGCCCGATCGTCCTGACCGGGCGAGCCGCAACGCAGAGCTCGCCGCGTTGTTGCGCTTCTATCTCGGCCGGGCGATCCGCCACGGCATCGTCGATGGTGCCAGTGAGATCGCGGAAGAAGCTCACTGGATGTTGGATCACCTCGACTGGGGATATCAGCTGAGCTTCACCCAGACCGGACTCATCTTCGACCTGCGGGGCAGCGGAACTGACCAAGACGACGAGGGCGAGGTCGAGTTTCACCGCGTCGGCCGCGACGTCATCAGCGAAATACTCGGCGGCATCGCCACCGATCCGGTTCTGGCGGCGGCTTCGCCGACCGACACCCACTCCGAGGGGACCTTCGGAACACGTCAGTCCACCGTCGCACGTCTGCCACAGGCCGCGTTCCGGGCACCTGCCCGCGACCATGTCGTGCCGCAGGGTCGGCCACCGAGCGACCGCGACCCCGAGACCCCAAACGACCGAGACGATGCGATCACCGATGCAACGCCAATTGGGCCGAAGCCGGTGGAATCCACCGAACCAGCGGAACTGCTGGAGTCGACAGATCGGTCAGAACAGCCGGTGCCCGACCCACCGGCTCCATCGGTTCAGCCTGACATCTACATCGGCGCAGTCGGTCCGTCCCCCCAGTACGGCATCATCGGCGAGTACGGCGGGCGGCATATCGCTCTCGACCTGAACGAGACCCACACCATCAGCCTGTTCGGCGTGCAGGGCGCTGGGAAGAGCTACACGCTGGGCACCATCATCGAAGCTGCTTCCCTCGCCACGCCACCGGCCAACCGGCTGCCGCAGCCGCTGGCCACCATCATCTTCCACTACAGTCCGATCCTGAGCTACGTACCTGAGTTCACCAGCCTGGTCGCCCCCAACTCCGACGCGACGCAGGTCCAAAGTCTGCGAGACCGCTACGGCGTAGCGCCGGCCGGGCTCGACGATGTGCTGATGCTGGTCCCCGAAGACCAACTGGAGCAACGCCGGAACGAATATCCCGGCATCGAGCTGCGGGCACTCAAGTTCAGCTCGACGGAGCTACGGGCCGCACACTGGCGTTTTCTCATGGGAGCTGTCGGCAACCAGTCCACCTACATCCGCCAACTCGGCCGGATCATGAAGGCGCACCGCAACAACCTGTCCATCGACGCTCTGCGCGCCGGGGTCGACCAATCGTCGTTGTCGGATCCCATCAAACAGCTTGCCCACCAGCGTCTGGACCTAGCCGCCGACTACATCGACGACACGGCCCGCATCCAGGACCTGGTCCGCCCCGGTCGGGTAATCATTGTGGATCTTCGAGACGAACTGATTGAGAAGAACGAGGCTCTCGGCCTGTTCGTCGTACTCATGGAGCTGTTCTCGGAAGCCACCACCGCCGGGCGTCGGTTCAACAAACTCGTCGTCTTCGACGAGGCACACAAGTTCATCGACAGCCCGGATCTCGCCGCCGGGCTGATCGAGAGCGTGCGAGAGATGCGACACAAGGGGATGAGCATCCTGGTGGCGAGCCAGGAACCAGCATCAGTGCCGATAGCCCTCATCGAGCTCTCCAACCAACTCATCTTGCACCGGTTCACCTCTCCAGCCTGGTTAAAGCATCTGCAGAAGGCCAACGCCGCTCTCGCCGAACTAACGCCGGCCAAGATGGCAGCGCTGGGACGAGGAGAGGCCTACATCTGGTCAGGCAAGGCGACCGACCCAGCCTTCAGCCGCAGCGCCGTCAAGGCACACATCCGGCCGCGGATCACCGAACACGGCGGCAGCACCAAGACCGCAGTCGCCGCCGACTCGGGACTGACCCAGAGAATCTCGCCATAACTCGAAAGATCCGTTTACTGCCGGGACGCCAGCGGTTTGATCAGCTTCTACGGAGAGTGACTCGACCTGCTGCTGACGGCCCACACCGGACTTCTTTATGATCCACATGGGTGCCGGTTCTCAAAGGACGTCTCGTAACCCGGTGAGGCGTTGCCGCGCAACGGTTCCTGGATCAGCAGGCCAGGATGACGTTGTGGAGGTGAGCGATGCCGGATACAGTGCCGGTCAGTGTGTGGGCGGCGCGGCGGTAGTCGCGCAGGATCTTGAAGCACTTCATGCGGGCCAGGGCGCGTTCGACCTGGGCGCGGACGGTGCGGTGTTGCTTGTTCAGGTCCGCCTTTCACTCGGGCAGTTCGCTGCCGTCGGCGGGCTTGCGGTACGGGGTGATCACCTCGGGGTTGCCGCGGTAGGCGCCGTCGGCCATGACCGGCCCTCCGGCCAGCTTCTGGTCGATGCCGTTGGTGCGGAAGACGATGGTGTCGTTGCGGTTGCCGGGTTGCGGATCGCCGAGGGCGGCGACGAGGCGGGTATGGACGCCGATGGCGGCATGGAGGTTCGTGCTGTAGCGGTAGTTCTTGCTCGGGGCGGCCAGGCGGTGGTTCCGGGTCGGAATGAGGTTGCCGTCGACGATGGTGATCTGGTTGACCCGACGCCGACGCCCCGGGGTGAGGGCGAGCAGGGAGCCGGCGGTGTCGATGACCCGATGCGCGGCGGAGTGCGGCACCCCGAACAGCGGGCCGATCTGCCGCATCGTGAGGTTCGTGCGCCAGTACGCGGCCACCAGCAACACCCGATCGGCGAGGTCGAGAGACCACTGCCGGCCAGGCCGGCCGTCGGCGATCGCGTCACCACCACGTTCGGTGACCAACCCTGACCAGGCGGCGAATCTGGGCGGGCTGTAACCCAGTGAACGGGAAGATCCACTCCGGGCGGGCTACGGAGATCACCTGCATCCCGTCTCGACCTACTATGGACCGGCCACCGAATTGCGAGACATTCTTTAGGTTACTTAGACTTCCTGAGCCAACGAGGGAGGCACATGCCGCTGGACGAGGGTACGACCCTCCTGCGAGGACGATACGAGCTGGGAACCCGCAGGTCGGCCGCCGGGTACGCCGAGGCGTGGACCGCCTACGACGAGGACGGCCTGCAGTACCTTGTCCGCACGTGGGCCTACGACGGCGACGAGCCCGACCCTGTTCAGCGGGCACTCTGGGACGCCGAGTTGCGCACTCTCTACAAGGTCGGCAGCAGCCCTGGCGCCGACGACACCCTGGCCGTCCTCAAGGACGCCGGTCTCGACCGCGACGCGAAGTCCTTCGTCATGGTCCTGCAAGCGGCCGGCTACGGCAGCGTCGCGGACGCCCTCGCTGCTCGGACCGAGCACGGCTGGCTCTCCTCCCGCGACCCGGCGGATCGGCGGGAGCTCTGGCGAGCCGCTGGCCGCGTCGCCGCCGGCCTGGCCGTGCTGCACTCCCAAGACGTCCTGCACCGTGACGTCGGTGCGGCAGCCCTGCTGTACCTGCCCGACGAGCCCACCGAGTCCATTCGGCTTGGCGGCTTTGAGTGGTCGGTCCGGCTCGGTCGCCCGCTGGACGCCGACCCGCCCGTCAGTTGGTCCTCGCCGCCCGAGCGGCTCGCTGGCGACACCGCGGCCTGGCGCCCCGACGACGACTGGTTTGGCTTCGGCATGCTGTGCGCACGCCTGGTGCTCAACCTCGAGCGGTACGCGAACAACGCTCCGGCCGAGCGGTACGCCCGTGTGGTCAAGGCCATTGAGGCCGCCAAGACGACGCTCACCGAGCCCGAACGGGCGCTGCTTCTCCGCCTGATCGACCCGGACCCGCTCGAGCGGATGACCCGCCCGCACGATGTCCAGCTCTCCGTTCGTGGGATCGTCGCACTGCTTGCGGCCCCACCGGCAGCCCGCGCGGACGATCGGCCTTTCACGCTCATCGTCAACCCGAAGCAGGTTGGGCTCTACGACTACCTGCTGGAGCGAGGGCTGCGGGAGCACCTCGGCTTAGACGACGGCCAGCCCTATGACCCGCGTAACGTCGCCCATACCGACGGCTTGGCGGTGTTTCTGCGCCGCGACCTTGACGGCGGGTCCCTATACGCCGTGCCCAAGTAAGATACCGTTTTGCTGGTCGGCCGACGCACCGTGGTCCGGCTCCGCAGATACTCCGATCGCGACGAGACGCCAACGTGGCAGATCGCGTTCTGTGTAGGCCCAGCCCAGCTCACGAAGAGTGAGGGAGGATCGGCCCGAGTGCGACTGCCGGCTGGCCGCCTCGCGGTCCGTTCGACAAGGGCCGCCCACAACGACCGCGGCCTGGCCCTGGCGTCCGCGACATGGGAGACGGTGCTGCCTCGCATCGATCGCGGCGCCGACATGGCGCGCGACCTCGCCCAATTCCACCAGTTCGTCCGCGCTACTCACCAGATCGAGCTGCTCATGCTCGACGCGACGATCTTCCCCATCGAGCTGGTCGCCGGGCCGGACCCCGCCGACAACCCTGGCTTCGAGGAAATCACCGTTCGTGAGCGCCTACGCCCTGAGAACAGGCAGGTCGTCGCGTTCCTGCACAACGACGACCTCGCCGGTTTCCTCCAGCGCGAACTCGAGGCTGGCAAGCCTGACAGCGGCAGCGTGATCTTGTCCGGCGAGCACGGGGACGCCCTGGCGCTACCCGCCGGTGGCAAAGACAACCAGTGGCGCGTCCACGCCGTGGACGACGCCGCGCGGACGGCGACACTCAGGCGCTCGACTTTTGACCCCGACCGTCCGCCTCCGCCCGGCTGCGGATACCTGCGCGGCGCGGGCATGCCTGGTCAACTCAAGCTCATTCGACGTCGCAAGCAGGCTATCGACGCCCTCGATCGCCACAGCTACCTGCTGCGCAGCTTGGCCGCGCCCGGCCAGGTGTACATCGACACCGGCGCGGCTGACCTACCTGTCCGGCTCGCTCCGGAGACCGTCGACGAAGCTAAACGCCGCGCGATCGAGGACATCCTGCGGGTCCGGCCCATCTACGCCCTGCAGGGCCCGCCCGGTACCGGGAAGACCACGCTGGTCGCCTGGCTTCTGCGCGAGATCCTCCACGACGACCCGGTCGCGCAGGTCCTGGTCACGGCCCAGGCACATGGCGCCGTCGATGTCCTCCGGGCACGGGTAACTGAGGCATTCGAAGGCGTCGCATCGGAGCGCAGGCCCCTCGCGGTCAGGCTCGGATCCCGCAGGGACGACGACACCGCCCAAGACACAGTCGAGGACGTCGCCCTACAGGTCCTGCGCGACAGCAGCAGCACCCTCGCTGGCCTGTCTGACCGCACACCCGCCCAGCAGGGTTGGCTCGACCATGCCACGGCGATGGCCGAGGAACTCGCCAGCCACGAGTCGCGAGGGACCGGCGCCGCCGACTTCGTCGAACTGGTCAAGCGCGGCGCGAACCTAACCTACTGCACGACCAGCGCCGGCGAGCTTGAGGCCATTGCCGGCGACCAGTCCTTCGACTGGTCCATCGTCGAGGAAGCCGGGAAGGCGCATGGCTTCGACCTCGCGCTACCCCTTCAGGCGGGCCACCGGTGGCTGCTGATCGGCGACCACAACCAGCTCCCGCCGTACAGATACGAGGACTACCTGCGCGGCGTTGACGCCCTCGATGCGGTTGTTGAAGCACTGCAAGCGCTGCCCGATCCCGGGCCTGGCGTCCTGGACTGGGAGTGGGTCTCGTCGTGGAAGGACAAGACCACCGAAGAACGCATCGCCTTCCAAGGCTACGCCAAGGACTGGCTCAAGACCTTCAAGCGCACATTCGAGCACTGCCAGGTCGCCGTCGGCCAAGGCGACGCCGGGCAGCGCTTGACCGACGACTCGGTGGGCGGCGCCGCAGCGGGCGTACTCATCGAGCAGCACCGCATGCACCCCGACATCGGCGAGCTAATCTCGCGCGCGTACTACGGCGATCGGCTCGTAAACAGGACTGTCCAGGAAGGTAGGCCCATTGCCCGCGTGCTGCACGGCTTCGCCGAGCCGCTCGATATCCGCAGGAAAGCGATCGTCTGGCTCGACGTCCCGTGGTGCCGCGACGACCCCAGGACCACCGAGACCGGGCCGACCCAGGGCCGACCGCGCTACACCAATGACGCCGAGGGCACGGCCCTGGCAAATTTCCTGGCGTCGCTGCGGCGAGAGGCGCCGGGCACCGCAGAGCTCGCCGTCCTGTCGCCATACAACCAGCAGGCATCTCTGCTGCGACGCCGGATGAGGAAGGCCACCCTCCCTGAGGGGATTGAACTCAAGCCCACCCTCAACGCCCGCCCTGGCGCTCCCGGCGGCACCAGCGGCGTCCACACCGTCGATTCCTTCCAAGGTAACCAGGCCGACGTCATCGCGGTGAGCCTGGTGCGCAACAACCTTCACGACCCGGGACATGGCCTGGGCTTCCTGGACGAAGCGAACCGGCTCAATGTGCTGCTGTCCCGTGCCGAGCGGCTGCTCGTGCTCGTCGGCTCCTGGGACTTCTTCCAGGAGCAGGTCCGCACCGTCGAGCTCGACGACACCGCAAACCCCCTGTGGCACCTCAAGCGGATTGTCACCGACCTGAACGATTGGTTCGCCTCTGGCCGCGCCGTTCGGCTCGGCGCCGACCTTGGTGGCCTGTCATGATCGTCCTATTGCCAGTGAGCCGGTTTCGCGTTCCATACGACCTCGCACGCGGCAAGCCGTACAGCCGGCTTGAGCACATGGTGCTCAACGCCATCGCCGACGGCGGCGCGACCCTGCGGTCGCTGGCCGAGGCCTTCCGCGTGCACGACAGGCTTCTCGTTCAGGCCGTCGTGACGCTCGTCAACGCTGGCTGGGTCGCCGTCCAAGGAGGGCCACAAGCGTCGTTCGTGCTCACCGGGGCTGGCCACGAGGCCGTCAGCGGGGACCGCGAGCCCGTGTCGGTGATTGTCGAGACCGCACGTCCCGGCATCGTGGTGATGGAGCGTCACTCCGGCCAGATCGCCCGGCAGTCCGAGGCTCGGTCCTACCGCCGCGACGACCTGACCGAGGTCTGGGACACAGCCCCCAGGATCGGTACGAGGATCGTGCGCGACTCTGTGGACGAGGCGCAGGTCCAGAAGCTCCTACACCGCGAAACCGGTGAATGGGTGCGCCGAATCGGCCGAATCGAGGAAATCAGCCGCGACGCGCACTGGCTCCCTCTCGACGTTGACATCGACGCCAAGCAGGTACTCGGTCTGCCGCCGCCCTGGCGCCACGCCCTTACAGCCCCGGCCCTGGCCACGGCCGCCGCAGCGGTCGGCGGTTCCCCCCGCACGCTTGTAACGCCGCGCGGGGCGGCCCGTCCCACGCGGCGCCGATTCCTGGCCGTAACCGACGAAGACCGGGTACACCGGCGCGGCACCACCGTGCTGCTCGCCGCCGACGACGTACTGCGCGGCGAGCAGGCGCACGCCTCCGCTCTGGCCCAGGCGCTCCAGTCGGCACGTACCAGCGTCGCTTTGGCCATTCCCCGTCTCGACGGGCCAGACGTGTTCGAGGCCCTGGCCGCTGGCTGCGCCGACGCCGTGACGCGGGGCGTCCGCGTAGACCTGCTGGTCGGCTCCACCGATGGGGACCCTGCCGCTCTGACCGCCGTCGCAAACCGCATCGGTTACGGTGCCGACGCCCGCCGAGGCCGGGAGTTACTGCGGACCCGCGTCACGGGCAGCGGTGCCAGCCTGCTGTTGTGGGACAAGGGGCCCGGACAACTCGTCGGCGTCGTCACCGGCCACGGGTGGGTCGGCGCGACGGCAGGAAGCCCCCACGCTGCGGGCGTAAGGGTCCTTTCGCCAGCATTGTGTGCCGACCTCGCCCGCGCCGTCGCCTCACTGTGGACTGGTCGTAGCGGCGATGATTTCGCGGGCGAGCCGATTAGATGGCGGCGCCATGCCGACGACGTCGAAGAGGAGGCCGCCCGCTCATTGGACGCCGCCGTGGACGGTACGGCCACCACAGCCGAGCTGCTCATCGACGAGGAGTGCCTGGCCGTGGACGACGTCCCGGCCGCCGACGCCACTGTCGGCCTGTTCGTCTCGGACCAAGCGGGCGGCGATGCCGGGCGCAGAGGCGTCCAGCTGATCGTGCGCGGCCCCGGCGCCAAGCTCGTCCGAGCAGCCCCGGACACGCCCGGATAGCGGTGTGGCTGCTCACCTACGCCGACCGGGTTGAGCGGATCCTCCGGCGACTTCGCTTCGCCGCCCTCGACCTTCGCGGCGGTGAGGCGGCCAGAAAGCTGCGGCTGCCGGCAGGGCCGCGGCTCCTCCGCCGCAGCCCTGCAACGCCTTCGCCGAGCAGCTTCGCCGGGCGTCAACGTCCGATGCCGGCGTCACTCGCGGAACTCAGCTTGCGTCGAGCCCGAGGGACGACGCTATTAGGGGGTCCATGTTGCCGATGTCAGGTCCGTGCTCGCGGCGCAGCCGATCCTGCTCGGTCGGTTCGGTGAGCACCTGCCAGGCGGTGCTCAGAGCTTTGGCCTGCAGCGCCTCGTCGTTGATCTTGTACCGAACCACCGGCTTGCGGGCATCCTTGGCCAGCTTCTTGGGGTCGCCGACCTTGCCGGTGCGGAAGGTGCGCCCGGTAGCGGGGATCTTATCGACGAGCCGCAGGCGGTAGAGCATGTCAGCGGAGCGCCAGGTGGAGCGGTGCAGCCGGAAGAGTGTCTCCCTCCACCCGGAGGTGACGAACACCCCGGACTCCTCGTGTTTGCGGGGCCGGTGGGACCGCACAAAGCGCAGCATGAGGTACGTGGCGATCTCAGCGTCGGAGAGCACCCAGACCCACATGTTGGTGAAGAACTCGCGCGGCAGCGTCACCGCACCCCGGGTGGGGACGGTGTAGTCGGGGTGCTCGCTGCTGCCGGTCTCCGACAGTAGTTGGAACTCGTCGTATCGCCGGCCGCCCTTGGGTTGCCGGGGGATCTGGACTAGGTGCTGCTGCTCGAGCCGGGCCAGCGCCTCGGTGATCTGCCGGCGTCGTAGCGCTGCCTTGACTCCCGGTGGGGCGCTGTCGCCTCCGTAGGGCTTCGTGGGGCGCACGTCGGACAGCACGAGTTCGCGCCAGCCGGCGTACCGGTCGTCGGCGCGCCGCACGATGTTGCGCGGGTTCCGTACCGGGGTCTCGGGGCCGTGCCGGCACTGGGCGTCGAACAGCATCAGCAGTTGCAGGCGCAATTGCAAGCCCTGGGTCTGCAACAGCAGCGGCACCACCGGGCCACGCTCATCGTCCCGGCGGGTGTAGACGAACGGCGCGCGGATTCTGATGTGCGTAGGGCGGATCCCCATCGCGGTCGTGCCGTCTCGCCCGCCGGTGCGCCACAGGTGGTGCAGCCGTTCGGCGACCCCGTCGGCGAGCAGCTTGCGGCGGTCCTCCCCATCGAGGGCTTCGCGTAGCCGCCTCAGCCGGGCGATGCGGGCACCGGTCGCCAAGGCGGCCGGCTCGGTCGCGGCGCTCACTGCGGGTCCCGCAGCACTCGGGCGAAGCCCGTCAGCGCGTTCAGCACGGCCAGCGCGTGTCGGCGGGTCGCGGGGCGGCGGGCCGCCAGCGACAGGATCGCCACCACGACCGCAGCGATGGTGATCAGGGCGAGCGGCACGGCCACTACCAGGGACAGGATCAGCCAAAGCTGGTCAGGGACGCCCCACATGTGTCACGCTCCAGAGAGTTCAGCAGTGGAGGCTCGTTCACCGGATCTTTTGTCAGGGATGCCCGGTGGCCGAGCCTTCGCCGTCTTTCGGCTGAACCCCACAGTGACGCATCCGCAGCGGCTGTCGGAGGGTCTGATCTTGGAATCATTCTCCCCCTTGCCGACCACAAAGCTCCTTTACGTAACGCTGCTATGTGGTCGCCTAGAGGGGGTTTTCAAGAGGTGGATTTCGCTCGAGAGGTTCCCATATTGCGCGACGCCCACCCCGGGACCGCAGGCCTTGCGCCTGGGCGCCACCTCACCCCATCCTCAGAACCATCGAACTTACGTTCGATAAGCTTGCGTCTTTCCTCGCGGCGAGCACCAGCGAGGAGGGAGAGCACTGTGTCCGTGACGGCTCGCATCGACGGCCCGGTCGACGACGATCGGACTGGGCGCGGGCGTGGACCAGGCACGGCCGTATCGACACCGCGGCGCCGACGTCGCGCAGGCCCTCGACGCGGTGGACGCTGTCAGGCAGCGCCGCCACCGGACCGCGACGCTGAACCGGTTAGTCGACCGCGCCGACGACATCCCGCTGACCGCGCCCGACGCCGCCCGGTACTGGCCGTGGTGCCGGAGCTCGCCCGGCTGCTGCCGTGGCCGGGCGGCATCCGCCGCAGCGCCACGTTATCTGCGACCGGCGCGACCAACCTGCTCCCCACGCTGCTGGCCGCGCCGATGGCGCAGGGCACCTGGGCCGTGGTCGTCGGCGTGCCGCAGCTATGCGCGCTGCCCACGTCGGAGTACGGCATAGACCTGAGCCGGCTCACGATGGTGCCGCATCCGAGCGAGCGGTGCGCCGAGGTGGTTGCACCAGGTCATGAGCGGGGAGATCCAACTTGATGGCTGGACGTTCATTCCGGTCGGTCGATGACGGAGCAGGCTGGCTGGAAGCCCTGACCATAGAGCGCAATATGTTGCTGGGTGCAGGGCCAGCCGAAAAGGTCGGCTGGCCCTGGCCATCTGATAGACGATGAACCTGCGTCTTATGCCGGCCTTGCGGTGCCTCCGCGTCGTGGGACGACGGCGGCGGTGGCTTCGGCGGCGGCGTGTGAGAGTTCGGGGAGGACGGCGCCGTAGAAGGTGGCGGTGAAGTGTGGGCTGGAGTGGCGGAGCCGGTTGGAGATGACTTTCATCTGGACGCCGGCGGCGAGGCCCATGGTGGCGGCACCGTGGCGGAGGTCGTGGAGGCGGATGGGCGGCAGTCCGGCTTGGGTGGCGAGGTGGTGGAAGTGGTCGGTGACGTCGGCGGGGTGCAGCCGGCTACCGGTCGGGGTGGTGAACACCAGTCCGGTCCTGGTCCAGGTGGTGCCGGCGGCGAGGCGTTCGCGGTGGTGGCGGGCGCGGTGGGAGCGCAGGACGGTGACGGTTTCGGTGTCGAGGGCGATGGTGGCTTCGCTGTCGGTGGTTTTAGGGGTGTCGATTGCGGTGGCCCAGCCTTGTTGGACGAGTTGCCAGCGGACGGTGAGAGTTTTGGCGTCGAGGTCGAGGTCGTCCCAGTGCAGGCCGCAGGCTTCGCCTCGGCGTAGGCCGGTGAAGGTGATGAGATGGTAGAGGGCGTAGAGGCGGTCGTTCGCGTCGTGGGTGTGGTCGAGGAACCGGCCGGTGTGTTCGGGGGTCCAGATCATGACCGCGCTCGGGGTCTTACCGGTGTCACGCCACGTCTTGACGCGTTGCTCGGTCCAGACTGTGGGCTTGGGCGCTCGGGCGCGGGGTAGCTCGATCAGCAGGGCGGGGTTGATGTCGAGGTAGCGGTGGCGGCGCATCGCGTCGTTGAGGGCCTTGCGCAGGGTGGCGTGGATGACGTGCATCGTCCTCGGTCCGACGACCCGCTGGTTCTTGACCTGGTCGCGTTTGGCGGGGTCCCGGCTGGCGCGCAGGGTGGCGATGGTGGTGTTGCGTTCGGCGATGGCGTCGTACATGGCGTCGATGTGGCCGGGGCGGAGCCGGTCGATGCGCAGGTGCCCGAGGTGCGGGATCAGGTAGAGGCGGATGTGTCCTTCGTAGGAGCGCAGGGTGCCTTTCTTGATGTTCATGCGTCCGGCGAGCCAGCCGGTGAGGTAGTCGGCCATGGTGGGGAGTTCGGTGGGGGTGATGTCGAGGTGCAGGGTGCGGCGGACCTGGTCGGGGGTGGGTACGGGTGCGCCGGTCTTGATGGCGGTTTCGATGAGGTCGCCGGTTTTGACCATGACGTGCGGGTCGCTGGCGTCGGGGACGGCCAGGGCGGCGCGGATGCGGTCCAGGACCGTGTCGGCGTCGGTTTGGGTCGCGTAGGGGCCGTGACGTAGGGGGCGGCGGGTGCCGTCGGCGCGGGCGGGGATCTCGATCTGCCAGTGCCACTGGCCGTGGTTGCGGGACCAGCCACCGCCGGGCCGACGCAGATCAGGACAGGAGCGTCCCAGCCGGCGGCCCGTCGCGGTGTCGCGGCAGCCGCAGCGTTTGAAGATGGAGCCTTTCACTGGTCGTCTCCTGGGTGCTCGACGTGGTGCCGCCAGCGGTGGCGGGTGTAGTCCGCTGGTGGCGGGGTCGTTGCATCCACGCTCGACATGCCGCCGGCATCAAGTCGCCGATCAGCGGGCGGGGTGGGGTGGTCGAGCAGGAGGAGTCGCAGGAGGCCGGCGACCGGGACGATGATGCGACTCCCGGCGCGGATCAGGGGTGCGGGGAACGTGTCGGTGGCGGCGAGCCGGTAGGCCTGGGAGCGGCTGATCCCGAGTACGGCGGCGGCGGTGGGCAGGGTCGTGGCGGCGCCGAGCGCGCGGATCCGCTCGGCGGTCCACGGCACCTCGGCCGGCGCATGCGAGGTGGTCGGTCGGGGGTCGCTGTCCGGGGCGGTGTGGGCGTTCATGCTGGTGGGTCTCCTGACGACGATCGAGACGGCGACGAGAGGGGCGAGCCGGGAGGTGTCGCGGCCGAACGGTTCGAGGTCACGGTCGGCACGCGGTCAGCGGGTGGCTGGTGGCGGGCGGGTGGGTCCGTCGGGGGCGGGTCGGCTTTGAGGGTCTTCAGTAGCTGTGACGCCCGGGTGTTGGACACGGTGTGTCCGGCGGTACGCAGCGCCGAGGCAAGGGTGGCGCGGGTCAGGGGTTGTCCTTGGGCGGCGAGTTGGTCCTGGGCTCCTCTGGCAACGGCCAGCAACTCGTCACCGTCCACCGGCGGGGCGGACGGCCCGGGCTGTGCAGGGGTCCGGTGTCGGCGGACCGGTCCACCGGCGCGGCGACGGTCCGGCTCGCCCTCATGTCGAGGGCCACTTGAGTCGTGGACGGTCCGCTCGAAGAGATGACTGTCGGCTACCGGCAGGTTCTGGTCGTCGTGGTCCGGCCCGGACCGGGTGGACGCGGCGGCGGTGGACCGGTCCGCCACAGGCTGGCCGAGGTACGGCCCGGTGGGTGTGGTGTCGGTGTAGCCGAGGGCGATCTTGACCATGACGAGGAACCCGAGCGCGGGCACGGCGGCGGCGATCCAGCCGATCGGGGACGGCTCGGCCTCCACGACCTGCGCGGCAAGGGACAACGTCACCGCACACGCCAACACCGCAGCCGGGAACACCACCGACACCCCCGCCCGCTTACGGCGGCGTAGTTCCAGGCCGGAGGCGATCGACATCAACTCCAGCACGACCGCGTCCGCCCACGCCAACCACCCCGGCTGACCGTGCGCGGCGGCGACATCTCGGACGTGGGTGAAGCTGGCCGCGCCCGCCGCCCCGCCGATCGCCAGCATGATCACCACCTGGACGTAACCCTCGACCCGGCCCCGTCCCGAACCGTCCGCTTCATCCGGTGCGGTCGCGGCACACCACCTCCCCGGACCGGACCACCCGCACGTCCGGTCCACCCACCCGTGCGGACCAGCCCCGACGACAGACGGCCCCGGCCAGCGACGTCCGGACCGTCAGCGGACCGAACCGGAGGTGGACCGGCAGCCGGCCGTGGCGGGACCGAGACGACACCTCCGACAGGTCGCTGTCAGGGCCGCCCCGATCTGTCACCGCTCTGTCAACAGCCTCCCCCGCGCCCGTGACAGACCAGGACAGAGACGACCACCCCTGCCACGAGGTGAAAACGGCGACGGTCATGCCACCTCCCCGTCGGCCGGGTCGCGGTCGTCGAGGACCCACTGCGCCAGGTCGACGAGCGCCTGCCGGTGGCCGTCCCCGCCAGGCACAGCCCACACCGCCTGGGCGGGGCACAGGCCCGCCGTGGTGGCCTGGTCGCGGGCTCCGGTGGCCACCGACACCACCGGCGGCGTGTCAGCCAGCAGGCGGCGCAGGTTGCGTTCCCGGGCGGCCGAGTGCAACCAGAACAGCACCGGCCACCCCCGCCCCAACGCGATGAACCACTCCCGGTAGCCGACCAGCTTGCGGGTCAACACCAACAACGGCTCCGCACCGGTGTCGTACTCCAAAAAGAACGGCACCCGCACCCCGCCGACCACCCACAGGCCGTAGCCGTCCGGACGGACCCGAGGCTGATACGCCCGCAGCAGAGCCGGATCTCCCGCCCTGGTGAACGCCCCCGCCCGCTGGCAATCCACCTCCGGCACCCACTCCCCCAACCGCACCCCCGCACGGGTACGGGCATGACCGGCCAGATCGGTGAAGAACCCGTTCACCCCGAGCCGATGCTCCAAGGTGCGACTCGACGTCCACCGCCGCCGCTGCACCCGCGCGTGATCACGCCGCGGCGGACGCTCGTCCCGCCCCGCGGCCACCACCTCCGCGCCGAGCTGGTCCAGGACGTAGTGATACGGGTACGAGCCGCCATCGGCGCGCTGCGGCCGGAACCGCCCCACCAACCGCAACCGGTACAACGTCAACAACCGCCGCTGACAGAAATCCAGGGACGGAAACAAGGCGTGCGCGATCTGGAACGACGTCAACACCCCGTGGTCGTACAACCAACCCAACAGGCGGCGGTCACGACCGGTCAACTGCGACTGAACCCGAAGAACCGGATCATCCATCCACCATCACCTCCCCACCGCCACGCAGACGGCCTCCCCCAGGGGAGAGACCCGAGACCAGGACGGGTCTGTCGCAGCACAACCCGCCACCACCGACAGGCCACCCGACCAGCGGAACGAGCACGAACCGCACGTCCGTCCGAGGGTCCGGTCCAAGACCGACACCAACCCGGACACCAACACCGACCCCCGAACGAGGGCCAACACGGAAACTGTCACCGCCACCAACGACAGCAGCGGACGAAAAGACGGGATACGACAACGAAACTCCTTCAACGAAATCGTCACCGACGCCAACCGGCGCGGCCATCGCAGAAACAATCAGACGAAACGCGCAGACGTTCTTCATCGTGGAGTCACCGAACGACGAGCCACCCTCGGCACGAGAACGACCCGACGAAGGCCGTCCATCCGAGAACGATGGTCAACGGCCTGACCGACGACGACACGAGACGGACCTCTGCCACCACAAGGAAGACGAATGGACGCGATCGAGCCGGCGCCCGACGAACGGCACGACTCGTGGACCGGGGACAGCGCCGACCGCGAGCCACCCACAGGCAGCTGCGGCAGCACACCGGCTCAACCAGCAGGAACGACACCCTCCATGGCAGTCCCCCTGTCACCCAGGACCATCGGCGAACCCACCCGCCCCAAACCGACAACGACCGGAAACACCCCCACAGGGAGCACCACCAGACGAGCCGACCGAACCCGGTGAGCGGACCGCCGAGCGGTCGCGTCCATCAAGTACGCCTCCGCCACCAACACCCTGTCAACCACCCACACCCGACAGTCGATCATGAGGCTCCCGGACCTACCCGGACGGGTAAGCACCCGTCAACACACACTGACTTCCATTCACACGCATTGACCGCCTGAACGGTTAGAAAAATCGGCGACAAAATCTGCCACTCATCTCACAAGATGAGACGGGCAGCATTTTCTAGGGGCCAGATGACAGCCCACGATTCTTCGTCAGGAGAGCGGGACAGGGCGCCCAGAAGCCGTAGGGTCGGCGTCGTGGCCGAGACAGAGATCGAACCCGACCCGTCCTACATCGCCAACGTGACACGGGTCCGCGCAGCCGCCGGCGCCATCCTCCGCGACCAGACCGGCCGGGTCCTCCTGGTCCGCCCGACCTACAAAGACCTCTGGGAACTCCCCGGCGGCACAGTGGAACCCGACGAGTCTCCCGCTGGCGCGTGTAACCGCGAGATCAGCGAAGAACTCGACCTGTCCGTACCCACCGGAGCGCTGCTCTGCGTCGACTGGGTACCGGCCAACCCACCCTGGGACGGTGGACTCATGTTCCTGTTCGACGGCGGAACACTTACCGCGCAACAGATCACAACCATCCGACCGGACCCGAACGAACTCGACCACTTCGAGTTCGTCGACCCAGCCCACCTCGACCAGATGCTGATCCCCCGCATGGCCCGCCGCGTCACCGCCGCCCTCGCCGCCATCGGACACGGCGGCGTCTACCTCGAAGACGGCATCCCAGTCCCGAACGGTTAGACGGCGGGCACTATGCGCGGCACGTAGCGAGTGCGCCCGACACCCGCTCACCACCGGCTACCGCCAACCGCGCCGCACGCAACAGATTGTTCGGCCTACGCCGATAGACCACGATCTCGAAGCCGTTTCTGATCAGTGGAGGAGCCACGTACCACCCGCGCTGCTGACGTCCTTCGACGTCACTTCAGCCGGACGGTGATACCGAGGTGGGTGACAGCGAGGTTCAGTCGACAGCGCTGCGGACCACCTCTCGCGTCGGGGGCACGGCTCGGGGCGCGTGCTGATCCGTGGAGCACGGCAGGCACAATCGCCGGGTGATCGCGAGCCTGTTCTTCGATGTGGGCGAGACGATCGTCGACGAGTCCCGGGAGTACGGCACCTGGGCGGACTGGCTCGGCGTACCGCGCCACACCTTCTCCGCGGTCTTCGGGGCGGTCATCGCTCGGGGTCTCGACTACCGGGAGACGTTCCAGGTCTTCCGGCCCGGCTTCGACCTCACCGAGGAACGGGAGCGCCGGACAGCAGCGGGGCAGCCGGAGTCCTTCACCGAGGAGGACCTCTACCCGGACGCCCGGCCATGCCTGGCCGCGCTGCGCGACTTAGGCCTACGCGTCGGCCTGGCCGGCAACCAGACCGCACGGGCGGAAACCATCCTGCGTGCCCTCGACGTACCGGTCGACGTGATCGGCACCTCCGACGGCTGGGGCGTGGAGAAACCCACCGCCGCGTTCTTCGACCAGGTGATCACCGAAGCGGGATGCCCGGCCGATCAGGTCCTCTACGTCGGGGACCGGTTGGACAACGACATCCGCCCCGCCCAGCAGGCCGGAATCCCGACCGCCCTGATCCGCCGCGGACCCTGGGGTCACATACTCGGCGACAAGGCGGTCAGCGACCGCTGCCTCTTCCACCTCGACTCACTGACCGACCTGCCTGACCTCGTCCGCGCACACAACGAGTCGGCACGCTAACCACCCGGCAGTGCCGCCGACTGGCGGTGAGAGCGGCGAGGGGTCGTCCAACAAGGCATCTCGCCCGCCGTGAGCGGTGACCATGTCGGCGAGTACGACGCTGCGCCGCACGTCGGTCGGACGGCGCCGTGCCGGTCAGACTGCGGCGGCGTGCCGATGGGCCCGCCCCTGACGCACCGTGCTGTCAAGGACGCGAGCACGGCCGGTACCCGAGAGGTGGGTGTCGGCTCAAATTACACGGGAAGACCGTGCTGGCGAATCCACTTCACCGTCCGTCGCGGCCCTTGCGATAAGAAGCCACGAGCCATCCGAGGAACCCGACCAGCAGGAGAATCACGACAATGACGCTGACCTGCCAGGGCTTCATGACCTGAGAGCCTATCAAAGATCGCGGTCACTTTCCGTCAGTGCGAGGTCGGCATGCAACAGCTCCGTTGAGGCGTCCGCAACAGTTGCCGTTTCTCCAGCGAACACGCCCACAACCTCTCGTACTCGTGCAGGGCTTCGGCCATCGCGTGACCGATCGACGACCACACCCGGGAAGTCTCGATCGCTCAAACTCATCGAGCCGTCACGCCGTCTACCAGGAAAACGCCCTCCGATCGGCCTACCGAGTCACCGCTGACATCGGATAGACCCGCGCCAATCTCGAAGACGACATCCCCAGGTAGACGGCGCGCCTGAACCGGACAACGCGCCGCGCGAGGAAGATGAGCCCCGACCGGCTCACCGGTAGCCGCCACGGGTACAGGCTCAACGACTGCGGACGGTGCGACGAGCACCTCGACCGGCCCCGCGACGATCACCACACGTCCGTTCGGACCGTCATCACGCGTCACCCTGACCTGGGCCGTCTCGGCGGTCAGGGTCACCCGCACCGTCACCGCACCACCAGGAACGACCACTCCCCCGTCCTGCTCACTGATGGCCCGCCCTACCGCGGAATCCGGGGCAGAAGCAGCCTCGGCCGGTGGCACCGGGTGCGGCTCGGGATCTCCCGGGTGTCTGCGGATGACGAAGAAGCCGAGGTCGGCGTCATTGGCCTTGCCCAGCACCTGCCGCAACGCGGTGCGGTAGGGCTCGACCGGCCACCGGTGCTCGCCGCGCTCCAGCTTCCCGACGTACCGGGCACCCACCGCGACTCGACACCCCGCATGCGCGAACGCGTACGCGTTGACCGCATCGGCCAACTCCTGCCGGGACATCGGCCGCCCGGACCCCGACGGGGACACACGCGCCGACCGCGCCGCACGCAACAGGTTGTTCGGCCTACGCCGATAGACCACGATCTCGAATCCGTTCCTGATCAGTCGTGCCGAAACCCGTCGGCGACCGGACACACACCAAGGCACCGGCAAGGCCGACCAACTTGGCGGAGCACGTACCGCCGGTGATACCGAGGGCAGTGACAGCAAGGTGGGTGAGGTCAGGCAGTTGATGCTCGTCGAGGACGACGCCACGCAGGCTGTCGAGGGAGGTACGGACCTGGCGGAGGTTGTTGCCCCGCAGGTCGGTGCCGGTCAGGTGACAGGACCGAAGTTCGAGCCGGTCCACCCGGCACGACCTGACCGTGGTGTGGGGCAGCCGGCAGGAGGCCCAGGTGCCGTCGGCGAGAATGCAGTCGACGAACCCGACCGCTCCGGCGGCGACCACCCGGTCAAGGGTCGCGTAGTCCAGACGACACGAGTCGAACAGAACGTCCTTCAAGCGGACGTCGGTCAGGCGGGCGCCGGTAAGGCGGGAACCGCTGATCGTGCACCGTTCGATGGTCACGCCCGACAGGACCGCCCCGGACAGGTCCGTACGGATGATCTCGCAGCCGAACACGGTGCCGGTGTCCCAGGTGCTCTCACTCAGGTCCACACCGACGATCCGACTACCCCGCACCCGAACGTCGTCGAACACGGCACGCCGCCAACCGGCATCCTCGACCAGGGCGTCACTGACATCGTCGGCCAGGTCGGTGGTCGGGTCGAGGTCGGCGGGATCGAGATCCGGGAGCAGGATCGTGACGTCACCGACTGTGGTGGTCCGCATGGGTCCCTTCCCTCGTCACGGGCCCTTCGGATACCCGGGTCACTTCTTCTTGTTCCAGTTCCCAGCTCGGTCGCTGTCTGACGAGTTCCGGTGGTTTCCAGCTTGGCTGAGTGTCGAGCGTGGTTGCCGGTAGGCCACGACGGTTTCGGGGTTTTGATTTGTTTGCTGTTGCTGCGGGATGTCGCGGCTCTGCTGTGCGAAGAACCGACGCCAGGCGTGGGTGAACAGGGGCGGATCCGCAGCCGTCACCGGCGTCGGCGGCAACGGGGCTGGCCGTCCAGGAGGAGTGGGTCTTGCGTTACTGGACATGTACAAAGTCACGCCCGTCCTCCCGTCCTGACGGATCGCAGGAAGCGGTGGGCCTGTCACTGCTGGGACTGGCCCACCGCGCCGGGCGGCGGCCGCGTGGTGACCGCTCTGCCCGTCACCCGTCCCCGCAGCCCTGCCGGCAGTACGTGGACGGGGAGTTTCCCCATGGAGACCGGCATGGGCGGCGACAGCATGCGCTTGTGCGCCGGATCGCCTTCCAGCCTGTTGTTTGGTTGGTGCCGCTCGCGACCAGCAGTCGACACCGTGCGGCTCTGTGGTCAGGTGGTGTACTCCAGCTCGGTGGAGGCGGCCTGACGAAGGGTGTCGGCGACGGTGCCGGGAACGAGGGACTGAAGGTAGGTGACGAGGGCGTCTCTGGTGCCGGCCACGACGTCGGGCAGTGCGGTGCCGCGCAGAGTGCCGGGAGGGATCACCCTGCGAAAGGCGGGATCGTCGATGGCGTCGCCGATGAGGTGTTCCGCGATCCAGTAGGGGGTGCGCTCGCGGATGGCGAAGGTGAGGTGGACGCTGGTGTCGTCGTCAGCGTTGTAGGGGTTGTGCACCCATCCCCTGGGTAGAAGCAGGGACTCGCCTGCCGTGAGGTCGACGGTCACCTGCGGACCGGTGGCGAGCCATGCCTGCAGGTACTCGTCGCGCCAGACCCGCCAGGACTCCAGATGCGACCGCATGGGGGCGTCGACGACCGGCGGCCACAGTTCCCACCGCTTGGTTCCTGCCACCTGCGCGATGACAGCCATCTGCTGGTCCCAGTGGTGTCGTAGGCCCTGCCGTTGTCCTGGGGTGGCGAAGACGTGGACGTAGTTGGAGTAGCCCGTCTCGTGTTGGACGGCACGGGCTATCTGAGCCATGGCCGGCATGATGCGTTGCAGGTTGCCGATCCGGATGGTGTGCCCGTCGTCGTGGAGCTTGCGCAGCTTGCTGGCGTCAGCTCGGCCGTGTGGTCCGGTAAAGGACCGGGGATTGACGGCGGGGTCGGGAGCGCGGATCGCGGCGACTTCGTCTGCCGGGGTGCAGCCCAGGTCGATCCAGGTCCACACCTGTTCCGGGGTGAACATCTCGTCGAGGTCCGTCGGTGCTCGTCGGTAGACGCGTGGCTCGTCCGGCCAGTGGTGCAGGAGGTCGTCGACGCCCTCCTCGGGCAGCAGAAGATGGAGCGACATGAGACTCCTTGTCAGCGTGGGGGTAGCGGGCAGGGCAGGTGGGGGAAGAAGTGGTTCGGGCAGCAGATGACGGAGTAGGACACGAAGTGGAAGGCGGAGTTGTAGTAGCCCAGGGCGCAGTCGCTGCCCCGGCTCAGGTGTCCCCGGTCGTAGGCGAGGTGTTGGTTCAGCGGTAACACGTCGCCGCCTGGCGGATTGGCGTTCCAGACGCTGCCGATCCAGAGAAGCGCGTCCTCCACGTCGGTCCAGGTCCGGTCGGCCGACGCTTGGCTCCGGCGGAGCAGGGCATGGCCGGTCTGCACGGGCGTCATGGTGTTGGTGAGGAACATCCGTGTCTGGTCGTCGTTCGGGTCACGACCTGGGCGCCGCCGGTCCTCCCGGGCGTACTCGCTGCTCGGTCCGACCCATGGACCGAAGCCGTGCCAGTGGCCGTTCCACGTCATCCATGCCCCCTCGTTACTCGCTGCGGGCCGGCCGCCCTCCGTTCGGGTCCGGAGGACGGCCGGGAGGCGGAGTGTCAGGCGGTCAGGTGCCGCTGGCTCATCCAGCCGACCGCGAAGGCGTCCAGCTCGTCGGCCGTGAAACGCAGGCCGGGTCGATCGGCACCCTCCGGTTTGGTGTCGGTGAGGACGAAGCCCTCGCCGCCGGGGATCTCGGTGATTCCGACGCAGCTCTCGTTGTCGCTGGTCAGGTTGCCTCCGCAGAGGGAGGTGCGCTGGGCGGCCTCGACGGGCAGCTCGTAGAGGTTGATCTTGGACATGGCGGCGTCTCCTTTGCAGCGGGGAAAGGAACCGGTTTCGACGGTCGGAGAAGCGTGTCGACGCGATCCGAAAGTGAGAATCTGTACGTCGGCCTCTTCGGCCTGCCATTCACTCTGAACCTAATCAGCGCACAGTCACACCACGCTCACGACGACCTTGCGTCGCAGGAATTCCCGGATGGTGGGGAACTTGTGCACGACCCACATTCGCAGGGCCTGGGAAGCCGAATGCAGCCGTAGGATCGGCAACGCCCGCGAGGGACGGCGTGTCATGCGAGGAGGAATGTCGTGGTCGACCGGCGATATCGCTCCCGACGGGCAGAACTGGCTGCCTTTCGCGCTGACTGCCTCGCGCAGGGTGTGGGGATCCGTCATCTCGCCATGGCGATCGCTGCCCGGTTCAACGTGAACTCGCGCATCGCCTACCGATACGCCCACGGGCTGACCCAGCAACAGGTCGCCGACCGCTGGAACGAGCTGTGGCCCGTCGCTGACGGCGGAGCCCTCGTCACACACAAGAACGTCTCGTACTGGGAGGCCTGGCCGACGGCCAGCGGTCGACGCCCCTCCCTTGAGAGCCTGAACAGGCTGGCGCGGATCTACCGATGCGCCGCCTCCGACCTGGTCGACGGCGAGGACCACACCGAACGACAGTCGACCCCGTCGAGCACTCCGGGTGACCTCGCCATCGGCGGCAACCTCGTGCCCGACTTCCAGGCCGAACCGTCGGACGTCGTCACCCGCGTAGACTCGCTGATAGCGGCATCCGGCGCGATCCTGCTCGGACAGGAGGTCAACTACGAACGCCTCGTGGAGAGCCTCGTTGAGTGGGCGTACCGCATGAAGCGGCGCGACATCCTCCAGTGGCTCAGTTGGGCCGCCGCATCGGCCGCCACCGCACCCGTGCTCGACACCCTCGATTCGTCCGAACAGGAACGGACCCTCGGGGCGTTCGTGAACCCCTCACGGGTGGACGCTGCCGTCATCGACCACATCGACGGCGTCCTGTGGCGATGCATGCGCCAGGACGACATCCTCGGTCCGCAGGCAGCCCTCGACACCGTGCTCGCCCAACGACGACTCGTCCACTCGATCCTTCCCTCGGTCCCCGATCCCCTCAGACCACGACTTCTGTCGCTGTACGCGAACCTGTCGCGATTCGCCGGCTGGCTCGCATTCGACCTGAACAACCACGCATCCGCCACCGAGTACTACGAGACGGCCCGTGCCGCAGCGCACGAGGCACAGGACACCGAACTCGGGGCCTTCGTGCTCTGCAACATGAGTCACCTGGCAACCTGGAAGCAGCAACCACGCGTGGGCATCGACCACGCTATAGCCGCCATCGGCTGGGCCAATCAGACAGACGACAACAGCCTCAAGGCGTACTCGTACGATGTCGCCGCCCGCGCCTACGCGATGGACAAACAAGAATCCGCCGCCCGAAACGCGATCGACAACGCGAGAAACGCGCTCGACAAAGTCGCACCAGGATCGGCCACCCACACCTACTTCTACGGTCCGGGCCAACTCGGCAGCACCGAAAGCGCGTGCCTCCTGCACGTTGGCCGCGCCGAAGAAGGCGCACGGCTCGGTGAGCTTGCCCTGGCCGGCATCGACGACGCCTTCGTCCGGAACCTCGCCATGACCTCGCTCCGGGTCGGCATCTGCCACCTACGCTCCGCCAAACCGGACGTAACCCGAGGAGCGGCCGTGATCGCAGACGCCGCACGGTTCTCAGCCCACCACCGTTCGGCCCGACTCCACCAACGACTCCGCCGCGCCTGGAACGACATCGAGCAGTGGCACGACCTCCCCGAGGTCAGGACACTCCAGGACCAGATGCGAGCCTACGGAGTCCTAACCCCCAGCTAGATCCACCAGCGAATCCCTCAGGTAGACGTCGAACACCGGCGCGGCAGCCTCCGCACCACCCTCCAACTGCCCCACCCACCGCCACCGCCACCGCTCATATATCTGCTTCGTCGCCGTCGCGGTCGGCTGCACCGTCAACGTCGCCCGCTGCTCCCGTCGGGAGGCAAGCAACGCATCGTGGATCCCCCGCCCCACCCCCACGCCCCGATGGGCCCGCGCGACCGCGTAGTCGAACAACACGAAGGTGCGCCCCGGCCACTCCCGCGCCACCTCCGGCGACACCGGACCACGCAACCGCGACCACCGCGTCGTGTCCGCCCCCAACGTGAACCCGTATCCGAACCCCACGACCTCCGCACCGACCTCAGCCACCACCAGCCCGAAACTCGGATCCCCCACGATCCGCGACAACCGCTCCCGATGCAGCCACGACTCGTCGTCACGCCAGAAGAACGGCGGCTCCGCAAACACCGCGTCGTACAGATCACAGATCGCGTCCATCCGCGCGACCGCCAACCCGGCCCCACCGACCCGCAGCCGCACACCACCCACCACACCGGCAAGGCTAACGACCATCCCACCACCCGAAGCGAACCGACGAACCCGGGGTGACGGCAACCGGCGCAAGAACAATCCAGCCGGCGACCACCCGTCCAACAGAAACCGGACCGGTCCATCGGCTCCCGAGCACCCACCGAGCCACGGATGACCACCGGCGAACACGAAAAAGGCCCTGACCGGCAGAGAAATGCCAGGTCAGAGCCTTGATCGTTGGTGCGCCGCCAGGGACTCGAACCCCGAACCCGCGGATTAAGAGATTGATCTTGGTCGAGCCCTCGGGTCCATGTCGGTCGCTGGAGTCCACCTGTTCATGTTCATGGCCCTGCATTTCCAGGACGGCGTCCCGCTCAGTCCATCCGTTGCGAACCTGTCCCTGGCGGCGGAGCACCCGGTGAGCACCCACTAATGAGCCGGCGCAGGCGTGGCTGGCCACGCTCGCTGATTACGGCCAGACCTCGGGTCCGCTGTTCGTGTGCATCGATCGGCACGGCGGGGCTCGGCCGGGTACCTACCGGGCGGGCAGCGCCGACGGCCGGCTCACCGGCCAAGCCGTCGCGCTGGTCGTGGCCCGCACCGACACCGCCGCTGGCCTCGACCCGAAAGCCGCCTGGTCCGGGCACTCTCTGCGGCGAGGATTCGCCACCGAGACCTACCGGACCGGAGCGGATCCGCCAAATCGCCCGGGCCGGTGGATGGAAGGACGGCTACGCCACCCTACTCGGCTACATCGACGACGTCGACCGCTGGTAGGCCAAACTAGCCCTACCAGCGGTTCATTTCGGCCACCGTACGGCGCGGACACCGGCACTATGCTGGCTCGAGTTCCGGTGCAGGATCCAGACCGTCCGGCGCGCAGTTGGGACGGGGAAGGTCACGTGTCCAACATGGTCGAACAGACCATGATTGACTCACCCGAGCGAGACGGGGCCTCTCTTCCAGCGCCCCACTCGCCGGATTGGGACCATTTTGAGGACGCACATGAACCTGAGGGCTACGCACTACGGCTACGCATACCAGGACCTCATCACTGGCATCGCCCTTGTCGACCTGGTGCTTGGCACCGCCGAACACATCACGGTCGACACCAAAGGGTTCACTGGCGACCGGTTCGACGACCTGACTATCGCCTACAGGACCGGTCGGCGACTCCGTATCCAGATCAAGCACACGACTCTGGACCGCGAGCTGTCGAAGGACAGCTTTTCCGGGGACGGGAGGAGTCTCCGGCTCGACTTGCTGTTCGGCGCTCTCCTATCCGACCTTGACCAGCACCCCGGCACTACGTACCGGGTCATCGTCCGCGACGGCAACCCGGATGAGGACCTCGCCGTCGTGCTAAAGCCCGTTGACGCGGCAGGCGACCCTGGTCACCCGCTGCCGGGCGTCGCCACCCGCAGGTTCAAGTTCAACCCGACGGCCCTCCAGGAACTTGAACCCTGGAAGACGCGCCTTGCCGGTCTCACTGAGGATCGGATCCGCACGGCGTGCGAGCACCTCACGATCGACACCAGCGCCCCGGCTTCGACGCTCGACTTCTCCGCGCCCGGTCTGGCTGAGCGCGCGCTCCTACGTCGCGTTATCGAAGAGCTCGGCGCTGGCCGCACCCCTAACACCAACATTCGACCCGAGTATGCGGCGCTCGCCTTGGCTCATGCAGCCACTGGCGCCCGCGCACTCGACGGGAACGTCGCGCGGGAACACGTTTTACCCCAAGTCGGGCTCACCACCGACTTCGGTGCCGTCGCCGAAGGACACCCCATCGAACCGGCCATCGTCGTGCCCCGGGCCGGCGCTACCGCCGAAGTGCGTAAGCATGTCGACGCCGTCGCCCCCGCCGGCGGCCGCGTCGTCGTTACCGGAGAACCCGGTGTCGGCAAATCCTGGCTGTGCGAACAACTCGCAGACACCTACCGCGACGAAGGCTGGATTGTTGCCCGGCACCACTGCTGGCTCGGTGCCACCGACATCAACCGAGAGGAACGCGTCCTCACCGACGTTGTCATCGGAAGCCTTCTGCGGCAGCTCGAACAGATCGTGCCCGAAGCCACCTCAGACCTGCGGCCCAGGTTCGCCGCTACCCTGGAAGCGCTCACCGTCGCAGTGCAGGCATGCCGCGAGACGCGCCCCGGGCAGAGCGTGCTTCTTATCGTCGACGGTCTCGACCACGTTGACCGGGTTCTGGGCCGGCGTACCAGCCGGAAGACGGACCCCTCCCGCCTACTGGTTGACCAGCTTGCCGCCATCGACCTCCCGCCCGGCGTTTGTATGCTCATCGCGAGTCAACCAGGTTCCCACCTCGCGAACGCAGCACCCGCGGCCGGGGACCTCGTCCAGATGCCCCGCATGTCGTGGGAAGAGATCTGCACTCTCGCGACCAAGCATGGGCTGCTCACCGAGCCCGGGGGGACCGAGCCGCTCGATGATGACGACGAACGCGCCATCGTCGATCTAGTCCACGGCCGTTCCGGCGGCAACGCGCTCTACGCCACCTACCTGTGCCGGTACGCGACCCGCACGTCACCGCTCGACGACGGTGCAGCGCCGGGCACGGTCAAAGACATCATCCACCGGCTGGCGCGTGTCCCCGACACGGCCACTGACATCGAGGCGTACTACGAGTACCTGCTTGACGCCATGACCGACGACCAGTTGTTCGCCATCGGCATCCTCGCGCTGTGCGACTTCGCGCTGTCCGCGGACGAGCTCGGCGAACTGCTTCCCCCAATGGTGAAGACGTTGTTGGCATCCGCTCTCAAGACGCTCGCACCCGTGCTGAACTCGCAACCCGGCCTCGGTGGCCTGCGCATCCATCACGAAAGCCTTAGCCGGCACATCCTGCGCGGCAAGGACGACGAGTGGGTCGCGTCCATCCGTGAGAGCGCGGCGGCGTGGCTCGCGGCTCGCGGGTTCTTCACCGACGCGCGAGCGTTCCGGCACCTTCCCGAGCTCCTCGCGCGCCTGGACCGGTACGACGAACTGAAGGAGCTCATCCAGCCGGGGTTCGTCGCCGAAAGCATCCGCGCGTTACAACCGCCGGAGGCGCTGCAGCGGGTCGTCGGGATCGTTGCCCGTGAAAGCGAAGCACGGCTCGACTGGCCGACGCTGATCACCTGCGTCGAGACCCGCAAGTCAATCGACACTTACGAGACCGAGTCGCTAACCGACTCGATTGTCGAGTACGCGGACGTCGTGGTGGCCATCGTCGGTGCTGACGTCGTAGCCGAACGACTCATGTACGAAGGACGGCCCACATTCCCGTCACGGTGGGGGCTCCGCCTCTGTGAGTCAGTTGATCGAGCCGGAGCTGCGGCCCCATGGAAGGCGTACATCGACGCCCGGGAGTCCGAATCAAAACGCGAACGCTCCACCTACAGCTCGGACGGCGATGGCACACTCCACCTGGCCATCCAGCTCGGTGCGCTCCGCCTCCGCAATCAGCGTGGTGACGTCCCGCCGGACCTGGCCGGACAGGTTGCCGAGAACCTAGAACTCGACCACGACGCGTCCCTTGAAGATCTGGTCGACGTGTTCACCGCCGGTCTCCCGGCGGGGTTCATGCCGGATGTTGCGGCGGCGATGACCGACCCCGACAAGGCAGCTCGGGTCTACCTGGCACTCGCCAACCTCGCCGCAGCCGGGACACCCGGCCTACCCGATCCGGCCGACCTCGCCCGGCAGGCGTGGGGGCTTGCGCCGGCACTCGACATCGTCGGATACCTAAACCACGGCATCCCAGCCGGTGACGTTCTCGCAGGGCTGGGGACCATCGACCTTGACGCGGACATCCAGGCCGCCACCGACGCCATCCTCGGCCATTGTTCCGCCAACTACGGCAACATCCAGCGGTGGCTTTCGCTCCTCACGCTCGCCCACGCCCTCGACCGGAGCATCCCGCTCAAGTACGCCAGCCAGCTCGCGGGCGTCGGGTTCTATCGCGCCTGGCTGCGGTACGCGGTGGCGACCATCTGCGTCGCAGAGGACGTCGCCGCCGGCCTCACCACGGCAGAAGCAGCCTCCACGGCCGTCCTGGTCGCGCTCGCGGACCTCGCGGCTGAAGCACACCCGTTCACCGGTGACCCGCGGGCGTGCGACCTGTATTCCATTCACTCGCTCGTTCACAAGATCGTCGAGAGCTCCCTCATCGTCGTCCAAACCAGCGATCTCGACCCGGTGCTCGCCCACCTCGTCGCCATCGGCGACGGCACCACCACCACGACCAACTTCGGACTGCCCGAGAACGGGCCCCTCGCAACCAACGACCTACTCGAAATCCTGTCTCGCGTCTCCGACCACATCGGCGTCGACGCCACCCACGCCCTGATCAAGGTCATCAGGGACCGACGCCGTGACACCAACACCCAGTACAGCATCACCGCCGGCTTCGAACTCGCGACCGCCCGCATCTGCGTCGCCGCCGGCGCGAAGGATGAAGCCGACGAATGCTGGCGCCGCGCCTGTCTACTCCTGGCGAGCTACGGCGGACATAAAGACCCCACCATCTTGGAAATCATCGACAGCATCCACGACATCGCCGACGTCGACATCGACGCCGCACGCGCATGCCTAGAGAAGCTCGCCGATCTCGTCTACCTGGTGGGGCAGCACACCAACGGCCGCGGCACCTCAGGCTTCGTGACCAGATGGTGGGAGGAGGCTGCAACCATTGATCCGATTGCTGTGGGCATCGACGGCGCGGACACCCTCCTCGCCATGCTTGGGTTCGAGGACGTACGCGCGTACACCGCACACACGCACCTACTCGAAACCCAGGTCATGGCTGCGGACCCAATCGTCCTGGCGGCCCTCCGACTCACCGTCGGGACGGGCTGGCGTCGCCCGACCACGGACCTTGAGCTCCTCACCCGGCTCGCGAATGAGCTCGGCAGGAGCCCGCAGACGGACGTGATGCTCGCCATCGTCGCGAACAATGTCGCGGCGACCTACGACGACCAGCCGATGCTGTACTCCAGCGATCAGCCCAAGTCCGCGGTGACACCGGAGCTTGTCGACGCAGTCGTCCGATTGGGTGGCCCAGCTTTCCTGGCCCGGACGCCGCGCCCGGAGCAGAAGCGGAACAGCGCATGGGACTCCAGCCCGAAGCCTGACCCGCTGGAGTTGCAGAAGCG
This sequence comes from Micromonospora yangpuensis, assembly GCF_900091615.1. Lineage (NCBI taxonomy): Bacteria > Bacillati > Actinomycetota > Actinomycetes > Micromonosporales > Micromonosporaceae > Micromonospora > Micromonospora yangpuensis. Next base: position 1,613,697 of record NZ_FMIA01000002.1, on the reverse strand, counting down.
GCTCGTGAGTGACCAGCGTCCCGTCGTCCTCGATGGCCGGGCGGGTGCGATACTCGCGGCACGCGAATTCGACAACCAGCGGTATCGGGACAATGCGGTTCCCAGGTGGAACCTCGACGCGGTTACGAACGCCATCGGATGGCGCATCATTGAAGCGACCCTGACCTCTGGTGCAGAGGCGGGTATCGGGCTAGTTGACGACGTCGCCCGTGAGGTGTCCCGGTTTTCCGATAACGAGGTGTTCGCTGGTCTTGGCGAGGGCCTCGCCGCCCGCTGCAACGGCACCAGCGACGCGTTGAGGACGGTCGCGAGCTACTGTCTCACGCTCGCTTACATCCGCATCCGCGGCGGAGGCGGGTGGCGCTCGTTCGCCGGACGGGAACGTGCAAACCTGTGGACCACAGCACAAGAACTGGATTCGGTTACTGCGGAGAGGACGCTGGCGACGGCGGTCGCCGAGACGGTTGATTCAGATGCGCAGCGTACGTACGGGGTGACGCAGGCTGTGGTCGCAGCGTTCGCTTCGGCGCCGACCGGCGCGCCTGGTGGTACGGCGGTCGAGTGTTGGGAGGCTGCGTTCCCGGTCATTCAGCATCGGCTTCCGGGGATCGCGGAACGGGCCGGTCACACGTACCGGCCGACTGCGGCCCCTGACTCACAGGAGGCGTTGGAAGTTGCCATGGCGACGCTTGCGTTGGCGACGATCTCGCAGCCGCTGCGCGCGGACCTGCGACAGACGCTCATCGCCACCACCCTGCTTGTGACGTGCCGGCCGAGGATCGGGCAGGCGGCACTCGTCCACGTACTGCGGGCAGGGTTGGATGCAGGCCGAACTACATGGCTGTTGGACGTCGTACGCGCCTGCCTACCGATTGGCGAGCTGACTGATGAGATGGCGGCAGAGTTAACGCGACTGGCAGGGACGGATTGGCTATCGGTGCGCGCGCTCGCGGACCAGATCCTCGATGCACACGGACGTCCGGTTCCGCACCCACCGACGACCGAACCGGCCCCGAAGGTGCGTGCCGCCTTTCACGACCTAATGAGGGAGCGCGAATGACGTCGGCGACACCGGAGGAGCGGGCTGACGGTCTCATGACCCTGTTTCTCGATGACCGCCTCAAGGATGCGAACGAGCCCCCGGGACTACGTGAAGCAATCGTCGAGCGGCTTGTCGGGCAGGTCGACGACATCGGAAAGCGTTTCGGCGAGCAGATCGACCATCTACGATCATCGTGGGCTAAACGGATGCCGGACGCGTACCTCGCGGACGAAGAAGTCGTCGAAAACGAACTGCAGGCTATTGCTGCCGGCATCCGGACGGCGCGAGCGCTAGCAGGAGTCCTATCAGACCCCCGACGATTCGAACAGACTCTTGCGCAACGCCTGGCACCGAACGCGCGATGGGCGCTACGCGGCGAAGCATCAAGGGTCCCCCGGCCCCCAACCCGAGCCAGCGTGCTCAACTGGTCGCTGACACCCATTCCGTGGGTCGAAGACAACGCTGAGTGGCCCCCCGCCGGCGCAATCGCTCTCGCGGGTATCCGGCAACTCGCCGGTGCAGACGGCGAGCCGATACGCGTCAGCGAGGAGCCGTACAAAGGATGGGTTCAACTTGCCTTGTTCGAGCGGCAAGCAACACTCGCCACCCGCTCCCCCGACATCGCAGCCCGGCAAATACTCATCGCAACCGGAATCGAGGCGTGCGGTGGACGGCCGCCCGTCGACAGCATGCCGCTCTCCCGCGCCACACCGTACCGGTGGGCCGTCGGCTACAAACACCTCGCGCCCAATCTCGACGCCGAACGAGCCCGCATCGCCCTCAGTTCCACCCGAGGACCCCTCGCAGCACTCATCGACTACGAGGGACAACCGGGCGCCCCGGCGCATGACCGTGGAGTTGGACTCCAACGCTTCACACTCGTCCCCCGGATCGAAGTCATCGCTCTCCTCGGGCTCCGCCCCGAAACACCAGCACTACGTCACGTCCTCGTCGACGACAACGGCACAGCAATTGTCGGCCGGCAATGGCGCGGCTTTCTCATCCACGATGGCAGCTATAGCCCACTCGAACCAGCCATCCACGGAGCCGACCTAATCCTCCGCCCCGACCTTTACGAAACCCTCGTAGACACCGTCGGTAAGGATCGACATTCCCTCGGTGTGAGCGTAAGCCATTCCGAGAACGCCCCATCACCCGGCCCACCAAAAGGCAGCGATTGACGGCTCTGACCTCTCCATATTCGAGCCCTTTTCATCGTGACGGGGCTGGTCACGGACGGTGGGGCAGGGCGGGGATCCACGTAGGACGAGGCTCCCGGTAAGACAGCATTCGACCAAAACCCGATGCTCCAACCGGAAGCCTCGCTGTGTTGTCTTACCCTGCCGCGATTCCCCTGTCCAACCGCACCCTCAACCGCCTGCACGGTCACGCCATGTCGTTTGTGCTTTCCCGAGTAGTAGGGCTGGTCGGCGACTCTGTCGATGGGGATGAGGGTGCCGTCGAGGATGGCGTAGGCCAGTCGTGCTGGCCTTGTGGCGCAGGCGTTGAGGTCGTCGGCGAGGGCGGCGAGCAGGTTGATCGCCTCGCGGACGTACCGCCAGGCGGTGGTGGTGCCGATGGCGAAGCCGGCGGCGAGGCGGAAGTAGGTGTCGCCGTTGCGCAGGTGCGCCAGGACCAGCAGCGCCTGCCGTCCGGGGTTCAGACGTCGCCATCTGCTTCCGCGGCGGACGCGGATCATGTCCGACAGGCGGTCGTCACCGACCCCGCCGGAGGACTGGTCTGGGCCTCGTCCGCTCTACCCGGCGCGGTCCACGACCTGACCGCCGCGCGGACCGTCGGCCTCGTCGACGCCTTGACCAGCAGCGACGTGATGACGTTCGCGGACAAGGGATACCAAGGCGCCGGCGGCACGATCCGAACCCCGTTCAAGCGCCACCGACACCGGCCCCGCTTGTCGCGGCGGCAGAAGGCCGTCAACGAGGCCACGCCCGTATCCGAGCGGTCGGCGAGCGTGCCGTCGCCACCCTCAAGGGCTGGAAGATCCTGACCAAGCTGCGCTGCTGCCCACGACGCGCCACCGCGATCGTTCAGGCCATGCTCGTCCCACATGCCGTCGAGAACGACCGCTACTCAGAATGAAAAGGGCTCAGTGGTAGGAACAATCAATCCTGCCTCATCACGGTCGGGAGCCAGTTCGGCGCAAGGCTCCGCTAGGGGAGTAGCGCTTTCGAACCGTTACACCAGATGATTGCGGGTCCAAAGTAGAAGATCCGTGTACGCCGCGATGGCGGCATACAGATCCTCGCGCAATCCGGCCATGGTAATTAGTCGAGATTCACGAGTTCGGCGGTCCACTAGTTGCCACTCAACTCGTCGGGTCTTGCCTGGTCCGTCAGTGCGCGGATAAGCATCACCAATGACACGTATTATGCTTCCGTGTGCCAACTCGTTTCGACGCCTCACAGCACCGTACAGCGCCTCGCGCGGAAAGTTGCTGCTTGCTTCCAAGTAGCCACCACTCGACAGAAGCGTCTCTACACGACTTAGTCGTTTTCCGATCATCCACTGGCCTATCTCACGTTGACGCCTTTCGGGATCGCTTAGCCTTTCTAGCTGGAGGATAACGTCTCCGAGAAGATCTTCTAAGACAGTGCTCTGAGTTATAACGAGACCTCGCCGTTCATCAAGTGCGCTGCGTTCAGCAACCTCTTCCCAGTCAAGGTCGGCCGCATCCTGGAATGATAGGAGCAGGTCGTAGTCGGAGAAGACGTTCAAGGGTTCGTTCGAGCCGTCGTCGAACGACACCTCCACAACTTCAACCGACATCTCCTCGAGGGCTCGGATGCTGTCCTCTTCCAGCATCCCGGCATAAACCCAGTCAACGGCGTACGAACAAGCAAGGTCGGGATAATCTGGCGTTCGAAAGTGGCAGCGCCAACCATTAGCGCAGGGAACCAACTCCGAACTCCCGCGCTGTACGTCGCCATGCCGTGGGCACCGCATGTGTGCGACCGATGGAACCGCTTGCCAGCGACGAAGTAGTGCGACTTGCTCAGGAGCAAAGGGTGCATGCACCTTTGGCGTGTGGGTCGGAAGTCCCAGAACTATTCGAAGGGCCACGCGATATCTCCACCATCTCGAACCGAAAGGCCAACCCGGTGCAAAGCTGCCGCTACTCCTAGCCTGCCGTAGCACCACCATCGTGTCTAGCTACCTATGCCACTTGAACTTCGTTGATCTAGTAATATACCAGGCTTGTCGACGGCGTTTCGGGAGCCAGGAAAGTCAGGGATCGGTTCGGTGGCTCGTCGTCAATGATGAATTCGCGGCGTTCGCTTCGGATCTCGATGTCGTCGAGTAGGCCGCATCGCGGCTGATGTCGAGGGTATGCGTCGGCGGCCGAGTTGAGCCTCCAGCATCTGCACCGGGCTGTCGTTGCTCATGTCGCAAGCCGCCTGATAGCGGCGATGGCTGCGCGACCGTGCTGGCGGTCGTCGACAAGCGGATGTAGCAGTTCAGCGGATGCTGCCGTGCCGACCTCGCCTAGGACTTGAATGATGAAGTCTGTCCGGCCAAAGAAGGCGTGGGGGTGGGGGAACAGCGAGATGAGCTGGTCTTCATGACGGAGACTCCACTCGCAGATGAGCCGAACATCGGTGCGGCCTGTCTCGATCATCCTCTTGATGAGTGGCAGCTCTTCTGGCTCGCGATAGTGGTCCGATCCAGTGATCCAGAAGAGCGCATCTGCGGCTGCGGGTAGAGCTTCCGTGCGGAGCTTCGCCCAGCTCGCCGCGTAGCTTTTGGTCGGGTCGACTCGGTGGGTCTCAGCGCGGTAGGTCCAGAACAGGATCTCGCCGAGGATCTCCCATGCGCGAGAGGCGTCATTCTTGGGTTCAGCAAGTTGCGGCGGCTCCGCTACGTACTGAGCCCAGCCTTTGATGCCAACTCGGTAGTTCGCGGCGGTCTCTTGCACCCCCGGCCCTACTATCAAGCGTGTCGCCCAACGCTCGAACGCCGGCAACGTCGAGGGGTCTTCAAGTTGGATTAGATCTCTCAGCAGAGTGTCCATGAAGAACGTCGAAGTCTCGTCGGCGAATGCAGCAATCGTTAGCAGTTGCGCTTTGGCAGAGCTTTCCAGTTCCTCAATCGCCGCCCAATACGGGGCGGCGATTGGATCCTCGAACTGGCTGCTGTAAATCCCGTAAGCCGCATTGCTGCTTGCTTTCGTTCTCGGCGATTGAATGATGGCCTGGATGGCGTCACTTACGAAGCCGTGATCACTTTGGTCCTCGATAAGCCCAAAGGAGTACATCGTTTCCACGAGCTGACTGGAGATGAAGATGTGCTTGGGTTCGAACTCCAAAAGCTGACCGATGATGTCATCGCGTATCGGACCACCCTCGACCGTCTGCGAGTACCGTCGGACAGTGTCTAGGCCGTCAAGTTGAATGTGGTAGGCCTCACTCGTTAGGCAAAGTCGGAGGAACCCTGGCAGGAGGGCACCGGCTGCTGGGTCGTTCGTTGACCGCAGGAGATGACACAAAAGGAGTAGACGTCCGTAGGTCTGATTCGTAGTCGCGGCGAGGATCTCCGCTAGGCTCTCGACCGCAACTTGGTCCTCGCCGCCACTATGCCGGTACCAGTTATCCATGCCAGCTTGGTTGACGGCGTCGAGTACCACTGCCGCTGGCACTTTGGTGTGATTTCCGAATCCCCGCAGGGTACAGCTCACGACTATACTCGGCGGTGGTCGAGTTCCTTCACGTTGCTGCTGGACGGCGACAGACCGCCGACATGCGCGGTCGGTCGCGTCGATGATTTCAACGACGAGGCCCAGCGAAAGACCGCGCGGAGCGAGTGCGCCAAGCGCTCCGAGCACGGCAATGTCAGCTGGCGACAGTTCTGTGCCGTTGACTACCTCCAGTTGGAGGTCCTCGCCGAAGAATCTGTATTCAGTTCGGTCTAGGTCGTTGACGACCGTCCGAGTAACGCGTCGCGCCGCTGCTGCGCTAGCCCTTGATGCCAGCTCGCCTGCGGTGCCTATGAGCGCAGTTGCGTAGAGGCGCCGGTCATGCATCGCGTCCAGCAGCTGGGTCAGTCGGGGCAGATCGTCTTCCAATTCGATCGCAAGCGCCGCTAGGTCGTGATTCCGTGGCAAGCTGAGCTGCGCGGCAAGCTCGGTTGCCGCTGCGGACGCGATTGACAATTCCTCGGCCACGAGGTACCGGCCAAGTAGTTCATGGCTAAATGCGACGCGGCCGCCACTGAGTTCCAAAACGGAACACCGCATCACATCGTCTAGGATGCCGATCGGCGCCCCAATGTCATTCAAATAGCGCTCGATAACTCGTACGGCATCGTTGACGGGCAGTGAAACCACAAGGCGATGCCCCATCGTGCTGGCGATGCGCCGAAGTGCCTGGCGGCAAATGGCAGGTGCGGAACCTTCCTGCAGGCGGCGCCGCAAGAATGCGGCGAATAGTTTCGCCCGAGTCGGCGCGCCATCTATTTCGAGGGCACATTCTGCGGCGATAGCCAGTTCGTACGCGGTTGAAAACGGCTCACATTTATCTTCGATGGTCGGCGCGCCGTATGAGGTGAGCAGGGCGACACGCTGGTCTGATGACAAGACTGTCGTTTGCACCGTGGTTGCCCCAGCTCTAAGCGGAGGTGACGGCACAGACTGGCTGGTTACCAACACAAGGGGATCGAGGCGAAGGTCTAACGCCCTAACGTCTCCAGCGAACTGTTCACGCATTGCTTCTGGGCATTCGTTCAGTCCATCCAAGACGATCAGAAGTCGGCGCCCAGTACGTCTGATGGCCTCCTCTAGCTGCGTGAACGTCTTCGTGCTGAATCGGGCTACGCTCCTGTTCAGCAAGGTCGACAGTCGACCGTCGTAGCTTCTGACGGCCACCCAAACAGGTACCAGTTCGTCGGACATAGCCAACGTGGAATGCCGGGCGAGGTGGCTCTTCCCGCTGCCAGACTGCCCGACGAGCAGCACCATGCCCGCGTCGCGAGCGAGCCTCACAACCTCATCGTGCAGGATGTCGTTGCCATCAGCGAGGAGCGACAACGGAACTAGCGGCGGCAGGCCGGCGCTATAGAAGTCGCGGTATCGGCGGAGATAGCCCTGGACCTCCGACGCTCGATCCTCGGATGAGAGGCCGGCGTCGACGATCGACGATTTGGCGTTCGTCAACGACCTCGCTTTTACGAACTCGTCCCAGTGTCGCCGCGTCCACGGCGCTGGGTCGCCAGCGGACAGCAGCAGCTGCAAGAAGGCCGGGTAGCCCAGCGTGGTGACCCTGTAGTCGGATGGCACCTGCGATTTCGGGTCGAGCGTCGGGAAGACAACCACGACAGTATCGATGTGCTTGTAGAACTTGCCTCGTACTGGTCCGGGAAGGCCTGCCGCCACGAGTTCATGCATATCGTCACTGATGGCAAACGTGCAAGCAGCAGCCTGCATGTAGGGATTCTGCCGCTCGATCACACGCAGCGAGCCATCCTCGTCCTGAGTACTCCATGGCCCGTTCGTGCCACCAACGAGGATCCCCCGGTAGCCCTTCAACTCAACGTGGCAGACACGAGCATCCGTCACGATGAGAAAGTCCACCTGCCGCGCCCCACGCCCGGTATAGAAGTTCGCCAGCACGAGCGCAGAAACACCTTCCCGGTCAAGATCTGCCTGCAGCGCTGCCAGAAACTGCATCTCGGACCGTTCGAGGGGCTCGTCTCCCCAGAAGATGTCGATGCTCGCGACCATCAGCTTCCACCAAGCGTGAAAAAGACACGACGACAGGACGTCAGGGACTGAGAGTACGCTGCGTCTATGACAGCCGCCGCTGCTGATGCGACTGTCCAGCATCAGCAGGGCAGACCGAGCCACCCAGTCCGTCATGCTGGAGGCCCGAACGCCCACCGCGCCAGCGTCAACGAAGGCGTGCCGCCGTTCGGCCAGGCCCAGCGCCACGGCGACACCTCCTCGGCGCCTGCGCCACGTGCCTTGCCTGAGCCTGACGGGTGGGTGCCTGGCGGGCTACGACGTGCGGGCCGTGAGGGTTCCGGTATCGCGTGAGCCCCGGCGTTCGGGCATTCTGTGCTCATGCTCGTGGTTGTGACCCCGCTATCGGGGCCCTCGGACTCTGGCTGGTTCCGGTGGATGCCCGTGGCGTCAGCCGTCGTCGCAGTGTTCGCGCTGCTGGTTGCGCTGTCAAACCGCAACACTTCACGGCGCGCGTTGGCCCTTTCCTTGCAGCAGGAAGATCGGCGAGCGGCCCGCCTGACCGTCACCCTTGATGACTCCGCATCATGGCGTCGTCAGGACGCGCCACGGTGGGTCGGCATGAAGATCCTCGCGGTCAACCCCACTGACCGTGATGCCGCCGTCGTCAGCGCTGATCTGCACATTGCCTACACCCTGCAGTCCGGTCATGCGATGACGGTCAAGGTTCGCCACGAGACCACCGGCGATGCGTTCCCGACTGAGGTGGAGGCTCTGGACCTACCTGCGCGGCTGCAGGCCAACGGCGCGGTCGCCGGTTGGCTGACGTTCCGGCTACCTGCCGACTTGTTCCCTGCGGGTGCGGGGATTCATCGTTATGACGCTGTTCTGCAGGACAGTCGGGGTATCGCCGCGACGGTCAGTGCGTCTGTTCTACGAGAGGCGGTTCATGATCAGAGGGCGGACGACCAAGAAACGGCCGGCGAGACGGATACTTGATCCTGCCGACATCGTGCCCGTCGCCGCGGACGGATCGATTGCTGGCCCGGTCGCTGACGGCCGGATGGTGCCCTTGGTCATTATTGATACCACCACCCGTCCTGACCTCGATGAACTGGTCCGGCTACATGACCATCTATCACCTGGTGATTTCACATACAGGTGGGGCCAGGTAGACCGCGACGACGATCAGGTAGCCCTCTCGCTACAGTTCATCCGGCCGATCGAGGTCCGCGCGACCCTGTTGTTCAGCATCGAGCACGAGGGAATCATCGTTGACGCCGCTCTCAATAGCCGGGCCCTCTACCTACAGCCTGGTCGGCCGGGCGACCGTCTAAAGCACGACCTACACCGACCGAAGATCCTCATCGAGACGCCCGACGACGATTTCCGGGACCGATGGGAAGGCGTCGTAATCCAGCGCCTGACCAAGGTGATACGCCGCCAGAAGCGGATGCCACGCGCAGAAGCGCGTCAACTGGCCACCGAGTGGCTTGACCAGTCGCGCAGCCTGAGCCGGCTCCTAATGCCAACGTGAAGCAGCATCCGCCTCTGCACAAGCAAAGCGGCCGACCTCCCGGCCACAGGGGGTCCGCGCAGCCATCGGTGACGGGTTTGGGTGATCTACGGCCTCCTCTCATCACGGTCAAGGCGCTGATACCGCGTGGAGCCAGCCGGGAACATCGTCAGCTGGCCCCACGCAGTATCAGGTGGTCAGCCGGCGAACTAGGCCGGCCTTGCGGTGCCTCCGCGTCGGGGGACGATGGCGGCTGTTGCTTCTGCGGCGGCGTGTGAGAGTTCGGGGAGGACGTCGCCGTAGAAGGTGGCGGTGAAGTGTGGGTTGGAGTGGCGGAGTCGGTTGGAGATGACTTTCATCTGGATGCCGGCGGCGAGGCCCATGGTGGCGGCGCCGTGGCGGAGGTCGTGGAGTCGGATGGGTGGTAGGCCGGCTTGGGTGGCGAGGTGGTGGAAGTGGTCGGTGACGTCGGCGGGGTGGAGCCGTCCTCCGGTGGGGGTGGTGAAGACCAGTCCGGTCTTGGTCCAGGCTGCTCCGGCGGCGAGGCGTTCGCGGTGTTGCCGGGCACGGTGGGCACGTAGGACGGTGATGGTTTCGGTGTCGAGGGCGATGGTGGCTTCGCTGTCGGTGGTTTTGGGGGTGTCGATGGTGGTGGCCCAGCCGTGTTGGACGAGTTGCCAGCGGACGGTGAGGGTTTTGGCGTCGAGGTCGAGGTCGTCCCAGTGCAGGCCGCAGGCTTCGCCTCGGCGGAGGCCGGTGAAGGTGATGAGGTGGTAGAGGGCGTAGAGGCGGTCGCCTGCGTCGTGGGTGTGGTCGAGGAATCGGCCGGTGTGTTCGGGGGTCCAGATCATGACCGGGCTGGGGGTCTTGCCGGTGTCACGCCAAGTTTTGACGCGTTGGTCGGTCCAGACGGTGGGCTTGGGTGCTCGGGCGGCGGGTAGCTCGACCAGCAGGGCGGGGTTGATGTCGAGGTAGCGGTGGCGGCGCATGGCGTCGTTGAGGGCCTTGCGGAGGGTGGCGTGGATGAGGTGCATGGTCCTCGGTCCGACGACCCGCTGGTTCTTGACCTGGTCGCGTTTCGCTTGGTCGCGGCTGGCGCGCATGGTGGCGATGGTGGTGTTGCGTTCGGCGATGGCCTCGTACATGGCGTCGATGTGACCGGGCCGGAGCCGGTCGATGCGCAGGTGCCCGAGGTGCGGGATGAGGTGTAGGCGGATGTGGCCTTCGTAGGAGCGGACGGTGCCTTTCTTGATGCTCTGGCGGCCGGCGAGCCAGTCGGTGAGATATACGGCCATGGTGGGCAGTTCGGTGGGGGTGATGTCGAGGTGCAGGGTCCGGCGGACCTGGTCGGGGGTGGGGACGGGTGCGCCGGTCTTGACGGCGGTTTCGATGAGGTCGCCGGTTTTGGTTGTGGCGTGAGGGTCGGTGGGGTCGGGTACGGCGAGGGCGGCGCGGATACGGTCGAGGATGGTGTCGGCGTCGGTTTGGGTGGGGTAGGGGCCGTGGCGCAGTGTGCGGCGGGTGCCGTTGGCGCGGGCGGGTAGGTCGATCTGCCAGTGCCATTGGCCGTGGTTGCGGGACCAGCCGCCGCCGGGCCGGCGCAGATCAGGGCAGGAGCGTCCCAGCCGCCGGCCCGTGGTGTCGCGGCAGCCGCAGCGTTTGAACGTGGAGCCTTTCACTGGTCGTCTCCGGGGTGCTCGACGTGGTGCCGCCAGCGGTGGCGGGTGTAGTCCGCTGGTGGCGGGGTCGTTGCATCCACGCTCGACACCACGGCGGAATCAAGTCGCCGACCGCCGTCGGGATCCGGGGCAGGCTGGTCGAGGAGAAGGAGTCGGAGGAGGCCGGTGACGGGGACGATGATGCGGGTCCCGGCGCGGATCAGTGGTGCGGGGAAGGTATCGGTGGCGGCGAGCCGGTAGGCCTGGGACCGGCTGATCCCGAGTACCGCCGCAGCGGTGGGCAAGGTGGTGGCGGCACCGAGCGCGCGGATCCGCTCGACGGTCCACGGCATGTTGGTAGGCGTGTGGTGGCCGGCCGGTTGGGTGTGGGGGTCTGGAGTGGTGTGGGCGTTCATGGGGTGGGGTCTCCTGACTGCGGTGGAAGCGGTGCAGAGGTACGCGAGGTGGTAGGTGTGGCGGGTTCTGGTGCTGTCGGCGGGGTGCTGCGGCCGGCGAGTTCGGGAGTCTGCCGGTCGGTGGTGGGGGCTGGTGGGGCCTGGTCGGCTTTGAGGATCTTCAGTAGCTGGGATGCGCGGGTGTTGGACACGGTGTGACCGGTGGCGCGAAGGACGGTGGCCAGGGCGGCACGGGTGAGCGGCCGGCCCTCGGCGGCGAGGTCCTCCTGGGCGCGCCTGGCGACCAGCAGCAGGACGTCGGTGTCGGTGGGGTGGGTGGACGGTCCGCGCCGGGGCGGCTGTTGCCGGCGGACCGGTCCCCCGGTCCGGGGGTGGTCCGGTCCGGTGTGCGGGTGGTCGTTGCTGGTGTCGTGGACGGTCCGCGCGGGCAGACGCCGGTCCCCGGTCGGCAGGGTGGGCTGGGCGTCGGTGCGGTCCGCCGCGCGCTGGCTTGTGGTGGCGATGGGCTGGTCTGCTGGTCGGGCGGTGGACGGGTGCGTTCCGGCTGGTGTGGGTTGGGGTGGGGTGTTGGTGTAGCCGAGGGCGATCTTGACCATGACCAGGAAGCCGAGCGCGGGCACGGCCGCGGCGGTCCAGCCGATCGGTGACGGCTCGGCCTCCACGACCTGCGCCGCGAGCGACAGCGTCACCGCGCAGGCCAGCACCGTCCCCGGGAACACTGTTGAGACCTGGGCTCGTTTGCGGCGGCGCAGTTCCAGACCGGACGCGATGGACATCAGCTCCAGCACGATCGCGTCCGCCCACGCCAACCACCCCGGCTGACCATGAGCGGCGGCGACGTTGTGGACATGGGTGAAGCTGGCCGCACCCGCCGCCCCACCGATCGCCAACATGATCACGACCTGAACGAAACCCTCTGCCGGGCTCCGTCCCGGACCGGCGTCCGGGTCACCGGGTGCGGTCGTGGCCGCCCACCTCCCCCGGCCGGACCACCACCACGCCCCGTCCGCCCGCGCCTGCGGACCGGACCAAGGGACGGACGGTCCCGGCGTGCGGACCAGGAGCGTGGAGAGCTCGGTCCGTGGCCGGTCCGCGGACCGGCCACGCGGGCGCCGGGACGATACCTCCACCCGCTCGCTGTCAGGACTGTCCGGTTCTGTCACCGGTCGGTCAGCAGCCTCTAGCGAGACGCTGACAGACCGGTGACAGAACGACCCCGGGACTGTCACCGTCTTACCCGCCGGCCGCACGATGAAGGGGTCCGGTGAAGCGTTGTCGGTCATGCCGCCTCCTCGGTCGGGTCACGGTCGTCGAGGACCCAGGCCGACAGGTCAGCCAGCGTGGACCGCTGCCCGCCGTCGCCAGCGACCGCCCACACCGCGTCAGCGGGGCACAGGCCCGCCGTCGTGGCGTGGTCGCGGGCACCGGTAGCCACCGGCACCAGCGGTGGCGTCTCGGCCCACATTCGGCGTAGGTTGCGTTCCCGGGCGGCGGAGTGCAGCCAGAACAACACCGGCCACGCCCGCCCCAGCGCGGCGAACCACTCCCGGTAGCCGGCCAGCTTTCCGGTCAACACTGACAGCGGCTCACCACCGGTGTCGTACTCCAGAAAGAACGGCACGCGGCCACCCCGCACCACCCACAGGCCATAGCCGTCCGGACGCACACGAGGCTGGTAGGCGCGTACCAGAGCTGGATCCCCCGGCCGGGTGAACACCCCCGACCGACGGCACGCCGCCTCCGACAACCACTCCCCCAACCGGACATCAGGATGGGTACGGGCGTAGCCGGCGAGATCGGTGAGAAAGCCGTTCACCCCGAGGCGGTGCTCCAGGGTGCGGCTGGACGTCCAACGGCGCCGCTCGACGCGGGCGTGATCACGCCGGGGCGGACGCTCGTCGCGGCCGGCGGCGACGACCTCCGCGCCGAGCTGGTCGATGACGTAGTGATACGGGTACGAGCCACCGTCAGCGCGCTGGGGGCGGAACCTCGCCACCAATCGCAACCGGTACAACGTCCGCAACCGCCGCTGACAGAAATCCAGGGAGGGGAACAGGGCGTGCGCGATCTGGAACGAGGTCAACACTCCGTGGTCGTAGAGCCAGCCCAGCAGCACACGGTCACGGGCGGTCAGTTGGGACTGGACCCGAAGGACCGGATCATCCACCAGCCACCACCTCCCCTCCTGTAGGGAATGCCAGCCCCAGGGGGAGAGACCCGAGACCACGCAGGGTCTGTCGCAGGACAAGCCGACAGCACCGACAGCCGACCTGACCTGCAGTGCGAGACGGAACAAGGGGTCCGTTCCGGGGTCCGGTTGAAGACTGACCTCAACACCGACACCAACCCGGACCCCGCAACGGGCACCGAAACGGAATCTGTCACCGCCACCGGCACCAAGCCGGAGCGCGCGACGACAAGATGGGCGACGAACACAACAACTCCTTGATCGAGAACAATGAAGATGGGCGACGACAGTCACGACGCCGCAGGGGTACGCAGCCACAGGCGAGCGCGGTGGGCTACGGAAAGGCGCGCTGTTGAGTTGTCAACGAACAAGCCGACCGGCGCACCAGCGGGCCCAGGGGCGGATGAGGACGGCAACCACCGACACGACCACCAGAAGGGCGGTCGCGGCAGTGGGAACAGCGGTAGCAGGTAGCGGCGGAGCAGGGCGGCAAGCAGCCACACCGACAACGGGCTCGTCTCGGCCTGACGCAGATGCTCTGGCGGCCGCAGCATCGCAACGGCCCAATGGAGCGTCGGCTCAACCAGCCGGAGAAAGATCCTTCATCGCGAACCCCCTGTCACCGAGAACTATCGACGGCCCGCCCACCCCAAGCCCCGAACGACCGGCAGCGCTCTCAAAGAAGCGTCACCAGACCGGCCGTTCGAACCCGACGGACAGACCACCACGCGGTCACGTGCATACCAGTACGCCTCCGCCAGCAACACCCTGTCAACCAGCATCACCAGCAGCCAAACGCCACGCTCCCGGACCCAGCCGGACGCAATGGCACCCGTTAACCCGCACTGGCACCCAGTAGCACGAAATTTCGGCCGACACAGGCAGAAAAATCTTGACCAACACCCCGCTCATGTCTCACTCTATGAGACGAGAATCCCGCCCCGGTCCCGCCACCTCATGCCAACCGGCCAGCAAGGTCGAAGACGCTCACCCAAGCGCCGCAGAGCGAGACCCTCACCCACCGCAGCGCCAAGCGACCCGGCTCGGGGGCGCGCGTTGATCGGCCGAAGGGCGCACGGCACAATCGCCAGGTGATCACCAGCGTGTTCTTCGATGTGGGCGAGACCATCGTTGACGAGTCCCGCGAGTACGGCACCTGGGCAGACTGGCTCGGCGTGCCACGCCACACGTTCTCCGCCGTCTTCGGAGCAGTCATCTCCCGCGGCCTCGACTACCGGGAAACCTTCCAGGTCTTCCGACCAGGATTCGACCTGACCCAGGAACGGCAACGCCGTACCGCAGCAGGACAACCCGAATCATTCACCGAAGACGACCTGTACCCGGACGCCCGCCCCTGCCTGGCCGCGCTACGCGCGGCAGGGCTCCACGTCGGCCTCGCCGGCAACCAGACAGCACGCGCAGAAACCATCCTGCGAGCCCTGAACCTACCGGTGGACGTGATCGGCACCTCGGACGGCTGGGGCGTCGAGAAACCCTCCCCCGCCTTCTTCAACCGCGTAGTCACCGAAGCCGGTTGCCCAGCCGACCAGGTGCTCTACGTCGGAGACCGCCTCGACAACGACATCCGACCGGCACAAGAAGCAGGTATCCCCACCGCACTCATCCGCCGAGGCCCCTGGGGACACATCCTCAACGACACAGCGATCAGCGACCGCTGCCTGTTCCACCTCGACTCACTCACCGAACTACCCGACCTCATCCGCAAACACAACAAGCCGACCGCCTGACCACTGCCCAACCGCTCGAACGAAGCTGCACAGCACCCGGTAAGCGGCATTTCCGGGCGTCGCGGGAGGTACAGCATGGGTAACACAGAGCGTGACCGCCCTGCAGGCGCGCGATTAGCTCACCGAAGAGTTGCGGACGTCCGCGCAGCGGTCGCAGTTGTCGGAGCCGACTGTCGGCCCCAGTAGCCCGCACGGCGAGCGCAGGATCCGCCGACCGAAGCGGGGGTTACGGTGGATGATTAACAATCCGACGATGAGGCTGCAAATGATCAATGTCCAGGAGTTCGCGCGACGGCTGAGTACTCTCGGAGCTGATGCGTTCACCAGCGACGACATCGTGGACCTGGCGACCGCGGCCGATGTTCGCATCAGCGCAGACGTCGAGATCGACGCCACCCTGGCGCAGCGCTTGCTCGACCAGATCTCGCCCACCCTGCCGGTCACCGGGGCCCAGATCGCGGCGTCGCCATGGCCTCCACCGGAGTCTTCCCGTCCTGCAGCGCCTTTGGTGTCGTTCTCCAGCCCTGGCGCCGTCGACGGACCGGCTGATCAGCCGACCCGCCCCCGCAGTTCCAGGTCTGCGGGTAGCGGTCGGCGACCCGGATCCCGACGAACTGGCAGGTGAAACCGCAGTCCCAGTTCCTTCAGCAACCGCCAGACTGCTCGCCGCAGCCGTCGACCACGACGCGAGCTGCGAACCCCACTCTCGCCGCCATCATCGGCTGAACTTCGTCCTCCTGTCCAGCTCCGTACGCCCGGGCAGGCTCGACGCACGATGATCCCGGCAAAGCATGCGGATCGCGGCGTGAGCATAAGGTCTGGCAGCCTGCACAGAACGTTCAGCCGCGGCCGACGCGGCTCCGTCCAACGAGGGGCCGCCGTGTCCAGCGAAACAACTCGTTCGCCACTCGTACTGGCGATCTCATGGGGCCACATGGACGTCGAGGACCTTGGAGTTGGCAAGGACTTCAAGCTCTACCCCAGCGGTGGCCGCCCGTGGGACTGGTCCGAAACCGGTACCCGCCACAGCCCCGGTGTTCAGCCCGATGATGTCCTAGAGCTTCTGGCCCACGGCGCCACGACCGTCGTACTGTCGCGTGGCATGCGACTGCAGCTGCAGGTCGACCCGCGCACCCTCAGCCTGTTGGAGGAGCGCGGGGTGACCGTCCACGTGGCCGAGACCACCGAGGCAGTCCAGATCTACAACGACCTCGCCACCAGTGGCACCGCAGTCGCAGGGCTGTTCCACTCGACCTGCTGAACGCAACGATAGAGACACGCTTGCAGCGGCAGATGAGTGCACCGATGCGAGCGGTCTCTCCGAGACAACGGGCTGGCGCGATTTAGTTCAGCCCGCGCGTTCGGGCCGAAGAGGGACGTCGTTCGGGCGAAGGTCCCGACCTATCGGCCGACAGGTTTATGGCAGGCGTTATCGAGCCGTAGAATCCGCCTGTCAACGCCGATGTATAGCCATCGGTGCCCCGCTGTTGGAGGACGCATGCAGGACCCCTCGGACTCACCTGTCATGACCAATGCGGACCTCGCCCCGTCGGCGGCCTCGACGGTCGTGGCGGAGGTGCTTCCCGGCATCGCGGTCGTCTTCGGCGCGAACCCAGCGGAGCTCAAGTTCGATCTGCTCGACTTCGGGATCGTGCCGGCCGCCGACCGTCGGCAGATAGCCACGTTCCTCGCCTCGATCGGGAACACCTCGACTCTGGTCGGCAACGTCGGGAACGCGGTCGCCTCCGCGCAGGGGCTCTACCGGCTCAGCGAATCGACCCGGGCCTTGCTCGACGCTGGCGGAAGGCTCGCGGCAAAGGACGGTGCGAACCTCGGGACGGCGCTGGTCAACGGCAGCTTCAAGCAGGCTCGCCTAATTCGCGTGGACGCGGTGAGCATGGCGCAGAAGGCGGCAGCGATCGGCCCGGCGCTGGCCATGATCGCCCTGCAGTTGCAGCTGAGTGAGGTCAGCGGCATCGTCCGGACCAACGTCGCGCTGACTGGCCACGTGCTTCGCTCCGTCCGCAACGAGCAGTGGGCCGAACTGATGGGGCTCGTCGCCAGCGTCAACAGCGCGGTCGACCAGGCCCGGGAGATCGAAGCGGTCCCGAACTCGCTGTGGGACAACGTCGCGGGCAGCGAGGCGGTGCTGCGCAAGCAGCTCAATCTGTACCGCCAGAACGTCCAGGGCCACATCGGGCAAATCGAGCGGTCCGGCTCGTCCCACCGCCGGGAGTACATCCAGACGAACGCCGAGGCGATCGCCTTCGACGCCAACGCTCTTCTGTCCTCTTTGAAGGCTTGGACCGGGTATCAGGCGCTCCGTGCAGGAAAGGCCCGAACCGCCGGCCGCGATGACCCCGACGAGGCACGTCTCGTCGAGGTCATCGCGCGCGACACGGGTAAGGAGCTCGACGCTGCCATAGCCGAGGCCACCGAGCTCGTCGACTCGCTGACCCGAGAGCTACGCATCATCGCCGAACTCCCGGGCCCCAGCGGCCTGGCACAGTCGCTGACGGGGTGGCTGCGAGACCCAAAGGCGGGTCGCGAGACCTCAGCCCGGCTTCTCGAGGCGATCCAGCCGCTGGCGGACGCCCTCCATCCACCGGTTGCCGAGATCGAAAAACCCGACATCATCTGCGCGCCCACATCGCTGAGCCTGGAACCGTACCTGCGGATCTTGCGGTGGTTCCTTACCGATGACGAGACCCTACGGGCCCTCGGTCTTCCCGACCAGCCCGAGACCCTTGACACCCTTTCGGCGATCGTCGGCGGCGCGAAAGAACGACTGGCAGGGTCGGCGAGGATCCTGATCGCCGTAACCAATCGCCGCATTGTCATCGCCAAGGCCGGTGCCTTCCTCGAACAGGGCGATATCCGCCAGGCAATCCCGCTCGACCAGGTGCGGTATGTCCGGACGGCGACCATCCAAGACGGCATCGGCCGGTCGGCTGTCGATCTCATCACGCGCGACGAGAATATTCGGTGGATCTTCCCCGCCGACATCGACAACGCCCAGGTGGCCGCGCTGGCCGCCGTGCTCGCCGAAGCGATGATGATCCCGGACGACGAACGCGCGGTGTTGCTGAGCCATCGTCGGACCGCTATCGAGCCAGACGACTCTCGCGAAGGGGCTATGGACTGATCTGACCAGTGTCCACGACCAAGAAGTGCCTGCTCCGAGCTACCGAGGCCAACTCCCGTCGAGTGGACTCAAAGGGCCTGGACGACACGTCATCGGCACAGGCACTCACCCGCCCTCAGCGACCGAGCCGCGCGGTGACAAGCTTCCGCAGCAGCAGCCACGCGGATCGCGGCAGATGCGGATGTCGAGTCGGAGCCCCGTCCGTAGACACGGACTATCACCCGACGTGACCGACAACAATGGCGGTATGTACGCCGACGACGCCTGGTGGAACGCGCTAGACCCACAGTTACAGGAGCAGATCGACAAACTGCTGCGTACCGGACGGCTGATCGCGGCTGTCGTGCTCCTACGCCGGGAAGGTGGACTGCAGTCCCCGCCCGGCCTCTACCAGGCACAGGATCTGCTGATCGAGCGACGCGGGGAGCTGCGTCGGCGGGGTCTCGTCGAGCTGGAGCCACCGCCACCGACGACCGAGGAACTGATCGGAAAGGCGGAGGTCGTCACTGCGCCGGTCGCCGCCATCGAAGCGCTGTGGGACGGCGACACGCAGGGTTGGTACGTCTACCTGATCGCGATTGTGCGCAGACCGAGCCGGCACCACGATCGCTTTGACGAAGTACCACTGACGGTGCTGAGACGCAGTGGCGACATCCGCCTGATCAACGGACAGGTGCCACCATGGCCCGAGGCACAGCAGGCGATCGAGAAGGGCCAGGCCGTCGCCCAACATTTCTGCGTGCCGTTCCATTTCATCAGCCCGGAGGCACCCGACACCGATCCGCCGCGCTGGTGGAGCACGCGGACCATCTGATCGGCACGGGTTCTGCCCATCACAGCGACCCGAAACACCGATACGACCGTCCGCGCTCAGCGGTAGATCCGGATACCCGAGTGCGAGTCAGGTCGGCTCGGGATTACCGTCCCGTGATGACCTTCGACTTCGGTATTACCGGCTACCGGCCTGCCTGGCTGAACGGAGCTGCTGAGGTCGCCGGTCGTCACGCGCAAAGGCTGCGGGGCCTCGCCGGCCGGCGGCTGACGTCCAGCTGGGTGGTGTGGGATGACGATGACGACACCTGGTTCGCCGACTGCC
This sequence comes from Micromonospora yangpuensis, assembly GCF_900091615.1. Taxonomy (NCBI): domain Bacteria; kingdom Bacillati; phylum Actinomycetota; class Actinomycetes; order Micromonosporales; family Micromonosporaceae; genus Micromonospora; species Micromonospora yangpuensis. The sequence goes on along the minus strand of NZ_FMIA01000002.1, from coordinate 1,594,197 downwards.
CGCTGGTGTTCGACTTCGACGACGAGCGCCTTGAGGTCAATCATCAGAAGTTTGATGATCTGTCGATCACGTATGGGTCGATCGACGTGACGCGGAAGCCGGTGTGGCCGACCTCAGACGCGTTTCGGCTCCGCTGGCGCAACGATGCTCCCGCACTGTTGGCTGCTCGGCACGGGCAGCGGCTTGAGGCGGTAGAGCTTCTGGAGTGGGCCGGGGGTGACCTAACGGACGGTACCGTGGCGTTGGGCCTGCGATTCGCGAGCGGCTGGCTGACGATCTACAACGCGCTGGACGAGAACGGAATTCAGGAGGGCGATCCCTCCCTGCAGTACCGCCGACACCGACTGGGGTGAGCCTGCAACTGCATGACTCGACCGACCCGTCAGCGGCAGAAGCGGATGTCCGATCATCGTGGGCTGGGGAGGGCTGGCTGGTGTCGAACGATCCGGTGTCGGGACGTGCGCGTTGACAGCGCTCGCAGGTCGGTCTTCGGGGTCAGATCTCGCCGTCGTCGAGTTGGCGCACCGTGCCGTCCGGCATCATGCGGTGGCGGCGTGGCGGTTGCATGCTCTGCAGGATTCGTTCCATCAGGTCGTCGCGTTCCGCCTGTTCCCGGCCGGTGGGGTCGGCGACGTGGAAGCCGTGCAGGGGAACATCGAACGGATCGATGTCGTCGGGGTCGGGACGGCCCTCGAGGACGAAGCCGAAGAACGCGCGTAGGGCCTGCTCGCCCAGGTCCAACGGGTGGAAGGCAAGAGGGTACGGCTCCTCGCAGAACACGGGCTCGACGGGATGTTCGCCCGCCCAGTACGGCAGCTCGAAGTCGTAGGGCTCGCCGATGTTCTCCCCGATGCCGGCGACCGGCGAGATGCTCAGCGAACGGACGAGCGCGCCGTTCTCCCACACCGCGAAGCACAACCAGTCGGAGGCCGAGTGCATGCCGTGCATGATGATCCGCCGGCCCCCTGCGGCGCGGAGCAGCCCGGCAGGTACCTGCGATGGGAGATCACAGACGAGCCGGAGGTCGCAGAACAGCTCGGCACCAGCCAGGACGGTCGCGTAACTGGTGTCGTCCGGCGGACAACTGTGGTCGCCGAGCGAGCCGTCGCCGATGAGTGTCACCTCGTAGCCAGGATGCATCTCGCGCACAAGGTCTATGACCTCCGCTGGGCGGGACCGGACCGCTCCCCGCAGACCAGGGCGCAGATCACCCTCAGCGAAAGCGAGCAGTGCGGTACGCGCACCCATCGGTCGTCTGCCCCCAGCGCCAAATGATCACTGCAGACTACACCTGACTCTCGCCTCGGCGAGGCGGCTACAGGCCGTCCACGCTCAACGCCACGCAGCGGTATCCGCCTCCCGACAAGACCAGGCATTCCTTCGATCGGCCGACTGCGACGTTGCGCGACGCGCGGTCAGCGGCATGGCGCGTATGCGACCTGGAGTGCCGGTGACCGACCGGGGTTTATCGGCGGCATGGGATATACGGATGGTTCATGATGGTGGCCGTGGAGATCGAGTTTGTCACGGGGGATATCACCGCGGAGCGGGTGGATGCGATCGTCAATGCGGCGAATTCGTCGTTGCTGGGTGGTGGCGGGGTGGACGGTGCGGTCCACCGTAGGGGTGGCCCGGCGATCCTGGACGAATGCCGCGCGTTGCGGGCCAGCCGGTTCGGCCGGGGCCTGCCGGTCGGGCGGGCCCTGGCGACGACTGCGGGTCGCCTTCCGGCCCGCTGGGTCATCCACACCGTCGGGCCGGTATGGAGCGCCACCGAGGACCGATCGGCATTGCTGCGTGACTGCTACTGCAACTCGCTGATCGTCGCGGCCGAGCTCGGCGCGACGTCGGTGGCGTTCCCGCTGATCTCGTCTGGCGTGTACCGGTGGCCGAAGGAGGACGCTGTCGTCCAGGCGTTGACCGGATTGCAGATGGCACCGCCGGCCGTCGAGCGTGTACGACTTGTCCTTTTCGATGATGACACCCGGCAGCCGCCGAGCGATCCGGGCGGATGCCTGGCGGTCCGTTCACCCCGCCGCCGCACCACGATTCTGCAAAGGACTGACTCAGGCCGTCGACCAGCGTCACCGCCATGCCGCAGGTGGCGCCCAGCCCACAAAGACGGCTCCAGACACGCAAGATCGTGTGCACGCTCATCGGCATGAGAGGGTGCCTCAGTTGTCCATCTCCGGCGAAACAGGAACTTCGCTCACCAGCAGAACCCACGGCTGTCGGCGGGTGCCGTCGGCGCTCGGCTACGGCGAGCGGCCCTGTCGGTGTGCCTACCTCACTCTCGCGCTGTTCTACCCGTGCTGGTCGGGGGTGTTGAGGATCAGCAGGAACCGGGCTTTGGTGTCGGTGTCGGCGAGTGCGAGCGTCTGGTCCAACACCGCCTGCGCGGCCATCTTCGGTGGCGTGGGCGTGCGTCGGTGTTCCCAGCCGGAGACGGCCGCGTCGCTCGCTCCCAGCCGTTGAGCGAAGTCGTGGACGGTCATCCGTAGCGCCTCCCGCAACACGCGGACCTCCCGCTCGGTCCACCGACCGACGACCACCGCCTCACACTGGCACCTTCTCGGCTCCGCCGGTGCGCTCGGTTGTCCCTGAACGGTGGGAGCGATGAGGCGGGCAGCGCGTTGCCGACGCTCGCGGTCACGTGCCGATGCCCGCTGCTCGTGGAAGTCCCGCACCAACGCGGCGACCTGGTCGAAGGCGGCCAATAGCGCCCCGTTGGCACCGACCACGTCGTCGGCGTCGCACCAGAAACCCCGGATGCTCATGTCCCGACCGGTCTCAGCGTTGGCCAGCGTGCTGCGCGAGTAGCAGATCCGCTTGGCCAGTTGCGCCTGCGTCATCCCGGCAGCGGCACGCCATCCGGCCAGCTGCCGGCCAAGATCCTTACGATGCTCGGCCACCAGCCCCGGGATGATCCCGTCCACCGAGCCGAACCCTCTCGGCAGGACCGGCGCAGACCCCACTCCCCCACCCCGTCGGGTCGACTGCACACCTACGGTCATCGACGCCCCCACCGGCCCGCGAATCGCCACCCGGAGGACCAGCCAGCCACGGCGAGAGAACCAACCGGCAAAAGTACAGAGTCGTCTGTCACGGCGGTGAACGGCCAGATGCGCGCACCGAGCTGCCCACCCAGGACAAAGGCCTGGTCGTCAGCACCGTCGAAGCGCCCCACCGCGAACGCGGTCGTCTCGACGTACAACCTCACCGGCAACGCCGCCGCCCCCGCAGCGGCGGTTGGTAGCCCACGACTGACATTCCACCGGGCCACTGCGACACCAACAGACCCAACGAGCGCGGCCACAAGCCGACCGACGGGCGCTCCCCATCCGAAGATCATTGAGCCCGCACCTCGATGTGGAATTCACCGACAGCCAGGTGGGTCAGGTCGGGCAGCTGCTCCTCGGTGAGGATAACCCCGTACAGGTTCGCGAGAGTGGTCTTCAGGCCACGCAGCGAGTTACCCCGCAGGTCAGCACCGTGGAGCTGACTCGATTCCAGTTCGAGGCGAGCCAGCTGGCACGATCGCAGTACGACCTTGGGGAGCCTGCAGGAGGACCAAGTGGCGTCGGTGAGGATGCAGTCGACGAACGCAACCGCTCCGCTGGCGGCGACCCGGCTGAAGGTGGCGTAGTCGAAGCGGCAGCCGTCGAACAGGACATCCTTGAGACGGACATCGGTGAGCCGGGCACCGGTGAACCGCGACCCGGTGAGGACACTCCGCTCGATGCTGAGCCCGGACAGGGCCGCGCCGGAGAAGTCGCTGCGGACGATCTCGCAGCCGAAGACCGTTCCCCCTTCCCAGGAGCTCTCACTGAGGCCCGAACCGGTGATCCGGCTACCCCGAACACGGACCGCGTCGAGGACGGCACCCCGCCAGGAGACGTCATCGACATGAGCGTCGGTGAGATCAGCACCGGGCTCGGTGGTGCTGTCGAGGTCGTCAGGGTCGAGATCGGGAAGCAGGATCGTCACGTCGCCGACTGTGGTGGTTCGCATGGGTCCTCTACCTATTGAACGGCCGCGCGGGAGGTCGCACCACGTGGCCGGGGGTCTGCCGCATCAGCGGATCACTTCGTCGTCTTGTTCCAGTTGTCCCAGCTCGGCCGGTTGCCAAGCCTAGCCGCTTTGATCAACACTGTCCGTTATTGCGGGGTCGCGGATACGCAGGCGGCTGTCGCTGGCACAGCACCGCGTGAGCGCCTATCGGTCGGTCGAAGCGCCCGACACGGGGTAATTACTCGGTGCCCAATGCTCGATGTCGATGTCCTTAGCGACGGATAGAGCCAGCGACCGAGGTCTGCTCCGGCTCCAACCGCCCATGGAGCTACCCGATGCCGTTTACAGGCGAATCGACGCCAGCCCGCTCTAACTGCCAGGTAGCGCGGCGCGACTGGTGGTCAAGGCGGCGACACGTTCGTCGAGTCGGGCACCGTTGCGGCTGTCGCCGAGTACGTTGCGGACGGCCCGGACCCGGTCGAGGCCAGTGCCGTACCAGTCGGTGTGTAAGGCATCGATGGCCTGGTTGAGGTAGTCGGCAGCCCGATCACCGTCATCGCCATAAGCGTTGGCAAGGTCGGCGAGGACTACGCTGCGCTGTTTGGCACCGGCCCCTGGGAGAGCGGCGAGTGCCTGATCCAGCTGGGTGGCGGCTTCCCCGTGGTCGCCATCGGCAAGGGCGGCGTAACCGGCGAAGGAGTGCAGACGCGTGTTGTCGTAGAAGTCGAGCCATTCAGGCGGCACCGGGCTGCCATCAAGCGCCTTCGCTGCCAGATCGATGTGATGGCGGCTGGCCGCCGCTGCTCCTGCCCGGCCCTCGACCTCCGAGGCGACGCAGTGCAACCAGGAGCGGACCAGGGGGCTGACGCCGTGCCAGGTGTGTTGGAGGGCTGCGTTGGTCAGCGTGCGGGCCTTCGCGGGATCGTGGCCGAAGGCGGGGATGAACGCCATGTGGCCGAGAACAGCTGCGGCCAGCGCATGGTCGCCGGCTTCGCGGGTGGCAGCGAGGGCGACGTCGTAGCAGCGTTCGGCGACGGCGGGCTGGCTGAGGTCGAAGAAGGCGAGTCGGGCGGTGAGCAGTGCGGATTCCGCGAGCGCTCCGGCGAGACCAGTCCGGTCGGTTCCGGTTGCGGCACGGAGGAGCCCGATGCCGAGCTGAGTGTGGGCGTAGGCGGCCTCGTACAACGGCCGGGCCGGGCTGGTCCAGTACAGCTCTCGCTGACAGTGCACGATCTGCCGGTACGAGTCGGGGTCGACGGTCTTGCCGCCGGCGTGCGCGGCGTGGGGATCGAGTGATAGTAGCGGCGCGACCAAGGGCAGCATGCTGGCACCGACGAGCGCGCGTAGTACGGACGCCCGGTCCCAGCCGTTGCCGTTGTCGTCTCGGGTGAGCATGTCCCACAACCTCCTGAGCTCGTGCAGTGTTTCCGCGGCCGGGCGTACGGCCAGTTCGTCGGGGGTGAGCAGGCCGAGGTCGCTCGCTGGCTTACCGAAGATCGCGACCAGGTGCTTGCGGTAACGCGGGTCTGGCCACCGTTCCCCGGTCTCCCAGCGTCGCACGGTGTTGGCGTTGAGCCCGGTGTCGGTCTCGCCTGCGCGGCTCATCTCGGTGCGGATGCGTTCGGTGGTCTCCTCGTAGGACCAGCCGCGTTGGAGTCTCTCCCACGCGAGCTGCCGGTTCGGGGAATAGCGCCGTCCCGCCATCGCGCACCTCCGGACATCGCCTGTCGACGTGGATCACGCTAGCCACTGCCGCTACGGGTCGTCACTACCTGGTTGCGACTGGACGGGTAGTGGACGGTACCGACCCACGGCTAGGAACGGTTCGCTAGAGCTGGACATCGAACGCCGCCGTTGCCGGTGGCACCGGTGTCCACCGATGACCGTCAACGGCGTGAGGCTCATGGTGGACGTACTGATCAGGACCGACAAGGCGTCGCCCCAGCTTGGTTCAGATGCCGTGATGGCTGTCGGCGCAAGTCCCGTGAGGTTGGTTCCTCGCCTGCGTATCGCCGTCGAGCCTGCGCAGGCGGGTGATCGGCGGGGTGCTCCCAGCCGCCGCCTCCCGGTGGCGGACCTGCCGGTCTTCCGGTGGGTCCGCCACGCCGCCGGCCGACTCCGCAGACCTGGCGCATGTCCTCGGCGATCACGGCGCGGCATGGGCGGGTCGGAAGCGGGACCGCGATGACGGTCTACGTCTCCCGTAACGCCGCTACGACAGCCACCGGTTCGACAAGTTCCGAACGACCGGGCGCCCTGCCGGTGATCGATCAGACCACGCTTTCCCAGGTAGACCCACCCCTGTACACGCACGTCTGGCATCGGCTCTTCGAGCAGAGCCCGGGAAGGGAGGAGCAGCGATGATGTCTCGTGTCTTGGTCACCGGAGCGGCCGGCTTCATCGGCTCGCACCTGGTCGACGCGCTACTGGGCAGAGGAGTCAGGGTTGTCGGCCTGGATCGGCGGCGGGTCGGTGAGCACGCCCTCGCGGACGAGAACCTGGCCGAGGCGGTCGGCAGCCCCCTGTTCACGCCGTACTGCCTGGACCTGGCCGTCGACCAGTTGGACGATCTGGTGGCTGGCTGCGACACCGTCTTCCATCTCGCCGCGCGGCCGGGTGTACGGCCGTCGTGGAGTCGCGAGTCTCTCGACTACACCCAGACCAACGTGCTCGGCACACACCGGTTGCTAGAGGCTTGCACCCGCCAGGGGGTGCGCCGGCGGGTCGTCGCCTCGTCGTCGAGCGTCTCCGGTCCGGCCGACCGGCCCAGCCGCGACGAAGACCCCACCTGCCCGGTCTCCCCCTACGGGGTAAGCAAGCTGGCCGCGGAACAGCTGTGTCTCGCCTACGCCCGACGAGCTGACAGCCCACTCAGTGCCGTCGCGCTGCGCTACTTCACCGTCTACGGGCCTCGGCAGCGGCCCGACATGGCGATCGACCGAATTCTCTATCGAGGGATGTGGCCGGTTGGTGCCGCAGCGGCCAGGACGTTGGGTCCTTGGTAACGGCGGCGGCGATCGGTGTCGGCTGGAGCCAGCTCGCGTGACCCGCTCGCCGCCGCCGCGCCGATCAGACAGAGAAGCGGGGAGTCATGGCTACGTATCTCGGCGGCGAGCGGATCGAGGAGGCGCAGGCCCGTTCTGGCAAGACACGTCGTGTCCTGCGCCAACGGCCGATGCTTGGCCTGCGACGTACTGAGTCCGTGTCCCGCGCGCGAGCGGGCTACGGCCGCCTTCTTCCGGTCGCTGCGGTTGCCCCGACGCACGCCCGGTGCATCCCGTCCCGAGTTGTGCGGTGCCCGCCACACCGCCGTGTCGGGCTCGTGGTGGTCGGCGTGGCGACAACGCGCATTGCCCCATACAGCTATCGCTATCGATTCGCTTCACGGCATGCCGAACGAGGCAATTGGAGGCTTCATCGTGCCCCTTGATGCTGTAACCAACTCGGCCAACCCTGCAGGCCAGCTCGGCAGGCAGAACGTCCTCCCGGCCTCTGGTCTGCTCATCGACTCGTTCCGGGACGACTCCGCCTGCCCGATGTCTTCATGGCGGGTCCCGTTGCGGGCTGCCGGGCGACTTGCCGTGCACCACGGCGACCAGTGGTCAGCTGAGATGATCTCTCGGGATCCGAACGCTGATGACCATGTCGTAGCCGCCGCGAAGCGGTCCATCGACCTGCTGAACCGCGTTCGGGTGGACCTGGTCACGGAGATCGACACGTGGGTCGACCGCGTGCTCGACGATCCGGGCACCGGACCGCTGCACACCGAGACGATCGGCTCGGTCATCGACCGGTTGGCTATTGCCTGGGTGCGGTGCCAACGCCTGATCGACCACGAGGCGCAAGAACGGAGCGCCAGCCAGGCCGATGCGGCTTTGCGGCAGTTTCGGGAGCTGGCGCGTGCGTACGACGATCTTGTGCGAGATGCTCGCGAGGGTTGCCGACGGATTCCTCGTTGGCGTGCCCTCAAGAGCTACGGCGAGCGCCGATGAACGTCGCGGTGACGCTCAACGGTGCGGACAACGTCGGCAAGTCCACGAATGCACAGTGGCTGGCCTCGGCGACACCGGGGATCACCCTGACCGGGACCATCGACCGGTGGGACCCGCAGTGGGCGAAGGTGTCACGGGACGACTTCAGCCGATGGTGGTTCGTCGACAGCACCACTGACGAGCACGTCGATCTCGTGTTCCGTTCCTTCGCCGCCCGGTGCCAGGGAGGCGGCAGGTTGGCGTTGGAGGACCGGGGCTACCCGATGCTCGTCGCCACCTGCGCGGCGACGGCCGCGGTGAAGGACGGAACGCCGATCGGTGAGGCCCTTGCCGAGGTAGAAGCCCGAGCGCTCCGATACCTCCCCGTCGACAGACGCGAACTCCACATCCTGCTGCGGCACGATCCTGATCCTTCTGCCGAGGCGCGGCAGGCGTTGGCCCGGGACCGGGCTCCCGCATCCGATCAGTACGCCGCCTACCAGCGCCAACTGGCCGAAGCCATCGAACTCCAAATCCACCGAGGGGACTACCACCGGTTGATCGTGCGTGGTGATCGGCCACTGCTCGATGTTCAGCGTGAGGTTCGCGAGGCCGTCACCCGCTTCGGCGTGCCCGTCACACTGCTGGCTCCGGATCGCGTCGACCGGCTCTGGGTCCTCGCCGGCATGTCCGAGAGCGGAAAGAGCACCGTCGGGGAGTTACTCCGTACCGAGCACGCCGTCACGCGGCTGAAGATCGGATATCTGCTCCGCCTTGCGGCCGACCGGGCCGGCGTGACCGACCCGTACCAGGCGTGGGATGAGCTGACCGAGGCACGGATGCTGTCCGAGGAGATCCTCCGCTTAGCCGCGCTCAATCCCGGCTCCCACCGGATCAGCGTCGAAAGCGCGCATCGCTTCGAAGCAACCAGGCATGTACGGCAGATCTGGGGAGATCGCTGCCAGATCATCTATCTCGATGCGCCGCCGGCAGTGCGTCTGGCCCGTGGCAAAGAATCACCCGATTCGCTAGCGTCTCGGGACGCGACGAAGCAGAACCGGGGCGCCGAGCGCATCGCGGCGATCGCCGACTCCGTCGTCGACAACACGGGCAGCCTCCTCGCCCTGAAACGAGCGGTCGCCGAGCTGGTTCACCGCACTTCCGGCGACCGACACCCGCCACAACGTGAGACACCGGTGCCGGCGTCCCTGCGACCTTTCCTCGCCGCCTACGCCGCCGAGTTGGTCGACGACGAGACGGCACTGGTCGCAGTCACCGGAAGCCTGGCCTATGGAAACTGGCAGCCGGGCTGGAGCGACGTGGATGTCCTCGTCGTCCGGGACACCCTTCCGGTGCGTTGGCTCGCCAACCGATCGCTCCCACCCACCGGCCCGGACGGGGCGAAGATCGCGCTGTCGGCGTTCACCACCAACGAGGCGCGCACCGGCAGGCTGCCACCACGCCTGCTCTACGCGCTGCGGCAGATCGCGCACGACGGCCGGGGAGTGCTGTATCGCCGACCCGGTCTCGTACTCCATGTCCTCGACCGGACCGCCGACGAGTGCGCTGCCCGCGGTGACCTACCGCTGGTCGTCATGACGCTGCGGCGGCTGGCCGCCCGACCCGACACCGATGTCAGGGCGCTCTACAAGCACGTCGTCCTCGCCATGAAGATCATGCTCCGAGCGGACGGCATCGACATCGACGCCAGCGACGAAGTCCGCCAGGCCTTCGCCGGCCGACATCCCTCCGCCCGCGTCGACCTTCCCTCGGTCACCGACGTCAGCCACGCCGACTGGCGCTCGGACAACGAACTCACGGAACGAATCCGCAGCGCCGCCAGCGACCTGCTGGCCTACGACGAGACCCTCGGCCACACCCGCGACCATGGAAGGACGACGGAAGCCAATGACGGCCACCGCACGTAAGGCGATCACCGCCGACCGAGTAGCCCGACTCGGAGTCGGCGACACCACCCGCCCGGTCAGGATCGTTCACGAACTCGACGGTGTCCGCAGTGACACCGCGCCGGATCGGGTGATGGCCGCCGGTGACAACCTCTGGCGGCTTTGGTGCGAGCATCCCGCCTACCGGCCGCACGACGTGCTGCTCGGCCTGGACGCTGGCGGCATCATCCCCACGCTCGCGGTCTCGTGGGCGAGCGGCAGCCACTACCGCATCGCCTGGAAGATCAACCTCGACCTGCCGGAGAAGCTCGTCTTCCACGAACCTCACGCCCGCCGCCTGGAGGTGTTCGCCTACGGCCGCTTCAAGGGTCAGCGCGTCCTCATCGTGGACGACGAGATCACGACCGGGCTCACCCTCACCAACCTCGTCACCGCGCTCCGCAGTGCCGGAGCCGACGTCACAGGCGTGCTCTGTCTGGTCGAGGACACGACCGGAGACGGGCGGGAGCTGCTCGAACGACACGAGGTCCCGCTGTGCGTACTGACCACGCTCTGACCGACACCGACAGCCCGACCTGTTGGCGGGGCGGACCGACGCTCGTCCGGCGCAATCGGGCCCCGCTTGGCCGACTCCTGCCGTACCGGCGGGCCGCGGGAGAGCTGCCACCACCGAAGGCCGCCCTCGACGCGGTGCACGAAAGCGGCTGGCAGCTCGACCTCGGCGCACGAGGGCTCGGCGACGTACTGCTGGGTCTCGCCCTGGCGCAGGCTCTCCACGAGGCCACCCGCGACCGGTACCCGCAGCCGGCATACGTCGGACCCCGCGCGGATCTCCTCGCCCGATGCGCCCTGCCACTCACCGTCACCTCCGCGAACGGCCAACACTCGATCGGCACCGAAAGCCCGACACCGCGCACCTTCGAAGCCGTTCCCGAGATCCCGCCGACGAGGCTCGACATCGTCGACGCCAACGTCCTCCAGGTGCACGCCACGCTGCCGATGCGCTACTACCTCGACATCGAGCAGACCCTCGGGGTACGGCTGCCTGCTGACAGCGACCCGTGCCCGCGGTTCCGCGCCACGGAGCCCACACCTACGCCCTACCACGTCCTCTTCGTGTCCACCACCAGCCGGCCAGAGCGCAAGGACTACGGCATCGAGAACTTCGCGGCAATCGCGCGCTGCCTCACTGCTCACCGGCCTGACGCGCCCTGGCGGTTCGGCCTGATCGCCGCGCCGGACCGAGCGGCACCACCGTCCGTCGCGCAGATCGAGGTCTTCCACGGTCCGACGGCCGTGGACTGCGTCGATCTGTTCGCTACCGCCGAACTGGTCGTCGGCAACGACACCGGCCTGACCCACCTCGCCGCCCTCACCGAAAGACCGGACGGCACCGGGCCTACCGTCGTCGGCCTGTACGGGCGGCACGCACACACCAAGTGGATTACCGGCTCAACCCGTCACCACGCGGTGGCGACGCCGTTCTCACAGCTCATGTCCATCGCCGACGCGTGCCCCGTCCGGGACGGCTACGACGACACCGTCTGGTCCACCGCCAGCGACCTGCGAGCCGTACCGGCCGAACTGATCGCGCGTTTCGCCGGCCGGTGCGTTGGCTGGTGGGACTCGTGATCCGCGTCGCCCGCCACCGGCGGTTCACCGCGAACCACACCTTCCATCTCGATGTCGGCGCACGCCGACTATTCGTCAAGGCCAACCCGAATCCTGCCGAGGCTGCCGCCGAGATCGCCGGGTACCGGCGGATCCAGCACCACTATCCGCTCCCCGCCCTACACGCGTACCACCGCGTCGGCCGTTGGACCCTGACCGTGTACGACCGACACCGGCCCGACCAGCCCGACACCGGCCTGCTCCTGGACGCCATCACGGCCGGCGACGTCGGTGCCCGCGCCAACCTCGACCACGGGCTCGACGCCATCCTCAACCGCTACCAGCACATCATCGGCACCACGATGCGTCATCTGCCCGCCTCCCAGACCATCGGCAAGCTCTATCGCGACCGTGCCCAACCCGGCGGCCGGATCGACCTGTACTACGGCCACAACCCCAACCTGCTGACGATGCCCGACAGGTCCGCCATCCGCTGCAGCGACCTACACGAGACGACCCTCGTCATCAACGGACAGCCTCGACGACTCGACTTCGACGCACTGGTCACCGGTCTCCGCACCGCCCTGCACCCGGACCAGCAGACATGGGCAGCGACGACCCAGGGCGATCCCACCGACGTCAACATCGGCCTGGACGACCAGAACCGACCCGTCTGGTTCGACTACGACACCGCCGGCCTCAACTCCCTCGCGGGGGAGATCGCCTGCTTCCTCTGGTACCAACGGCTACACGCCGCATGGCTCGTGCCGCGCTACAACCCCGGAGCCTTCGCCGACCACCGGCGGGCAATCACCGACGCCGTCAAACCACAGGTCCGACTGGCGAGGCTGTCGGACCGCACGATCGCGATCGACTACCAGCACCGGCCCTCGGCAGCGCGCCAATACACCGTCGCCCGCTACCTCGGTCAGCTCGCCCGACCACTCGCCACCAGCGTCGGCACCGACCTGCTCACGTGGCTACGGCCGTACCTCGCCATGCGTCTGCTGGCCGTCTACCCGCTGCACCAGATGGAACCGTCGGACGCCGCGTTGTCGATCGGCTTGCTCGCAGACCTCTACGCGCCCGAAGCCGACCTGGCCCAGCTGCTGGGACTCACCACGACACCTGGGAGGACAGTCCATGAATCGTGATGTGGCGATCGTGACCGGGGCCGGCGGCGGCATCGGAGCCGCGATCGCCGCCCGTCTCGCCGCCGACTTCGACCTGGTCCTGGCCCACCGCCACGACGATGACGACCTCGGGGCGGTCGTCGAGGCGGCCCACCAGCGCGGCGCACTCACCAGCACCGTCATCGGCGACCTGACACGGTCCACGACACAGTCGCTGTTCCAATCCACGGTCGACGCCCACGCCGACCAACTGGTTGCCGTGGTCACCAACGCTGGCGCATACCCCCGAATCCCCTGGCACGAACTGGACCTGGACACGTTCCGCAGTCAACTCGAACTCAACCTGGTCACCCACGCCGCGTGCATCCGCGCCGTCACGCCCGCCCTGATCGCGAACGGCCGCGGCCGCATCGTGGCCGTCTCCTCGATCCTGACCCAACTCGGCCGCATCGACCTGGCCGGCTACATCGCGGCCAAGAACGGGCTCGAAGGCCTCGTCCGGGCCCTGGCCCGTGAACTCGGCCCGAACAACATCACCGTCAACACGGTGCGCCCGGGTTCGATCGAGGTCCCCGCCGAACACACCGTCGTCGACGACCACGCCGCCATGGTGCAACGCCAACTCGACCGGCAGTGCATCAAGCGCCGTGGCCAGCCTGCCGATGTGGCCTCCGTCGTCGCCTTCCTGCTCTCCCCCACAGCGGGATTCATCACCGGACAGGCGCTCAACGTCGACGGCGGCTGGCACCTGTCGTGAACGGCCAGGTTCTCTGGATGCGGCACGGCACCTGCCTCGACGGCCTCTGCCGCCCCCGCGCCCACGCCCGTCCCGGCACGCCGCTGACGACGCGTGGGATCGCCGAGGTCGTCAGCACAGCCCGCTGGCTGCTCGACCGGAACGCCAAGCCGAACATGATCCTCACCAGCACTCTTCTGCGGGCGACGATGACTGCCGGCATTCTGGCCGAGATCCTTGATGTGCCGATCGCGCCGCCAGATCCGCTCTACGCGGAGTGGCGCGCACCCGACTGCGTCCTCGGCCTGAGCCCCGACGACTACCCGAGCGAGTACCAAGCGTGGCGCAGCGAACGCCTTCGTGATCCGGATTCAGCTCTCCATGGTGGGGAGAGCCTCACCGCGCTACGACAACGCGTGTGGGAAGCCGTATCGCGCACCCACCAGGCCGCCCAGCGGGGCGTGGTCCTCATCGTGTCGCACCGCGTCTTCATCGGTGCCGTAGCCGCAAACCTGAACGGTGCCCGCAGCCCGCAAGACACTTTCCAGGCAGCCCGGGACTTCAGACTCGGACCGGCGATGGTCTGGTCAGCCTGCCCTACACCGAAAGCAGAGCCTCCTCGTTGGAGATGATGAACTCCTTCAGCGCATCCGGCTTGAGATCCACCGCAGCCAGCTTGTCGATCGCCACCCTGTCGAGCTGGTAGCCGCCACGCGACGGATCAGCGAACTCCTCCCCGGTCCGGGCGTCCTCGTTCAGCTGACGTAGCCGACAGGCGAAGAAGTGCTGGACAGAAACGCCCTCACCAGCGGAGGCGGTGAACAGGAACACCTGGGCGAACCGGTCCGCCTCGGCACCGAGCTCCTCGTGCAACTCGCGGCGAAGCGCGGCCTCCAGGGAGACATCCGTCGACTCCAGGCCGCCGCCCGGCGTTGTCCAGTACGGCGCCTGGCCGGGCTTGATCCGCTTGATCAGCACGAGACGGTCGTCCTCATCCAGAAGAACGGCCCGCACCGACCTACGTACGATCTGACGCACGACTTGCCCCTATCCGCGCCCGGGAATCACTAACCGTAGCGAAAAGTACCCGGTTGCGGTTCTAGGCGCACAACGAGGTACCTGGCAAGCCGCCGCACCCGCCGACGCGTCAGGCAGTTGATCCATCTCTCCACCGACACGCCACCAGTCCACCGGAAGCCGCAACGGTCCAACGGCTCCCGAGCACCCACCGAGACACCGCACCACCGGCAGAAACACGAAAAGGCTCCAACCCAGGGTGAAACCCCAGGTCAGAGCCTTTTCGATGGTGCGCCGCCAGGGACTCGAACCCCGAACCCGCGGATTAAGAGTCCGCTGCTCTGCCAGTTGAGCTAGCGGCGCTCGTCGGCAACGGGGAGAACCTTAGCACGGCCCGTGAGGCGGGTTCCAATCCGATCCCCGCCTCCCCCCTTCGGCCGAGCTTACCGGACATTACACGCCAAACCCCTCACTTCGCTGGGACCAGGGGCGAGCTTGTCGCCCCGATGCGGCACGATGTCCGCGAAACGTGAGTACATCCGCCAGGACGTGAGAACAGAGGTGGGAATGGGCATGTTCGCGCGGACCGGGGCGAGGGTGGGCGTCCTCGTGTTGACGGCGTCGGTGGCACTGGCCGGGTGCGGCAGCGACGGTGGAAAGCAGGCGGAGTTCGTCCAGGGGCCGACGCCGGCACCCAGCAGCTCGGTGGGTGGGGTCTCCGGCGGTCCGGTCGACCCGGCAAGCGTGGTGGACCTGACGGTCAGCCCCGCCGACAAGGCGAAGGACCGGCCGGTCAGCACCGAGATCAGCGGCAAGCTGCCGGAGGGCGGGAAGCTGACCGAGGTCAGCCTGACCACCGCCGGCGGCGACCAGGTGAAGGGTTCACTGCGTACCGACGGTTCGTCGTGGGTGCCGGCCGCGCCGCTGAAGTACGGCGCCAAGTACACCGCCACGGTCGTCGGGACCGGGCCGGGTGGTGAGCGGCACGAGGGGACCAGCAGTTTCACCACGATGGCCAAGCCCTCGTCGATGATCACCAGCGGGTTGTACCTCTTCGACGACAAGTCGTACGGGGTGGCAATGCCGGTGGTCGCCGAGTTCCACCCGGGGATCCCGAAGAAGGACCGGGCGGCGGTGCAGAAGCGGATGTTCGTCAAGACCGATCCGCCGCAGCCGGGGGCCTGGCACTGGGTCTCCAACGGCACCCAGGCGTACTACCGGGCGCCGGAGTACTGGAAGCCGGAGACCACGATCGAGGTCAGGATCGCGCTGGCCGGCATCCCGCTGAGCAACGGCCGGTACGGCAACGTCGACCGGAAGGCCACCGCGAAGATCGGGCGGTCCTTCGAGATGAAGGTGGACAACGCCAGCAAGAAGATGACCGTGTACGAGAACGGTCAGGTGGTCAAGACGATGCCGGTGAGCCTGGGGAAGAAGAGCACCCCCTCGTCCAGCGGCACGATGGTGGTGATGGAGAAGCAGGCGGCCACGGTCTTCGACACCACCGACGACCCGAACCCGGAGAACCGGTACGTCACCGACATCGAATTCGCCCAGCGGATCACCTGGGGTGGCGAGTACATCCACGCCGCCCCGTGGTCGGTGCAGCACCAGGGGCAGCGCAACGTCTCGCACGGCTGCGTGAACGTCTCCACCGAGAACGCCAAGTGGCTCTTCGAGCGGACCCGGGTCGGTGACCCGATCACCATCGCCGGGACCGAGCGCAAGCTGGCCGCCGGCAACGGCTGGACCGCCTGGAACCTGGACTGGGCGGAGTTCAAGAAGGGCAGCGCGCTGCCGGTACCGGAGGAGGGTGCCGGTCCGGCGGTGTGACGTACCGCATCGGTGACCTCCGTCGCGCGCCCCACCCGGCGTCCGGCGGAGGTCACTGCCGTTGTGGACGGTCGGCCCCGGCCCGGCCCCGGCCCCGGCCGACGAAGGTCGGACCGGTCGAGCCGAGCGCGATTCAGGAACGGGAGTTCCACTCCGCAACCGGGCATAATGGCGCTGAGGTGTTCCTCTTCACCCTCGGGAACGGATGTCGGCTCCGCCGCGTCGGTGAGAGACGATGGCCGTGGGGGCCTAGGACAGTGAGGGAAGCATGCGACTCAGCCAGGACCAGTCGATCCGGTACGCCGGCACCCGACGCGGTGGGCGACGCCGCGTGTTCGCGGCGGGCGCGCTCGCCGCGATACTCGCGCTGACCGGGGCCTGCACCAGCGGCGGCGGCACCGACAACGGCGGCGGCAGCGGCAACGCCGGTGCGCCGGAGGCCAGCGAGAACCCGCCGAAGGCGTCGGCCACGATCAGCGAGCCGAAGGCCGACGCGAAGGACGTACCGGCGGCGACCGCGATCAGCTTCAGCACCGAGCAGGCCACCGAGACCACCGTCGAGCTGACCGACGCCGCCGGCAAGGCCGTCGAGGGCAAGCTCGACGCCGAGGGTACGACCTGGCTGCCGGCCGGTGCGCTGGAGTACGGCCAGACGTACACCGCGACGGTGACCGCTACCGGTGACGACGGTCGGCCGGCGACGGCGACCAGCACCTTCACCACCATGGCCAAGCCGGACAAGCAGGTCCGGGTGACGAGTTTCCTCGGTGACGACCAGGTGGTCGGTGTGGGCATGCCGCTGATCGTGAAGTTCGGCCGGGACATTCCCGAGGACTACCGCGACGACGTGCAGCGGCGGATGACGGTCCGCTCCGAGCCGGCGCAGGAGGGCGTCTGGCACTGGGTGAGCCCGACCGAGGTGCGGTACCGCCCGAAGGAGTTCTGGCAGCCGGGCAGCACGGTGTCGTACCGGGTGCAGGCCGGCGGCCTGCCGATGGGCGACGGCTGGTACGGCCGGGCGGACCTCACCGTGGACATCAAGGTCGGCCCGAAGTTGCTGATGACCGTGGACAACAAGGCCAAGAAGATGACGGTGACCCGCGACGGCGAGGTGATCAAGACCATCCCGGTCAGCCTGGGCAAGAAGAGCACCCCGTCGTCCAGCGGCACGATGGTGGTGATGGAGAAGCTGCGCAAGACGGTCTTCGACACCTTCGACGAGCTGGGCCCCGAGGACGGGTACCGCACGAAGATCGACTATGCCCAGCGGTTGACCTGGGGTGGCGAGTTCATCCACGCCGCCCCCTGGTCGGAGGGGCAGCAGGGCAGCGTCAACGTCTCGCACGGCTGCGTGAACGTGTCGATGGCCAACGGGGCCTGGCTGTTCAAGAACACCAAGGTCGGTGACCCGATCACGGTCAAGGGCACCGAGCGCAAGCTGCAGAACGGCAACGGCTGGACCGACTGGAACCTGAGCTGGGACGAGTACGTCAAGGGCAGCGCCCTCCCCCAGGAGTAAGGAAGGGCCCCCTGTTAACGCTTTCGGTCGAGCGGGGCACCCCTCTCACCGGCGAGCGGAGGCGGGCGACGGCCGGGTGTACCGGGACACTTGTACCGGTCGCGCCCGCCCGCGCCTGCGTTGCGCCGTGCGGCCCGGCACGGCCCGGCGGACCGCTACCCGTTCGCGCTCCCCCGGCGAGGCACCGCGTGTGACACCTGCGCACCGGCAACGGGAACCGCCGTCACGGATGTTCCACAGGATCCAGGATGTTGTCCCCTCGAACCCACTCCGAGACCACCACATCCAGGAAGTGGTCGCCTGCCCGCCGCTCCGCGGCTAGGCGACGTGGGGTGGGGTGGGGTGGGGTGGGGTGCTGCGTGGCCCGAGCGAAAAGCGGGGCGGGTGGAGTGCCCCCAGGACGCCCCCAGAAACGCCGTCAGGGCCGGTGAAGACCGGCCCTGAACTGGCATTACTCAAGGGTGACTGATGGGAATTGAACCCACGACAACCGGGACCACAACCCGGTGCTCTGCCAACTGAGCTACAGCCACCACGTTCACCCGCCCACCGGGGCGGAGCGCACTAATAATAGCCACACCCCCACCGCCGGCGTCCACCGGGTTCGGCCCACTTCCGCGCCCTCACCCACGACGACCACGGACCCGATACGGCGACGAACCCGACGACCACGAACCCGACGACCACGGACCCGGCGAACCCGGACCCGGCGACCACGGACCCGACGACCACGGACCCGGCGAACCCGGCCAGGGGCTGGCGCTACAACGAGGCGGCGATCGACTTGGCGGTGTCGATGTCCGGTCCGGGCAGCGGGACGAAGATCGTCCGGCGGTAGTACTCCAGCTCGCGGATGCTCTCCCGGATGTCGGCGAGCGCCCGGTGGGCGAGGCCCTTCTGCGGCTGGCCGAAGTACACCCGGGGGTACCAGCGCCGGCACAGTTCCTTGATCGAGGAGACGTCGATCATGCGGTAGTGCAGGTGCGCGTCGAGGCGGGGCATGTCCCGGGTGATGAAGCCCCGGTCGGTGGCGATCGAGTTGCCGCAGAGCGGCGCGGTACGCGGGTCCTTGACGTGCCGGGAGACGTAGTCGAGGACCATCTCCTCGGCCTCGGCGAGGCTGACCGTCGAGCGCCGGACCTCCTCGGTGAGCCCGGACTTGGCGTGCATCGTCCGGACGACCTCCGGCATGCCGGCCAGGGCCTCCTCGTCGGCGTGCACCACCACGTCGACGCCGTCACCGAGCACGTTCAGGTCGGGGTCCGTGACCAGTGCGGCGACCTCGATCAGCTTGTCCCTGCCGAGGTCGAGCCCGGTCATCTCACAGTCGATCCAGACGAGGAGGTCAGCCACGGGCAACAGACTACGCGCAGCCCACCACCGTCCGCCCGGTCACCTCGACCCGCCCGGTCACCTCGACCCGCCCGGTCACCTCGGCACGCCCGGCGGACCGACGCGCGGGCGGACGCAGATCGCCGAGATGCCGCCCACGCCGGATGCAGCGCGCTCGGACGCCAGAAGGCCGGACACCCAACCGCCGGCACGCCGAAGGCCGGACACCCAACCGCCGGCAGGCCCGGACCGAGAACCGCCCGGACAACCGCAGAGCGGACCCAGGCGCCGGACGCCGGCAAGGCCGGACACCCAACCGCCGGGACGGCGGGACGGCCGTCGGGACGTCGGGCCACCTCGTCACATCCCGCTCGTGCCTGCTCACCGTGGCCAGCTCAGACCGCTAGGGTTTCTGCGTGCCAGCCGAACCCGCCGCGCCGTCCGCCGCCGACGAGGAGGACGCCCGCAGTCGTCGGGTCCGTCGGATCGTCGCGGTGCTCGCCCTGGCCGCCGTGGTGCCCGCGCTGTACCTGCCGGGCCGGGTGCACGACTTCTTCGACCTGAAGATCTACCTGCGGGCGATGCGGTGGTGGGCCTCCGGCCAACCGTTGTACGACTACGTCCAGCCGGACCGGGTGCAGGGTGAGTTGTACTTCACGTACCCGCCCTTCGCCGCCCTGCTGCTGCGTCCGTTCACGCTGATCCCGCTGGGGGCGACGGAGCTGGTCTTCACGGTGCTGACCGTGGTCGGGGTGGTGGTGACGACCCGGTGGCTGGTGCTGCCGTTGGTCGACCGGCACGGGCTGCCCCGGGTGTTCACCGTGGTGGTGGCGGTGCTGCTGGTGCTGGCCGTGGAGAGCACCCGCGAGACGATCACCTTCGGTCAGATCAACATGCTGCTGGTCGTGCTGATCCTGGCCGACCTGCTCTTCGCCGTACCCCGGGGGTCGCGGTGGGCCGGGGTCGGCGTCGGGCTGGCGACGGCGCTCAAGCTCTTCCCGGGCATCTTCATCGTGTACCTGCTGGCCACCCGGCGGTGGCGGGCGGCGGCGGTGGCCAGTGCGACGGCGGCCGGGGCGACCCTGCTGGCGGCGGCGGTCGCGCCGGGTGACTCGTGGCGGTTCTGGACGCACGAGCTGTGGTCTACCGAGCGGGTCGGGCGCACCGACTACACAGGTAACCAGTCGCTGTTCGGGTTGTTGAGCCGGCTGACCGCGCCGGAGCGTCCGAGTCAGCTCGGCTGGCTGCTGCTGGTCGCCCTGGTCGCCGGGTACGGGCTGTGGCGGGCGGCGCGGGCGGCCGGCGCGGGCGACCACCTGGCCGGGCTGACCCTGACCGGGCTGGTCGCCGCCCTGATCAGCCCGATCACCTGGACCCACCACATCTACTGGTTCGTGCCGGCGGTGGTGGTGCTGGTGGACGCGGCGTTGCGCGCCGGGCCGGGCACGGGCCGCCGGCGGCTGTGGTTCGCGCTGGCCGGCGGGGTGTCGCTGGTGATCGTCTACGGGGTGGTGACGTTCCAGGACTGGGGGGTGTCGCCGGTACGGACCGACGATCCGGTCGACTTCGTGGTCCGCAACACCTACGTGCTGCTCTGTCTCCTGCTACTGGTGGCGCTACCCACCCGGACAGTCGAAAAATCGCACCAAATGGACAGAAGTGCCAACTGACCCTCTTCGCCGTCTAGATGGCGTTTACTACCACAAGTGAGACGCACCGATCCCCCGGTGCCGGTGGCCCTCCGTGTCGGCAGCACGGAGGGCCACCGTCGTAACCGGAGGGCCACCGGAGGGCAGCCACCAAAGGCCACCAAAGAGCCACCCGAGGGCCACCGGGGGGTGCGGGGTCAGTCCTTCGGGGTCTCCGCCGAAGGCGCGGGGGTGCCCCCGGCAGGCGCGGCACCGGCCGCCGGAACGGTCGCCGTCGCGGGGCTGGTCTCCCGGCGGGTACGCGCGAACGCCAGCCCGCCGAGCACCAGTCCGCCCAGCCCGGCGAGGAGCCCGACGCCGCCCAGCCCGGTCGCCAGCCCCACGCCCTCGGCGCGGTCGTCGTCGTCATCGTCGTCGTCGCTGTTCTGAGCGGCGGGGGCGGCCGACGGGGCGGCGTTCGCGGCGGTCAGGGTCAGCACCGGCGCCGGGTCCTGCGGCTCCTCGCCGCCGGGGACCGGCTCCTCGATCCAGCGTGAGACGTCACCGTTGGAGTAGGTCTGCAGCGACTTGAAGACCATCGTGTCGACCTCGGGCAGCGGCCCCATCGTGACCGGGAACTCCTGGAACTCGCCCGGCTTGACCCCACCACCGGCAGCGGCCGTCCAGGTCAGCTTGGACACCACCTCGGTGAGCTCGCTGCCGTGCACCTGGACCGGCGGGTCGACCGTGCGGCGCTCGACCGCCACCGTCCAGCCCGGCACCGGCATCGTCACCACCGAGCCGACCGGCGCGTTCTCCGGCATGGTCACCTCCACCTTGCTGGTGGAGGCGGAGTCGCTCTCGTTCGGTACCCGGAACGCGAACCGGCCGTACCCGCCCTGGGTGGCCTCCTGCGGGTTGACCGTGACGTGCGCCGCGGCCGGTCCGGTGAAGCCGAACAGTACGGCGACGGCGGCACCGAGCGTGAGCCCGGCGCCGGTGGCGGTGCGCCGAAAACGGATCATGATGGGTGGAACCTTCCTCTGTCGGGCGGGCCGGGGCCCTACTTGACTGTCACGGCGGCGGTCACCGTGGCCTGGTCGATCTCGGTGGTACGCAGGGTGAAGCTGAACTGCCAGTCCCCGGCGGCGGGGAGGTTGACCTCACTGGTGGCGTGGTTGTCGGTCAACGGCAGCAACGGGAACTGGATCGGCTCGATCCCGGCCGACGGCAGCGCGGCGGTCAACCGCCACTCCTCGACCGGCAGCGGCTGGTTGTCCGGGGTGTAGGCGTACAGGTGCACGGTGTTGCTGCCCCGCCGGGCCGGGAAGAGCTCGACCTGCAACGAGTAGATCGAGCTGGTCAGCGTGGTGTTGAAGTAGCCCTGCTCGGCGCCGACGCCGTCGGTCGCCGCCGTGCGCGCCGGCGGGGTCTGCACCAGCACCGCGGTGACGCCCAGCACCACGGCGGTCACCACCAGTTCGGCGACGATCGCCCGGCGCACCCGGGTCGGCTGCTGGGCGGCGATCTGCCGCCGGACCAACTGCCGGGAGTACGCGGCCACCGCGATCACCAGTGTGAAGAGCACCACCTTGGCGATCACCAGTTGCCCGTAGGTGGTGGTCAGCAGGGCCTCGACGGTGCCCACCTCGATCAGCGCCTGCACCGTGCCGGCGAGCAGCAGGGCCGCCACCGCCAGCGCCGCCCACCGGGACCAGATGGGCAGGATCGCGCCGAGTTCCCGCTCGTCGGCGCGGCGCAGCAGGAAGACGGCGAGCATCACCAGGCCGCCCAGCCAGACCGCCATGCTGCCCAGGTGCACCGCGTCGACGGTGACCGAGACGGCCGGCGCGGGCGAGGCCGCCGAGTGGCCGGAGAGCGGCCAGGTGAACAGCGTGGCCGCGCCCAGCACCGCCACGATGATCACGTCGGTGCGGCCGGCCTGACCGGCCAGCAGCGGCCGGAGCAGGAACGCCGCCGCCGCGAGCAGCCCGAGCCGGACCAGGTGGGTGGTGCCGAACGGGCTGGCCAGGACGCTGCTCAGCCCCTCACCGGAGACGTCGAACAGGCCGCCGCCAGCGGTGTACGGCACCTGCAGCAGGATCGCACCCACCGTGGCGAAGGCCAGCAGCCCCAACCCGGTCCAGGCCAGCCGGGCGGGACCGACCCGGGACAGCCGGGCCGGCCAGAGCGCGGCGAGCACCAGGGCGGCACCCACCAGCAGCAGCAGGCCGGTGTACCCGAGGTAGCGGGAGACCTTCACGGCGGTGTCCACCACCGGGTCGGCCCGGCTGTCCGCCCCGGCGTCGGACGGTGGCGTGGACGGTGCCCCGACGGAGTAGGTGAACGCTCCGGAGACCGGGTGGCTGTCGGCCGAGATCACCCGGTAGCTGAGCAGGTAGGTGCCCTGCCCGGCGTCCTGGGCAACCGGAACGGTCACCACGCCGCCCTCGAAGCGGGGCTCGCCCCGGTCGGCCCGGGAGCCGTCCGGCGCGATCACCCTGATCTTGTCGGTGACCTTGCGGACCGGCTCGCTGAAGGTGAGCACCACCTCGACGGGAGCGGTCGGGACCACGGCGGAGGCCGCCGGGCTGCTGCTGACCAGCACCGCGTGGGCGCTGGCCGGGCCGGCCGGGGCGACCAGCAGCGCGACGAGGACGACCAGCAGGCCCAGCCCGGCGGAGAACCGGGCGGCCCAGCGGCGGGCGGCGGTCAGCCGGGGGGCCCGGTGGCGACGGGTGGGGGCCGGCAGCCGGCGACGATCGACAGCAGTCATGCCAGCCATGCTCGCCGACCAGGGCCGCAAATGGCGAGCCCGGCTCGCCATCGGCCCGCCGGGCACCGGTCGTCGCACCTCATAGGGAGTTAGTCGGGCGGCGCGGCGGAAAAGTTCCGGCCGGTTCGGAAATTCGCGGGCCGAAGGACCCTGTCCGGCCCCGTCGTGCCGCGTACGCTGGTTCTTCGTGATCCCCGCGCCGCGTGAACCCGCCGCCGGAGCAGCCGACGACCTCGGCGCTCCGGCCTCGCCTGACGACCGGGAGGCGGCCACCCGGTGGGCGCTGGCCGCCCGCGACGGTGACCCCACCGCCCAGGCCACCTTCATCCGGCTCACCCAGGCCGAGGTGTGGCGGTTCACCGCCGCCCTGGTGCACCCGGACAGCGCCGACGACCTGACCCAGGAGACCTACCTGCGGGCGCTGCGGGCGCTGCCGTCGTTCGCCGGGCGGTCCAGCGCGCGGACCTGGCTGCTCGGGATCGCCCGCCGTACCTGCGCCGACCACCTGCGCACCGTGGTCCGGCGGCGGCGGCTCGACGACCGGCTCCTCGCGCACGCGCACACCGACGACCCGCATCCCGACCCGGCCGGGCTGCTCGGCGCGGCCGACCTGCTGAGCCGGTTGCCGGCGCAGCGGCGCGGGGCGTTCGTGCTCACCCAGGTGCTCGGCCTGTCGTACGCCGAGGCGGCCACGGTGGAGGGGGTGCCGGTGGGCACGATCCGCTCCCGGGTGGCCCGCGCCCGCAACGAGCTGGTCGAGGCCGTCGGTGACGCGCTCGCCGGCTGAGCCGGGGAACTTCCGGCAGGGACAGGACGACCGATGACTGTGACCGCAGCGACCAGCACCAGGGGCCGGTGGCACGCCGTGGGCCCGTGGCTCGGCGTCGCCGTCCGGCTCGGCCTGGCCGCCGTCTGGCTGTACGCCGGGGCCAGCAAGGTCGGTGACCTGGCCGCCTCCGGCCGGGCGGTCAACGCATACCAGCTCATGCCGTACGAGGTGGCGGCGGCGATCGGTGCGGCGCTGCCCTTCGTCGAGTTGGCGTTGGGCGTACTGCTGCTGGTGGGGTTGGCCACCCGACTGGCCGCCGGGGTCTCCGCGGCGCTGCTGGTGGTCTTCGTCGCCGGGATCGCCTCGGCCTGGAGCCGGGGCCTGGCCATCGACTGCGGCTGCTTCGGCACCGGCGGGGAGCTGGCCGCCGGGCAGACCCCCAGCTACCTACCGGAGATCCTGCGCGACCTGGGTTTCCTGGCGCTGGCCGGGTTCCTGCTGTGGCGGCCGCGTACCCCGCTCTCCGTCGACGCCGCGCTGGGCGGCGCACCCACCGTGGAGGACGACGATGAGTAGTCGCAAGGGCCGCCGGGACGCGGCCCGGGTGGTCCGGGAGCAACTGGCCCGGGAACGGCGCCGCAAACGGACCCTGTGGACCTCGGTGGCCGCGGTGTCGGTGCTGGTCGTCGCCGGACTGATCGGTTGGAGCGTCTGGTCCAGCCAGCGCGCCGGCCAGGTCACCGCCCCCACCGGCTCGAACGAGGCCGGCACCGGCATCGTCTCGGGCACCGGCCCGGTCACCATCGACGTGTACGAGGACTTCCTCTGCCCGGTCTGCAAGCAGTTCGAGCAGGCCACCGGCCCGACCCTGGAGGAGCTGGTCAGCCAGGGCCTGGCCCGGGTGGTGTACCACCCGGTGGCCTACCTCAACCGGTACTCCACCACCGAGTACTCCACCCGCTCGTCGGCCGCCGCCGGCTGCGCCGCCGAGGGCGGCCGGTACCGGGAGTACGCCAAGCAGCTCTTCGACCAGCAGCCCCCCGAGGGCGGGGCCGGGCTGAGCGACGACCAGCTGACCGACCTCGCCGTGCAGGCGGGGCTGGACCGGGACGGCTTCGCCTCCTGCCAGCGGGAGGGCACCTTCACCAGGTGGACCGAGCACGTCACCGAGGAGGCCAGCCGGGCCGGCATCACCGGTACGCCGACCGTGGTGGTCGACGGCGAGACGGTCACCGACCGCACCCCGAACGGGATCAAGGCGGCCGTCGAGGCGGCCAGCCGATGAGCCGCACCGGGCCCGCGGTCCGGTACCGGCGGCTGGCGCGTACCGCGTTGGTGGTCGCCGGGGTGCTCGGCACGGTCCTCGGCACCGCCGCGCCGGCCGTCGCGCACGGCGCGGACGCCCCGGCCGGCACCGACTACCGCACCGGGATCACCGGCGTCGCCCCGGCCCGCGACGGGGTGAGCGTACGGGCGATCGAGGCGGGGGCCCGGCTGGAGCTGACCAACCGCAGCGACCGGCCGGTCGAGGTGATCGGCTACTCCGGTGAGCCGTACCTGCGGGTGGGGCCGGACGGGGCCTTCGAGAACGTGCACTCCCCGGCGACGTACCTGAACCGGACCATCGCCGGTGGCACGGTGCTGCCGGCGGAGGCGGACCCGCAGGCCGCCCCGCAGTGGCGGCGGATCGCCGAGGAGCCGACCGTACGCTGGCACGACCGGCGCGCGCTGTGGCGGGAGGCGGAGCCACCGGCGCAGGTGCGCGCCGCCCCCGACCGGGTGCACCGGGTACGCGACTGGGTGATCCCGCTGCGCGACGGCACCGAGCCGGCCGAGCTGCGGGGCACCCTGGACTGGGTCCCGCCGCCGGATCCGTACCCGTGGTGGGTGGGGGTGACG
The DNA here is from genome assembly GCF_900091615.1 of Micromonospora yangpuensis. Lineage (NCBI taxonomy): Bacteria > Bacillati > Actinomycetota > Actinomycetes > Micromonosporales > Micromonosporaceae > Micromonospora > Micromonospora yangpuensis. The sequence continues at coordinate 1,568,055 of NZ_FMIA01000002.1, read as the reverse complement.
GTGGGCCTGCTCGCGGTGGGCGCGCTGGGCCTGGTGCCGGCCGGTACCCGGGCCGGCGCGCGGGCGCTGGCCGGGATCGGCGGCCTGCTCGCCGCCGGTGGGCTGGCCGCCGGCGTGCTCATCATCGGCCGGGAGGTCGACGCCGGCGCCGAGGGCGTCGGCGGGGTGCTGGTCGGGTTGCTCAGCGGTCAGATCTGGCCGTTGCTGACCGGGCTGGGCGCGCTCGTCGCCGGCGGGTACGCGCTGGCCCGCCGGCCGGCTGCCGACTTCACCCTGGCCCTGGCCGGCACCTGCCTGGCGCTCTTCGCCGGGATCGGCAACGCGGCGGTCTTCACCCGCTCGGTGGTGCCGGTGCCGTGGCCCGCCCAGTCCGCCCGGATCCTGACCGCGCTGCTGCTCGCCGCCGGGGCCGGGGCCGCCGCCGCCGGCATCCTCCGCCTGCGCACCGCCGCCGCGGCCGCTGCGGCGGCGGCCGAAGCCGGGTCCGGCCGGGCCGCCGAGGGCGCGGCCGACACCGCCGAAGGCCGGGCCGAAGGCGCGGCAGACACCGCCGCCGAGGCCGGGACCGTCGGTGACGCCGGGACCGTCGGGGGTGAGCCGGCGGCGGTCAGGGCCGGCGGGTGACGCCCAGCGGGCCGAAGCCGAAGGGCAGTTCCAGCCGGTGCCGGGCCAGCAGCTCCGCGTCGGCGAGCAGTTCCGCGGTGTCGGCGTCGGCGACGATCCGGCCGGCGTCCAGGACCACGGCGCGTTCGCACAGCTCCCAGGCGTAGGGCAGGTCGTGGGTGACCATCAGGACGGTCACCGGCAGGTCGCGCAGGATCGCCGCCAGCTCCCGGCGGGCGGCCGGGTCGAGGTTCGACGAGGGCTCGTCGAGGACGAGGATCTCCGGGCGCATGGCGAGCACGGTGGCCACCGCCACCCGGCGGCGCTGCCCGAACGACAGGTGGTGCGGGGCACGGTCCCGGTGCCCGGTCATGCCCACCGCGGCCAGCGCCTCGTCGACCCGGGCGGCCAGCTCCGCGCCGCGCAGCCCCAGGTTGGCCGGCCCGAACGCCACGTCCTCGGCCACGGTGGGCAGGAAGAGCTGGTCGTCGGGGTCCTGGAAGACGATGCCCACCCGGCGGCGGATCTCGGCGAGGGTGGCCCGGTCCGGTCCGACGGTCAGCCCGCCGACGGTGACCGTGCCGCCGGTGGCGGTGAGGATGCCGTTCAGGTGCAGCACCAGGGTCGTCTTGCCGGCACCGTTGGGGCCCAGCAGCGCCACCCGGGCGCCGCGCGGCACCGTCAGGTCCACCCCGTGCAGGGCGACGTGCCCGTCCGGGTACGCGTACCGGAGTCCACGCACGTCGAGGGAGGGCACGTCGGGCTGCACGGCCCCGATCATGCCAGCAGTCAGGTGAGCACGACGGCGACGGTGGCCAGGGTGGTCGCCACGGCCGGGACGGTGGCCCCGACCAGCCACTGCCCGGCGGTCGCGCCGCCCGCACCCCACACCGCCGGCATCCGGCCGGTGTAGCCGCGCGAGAGCATCGCCAGGTAGACCCGCTCGCCGCGTTCGAAGGCGCGCAGGAACAACGTGCCGATCCCGGCGGCGAGGCCGCGCAGCTGCCAGAGGAACCGTGGGTCGTCGCCCCGGGACAGCCGGGCCACCCGCATCCGCCGGGCCTCGCCGACCAGCACGTCCAGGTAGCGCAGCATGAAGGTGGCGATCTGGGTGAGGATCTGCGGGCAGCGCAGCCGGTCCAGGCCGACGATCAGGTCCCGGGTCGTCGTGGTCGCCGCCAACAGCAACGACAGCAGTACGCCGAGGGTGCCCTTGGCGAGGATGTTCCACCCGCCGTACAGGCCCTCGGTGGACAGGCCCACCCCCAGCACGTGGGTCCGTTCGCCGGCGCCGAGGAACGGCAACGCGAAGGCGAACAGCACGAACGGCACCTCGATCACCGCCCGGCTGAGCAGCCAGCCGGGACCGGTCCGGGCCAGCGCCGCCACCACCGCGACCAGCAGGGCGTACCCGCCGAAGGCCCAGAACGCCTCCCGGGGGGTGGCCACCACGGCGAGCGTGCAGACCAGCATCGCGGCGATCTTGACCTCGGGCGGGAGCCGGTGCACGGGCGAGTCGACGTCGCGGTACAACACGTGCGCGTGCCCGGCCCCCACCGCTCAGCTCCCGTCCGGTCCGACCGGATCGCGGCGGCTGGCATCCGGTACCGCCGGATCGCGGCGGCTGGCATCCGGTCCCGCCGGATCGCGGCGGCTGGCATCCGGTCCCGCCGGATCGCGGTGGCGCAGCAGCCAGAACGCGCCGCCGCCGACGGCGAAGGTGAGCAGCACCCCGAGCACCCCGGACAGGCCGGTGGAGAGCAGGTCGTTGTCGATCCCGGCGATGCCGTAGTCGGCAAGTGGCCCGCCGACCTCGTGTTCCTTCTCCTGCTGGGCCGGGCAGCTGCCGCCGGTGACGGTGTCGTCGGCGTCGAAGGTGCAGCCCTCGCGCAGCGACGAGTCCAGCCCGTCCGGGTGTGCCGAGGCGAGGTTGCTCACCACGCCGGCCAGCAGGAGCGCGACCAGCAGGCCGCCGCCGACGAAGGCCCAGAGGCGGCGGTTCACCGTACGCCTCCGGTGACGCTCGGGGCGGCGGTCGCGTGCGGCCGCAGCCGGCGCAGCGCGTACACCAGGTCGGGTCGGACCTTCGCGACGGTGACCACCGTGGTCGCGGTGATCAGGCCCTCGCCGATGCCGATCAGCAGGTGCACCCCGACCATCGTGCCGGCCAGGCCGGTGAGGTTGCCGCCGAGGTCGGTGGTGCCGCCCAGCCAGTACTGCCCGACGAAGCCCAGGGCCGCGACGACCACGCTGACCAGGGCGGAGACGAAGGCGGTGATGCCCAGGCCGGTCGGGTTGCGCGGCAGCAGCCGCAGCAGTGGCGCGATCAGCAGGTACGCCGCCGCGGTGCCGATCAGCGCGATGTTGGTGATGTTGAGCCCGAGCATGGCCACCCCGCCGTCGCCGAAGACGAGGGCCTGGACGACGAGCACCACCGCCACGCAGAGGGCACCCACCCAGGGCCCGACCAGCATGGCGGCGAGCGCCCCGCCCATCAGGTGACCACTGACCCCGGCGGTGAGGATCGGAAAATTGATCATTTGTACGGCGAAGATGAAGGCCGCCACCAGCCCGGCCATCGGGGCGAGCCGGTCGTCCAGGTCCCGCCGCCCGCGCAGCACGCAGAGGGTCAACGCGGCCAGGGCCAGCACGGCGAAGGCCGCCGCCACGGGGCCGTTGATGATGCCGTTGGAAATGTGCATCGCGAGTGTCTCCACTCGGCCTCCCAGCTGTCGACGGGCCGGCCCCCGTACCGGCCATCAGCGTATTTCCCCGCTTCGTTGTTGCCAATAGTTGGCAACAACCCGGGAGCGGGTACCGCCGGTGGCGTCGGTCACCCTCGGCCGGGCGGCGGTAGGGTCGAGCCATGACCGCGCCCGACCGCCTCTCCCCCGGTGACCCCGCACCCGAGTTCAGCCTCCCCACCGACACCGGTGAGACGCTGACCCTGAGCGACCTGCGGGGCCGCCGGGTGGTGCTGTACGCCTACCCGGCCGCGATGACCCCCGGCTGCACCAAGCAGGCCTGCGACTTCCGCGACTCACTCGCCTCGCTGCGGGCCGCCGGCTACGAGGTGGTCGGCATCTCCCCCGACAAGCCCGCCAAGCTGGCCCAGTTCCGCGAGCGGGACGCGATCACGTTCCCGCTGGTCGGCGACGCCGACAAGGCGGTGCTGACCGCGTACGGCGCGTACGGCGAGAAGCAGTCCTACGGGCGTACGGTCACCGGCGTGATCCGCTCCACCTTCGTCATCGACCCGGACGGGAAGATCGAGCACGCCTTCTACAACGTCAAGGCCACCGGCCATGTGGCCAAGCTCCGCCGAGACCTCGGCCTGGACTGATCCCACGCATCGACGGCCGCCACGCCCGGCGGGTGCTTGCCGGCCAGCCGGGCGCACCGCCGGTGTGGTCTACTGGGGCGGTCGCGCCGGACGCCCGGTGACCCGATGCCGGGGCGGGAGCGCGCGACGCGGAGTGAGGGGCCGTAGCCCAACTGGCAGGAGGCATACGGTTTAGGTCCGTACCAGTGCGGGTTCGAGTCCCGCCGGCCCCACCGCAGATCGATCCGCTGGCGCAGCCTCCGGAGCGCGTGGCCCGTACGCCCCACCAAGGAGCCGCCCGGTGCGAACCCCGCCCCCCACCCAGGCCGCTGACGAGTCGATCACCGTCAACTTCGCCACCACCACCGGCACGCCTACCTACCGGGCGTCCGGCTGGATCTACGGCATGACCGAGAACGCCAGCGGCCCCGCCGAGCACTTCTACCGGGAGGTCAACTTCCGGTACCTGCGCGCCGGCGGAGCGCAACTGCCCGGCAACGGCTGGGTCGGCGGAAACTACGACCGCCGCTGGGCCTCCACCCTGGCCCAGGCCCGCCGAACCGCCGCCCTGGGCGGTCGGTTCATCCTGCTGGCGCACGACCTGTGGGGCGCCGACGGCGCCGGCATCTCCCGCTTCCCCGGCGACGACGGCGACTGGACCGACTACGACGCCTTCCTGACCCGCATCGTCGACGACGTCCGGTCCGCCGGGCTGACCGTGCAGTGGGACATCTGGAACGAACCCAACATCACCGTCTTCTGGAACCGCCCGATCGCCCAGTACCTCGAACTGTGGCGGCGCACCCACCGACGCCTGCGCGCCGAACTGCCCGGCCAACTCATCGTCGGGCCGAGCTGTGCCTTCGTACCGTCGATTGAGCACGCCTTCTGGAACCAGTACCTGGACTTCGTCCGCTCGACCGACACCGTGCCGGACATCGTCAGCTGGCACTCGCTGCCGGGTGACCCGGTCGCCGACGTCGCCGCCGCCAACGCCACCCTCGACCCGCGCGGCATCGCCCACCCGCGGCCGTACCAGATCAACGAGTACGGCGCGCCCGACGAACAGAACCCGGCCGCCGGGGCCTGGTACATCGCGCGCCTGGAGCGGGCCCGTGCCGACGGGCTGCGGGCGAACTGGGCCGGCGGGGCCGACCTGCACGACGACAACGCCAACCTGCTGATCCGCACCTCCGCCGGCCGGCACCAGCCCCGGGGAGAGTGGTGGGTGTACCGCTACTACGCCGGCCAGACCGGTCAGATCGTCGCGGTGACCCCCAGCGGGTCGTACGACGCCCACGCGACGAAGACCACCGGCGAGGCACGGATCCTGGTCGGCGGTGGGCACACCACCGGGAACCTGACCGTCGACCTGCAACGCCTGGACGCCACCAGCGGCATCGTGCGGAACAACCAGGTACGGGTGCTGACCCAACGCATCCCGGACCACGGCGGCGGCGCGGTGCAGGGGCCGGTCACCGTCTCGAACCGGGTGGTCGACCTGTCGAACGGCACCACCAGCGTGGTCCTGCCGTACGCCAACCAGACCGACACGTACACGGTGACCCTGCTGCCGCCGGCCGAGACCGGGTTCGAGTCGGTGGCGGCGTCGACCGCCCGTTGAACCAGACCTGGCGGGTCTGGGGAGGCTGAGCACGACCAACGGATCAGGCGCCGGCCACCCGTCGGGGCAGCCGGCGTCTGACCTCTTCCGACCGTGGGGCACTACGCCGGGGAAAGACCCTCGGCGAAGTCGTAGAGGCTCTTGATGTCGTCGTCGAAATAGGGGCCGTCGAATTGCCCGTTACCCGGGTTGTCGCCGTGACTCACCACGCTGTTGATGTATCCGTATCCGGTGGCGTCGTTGTATTCCTGCAACCAGGGTCCACCGCTGGATCCGTACGTCATGTTGCAGTACATCCGGATCTGCTGACCGCCGGCATTCCAGGTGGTGCTCTGGCAGTAGTACTGGCTCTCGCCACCGCCGAGGTTGGACGGGTATCCGAGCGCGGTCACCGAGACGCTGTAGCCCCAGTTCCAGCGCAGGCCGTGACCACCGACCGTCTCACCGACCTTGAGTCCGTAGGAGCCGCCGTTGTACATGATGGCGATGCCCATGTCCTCGGCGTAACTGCTGCTGTTGATCCACGCGGTCCGGGTGTTGAGGCTCTGCGCGACGAAGGTGCCGAACGGTCGCGCGCCGGTGCGGTAGCGGGGGACGAACTGCCAGTTGCTGTACCACTGGCCGCCGGCGCCCTGGTGCACGCAGTGCCCGGCGGTCATCACCAGTCGCCGCTTGCCGCTGGCCACCGTGCTGGCCGAGCAGGAAGCCGAGCCGCCGGTGGGCGTGGTGAAGAAGACCTTGCCGACCGCCAGCGACTCGTTGAGCATGGTCCGGAAGTCGTCGGTGACGGCGACGCGCGGTGCCATCGGCGCGATCGCGCCGGCCGGCCCGGTGGGCTTCGAGGCACGGCTCGGCGCGTCGGCGGCCGCCGCGGACTTCGCGTAGGTCACGTCGACGGCCGACGCCATCCGCTCCGGCGTCCAGTAGTCGGCGACCTCCTTGGCGATCCGGTCGTTGGTGATCGCGCGACCGTCACCGGTGCGGGCGACGGACGAGACGTTTCCCTTTCCGGCGGCGGTCGCGGGATTCGCGTTGGCAGCCGGCGCGGCACTGACGAACATGGCCACCGACAATCCAGCGGTGACCGCCCAGCGCAGATTGGATTTCAATCGGTCCTCCGATTCTCCGGTTTTCCTTTCGGGCTCGCCCAGCATATTGACGCACTCCTTTGATCACAATGCCCGGAAAGCGGATCACCAATGCCCGGAGAAGCCTTTTGACCTGGGTTTTCGACCGCCCCGCAGCGGTCCCGCCCACGACGCTCCCGGCAATTTCACCTGAATGTCGGAAGACCGACATGATCAGCTGTCCCGTTCGGCACAAACGGAACCATAGGTACCGAGAGGCGTGTGCTCGCAGCTCGGGCACAAACAATCGGCGACAATTCCGTCCGTGGGTGGTTGCGCGACCGCGGGCGACCGGTCGGCGGCTGTCGTCCGCGTCACGATGCCGGGCGGGCCACCGGCCGGGCCGGCCAGGATGGCGGGGTGACCCTACGCTTCACCCTCGACCCGGACCTCACCCCGCAACTGCGCGACCAGCTCGTCACCCTGTGGGTGGAGGTGAGCAACGCCGGCGGCGCGGTGGGCTTCGTCCCCCCGGTCACCGCCGCCGAGGTCCGCACCCTGGCCGACCCGGCCCTCGCGGCCGTCGCCGAGGGCCCCGACCGGCTGCTGATCGGCTACGACGCCGACGGGCGACCGGTCGCCGCGCTGATCTTCAGCGACAACCGGTTCCACCTGAAGACCCACTGGTGCGTGCTCAAGCGGGTCATGGTCCACCCGGACGCCCAGGGCCGGGGGTACGGCCTCGCGCTGATGCGCGAGGCCGAACGACTCGCCCGGCAGCTGGGCTGGTCGGCGTTGCACGTGACGGTCCGCGACGGCCAGGGCCTGGACGCGTTCTACCGTCGCCTCGGCTACCGCGAGGTGGGCCGCCTACCCGGCGCGCTACGCCTCGCCCCCGGCGACGACCGCGACGAACTCCTCATGTGGCTCCCCCTGCAGTAAGGAAGGGCCCCCTGTTAACGCATCTGGTAGAGAAGGGTTCCCCGCTCACACCGCCGCGACCGGACTCACGCAGGCCGCCGCCCGGCCAGCGAACGCAGGCCGCCGCCCAGCGAACGCAGGCCGCCGACAGGCGAACGCAGGCCGCCGGCTGGGTCAGCGAAGAAGGCCCGCACGCCGGTAAGTGAATGCCAGCCGCGTGCTGGTCAGTCCCGGCAGCCGGCCGGTCCTGACTCGCCGGTGCCGGCAGCCGCGCCACCGGCGTCGGTCTCCCCCGCCTCGGTGGCCGACGGGCTGGGCGACGCCGTCGGGCTGCCCGGGGGGCTGACCGACGGGCTGGGGGTCGGAGTGGCCGACGGGCTGGGCGGAGCCGACCGGGACGGGGTGGCCGACGGGGTGGCCGACCGGGCGGTACGCGGCGCGGCGGCGGACCCGCCGTACATCCGTACGTCGCTGCGTTGGACCTGTTCCGGCAGCATCCGGATGCCGGTGGCGATCGCCCGGTTGTCGTAGACGTCGGTGACCCGGATCGAGTACGGGCCGGGGCCGGCACCGGAGTCGATCAACCAGTAGTTGTAGTTCTGCCGGGCCGCCGGCCGCCAGGCTCCCGAGCTGCCCTGCCGGACCTCGACCGAACGCAGCGGGTTGCCGTGCGAGCCGACGGTGACGGCGAACCAGTACTGCGACGAGCCCTCCTTCAGCCGGAAGGTCAGCGGGCCGGACAGCGGCGGGTTCACCACCGCGCGGTAGCTGACCGGCACGATGCCCTGGACCGGGTCGGCGATCTCGGCGAACGCCTCGGCGGAGAGGTCGATGTGCCCGGCCGCGCACTCCGGGCACTGGTCCATGACGACCACCCGGACCGAGCCCTTCGGGCCGGTCACGTCCAGGTAGCCGCCGCAGGCGGCGGCGTCGGCGTACTCGCTCTGGCCGAGGGCGACGTACCGCTTGTTCGTCGGCGGGGCGACGAAGGAGCAGTTCCCGCCGCCGCCCTTGACGTCGTAGAACGTCGCCTTGCCCTGCCGGACCGCCCCACCGACCGGCGGCGCGGCCAGCCCCGGTGCGAGCGCCACCGCCGCCGGTGCCGCGCCCGGCGCCAAAGCCACCGCGCCGGCCCGGGCGGGAACCACGGCGGCGCAGGCGGGCGTGGTGCCGGCGCGCAGCAGCAGGGTCAGTCCCAGCACCGTGGCCACGCCGACGACCGGAACCGCCAGCAGCCACCGGCCCGGTCCCGGTCGCCGGGCACGCCGCCGGCCGGGGCCGGTGGGCTGGTCAGGCTGGGTGTGCGCACTGGGATCGGTCACACCGCCCGATGTTGCCGTAACGGCCGGTTGCGGCCAAGTCAGCTAAGGCACAGTTAAGGGACGCCCCGGAGCACATCTCACCAGGCCACGCCGATGCCGTCGCCCGGGTACCAGTGCCGGGCCGGGGTCTCCCGGTAGGCCAGGAACCGGCGGCCGGTGCGTTCGGCGTGGTCGGCCAGGACGTTGGTGTGCGTGACGTTGTCGGTGAGCAGCAGGCCACCCGGGGCCATCCTGGCCTCGACGGTGTCGAACTCCCGCTTCTCGTGCGCCCGGCTGTGGTCGCTGTCGTGCAGGAAGAGGTCGACCGGACGGTCGAGGGCCTCGATCGAGGCGATGGAGTCGCCGACCACCAGATCCACCACCTCCGACCAGGGCGCGGTACGGGCCAGGTAGCCGGCCTCCGGGTTGATGTCCAGTGAGGCGAGCCGGCCCGGGTGGCCCTCGGCGGCGTTGCGCAGCAGCGCGGCGGCGAGCACGCAACTACCCAGCCCCTTGTCGACGCCGGTCTCGACGACCAGCGCGGGGCGGGTGGCGCGGACGATGGCGTACCAGCCGATCCGGCGGGCGTAGCGGACCTCCCGGTCGGCCAGCCCGCGCCGCTGCGCGCCCGCGGTGGCCTGCTCGATGTGCCGCCGCAGCGCGTCGTCGGACTCGATCTCCTGGAACCAGGCGCGGACCTGCTTGACCGGTACGTCGCAGACCACGCTGACGAACCAGGCGAGATGCTGGCGGCTCAACCTGGTCAGCTCGTAGGTGTAGTTGTGGTGCTCCCGCGAGGTGACCAGCCAGCGTGCCGAGGTCCGCAGCAGTTTCGCGTCGTGCCGGGCGACCCGGGCCAGCCGTTTCGGAAAGGCGGCGACCGGCGCGAGCCGGGTCCGGGCGACGGCCCGGCGGAGCTTCGTGACATCCACCCGAGGGTTGTACCAGGATTCACCGCCGTCCGGGCGGCCGGCCGATGAACAACAGGCCTCGGGGAGGCCGATCGATGAACAACAGGCCTCGGGGAGGCCGGCCGATGAACACCAGGCGTCCGCGACGGGCACCCGGGCAGGAATGTGAGTCGGTAACATGCCCGCGTGTCCGCTCCCCAGCAGCCGCCGGCGGTCGAACCGGTGGCACCGGCCCCACCCCCGCCCCGACGGCGTCGGTGGCGGCGTGTCCTGCTCGTCTGCCTGATGGTGCTCGTGCTGGTCGGCGGCGGTGGCGCGCTGGCCGGCGGGCTCTACTACCGGTCGGTCGAGTCGGACATCGAGCGGGTCGACGCGTTCACCGGGGTGCCCGAGCAGGAGCGTCCCGAGGTGGTGGTCAAGGACGCGATGAACCTGATGATCCTCGGCAGCGACACCCGGGATCCGGAGCAGACCTCGGGTTCCCGGGCGGACACCATCATCCTGGCCCACCTGCCGAAGGACCGCTCCAGCGCCCAGTTGATCTCGATACCCCGGGACACCTGGGTCGCGGTGCCGAGGTCCGCCGACGGGCGGCACGGCGGTCGGGATGCCAAGATCAATGCCGCGTACGCCTGGGGCGGCCTGCCGCTGATGGTGCGCACCGTGGAGAAGTTCACCGGGGTACGGATGGACCACGTGGTCATGGTCGACTTCGCCGGCTTCAAGGAGATCGTCGACGCGCTGGACGGCATCGAGATCGACATCGAGCGGGGGTTCACCTCGACCCACTCCCTCAATCCGGACAGCCGCCGCACCTTCCGGCAGGGCCGGCAGACCCTCGACGGCGCGGCGGCGCTGGACTACGCGCGGGAGCGGTACGCCTTCCCCGACGGTGACTTCGCCCGCATCCGGCACCAGCAGCAGGTCATCAAGGCCATCCTGGACAAGGCCGTCTCCGGTGGGGTGTTGACCAACCCGGCCAGGTTGAACGCCTTCGTCAAGGCGACCACGAACGCCGTCGCGGTCGACCGGTCGCTGTCCCTGGTGGACCTGGCCATGGAGAACCGGCACCTGCGCGGCGGCAACCTGGGCTTCTACACCTGCCCGGTCAAGGGCACCGGCCAGGTAGGCAACGAGAGCGTCGTCTTCGCCGACACCCCGGCGGCCCGGTCGTTGTTCGACGCGGTACGCCGGGACTCGGTGCCGGACATCGTGGACTCCGGCACATAGGGCAATTTCCATCCGTTCGGCCCTGGCGACGGTGCGTGACCAGTCGTATCCTGCGATCGGCCGTAAGGTGGCAGCCACGGCCGTGACGGGGAGGTCACGCGCACAATGTCCAGCCAGCCGACGATGAGTCGGAACGGTCCACCGGCCGACGCCGGGTCCCGTGGCCCGGTGCCCGTGCCGCGCGCCGGGCTGGACACCACTGCCGTTCTGCCGTACGTCGGATCGCGGGCGTCCCGGCGTACCCGCGGGTTGCGGGCCTGGATGGTCACGGTGACCGGGGATCTCGCCGCGTTGCTCGCGCCGCTGCTGCTGACCACCCGGTTCTGGACCGCCACGCTGCTGATGGCCGCGCTGACGATGGCCGTCCTCGCCGTCGGCGGGTTCTACCGGCACCGACGGCACGTGAGCATCCTGGACGAGCTGCCCGGTCTGGTGGGGCGGCTGTCGGCCTGCGGCGCGCTGGTGGCCGCCCTGGTCGCGGCGCGGCCCGCGCCGGCCGGCCACCCCACCGCCTTCCTGCCCGCGCTGGCGCTCGCCGCCGGTCTGCTCGTGGTCGTGCGGGCCGGCACCCGCAGCCTCATCGTGCAGGCCCGGCGGAGGCGCTGGGTCGAGCACAACGCCCTGGTCATCGGCGGGGGTCCGGTCGGCAGCGAGCTGGCCCGGCTGTTGCGCCGCTACCCCCAGTACGGCCTGCGCTTCGTCGGCTGCGTGGACGCACCCCCGACCGCCGGCGCAACGACCGCAGCCGCCGGGACGACCACGGCCGGCGGCGTGACCACAGCCGCCGGGACGACCACAGCCGCAACGACCGCAGCCGCCGGGGCGGGGCGGACGGCGGTGATCGGTAGCCTGGAGGAGCTGGAGCAGCTGATCGGCGCGGTCGAGTGCGAGGTGCTGATCATCGCCGACCCGGCCTGCCCGGAGCCGGTGCTGATGGAGCTGCTGCGCCGCCCGGCCAGCGCCGGCTGCGACCTGTGGGCGGTGCCCCGGCTCTGGGGGTCACGGACCCACGACGGCAACCCGGACCACATCGGCGCGATCCCGATCGTCAAGATCAGGGGTACCACCTTCACCGGGCCCAAGTGGGCGGTCAAGCGGGCCTCGGACGTGGTGCTCGCCCTGGTGGCGCTGGTGGTGCTGAGCCCGGTGCTGCTGTTCTGCGCGGTGGCCACCCTGCTGGAGGACCGGAGCGGGGTCTTCTTCCGGCAGGAGCGGGTGGGCCGGCACGGTCGGCTGTTCCGGGTGGTCAAGTTCCGCACCATGCGACCGGTCGACGAACACGAGTCGCGGACCAACTGGTCGATCGCACACGACCGGCGGATCGGCCCGGTCGGCCGGTTCCTGCGCCGGACCTCCCTGGACGAGTTGCCTCAGCTCTGGAACATCCTGCGGGGCGAGATGAGCGTGGTCGGGCCGCGGCCCGAGCGGCCGTACTTCGTGGCGAAGTTCTCCGCCGAGTACCCGCAGTACGCGATGCGGCACCGGGTCCCGGTCGGGCTCACCGGGCTGGCCCAGGTCAGCGGCCTGCGCGGGGACACCCCGATCTCCGACCGGGCCCGCTTCGACAACTACTACATCGAGAACTGGTCACTGTGGCTGGACGCGAAGGTGGTTCTGCGTACGGTGGCACAGGTGTTCCGTGGTGGCCGACACTGAGTGGCCGGCCGGAACCGGACGACGGGAGCGCCGCGATGGCCCAGGGCAGCCCGGGTGATCCCGCGCCGACGCCGGGCCTCAGCCGGCGCAGCGCGTTGCTACGCGGCGGCACGGTAGCGGCCGGGCTGGGCACCGGGGTGGCCGGCGCCTGGTCCACCGGGGACTCCGGCGGCGTGGTGGACGTCCGGGCGCACGGTGCCGTCGGCGACGGGCGCGAGGACGACACCGCCGCGCTGCAGCGGGCCTTCGACGCCGCCGGCCGGACCGGCGGCATCGTGTTCCTCCCGCCGGGGACGTACCTGACCGGGCGGGTCGTGTTGCCGTCCCGGGTGCACCTGCGCGGCTCGGGTGGGGACGCCACGACGCTGCGGCTGCGCCCCGGCGCGAACACCGCGATCATCGAGTCCGCCGGCTACGACCGGCTCGCCGGCACCCGCAGCGACGCCGGGACCACCCTGTTCAGCCTCCGGGACCTGGCCCTGGACGGCAACAAGGCGCAGAATCCCACCGCCGGGTACGGGTTGCGGGTCTACGGGTACGGCTACGAGCTGTCCGAGGTGATCGTCTTCAACTGCCGTACCGACGGGATCGTCAGCGAGTGGGGGCCGGCCGGCGCGCTGCCGGCCCCCTCGCACCAGATGGAGTCCCGGTTCTCGGCGGTACGCACCCACGGCAACGACGGCCACGGGATCAACTTCCTGGGCCCGCACGACTCGATGTTCATCAACTGCCTGACCTTCGACAACGGCGCGAGCGGGTTCCGCCTGGCCGGTGACGCGCAGGGCACCTCGATGGTCAACTGTCACGCCTGGGGCATCCGGCAGAACGTCTCGTTCGACCTGGCCGCCGCCGGCATCAGCTGCTCCAACTGCTACGCCGACCTCAACGGCGGGGTCGGCGTCCGGATCTCCCGCAACGACGTGCGCTGGATCGGCGGGCTGGTGCTCGGCTACAACCACCACGACCCGCACCCGGAGATCGGCTTCCAGTTCGTGCCCGGGGTGGACCCGCAGGAGCCCTCGGGCTGCCTGATCGACAGCAAGGTGGTCAACTGCGGCACGGCGGCCGTCGACTTCGGTGCGGACCGGGGACTGTCCAGTGTCCGGGTCAGCCTCTCCCAGCCCGGTGCCCTGGACGCCGAGGGCGGGCGGGTGCCCGGCACCGGTCGGGGTTGGATCGGCGAGCCGGCGGCGACCACGCTCGTCGAGATCACCCAGGGCCTGGGTCACCCGGAGAAGAACCTGGTGGTCCGCCCGGCGTTCGACCTGCGGGCGCAGGCCGATCCCGGTCTCCCGCAGCCGGGCGCGGTGCGGGTGGTGGCCCGGCAGGTCGACGGTCGGACGCAGCTCTGCGCGGTCTTCCCCAACGGCGCGGTGCAGGTGCTGGCGGCCGAGCCCTGATCCGGGCCAGGAACCAGCAGACCACCAGCGCCTCGGCCACCAGCAGTTGACCGACCAGGCCGGCGAGGCCGTCGACCCAGGCGACGGAGCAGGCCAGACCCCCGAAGGCGATCACCCGGGAGCCGACGGCCGAGACCAGGTACCGCCGTGGCGGCGCCCAGATCATGTGCCGGGTGGAGAGCCAGGTCGCCCCGGCCAGCAGCGCCTTGTAGGCGCAGTACAGGGCGAGTACGCCGACCGCGACGGTGGCCAACTCGTCGGCGACCACCGCCCGCAGGGAGCCGCTGGCGAGCACCACCACGCCGACGCCGGCCAGGCTCACCATGGTCAACGCCCGGGCCCCGGTCCGCCAGCGGGCGGCCCGGCCGGCCACCACGTCCTGACGGACGCTGGCCGAGAGCGCCACGTGGAACGGCCCGAAGAGCAGGTCCAGGCCGCGCAGCACGACCAGGGCGGCGGGCCCGACCACCGCGCCGGCCACCGCCGGCAGGCTCACCGTGTAGGCCAGGTCGACCGCCGCCGCCACGCAGTAGACCGCACCGAGCCGCAGCGCCCGCGCCACCGGCGGCCGCACCTGCCCGGGTACGACCGCCGGCCGGCGCAGCAACACCCAGCCCAGCACGGCGAGCTGGGCCGGCACCGCGACCACGTCGAGCCGCAGGTCGAGCACGACGAAGACGACCCCGGCGAGCAGGGTGCCGACGGCGGTGGCCTGCGGAATCAGGTTGGCCCACCGGACGCCTCCGGTCCGGGTGGTGACCCAGAACAGCGCCTCCAACGGCAGCTGCAGCAGCACCGGAACGAGCAGCACCAGCCGGTCGACCGGGCCGGTCTGCGGGAGTGCCACCGTGGCGCAGAGGTAACCCACCACGGCCACCGGCGCGAACACCGCGGCGGTTACCCGCCACGCCCAGCTGCGCAGCTGCCAGCCGCCAGGCACCAGGCCGGCCGAGAGGGGGCGGCCCAGCAGGGCCTCCATCAGCGTGTACGGGATGGCCAGCAGCGCGCCCTGCAGGGCCACCACCGCCAGCCGGCCGCTGTCCGCCCAGGACGCCAGCAGGAAGACGTAGACGCTGCCCAGTCGGGTGAGCGCCTGCACCGACACCTGCGAGCCCTGCAACCGCGCCGCGACGGCGACCAGCGGGCGCACCGGTCAGTCCCGTCGCTCGCCGGGGGCCACCGGCCGGTCCAGCCCCGGCCAGCGGGTCAGGCTCGGCCGGACCGGTCCGCCGGGCACCGGGCCGTCCAGGCGCAGCCCGTACGCCACGAACCCGGCCAGGCACAGCATCGCGCCCGGGTACTCCCACGCCTCGATCACCATCGCCGCGGCGGCCAACCCGGCCAGCACCGCCAGGTGCACCACCGTTCCGGTACGGGTGGCGGAGCGCCGCCGCAGCCGCAGCAGGCCGTAGCCGACCCCGGCGAGCAGCACGACCATCGCCCAGAGCCCGTACTGCAGGCCGACGCTGACGAACTGGTTGTCCACGAAGACCTGTGCGCTGCTGGTCACCCGGGACGTGGTGGCCGCACCGACCCCGCCGACGCCCAGCCCCCAGGGCGGCACGCCGCCACCGAGCAGCCCGGCCCAGACGTCGAAGCGTTCGAAGAGGCTCCGGGCCCCGGTGGCCCCGACGGCCACGAAACCCACCGCCACGCAGCCGACCACGCCCAGGCCCACCAGCCGGGCCCGCCGCCGCCCGGCGGCCCCACCGGAGCGGTCCAGCAGTACCGCGCCGAGCACCCCGGCGACCACCAGCAGCGCCCCGGAACGACTGGTGCTCAACGCCAGGCAGAGCACGGCGGCCACCCCACCGGCGTGCCAGGTCCGGCGGGTCGGACGGGCGTCGCGGGTCAACCACAGGGCCACGTAGCCGAGCAGGAACGCGCCGGCCAGGATGCCCAGCTCACCGTTGAACTCGGTGAGCCCCGGCACCCGGAAGGTGTCTCCGATGTAGCGGACCGCCCGGTCCTCCTCGAAACCCCACCGCACCAGCCGGGCCGGCCCGACCAGCAGTTCACCGACCGCCGCCACCGCGTTCGCCACCAGCAGCCAGGACAGCATGGTCAGCACGGTCTCCAACTGGTCGCGCCGCAGCGCGGTCAGCACCACCAGCAGCAGCAACGGGACCAGGGTGAGCCGGACCCCGACCAGGGTCTGGGCCAGCCCGTGGTGTGCGACACCGATCAGGCTCCAGACGGTCAGCACCAGCAGCACCGCCCCGGCCGCCCGGAGCTGGGCGCGGCTCCACCGGCCGTGCCAGCAGGCGAGCGCGAACAGCACGCAGACCACGGCGGTGGCGGAGACGCTGAGCACGTACTCCCGGCCACCGAAGGCGGCACCGACCAGCCCTTCCAGGCCGATCATCCAGAGGCCCAGCGGGGCGTTGAGCACGACCAGCACGTACCCGAGGGCGACGAGCGTGGCGCGGCCCCTGCGGTCCCGCGCGGACGTGCCGGCCCGCACCGCAGCCGCACCGACCTGCGCCGGGACGGCAGGAGGCCCGTCGGCGGGCCGGACGGCGGGCGGCCCGCCGGCAGCGGGGTCGGAGGTGGCGGCCTCGGAGGCGGGTGGCCCGCTGGCGGGGGTGGCGGGATCGGGGGACATGCGCCGGGTCACCTCGGGTGGCTCGTCGGTCTCGGGAGGGGGCCGGCCGACCGGTAGGCGGCCAGGACCGCGTCGACGTGCCGGTCCCAGTCGAGGTGGCGGCCGTCGGCGGCGGCCGAGGCGGCCATCGTCGCGTACTCGTCGTCGGGCATCCGGGCGGCCCGGCGCAGCAGCGCCGCCAGCTCGGCGCGGGTCCGGAAGACCAGCAGCGAGCCGTCGCCGGCCATCGGCGGGCGGGCCACCTCGCTGGCGAGCACCGGCCGTCCGGCCCGCAGCGCCTCCGCGCAGACCAGGCCGAAGGTCTCCGCACCCTGACTGGGGAAGATCAGCCAGCCGGCGGCCAGGAACGCGGCGCGCTTGCCCGCGTCGTCCAGGTAGCCGAGGTACCGCACCGAGGACGACCGGTCGGCGGCGTGGCGCACCTCGGCACGCAGCGGGCCGTCCCCGCCGACCAGGAGTGTGCCGCCCACCTCTGCGTCGACCTCCGCCCAGGCGTCCAGCAGCAGGTCCACCCCCTTGTGCCGGTCCAGCGCCCCGAGGTACAGGAAGGTGTCGCGGCGGCCCGACGGCCAGTCGCGGGGGCCGGCCGGCGTCGGCACGGCCAGCGGCAGCAGCCGGTTGGCCGGTCGGGCTACGGGTGCGCTGCCCAGTACCCGGC
This sequence comes from Micromonospora yangpuensis, assembly GCF_900091615.1. Taxonomy (NCBI): domain Bacteria; kingdom Bacillati; phylum Actinomycetota; class Actinomycetes; order Micromonosporales; family Micromonosporaceae; genus Micromonospora; species Micromonospora yangpuensis. The sequence goes on along the minus strand of NZ_FMIA01000002.1, from coordinate 1,550,757 downwards.
GGCGGGTCCGTTCCGAGGGGAACAGCAGGGTGCTGTGCCGAAGCTGGTGCAGCACCCAGCGGGACCGTAGCCGTAGCAGGGCGTCCAGGGCGGCGGAGCGGCCGAGGTTGCCGAGGGCGTTGTTGGGGTCGAGGACCGCGTGGTCGTGCACCGAGTGGCAGGTCGGCCAGGCTCGCGACAGCCGGGCCACCGGCCGGATCCCCAGCCCCTGCCAGTTGTGCAGGTGCACCACGTCGGGGTCGAAGTCACCCAGGTCGGCCGGGTCGAGGCCGGTCGGGTCGACCAGGTCGCCCAGGTGGGTGCAGACCTTGGCCAGCCGGGGCAGCCGCCGGGCCAGCCGGGCAGAGCGGCGTTCGCCGACCGGGTGGTCCTGCGGGCACCGGGGGTCGGGGGTCCGGCTGAACACCCGTACCTGGTGGCCCCGCTCGGTGAGCGTCCGGGACAGGTCACGGACGTACCGTTCCGCGCCACCGGCGACGGCGAAGCCGGCATGCACCTGGGCGATTCGCACCCGCCGTCACCTCCCGTCCGGGGTCGCCGGTGCGGCGTCGGCGAGCAGCTCGACCAGGTGCGCGGTGGCCTCGGCCCAGCTCCGCCCGACCGGTCCGACCACCGGCGCGGGCCGGCCGGTGGGCTCGACCACCGCTGGCGCGAGCGGGCCGGTCCTCCCGGCCACCACCGTGGGCACGGGCCGGCTGGTCGCCTCGGCCACCGCCGCCACCAGCGCCTGCGGCGTCCAGGTGAGCATCCGGGCCGCCCGGCCGCCGGTCGCCTCGTGCAGCGCCGGGTCCGGGGAGACGACCACCGGGGTACCGAGCCGCAGCGCCTCGACCGCCGGCAGGCCGTACCCCTCAAAGTGGCTCGGCATGAGCAGCGCGGCGGCCCCGGCGAGGGTGGCGGCGTACCCGTCGTCGGTGAGCCGGTCCAGCAGCACCACCCGGTCGGCGGCGGCGGACCGGGCGGCGGTGTGGTGCGGGAACCGCTGCCCGCCGGTGAGCACCGCGAGCAGGTACCCGGGCAGCTCGGGCAGGGCCTCGACGGCGATCTCCACGCCCTTGTGCGCGGCGTGCCCGGCCACCACCAGGTACGGCCGGTCGGCGGCGGCCAGCGGGGCGGGCAACCCGCCGGTGGGCGGGTCGAGGCTGCTGCCGGGCTGCCAGAGGGCCGTCCGGTCGGCCGGCACGCCGTACAGTCCGAAGAGGTCGTGCCGGGTACGGGCGCTGACGCAGAGCAGGCGGGCGGAGCGGCCGATCGCGGTGGCGTAGCTGACCCGCCGGTACTGCCGGACCGGGGCGGAGAGGCCGTGCGGCCAGAGCCGGAACGCCAGGTCGTGCAGGACGGTGGTGACCGGCAGCCGGCTGCCCCGGACCGCCAGCGACGGGCTCAACGACAGCACCCGGGTCGTCCCGTCGGCCCGGCCGGTGACCGCGCGCAGGCCGGCCGTGGCCGCCGCGATCGTCCGGGCCCGGCCGCCGCCCTGGTGGCTGAGCACCTCCACCGTGACGCCCGGCCCGGTCGCCGGGGCCGACCAGCCCGGCGGCGCGGCCACCACCCGCAGCCGGTGCGGGCCGGGCCAGTGCCGGACGATCTCGGTGAGGACCCGGGTGATCCCGCCGTCGCCGACGCCGCTGCACTCGACGACGGTGGTGTCAACGGCAGGCATCGGCCACCCAGCCGGCCATCCGGGAAGCGAACCGGTCCGCACCGAAGGCGGTGGCGTGCCGGCGTACCCGGTCGGCGGAGAGGTCACCGACGCGGCGCACCGCAGCGGCGTGCCGGGCCGGCTCCCGGGAGTCCACCAGGAAACCCGTCTCGCCGTCGACCACGGTCTCCAGCAGGCCCCCGGCGCGCAGCCCGACCACCGGCGTGCCGCAGGCCTGCGCCTCGACCGGGATGATGCCGAAATCCTCGTGGGCGGGGAAGAGCAACGCGCGGGCACCCCAGTACAGCTCCCGCAGCCGCGCCCGGTCCGGCCGCGACTCGAACGTCACCGGTACGTCCACCGTGGCCGCCAGCCGACGCAACCGGGCCTCCTCCGGGCCGCCCCCGGCGAGCACCAGCGGCAGGCCCGCCTCGGCGGCGATCGCGATCATCAGGTCGAAGTTCTTGTACGGGATCCACCGACCCACCCCGAGCAGGTGATCCCGGGGCTGGTCGCGCTGCGCCGGCGGCGCGGCGGCGAAGAAGTCCACGTCGACCGGCGGGTGGACGACCACCGCGTCCCGCCGCCAGTACCGGCGGATCCGGTCACGCACCTCCACCGAGTTCGCCGCGTAGGCGTGCACGTGCCGGCTGAACCGGACATCCGCCGCCCGCAGCACCCGCCGGGGCCCGCCGAGCAGCCGGCCCGCGCCCCGTCCGTCGAAGTCGGGGCTCCACAGGTACCGGGCGGGCGAGTGCACGTAGCTGAGGTGCCGGGTCTGCTCGGGCGGGCCGAAGCGGGCCGTGTGCCCGAAGGCGTGACTGGACGAGAGCACCACCTCGTAGCCGCCGGGCCGGCCGAGATGCCAGGCGAACGGCAGGAACGGCAACGCCAGCGCCTTGCTGCGCCGCAGCGGCGTACGGGCCAACCAGGACTCGCGCAGCCGCAGCCGCTCCCGGGGCACCTCCGGCTCGGCCCAGAGCACGTACCGGTCGGCGTGCGGCAGCAGGTCACCGAGGGCGAGGAAGACGTTCTCCGAGCCCCCGGCGGCGCTGAACCACTCGTGCACCAGGGCCACCGGCCGCCCGGCCAGCAGCGGGGTGCCGCTGTTGGCCGGCGACCCGCCGGCACGCTCGGCGGAAGCGGAAGCACCGGCAGGCTCGGCGGACGACGCGGGGGTGGCGCGGTCGGTCGACGTCATCGTGGCTCAGCTGGTCCGCCGCCACAGGTCCCGCAGGGCGTCCCAGTTGCCCCCGAGCCCGGCCTCGCAGAGCGTCTCCAGGTAGAGCGCGCCGAGCCCCTCGTCGCGGTCCCACCACAGGCCACAGATGGCCCGCTCGTCCTCGCCCTTGAAGGCGTACTCGATGTAGCTGCCGCCGGCGCCGGTGACCCCGCCGGTGGTCCGGGTGGCCTCGCGCAGGCCCGGGGCCAGCGAGCCACCGGCCAGGTTCAGCTGCTGGCGGTAGGCCCGCGCCGCGTTCCGGGCCTCGACCGACTCGAAGAGTCCGAAGTGCAGCGAGAGCCCGCCGTACCGGCAGAAGACGTGGCGTTGCTCGTCCGCCGGCAGCTTGGGGCCGCCGACCTCGGTGTCCACCGCGCAGCCGCCCATCCGGGCCAGCCACGGCTCGGCCAGCGGCGCGAGGTCACCGTCGAACTTGGTCCGGTTGATGGCGAGCTGGTTCGCCGTGAAGGCGTCCGGGGCGGTCGCCGACGGGGCCGGCCGGGCCTCGGAGCCGGCACCGTCGAGGCTGCGTCCGACCAGGACCCCGCCCGCGGCGGCGAGCACCGCCGCCAGCGCCACGACGGCGATCCACCGACCGGTACGGCTGGGCGGGGCCGGGGGGACCGGTGCGATCCGCCGCCCCGGCGCGCTGAACGAGTCCGGCGGCGCGGAGCTGATCCCGGTGGCCTCGGCCGGCGAGACCGGCTGACCTGAGACCGGCTGGGGCGACGTCGCCCACGGCGGCTGGGGTGCCCCGGAGACCGGTTGACCTGCCCCGGACACGGGCCCGGGCGAGCCGGAGACCGGCTGGGGTGATCCGGAGACGGGGGTCGGTGCAGCGGAGACCGGCTGGGCGTGCACGGCACCGGAGACGGGCTGGGGTGATCCGGAGACCTGCTGGGCGACCGCAGCGCCGGAGACCGGCTGGGTTTGCGCGGCGACCAGGGTGGGCCCGCCGGAGACGGGCTCGGCCGGGCTGCCGACCGGCTGGGCCGGCACGGCGGTCGAGCCGGGCCCTACGGTCGAGCCGGGTCCGACGGTCGAGCCGGGTCCGACGGTCGAACCGGGTCCGACGGTCGAACCGGGTCCGACGGTCGAGCCGGGCCGGGTGGCCGGCTGGTAGTCCATGCCGAGGCTGTGGAAGAGCCGCTGCGGCGCGGCGCCGGCCGCCGCCGGGTACGCCACCCAGGGTTGGGCCGCGTAGAAGTCGGCCCGAACGTACTGGTGGCCGCCGGCCGTGTGGCCGAGGGTGGTCGCCGCGTTCGCGAACGCCTCCCGCCAGCCCTGGTCGGCCGCCGCCGGACCCTCCAGCACCACCACGGTCACCGGTTGCCCCTGCTGGTCCACTGCGGACCAGGCCCGGCCGACCGGACACTCCCCCACCGCCTCGGTGAACCTGTACGGAACGTCCGGCTGCATGCCCACTCCTCCTGCTCGCCCCCGCCGTGCGGATAGTACAGAGCGCAGACCCGCCGTCGATGACTTCGGGCCGCAGGCCGGCGGCGTGGCGGTCGGCCCGGAGGCCGTCGGCGGTCAGCCGGGCTGCGGTGGATCGTCGGGGTCCGGTGCGGGCGTCACTGCCGGCGAACACCAACACCATCAAACAATCGCGCCCAGCAACTACAGGTTGAGGCGATCAACCGCCATAAGACAGGTACACGACAGACCACCCAAAGCGGTCGTACGGGAAAGTGGTACGTCGCGTGCGACTACGCACCGACCAGGGACACCAGTTCGGTCACCGCCTTGCTCATCGCCCGTCACCGCCGCCCGGAAAGCGACTGGACGATGTCACGGGCGTACCGCTGCCGCCCGGGCCAGCCGGCACCCCCTCTCGAAGGTCAAGCAGCAGACAGATGGCCTCACCATGGCCGCGCACGAGCCGCATACCCGCTTTGGGGAGGTCTGTGGTCGCCATGGCGACCACAGACCTCCCCAAAGCTCACGACGGGCCCGAATGCGATCACCGATCGACGGGTCGGCAGGCATGGGGCGACGAGACATCAGTGGGGCTCCGCGGTGGAGAGCTGATCGGGACCCCCGGTTGGCCAGCCGCCACAACGGACGGCACACCCGAGCCGCACGCACGCGTCCACCTGACGCACCCACCCCCCAGTTGATGCCAGGACGGCCCGACCACTTGCCGGGTGAAAGTTTTCATGCATAGAGTCTCGGCATGAATGACGGAGCCGTCAGCGCGACCACCGAGCGGGTCCTCGGCCTGTTCGAGGGGGTCCGGCTCACCCCCACCCAGCGGCGCATCGCGCACTGCCTGGTCCAGCACGCCCCGTCGGTCGGCTACCTGTCGGCCGCCGAGGTCGCCGAGCTGGCCGGGGTCAGCCAGCCCTCGGTGACCCGGTTCGCCACCGCCCTCGGCCACGACGGGTACCCGGCGCTGCGTCGCCGGTTGCGCGAGCTGACCGCCGGGCCGACCGGCCGGCCCGGCGGGACCGGCAACCAACTGCAACAGGCGGTACGCGCCGAGATCGGCAACCTGGACCGGCTCGCCGGCCAACTCGCCGACCCCGACCGGATCGCCGAGGCCGGTCGGCTGCTCGCCGCCAGCCGACCGCTGCCGGTGCTGGGCCTGCGGGCCGCCGCGCCGCTGGCGGCGTACTTCGCCTACTTCGCCGCCAAGGTGCACCCGGACGTGCGGGTGCTCGACACCGGCGGCAGCCTGCTCACCGACCGGCTGGAACGGGCCGCCGACGCCGGGGCGAACGCCCTGCTGGCGCTGGTCCTGCCGCGATACCCCAGGGAGACCTTCGAGGCGCTGCGCGAGGCCCGGTCGGCCGGCCTGACCATTGTGGCGGTCACCGACTCCCCGGTCAGCCCCGCCACCGACCACGCCGACCTGGTGCTGCCCGCCGGGGTCGGCACCGGACTCGTCTTCGACCTGCACACCGCCCCGATGACCCTGGCCATGGTGCTGCTCCAGGCGCTCTGCGACGCCGCACCGGCCGAGACCCAACGCCGGCTGGAGGCGTTCGAGGTCTCCGCCGCCCGCCGCCAGTTGTTCGTCAGCTGAGAGGAGCCCGACATGCCCGAGCCCGTCCGCGCCGCGCGTGGCAGCACGCGTACCGCCCGGGGGTGGCCGCAGGAGGCCGCGCTGCGGATGCTGATGAACAACCTCGACCCCGAGGTGGCCGAACGCCCCGACGACCTGGTGGTGTACGGCGGCACCGGGCGGGCGGCCCGGGACTGGCCGTCCTACCACGCCCTGGTGCGGACGCTGACCGGGCTGCGCGACGACGAGACGATGCTGGTCCAGTCCGGCCGGCCGGTGGGCGTGCTGCGCACCCACGAGTGGGCGCCCCGGGTGCTGCTGGCCAACTCCAACCTGGTCGGTGACTGGGCCACCTGGCCGGAGTTCCGCCGGCTGGAGTCGCTCGGGTTGACCATGTACGGGCAGATGACCGCCGGATCGTGGATCTACATCGGCACCCAGGGCATCCTGCAGGGCACCTACGAGACGTTCGCCGCGGTAGCCGCGAAGCTGACCGGAGACGGGCCGGCCGGCTCGCTGGCCGGCACGCTGACGCTGACCGCCGGCTGCGGCGGGATGGGCGGGGCCCAGCCCCTCGCGGTCACCATGAACGGCGGCGTCTGCCTCATCGTCGACGTCGACCGGAGCCGGCTGGACCGCCGGGTACGCGACCGGTACCTCGACGAGGTCGCCGACTCCCTCGACGACGCGGTGGCGCGGGCGTCGGCCGCGAGACGGGACCGCCGGGCGCTCAGCGTCGGCGTGGTCGGCAACGCGGCCACCGTCTTCCCCGAGCTGCTGCGCCGGGGCGTGGAGATCGACATCGTCACCGACCAGACCAGCGCCCACGACCCGCTGTCGTACCTGCCGGAGGGGGTGGAGCTGGCCGACGCCCGGGACCTCGCGGCGGCCGACCCGACCGGGTACACCGACCGGGCGCGGGCCTCGATGGCGAAACACGTCGAGGCGATGGTGGGCTTCCTCGACGCCGGTGCCGAGGTCTTCGACTACGGCAACTCGATCCGGGGCGAGGCGCAGCTCGGCGGGTACCAGCGGGCCTTCGACTTTCCCGGCTTCGTGCCGGCGTACATCCGGCCGTTGTTCTGCGAGGGCAAGGGGCCGTTCCGGTGGGCGGCGCTCTCCGGGGATCCGGCCGACATCGCCGCCACCGACCGGGCGGTGCTGGAGTTGTTTCCGGAGAACGAGTCCCTGGCCCGGTGGATCCGGCTGGCCGGAGAACGGGTCGCGTTCCAGGGGCTGCCCGCCCGGATCTGCTGGCTGGGCTACGGCGAACGGGACCGGGCGGGGGTGCGCTTCAACGAGATGGTCGCCTCGGGTGAACTCTCCGCACCGGTGGTCATCGGCCGCGACCACCTGGACTGCGGCAGCGTGGCCAGCCCGTACCGGGAGACCGAGGCGATGGCCGACGGCTCCGACGCGATCGCCGACTGGCCGCTGCTCAACGCCCTGGTCAACACCGCAAGCGGGGCGTCCTGGGTCTCCCTGCACCACGGCGGCGGGGTAGGCATCGGCCGGTCCCTGCACGCCGGGCAGGTCTGCGTCGCCGACGGCACCGCGCTGGCCGGCCAGAAGATCGAACGGGTACTCACCAACGACCCGGCGATGGGCGTGATCCGCCACGTCGACGCCGGCTACCCGACCCCCCACCCCGACGTCCGCATCCCCATGGCGGAGTAAGGAAGGGCCCCTTGTTATCGCATTCTGTTGTGGAAGGGTCCCTTCCTTACAGGTTCCGTGTGTTGTGGGACGAGATCGCGGCGATCGGGCGGGACCCGGGCAGCGGCGGGTACCTGCGGTACGCCCTCGGCGCGGCCGAGCTGGCGTTGCGGGACTGGTTCCGGGAGCAGGCCCGGCGGCGGGGGCTGGCGGTCACCGAGGACGGCAACGGCAACCTGCTCGCCCGCTGGGGTGACCCGGACGCCGTCGACGCGGTGCTCGTCGGCAGCCACTTCGACTCGGTGCCGCACGGCGGCGGGTACGACGGTCCGCTCGGCATCGTCAGCGCGTTCCTCGCCGTCGACGAGCTGCGCGCCGCCGGGGTCACCCCCACCCGGCCGGTGGTGGTGGCCGCCTTCGTCGAGGAGGAGGGGGCCCGGTTCGGCGTACCGTGTCTGGGGTCGAGGCTGCTCACCGGGGCGATCGAGGTCGACCGCGCGGCCGGGCTGCGCGACGCGGCCGGGGTGAGCTTCGCCGAGGCGCTGGGCCAGGCGCCGGTCGGGGCCCGACCCGACCTGCTGGCCGGCTTCTCGTCCTTCGTGGAGCTGCACGTGGAGCAGGGCCGGGCGCTCGTCGAGCGGGACGCGCCGGTCGCGGTCGCCGAGGCGATCTGGCCGCACGGCCGGTGGCGCTTCGACGTCCACGGCGAGGCCAACCACGCCGGTACGACCCGGATGGCCGACCGCCGCGACCCGATGCTCACCTACGCGTTCACCGTGCTCGCGGCGAACAAGGAGGCCCGGCTGCGCGGCGCGCACGCCACCGTCGGCCGGGTCCGGGTCGAGCCGAACGCCACCAACGCCGTCCCGTCGACGGTGACCGGCTGGTTGGACGCACGCGCCGCCGACCAGGAGACCCTGGACGCGCTGGTCGAGGCGGTCGCCGCCAAGGCCGCCGAGCGGGCCCGCCGCGACGGCACCGAGGTACGGGTGACCGAGGAGTCGGCCACCCCGCTGGTCACCTTCGACGACCGCCTGGGTACCCGACTGGCCCGGCTGCTGGCCGCCCCGGTGCTGCCCACCGCGGCCGGCCACGACGCCGGGGTGCTCGCCGGGCACCTGCCCACGGCGATGCTCTTCGTCCGCAACCCGACCGGGGTGTCCCACTCCCCGGCCGAGACCGCCACCGACGCCGACTGCGCCGCCGGGGTCACCGCCCTGGCCCGGGTCCTGACGGAGCTGACCCGATGACCGTGACCCGCTGGCTCGCCGAGTACGCCTGGCTGCCCGACCGGGCCGAACCCACCCCCGACGTGCTGATCGAGACCGCCGACGGCCGGATCACCGGGGTCACCCGGCTGACCGGCGACGGCGGCCTGACCACCGGGGTCGAGGTGTACGCCGACGCGGTCCGACTGCCCGGGCTCACCCTGCCGGGGCTGGCCGACACCCACTCGCACGCCTTCCACCGGGCGCTGCGCGGGCGTACCCACGGTGGCCGGGGTGACTTCTGGACCTGGCGCGACCAGATGTACGCGGTGGCCGCCCGCCTCGACCCGGAGCGCTACCTGGCGCTGGCCCGGGCGGTCTACGCCGAGCTGGCGCTGGCCGGGATCACCTGCGTGGGCGAGTTCCACTACCTGCACCACGGCCCGGACGGCACCCCGTACGCCGATCCGAACGCGATGGGCGCGGCGCTTGTCGAGGCCGCCGCGCAGGCCGGCATCCGGATCACCCTGCTGGACACCTGCTACCTGACCGCCGATGTCGACGGGGCACCGCTGGCCGGGGTGCAGCGCCGGTTCGGCGACGGCGACGCCGACCGCTGGGCCGCCCGTCTCTCGACCCACCCGCTGGCCAGCCGCACCACCGCGCCCCCCGACGCCGCCGGTCCGGCCGGGGCCGCTGCCGGTGACGGACTCGGTCCGGCCGGGGCCGCTGCCGGTGACGGACCCGGTCCGGCCGGGTCAGCTGCCGGTGACGGACCCGGTCCGGCCGGGTCAGCCGGGCACGCCCGGCTGGGGGCGGCGGTGCACTCGGTACGGGCGGTGCCGGCCGCACAACTCGGCACGGTCGCGACCTGGGCCCGCGAACGGGGCTCGCCGCTGCACGTGCACCTCTCCGAGCAGCCGGCCGAGAACGACGCCTGCCGGTCGGTGCACGGGCTGACCCCGACCGGGTTGCTGGCCCGGCACGGGGTGCTCGGACCCACCGTGACCGCCGTCCACGCCACCCACCTGACCAGCGGTGACCTGACCCTGCTCGGCGAGTCCGGCACCGGGGTCTGCCTCTGCCCCACCACCGAACGGGACCTGGCCGACGGGATCGGACCGGCCAGCCGGATGGTCGACGCCGGCATCACGCTGAGCCTGGGCAGTGACAGCCACGCGGTCGTCGACCCGTTCGAGGAGGCCCGGGCGATGGAGCTGGACGAGCGGCTGCGGACCCGCCGTCGGGGCCACTTCCCGGCCGCCGCGCTGCTGCGGGCGGCCAGCGTCGCCGGGCACGCCGCGCTGGGCTGGACCGACGCCGGGCAGATCGCCGTGGGCAGGCGCGCCGACCTGGTCACGGTCAGTTTGGACAGCGTCCGTACCGCCGGCGTACCCCCGGTCGGGGTGTTCTTCGCCGCGGGCGCGGCGGACGTCACCCACGTGCTTGTCGACGGCCGGCCGGTGGTCGCCGACGGCCGCCACCTGCACGTCGACGTGCCGCGCGAACTCTCCGCCGCCATCGCCGAGGTGACCGGATGACCGCGGGTACGCCGGCCCGGCCGGCCGCGACCAGGCCGGCCCCGCCGGCCACCGGGACCGGGCCGGCCCGCAGAGCGACCGGGACCGGGCCGGCCCGCAGAGCGACCGGGACCGGGCCGGCCCGCAGGGCGACCGGGCCCGTCGGCCCGGGCCGGGCGACGGGCGAGGGGGGCGGGCGATGAGCAGCCTGCTTGTCGACCGGATCGGTGAGCTGGTCACCAACGTGGCCGACAGCGGTACCGGTGGCCCACTCGGCATCCGCCGGAACGTGGCGCTGCTGGTCGAGGCGGGCCGGGTGGTCTGGATCGGGCCGGCCCGGGACGCGCCCGCCGCCGACCACCGGATCGACGCCGAGGGGGCCGCCGTGCTGCCCGGCTTCGTGGACAGCCACGCGCACCTGGTCTTCGCCGGGGACCGGGCCGTCGAGTTCGCCGCCCGGATGGCCGGCCGCCCGTACACCGGCGGCGGCATCAGGACCACCGTGGGCGCGACCCGGGCGGCCGGCGACGACGAACTCCGGGCCACCGTGCGCCGGCTGCGCGCGGAGGCGCTGCGCCAGGGCACCACCACCATCGAGATCAAGAGTGGGTACGGCCTCACGGTCGCCGACGAGGTCCGGTCGCTGCGCATCGCCGGCGAGGTGACCGGGGACACCACCTTCCTCGGCGCACACGTGGTCCCCACCGAGTACGCCGACCGCCCGGACGACTACGTCGGGCTGGTGTGCGGGCCGATGCTGCGCGCCGCCGCGCCGTACGCCCGCTGGATCGACGTGTTCTGCGAGCGGGGCGCCTTCGACGCCGACCACGCCCGGGCGATCCTCACCTGCGGGCAGGCCGCCGGGCTGGGCGTCCGGCTGCACGCCAACCAGCTCGGCCCCGGACCCGGGGTACGGCTCGGGGTGGAGCTGGGCGCGGCCAGCGTCGACCACTGCACCCACCTGACCGACGCCGACGTCGACGCGCTCGCCTCGACCGCCGGGCCGGACCGCACCGGCACCACCACCGTGGCGACCCTGCTGCCGGGGGCCGAGTTCTCCACCCGGTCGCCCTACCCGGACGCCCGGCGGCTGCTCGACGCGGGGATCACCGTCGCGTTGGCCACCGACTGCAACCCCGGCTCGTCGTACACCTCGTCGATGCCGTTCTGCGTGGCGCTGGCCGTACGCGAGATGGGCATGACCCCGGCGGAGGCGGTGTGGGCGGCGACCGCCGGTGGCGCGCGGGCGCTGCGCCGCACCGACGTCGGGGTGCTGCGCCCCGGCGCCCGGGCCGACCTGATGATCCTCGACGCCCCCTCGCACCTGCACCTGGCCTACCGGCCCGGTGTCCCGTTGGTCCGCCAGGTCCTGCACGACGGAGTCCCACGATGAACACGCACGTCACCATCCACCCCACCGGAGTCTCGGCCGCCGACGTGCTCGCCGTGGCCCGCGGCGACGCCACGGTGGTCCTCGATCCGGCCACGACCGCCGCGATGGCGACCAGCCGGGCCATCGTGGACGGCATCGAGGCCGCCGGCCGCCCGGTGTACGGGGTCTCCACCGGCTTCGGCGCGCTGGCGAACACCTTCGTCGCCCCGCAACGCCGGGCCGAGCTGCAGCACGCGCTGATCCGCTCACATGCCGCCGGGGTGGGCGCGCCGATGCCGCGCGAGGTGGTCCGGGCGATGATGCTGCTGCGGGTACGGTCGCTGGCGCTGGGCCGCTCCGGCGTCCGACCGCTGGTCGCCGAGGCCCTGGTCGACCTGCTCAACCACGGGATCACCCCGTGGGTGCCGGAGCACGGCTCGCTCGGGGCCTCCGGCGACCTGGCCCCGTTGGCGCACTGCGCGCTGGCGCTGCTCGGCGAGGGCTGGGTGCTCGGTCCGGCAGGTGAACGGATCGACGCCGCCGACGCGCTGCGCGCCGCCGGGCTCGCCCCGGTCGAGCTGGCCGCCAAGGAGGGGCTGGCGCTGATCAACGGCACCGACGGGATGCTCGGCATGCTGCTGCTGGCCGGCCACGACGCGGCGCACCTGTTCACCATGGCCGACGTCACCGCCGCCCTGGCCGTCGAGGCGATGCTCGGTTCGGAGCGGCCCTTCCTGCCGGAGCTGCACGCCATCCGACCGCATCCCGGGCAGGCGGTCTCGGCGGCGAACATCCACCGGCTGCTGCAGGACTCCCGGGTGATGGACTCGCACCGCGACGACCTGGCGCACGCCGTGCAGGACGCGTACTCGATGCGGTGTGCGCCGCAGGTGGCCGGGGCGGCCCGGGACACCCTGGACTTCGTCCGTACGGTGGCCGACCGGGAGCTGCGCTCCGTGGTGGACAACCCGGTGGTGCTGCCGGACGGCCGGGTCGAGTCGACCGGGAACTTCCACGGTGCGCCGCTCGGCTTCGCCGCCGACTACCTGGCCATCGCCGCCGCCGAGGTGGGGGCGATGGCCGAGCGGCGGGTGGACCGGCTGCTGGACGTGACCCGCAACCGGGACCTGCCGGCGTTCCTCTCCCCCGACGCCGGGGTGAACTCCGGGCTGATGATCGCCCAGTACACCGCCGCCGGCATCGTCGCGGAGAACCGGCGGCTGGCCGCTCCCGCCTCGGTCGACTCGCTGCCCACCAGCGGCATGCAGGAGGACCACGTCTCGATGGGCTGGGCGGCGACCAAGAAGCTGCGGACCGTGCTGGACAACCTGACCAGCCTGCTCGCGGTCGAGCTGCTGGCCGCCATACGCGGTCTGCAACTGCGCGCCCCGCTTACCCCGTCGCCGGCCGGGCGGGCGGCGCTGGCCGCGCTCGGCGGGGTGCTGGGCGAGCCGGGCCCGGACGTCTTCCTCGCCCCGCTACTGGAGGCGGCCCGGCAGGTGGTACGCGGTCCCGACCTGCGGGCCGCCATCGAGCGGGAAGTCGGGACGCTTGATTGAGTCTTTCCTTCGGCGGCGTCGACCCGAAGGCCAACTGCGGACGTCGAGGCAGCACCGAGCCAGCGCACCATCACCGCCGCTCGCACCGGGACGACGGTGGGGCGTCCCGCCAGCACCGACGGGGCGGGCCCTCGTAGGGACGCCGGGCCGGTCAACGGGCCTGCCAGAGGGAGACCGTCACGTTGGTCAGCTCGACGATCCGGATCGGGGCGAACTCCTCGCGCATCGGCCCAGCCAGTGACGGATGCATGGCGTCCCGTGGGTCCTCCGTCCGTGACGTGCTGATCAGCCAGAGCCGCTGCACCGACGACAGGCAGTTGTTGGCGTTGCGACACTGTCGGGGGTAGGTGGGTCTGGCCCCCGGGTTGGCGGTGAAGACGGTGGGTGGGCTCTTCCGCCCGGCCCGGTGGAAGTGGTAGTCCAACCCCTCCTGCATCCGGTTGGGAAACCGGGAGTTGATCGCCAACCGGTCACCGGCGGCGATCTCGGCGGCGATCACCCGGACCGCTCCCCGAAGGTCCGGCTCCCCCTCCACCACGATCTGCCGCTCCTGACCGTGGGCGGGTAGGCCGAAGGCCACACAGAGCACGACCAGCGCCGCCGGGGCGAGGTACCGGAGACGACGGGACGGCTGCGCCGACCGGGCCGGCTGGTCCGGCCAGTCCGGCTCAGCCGACCAGGGCGACTCGGCCGACCAGGGCGACTCGGCCGACGTGGCCGACGTGACCGAGGCGGCCGACGTGGCCGAGGTGGCCGAGGTGGCCGACGTGGCCGACGTGGCCGACGTGGCCGACGTGGCCGACGTGGCCGACGTGGCCGACGTGGCCGACGTGGCCGACGTGGCCGAGGTGGCCGAGGTGGCCGACGAGGCCGACCAGGGTGGCTCGGCCGACCGGCCCGGCCTGGCCGACCAGGGCGACTCGACCGACCGGGCCGCGGCGACGGAACGGGCGACCGCCGCGACCGCCAGCAGGGCCCAGGCCGGCAGCGTGAACAGCACGTACCGGTGCAGGAGCAGGGCCGTCAGCGGGGAGATGAGCAGCAGCACGAGGAAGGGGCCCACGGCCCAGGTGCCGAGCAGCAGACCCGCCCGGCCCAGCAGCGCGCAGCCGAGCAGGGCCAGCCCGATCAGCAGCGCGCCGACCGGAACGCTGCCGGTGACCTCGGCGATCTCGTCGATGGTGCTCTCCCAGGTGGCCGGCTGGATCCAGGAGACCTGCCCGGCCTGACTGGAGCCGAGCCAGACCAGCGGCAGCACCGGCAGCAGACCGAGCGAGGCTGCCAGCGCCCACGGGCCGAGGCCGGCCCCGCCCTGGCGCCGACCCAGCAGGTAGGCGAGATGGGGCAGCAGCACCAGGAGCGCGACCAGGTGCAACAGACCGATCAGGACCACCGTCAGGGCGTACCCGAGCCAGCGCAACCACGACGGCCGCTCGACCGCCCGGAGGAACAGCAGGGTCGCCAACACGGCGGCGGCGGTGGCCAGCGCGTAGGGCCGCGCCTCCTGGCCGAAACGGGAGACGGTCGGCAGGACCGCGACGATCAACCCCGCGCAGAGCCCCACCGGTACGTCGAACAGCTTCCGGCCGATCATCGCGGTCAGCGCGGCGGTGGCCGCCATCCCCAGCACCGAGGGCAGCCGCAGGGCCACCGGCGAGTCGCCGAACACCGCGAGCCAGCCGTGCATCAGCAGGTAGTAGGGCGCGATGACGACGTCGCTCTTCTCGATCATCCGCTGCAGGTCGGCGACGGACATGGTGGACGCCAACCAGGTGGAGACCTCGTCCCGCCAGAGTTGGCGACGGTCGATGTCGTAGAGCACGACGAGCAGGGCCACCACGGCGGGGACCAGCGGCACCGCCCAGCGGGCCAGCCGGTCGGCCCTGGTCACCGGGGTCCCTTCGGCCGGCACCTGCGACGCCCCGTCGCTCTTCGACACCGCCAGGGACCGGCCGGCCCGCAGCGCCAACGACCGACCGGCCCGGCCGGCCACCGGAGTGGTGACCTGATCGGCCGCCGCGTCGCCGGGCCGGCCGGCCGCCGGGCCGCTGGACTGGCCGGTCGGCGGAGCGCTGGAATGGCCGGTCGGCGGCACGGACTGGTCCGCCGTCGGAGCGGTGGGCTGGCCGATCGGTTGGTCCGCCGCCGGAGCGGTGGGATGGCCGGTCGTCGGGGCGGTGGGATGGCCGGTCGGTTGGTCCGCCGCCGGAGCGGCGGGATGGCCGGTCGTCGGGGCGGGCTGGTCCCCCATCGGGGCGGCTGTCCCGTCGGAGTCGCGGCTCTGATGTGGACGGTCGGCGGAGGCCGGGTCAACCATCTCTGCTGCACCTCGAAAGCTCAGGCGGGACACCCACCGCCGGATCATCGGACGAGCAGGCACACCTCGGACGCGTCAGCAAAGACCACTGTGGACGTCCTGGTTTGCCGCAGTGACAGCAGGCTACCGCGTGAACGCACTACGTGGGGGGCAGTGGGCCGCCTGACCTTTCGAGTCGATCTCCGATGAACGATCCTGGAAGAACACACACCTCCGGGGCCCCAAGTCGCCCCTTCTGGCGCAGACACCTCGCAACCGCAAGAACGGCACAAAGCGGCCCATCCCCCCACCAACCCCCACCACCCCCCGCCCCCGCCCCGCCGAAGCGACCCCCGGAAGTGAATCTTGGACACTTACCGTTCTATTTGGACGGTAAGTGTCCAAGATCTACACCCCGCTCGGGTACGGAGAGGGCGAGGTGCCTCGGCCGCGCAGGAGGGGGCGGTGAGCGGGAGCGTGACGGGTCAGGGTTGGTTGTGGTGACCGGGAAACCGAACCACCTTGCCCCCGCCCGTTCCGCCGGGCCGGCGTGGCGACGGCAACAGGCCGGCGTGGCGACGGCAACAGGCCGGCGTGGCGACGGCAACAGGCCGGGTGGAGGCGTCGGCAACAGGCCGGGTGATGGGAAAAGAGGCCCTCGGGGCTTCCTTTCCAAGCGCCCCCGGCCTGCCCTACAGATACCCCACGGCCCGCAAGCAGGGCAAGCCGGTACCAGGTGGTTCGGTTCTCCGGTCGGGTCCGCGCCTCAGCTCACCGGGGGTAGCACCTTCGCCACCAACTTCGCCAGCTCCCGCAGCGCCTTGCCCCGGTGGCTAATGGCGTCCTTCTCCGCCGGGGTCAGCTCGGCATTGGTGTGCTTCTGCCCGTCGCCGAGGAAGATCGGGTCGTACCCGAAGCCACCGTCACCGCGCGGCGCGCGCAACAACCGGCCGGCCTGGCGGCCGTCGACCAGGTGCTCCTTGCCACCGGGCAGCACCAGCGCGACGGTGCAGACGAAGGAGGCGCCCCGGTGTTCGTCCGGCAGGTCGGCGATCTGGTCCAGGACCAGTTGCAGGTTGGCCTGGTCGTCGCCGTGCCGACCGGCCCACCGGGCGCTGAACACCCCCGGCATCCCGCTGAGGGCGTCCACCGCGAGCCCCGAGTCGTCGGCGATGGTGGGCAGACCGGTCCGCCGGCACCCCTCCCGCGCCTTGATCAGCGCGTTCTCGCCGAAGGTGAGGCCGCTCTCCGGCAGCTCCGGGTAGTCGTCCACGTCGTTCAGGCCGAGCAGGGCGACCCGGTGCGCGCCGAGGGCGCCGTCGAGGATCCGCTGCAGCTCGATCAGCTTCTTCTGGTTACGGGTGGCGAGCAGCACCTTGTTCATGACGTGAGAGCCTTCCGCTGGGCCTCGGCGAGTTCCAGGCAACCTGCGGTGCCCAGGTCGAGCAGCGCGTCGAGCTGGTCCCGGGCGAAGACCCCCGCCTCGCCGGTCCCCTGCACCTCGACGAAGTCCCCACCGTCGGTGCAGACCACGTTCATGTCGACCTCGGCGGCCACGTCCTCGGTGTAGTTGAGGTCCAGCCGGGCCTCGCCGGCGACCACACCCACGCTGACCGCGGCGACCGACCGGTGCATCACCTTCTCCGGCTTGCCGGCCAGCGCCTTGCGCGCGGCCAGCCAACCGACCGCGTCGTGCAGCGCCACGTAGGCGCCGGTGATCGCCGCGGTCCGGGTGCCGCCGTCGGCCTGGAGCACGTCGCAGTCGAGCACGATCGAGTTCTCGCCCAGCGCCTTCAGGTCGATGCTGGCCCGCAGGCTGCGACCGATCAGGCGGGAGATCTCGTGGGTACGGCCACCGATGCGGCCCTTGACGCTCTCCCGGTCCGAGCGGGTGTTGGTGGCCCGGGGCAGCATCGCGTACTCGGCGGTCACCCAGCCCAGCCCGGAGCCGCGCCGCCAGCGGGGCACCCCCTCGGTGACGCTGGCCGTGCAGAGCACCCGGGTCCCGCCGAACTCCACGAGCACCGAACCCTCCGGATGGGAGCTCCATCCTCTGGTCAGGGTCACCGGTCGGAGTTGGTCGGGCAGTCGCCCGTCAGGTCGCGCCATCCCTGCACCCTATTGCGGTGGCGGCACCGCCCGGTGCCCGGGGCCGGGTCAGATGTCGTAGCTGGCGCCGGGGCGGACCACCTCAAGGGGGCCGGGGAACGCGGCGGTGGCCGAGTCCAGCGTGTGCGCCTCGCTGCCCCAGGCCACCACCAGGTGGGTCAGGAGCAACCGGCCGACCCCGGCCTTGGTCGCCGCCTCGCCGGCCTCCCGCCCGGTCAGGTGCAGATCGGGTGGGTTGTCGACGCCGTCGAGGTAGCTGGCCTCGCAGAGGAACACGTCGGCGTCCTGCGCCAGCCGCAGCAGCGCCTCACAGGGCGCGGTGTCGGAGGAGTAGCAGAGCACCCGCCCCTCGTGTTCCAGCCGTACCCCGTACGTTTCGATCGGGTGGTTGACCCGGTCGACGGTGACGCTGAACGGCCCGATCGGGAAGGTGCCGGGCTGGAGGCCGTAGAACTGGTACACGTCGTCGATGGTGGTGTCCGTCTGCCCGTACGCGGCGGAAAGCCGGTCCGGCGCGCCCGAGGGGGCGTACACCGGCAGGGCGGGGTACGGTCCGTCCGGCGCGTACCGGCGGACCACGATGTACGACGCGGCGTCGAGGATGTGGTCGCAGTGCAGGTGGGTGAGGAGGATGGCGTCCACCGCGTGCAGCCCCACGTACCGCTGGAGGGTGGACAGCGCCCCGGAGCCGAAGTCGACAAGTAACCGGAAGCCGTCGGCCTCGACCAGATACGCCGAACAGGGGGAGTCGGGGCCGGGAAAACTACCCGCGCAACCCAGGACGGTCAGGCGCATCCGGTTGTCCCACTGCCACGCGCCGTAGTCACCGCACCGGCCCTGCACCCACCGATGATCTTTACCGACGCGTACGCCACGCTGGGCAGCCTACGCCGACGTGAGCGGGGCACGAATCATCTCGTGCAAGTTGTCGCCAACGTGACACCCAGCCGGGCCGAACGCCCCTTGGCGTCACGCTGAAACGAGATCATCAACACGAAGAGTGAACAGCCCCGGCCCGATTGAACGCCGGGCCGGGGCTGCGGACACTCACGCCCAGAGCTGACCCTCCAGGGCCTCCTCGGCGTCGGCCAACGTGCCGCCGTAGGCCCCGGTGGAGAGGTACTTCCAGCCACCGTCGCAGACCACGAAGGCCACGTCGGCCCGGCGGCCGTCGCGGACCGCCTCGTGCGCCACGGCCAACGCCGCGTGCAGGATCGCCCCGGTGGAGAAGCCGGCGAAGATTCCCTCCACCTCCACCAACTGCCGGGTACGCAGCACCGCGTCCCGGGTGCCGACGGAGAACCGCCGGGACAGCACGGTGGCGTCGTACAGCTCCGGGACGTACCCCTCGTCGATGTTGCGCAGGCCGTAGACCAACTCGCCGTACCGGGGCTCGGCCGCGACGATCTGGATCGCCTCGACCTTCTCCCGCAGGTACCGCCCGGTGCCCATCAGGGTCCCGGTGGTGCCCAGACCGGCCACGAAGTGGGTGATCGAGGGCAGGTCCCGCAGCAGCTCCGGGCCGGTGGTCTCGTAGTGGGCCCGCGCGTTGGCCTCATTGCCGTACTGGAAGAGCATCACCCAGTCGGGGTGTTCCACCGAGATCTGCTTGGCGGTGGCCACGGCCTGGTTGGAGCCACCGGCCGCCGGCGAGAAGATGATCTCAGCGCCGTACATCCGGAGTAGTTGCACCCGCTCGGTGGAGACGTTCTCCGGCATGACGCAGACCAACCGGTAGCCGCGCAGCTTCGCCACCATGGCCAGCGAGATGCCGGTGTTGCCGCTGGTCGGCTCCAGGATCGTGTCACCCGGACGGAGCCGGCCGGCCTCCTCGGCGGCGCGGACCATGAACAACGCCGCCCGGTCCTTGATGCTGCCGGTCGGGTTGCGGTCCTCCAGCTTGGCCCAGAGCCGCACCGGCGGCGCCCCCTCGGGCACCGTCGGCGAGAGCCGGGGCAGCCCGATCAGGGGCGTACCGCCGCAGGCGTCGAGCAGGCTGTCGTACCTGGCCATGGCGACCGCCCGTCAGCGGGTGACGGTGACGCGCCGGCTGTCGACGCCGTGCCGGGCGGCGAGTGCCGCCGCGCTGTGCGAGGCGATCGCGGCCGCCGCGGCGAACCCGAACGCGCCGCCGGCCACTGCGGGCAGGATGGTGACGCTGTCACCGTCGGAGAGCTTGGTGTCCAGCGCGCCGAGGAACCGGACGTCCTCGTCGTTGACGTAGACGTTGACGAACCGGTGCAGCGCGCCGGCCTCGGTGACCAGCCGGCCCCGCAGCCCGGCGTGCCGGGAGTCCAGGTCGGTGAGCAGGTCGCCCAGGGTGTCCCCGGTGCCCTCGACGACCTTCGCGCCGCCGGTGTGGCTGCGCAGGATGGTGGGGATGCGAACCTCGATGGCCATGATGTGGAAACTCCTCGATCGGGTGTGCCTGGATGACGGGAACAGGTGGGCCGGCGCTGGGTGATCAGCGGTCGGAACACTCGTAGTCGACCGTCGCCGGGCTCTGCCCGAACATGTAGGACTGGACGGCGTGCGGATCCACCGGGGCGTCCACGATCCGGACCGGCTCCTCGGTGACCACGCCGTCGACGATCCGGAACGAGCGGATCTCCTCGGCGTCGGGCTCCCGGGTGGAGACCAGCAGGTAGTGCGCTCCCGGCTCACCGGCGAACGAGACGTCCGTCCGGGACGGGTAGGCCTCGGTGGCGGTGTGCGAGTGATAGATCACGAGGGGTTCCTCGTCCCGGTCGTCCATCTCCCGCCAGACCCGCAGCTGCTCCATCGAGTCGAACTCGTAGAACGTCATCGACCGGGCGGCGTTGTCCATCGGGATGTGCCGGGTCGGGGTGTCACTGCCGGCGGGTCCGGCGACCACACCACAGGCCTCGTCGGGATGGTCCCGACGGGCGTGGGCGACGATCGCCTCGACGATCGACCGGTCGATGCTCAGCACGTGAACCAGCCTAACGCCTGTCGGGCCGCAGCCCGACGTGGGCGCCGTCACCTTCCCACCGGGCGGACGGAATTTCGGCGCGGGTTGATTTTTCCACCGCCCACGAAGGGGTACGAATGCCGGAGACAGCGGCAAAAGCGAAGGAGTTCCCCATGCAGCAACGTCGCCTCGGTTCGGTGCAGGTAGGCGCGATCGGACTCGGCGGGATGCCGATGTCGGTCACCGGCCGGCCGGACACCGAGCGTTCGATCCGGACCATCCACGCCGCGCTGGACGCCGGCGTCACGCTCATCGACACCGCCGACGCGTACTCGCTGGGCTCCGACGACTTCGGGCACAACGAGTCGCTGATCGCCCGCGCGCTGGCCAGCTACGGCGGGGACACCTCGGCGGTGCTGGTCGCCACGAAGGGCGGCCACACCCGCCCCGGCGGCTCGGAGTGGGCCCAGAACGGCTCCCCCGACTACCTGCGGGCCGCCTGCGACGCCTCCCTGGCCCGCCTGGGCGTCGAGGCCATCGGGCTGTACCAGTACCACCGGCCGGACCCCCGGGTGCCGTGGGCCGAGTCGATCGGCGCGCTGCGGGAACTGGCCGACGCCGGCAAGATCCGGCAGGCCGGCATCTCCAACGCCGACCCGGACCAGATCCGGCAGGCCCACGAGATCCTCGGCGACCGGCTGACCGCCGTACAGAACCAGTTCTCCCCGGAGTTCCGCAGCAGCGAGAAGGAGCTGCGCCTCTGCGCGGAGCTGGGGCTGGCGTTCCTGCCCTGGTCGCCGCTGGGCGGCATCGGCCGCGCCGGGGACCTGGGCGGGCGGTTCCGTCCGTTCGCCGAGATCGCCGAGGCGCGCGGGGTCAGCCCGCAGCAGGTCTGCCTGGCCTGGCAGCTGTCCCTGGCACCGGTGGTGGTGCCGATCCCCGGCGCGAGCCGCCCCGAAACGATCAGGGACTCCGCCGCCGCCGCTGACCTGACCCTCGACGAGCAGGAACTGGCCGCCCTCAACGCCGTCTCCCCCACCTGACCCCCACCCCACGCGACCCCCCACCCCGCGCGAAGGAAGGGCCCCTTGTTAACGCCCGCTGGTGAGAAGGGTGCCCTTCTCTACCGAAAGCGTTAACAGGGGGCCCTTCCTTACACACACAGCTAGTCGATGAGGGCTAGGAGGAGGGATTCCTGGAGGTAGCCGAGGTAGGCGTAGACGGAGAGCTGGAACACCCGGGAGGAGCTGGGGTCGGTGGCGACCGCCTCGTCCAGTTCCTCGCCCAGGTCGGTGCCGTCCTTGATCTCCAGCCGGACGCCCATCGCCAGCCGGGCGTCGTTCAGCGCCCGCAGCCACGCCTCGGCGGCCTCGGCGTCCAGGCGTACCTCCCCACCGGCCTCGTCGGGCAGCGCGGCGAGGATCGCCCCGGCCTGGTCGATCTTGGCCGTCTTGAGGTCCCCCTCGGTGTACCGGCGGAACTCCTCCGCGCCGGACGGGTCGTCCGGGTACGCCTCGGGGAAGAGCCGGCCGACGACCGGGTCGGTGTGGTCGAAGCCGTCGGTGAGCAGGCCGACCACCTCCGAGGCCACCTTGCGCAGCACCCGCACCTCGTCCACGGCGAAGGTCGCCACGTAGCGGTCCTCCCGGCGACGGAACATGCTCACGCGCGCTCCACCGTCGCCCACAGGCCGTACGCGTGCAGTTGCGCCGCGTCGTGCTCCATCCGTTCCCGGGCCCCGCTGGAGACCACCGCCCGCCCCTTGTGGTGCACGTCCAACATCAGTTGCTCGGCCCTCTCCCGGCTGTATCCGAAGAGCTTCTGGAAAACCCAGGTGACGTACGTCATCAGGTTGACCGGGTCATCCCAGACGATCGTCACCCATGGCCGGTCGGAAGCGGGCACCTCTTCGGTGTCCGTCGTCTCGACCGGTGCAACCTGTGGAGCCGCCATGCCCCCCATCGTGCCACCGGAAGTGACGAACCGATGAACCGGAACGCCGGGCGGGAGCGGACCAGCACCGTGCGCGACCGCCCGGTGCTCCCCGCCCGACGCCGCTGGCAGGGCCCTGACCAGCACGACCACCCGTACGCAGCCCGGTCGGCACGACGACCGGAGGAACTCTAGGCTGGGGTACGTGAGCACCTTTCGCCCCGCGCTGCTGACCGACCACTACGAGCTGACCATGGTCAGCGCCGCGTTGCGGGACGGCACCGCCGACCGGCCCTGCGTCTTCGAGGTGTTCAGCCGCCGCCTGCCCACCGGCCGGCGCTACGGCGTGGTCGCCGGCACCGCCCGCCTGATCGAGCTGATCCGGGACTTCCGCTTCGACGCCGACGAGATCGACTTCCTGCGCCGCACCGGGGTGGTCGACGAGGCTGCTGCCGCCTGGCTGGCCGGTTACCGCTTCACCGGCGACATCGAGGGGTACGCCGAGGGGGAGCTGTTCTTCCCCGGCTCCCCGATCCTCACCGTCTCCGGCGGGTTCGCCGAGTGCGTGGTGCTGGAGACGCTGGTGCTGTCGGTGCTCAACCACGACTGCGCGGTGGCCGCCGCGGCGGCCCGCATGGTCACCGCCGCCCGGGGCCGGGCACTTATCGAGATGGGCTCCCGCCGGGCACACGAGGAGGCCGCGGTGGCCGCCGCCCGCTCCGCCTATCTGGCCGGGTTCCGGTTCACCTCCAACCTCGCCGCCGGCCGGCGCTACGGCATCCCCACCGCGGGCACCGCCGCGCACGCCTTCACCCTGCTGCACACCGACGAGAAGACCGCGTTCGCCTCGCAGGTCGCCTCGCTGGGCCGGGACACCACGCTGCTGGTCGACACGTACGACATCAGCCAGGGCATCCGCAACGCGATCGAGGTGGCCGGGCCGCAGCTGCGGGCGGTCCGGATCGACTCCGGTGACCTGGCGGTCATCGCCCACCAGTCGCGCGAGCTGCTGGACTCGCTGGGCGCCACCGAGACCAAGATCATCGTCTCGGGTGACCTCGACGAGTACGCCATCGCCGCGCTCGCCGCCGAGCCGGTGGACATGTACGGTGCCGGCACCTCGGTGGTCACCGGCTCCGGCGCGCCCACCGCCAGCCTGGTCTACAAGCTGGTCGAGGTCGAGGGACGGCCGGTGGTGAAGCGGTCCGAGCACAAGTCGACGATCGGCGGACGTAAGGTGGCCGTCCGGCGGCACAAGCCGACCGGCACCGCCACCGAGGAGGTCGTCGTGCCGCAGGGCGTGCCGGACCGGCAGCCCAACGACCGGCTGCTGCAGCGCACGTACGTCGCCGGTGGCGAGCCCGCCGAGCCGGTGTCGCTTGACGAGTCCCGCGAGCACCTGCGGCAGTGCCTGATCTCCATCCCCTGGGAGGGGCTGAAGCTCTCCGCCGGTGATCCGGCGGTCCCGGTGACGGTCGTACCCACGAGCTGACGTACCCGTGAGCTGACCCCCGCGAACGTGGAAGGAACATCCGATGGGTAGTGCGTTGATCATCGTGGACGTGCAGAACGACTTCTGCGAGGGCGGTTCCCTCGCGGTGACCGGCGGGGCCGGGGTGGCGGCCGGGATCTCCCGGCTGCTCGCCGCCGAGCCGGACCGTTGGGACCACGTGGTGGCGACCAAGGACTACCACGTCGACCCCGGCTCCCACTTCAGCGACGATCCGGACTTCATCGACTCCTGGCCCCGGCACTGCGTGGTCGGCACCGCCGGCTCCGAGTTCCATCCGGAGCTGCACACCGGGCGGGTGGAGGCGGTCTTCCACAAGGGCGAGTACGCCGCGGCGTACTCCGGTTTCGAGGGGCACGCGGCCGACGGCGAGGGCCTGGCGGACTGGCTGCGGCGACGCGACGTGGACCGGGTCGACGTGGTGGGGATCGCCACCGACCACTGCGTCCGGGCCACCGCCCTGGACGCGGCCCGGGAGGGGTTCGCCACCACCGTGCTGCTCGACCTGACCGCCGCCGTGGCACCGGCCACCACCGACGTGGCCCTGCGGGCGATGGAGGGCGCCGGGGTGACCATGCGCGGGGCGCCTGTGATCCGCAGCGCTTAACCGACAATTGAGTGGTGTCTGTCGCACCCGGGGTCGAAGATGTCGCCCGGAGGTACGGACCACGATGAACATGAAGCCTTACCGGGAGGCACTCGCCCTGCCCGGTCTCCGGTCGCTGCTGGCGGTGTCGGTGCTCGCCCGGGTGCCGATCACCGCCACCGGCGTGACCCTCACCTTCTACGTGGTGCTGGACCTCGGCCGCGGCTACGGCGCGGCCGGGCTGGTGGGTGCGGCGATCACGGTCGGGGCGGCGGTCGGCAACCCGCTACTGGGTCGGCTGATCGACAGGCACGGTCTGCGCCCGGTGCTGGCCCTCACCACGGTCGCCGAGGCGTTGTTCTGGTCCACCGCACCGGCCCTGCCCTACCCGGTACTGCTCGTGACGGCGTTCGTCGCCGGGCTGCTGGCCCTGCCGATCTTCTCGGTGATCCGCCAGTCGATCGCCGCGCTCGTGCCGCCCGAGGGCCGCCGCCCGGCGTACGCGCTGGACTCGATGTCCACCGAGCTGTCGTTCATGATCGGCCCGGCGCTGGCCGTCGCGGCGGCCACCACGATCTCGGCCCGGAGCACGCTCTGGTTCGTCGGTGCCGGGCTGGTCGCCTCCGGCATCCTGCTCTGGCTGCTCAACCCGCCGATCCGCAGCGCCGGCGAGACGGCCGCGCCGGCCCGCCGGGTGCCCCGCCGGCAGTGGCTGACCCCCCGCCTGCTCGCCGTCTTCGCCGTCAGCGCCGCCGCCACCCTGGTCCTCGGGGGTACCGACGTCGCGGTGGTCGCCGTGCTGCGCGAGAGTGGTGCGGTCGGCTGGACCGGTCTGGTCCTGGCGGTCTGGGCGGTCGCCTCGCTGGTCGGCGGCTTCGCCTACGGCGCGGTCAGCCGGTCCTTCTCGCCGCTGGCGTTGCTGGCCGCGCTGAGCCTCTGCACCATTCCGGTGGGGCTCGGCGGGGGGTACTGGTGGTTGCTCTGCCTGGCGTTGATCCCGGCCGGGCTGCTCTGCGCGCCCACCCTGGCCGCCACCTCCGACCTGGTCAGCCGGCTCGCCCCGGCGGAGGTGCGGGGGGAGGCGATGGGGCTGCAGGGTTCGGCGGTGACGGTCGGCATCGCCGTCGGCGCGCCCCTGGCCGGGCTGGTCATCGACCGCACCTCGCCGCCGTGGGGCTTCGTGGTGACCGGCGGGATCGGCCTACTCGTCGCGCTCGTCGTCCTGCCGGTGGAGCTGCGCCGCCGCCGGACCGGTCCGCCGGTGGCGGATGAGAAGACCGACGCCCTCGCCGCGACCCACTGAGCCGTCTGCCCCACCCACCGCGACCCGCTGAGCCGTCTGCCCCACCCAGCGCGACCCGCCCGGCCCGCCCCACGCGACCCACCGGCCCACCCAACGCGACCCACCGGCCCGCCCATGGGGGTCAACGGGCCCGCCGGTTCGCTGCTCCGGTGGACGGGGTTGCCGGCAACCAGCACCATGTCCGTCATGCGTGGCAGAGGTGTGGTGGCGGTGTTCCTGGCGGTCGGGGTGGGTGGGGTGGTGGCCTGCTCCGGGCCGGCGGAGGACCGCGGCCCGGTCCGGGTGGGCGAGCTGCCCGCCGAGGTCACCGGCCTGGGTCCGGCCGTCCTGCTCGGTTCGGTGGCCGACGACCGGCGGTCCGACCTGCACGGGTTGTACCAGGTCGAGCGGTTCGGCGCCGAGCTGACCGGGGTGGCACCGACGCGCCGGCACGTCGAGGTGGCACTCGGCGATCCGCTGGGCCCGACCGTGGCCCGGGGGCTGGCCGAGGACCCCCGGGACGCCTTCGTCGCCGACGGCCGGGTACGCGACACCGAACTGCCCGACCACAGCTCGGTACGCACGGTCACCCCGGTCGGTGCCGGGCTGGCCGTCACCGGCAACCGGTGCCTGGTGGTACGCGCCGACGGGCAGGTCCGGCAGCCCGCCGTGGAGGCCCGCTGCCACGCCGGGTCGACCGGTGGCCTGCTCTGGTCGGTCAGCCACACCGGGCAGTGGGGCGCGGTCGACCTGAGCACCGGGGTGCCGAGCCCACCGGTCACCGTCGCCGGTACGCCGTTCGGCGCCACCGCCGACGGCCGGCACCTGTTCGTCACCGAGACCGGCACCCGGCGGGTGAGCGTGGTCGACACCCGTACCGGCGTCGCCAGGTCGACCGGGGTCGAGCTGGCCCGGGGTGAGCCGGACGGCGCGGTCGGCCCGGCCGGTTTCGCCCACCTGCGGATCGTCGACGGGCAGCGCCGGTTGAGCCTGATCGGCCTGGAGGGGACCGTGCGGGACCTGCTCGCCCCGGTCGGCCACGTCGCCTTCACCCCGGACGGCACCCGCGCCCTGGTCGTCCAGCCGGCCGAGGGGTACCGCATCGTGATCCTGGACCTCGCCAGCGGCGACGTACGCCAGGTGACGGGGGCGGGCCGTCCCACCGGATATCTGACGGCGCTGGTGACCGGCGACCACGCCCTACTGGCCGAGCTGGTCGGCCCGCAGCCGCGGCAGGTCCGGCCGGTCCGGTTGTGGAGCGTCGACCTGGCGGCGGCCCGGCTGACGGGGGCCTCGGCTGTCGGGGACGGCGGCCAGGTGCAACGGTTCGAGGCCGACGCCGCCCGGGTGGCCGACGGCGCGATCACCCTCGCGCCGGGTGGGCAGGTGCTGAGCCTGGACGCGCGGGGTCGGGTCGTGGCCGCCCGCGCCGGTGCCCGGCCCGGCCCGGCCTTACCGGACGGCCGGCTGCTCCACCGGCTCGACGACGGTGCCGGTGGCCTCCGCAACGACCCGCTGATGGCCCGCGGCGCGGACGGCCGGGAGACCGAGTTGTCGACCGGGGCGGGCCCCGACCAGGTGGTGTCGCACCTGCTGCCCACCCCGGACGGCGGACACCTGCTGGTGTCGCTGCAGCCGGGCGGGGGCACCCGGGCGCGCGCCCTCGGCAGCCAGATCATGCTGGTCCGGCTGGACGGCACCGGCGAGCCGCTGCTGCTGTACCGCAACGCGGTACTGGTCAGCCTGGGCCGGTCCGGCTGAGCCCGACGCAGACGGCGACGGGCGCCGTACCCGGATGGGTGCGGCGCCCGTCGTACGGCGGTCGGTCAGCGCTGGTCGAGGTCCGCCGAGGTGTCCTCCTGGTAGCTGGCACCACCGTTGACCTCACTGGTCAGCGGCTTGGCACCGCCCTCGGGCGGGCCGGCCAGCGACTGGCCACCGGCGGCCAGCTCGGGGAACTTGTAGTCGAACGCCGGCCGCTCGGAACGGATCCGGGGCATCTTGTCGAAGTTGCGCAGCGGCGGCGGCGAGCTGGTCGCCCACTCCAGCGAGTTGCCGTGGCCCCACGGGTCCTCGACCTCGACCACCGGGCCGGCCTTGTACGACTTCCAGCAGTTGTAGATGAACGGCAGCGTGGAGATACCGGTGATGAACGCGCCGATGGTGGAGATGATGTTCAGCGTGGTGAAGCCGTCACCGGGCAGGTAGTCGGCGTACCGCCGGGGCATGCCCTCGTTGCCGAGCCAGTGCTGCACCAGGAAGGTGGTGTGGAAGCCGACCATGGTCAGCCAGAAGTGCACCTTGCCGAGGCGCTCGTCGAGCATCCGGCCGAACATCTTCGGGAACCAGAAGTAGATGCCGGAGAAGACGGCGAAGACGATGGTGCCGAAGAGCACGTAGTGGAAGTGCGCGACGACGAAGTACGAGTCCGAGACGTGGAAGTCCAGCGGCGGGCTGGCCAGCAGCACGCCGGTCAGGCCACCGAAGAGGAACGTCACCAGGAAGCCGATCGCCCAGAGCATGGGCGTCTCGAAGCTGATCTGGCCGCGCCACATGGTGCCGATCCAGTTGAAGAACTTCATCCCGGTGGGCACCGCGATCAGGAAGCTCAGGAAGCTGAAGAACGGCAGCAGTACCTGACCGGTGGCGAACATGTGGTGCGCCCAGACGCTCATCGACAGGGCGGCGATGGCGATGGTCGCGGCGACCAGACCCTTGTAGCCGAAGATCGGCTTGCGGGAGAAGACCGGGATGACCTCGCTGATGATGCCGAAGAACGGCAGCGCGACGATGTACACCTCGGGGTGGCCGAAGAACCAGAACAGGTGCTGCCAGAGCATCGGCCCGCCGGTCTCCGGGGAGTACACGTGGGCGCCGAGGATGCGGTCCGCGGCGAGCGCGAAGAGCGCGGCGGCCAGCAGCGGGAAGACCAGGATCACCAGCAGGCTGGTGACCAGGATGTTCCAGGTGAAGATCGGCATCCGGAACATGGTCATGCCGGGGGCGCGCAGGGTCAGGATCGTGGTGATCATGTTCACCGCGCCGAGGATGGTGCCCAGACCGGAGATGGCCAGGCCGACGATCCACATGTTGGCGCCCACGCCCGGCGAGTGCTCGACGCTGCTCAACGGCGCGTACGCGAACCAGCCGAAGTCGGCGGCGCCACCGGGGGTGAGGAAGCCACCCATCGCGATCGTGCCGCCGAACAGGTACAGCCAGTAGGCGAAGCTGTTCAGCCGGGGGAAGGAGACGTCCGGCGCGCCGACCTGGATCGGCACGATGTAGTTCGCGAAGGCGAACACGATAGGCGTCGCGAAGAAGAGCAACATGATCGTGCCGTGCATGGTGAAGAGCTGGTTGTACTGCTCCGGCGACACGATCTGCATGCCGGGTACGGCCAGCTCGGCCCGCATGACCAGGGCCATCACGCCGCCGATCATGAAGAACACGAACGCCGTGATCATGTACATGATCCCGATCTGCTTCGCGTCCGTGGACCGCAGCAGCCGCGCGAGGGCCGACCCCTTGACCGGCTCTCGGACCGGCCAGGGCCGGGTCACGACCGGCTTGGGTGCGACGGTGGTCACGAATGGCCTCCGGTTCTCGGTTGTCCCGCTCGGCTACGCGCTGGTGATCTGCGAGCCGTCATCCGCATGGAGGATAGTCCCCAGCAGGTCGGAACAGCCGGTCGGGGGGCGGGCCACGACACGGCGCGCGCCGGCACCGGTCACAGCGGGTCCACCAGCAGTCGGTAGTGCTCGCCGAAGATCCGCCCGCCGCGACCGCGGAGCAGCGGATCCCGCAGCGCCGGCGAGACGTCGCGGGTCCGGTTACGGTCCCGGGTCCGGTCCCGCACCCACCGGGTACGCGGCCGACGTCGGCTCTCGTACCGGGCCAGGGCCGCCTCGACGCCACCGGCGGTGGCCGACGCGGTGCCGGAGAGCGACTCGGCGAGCACCACGGCGTCCTCCAGGGCCATCGCCGCGCCCTGGGACAGGGTCGGCGCGGTGGCGTGCGCGGCGTCGCCGACCAGCACCACCCGGCCGTGTGACCAGCGGCCCAGGTCCACCTCGTCGGTACGCTCCGCGCACACCTCGTCGAGGGCGTCGAGCAACTTCGGCACCGGCGATCCGTAGGGCTCGAAGAGCTCCCGCAGCCGGGCCCCGGGGTCGGCCGGCAGTTCGGTGCCGGCCTCGTCGGCGTAGCAGTACAGCCGCCCGCCCCCGATCGGCATCACCAGGAAGCTGGCCCGCTGGCCGAGCAGGGCGGTCCACTCGGTGATCCGGGGGCCACCCCGGACCACACCCCGGTAGACCACCTGACCGGCCGGCCGGGCCGGACCGCCCAGGGCGGCGATGGACCGGATCGACGAGCCCGACCCGTCCGCGCCGATCAGCAGGTCGTACTCGGCGGTGCCGCCGTCGGTGAAGGTGACCCCGACCCCGTCGGGCAGCAGGTCGATCCCGCCGACCTCGACGCCGTACCGGACCTCACCGCCGGCACCGGTGAGCAGCACCCGGTGCAGCTCGGCGCGGGGCAGGGCGCGGCACTCGCCCACCCCGGCCCAGAGGGCACCGAGGTGCACCTCACAGAGCGGGTCGCCGGCGACGTCGAGGAACCGTTGCCGGTGGATGAGCTGCCCGAGCGGACGTACCGGACCGTCCAGGCCGAGGCGACGCAGCGCGCGGGCCGCGTTGCCCGGCAGGTAGAGGCCGCTGTCGGCGTACCCGGCGGGCGGCAGCTTCTCGGTGACGTCGGGTCGTAGGCCCACCATCCGCAGCGCCCGGGCCACGGCAAGGCCGGCGATGCCCGCGCCGACGATGAGGATGCGCAGGGGGAAACCACCCATCGTGGGGTACGCCTCCGGGGGGTGGGACGCGTCGGAGGCAAGACACTACTCGGTGCGATCGACGCACACCAGGGCCGGTTTCCCGGCGAGTCGCCGAGGAGTGAATGCGTCGATTCCGCCCGATCCCACCTGACGACCGGCCGGGGCGGCCGAGGCATGCGCTTTCCCCTGCCGACCGGTTGCGCAGTAGTTTCAGACATGTAAATGTGACGATGAATTTGGGAGCGCTCCCGCGCGTACCCCGGGCCGGCATCCCCACCACGAAGGACCAAGGAGCACCATGAGACGGACCCTGCGGGCACTTGCCGCCATCGGCCTGACCGCCGCCGGCACGATCGTCGCCGTCGCCCTCGGCGGCAGCGCGTCGGCCGACACCCAGATCTGTGAGCAGTTCGGCTCCACCGTGATCCAGAACCGGTACGTGGTGCAGAACAACCGCTGGGGCACCACCGCCCAGCAGTGCATCAACGTCACCGACCGCGGCTTCTCGATCACCACCCAGAACGGCAGCAGCCCGACCAACGGGGCGCCCACCGCGTACCCGTCGGTCTTCCTGGGCTGCCACTACACCAACTGCTCCCCCGGCACCAACCTGCCGATGCAGGTCAGCCAGATCAGTAGCGCCAACAGCAGCATCAACTACCGGTATGTCAGCGGGGCCACCTACAACGCCTCGTACGACATCTGGCTCGACCCCAGCCCCAAGCGGGACGGGGTGAACCAGATGGAGATCATGATCTGGCTCAACCGGCAGGGCTCGATCCAGCCGATCGGCTCCCCGGTCGGCAACGCCACCATCGACGGGCGCAACTGGGAGGTCTGGCGGGGCAACAACGGCGGCAACAACGTCATCTCGTACGTCGCCCCGTCGGCGATCAGCAGCGCCAACCTCAACCTGCTGGCCTTCATCAACGACACCCGCAACCGGGGTGCGATCACCAACAGTTGGTACCTGACCAGCATCCAGGCCGGTTTCGAGCCGTGGCAGGGCGGCGCCGGTCTGGCCGTCAACGACTTCTCGGCAAGCGTCAACGGCGGCGGCAACAACCCCAACCCGACCACCGGACCCACCAACCCGCCGGGCGGCTCGGCGGGCTGCGCGGTGAAGTACACCGCCAGCTCGTGGAACAACGGCTTCACCGCCGACGTGCAGATCACCAACAACGGCACCAGCACCATCAACGGTTGGACCCTGACCTACCCGCTGCCCTCGGGACAGCAGGTGAGCAACGCCTGGAACGCCACGGTGAGCCAGAGCGGGTCCACGGTGACCGCCCGCAACATCAGCCACAACGGCACGATCGCGCCGGGCGGCACCGCCAGCTTCGGCTACCAGGGGACGCTGAGCGGGGCGTACTCGTCCCCGACCAGCTTCTCGCTCAACGGCACGGCCTGCTCGCGGTCCTGACCCGCGGCGGCACGACAGGCGGGCGTGGCCTTCCGGCCACGCCCGCCGCACCGTGCTCGGTCAGCCGCCCAGCGCGTCGATCTCGCCCATCTCCTGGGCGCTGAGCGAGAACGAGAAGATGTCGGCGTTGGCGCGGATCCGCTCCGGGGTCACCGACTTCGGAATGACCACGATCTCGTGGTCGAGGTGCCAGCGGAGCACCACCTGGGCCGGCGACACGTCGTGCGCCGCGGCGATCCGCACCAGCACCGGATCGGCCAGGTCGGTGGACTTGAACGGGCTGTACCCCTCCAGCACGACGCCCCGCTCCCGGTGCTCGGCGTGCCGCCGCGCGTCGTACAACGACGGACTCCAGCGGATCTGGTTGACCGCCGGGGTCTGGCCGGTGGCCTCGGTCAGCTCGTCGAGCCCGGCGGTGTCGTAGTTGCTCACCCCGACCGCCCGGGTCAGACCGTCGTCGCGGGCGGCCAGCAGCTCCCGCCAGACCGGCACGCTGCCGTCGGCTCCCGACGGTGGCCAGTGGATCAGCCAGAGGTCGACGTGGGACAGGCCGAGGGCGCGCAGGCTCGCCTCGATGGTCTCCCGTTCCCGGCCGACCCGCTCCGGCGGCAGCTTGGTGGTGACGAAGACGTCCTCCCGCGCCAGCCCGCTGTCCCGGACCGCCCGGCCCACCTCCTGCTCGTTGCCGTACATGGTGGCGGTGTCGACGTGCCGGTAGCCGGCGTCGAGGGCGGCCCGCACCGCGTCGTAGCCGGCCTGGCCGGTGGCCTGCCAGGTGCCGAAGCCGAGCAGGGGCATCCGTACGTCGCCGGCGAGGGCGACGGTGGGCTGGTCGAGAGAGGTCATGCCGGACTTCTACCCTCGATCGCCAGGTCCATCCCCACCCGGTGCGCCACCGACGGTCCTCAGGCCGTCCCCGGCTCGGTCAGCCGCCACGCCGCGCTGATCAGACCGATGTGGGACAGCGCCTGCGGGGTGTTGCCGAGCTGCGCGCCGGTGACCGGGTCGACCTGCTCACTGAGCAGACCGACGTCGTTGACGTGGGTGACCGCCCGCTCGAACAACGCCCGCCCCCGCTCCGGCTCCCCGGCCAGCACCAGGCACTCGACCAGCCAGAAGGAGCAGACCAGGAACCCGGCCGGATCGGTGGGCCAGCGCCGGACCAGCCCGTCGCCGGCACCCAGCTCCCGCTCCACCGCCGCGATCGTGGCCCGCATCCGCGGATCGTCGGCGGGCAGGAAACCCACCAACGGCAACAGCAGGGCCGAGGCGTCCAGGTCCATCGAGCCGAACCACCCGGTGTACGCGCCGACCCGGTCGTGGAAACCCTCCCGCAGCACGGTCGCCCGGATCTCGTCGCGGATCGCCGCCCAGCGCACCGGGTCGGCCCGCCCGCCCAACCGGGGCGCCAGCCGCACCGCCCGGTCCAACGCCACCCAGCAGAAGACCTTCGACGACAGGTGGTGCCGCGGCGCACCCCGGGTCTCCCACATCCCCTGGTCCGGCAGCCGCCAGGTCGCGGCCACCTGCTCGGCCAGCCCGACGACCATCTCCCGCAGCTCGGTGTCGAAGGTCTCGCCGAGGTAGTCGTGGAACCGCCACACCGCCAGGACGACCTCACCGGGCACGTCGAGCTGCCGCTGCCGCCAGGCGGCGTTGCCGATGCGCACCGGTCGGCTGTCGGCGTACCCGCGCAGGTGCCCGCAGTCGTACTCGGTGAGGTCACGCTCGCCCTCCAGCCCGAAGAGCACCGGCACCGGGCCGGCACCGACCCGACCGATGGAACGGGCCGCCCAGGCGAAGAGGCGGTCCGCCTCCTCGGGACAGGCCGCCACCCAGAACGCCCGCATCGTGCCCGCGAAGTCACGAAGCCAGCAGTAGCGGTAGTCGTAGTTGAGGTCCCCGCCGATCCGCTCCGGCAGCGAGGTGGTCGACGCCGCGGCGACCGCGCCGCTGGGGGCGTACGTCAGGCCGGTCAGCACCGTGGCGCTGTGCCGGACCAGGTCGGCGTAGTGGCCGTCGTACCGGTGGGTCTCCCGGAAGGCCTCCCAGGCGGCCGTGGTGTCGGCCAGCGCCGCCACCGGATCGAGCCTGGTCGGGGGCGGGCCGTAGGTCGGGGCGTACGCCAGGTCGAAGGCGACCACCTCGCCCGCCGCGACGGTGAAGTCCTGCCGGATCCGGTCGCCGGTCACCCGCAGCGGGCCGGCACCGCCGCGCAGCGCCAGGGTGACCGGACCGGCGGCGGCCAGCACCGATCCGTCCGGCTGCTCGTGCAGGTACGGGGTGAGCAGCCCGTACTCCGGTCGGGGCGCGAGATCCAGCCGCATCGGGACCCGACCGGCCAGTCCCTCGACGACCCGCAGCAGCACCGCCGGGGAGTTGCGGCCCAACTCGTGCCCCCGGGCACCCGGCTCGGCGGCCAACGCGTCGGTGACCGCCACCCGGCCCTGCGCGGTGTGGTGGACGGTACGCAGCACCAGCGTGCCGGGGCGGTACGCCCGCTCGACCCGGCTGGCGACCGTCGGCGCGAGCCGCCAGTGCCCGGCGTCGGCGTCCAGGAGCCGGCTGAGGACCGCAGGCCCGTCGAACCGGCCGGGGCACCACCAGTCGACCGAGCCGTCCCGGCTGACCAGGGCCCCCGACCGGCAGTCGGAGAGGAACCCGTAGTCGGCGATCGGCGGCTGCTGCACCCGCCCCGGGTACCCAGCCCCGGGGCGGGTTCACCCGCTTCAGGAGGTGGGCGGCTCGTCCTCGCCGGCCTCCTCGGCCTTGTCGGCCTCCTCCTTGGTCCGGTGCACCGCCTGGTCGGCGTGCTCCGGCGGGCCGTACACGGTGTAGAGGACCAGCGGGTTCGGCCCGGTGTTGACGAAGTTGTGCTTGGTGCCGGCCGGCACCACCACCAGGTCGCCCTGGGCGACCTCCTTCTTCGCCCGGCCGACCCTGGCCTCGCCGGTGCCGCTGACGAAGGTCAGGATCTGGTCGATGCCCTCGTGGACCTCCTCGCCGATCTCCCCACCCGGGGGGATCGTCATGATCACCAGCTGGGTCTTCTCCCCGGTCCAGAGCACCCGCCGGAAGTCCGGGCTCTTCTCGGCGACGGTCGCGATAGTGAAATGTTCCATGCCGCGCTCATACCCGCTTCAGAACCGGTCCACGCCGGGAATCGCAGATGGTGGAAGGTCGCGTGGATTCGGGGTTTGAATCCGCACGGAGCGGGGATCGAGACTGCCGACCGGCATCACGGTGCCGGTCGAGCCAGGTCCCCGCCGACGTACCGCCGTTGGGCTGCGCAGGTGGGAGACGGCCGGAGCGCGGCGACGTTACGACCCGGGTCACGAGCCAGGTCTAACGCCGCCGTGCGCCCGTTTCCGGGCCAGGACGACCCGCCGGCAACCGACCAGGAGCGCCGCCGCCGCGACCAGCTGAGCGAACGACAGCACCGCCGGAGGCACGGCAAGCGAGGTGAACTCGGGCATCAGGGACAACAGCGAGCCGTGCTCGGGCATCAGGAACACCTCCTCCGGCCCGTCCCCACCGCCGCTGCGGCCACGTCGGCCCACCTGCCACGCACCGCCCAGCAGGGTGAGGGCGAGCAGCGCCGTGCCCACCGCCAGGGTGCGCGCCCCGACCCGCACCAGGATGGTCAGGCCCAGCCCCAGGAGCACCCCGGCCAGCAGCACCGGCGGCAGGGCCGTGCCGAGGAAACCACCCACCGTCCAGTTCTCCCACGCGGACCACCGGTAGGTCAGGTCGTAGTAGCAACCGGCAACGAACCCCCCGGCGAGCACCGCCGCGAGAATCCGGTCCACCCGGTTCGGCGAACCATCGTGGGCCCCGGGCAGCGCGCGGACCAGGACCGCCACGGCGACGCAGCCGACCACGCCGGGCACCAGGAACCACCACCGCTCGGCCCAGGCCGGCTGCAACGGGCCGAGCGGCGTGTACCCGACGAAGCCGTACCCACCGGCCTCGCCGTTCCACTCGGCCACGAAGTGACGCAGGTAGGCGACGGCCGCCGGGACGGCCAGGCCCAGCGGCACGGCCAGCAGCGCCAGCCGCACCGGCCAGCTCGCCGGAGCACCCGCCACCAGCGCCACCCCGGCCAGGGCGACCCAGGCGAGCACCTCGGCCGAGGGCAGCAGCGGCGACGTGGTGAGCACGCCGACCAGGTGGACGGCCGACAGCACGCCGGCGACGAGAAGAAGGACTGTCAACCAGTGACGGGAACGCATCGCAGGAGAGTGCCACAGTGGACCGACATCGGCGGTCAGTCGTCGTCGGGGGCGACCACCGGCTCGGTGCCGGCGCAGCGCAGGGTCAGTTCGTGTTCTCCGTCGGGGCCGCTGAAGGTCACCTCGACGTCGTCGTCCGGCCCCTGCTCGACGTCGCTTACCCGGTAGCCCTGGGCCGGGGCCCAGGAGACCAGCCGTACCTCGCCGGCGCGGCACTCGGCGACCGCCGAGCCGCCGGTCACCGAGAAGACCCGACGAATGCCGGCGGGGGTCACCGACGGTGCGGGGGTGGCCGTGGCCGGTTCGCCCGGCCCGGCGGTGCCCGGCCCTGCGGTGCCCGGTGCGGTGGTGCCCGGTGCGGTGGTGCCCGGTCCTGCGGTGGTGCCCGGTGCGGTGGTGCCCGGCGGAACGGCCGGGGCGGACGGCGGCGGGGAGGCCAGTGACCGCTCGATCTGCTCCTGGCTGAGCACCCCGCCCGGGGTACCGGTGATGCCCTCACCTACCAGCCGGATCGCGCCCAGCCCGATGCCGGTGGCCACGACGGCGGTCGCCAGCCACCCGAGTACGGCGAGGAGAGTGCGACGGCGCATGCACCGACTATCCCCGACGCGAGGTTGCCGCCGGGCTGGCCCGGCGATAAGAGAGGGTTAAGGACGGCGGTCCGGGCCGCTCGGCCGGCTAGCCTGCCACCTGTGGCCCGCCTGCTGCTCGTCGAGGACGACCTGACCATCCGTACCCCGCTGGTCCGCGCGTTACGGGAACGCGGCCACGCGGTGGCCGCCACCTCCACCGCCATGGACGGGCTGCGCTCGGCCCTCGACGACCGGCCCGACCTGGTCGTGCTCGACCTCGGCCTGCCCGACCTGGACGGCCGGGAGCTGCTACGGATGCTGCGGGCGGTCAGCGCGGTACCGGTGATCGTGGCCACTGCCCGGGACGACGAGACGGAGATCGTCCGGGTGCTCGACGCGGGCGCCGACGACTACCTGGTCAAGCCGTTCACCGCCGCCCAGCTCGACGCCCGGGTACGGGCGGTGCTGCGCCGGGGCCCGGCCGCCGCCGACACCGAGGACCCGACCATCGCGCTCGGCGGGCTGCGCATCGACCCCCGCTCCCGGCAGGTGACCCTGGACGGCGCCGTCGTCGAGCTGACCCCGCGCGAGTTCGACCTCCTGCACCACCTGGCCGGCCGGCCCGGTCAGGTGGTCACCAAGCGGGAGCTGCTGACCGAGGTCTGGCAGATCCCGTACGGCGGCGCGGACAAGACCGTCGACGTCCACCTGTCCTGGTTGCGGCGCAAACTCGGGGAGAACGCCCAGCAGCCGCGCTACCTGCACACCGTCCGGGGCGTCGGGGTGCGGCTGGCCGACCCGGAGGCGGACCGGTGAGGGGCCGGCTGGCCCTGCTCGCGGCGGCGGTGAGCGTCCTGGTGCTGGCTGCCTTCCTGGTGCCGCTGGCCCTGCTGGTGCGCGACGTCACCGCCGACCGGGCGACGGTCCGGGCCACCGCCGACGCGCAGGGGCTGGTGACGGTGGTCGGTACGGCCGACACCGACACCATCCGGTTGACCGTGGAGCAGCTCGTCGCCGAGTCCGGCCGGGCGGTAAGCGTCTTCCTGCCCGACGGTACGGTCCTCGGTGCGCCCGCGCCGCGTACCCCGGCGGTGGCCCTGGCCGGTCGGGGGCAGAGCCTCACCGCGGAGTTCGACGGTGGCCGCGAGGTGGTCATCGCGGTGCAGGGCCGGCCGGACGGCACCGGTGTCATCCGGACCGTGGTGCCCGCCGGTGAGCTGACCGCCGGCGTGACCCGGTCCTGGCTGGTGCTCGCCCTGCTGGGGTCGGTGCTGGTGCTGGTCGCGCTGGCCGTCGCCGACCGGCTGGCCCGTACCCTGGTGCGCTCGATCACCGACCTGTCCACGGTGTCGCACCGGCTGGCCAACGCCGAACTCGACGCCCGGGTGGCCCCGGCCGGGCCGGCCGAGCTGCGCGAGGTGGCCGGGGCGCTCAACCATCTGGCCGGCCGGATCCAGGTGCTGCTGCGCGAGGAACGCGAGCAGGTCGCCGACCTGTCGCACCGGTTGCGTACCCCGCTCACCGCGTTGCGCCTGGAGGCCGAGTCGCTGCGTGACCCGCAGGACACCGCCCGGGTCACCGCCGCCGTCGACGGCCTGGAACGGGCGGTCACCGGCCTGATCCGGCAGGCCCGCTGGCGTACCCCGACCGCCGAGGTGGCGGCCTGCGACGCGGCGGCGGTGGTGGCCGACCGGGTGGCCTTCTGGTCGGTGCTGGCCGAGGACACCGGCCGCGCGGTCACCCTGGACCTGGCCGAGGGGCCACTGCCGGTGGGAGTGCCCGCCGACGAGCTGGCGGCGGCGGTGGACGCGCTGCTCGGCAACGTCTTCGCGCACACCCCGGACGGCACCCCGTTCACGGTGCGGCTCAGCTCCACGCCGGGCCAGGTGCTGCTGACCGTCGCCGACGAGGGGCCGGGGATGCCGGCCGGCACCGTGCGCCGGGGGGCCAGCCACGGCGGCTCGACCGGTCTCGGCCTGGACATCGTCCGGCAGGCAGCCCAGGCCAGCGGTGGATCGCTGGAGGTGGGCAACGCCCGGCCCGACGGTGGGGCCCGGGTGGTGCTGCGACTCGGCCCGCCTCGCGACGCCGCCGACGCACCCCCGACGGGCGACCCCGGCCGGTCTTAACCCGGCCTTAGCAGTCGGACAGCGCGCCGCTATCCGCCCGGGACGGATCCTTTCTCCAGCAACCGAGGAAAGGATCGACACGATGAAGCGCATGGCTCTGGTACTGGCCGCGGTCGGCGGAACGGCCGTGCTGACGGTCACCGGCGTGGCCCTCGGCGGGATCGCCGCCGGTGAGACGCAGCGGACCACCGGCACCACCCTGGTCGCCGCCCCCACCCCGGACGACGCGACGACCGCCCCGGCCGCCCCGGCCGACCCCACGACCGTCCCGGCCGACCCCACGTCGGCCCCGGCCGTCCCGCCGACCGGCGGCAGCGCCGACCCGACCGCCACCACCCCGGCACCCACGGGTACCGGCTCGACCGGCGCGCCCGCCGGGGCCGCCGAGATCAGCCGCGAGCGGGCCGGCGAGATCGCCCTGGCTGCCGCCGGCGGGGGCCGGATCACCGAGACCGAGTCCGAGCGGGAGAACGGCCGCCCGGTCTGGAGCGTGGAGATCGTCAACGGCGACACCGAGCACGAGATCGACGTGGACCGGGAGAACGGCTCGGTGGTCAAGGCCGAGAAGGAGCCGGTCGACGACGACCGGGACCACGACCGGGACGACGATCGGGACGACGATGACGACGACGACGACCGGGACGACGACTGATCAGTCTTCCCCTGCCGGAGGGCCCCACCGCGACCGCGGTGGGGCCCTCCGTCGGTCAACCGTCCGCGCCGCCGTGGCGGTTCAGCGGTGCAGCCAGGCAGTCAGGTCCGGCGGTGCGAGGCCCGCGACCCGGGCCCGGTAGCGGGCGAGGGCGGCGTCGTCGAGCAGGGCCTGCCCCTGGCCGGACCCACCGTGCCGGAAGAAGGCGTCCCGGCTCCTGAGTATCCCGACCGGGTCCGGGGCGAGCCGGTCGGCCCGCTCGCGCATCCGGGTGAAGGTCGCCGCCTCGACCAGCGCGGGCCACTGCTCGTCGGGTACGACGAGGCCCAGCCGGTCGGCCAGCCGGCGCATCTGCCCGGGCAGGTCGGCCAGCAGGTCGGCGTAGTGCACCAGGACCACGTTGGGCTGGCCGCGCCGTTGCCAGGCGTCGCCGAGATGCCACAGCACCCCGGGCAGCGAGTCCAACTCGGTACGGGGATCGGGCTGTCGGTCGATCCACTCCGCCAACCAGTCGCCGACCGGTGTGGCGGCGCGCGGCGGCCCGGCCGGTGCCGGTTCCCCCGTCAGCTCGCGCAGCCGCTGCCGGTTCAGGTTGCCCGTCTGGTGGTACAGCGAGACCGCCAGGTCGAGCGGGTGCCGGCCGACCACCACGTAGGTCACCCGGGGATCGAGCGGCAACCCGTCCAGTGGGGTGTGGGTCTTGACGAACCGCCGGTGCCGCTGCGCGGCCAGCCGGGCGAAGACCTCCCCGGTCGGCTCGACCAGCCAGTCCAGCCAGGGCGAGAGCCGCGACAACGGTGCCGGCAACTCCGGGGTACGCAGCACCAGCAGCGCGCAGATCATCTGCAGCCAGGTCGTCCCGCTCTTGGAACGGGTGCTGATCACGATGTCGCCGTCCCGGAACGGGAAGTCGAGCCATCGGGCGCTGTCCTCGTCCGGCGAGCGGTAGCGGAAGGGCGCGGCAGACATCCGGCGATGCTACGGCGAGCGGGTGGCGACAGCACAGCGATTTCGGCCCGGCGCGGTGGGTGACCCAGCCTCGCCTGGCTCAGGGCCGGGTGGGCCGACCCGGCCGGTCAGGTCCGGTCCGGCCGGCCCACCCGACCCGGGCGAGCGTTGCGGAAAGAGGCGGTCAGCCGCGCTCGGCGAAGCCGAACTGCACCACGCCGTCGTCGTCCACGACGGCGTCGACCGAGGTGTCGTTGAGCAGCTCGGCGGCGTCGGAGTCGAGGAAGATCCGGGCACCGGAGCTGTCCACCACCTGGTCACCCCGCACCGGCTCCGGCACCAGCTCGATGGTGAGCGACCCGGCCTCGGCGTCGGCGGCGATCCGCAGTCCACCGTCCGCACTGACGTCCTGCTGGGCGGCGAGGTCACGGATCACGAGCACGGCGTTGTCGGTCATGGTCAGCATGTGGAGACTCCTCATGGCTTCTCGGGTCGGTCACGTACCCAGGCCGGTACAGCGGCCCGCGCACGGGTCTTACCCCGGCGAGTCGGCCTTATCCATGCAAAGCAGACCAGGGCCACCGCATCTAACGGCCATTTGCCATATTTAGCCGCGATATGTTCATAAGCTGAGGGCATGGACGATGCCCGACGGTACGTCGCCGAGTTCATCGGCACCCTGCTGCTGGTCTTCTTCGGGGTCGGCAGCGCGATAGCGGCCCGGGTACAGGGCGGCGTGGTGGTGGTCGCCCTCGCCTTCGGGTTCATCATTCTCGCGCTGGTCTACACGATCGGGCCGCTCTCCGGCAGTCACGTCAACCCGGCGGTCACCCTCGGAGTGCTGCTCTCCGGCAAGATCTCCGCGATCGGGGCGGTGGCCTACTGGATCGCCCAGTTCGCCGGGGCCACGGTGGCCGCGTTCTTCCTCTGGGGGTTGACCCGGTGGGGCGGGGTGGTGGACCAGACCGGGGCACTCGGCACCACCGGGTACGGCGCGAGCATCAACCGGGGCGGCGCGATGCTGCTGGAGGTCGTCCTGACCTTCCTGTTCGTGCTGGTCGTCCTGGTGGTGACCAGCAGGGCGGAGCACGCCGGCTTCGCCGGCCTGGCGATCGGCCTGGCCCTCGCCGCGGTCAACCTGGTAGGCATCACCCTGGACGGCGCGTCGGTGAACCCGGCCCGGTCCTTCGGGCCAGCGGTCTTCGAAGGTGGCACGGCGCTGCGGCAGCTCTGGCTGTTCATCGTCTTCCCGCTGCTCGGCGGGGCGCTGGCCGCCCTGGTGGCGCCGCTTGTCATCCACCGCAACCCGCACCACTGGGGCGGACCGGAGAAGCCGGCCCGGTCCTGACCCACCGTCGGCCCGCCGCCGCCTCAGGCGCCGGGCGGCAGGGCGGGCGGCACCGGCGCGGCCGGGTCACCCCGCTCGATCAGGGCGTCGATCGCCGCCGGGGGCAGTCCGCGCAGCGCCAGCACCCGCCGCCCCCACCGGTGCAACCGGCACGGAAAGGGATTGGCGTCGTTGCGGCAGACCGTCCCGCCCGACCAGCGCCGCGGCGCGTGCACCACCACCGCCCGGACGGCGAACTGCGCGTCCTCACCCGTGACGTACGGCGGTAACGGGATCTCCCGCAGGACATCACCGGCGGGCTGGGCGGAACGGACGGCACTGCGACTCATCAGGGGTTCCTCCACAGAGGATGGTCGAATCGGACCAACCGAAAGTACGCCTATGCGTACCCGCAGTGACGGACAAACTGTCCCGCCCCGTCCGGCCCGGCACCCCGGCGGGGGTGCCCGGCGGCAGCTCAGCGCAGGGCTGCCGCCTGGAGGCTGACGCTGCCGCACTCGGGGTTGAACGCGCGTTCGGCGACCCAGGAGAGCGTCAGCCGCTGCCCGGCCGGCGCCCGGAACCGGACGTCGAACGCGGCGGTGTGCTCGGTGTGCGGATCCTCGAAGGCGACGGTGGCGGTGGTGCCGTCGGCCAGCCGGGCCGCCAGCTGACCCCGCGCCATCCACACCCCGACGAAGAGCCGCACGGTACGGACCTCGCCGTCGCCCGCCACGGCGAGGGTGAACCCGTTACCGGCCCCGCAGGTGTGCACCCCGTTGGACGTGCCGCTCTGGTCGGCCATCTCGGCCCCGTCCCGCCAGACGAACCGCTCCGGGTTGGTGTCGTGCCCCGCGCGGTCACCCCGACCACCGGCGTCGACCAGGGACGGCGGCACCGCCCGCTTGCGTACCGTGGACTCCGCGCCGCGCGCCCCCCAGTGGATCCAGTCCCGCGCCCCGGCGTCGGTCAGGTCGACGATGGCCGGCACCTCCACCCGGGAGATCGCCAACACCGGTTTCTGCGCCGCGGGCGCGACG
The DNA here is from genome assembly GCF_900091615.1 of Micromonospora yangpuensis. Classification (NCBI taxonomy): domain Bacteria; kingdom Bacillati; phylum Actinomycetota; class Actinomycetes; order Micromonosporales; family Micromonosporaceae; genus Micromonospora; species Micromonospora yangpuensis. The sequence continues at coordinate 1,507,767 of NZ_FMIA01000002.1, read as the reverse complement.
GCGGCGCTCGCGGGAGCGCTGGGGGTGGCGCTGGGCGTCGGGTCCGGGGCGGGCCGGGCCCGGGGGTTAAGGCCGGGTGAGACCACGGCGGGCTCGACGGCGGCGGGTCGGCCGGCGGAGGCCGGGCGTTCCACCCCGAGCGCGTCCTCGGGGCCCGCCGGCCGGGTCTCCGGCTCCGGGCCCGCCTCCCGACCGAGGTACGCGACCAGCCCGACCAGGCACACCACCACGGTCAGCCCCTCGACCGCCCACAGCCGACGCTGCCGACTCCGAGCCGTCCGCCGCTCGGCGCTCCGGGTCGACCGGGACGTGGACCGGCGGGCACCACCTGTCGATGGAGCCGCCCGCCGTCCGGCACCCCCGGTCGACCTGGTCCGGCCCTGGTCCGTCTCCGCCAACCCGACCTCCACTCACCGCCAGTTGCGTCCCGGCCAATCTGGAACAGCCTGCCCGGAGTGTGTGCGCTCCCACGTTTTCATCGGATCGACCCAGACGCCAGAGGAAACCGAACGATTTTGTCACTGATCGGTCATCGGTTCGTCGTCGGGGGCCGCGAAACCAGGAAGCGCGTCGGCCACTTTCACGTCCCGCCAGGCCGGCTGCCGATAGCCTGAAACCGCAGCTCAGAAGCGTTTTCACAGCGAGCCGGGAGGGGGCATGTCGAACCCGTACCGACGATCGGTCTGCGCGCTGGACCGGCCGGCTTCCTGGGACGAGCGCTCTCCCCAGCGGCCCGTGCAAGGGGCTACCGTGCCGGCTCAACTGCCGTTGCCCCAGGTAGCGGAGTCAGGCACCCTCGCCGTGCTCCTCTCGCTGGCCCTGTTTGTTGGCCTCACCACCCTCGGCCGCACGCGGATGCTGCCGGTTCCGGATCAGACCCGGTGGTGGCAGCCGGGCGGCGTGGTCGCGGAGAGTCTGCTGCGCGGCACGGCGGGCACGCTCTTCGGTGGCGGCACCCCGGCCTGGCAGCGGCTCGGGTTGGCCCTGGTCGCCCTGTTCTGCTTCCTCGCCTGGCGGCGGTACGCCCGGAACATGATGGTGTACCGGCCCGGCCCGATCGACGTACGGGAGTTCGAGATCGGCTTCCTGCCCGGCGAGGAGCCCGACCGGGCCGGCCGCACCCGCGACGCGGTGGGCGGCGCTGCGGCCGACGGTGGTGACGCGGCGGTGGACGGTAGCTGTGAGGCCCTCAGGGGACGGGGGACCTACCTGCGGAGCCGGTTCTGCCGGCAGCTCGCCGAGACCGGGGTGTACCCGCCGTACGCCGGGCCATCCAACCCGCCACCGCAGGGCTTCTTCGACGTCCTCGCCGACAACCAGAACCAGTCCAACCTGCCGATCTTCGTCACCACCAGCCTCGCCCGCCTCTGGCCGACCCGGGGCTTCCAGGTCAAGGGGACCCTGCAGGTCCGCCGGCAGGAGCCCCGTTACGGCCTGTCGGTCACGGTCACCTCGTTCGCCGGGCCCGGCGGCAGCGCCAGCGCGACCACCACCGAGTGGGGCAGGAGCTGGGAGGACGCCACCTGCCGGGCCGCGTACTGGGCGATGGCGAAGATCCTGCCGGCGACCCGACTGGCCGACACCGCACCGTGGCGTAGCTGGCGCGGGCGGGACATGCCGGCGGAGCTCTTCGAGACCTACAGCGAGGCGAAGAAGCGGCACGACGACCGGAAGCTGGACGAGGCACTCTTCTTCTACCGGGAGGCGCTGCGGCTCGACCCGTTCAACATCGACATCCGGCTGATGGTGGCCAGCGTGCAGGAGGACATGGGCCTCTTCCTCGACGCCCTGCAGACCTACCAGGGCGCGCTGGCCGTCGTCGAGCTGGACGGCAGGTACACCGGTGCGCTGTGGAGCCGGAAACGGGACCGCTGGCGGCACTGGGTGCGCTACACCTGGTCGACCGTGCGCCTGGTGCGCCGGCATCCCGAGTGGTTGAAGCTGCGCTTCCAGTACGCCCGGGCCCTCGGCTTCTCCGAGCGGGTGGTGACCGAACTCTTCACGAAGGAGCCGATCGGCACCCGCCGGAGACACGTCCGTGACCAGACCCGGGAACGGCTCTGTGCCGCGCTGGCCGAGCGGTACTGGCCGGCGGTGCTCTCCTGCGCCAACCCGCCCGACCACGACCAGGCCAAGAGCGAGGTCCGGCAACGACTCAGCACCCCCGAGGGTGCCCGGCTGCTGCTGCGGCTCGCCGCCTGGCAGGAGTTCCAACGGCTCTACGAGGACCTGCCGGTTGCCCTGCTGGTACCCGGCGCCGGTCGGGACGCAACCCGGCGACAGGTCCGGCTGATGCGCGACGTCTGGATCCCGCTGAGAGTGGCGGAGTCGCTGAGGAACGATCGCGGCGCGGCGGCGGTGCAGGCCATCGCCCGGGACCAACTGGACGCCGTCGGTTGCCTCAGCACCTGGTGGATCGGATGGCGACGGCTACGCGCCCGGCAGGGCCTGGCGGTCGGCTGGCCGACCGACCCCGACCTGCTGGAGCAGGCGGTACGCCGCGCCCAGCGCCGGTGGAATCCGCTGGTCCGGCTCCGCTATCTCGACTACTACGGGGCGGCGGTGTGTTACGCCCACGCTCTCTGCGGCCACCCCAAGTGGACCTACCGACGGTCGGATCAGGAACGCGGTATCTGCCTACCGGAAACCCAGCCGGGTGCGGAGGCCGAGGCGTTGACCTTCCTGGCGGTGCAGAACCTGCGGGCCAGCCTGATCGGCACGCAGAGCGGGACGGCCGGGCGGCTGGCCGTGCAGTCCGACACCAACTCCGGGGTCGCCTCCCGGCTACGCACCTGGATCGCCAGCAGCGACCCGGACCTGGAGCGGCTGCGCAACGAGCCGCAGTTCCGCTTCTTCCAACAGGACGTCTACCAGCCGATGAAGCCGATCACTCTGCTCCCGGAGGACGTCACCGAGGTACGGATCGTCGCGTACACGAAGAAACTGCTCTGTGAAGGGGCCCGCCTGCTGGAACGCAAGTGGCACCAACGACGCTTCGACGGCCCGCCGACGTTCCTGCACGAGGTGCTGGGCTGGATCCGGGTGGATGCCGAGACCTGGACGGTGGTGGCGGAGCTGGTGCAGGACCGGGCCCGGTTCTGGGAACACCGGGCCCGGTTTTCCCGCGCGGTCACCGAGGCGGTCGAGCTGATCCGCACCGCCGACCACCATTTCCCGCCCCCGGTGCCGCCCTACGAGGACCTGGTACTGCCCAGGGTGGAACGGATCCCCGACGACGAGCCGGATCCCACCCGGAAGGTCGACCGACTGGTCCGGGAATGGGTCGAAGAGATCGACTACCGGCTGAAGGTGCTGGGTTCACTGCTGGCCGAGTCGGCGATCCGGGTGTCTGACGCCAGTGACAAGTTGACCCGCACCGCGGACGTCGAGGACCGACGCTTCGAGCCGAAGTACTTCGCCGCGCTCTGCATGGAACGCGCCCAGTTGTGGCAGCAGGTGATCGAGATTCTGGACGGCACCGACCTGGCGATCGAAAGCATCGTGCCGGAGGAGGAGCAGACCGAACCCTGAACCCGTACCCGTTCGGGGCGGCTGCTCAGCGGAGCTCGAAGCCGAGGGCCTGGGCCAGCAGCACCGCCTGGTTCACGTCGATGAGCGCGCCGGCCCGGCGTACCGTCGTCGGGTCGAGGCCGGTCAGGTCGCTGCCGCGCAGGTCCGCCCCGGTCAGCTGGCTGCCCTGCAACTGGGCGGCGGAGAGGTCGACCCGGGTGACGGTGGCGCCGGTCAGGTCCGCGCCGGTCAGGTCGACCTCGCGCATCCGTACCCCGGTGAGGGTCACCCCGCGCAGGTCCGCCCGGGGCAGGGCGACGAAGGACCAGTCCCCGCCGTCGACCCGCAACGGCCGCAGGTCGCACTGCTCGAAGGTGCTGCCGACCAGCTTGCAGCCGGTGAACTCGGCCTCGAACAGGTTGCACCGGACGAAGGCGCAGCGGGTGAAGGCCGAGTCGGTGTGCCGGGAGGCGTTGAACCGTACCGCCCCGAAGACGCACTCGGTGAAGGTCGCGCCCCGGGTGACCGCCTCGGTCAGGTCGACCGAGTGGAACTCGCAGCGGGTGAAGTGCCGGTCCACCAGCTCCTCGGCGTACCAGTCGTCGTGCCGGAAGGTGACCCCCTCGGTCGGGCCCTCCCCGGATGGTTGCGGCATCCGCCGAGCCTAGCCAGGCCCACCGACACCGGTGGCGCGGAGGACACTTCCGGGTCGGACGTACCGGCTAGTAGGTTCGACAGGTGAGCGTGACACGGACGACCGACCCGGACCTGATCGGCTTCGACCCCGCCCGGCTGGCGCGGATCGACGAGCACTTCGGCAGGTACGTCGACGACGGGCGGCTCCCCGGCTGGCAGATCGTGGTCACCCGGCGCGGCGAGATCGCGCACAGCTCGACGTACGGGATGCGCGACGTCGAGGCGGGTGCGCCGGTGGGCGCGGACACCCTCTGGCGGATCTACTCGATGACCAAGCCGATCACCTCGGTGGCGGCGATGATGCTCTGGGAGTCCGGCCGGTTCGAGCTGACCGACGAGATCAGCCGCTGGCTGCCCGAGTTCGCCGACATGCGGGTCTACTCCAAGGGGTCGGTGCTCAAGCCGTACACGGTGCCGGCGACCGAGCCGATCCGGGCCTGGCACCTGCTCACCCACACCGCCGGGCTGACGTACGGCTTCATGCAGACCTCGGTGGTCGACGGCCTGTACCGGGCGGCCGGCTACGACCTGCTGCCGCCGCCCGGGGTCGACCTGGCCGGGGCCTGCGCCGTGTTCGGCGAGTTCCCGCTGCTCTTCCAGCCCGGTACGGCCTGGGGCTACTCGGTCGCCACCGACGTGCTCGGCCGGCTGGTCGAGGTGGTCTCCGGGCAGAGCCTCGACGCGTTCTTCACCGACCGGATCTTCGGCCCGCTGGGCATGACCGACACCCACTGGTGGGTCCAGGAGTCCGACGCCGAACGGCTGGCCGCGCTCTACGTACCGGATCCGGCCACCGGTCGGGCGGTGCGCCACGAGCGGTTCGGCGCGGCGGTCCGGCAGCAGCCGGTGCTGCTCTCCGGCGGTGCCGGCCTGGTCAGCACCGCCGCCGACTACCACCGCTTCACCCAGCTGCTGCTGCGCGGCGGCGAGCTGGACGGGGTACGCCTGCTCGGGCCGCGCACGGTCCGCTTCATGACCCGCAACCACCTGCCGGGCGGGCGGGACCTGGCCGCGCTCTCCGTCGGCGGTTTCGCCGAGAGCAACTTCGAGGGGGTCGGCTTCGGGCTCGGATTCGCCGTCCTGGAGGACCCGGTACGCAGCCTGCTGCCCAGCAGTGCCGGCGAGTACCACTGGGGCGGGGTGGCCAGCACGGCGTTCCTCGTCGACCCGGCCGAGGAGCTCACCGCGCTGCTCTTCACCCAGCTGATGCCCTCCAGCACCTGGCCGCTCCGCGCCCAACTGCGGCAACTGATCTACTCCGCCCTGATCGACTGAGCCGGTGCTGTTCCGGCCCGGTCGACTGAGCCGGTGACCTTCCGGCCTGATCGACTGAGCCGGCGGCGTTCCGGCGACGACCGGCGTGGTGGCTCCCTAGCCTGAGGGCATGAGCGACATCGTGGTGTTCGGTGCCGGTGGCACCGCCGGGTCGAGGATCACCGCCGAGGCGGTCCGCCGGGGGCACCGGGTGACCGCCGCGGTACGCCGCCCGGAGGCCGTCTCCTACCTGCCGGCCGGGGTACGGGTGGTCACCGGTGACGCCACCAGCGCGCGCAGCGTACGCGAACTTGCGCCGGAGGCCGACGTGCTGGTGGTGGCGGTCGGCGGCGGGGAACGAGGGTTGTGGTTGGACGCCGCCCGGACGCTTGTCGAGGTGCTCCGTGAGCTGCCGGATCCGCCGCGGATCATCCATGTCGGAGGCGGGTCGACCCTGCTCGACCCGGACGGGCGGCGGTTCCTCGACGATCCGGAGTTTCCCGACGAGTACCGCGAGTCGGCGCGGGGTCAGGCCGACGCGCTGGACTTCTACCGGGCCGGTGCCGACGGGGTGACCTGGACCTACGTCTCGCCGCCGCCGTTGGAGTTCCACCCCGGCGCGCGCACCGGTCGTTACCGGACCGGCACCGACCAGCCGGTGGTCGACGCCGCGGGTCGCTCGGTGCTCAGCTACGAGGATCTGGCGGTGGCGATCCTCGACGAGATCGAGAAACCCGCCTTCACCAACCGGCGTTTCACCGCCGCGTACTGAGCTGACCTGCGAAACTGACTCACAACCGATCTTGAGAAGGGAGCATAGGCGAGATAGGTTCGGTCGCATGTGACCCGGGCCACCGCATGACGGTGCCGGGTCCAGCCCCCGAACCAGGAGGACCCTTGACCACACCGGACGGTCAGCTCAGCACCTCTTCCCCCGCCCCCCTCAACCGCCGCCGCGTACTGGCCGTCGCCCTCGGTGGCGCCGCCGCCACCGTCGCGCTGCCGCTGCCCGCCTGGGCCGCCGACGACCAGCGCCCCGGTGCGGTGAACCTGCCCACCCTGACCCCGGAGGACCGTCGGATCGTCCGGCAGGCCTCGGCGAAGCGGGCGGTCAACGACCTCTTCACGCTCAGCGAGAAGATCGGTCCCCGGATCGGTGGGACCGCCTCGGAGCGGAGGGCCGCCGACTTCATCGCCCGCACCCTCGACCGGATGGGCTACGACACGACCCTCCAGCCGTTCCCGGTGGCGGACAAGTTCCTTGCCGAGCTGAGCTCCCCCACCCGCCTGCCCTGGGACCTCTGCTGGCAGGCCGGGGCCTCCCCGCAGGCGGCCCTGGACACCAAGGCCCGGGGCCAGGTCATCGACGTCGGCGCGGGCGCACCGGAGAACTACCCGGCCGACGCCGCCGGGCGGATCGTCCTCGTCGACTACGTCGCCGCCCAGCGGGAGCAGCTGGTGGCCACCGCCGTCGCCAAGGGAGCCGCAGCTGTGGTCTTCCTGCCCGCCGACGCGGTCGCCCCTCGCCGGGCCTCGGCCTTCTCCCCCACCCTGCCAGGCTCGGCCAGCACGCCGGTGCCGATTCCGGTGGTCGGCGTCGCCCAGGCGCAGAAGCACCGGCTCCGCGAGCTGGTCGCCGCCCAGCGGCTGGTCCTGGTGATCAACACCACCGCGCACCGGAACCTGATCTCGAACAACGTGATCGGCGAGCGGGTCGGCTCCTCCGGCGCGAACGGTCCGGTGGTGATGGTCTGCGCCCACTACGACACGGTCATCGGCGCGCCCGGCGCCAACGACGACGGCTCCGGCACGGTCCTGGCGCTGGAGCTGGCCCGGGTGCTCAAGAACGTGCCGCTGGAGGCGACCATCCGGTTCGCCCTCTGGGGCTCCGAGGAGCAGGGCCTGATCGGCTCCCGGTACTACGTCCGGCAGCTGCCGCAGACCGAGCGGGACCGCTTCCTGGCGGTCTACAACAACGACATGGTCGCCACCAGCTGGGACCCGGCCACCCGGTACTGGCTGCTCTCCTTCGACGGGCAGGACAACCGGGCCACCAGCGAGGTCACCGCGGCGGCGAACCGGCTCGGCTACGTGCCGCAGATCTCGCCGGTCACCCAGCGGGGCTCCAGCGACCACCAGTCCTTCCAGGAGGTCGGCATCGCCAGCGCCAACTTCTCCTGGCGGGGTGAGGAGTCGCCGGCGCTGCTGGAGCCGCCGTACCACAGCCCGGAGGACACCATCGAGAAGAACATCAGCCTGGAGCGCCTGCAGGTCTCCCTGGAGCTGATCGGCGCCGCCACCTTCGCCACCGCCAAACCCGCCTGACCGGTGTAAGGAAGGGCCCCCTGTTAACGCTTTCTGTATAGCAGGGGGCCCCTCCAAACACCCCGGACCGCGAGAAGCGCCGCGCCGCGATCGGAAAGCGCCGCGACCGCGCGGGGGTGCCGCTCGCGCCGCGGACTCAGTCGGCGAGCCGGGCCGGGAAACCGCCGGTGGCGATCGGCCCCCACCCGTCGATGCTCACCCGGATCAGCGACTTGCCCTGCCGGATCATGGCCCGCCGGTACTCGTCCCAGTCCGGGTGCTCGCCGGAGATCGACCGGAAGTACTCCACCAGCGGTTCGAGGGCCTCCGGCAGGTCGAGCACCTCGGCGGTACCGTCGAGCTGCACCCACGGGCCGTTCCAGTCGTCGGAGAGCACGCAGACCGAGACCCGCGGGTCGCGACGGACGTTGCGGACCTTGGCCCGCTCCGGGTACGTGGAGATCACCAGCCGCCCCTCGGCGTCGACCCCGGCCGACACCGGTGAGGACTGCGGCCGTCCGTCGGCGCGGGTGGTCATCAGCACCACCCGGTGCCGGGTACGGACGAACTCGACAAGCGTTTCCCGGTCCGCTCGGACGTTGGTTGCGATGTGGCGTGCCATCCCACATTCCTACCAGCGCTGATCAGCCCGCCACGCACCAGCGCCGAAGCGGCGACGCGGGCGTCAGGCCCGGCGGGGCCGGGGCGCGCGGGCCGCGGCGGGCGCGGGTGCCGGTTGGGCGGGCACCCGGGGCCGGGCGGTCGGCCGCCAGGCCCGGCCGTTGGCATAGATCACCCGAAAGCCGAGGTACGACGCCAGCGGCGCCCAGTGCGCCGATCCCATCCGCAACTCGGCGGCGTTGTGCCGTTGACCGTTGGCCAGCACGTCGAGCAGCACCGTCTCGAAGGCGGCCGACTCGACCCAGTCGACCTCGCGGGTGAAGCCGCAGATCAGCGCCGCTCCGGTCACCGCCAGGAAGTCCCGCAGCGTGGCGTCCGAGGCGCGCAGCACCGAACAACTGCCGAAGTACAGCCGCCGCCCGTCACACCGGCCGGCCATCCGCTCGGCCACGTCGGCCAGCTCGACGGAGTCCCAGTCGGTCAGGCAGAGCCGGCTCGGCTCACCGTGCATGGCGAAGAACCCGACCCGGTAGTCCGCGTACTGCTTGAGCAGCCACCGGTCCAGGAAGTAGAACAGCTCGTCGCGGGTGGCCGCGTCCTTGTGGATGAACCGGATCTTGCCGAGTCGTTCGAGCAGCTCCAGGGTGGGCAGGACCGAGCCCCGTTCGTTCAGGTCGCGGTGCCACTGTCCCTCGACGCAGAACACCCCTCCGCGCGCCACGGCCCACCTCCCCCGTTCGCCGGCCCGGCGCTGAGGTTACCGGGCCGGACATCGGTGGCGACATCAGCCAGAGTGCGCCCGTTGGCGGTTTTCGGCCAGCTCACGACGCCGGCCAGCGCACGACGTCCACCGGCAGACAGCGGCGGCGCGGGGGCCGCTGCCAGCGGACAGCGGCAGCGCGGGGGCCGCCGGCACGGTCACCACCGGGTACGCCGACGCCGGCCGGGGGCGGGTTGGGGGTCCCGCCTCCGACCGGCGTCGGTCACCTCCCCAGGGCGCGGAGCCGCACCGCTCAGCTCGCCCGGGGCCAGCGCGGCGCGGTGGCGGGGGGTGCCACCGGCCGGCCGGGGACGCCGGACCGGGTCACGGGCCGCGCTGGGGTCGTGGCGGCTCGCGACCCGACCTGGCCACGCGTCTGGTACGAGGTTGGCGCCGGCCGGCCGTCCCGGCCCAGGGCGGTACCGGGCCGAGGCGGAACAGACCCGCCACGCGGCGGCACGACACCACCACGCGGGGCTGCGGACGCGCTGCGTGCCGGCACGGACCCGCCACGCGGGGGCACGGAACCGGAACGCGGGGGCATGGAGCCGGAACGCGGGGGCATGGAGCCCGTGCGCGCGGTCATCGCCCCGGGACGCGGCGGCGCGGAGCCGAGGCGTGGCGGCGCGGAGCCGGGACGCGGCGGCGCGGAGCCGGGACGCGGCGGCGGGGCCATGCCGGGGCGGGCCGGGACCGTCGAGGTACGCGCCGTCGACGGGCCGTTCACCAGGAACGGGAACGGTACGTGCACGAACGGGTTGCCGTGCCGGATCAACGCGTCGATCTGACGTTCGTTGAGCCCGTGCGTCTCCAGCACCCGCCGTCCCCAGCGGTGCAACCGGCACGGGTACGACGCGCCGTCGTTGCGGCACAGCGGTCCGGTCGGCCACTCCTCGGCGGTGTGCACCACCACCGCCCGGACCGCGAGCCGGACATCCTCGGGGGTCAGCGATGCCGGCAGCGGCACCTCACCCAGCACCTGGTCGATAGGATCCGTCGACTGCTCACCAACTCGCACGGTAGGCCTCCCGCAGCTCCGCAGCGGTGCGGCTGACGCGCCGCATCCTCGTGCACTGGTACGTCGCCGGGGTGCCGTCGGTTCAATCCCGATATCCGGCCAGCAACTCCTCCGGGGAGACACCCCGTACGCCATCGACCGTGATCCCGCTCCGGGAGACCGCAACCGGCTCGGTGTCCTCGTCGGCACCGGGCAGCAGGGACCGGTGCAGCAGCAGGCGCCCCAGGTCGTGCGCGTCGAAGGGGCGGTTCTCCAACCACTTGACCGACCCGACGAAACTCACCCGCCGGGCGACCGGCTCCCGGTCGGCACCGACGAGGTCGATCTCCGGATCATTCGTGCGGGTCCAGTAACCGCCGATCACCTCGGGGTCACCGGGCAGCAGCCCAGGTGGCAACCGACGTAACGCCTCGCGGACCACCGGCTCGATCGCCCGTCCTCGCCAGGACGTCCACGACGAGGTGATCCGGGCCAGCGTCAGGTCACCCCTGCCCCGTTCGATCTCCGCCAGGTGCGGGCCAAGGAACGACAACCAGAACCGCAGGTACGGGTCGGCGACGATGTACCTCGTCTCCCGGGACGGTCTGGTGGACAGCGGCAGGGTCGCCGAGACGATCCGCTTCTCGGTGAGCACCTTGAGGGACCGGACCAGCGATGCCTGGGGCAGCCCGCCAGCGGCACGGGAGATCGACGTGAAGCTCCGTTCTCCCGTGCCGATGGCCCGTAGCAACAGGCCGGCCTGGCTCTGTGGGGGGAACTCGGCGGCCAGGGCCCGCTCCCCACTGACCATCAGCGCCGAGGTCGGATCGGTGACGGCGGTGGCCAGGTAGTCGGTCAACGACGCTCCGGCAGGCCATTCGTCGAGGATCAGGGGCAGTCCACCGGTGACGAGGCACGCGTCGAAGGACTCGGCGGCGGGCAGAGCCAGCATCTCCCCGATCTCCGCCGGGTTCATCGGTGGCACCACCATCTCTGTGGCCCGCTGGTGGAATGGTCGGCCGTAGTCGTTGAGGGCCTCCATCATCGCCAGGTCCGAGCCGACACAGATCAACAACACCGGCCTACGGGAGAACTCCCGATCGAAGATCTTCTGCAGCGTTCCCTCGAACCCCGGGTCCGTCCCGATCAGGTACGGCATCTCGTCCAGCACGATCACGCTCGGACGGTCCACCGGCAGCGCACTGGCGAGCAGTGTCAACGCGGCGTCCCAGGTGCTGGGGCGTTGCGCGTCGAACAGCGCCGCCCCGGGCAGTGACGAGGCGGCGGCCGCCGCCACGAACAGGGCGATGTCGGCCGCAGCGGTCGGCTGAGCCGAGGCGGTGAAGAACAGGTGTGGCGTCTCCGCCCGTTCGACGAACTCCTCCACCAGGCGTGACTTGCCGACCCGGCGTCTGCCTCGCATCAGTAGCGCACGTCCGGGCCGTCCACCACGCCCCCCACGGCTGACCCGTCCCAGCATGCCGTCCAGGACAGCCAGCTCCCTGATTCGACCTACGAACCCGTCCATCCGGCCATCCCCCAACCACTGAAGCAACCATCCATGAAAGTACCAAAAATGATACAACCAAATTTGGTAGTCTTCTCGGTGCATGCAGCCGGCGGTAGACGATCGACCGAGGCCAGCCGGCCGGGCGGGTCAGGTGAGGTCGGCGTCGTGGACGAGCAGCGCCACCTGCACCCGGTTGTTCAGGTCGAGCTTGGTCAACAGCCGCGAGACGTACGCCTTCACGGTCGCCACGCTCATGTACAGCTCCGCCGAGATCTCGGCGTTGCTCTGCCCCCGACCGAGCGCCACGGCCACCTCCCGCTCCCGGGCGCTGAGCCCGTCGAGCAGCCGCAGCGCCCGCTCCCGCCGGGCAGCCGACCCACCGTCGGCCGCCGAGCCACCAACCGCCGCGCCGGAGATCGCCGAGCCACCGACCGCCGGGCCGGCGTGGGCCTGCCCGGTGGCGGTCACGTGCCGGATCAGCGTGCGGGTGACCCTCGGGGAGAGGGTCGCCTCCCCGCTGGCCACCCGGCGGATCGCCTGGACGATCTCCGCTGGCGGGGTGTCCTTGAGCAGGAACCCGCCCGCGCCGGCCCGCAACGCCCGCAGCACCTGCTCGTCGGCGTCGAAGGTGGTCAGCACCAGCACCTCGGGCGGGTCGGGCAGCGCCCGCAGCGCCTCGGTCGCGGCCAGTCCGTCGATCCGGGGCATCCGGATGTCCATCAGCACGACGTCCGGGGCGTACGCGACGACGGCGGCGGGCACCTCGTCGCCGTCGGTGGCCTCGCCGACCACCCGGACGTCCGGCACCCCGCCGAGGATCATCGACAGGCCGGCCCGGACCAGCGCGTCGTCGTCCACGATCAGCACCCGGACCACGCCCGGGTCCGCCGCGCCACCGGCAGCGCCCGCAGAGCCGGCGGCACCGGCCGAACCCGAACCGCCGGCAGCGCCCGGACCGCCGGCCGAACCGGCAACACCCGGACCGCCGGCCGGCTCGGCGGATGAGGTCAGGTCGGCCATGGGAGCCAGGCGGTCAGGTGGAAGTCGCCGGTGTCGTCGCGCCCGTGGGTCAGGCGCCCGCCGGCCAGGCTTACCCGTTCGGCGATGCCCACCAGGCCGGTGCCGGTGCCGGGGATCTCCGGGGCGACGGGGCCGCCGACCGGCCACCGGTTGCGGATCTCGATGGTCAGTCCGTCGGCCGGGCCGCCGGTCAGGGCCACGGTGGCCACCACGCCGGGCGCGTGTTTGCGGGCGTTGGTCAGCCCCTCCTGCACGATCCGGTACCCGGTGCGCCCCAGCGCCGCCGGCACCGCGGTCGGCTCGCGTACCCCGTCGGTCAGTTCGACCCGCATCCCGGCGGCCCGTGCCTCGCCGACCAGGGCCGGGACGTCGGCCAGGGTCGGCTGCGGTGGCTCCGGGGCGTCCGAGGCGGCGGTGTCGGCGCGGAGCACGCCGATCACCGCCCGCAGGTCCTCCAGGGCGGTGTGGGCGCTGGCCCGGATCACCCCGGCGGCGCGGGCGATCTCCGGCGGGGGCGCGTCGGGACGGAACTCCAACGCTCCGGCGTGCAGGCTGAGCAGGGAGATCCGGTGCGCCAGCACGTCGTGCATCTCCCGGGCGATCCGGGTGCGTTCGACCTGGCGGGCCTGGGTGACCCGGAGCTGCTGCTCGGCTTCGGCACGCTCGGCGCGGTCCCGCAAGGAGAGGATCAGCTGCCGCCGGGCCCGGACGAACATCCCCCAGGCCACCGTCGCCGCGATGAGCGAGCCGACCAGGATCACCGCCGCCAGGTCCGACAGCACCGGGTCCGGACGCAGCCGCAGCGAGACCGGGACCGCCAGCAGGTGCAGGCCGACCACCGCCGCCGCCACCGGAAACGCCCGGTGCACCACCACGGTGAAGAGCACGACCAGCAGGGCCACCCCGGCGGTGACCGAGAAGAGCCCGACCGGCAACAGGACCAGGGCGAGGGCGACCGGCCAGCGGCGGCGTACCCAGAGGGCGGCCACGGCGAGCAGGCCGGCCAGGATGTCCACCCCGACCAGCCAGGACGGGCCGGCGTTGAGCGCGAACTCGGGCTGCGCCTGCCGGGCGTCGTAGTGCGCCGCGACCAGGAAGGCGAGGGCGAGCAGGAAGAAGGTGCCGTCGACCAGCCAGTCGCGGGTGGTGCGCCGGGGTCGCCGCGCCGGCTGCCCGCCGGTGGTCAGGGCACCGGGTAGCAGCCAGGGATGATCCGGTACGACGGCGCTGGTCACCCTCCGATGCTAGGCAGCCGACGGACCCTCCGACCAGCTACCAAAGTCGAGACCTCGACGTCGACCGACGGCTACCGGGGATGGACCGTCGGCCGCAGCGCACCGCCGCCCGCCGCCGGCACGCTGTGCACATGATCGAGGTCGAACAGCTCACCAGACGGTACGGCCGGCACAGCGCCGTCGACGACGTCACGTTTCGCTGCCTACCGGGCACCGTGACCGGTTTCCTCGGGCCCAACGGTGCCGGCAAGTCCACCACCATGCGGATGATCTGCGGGTTGGCCCGGCCGACCGCCGGGCGGGCCACCGTCGCCGGACGGCCCTACCGGGAGCTGGACAATCCGGGCCGGGAGGTCGGCGTGCTGCTCGACGCCGCCGCGCAGCACGTCGGGCGGACCGGCCGGGAGGTGCTCACCGTCGCCGCCCACACCATGGGTGTCGGCCCGGATCGGGTGGCCGCCACCCTCGACCTGGTCGGGTTGAACGCGGTGGCGGCCCGACGGCGGGTGCGGGCGTACTCGTTGGGCATGCGGCAGCGGCTCGGCCTGGCACACGCGCTGCTCGGTGACCCCCGGGTGTTGATCCTCGACGAGCCGGCCAACGGCCTCGACCCGGAGGGGATCTTCTGGATGCGCGGCCTGCTGCGCGACTTCGCCGACCGGGGCGGCACCGTGCTGCTCTCCTCCCACCTGCTGCGTGAGGTGGAGGCGGTCGCCGACCGGCTGGTGGTGATCGGCGGCGGCCGGATCGTCGCCCAGGGCGACAAGGACGAGCTGCTCAGCGCCGCCGGCACCGTGGTCCGGGCCCGCGATCCGCAGGCCCTGCGCGCCGCGCTGACCAGCGCCGGGCTCGCCGTCACCAGCGGCACCGACGGGGGGCTGCTGGTGCCGGCCGAGGCCGGCGTGGTCGGGCAGGCCGCCGCCGACGCGGGCGTCGCCCTGACCGAGCTGCGCCCCGCCGGCAGCGGCGGCCTGGAACAGATCTTCCTCACCCTCACCGCCGGCACGTCCGTCAAGGAGGCAGTCCGTTGACCATCACCGCACCCGCCGTCGAACCCCGCCGGCCCGCCCGGGTACGCCGTCCGTCGCTGCCCCGGCTGGTCGCCGTGGAGACCCGCAAGCTGTTCGACACCCGGGCCGGGCTCTGGCTGCTGGTAGGCATCGGCCTGCTGGCCGCCGCGCTGGTCGCCGCGATGCTGATCTGGGCACCCCGCCAGGAGCAGACCTTCGCCCTCTTCTTCACCTTCACCCTGCTGCCGATCGGGGTGCTGCTGCCGGTGCTCGGCATCCTGTCGATCACCAGCGAGTGGTCGCAGCGCACCGCGCTGGCCACCTTCGCGCTGGTACCGAGGCGGGAGCGGGTGATCGTCGCGAAGCTCGCCGCCGTGGTCCTCGCCGCGCTCGCCTCGGTGCTGGTCAGCCTGGCGGTGGCCGCGCTCGGCGCGCTGGTCGCCGGGGCCACCGGCGCGGACGGGCCGTGGCGGTTCGCGCCCGAGCTGCTCTGGCACGCGGTGGTGCTCCAGGTGGCCGCCGTGCTGATGGGGGCGGGCTTCGGGCTGCTGCTGCTGAACACCCCGCTGGCCATCGTGAGCTACCTGCTACTGCCGATCCTCTGGTCCACCCTCGGGGCGACGATCCCGGCGCTGCGCGGGCCGGCCGGTTGGCTGGACACCGCGCTGACCATGGAGCCGTTCTACGGCTCGACGGTGACCGGGGAGCAGTGGGCCCGGCTGGGCGTCTCCCTGCTGGTCTGGCTGGTGCTGCCGCTGGCCGCCGGGACGGTGCGCACGCTGCGCAGGGAGGTGTCCTGACCGTGCGGGCCGACAGTTCCGGCACCTCCACCGTCGTGCACGCCGGTGCCGGGGAGCTGGTCGTGATGTGGCTGGGCTTCCCGCTGCTCGGCGCGGGAGCGGTCGGGGCCCTCGCGGCCGGTGCGGACTGGTTGACCGGCCGGTCCTGGGTCCCGTTCCAGGACGTCCTCAAGCTGGTCGCCGGGGCCCCCGAGCCGTACGTGACGATCGGCGCGCCGCTGCTCGGAGCGCTGGCCGGGCTGGTCGTCGCGCTGATCGGCACGGCGGAACGGCTCACCGTCACCGTCGAGCGGGAACGGATCCGGTTGCGCCGCGACCGTACCCGGTCGGAGGTGTCGCGCCGGGACGCGCAGGCGGTGTTCCGTGACGGCAACGACCTGGTGGTGCTCGGTGCCGCCGGGCAGGAGCTGGTCCGGGAGTCCGGCGAGCTGCCCGGCGACCGGCTGGCGGCGGCGTTGCGGGAGCACGGCTGGCCCTGGACGGAGCAGGATCCGTACCGGAACGCCTACCGGCGCTGGGTACCGGAGCTACCCGGTCTGCCGGCGGGAGCGGACGCGCTGCTGCGGGCCCGGCAACGCGCCCTGGAACGGGGCGACGGCGACGACCTCCGCGACCTGCGTACCGAGCTGGGCCGACTCGGTGTGGTGGTCCGCGACGAGCGGAAACGCCAGTACTGGCGACCGACCGACCGGTGACGCGGCACGGGCCGACCGGTGACACGGCACGGGCCGGGCCCCACGGTAGGGCCCGGCCCGCGTCGGCGCAGGCGTCAGCTCACTTCCACGGATGCCCGTGCCCGTGGGCGTCGGCGGCGACCTCGGCGACCGGGGCGCTGCGGGTCTTGGCGGCAGCCCGGTCGGTGCTCTTCGAGACCCCGTTGACCGCAGAGGTGTCGAAGGCGTAGGTGATCACCGCGGTGGCGACGGCGTCGGAGTTGACGTCCAGGGCGAAGGTGCTCACGTTGCCCCAGAGCCGGTGCGAGCCGCGCAGCTCGCGGTACAGGTCGGCGTCGGCGCCGTGGACCACCGGCTTCTTGCTGTCGCACCGCTGGTGGTAGCACGGGTCGTACGCCGCACCGGCCACGCCGCCGAAGAGCGCGGCCTCCGCCTCCGTCTTCAGCCCCTCGGCACCGGTGAAGAGACCGCCGGAGGGGATGTCGATACCGGCGGCGATGAACGGGCCGTAGTCCGAGCGGCCGGTGAAGTCCGAGGGCACGGTGGGCAGTTCACGGGCGGCGAAGAAGCGCTCGAAGAGGGCCTCGATCTCGGCGGAGCCCTCCGGCCCCGGCCCGGCGCCCTGCTGCGCGGAGTCGTCACCGTCGTAGACACCGAAGACGTAGTTCGGCGAGCCGATCATGTCGAAGTTCAGGTAGAGCGCGATGTTGTCGACCTGCCGCTCGGTCAGCTGGTCCACGTAGTACTGGGAGCCGAGCAGGTTCGCCTCCTCCGCGCCCCACCAGGCGAACCGGACCGCGTTGGCCGGCTTGACCTCGGCCATCTGCAGGGCCACCTCCAGCAGGGCGGCGCTGCCGGAGCCGTTGTCGTTGATGCCCGGCCCCTCCGGCACGCTGTCCAGGTGCGCCCCGGCCATCACCACGTTGTCGGTGCGCCCCTCGCGGGTCTGGGCCACCACGTTCTCGGTGCTGCGTACCTCGCTGATGGTGTCGGCGGTGATGCGTACGGCCAGGCCGGCGGTGGTGGAGAAGGCGGCACCGGTGTCGTAGGAGACGGCGACCCCGGGGATGGTGGCGACCGGCCCGCTGAGGGTGCCGTTGAACAGCTCGAAGCGGTCCGGGTTCTCCTGCGGGGTGCCGTTGCCCTGGTTCATGATGATCGCCCCGATCGCGCCGGCGGCCTCGGCGTTGGCGACCTTGTCGCCGAAGCCGCAGGTGCCGCGCTGCATCAGCGCGATCTTGCCGACCACGTCGACCCCGGTGAAGTCGCTGGCCTCACAGCCGGAGGTGGAGGCGCGTGGCGGCGTCAGGTTCAGATCCACCGGTACGACAGTGCCCTGCGCCACCCCGTCGCCGGAGTACTCCAGCAGCGTGTAGTCGGTGCCCTCGACGTAGCTGACCTGCCCCGGCGCCACCTGGGCGAACGACGAGCCGAACGCCTCGAAGTACGGGAAGTCGAACTTCTGGCGGGTCACCCGGTACCCGGCGGCCCGCAGCTTGCGGGCCACGTAGTTGGCGCTGGCGTCGTAGCCGGGCGTGCCGGAGGCGCGGGTGCCGCCGTTGCGGTTGGCGATGTGCTGGAAGGAGTTCAGGTGGTCGAGTACGCCCTTGAGCGTCACCGCCCGGGTCAGTTTGTTGGCGGTGTCGTTGGGCGCGGCCGTCGCCGGGTTCGCCAACGCCACCGTGCTCACGAGTGTTCCGACCGCGATCGCGGCCAACACCCTCCTGGCTGGAAATGACAGCACGCGTGCCACGCCCCTTCTTGTCGTCCCCGTCCGGCTCTCCGACTCCCGGAGGCCGACCATCGACCAATCCTGATGCAGGTCAGCACGGAGCGGAAGGGGCCCGTTCGGGCAGACGGAGATCCACTGATCGCGCCTCCACAAGGGCCGACGGACCGACCCGGGTGAACCCGGCGCCCGACGCGTCGGGATTCGTCCGGTGTCGTCGGTAGGTAACCGCCATCCCGGGTATGACAATCAGGAGTCGTCCGGTCACGCTCGATCACGGAACAGGAGTCACCATGGCCAGCAACCCGGTCCCCGACATCCCGCTCAACGACGGCACCACCATCCCCCAGCTCGGCTTCGGGGTCTTCCAGATCAAGCCCCGGGACACCACCCAGGCCGTCCGCACCGCGCTGGAGGTCGGCTACCGACACATCGACACCGCCGAGATGTACGGCAACGAGGCCGAGGTCGGCCAGGCGGTCCGCACCTCCGGGCTGACCCGCGACGAGGTCTTCGTGACCAGCAAGCTGACCAACGCCGCGCACCGGCCGGACGACGC
Organism: Micromonospora yangpuensis; assembly: GCF_900091615.1. Classification (NCBI taxonomy): domain Bacteria; kingdom Bacillati; phylum Actinomycetota; class Actinomycetes; order Micromonosporales; family Micromonosporaceae; genus Micromonospora; species Micromonospora yangpuensis. The sequence continues at coordinate 1,489,088 of NZ_FMIA01000002.1, read as the reverse complement.
CCGCAAGGCGTTCGAGGCGACGCTGGACGCGCTGGGCTTCGACTACCTCGACCTGTTCCTGATCCACTGGCCGCTGCCGACCCGCTACGACGGCGACTTCGTCTCCACCTGGCAGGTGCTGGAGGAGTTCAGCCGCGACGGTCGGGCCCGCTCGATCGGGGTGTCGAACTTCCAGGTGCCGCACCTGGAGCGACTCACCGCCGAGACGGAGATCGTGCCGTCGGTCAACCAGATCGAGGTGCACCCGTACTTCGGCAACGAGGAGGTCCGCGCGTACGGCCGGGCGCACGGGATCCTCACCCAGGCGTGGTCGCCGATCGCCCAGGGACTGGTCCTCGACGACCCGACCATCGTCGACGTCGCCGAGCAGCTGGGCCGGACGCCGGCCCAGGTGGTGCTGCGCTGGCACCTGCAGCGCGGCGACATCGTCTTCCCGAAGTCCAACACGCCGGCCCGGATCGAGGAGAACTTCCGGCTCTTCGACTTCGAGTTGGACGAGGCCACCATGGAGCGGATCAGCGGCCTGGACCGGGGTGAGGCCGGGCGGCAGGGTGAGCACCCCGACACCTTCGACTACCTGCCCTCCTGACCAGCAGGCCCACCGGCCGACCTGACCGACAGAACCGGCAGGGCCGGCCCGGCGCGTTGCGGATCCCGCATCCGCGCCGTCGCCGGGCCGGCTGCCCCGACGTGGGGTTGCCGCCCCCGCCGGGACGCCCCTGTGATGGCATCCTCACCCTAGGCGAGTGGAGCCGTTCCGGGTGACCCGTCGGCTGCCCCTGGCGGGACCACGGATCCAACCGGGCAAGCGGCCCCTGGCGGGGCCACGGATCCAACCGGGCAAGCGGCCCCTGGCGGGACCACGGATCCAACCGGTGGGTGGCATGATGCAGCGATGTCGACCAGTCGCCGGGCGCTGCTCGGGCTCGGGATCGCCGCCACCACCGCCACCCTGACCGGCTGCCGCGCCGAGTCGGCGCCGGCCGCCTGGCGTACCCCGGTCGCGGCCAGTGGCGGTCAGGGTGCCGCGGCGCCGGCACCGCGGGCCGCCGCGCCCCGGCCGGCACCGCCCAGCGGACAGTTGACCACCGTGCTCACCCGGTCGTTGAGCCCGACCCCGGAGAATCCGGACCACCCGACGTACGCCGGTGCGGTCGCGATGGCCTTCACCGCCGGCCGCCCCCGGCCGACCACCCAGGCGGTGGTCGGCGAGGCGCTGCGGTACGGGGCCGGGCCGAAGCTGCTGCCGGCCGCCCAGCGGGTGAAGATGCGCGCCGACTCCATCTTCGACCTGGCCTCGATCACCAAGGTGTACACCGCGATCCTGACCCTGCAGCAGGTGGAGAAGGGCAAGCTCGACCTGGCCGCCCCGGTGGTCCGTTACCTGCCGGAGTTCACCGGCACCGGCAAGAGCAAGGTCACCGTGGCGCAGTTGCTGGCGCACACCAGCGGCCTGCCGGTCGGGGCGAAGGTCACCGGCTACGACACCGTCGCCGAACGCTGGCGGGCGGTGCTGGCCACCCCGCTGGTCAGCGGCGCGGTCCCCGGCCTGGTGTTCCGCTACTCCAGCGTCGGCCTGATGGTCGCCGGCAAGCTGGTGGAGAAGGTCACCGGGTTGCGACTGGACCAGGCACTCAAGACCCACCTGACCGACCCGCTGGGCCTGCGCTGGACCGGCTTCACGCCGAACACCTGGCTGAGCGCCGCCGACAAGGCCAACCGGCTGGTCGCCACCGACGCCCGCTCCTCCCGGGGGCTGCTGCGCGGCGTCGTCCACGACGACGTGGCCAACCACCTCGGCGGCATCGCCGGGCACGCCGGCGTCTTCAGCACCGCCGAGGAGGTCGCCGTGATCGGCCAGCTGCTGCTGCACGGCGGCAGCTGGGCCGGCCAACGGATCCTCACCGAGGCCACGGTGCGCCGGATGCTCACCAACGCCAACGCCGGGCTGCCCGCCGTCGACCCGGAGCGTCCCAACCGCACCTCCGACCACGGCCTCGGCGTGGTGCTGAACCAGCCCTGGTTCATGGGTCGGCTGGCCAACCCGAAGACCTTCGGCCACACCGGTTTCACCGGCACGTCCCTGCTGGTCGACCCGACCCGCGCGCTGGTGTACGTGCTGCTGACCAACCGGGCCCACCCGAACTGGAGCTGGGCCGACCCCGACCCGGTCCGGGTGCAGACCGCCAACGTGCTCGCCGGCGCGGGCTGAGCACCGCGCCGTCGGCCGGAGCCGTCGGTGGGTGTCGGTATGGTGCCGGCCGTGACGGAACACGACTGGTCTGACGTACGGGAGAGACTCGCCCGGTTGGCCGCCGCGCCGGCCGCCGGCGAGGTGTTCGGGGCGGGCGCGCACGAGTGGGTGGTCGAGCCGCCGCTGACCCCGGCGGAGCTGGCCGAGGTGGAGAGCCAACTCCGGGTCGAGCTACCCGGCGAGTACCGGTCGTTCCTGCTCCAGGTGGGACGCGGCGGGGCCGGCCCGGCGTACGGGCTGTTCGGGCTGCGCCGCGTCGACGGCCGGTGGACGTGGGACGGCGACGGCTCCGACCTGACCGCCCTGGCGACCCTGGACCAGCCGTTCCCGTTCACCGAGGCGTTCAACCAGGCCGACGGGGTGCCCGAGATGCCAGACGCGGACGACTTCGACTCGACCGAGGAGTACGAGGCTGCCGAGCAGGCCTGGTGGGAGCGGCACGACGCGGTCATGTACGATCCGGCCCTCTCGGTGGGGCTGATCTACCTCTGCCACCGGGGCTGCGCCCTGCGGGACGCCCTGGTGGTCAGCGGCCCGGCCCGGGGCACCATGTGGTCGGACGGCACCGCCGAGGAGAGCGGATTCGAGCCGCTGCTGGACGCCGACGGCACCCCGCTGGGCTTCGCCGGTTGGTACCGCCACTGGCTGGACCAGGCCACCACCACGGCCGGTGCTGACCACCACGCGACCTAGAATCACGGCCGTCGATCCCTGTGGTCACATCGACGGACGCCGCACTGCTAGCGTGCCGCTGTACGCAGTCCCCGGCGACCGTCGATGTGCGGCCGGGGAACCACACGGGGAGGAATGTGTTGCACCTGATGTCGCGCGCCCGCCTGGCGGGTGCCACCGCGGTCGGGGTGCTGACCGCGCTGGTCCCGGTCACCGCCGCCCAGGCCGCTGCCGATACCACCACCGTCCGGGTCTCCGTCGCCACCGACGGCACCCAGGCCGACAGCGACTCGTACCGACCGTCGATAAGCGGTGACGGCAGGTACGTCGCGTTCAGTTCGGCGGCGCAGAACCTGGTGCCCGGTGACACCAACTACTCACGGGACGTCTTCCTGCACGACACGGTGACCGGCTCCACCGAGCTGGTGAGCGTCGGTCCGGCCGGAGTGCCGGTGTACGGCTCGTCGGAGCTGCCCCGGATCAGCCGGGACGGCCGTTTCGTGGCGTTCAACTCCTCCGCTCAGCTGGCCGGCGATCCGGGCACCATCTTCAGCGGGCACGTCTTCGTCTGGGAGCGGGAGACGAAGCAGCTCACCCGGATCTCCCAGGCCAGCCACAGCTGGGACTCGCTGGACATCAGCGGCGACGGCCGGTACGTCACCTTCTCGGCGGTGGCCAACCTGGTGCCGCAGGACACCAACTTCGACACCGACGTGTACGTCCACGACCGCGACACCGGCACGACGACGCTGGTCTCCCGCACCCCGGACGGCACCGCGCCCTTCCTCGGCGCCTCGACCAACCCGTCGATCAGCGACGACGGCCGGTACATCAGCTACCAGTCACGGGCCACCGACCTCGTCGAGCAGCCGGTCTCCGACGGCAACAACGTCTACCTCTTCGACCGGCAACGCGGCACCACCCAGCTCGTCTCGGCCCCGCCGAGCGGCCCACCGGCACCGGCCGCCCACGCCACCAGCTCGGAGATCAGCAGCGACGGCCGGTACGTCACCTTCACCTCGGACGCGACCAACCTCGTACCCGGTGACACCAACGACACCACCGACGTCTTCCTCTGGGAGCGGGCCACCGGCACGCTCGTCGCCGCCTCGGCGACCCCGGCCGGTGTCCCCGGCAACGGCACCGCCCTGTCGCCCCGGCTCAGCGCCGACGGCCGGTACGTCACCTTCTGGTCCAACGCGAAGAACCTGACCGGCCAGCCCGTCCCGTGGCAGAACCAGGTCTTCCGGTTCGACCGGGTCAGCCGGACCAACGTCCTGGTCGCCGTGCCCGCCCACGGCACCGACGGTGGTGGCGAGCACCCCGACATCTCCGCCGACGGCCGCTACGTCGCGTACGTCTCGGCGGGCACCTCGCTGGTGCCGGGCGACACCAACAACCGGTACGACATCTTCCGCACCGAAATCACCGGCCCGCCCACCCGCTGGCCACTGCCCCGCCCCCGCCCCGGTAGCTGAGCGGGAAGGCACCCCCGGACGCTGTCGAGCTGATGTCGTAGCCGACTCAGCTCGACGGCCCCGACGGGACAGCCCGTCTCGACGAGGCGCCGGCTCAGCCGGCGGCCTGCCGGGGAATGGCGTGCAGGATGTGCTGGTGGGCCTCCCAGCCGTCGGGGAACCTGACCGGCACGTCCAGGTGCACCGGTTCGGTCGACGGGTGGGCGTCGAGCAGCTCACCGATGCCGGCGCGGGCCACCACCACGCAGGCGTGCCGGTGCCGGGAGGCGAGCACGCAGAGCCGCCCCGACTCCAGGTGGAACGCGGTGGCGTCGCGTCGACCCGACAACGGGTGCAGCACGATCGTCACGTCGTACTCGCGGCCCTGGAGCCGGTTGGCGGTGTCCACGGTGATGCCCGCCCCGGCCTGGCCGAGGTGGGCGCGGATGACCGCGACCTGGTCGCGGTGGGCGGCACCGACGGCGATCCGGTCGGCGGTGACCGGCGCGCCGGCCGGGGCGTGTTCGCTGACGGCGACCGCGCCCCGGTGCAGCATCCGCAACGCCAGCTCCGCGCAGGCCGCGGCGGCCTGACGGTCGGTACGCGGGGTGTGCCGGGCCGGCAGTTCGTAGAGCGCCCAGCCGGAGGCCGCCGCCAGCTCCACCGCCGAGTCCACGGCGTCACCCGTTCCGGCCTCGGTGAGCACGAGTACCCGGTCACCCGCCCCGGTGCCGGCCCGGAACCCGGTGAACGGGTAGAACGCCGCCGCGACCACCGGGGCCGCCGAGACCGGCAGCCGCCAGGAGACCGGCAGCCGGTGTACCGGCAGCTGCGGGTTGTGCCGCAGCAGCACCGCCACCGCCGACTGCATCGGATCCCAGGTCAGCCCGGTCCAGCGGGCAGTCTCCACGGTGGAGAACGGGTCGAGCTGCCCCGGGTCCCCCACGAACAACGCCCGCTCGAACCTGCCGGCCACCCGCAACAGGGCGTCAGAGCGCATCTGGTACGCCTCGTCCACGATCGCCCACGGCCAGGACCCCTCGGTGACCAGGGCCCACTTGGCGGAGGTACCGATGATGACGGCCGGGCTGTTCAGGTCGGCGACCTTCGAGGCGACCCGGACCTGCTCGTGGGCGGTGACCCGGTCCGGGGCCCGGTAGTCGTTGGCCGACAGCCGACCGATACGCAGCTCGGGGGCCTTGCGGGCGAGCCGGTCGATCAGATCGTCGACCTGCTCGTTGGTCTGCGCGATGATGATCAGCGGCTCACCGGCGGCGGCCAGCTCGACGGCGGCCCGCACGACGAGGGTCGACTTGCCGGCCCCCGGCGGGGAGTCGACCACCACACCCCGGTGTTCCCCGGAGCGCAGGTCGGCCAGCACGGCCGTGACGACCTGCTCCGCCTCGACAGCGGGCGGAACCTGCAGCCCTCGCACCGTGCCACCTCCCCACCCGCGGTTCTCGCACCCTACCGGCATCGGGGCCGGGCACCGTGTTGACCCACCTCGCCGTCGTGACGGCCTGCAGGGACGTGCACGGGGCACCGGGCACCGGGCACGGGGCAGAAACGACGCGGCACTGAACCGCCAAGGGCCTCCGGTCGTAGAGCGGATCGGTCTGTACGCGCCGGTGGGAGCCCTGCCGGCCACAATTGTTGGAGTTGGAGCCGTCATGGACGTGCTGAACAGCGGGCCGCACGGATCTTCCCAGTTCGACCCCGTCTTCCAGATCCGGAGGCTCTGCCCACCGGAGGTCACAGCGAAGTTCGCCGACGCCCTCCGGCCGGAGCAGCAGCGGGAACTGGCTCATGACCCCACAGTGAAGGAAAACATCAAGAAGACGTCCCAAAAATTCGACGAGGTACGGCTGCAAGAGGAGATCATATCTGCGGTTTCCGCCAGCCCAGACCGGCGTCACTACCGACAAGAAGGCTACCAGGACAAGAAGGGAGAATTCGTTTCCTCGCCCTACGTCAACACCGGGCACCTCATCCTGACCCAGAGCCTGCAGGGACGGAGACTGAACGGCGAGCCGACCACCGTGACCAGAGACATACACTACTTCACGAGCGCGGGTGAGGTCCCAGGGAAGGAGCGAGCGGAGCAGCTCACTGCCGTGAAGGCACTCCGACCCCACCTCGAGTTAAAGGAATACAGTAACGCGGTGCGCGAAAAACGGGGCACCTCTGACACTTCACTTGAGAATTCTCGAAAAGAACTCCAGAAGGCACAGGAAAAACTGGTCACAGCGGTCAGGAGCGCGTCCCGAAGGATCGTGAAGGAAAGCCGGAATCTCGTCAAGGCGGCAAACCTGCAATCGGGCTCCGGACCAGCCGTCGGCCAGGGGTCAGGTGCGCCGGCCCGTCGGGCTTCCGACCAGCGGAAATCAAAGCGTTCCCGCCCGCGACAATGATCTCCCAGAGTGATCGGTTCACCCGGGCCGTTAGGAAGGGCCCCTTGTGCAACAGAAAGCGTTAACAAGGGGCCCTTCCTTACAGCTGGGTCAGCCCTGTTCCGGGGCGGCTCCGGTGTCGTTGAAGCGGAACGTGTGCCGTACCGCGTCGTCGCCCGAGTCGACCACGACCAGGCCTTCGGTGGACGAGTGCTGCAGGGTGGCCGAGCCGTGGCCGATGTAGTACAGCCCCTCGGCGCCCTCCGCCTTGTTGATGTTGAGCTGCTGCTTCTGCTCGTCGGCCGCACAGGTGGCGCCTTCGATCTTCGCGGGCTGCGCGTCGGTCACCTGCCAGCAGACCGGGCTGCCGGTGCCGCCGCTCTGGTACGCCTTGATCTGGAAGGTGCCGCCGTCGAGCGGCGTCGGCACGAACACCTGTCGGCCGCTGTCGTCGTCGACCTCGGCCAGGTTGCCGCCGTCGAGCAGCGACAGACCCGACTCGAAGCCCTCGGTCCGGACGATGGTGATCCGGCGCGTACCGGAGAGCAGTTTGTCGTCGGTGGCCTCCGAGCCACCCGGGGTCGCGCTGGGCGTGGCCCCGGGTGGGCTCGTCGTGGGGCTCTCCACACCGGAGGCCGGCGTCGAGGCGGACGCGGCGTCGGTGTCCGGGTCGGCGTTGCCGCAGGCACCGATCGCCCCGGTCAACACCAGGATGCCTGCTCCGGCGGCCCACCTGCGTAACGTCATGCCCTGCTCCCACCTCTCGCGGTCAGATCCTCGCGGTACGGCCGGTGCGACCGGCCCGCCCCTGATCACGTACCCGGGTGGTTGCGGGGTTATGCGCTTTTTGCTCCTCGATGGGGCAATGACCGGAAAGTAGCAGGTCAGCCGGCTTTGGGATTGACTCAGTTGAACGGGGTCAGGGTGATGGCGGCCGAGCGGGGGTCGCCGCTGTGCACCAGCGACTCGAAGCCGCCGACGTCGTCGTAGGGGAAGCCGTACGCCCGGCCGTCGACCATGTTGGCGTGGATGAGCCGCGAGTAGTGGTTCGGGGCGCTGTTGCGGTAGAAGTTGGCGGCGGTCAGGTTCGGCTCGACGTCGTACCGGCCGAGGGTGCCGCGGACCAACGCCGTACAGAGGGTGCGTTTGATCTCGGGCTCGATGAAGGGTGGCACGTTCGGGGCGTTGAAGACGCCGTCGCAGCCCCAGACGTTGCTGGTGGTGGGCTTGCCGACGGTGGCCACGGTGGCACCTGTCGAGTCGGTGAAGACCATGTTCGACCCCACGGTACGACCGGTGAAGCGGCGGTTCGGCTCGGCGCTGCGGGGCACCACGGTGAGCGTCCGGCTCGTGTAGGTCTGCCACGCGGAGTCGATGTACGCGTCGAGGTAGCGCGGGTCCATCAGCCCCGCCTCCATGGCCTTGCCTGGGGCGAGCACCCGCAGCACCGTACCGTCGGAGCGGGTGACCACCGAGCGGGCGAACGCCGGCTGGGCCTTCAGCCCGTTGATCACGTTGGCCCGGCCGCCGGTGACCAGTTGGCCGGTCTTCGAGGTGGCCCCGCGGGCGTCGGTGACCGAGACCGCGTGCGGCACGGCGAAGTGGTCCACCTGGGTACTGTTCAGCCAGAGGCCGGCATCGTTGTAGGTGAACTCCGACCAGTCGAAGAGGGTGTCCCGGTTGGGGTCGGCGCCGGCCCACGGCGCGGGCTGCACCAGGCCGTCGGGGGTGAGACGGAAGTCGAGCTTGCGGCCGAAGGAGAAGTACATCCGGCCGGAGATGAACCGGGGGATCCGCACCGTGACGCTGCCGCCCCGGGCCGGGCCGGCGATCGCCACGTCGGGCGCGGGTGTCGGCGGCAGCCCGCCGGCCGGCCAGCGGGTGAACCGGCCGGCGGCGTTGACGTAGCCGAGGCCGCCGCCGGGCCTGATGTCAGTGCCGAGAACATAGAGGTACGTCGCCTCGGCGCGACCGGAGTTGTTGGTGACGGTGACGGGCAGCAGGTCGGGGCCGACGGCCTGGGCTGGACCGCCGCTGACGGCGAGGCTGACCGGCAGCGCCAACACCACGGCGACCAGTCCACCCAGGACGGCTCTGCTTCTCCTACCGAGCGGGTTACGCACAGTGACTCCTTCGGGATGGGGGCTGGGCTCCACATCGACCCTCGGGGGTCAACCTCGACTTGGGGAGACAGACGACCCCCTCCCCTGGATCAGCTGGCAGTCGCCCCGACATCGACGGGAGAGCGCTCTCCCAGCTTTACGTCCATCGATGCAGATTGTCAACAGCTGACGTCAATTACTAGTTAACAAACCTTCCCATGACTCCACACGATCACCTTGCGTGATGTTGTCACGCCGCCCGTCCCCGTTGCTGGCGCAGCATCACGTTCCAGAGGCGCTCCACGGCCTCCTCGACATCCGTGCCGGGCGCTCGGTTCAGGTCCCAGAGAATCTGCATCGGGTCCGCTAGCGGAAGCTCCCCCGCTCCTGGGCCTGGCAGGTCCGGCCCGGCCCAGACTCCTGGGTCTCTGGGCACGGTGAGTTCGAGTGTCGCCTCCTCTTCACCTGCCGGGGTGAAGCCGGTCTCGGTCAGGTCCAGACCACCTCGGGTGTACAGGACGGCCCGCTGCGGGCTGCGCCAGGGCGCGAGAAGATCGGCGGCGATATCCCCGGAGACAGCCAACCCAGCAGGTCCGTGTTCGTTCAGGGCAGCGATCGCATAGGCCTGCTCCCTGGGCGGGTCGAGGCTGTACCAGAACGTGGTGATGCCGCCCGGCCCCGGGTAGTTCCGCAACCACCACCGCAGCGCCTGCTCCACGTCAGGGACCTGCCAACCGGTTGAGGCGCGACACACCAGGCCGTGCTCGCCAAGCGCGCGCAGTGCCTGCGAGACCCGGGGCTGCGAGATGCCGACGAGCCTGGCCAACTCCTGCTGGGTGGCCATGGGGCAATCGACAAGGCGACGAAGCAGGGTGTACGTCCCCCAGGGCACCCGTCCGGGGCGGACGCCGCGCCTCCTGTCACCGGCACCCCTTCCATTGACCGCGATTCTTCGGCCACCGATGTTCAGGAAGCCTTCGACCTGCTGCTCAGCCCCGACGAGCAGGGACCAGTTCGCCCGCTCCACCGCCCCGCGGACCGCCGATGTCGCCGTCGGCACGATCACCAGGCATGCCTCCGGATGACGACCGGTCAGTACAGCGATGTCACCGGGATGCAGAGGTGCCGTCGTTGCCACGACGGTGAACACGTCCCGGACGCCCGCACAGCCCAACTCGACACGGTCAGGACCGACCGGAACGAGGGTCACCCCGATCTCGTTGAGCCGCTGCCAGACTGACGACGATATAAGCATCACCTATCCTCCTCGGATAATACTTATATAGCACGAACTCGCTGGCCCGGCGCACGAACGAGCAGTTCGATGCCACGATCAACCGTCCCACTCCGGGTCGGTGGGTCGGTCGAAGACACCGGCGAGGTCGTCCCACTCGCGCCAGGTCCGGGCGCTGACCGAAACTCGTCCGGTAGGAACCGACGGTTGGCCGGGCAGGTGGATCCGGTCGGCGGGGACGCCGGCGGCGAGGAGCCGGAGTCGGGAGCCGGCCAGCATCGCCGGCGGCCCGCAGACGTACACCCGCTGGTCGCCGTGGCGGTGGTCGAGGGCGACGGTGAGGGCGTCGCCCACCTCCCCCGGCTCGGCCTGCGGGTCGTGCGAGAACGCCGGCACCAGACGCAGCCAGTCGTGGGCGCTCTGGAGATCGTCCAGGCTGATCGAGTCGTACAGCTCGACGAAGGTGCGGGAGCCGACGACCAGGGTCACCCGCCGACCGGCCGGAGCGGCGGCGACCTGCTCGACCAGGGCCCGCAGCGGGGCCAGCCCGGTGCCGCCGGCGATCAGCAACAGGTCCCGCCCGTCGACCAGCCGCAGCCCGGTGTCGGCCGGTGGGCCGAGGTGCAGCAGCTCGCCGGGGCGTACCCGATGAACGAGGGTGCCGGAGACGGTGCCGGCGGGTACCGCGCGGACGTGCAGCTCGATGGTGTCGTCGGGGCGCGGGGCGTTCGCCGGGCAGTACCAGCGCCACCGGTCCGGGTGGCGCGGGGTGCGCACCGGCACCGCCTGACCCGGACGGTGTGCGACCGGCCGGACCGGACGCACCGTGAGGATCGCGATCCCGCGACCGGGCCGGTAGTGGTCGACCACCTCGGCCGGTACCCAGCTCACCCGCCGACCCCGGTCCGCAGCCGGCTGATCCGCTCCGCCGGGACGTCCCCCGCCCAGAGCACCCCGACCAGGTAGTCCAGCACCCGCCGGTGCTGCTCCTCCGACAGTCCCAGCCCGGCCCACGGGTCGGCCACGTCCACCCCGTCGGTGGCCGCCGCCAGACTCGCCGCCAGATGCGCCCCCAACCGCCGCAGGTCGACCCCGACCAGGTGAGGCGACAACTCCGCGTCCGCCACCACCAACCGCAACCACCGTCGCGCCGTCTCCTCCGCCGTCATACCCACCCCTCTCTGAAAGGAAGGGCCCCCTATTAACGCTTTCTGTATAGGAAGGGCCCCCTGCAAACACACACACGTGACGTGGCACCGGGGCGGGCGGGCAGAGCGGCGGCGGGGGACCTACCGCGTGGGCCGGCACCCGCCCCGGGCCATGTGACACAGCGTGCCGGCCGGGCAGGGGCAGGCCATGACCGCGATCAGGTCGGCGACAGTGACGGTAGGAATCGAAGTGATCACCGTGAGTCCGCTCCGGCGGATACCCCGATATGCGCGCCACGCATACCAATTCCTCACCAAGCGGGGTTGAATGGTTACCCTCGATGAGGCGACCTGAATGGAGTCGGCGGCAGATGGCGAGGTCCCCGAAGGCCCACCCGAGTTGTCCCCGCTGCGGTGGCCGACTGGCCCGCGACAACGACAGTGGACGGTGCGCCCCCTGCGACACCGCCGAGCGCGACCGGCTGAGCCGACCACCCGTGGTGCCGGCCAGCTTCTGGCAGCACGGGCCCCTGCGCCAGGCCCTCACCGAACGCAACCTCGGCCGGGTGATCCGCGCCTTCCGCAACCACCCGTACCACGGCCGCAACGCCCTGCCGCAGAGCGCCGTGGCCGGCTGGCTCGGCATCACCCAGGCCCAGCTCAGCCGGATCGAGAACAGCCCGCCCATCGTGCACCTGGACCGACTCATCCACTGGGCGCAACTCCTGCGGATCCCGCCCCGCTACCTCTGGTTCAGCCTGCCCGACCAGCCGCTACCCGCCGACAATCCGCCCGCCGCACACCCGCCTGCCGACGTACCCGTCATGGAAGCCGGGCCGGCGACCCCGCCGGCACCGGCCGATGCCGTCACCGCGGCATCCGATGAAGGAGGTGGCACCACGGACCGCCGACAGTTCCACGCCCTGGCCGCGCTCGCCGGCATCGCCGCGACCGGCTCGCTCGACCTGCTCGCCGCACCCACCGACGCACCCCGCACCATCGGCCTTGAGCAGGTACGGTACGCAAGCTCCCTGGTCGACGAGTTCCGCCGGGCAGACGCCGCCGTCGGGGCCAACGACCTCTGCGACGTCGCCATCCGGGTCCACGCCCACCTGTCCAACTGGGCCGCGAAGGCCACCTACAGCCGGGAAGTCGGTGAAGCTCTCCACGCCGCCCTGGCCGATCTCGCCATCGAAACCGCCTGGCTCACCATCGACGCCAACCGCAGATCGGAGGGTACGCCCTATCTGCACGAGGCGATCAGCCGAGCGCGCATCGCCGATGACGTCCAGACCGAGGCGTACGCCCTGGACGGGTTGGCACGGCTACTCCGGGACGACCGCCCCGCCGAGTCACTGCACTGTGCCGAAGCCGCACTCCGGGTCTCCTCCGGGTGGGCCACGCCCCGACTGACGACCCTCCTGCACCTACGTCGGGCGCGGGCGTACTCGGTGTTGCAGGACGGCAGTGGGGTGAACCGGGAGATGACCAAGGCCCGCCGCGAGTTCGAGCGCGGCACCCACGACGACGACTCACCGTTCCTCGGCTTCGTCAACGAACAGGAGATGACCGGCATACAGGGGATGTGCCACCTGACCCTGAACCGGCCGGAACGTGCCGTCAACACGTTCAGAGCCATCGCGGAGAACCCTTCCCCAGCTCATCGCCGAAACCGGATCTACTACTCGGTCCAACTGGCCGATGCCGCCTGCCAACAGGGCAACATCGATGAAGCGGCGCACATCGCACTGGATCTGCTGCCCGACATCGGCCAGGTCAGCTCGGGCCGGGTGAGCCGTCACCTGGCGCAGGTACGGTCCAGACTCGCCCGGCCGGAGCACTCGACCGCCGCGACGCGCGAGTTCGTCGAGGCGTACGACCAGGGGGTACACCGATGATCGACGGCCTAGAGCTACGTCACCACAGCGGGAGCAGGCGGTCCGTTATTCGCTCGAATTTCGCGATTCTGGCGGTTGCTCCAAATTCTGCTGACGCTTCTTTTGCTCCGATTTGAGGCGATGAACTTCCTCAACGAACTCCGCCAATTGCTCCGACTCTGAAGCAATTCGCTTGTACCTGCCAACACCCACCTCCACCGCCTCCCACTCAGCCTCAATGGCATCAGCGGTTTGTTGGAGGTAGAAGCTTCGCTCCTTATATTTAAAGTAACCCATAAAGCCACTTGCGACACCAACAAGGAAGGTCACGCCAAGGATAGTCCACCTATCCCAGGTCATCCGGTCGGAGATTCCGGCAATTCCGGTCGCCCCCAGTGAACCAATAATGAGAAATCCCTGAAAGGTGTTATTTACTCTACGGTAACGATTGCTTTCCAGTCTCAGCTTGTCAATATCAGAGTAAGCGTCCTCTTTGTACGCTACTCGACGCACCTTCAGGTCGCCATCAACCCTCGCCACTACGAGCTTGCGCTCATCGCGCAGCCGAGCTATTTCGAGTTCTAGATCCCCTTCGGATGGTCGATGAACGTTGCCAGCAGCAGACTTTTCGGCCGGCCCGCCCGGATAAGATTTTAAATAAAAGGCGGCCCCCGCAAAAGAAACAGCCAGCAGGGCTGCAGGAATGAGGACAATCCGCTTCAGGTCATCACTCCACGAAGGGATCCAGAAAACTGCGTAAATAACCAGCAGAAGAATCGGGCCAAACACCAGCGACCAATTCGACCATTGGCGACGCCGCCGTGCAACTTTGAGCGCATGCTCAGTCTGCCGAATACGGTGGTTAAGCAGGAGCACCTGCTCCTGCTGGCTAGCCTCGACGACCAAGACCACTCCGCTCCTCGTTCACGGGACAGATGACGATAACTTCCTCAGCCAGGCGATATATCCAGCTTCCCAGCCCTGAACAGAGGCCGTGACAGTAGATCACCAGACACATCGCGTCATAAGAACCAACAAGGGACAGGTCCAGTGATACGACCCTGCCAGCCCTGATCGCTTCAGCAACTTGAGGTAAAGACTCCCGGAAATTCACCGGCTTCAACCGCAGTACTTCACCCAGATGGACACCAGGCGACCCCCCGCGTCCTGCCTGATACCGAGTAGCGGCCAGAGCTTCATCTAAAGAACGTTCAAGATCGGAAGAATGATCACTCGAACAAACTGGAGAAAATCGCCGAACCGCCACAGGCGTGGGCGGGCGCATCACCACGACCAGGACAGCCAACAGCACCGCCAATGCCGCCAAGAAAACTAGTGACACCAAGAGGGTTTCGCTCTTAATCAAGTTTTACCCGTTCAAGAAGGGGCCACTTTACCGATTCGCGGCGAATGTCGCCACCATCTCGCCGGAGAACTTTATCGCGATGCCATTGGGGCGAACTCGAAGTGTCGGTTAAGTGACACAGGCGGCTTTTTCGACGCGGATGCGCCGAAGGCGTCGCCCGCGACGTCGACCCAAGACCGGACTGGCGCATCAGACCCGACGTCGCCCACGCCGAGGGCGATAGCTGGTGTTGATCGACTCGGTTGGGCTGATATGGCGGGGTCCGCGGCCAGTTGATACCGCCATATCGGCTCAACCGAGTCGATCATGATCCGCACACGCTGACGCCCCACTCACCCGCCCGATGGCCAGCCAGCCCGCCGGCCTCAGCGTACGAAGTGGAGCTACGCCACCACCCCGCTGAGCGGGCGTCCAGTTTTGTTGATCGACTCGGTTGGGCTGATATGGCGGGGTCCGAGGCCGGTTGATACCGCCATATCGGCTCAACCGAGTCGATCATGATCCGCACGCGCTGACGCCCCACTCCCAGCCAGCCAGCCCGCCCGCTCGCCAGCGCCCGCCGGCCAGCCCACTCGCCAGCCCGCCGGACTCAGCGTACGAAGCGGATGTCCAGTCTTCTGCCCAGTGCACCCGCCAGGCGGAGGAGGACGGGCAGGGTCGGCACCGTGCCGCCGGCCTCGAACCGGGCGACAGTGGACTGGGTCATGCCGGCGGCGTGGGCGAGCTGGGTCTGACTCCAGCCGCGCCGCAGCCGCAACTGCCGTACCTCGTCACCGAGTTCGACGGCGACCCGGGTGGCGTCGTCCGTCCCGACAACTGCCGGCGCTGCCCTCCGTTGACCACGCAACTCAGTGCTCATCGCAGCGATGCTATCCGGCGCGCCGAGGGCAACGCGGAACGGTGCTCGCTGGGTAACCTGCTGCGGTGACGGATCTTGAGCCGGGCATTCACGAACACCTGATCACCCGGCAGCTCGCCACCCGGCTCCAACGGATCGACCCCGACCTCATCCAACGGGCCCAGCTCGACCCCGCCGACGCGCCCGACCTGCTCGCTCGGCACCTCGCCGGCCTCGCTCGTCGCGCCATAAACGCTGTGCCCGCCGGTGACGACCGGTTGCTGCGGCAGGTCGAGGTGGCCAACCGGATCGCCGAGCACATCGTCGCCCTCGACCCGGCCGCCGACGACGACGCGCACGACGAGATTGTCGACGCCCGGAACCTGCTGCACGCGATCGCCGCCCCGCCGGTCCCGCCCGCCGGGCCGCGCTTCCCGCCGCGCCCGGCCACCCCGCTCTCCACCGGCGCACTGCTGGTCAACGGCCGGCACCAGCCCCGGATCGGGCACGAGATCAACCACGAGCTGGCCTCCGCCGAGAGTGTCGATCTGCTCTGCGCGTTCATCAAGTGGGCCGGCGTACGCACCGTCGAGCCCGCGTTGCGCGAGCTGCGGGAGCGGGGTGGCCGGATCAGGGTCATCACCACGACGTACCTTGGCGCGACCGACCAGCGGGCCCTGGACCGGCTGGCTGACCTCGGGGCCGAGATCAAGGTGTCGTACGAGACCAGGACCACCCGGCTGCACGCCAAGGCCTGGCTGTTCCGCCGGGGCAACGGCCTGACCACGGCGTACGTCGGATCGAGCAACCTGTCTCGGACGGCGCTGCTGGACGGGCTGGAGTGGAACGTCCGGATCTCCAACGTGGAGCAGCGGCACGTCATCGACACCTTCACCGCCACCTTCGAGGACTACTGGCACGATCCGGCGTTCGAGACCTACGACGCCGGTCGGGACGCCGAGCGGCTCCGGGTGGCGCTGCGCGGGGAGCGGGCCGACGAGGCACCTACCGAGATCGCCAACCTGGATGTGCGGGCGTACCCGTACCAGGCGGAGATCCTGGCCGACCTGGACGCGGAGCGGCAGGTGCACGGCCGGCACCGCAACCTGGTGGTGATGGCGACCGGTACCGGCAAGACGATCGTGGCCGCGTTGGACTACCGGCGGCTGCGCCGGGCCGGGACGGTGGACTCGCTGCTCTTCGTGGCGCACCAGGAGCAGATCCTGCGGCAGAGCCGATCGACGTTTCGGCAGGTGATGGCCGACGGCAGCTTCGGCGAGCTGCTGGTCGGCGGGGAACGACCCGAGCAGGCACGGCACGTCTTCGCCTCGATCCAGTCGCTGCACCGGCAGCAGATCGACCCCGGGGCGTACGACATGGTGATCGTGGACGAGTTCCACCACGCGGAGGCCCCGACGTACGCCGGATTGCTGGAGCGGCTGACGCCGCGCGTGCTGCTGGGGTTGACCGCGACGCCGGACCGGACCGACGGCGGGGACGTGCGGCGGTGGTTCGGCGGGCGGTCGGCGGCGGAGCTGCACCTGTGGGATGCCCTGGAGCGGCAGCTGCTCGCCCCGTTTCAGTATTTCGGGCTGCACGACGACACCGACCTGTCGCACCTGCGGTGGAAACGCGGGCACGGGTACGACCGCGCCGAGCTGGACAGCCTCTACACCGCCGACCACGCGCGGGCGCGGATCATCCTGACCTCGGTTCGCGACACCGTGGACGTGACCCGGATGCGGGCGCTCGGCTTCTGCGTCAGCATCGGGCACGCCGAGTTCATGGCGGACTGGTTCAGCCGCCACGGCGTACCGTCGGCGGCGGTGACCTCGCGGGTGGAGCCGGCCGCCCGGCAGGGGTTGTTGCGGGATTTCAAGTCCGGGAAGCTGCGGGTGCTCTTCACTGTCGACCTGTTCAACGAGGGCGTCGACCTGCCGATGGTGGACACCATCCTGATGTTGCGGCCCACCGAGAGCGCGACGATCTTTCTCCAGCAGCTCGGTCGGGGGCTGCGGCTGGGCGACGACAAGGCCTGCCTGACGGTGCTGGACTTCATCGGCGGCCAGCACGCCAACTTCCGGTTCGACCTGCGCTGGCGGGCGTTGACCGGGGTGAGTCGGCGGGCCGTCCGGGAGGCCGTCGAGCAGGACTTCCCGTCGCTGCCCAGCGGCTGCCACATCCAGCTGGACCGGGTCGCCAAGGAGGTGGTCCTGGCCAACCTGAAGACGGCACTGCCGACCTTCCGCCGGAACCTGGTCGCCGAGCTGCGGCAGCTCAAGGACGCCACGCTCGCCGAGTTTCTCGCCGAGACCGGGTGGGAGGTCGAGGACGTGTACCGGTCGGCGGCGCTGGGTGGGTGGACCGGGCTGCGGCGGGCCGCCGGCCTGCCCGTGCCGGCGGCCGGGCCGGACGACACCACGCTCGGACGGGCGATCGGGCGGATGCTGCACCTGGACGACGTCGACCGGCTCGACCTGCTGGCTCGGGTCGCCGCCGGGCAGCGCCCACCGGCCGACGACCGGCTCTGGGACCTGCTGCACTTCGACCTGTGGGGGCCGAACGCGCCGTTGACCTCGCGGGACGAGCGGCTGGCCCGCTTGTGGGCGGAGCCGGCCCGCTGCGTCGAGTTGCGCCAGGTCGCCGAGGTGCTGCGGGACCGGATCCACCGGGTGAGCGTGCCGTCGGGGCTGTTGCGGGTGCACGCCCGGTACAGCCGCAACGAGGCGTGCGCGGCGTTCGGGATGACCAACCCGGGGTCGCTGCGCGAGGGGGTGAAGTGGCTGCCCGACGTCCGCGCCGACCTCTTCTTCGTCACCCTGGTCAAGGCCGCACACCACTACTCCCCCACCACGATGTACGCCGACCGGGCGATCACCGAGACGCTGTTCCAGTGGGAGTCGCAGAGCACTACCTCGACGGCGTCGAGCACCGGGCAACGGTACGTCCACCATGCTGAGCGTGGGTCGAGTGTGCACCTGTTCGTCCGGGAGTCCCGGGTACCGGACCGGGACCTCGGCGCACCGGCGTACCTGTACGCGGGTCCGATGACGTACCGGGGGCACACCGGGGACCGGCCGATGCGCATCCTCTGGGAACTGGCGTACCCGTTGCCGGCCGAGACGTACGCTGCCGCCCGCGCCATCGCCGCGTAGGGCCGGGTCGCCTGGCCATGGCTCACTCCGGGTCGGAGCGGTCCAGGATGCGTACCCCGGTGGCGTAGCGCAGCAGGTCGGCGTCGCTGATGGTGAGGCCGTTGCCGACGGTGATCTCCAGGGTGGCCTGCCAGTTGGTGACGTCGACCGCGAGGGTGGCCCGGCCGTCCCGGCGGGTGAGCACCGCGTCGTCGCCGTTCACCCGCTGGTTGACGCCGGTGAGCGGGCGACGCTCCCGCAGCACGGTGCTCAGCCCGTCGGTGCCCGGTGCCGAGCCCGGGGCGCGGAAGGTCATCCGGGACCTGGTCACGGTGTCGGTGACCAGGCCGGCGGGGCTGCGGGCCAGCTCGAACGGCGGCAGTACGGCGATCGACGCGGCCGACAGCGACTCGGCGAGCGCCACCACCTCGGCCGGGGTGTACGTGTCGTCGGTGGCCAGCTGGATCCACCGGTTCGACGACTCCCGCCAGTAGAGGGTGAGCTGCTTGGCGGGGCGTACGTCGACGGTGCGCAGGGTGCCGGCCTGGCCGCGTACCCGGATCTCCTGCTCGGAGGCGGCGGAGCCGGCGGGGAAGGTGGGTCGGCGGGCCGAGACGGTGACCGTGACGTCGGCCTCGTGCCAGTCGGTGGTCTCGAAGAAGCCGACCAGGTCGCCGTCGGACATCGAGGCCACCGGGGTCCGCCGGTGCGCGGCGGCGGGCAGCGTGTACGGGAACCTCGGGGCGGACCAGCCGTCGGTGAGGGTGACCGCGCGGGTGGCCGGGACGGTGCCGCGCGCAGGGGTCGAGCCGGTGGCCGACGGCGCGGGTGTGGTGCGCTCCGGTCGCGCGCTGGTCGTGGCCGGCGGCGGGGTCGGGGTGGGGGTGACCGGTGGGGCGGTGACCGGTGGTACGACGTCCAGCGGCGGTCCGACCGGGTCGGGGCCGGTGGTGAGCACCGACAGCGCCGGGAGGCCGACGGCCAGCACGGCCGCGGCGGCGGTCAGCCGGGTGGCGATCCGGCGGCGGTGGTACCGGCGGGAGCGTCGGTGCACCGTGTCCAGCAGGCCGGCGTCGGTGGGCGCGCGGTCGTCGGCCCCGCGCAGCGTCTCGGCGAGCAGGCGGTCCAGCTCATCCATCGCCGCTCACCCCCGCCTCGCCGAGTATGGTGCGCATCCGGGCGAGCGCGCGGGACGCCTGGGACCGGACCGTCGACTCGCCGCAGCCCAGCAGCGTGGCGATCTCGTCGTCGGGCAGGTCGCAGTAGAAGCGGAGGACGAGCACGGCCCGCTGCGAGCGGGGCAACCCGGCCAGCAGCTGCCACATGTGGGCGCGGGCCAGCACCCGGTGCTGGGGCTCGTCGGGACCGACCGGCTCAGGCACCTCGGCGAGGACGGCCTCCCGGGAGGCCCGCCGCCGACGCCAGGACAGGAACTGCCGCACGATCGCCGCACGCACGTACGCCTCGGGGTGGTGCATCGCGGTGACCTTGTCCCAGCGCCGGTGCATCCGGGCCAGCACCTCCTGGACGATGTCCTCGGCCAGGTGCGCGTCTCCGCAGAGGACGTAGGCGAAGCGCAGCAGCGCCCGTCCGCGCCCCTGCACGAACTCGTCGAAGTCCGCCGGCTGACCGGTGTGGACAGCGCCGACCTCACGGGTGGCGGCACGCCGGAGATCTCCGGGCCCGGGGCGGGCACCGGAGATCTCGGCGGCGTCGCGGAACAGGGACAGTGGCTCAGCAGGCCTTCCGGACGTACGACCGCGAGCCCGGGGTGGTGACGTCGAGATCGCGCAGCACGACCGAGAGCGTACTGCCGTGTGAGCGGCACGCCTTGGTGTAGCCGCTCTCGGTGTACTCGATGACGATCACGTGGTTGCCGTACGTGGCGGTGTAGGCGTCGCACTCGTTCCAGGTGGCGCACTCCTCGGCGACGGCGAAGTCGAAGCCGGCCTTACGGGCGTCGGCGGTGCTCAGCTCGGCGAGGTTCTTCTGGGCCACGGCGAGGCCCTTGCTGTGGGCGTACGCGCTCAGCGACGCCGCGTACGACACGGCCTGCGCCCGGGTCAGCAGACCCTTGGAGCGGGTGTACGAGTCGAGGTTGTCCGGCTCGATGGCCTTGAACCCCTTGCTGGCGCACGTGTCGATCCAATCGCCGACGATCCGGGTGAGCGCGGTGCGCTTGGCCTCGGTGGAGAAGTCCAGCATCAGCTCGTCCCAGTCCTCGTCGACCACCAGGTTGCCGTTGGCGTCGCGCAGCAACAGGTTCGGGTGGTTGGTCTTCCACCACGACTCGGCGCCGGGCTGGGCCTGGAAGGCGTTGACGTAGCAGATGTTGTAGATCCCGGCGGCCGGGCTGGCCTCGCTGTCCCGGCTGACCACAGTGACCCCGCTCGGCGGCGCGTACGCCCCGCCGATCTGGTAGTCGAAGTTGGCGTTGGCCGGCGGCGGCGCCCAGGCGGCGGTCGTACCCGCTCCCTTACGGACCGGGGCGGAGGTCCGCGGCGGGGCGGTGGCCGGGGCGGCCGGTTTCGGCGCGGCCGACGAGGGCGCGACCGTGGTGGCCGGGGTCGTGGCGGTGGGCGTCGCGGTCGTCGCCGGTGCCGGCGCGGCCGAGGCCGGCGAGTCGGTCGGGGTCGTGCTCTGCGTCGCCCCCGGGGCCGGTGCGGCGGTGCTGCCGGCCGCCTCGGTCGGCGTGCTGGAGGTGGGTGCCGGCTGCTGCTGGCCGCGCCCCCACCAGTCCTGTCGGCCACTCGCGCCAGCGGCGCCGATGCCGACACCGAGGGCGATGGTGACGGCGGCCGTCACCGCCAGCCCGGCCCTGGTCCGCCTGCGGTTGAATCCCATCGAATGGTGCTCCTAGCGCGTGTGGGGACAACTCCTCCCCCTCAACGCGGTGGACCACCGTGGCTGCTGCCACCAAAATGGAACAACTTTGCGTTGTCGGACATTCACCCCGGGTGTGCGGCGGCGTCGACCACAGTCGACGCCGCGGAGCCCACCGCCGTGATGCCGAGTTCCTCGATGCGCTGCCACAGTGGCTCCAGGGCCGCATCCGGGTCCCGGCTGAAGACGCTGCCCCGGATCCGGACGAAGACGCAGTTGCCGACCCGCTCCAGCACCGCCTGCCGGCGCATGTCGCTCTCCCACTGGTCCGGGCCGTGGTACGCGTCGCCGTCACACTCGACAGCCAGCCGGCGGCCGTCCGGGGCGGGCAGCACGAAGTCGATCCGGTACCCGCCGATGCGGAACTGCGGCAACGGACGGTGGCCCCGGCGCAGCAGGCGGCGCAGCACCTCGCGTTCGAAGTCGCTGTCGCAGCGCTGTTCGAGCTGCCCGTAGCTCTCCTCCGCCCCGGTGGCCTGCTGGCAGTAGGTAAGCAGCAGACCCCGGGCGTCGTCGGCGCGCAGGTCGGCGGGCTGCACCGAGTGGAAGACCCAGAGCTGGTCGCGCGCCCGGGAGGCGGCCACGTTGACCCGCCGGTGGTGGTCGCGTTTGGTGAAGGCGGCGACCGGGCCGTTGTGCGCCGAGACCACCGTCGACACCAGCACGACGTCGCGTTCGTCGCCCTGGAAGGTGTACGGGTCACCGACGCGCAGCCGACGCCGCTCCATCTCCTCCTCGCCGACGGTCTCCCGGATCCGGGACAGCAGGTACAGCGCCTGTCCGCTGGTGCTGAGCAGGCTCACCACGCCGATGCTCCGGCCGGCGTACGCCGGGTCGGCGACGATCGCGGCCACCCGGGTGACCAGCGCCTCGGCCTCGGCGACGTTGACGTTGCCGTACGTCGGCAGGTCCTGGCGGATGCCCTCGGGGACGTACACGGCGGTGACCGGGTCGCCGATGCCGGCCGGCCGGTCGGTACGCAGCGGCTCGATCTCACCGCCGTAGTAGGTGTCGCTGGAGAAACCGATGATCGCCGGCACCGAGCGGAAGTGCTCGGTGAGCAGGATCCGCTCCGGCGAGCGGCGCACCGCGTGGTCGTAGAGACTGCTCTCCGGGTCGAAGTGCTCCGCCGAGGGCACGTCGGTCAGGTGCGCGTCGATCAGGTTGGTGACCGTACCGACGAAGGAGAGCTGCGGACCGATCTGCTGGTCGTCGCCGACCACCACGGCCCGCTCGGCGAGGCTGAGCACGGGCAGCGCGAAGAGGTCGGCCTGGGACGCCTCGTCGACGATCACCACGTCGAAGCGGGCCCCGCCGGCGAACTGCTCGATCGCCCGGTCGATCGACATCACCCAGACCGGTACGGCGTCCACGGCGGCCGTCATCGCCTTCTGCGCGTGTGCCTGCCACTGGGCGGCGTTGCGGCCGGTGCCCTTGCCGATCTTGCGTAGCGCGGTGGTCCAGTCGGCCAGCGCGGCCCGCCGCCGGTCGTCCAGGGCCAGCGACACCTCCAACCAGGCCGAGGCGACCACGAGTTCCCGGGTGAGCTGCCGGATCCGCTCCCGGCTGCGGTCGACCCGACGGCCCACGGCGACCGGATCCACGCTGCCCACCACGCTGTCGAACCAGCTCTGCGCCTGCCGCCACTGCCAGCGGCGCAGGCAGTCCGCGCCGGTGCCGGGCGGGATCGCGGAGCCGTCGTCGAGCTGTGCGGTCCACCCCGGAGCGACCGGGCGCAGCCGGTCGGTGAGCTGGGCGAAGCGCAGCGCCGCCGGGCGCAGCGCGGCGAGCCGGCGTACCTCGTCGACCAGGGTGTCCCAGCCGGCCAGGTCGGCCCGCTGGCGGCTCTGGTCGAGCAGCCGCCACAGCTCGCTGGCCTCGGGGTGCACCATGCCGGCCTGCAACAACGCGTCGAGCTGCCGTTCCTCGGAGACCAGCCGGTCGTGGACGAAGACGTCCGCGCACCTGTCGACCACGTCCTCCAGGGCCGCCAACCGATGTACGTCGACGGTGCGCTCCACCCGGGGCAGCAGCCGGCGCAGCTCGGCCAGCAGGGTGGGCCAGCGGCGGCGGTCCCAGTCCAGGGCGGTGGCCGCGGCGGTGAGCAGCTGCCCGCTCCAGCGCTCCGGCTGGTCGTCCAGGTCGGCCAGGTCGAGGGTCTGCCGCCACTCGTCCCAGCGGGTGGTCAGCTCCCGTTGCAGCCGGCGGCTGGTCACGTAGGCGACGACCATGTCCACGTCGTCGACGCCGCGCAGGACCTCGCCGTCGATCCGGCACTCGCCGGCGACCCGGGCCAGGGTGGCCTGGAAGACCTTGTGCACGCCCTTGCCGGCGGCGAAGCGTTGACGCAGCTCGCCGAGTTGCGCCAGGAGCCGGCGCGGCTCGGTCAGGTGGGCCTCGAAGACGGTCACCTGGTGCCCGGCGATGACCCGGGCGGCCTCGGCCAGCTCGGCCAGCACCCGCTCGCAGGCGTCGACGTGGTCCTCCCACCGGGCCCGCCAGTTGGGGTCGGCCTGCAGGAGGGTGGCCAGCCGGTCGGTCCAGGCGCCCTCCCGGTCGGCGAGCAGGGCCATCGCCTCCCGCAGCTGCCCGCCCAGCTCCGCCAGGCCGGCCCGGCCGAACTCCCGGACCTCCGGCAGGACCACCCCCGCGGCGGCGAGGTGGTCCAGCTCGGCGCGGACCTCGGCCAGCTCCTCGCGGTCGGCCAGCACCGTCGCCGCGTCCGGCAGCTCGGCCACCGTCGGCAGGTGCCGCACCGCCTGGGTCCGGTCGGCCCGCCGGGTACGCCGGGCGAGGTCGAGCAGGTCGGTGAACTCCTCGACGGTCAGCGGGGCGTCGAGGTCGGCCGGGACCGCGTCGGGCAGGTCGCCGTAGCGGTCGGCACGCTCGCGCAGCCAGGTGCCGACGTCGCTGGGGGAGAGCCGGATGCCGTCGATCTCGTACTGGGCGGACTCGTTCTCCGCCATGGTGCGCAGACCGGCGAGCGCCTGCCCGAGGTCCCGTTCGGCCTCCGCCAACTGTCGCCGCAGCCGGTCGACCCGCTGCTGCTCGGCGCGCCGGTCCAGGGTGGCCCCCCGGTCGGACAACTCCCGGGCGGCCAGCTGCAGCTGCACGAGCTGGTCGGTGGAGCGGCCGAGCACGGCCAGGCAGAGCGACTGGATCTCCGGCGGCAGACCGTCGCGCAGGACCCGCAACGGGTCCTCCTTCTGCGCCACCACCAGCACCCGCTTGCCGTGGGCCATCAGGTGGCAGATCAGGTTGCGGATGGTGTGCGTCTTGCCGGTGCCCGGCGGGCCCTGCACGGCGACGTTACGGTGCTCGGCGAGGCGACGGGCGATGGACTCCTGGGCCTCGTTGGTGGGCAGCGGCATCAGCAGCCGCTCCCCCAGCGGCTGCCAGCGCTCCGGCTGGTCCTGCGGCATCCGCAGCCGGCTCGGCTCGTGGGCCAGGATCGCGGCCAGCGCCCCGATGCTTGTGGTGTCGCCGGCCAGCAGCCGGGACCGCAGCTCCTCCAGGAACCGGCGCAGCATCCGCTGCCGGGGCCGCACGAAGAGCACCCCGGTGTCGTGCACGTGCGGCCCGGTCGGGGCCGGCGCGTCGATGTCGCGCACCACCGGATCGTGGCCGAGCCGACGCAACGCCCGCTCGAAGAACTCCCGCCGGTCGAGGTCGTTCCAGACGTCGAGGTCGAGCTGCCCACCGGCACCGGCCAGGGCCAGCAGCTGACCGAGGTACCGCTGGTCGAGGCCGGTCAACGGGTCGGTCTGCAGGCGGGCGGCCCCCTGCGGCACCACCCGGACCATCGACCGGTCGGCGTCGTACTCGATGGCCACCGGGGTCACCACCAGCGGGTACCGCACCTGGTGGCCGGCGACCTCGGTGCGCAGGATCCCGTGGCCCCAGACCAGCTCGTGACTGCCGGCGCTCATGTCGACCCGGTGCTTCAGGTCGAAGAGGCTACGGTGCAGCTCCCGCACCTGGTCGATGCGCTGGGCCTGCTCGTCCGGGTCGACGGGGGTGTCCTGGTCGGCTTCGCCGGCCGGGTGGGCGGGGGCGGCGGGCAGGCCGACCCGTAGCCAGCTCACCCCGTCGGGGTCCGCCCCGACCTCGCAGTCGACGTGCCCGGGCAGGCCGTGCTGCCAGTACGCATCGGCCGTCGGCACCGTCCGGGCCGGCTTCTCCTGCTGGGCGCGGACGGCCATCAGATAGTCGACCAGGGAGGTGACCCGGTCGAGGATCAGCGACGGCGACTCGGTGGCGGAGACCACGGTGGAGCGGGAGAGCATGGGACACCTTTGGCTGGCTGCGACGATGCAACGTGGGGATCAGCTAACCGACCATTGCGCCTCTTGATCCTCCCACCGATGATCCTCGAACCCTACCGGCCGCCTCCCACTGGCGGGAGACCCAGATGAGCAGTTCGGTAGCCGAGCGGGCCAAGGGCTGTGTGGTCGACGCCGAGCGCAGGTCACCCTTCGGACGCGGACAAGATACTGGCAGGAAAGTGCCCCTCCGAGGGCCGATTTCTTCCAAGATCCTCCAGGCCGGTCAAGGCGAGGGAGCCACCGGATCGTGGGTACCCGGCGGCACCGGATCATGGGTGCCGAGTGGCACCGGTGGACGGCAACGGCGCAGCCGGTCGGCCGCCATCCGGCCGCCCACCGCCAGGCCGTACCGCTCGACGGCGGTGAGGCCGTACCCGCTGCAGGTCGGGGTGAAGCGGCACCGGCCGGGCCAGCGGTGCGACAGCCAGCGCCGGTAGCCGCCGATCGCGGCCCGGCCGGCCCGGTCGACCAGGGGCGCCCGGGTGACCTGGGCGGTGGCCGCGCCGAGGGTGAGCAGGAAGGAGAAGAGTCCGAAGTCGCAGCAACCCGGGCCGTCGCAGTTCGGGCTGTCGCAGCTCGGGCCGGCACAGTCGCAGTAGTCCCGCTTGCGGTTGCGTTGGATCACGCCAGACATCATGGAACAGCCGCGCCACCCCGGCTCAGCTGCCCTTGAGCGGGCTCGGGACCTCGGCTACCGGCTCAGGAGTGCAGGGTACGGCGGACGCCCCGGTGCAGGTCGCAGGCGTCCGGTTGGCCGCCGGAGCGGCTGAACGAGCCGTCACGGCACTGCACCAGGTAGCCCCGGCCGTCCTGGAAGTCCTGGCCACAGGAGAACCAGTCGCAGAACTCGGTGGCGGGCGTCCAGATCTGCTGGCCGTCGCAGAAGTCGTACCCGAAGGGGTTGCGGGGTGCGCCGCAGAACCGGTCCCGGGGCGACGGGGTCGCGGTGCCGCCGCCGGTGGCCCGGCGGGGCTTCGGTGACCGGGTCCGGGTCGGCGAGGTGGCGGGCCGCGCCGTCGCCGCCACCGGCGCGGCGACCTCGCCGGTGGCGGCGACGGCAGCCTGGGTGCCGGTCGGGCCGGGTGGGTCGGAGTCGACAAGCACGGCGGGTATCAGCAGCAGTCCGGCCGCTGCCGCCGCCACGGTCCGCCGGCCGCCGGGTACCCGCGCGGTGAACTGGGCCTGCGCCGGGGTGACGATCTCGGGACGGAACGGGCGTACCTGGTCGTGTTCGGCGATCAGCTCGTCGAGCTGCGCGACGACGGCCGGACCCTGCTCGATCACGTCGGCGAAGGCCAGGGTCAGGGTGAGCCGGAACTCGGCGACGGTGGCCGGCGGCAGCAGCAGCCCGGAGGCCGGCCGCCGGTCCAGCACCTGGATCAGGGTCACCGGTGCCGCCGGGTCGTGCGCCAGGCCGCTGATCCGGCCGTACGCCCAGTCGCGGCGGCCCCGGCCGCCGAGCAGCACCAGCCGGTGGTTGGTGATCACGGCCAGGCCGGTGTCGAGCACCCGCAGGCCGTCGGGGCGGCGCGGGCGCGGCCGGGCGCCGGAGACCGGGACGGACAACTCCGGGGCCGGCAGCACCGCCGAGTGCCGGCTCTCGACCAGCTGCGCGGCCGGCGCCACCCAGTGCACCCGCTCGTCGCTGTCGAGTTCCAGCGGCAGGCCGGGTGCGGCCGTGGCGGCGGCCCGGAACCCGAGCGCCGCCGCGCGCATGCGCCGCAGCTCCTCGTCGCGCCGTCGCCAGGTCAGCTCGGCATCACGGTACGCCTGCCGCAACCGGTCGTTCTCCCGGTGCGCCCAGCGGTACCGCCAGGTACCCGTCGAATCAGTCCTCGCCATGCCGACTCCTCCGCCGTGCAGGCCACCAATCTGGGGTGTCGCCCTGGTCAACGAGTGGCAGACGGAGAGTTGTCAACCCGCAGGGGGTAAATCATCCGATCGAATGATAAATTCGCGCCGGACTCGGCGCGGGAGTCAGGGGGTGCGCGCGTGGGAGGCTCCGCAGCCGACCGACCGGTGGTGATCGGCGTCGACATCGGCACCACCAGCACCAAGGCGGTGGCCTACGACACCGACGGGCGGCAGCTCGGCAGCCACGCGGTCGGTTACCCGCTCGACGCGCCCCGGCCCGGTCACGCCGAACAGGACTTCGAGCTGATCCATGCCGCCGTGCTGGAGACCGTCCGGGTGGTCGTCGCCGGGCTGGCCCGGCCGGTCGCCGGGTTGTCGTTCAGCTCGGCGATGCACAGCCTGATCGGCCTCGACGTACACGGCGAACCGCTGACCCCCGTGCTCACCTGGGCCGACTCGCGCGCCAGCGGGCAGGCCGAACGGCTGCGCGCCGGGGCCAACGCGCTGGCCCTGCACCGCCGGACCGGCACCCCCGTGCACCCGATGGCCCCACTGCCCAAACTGGTCTGGTACGCCGAGCAGAAGATCCGGCTCTTCGAGCAGGTCGCGCACTGGGTGGGCAGCAAGGACCTGGTCCTGCGGCGGCTCTGCGGTGAGCTGGTCACCGACCACTCGCTGGCCTCCGGCACCGGGCTGTTCGACATCCACCGGCTGGCCTGGGACCCGGAGGCGCTGGGCATCGCCGGCATCACCGAGGCGCAGCTGCCCCGGCTGGTCCCCACCACCGGTGTGCTGCCCGGCCTCACCCCGGCGGCGGCCCGCGCCACCGGACTGCCGGCCGGCACCCCGGTGGTGGTCGGCGCCGGTGACGGCCCGCTGGCCAACCTGGGCCTCGGCGCGGTCCGCCCCGGCGTGCTGGCCTGCTCCATCGGCACCAGCGGCGCGTTGCGGGTGATGGTGGAGCAGCCCGCCGTCGACCCGCTCGGCGGGGTGTTCTGCTACGCGCTCACCGAACGACGCTGGGTGGTCGGCGGCGCGATCAACAACGGCGGCATCGTGCTCGGCTGGACCGGCGACGCGCTCGCCCCCGACCTGGGCGACCAGCCCGAGGAGGAGCTGCTGGCGCTGGCCGCCCGCGCCCCGGTCGGCTCCGGCGGGCTGATCATGCTGCCGTACCTGCTCAGTGAGCGGGCCCCGCACTGGAGCGCGCTGCCGCGCGGGGCGTACGTCGGGCTGACCCACGGCCACCGCCGGGAACACCTGATCCGGGCCGCGCTGGAGGGGGTCTGCCAGCAGCTGGCCCTGGTGCTGCGGTCGGTGCAGGCCGCCGGCAACGAGGTACGCGAGGTGCGGGCCAGCGGCGGTTTCGCCCGCAGCCCACTGTGGCGGCAGATGCTCGCCGACGCGCTCGGTCTGCCGGTGCGCTTCCCGGCCGGGCACGAGGGGTCCAGCTTCGGCGCGGCGCTGCTGGGGATGCAGGCGCTGGGCCTGATCCCCTCGGTCGACGTGGCGGCCGACCTGGTCCGCATCGACCAGACGGTCACCCCCGACCCGGCCGCCGCCGCCACCTACGCGGCGCTGCTGCCGCTACACGAGGAGCTGTACGAGGCGTTGCTGCCGACCTTCGGCGCGTTGCGGCGGCTCTCCCCCAACCTGCCACCGGAACCCCCACCGTCGGAGCCCCCGCAGTAGTCGCCACCCGGTCAGGCGGGCGAGCCGACGCCGGTACGGCCGCGCAGGTCGGGCAGTTCGCCGGGGCGGCCGTACCGGTAGCCCTGGCCGTGTGCGCAGCCGATCGCGGCGACCGCCGTGTGCTGCCGTTCGGTCTCCACCCCCTCGGCGACCACCGCCAGGTCGAACGCGCCGGCCAGCCGGGTGACCATCTCCACCGTCGCGTAGGCCCGGTCGTCCTCGCCGAGCCGGGTCACGAAGGACCTGTCGATCTTCAGCTCGGTGGCCGGGATCCGGTGCAGGTAGCTCAGCGACGAGTAACCGGTGCCGAAGTCGTCGATGGCGATCCGGATACCCAGCTCACGTAGCTGACGCAGCCGGTCCAGCACCACCTCGCTGCCCTCGATCAACGCCGACTCGGTCAGCTCCAGGGTGAGCGCGCCCGGGGCCAGGCCGGCGCGGGCGGTGGCGTCGGTGACCGTGGCGATCAGGTCGGAGCGGTGCAGGTGGGCGGCGGCGATGTTCACCGCCACGGTGGCCTGCGGGGCACGGCCCCGCCAGGCCGCGGCGGCCCGGCACGCCTCGTGGATGACCCACCTGTCGATCGGCAGGATCAGCCCGGTCTCCTCGGCCAACGGCAGGAACCTCGCCGGGGGCAGCATCCCCAGCCGGGGGTGCCGCCAGCGGACCAGCGCCTCGGCGCTGCCGACCGTGCCGGTGGCCAGGTCCACGATGGGCTGGAACTCCAGGCACAGCTGGTTCTCGTCGACCGCCCGGCGCAGCTCGGCGATCAGCTCCGCCCGGCTCACCGCCGACTCCCGCAACGTCGACGTGCAGGTCCGGTACGCGGACTTACCGGCCGCCTTGGCCGCGTACATGGCGATGTCAGCGTCGCGCAGCAGGTCGGTGTGCGAGGCGTGCTGCGGGCCGTACTCGGCGATGCCGATGCTCGCCGAGGGGTGCACGCCGGCCTCCTCCTCGCCGACCGAGGGACGCAGGGCCACCAGCAGCCGCTCGGCCAGCAGCTCCGGCGGGGTCGACCGGTCGCCGTCGAGCAGCACCGCGAACTCGTCGCCGCCGAGCCGGGCCACCGTGGCGTCGGCGTCCACGGCGGCCCGCATCCGGGCCGCGATGTTGGTGAGCAGGGTGTCACCGGCGGCATGGCCGAACCGGTCGTTCACCTGTTTGAAGCCGTCCAGGTCCAGCAGCAGGACGGCGACCGGGGACTCCCGACGCAGGGCCTGCCGCAGCCGCTTGTTGAACAGCAGCCGGTTGGGCAGGCCGGTGAGCTGGTCCCGGTAGGCCAACCGGCGCAGGCGACCGACCAACCGCAGGATCTCGTTGGCGGCCAACCCCTGGCGCAACGCCAGCGCGCCGAGCAGCGCCATCATGCCGTAGAAGATCACCTCGGGGGTCTGCCCGGTGCTCCGGCGGGACAGCACCACCGCGACGATCGCCCCGCCCACCGGCAGGTACGGCAGGGCCACCCGCCACCTGGCCGACAACGGGGGCTCGGTCGCCTCGTCGGCACCGTCGTCGTCGGGCGGTGGCGGATGGCGGGTGGCCGCGCCGATCAGCAGGTAACTCAACGGCCAGCAGAGATCGATCGGGTGCCCCGGCGCGTAGCTGCCCTGGGTGACGAGCCAGACGTAGAGCGCGTCGGCCATTCCCCGCACGGCCAGGCTCACCCCGATCCACGGCAACGGCCGCCACATCGGACGTCCCGGCCCGGCGACCGCGACCAGGATGGTCAACTGCATCAGGTCGAGCACCGGATAGGCCAGGCCGAGGATACGCAGTGGATAGGCGAGGTCCGCCTCGGCGATGTCCCCGTACACCACTATCCAACCGATCGGGATCAGGGCGAGCCCGACGATCACCCCGTCCAGCAACGTCCGGGCCCGGCCGAGCCCGGTGCGGGGAGCCGACCGCGGAAGGAAAAGCGCGGCGGTGCCGGTGACGATGCCGGCGGTGAAGATGGCGCCGATCAGCGGGGTGTGCGGCAGGGTGTCACCGATCAGCCGCTGCACCGTCCAGATCGACCGGCCGACACCTGACAGCACCATGGTGGCGGCCAGCAACCACCAGAACCGGCGCAGCGACGGCGGATGCCGGCGGGCCGCACCGAGGCAGGCCACCGCGGCCCAGCCGGCGACGACCACCGCGCCCAGGTCACTGGCCAGGGCCGCCTGCGGCAACCCGGCCACCAGCCAGCCCGCCTCGACGAGCAGGACCACCCCGGCCAACCACAGGCCCAGGCGAGCCGGGCGGTTCGGTGACGGCACCGGGAGACCCGGGCGGTTCGGTGACGGCACCGGCACGGATCCCGACCTCACGTCCAGGGGCAGCACAGCGGTCCGGCTCTCCCTCCTGCACACGGCGGGGACCGGTCACGGACAGCGAACGCGGTCAGCCTAGCCAGCTACCGGAGGTGCCGCCATCCCGCGATCCACATCGGACCGAGGCGGACTGTCGGAAACTACACCGGCGCCGGTGCGGCGGGCGGACCCCCGTGTGTCCAGGGGGTCTCCTCCGGCGCGGGAAACACCGGGGCGGGCAGGAACGCCTCGGACAGCGTGGTGTAGCAGAGCCGCTCCCCCACCACCGGCACGCTGCCGGCCGGCGCGGTCAACCCTCGGCCCATGCCACCGGAGAGTTCCAGCACCACCTCGGTCCGGGTGCCGTCGACCGGGGTCACGAAGACCACCCGGGCCTTCTGGCCGGGC
The DNA here is from genome assembly GCF_900091615.1 of Micromonospora yangpuensis. Taxonomy (NCBI): domain Bacteria; kingdom Bacillati; phylum Actinomycetota; class Actinomycetes; order Micromonosporales; family Micromonosporaceae; genus Micromonospora; species Micromonospora yangpuensis. Next base: position 1,457,157 of record NZ_FMIA01000002.1, on the reverse strand, counting down.
CGGTCCGGGCAGGTCAGGGTCGCGCCGACCGGCACCAGCACCGGCTCGTCGGTGACCAGCTGGATCCGGGGACGCAGCACCGGCCGTTTTCCGCTGTCGTCCACCCGCTTCGGATCGGCCAGCCGTACCTCACCGGCGAACGCCTCGCCGGTCAGCCGGTACTCGGCCATCACCAGCGGATCGTCGTAGGCCCGCTGCACCGCGTACGAGGTCGCCGCCCGTTCCAGCCGGTGCAGTCGGGCGGCGGCGGCCACCGCCGAGTCCCGGCGCGGCTGCGGGCCACCCGAGTCGTCGAGGTGCTCGCAGAAGGCGGTGAACGCGTCCCGGTCACCGGCGAAACGCCCCGCCACCCGCGCGCCGGGCGACAACGACCGCAACAACCCCAGGCCACGCCAGGCCAGCTCCCAGGTCGGCGCGAGCTGCTCACGCAGCACCCCGACCAGCCGTTCGTACGCCGCCCGCCGCGCGTCCGGGTCGTCCTCGGCGTCGGCGTACGCGCTCATCGCCGGGGCGAGCACCCGGTTGTCGAACTCCGGATCGGTGGCCGGTCCGGCCGGCGGGCAGCGCGCCGGATCCTCGGCCCGGGCCGCCGCCGTGGGGCCGTCCGAGCCGGCCGGTGGGTCGAGCCAGCCGAGCAGCGCCGGCAGGTGCAGGTCCTCCACCGTCGACTGCCCGGTCGCCCAGTGCAGGGTCAACGCCTCGGTCAGCGCCACGGTCGCCGCCGAACCCGGATGCTCGGCCCGCTCGGCGAAGAAGGTCAGCCACTGCCCGAGCAGCGGCACCGACGGGTGCACCGGATAGTCCCCGTCGGTACGGCGGAACCGGGTGGCCCGGCCGAACAGCCGCAGGAACGTCACCCCGGCCGGGTTGGGGACCACCACCTGCGGGGCGTCGGTGTACCGGTGCCGCACGTCCCGGCCCCGGTCGACAGGTACCGCCTCGGTCGGGCCGCGGTGCTCGTCGATCCAGGGCAGCACGACCGAGGCCAGCTCGGCGGCGAAGGCGAACCGCTGGTCACGGTTGCGCGGCTGCGGCACGACCAGCAGCTTCGCCTCCTGTGGTGCCGCACCGACCAGGGCGGCCAGCGGGGCGTTCGCCTCACCCGCCAGCACCAGCGGCACCAGCACCAACGGGCGCTCGGCCAGGTGCAGGTGTCGTACCGTCGCCACCGGCTGGGCCCGCCCGGCGGCGAGCGCCTGGGCGCGGGCGAGCGCGCGCAGCGTACTCATGCGGGGTGGGGTGCGACGGCGTCACCCGGCGGCACGGGCGCGGCGGCGTCACCCGGCGGCACGGGCGCGGCGGCGCGGGGCGACTGGGGTGCGACGGTGTCGCCGGGCGACGGGGCCGGGAGGGTGTCGCCGGGCGACGGGGCCGGGAGGGTGTCGCCGGGCGACGGGGCCGGGAGGGTGTCGCCGGGCGACGGGACAGACAGGGCGTCGGCTCTCAGGCGGGCAGCGGCGCGCAGCAGGGCGGCGGCCTCGGCCTGGTCCGGCTCGGCGGTCCGCTCCCCGGCGGCCAGTGCGAGCACCTCCTCGACGGTGGCCACCCCGCCGAGCGCCTCCCGGACCGGACGCCCCAGCGAACCGGTCTGCCCGCGCGTCTCGTGCCGGCAGAAGTACGCCAGCTCGCAGCTGGCCAGGCACTCCGGGGCGTACCGGGCGTCCACCCGGCGCAGCGCGGCGGTCACCGTCGCCGGATCCGCCGCCGGGTCGGCGGTGAAGTCCGCCGGCACCCCGGCCAGCAGCGTGTCGATCCGTTCCATCCGGTCCAGTTGGCGGCGCAGCACCAGCAGTTGCTTGCGCACGTCGACCAGGCTCGCCACCGGCTGGTTGCCGAAGTCACGCGGGCAGATCAGCACCACGTCGGTGCTGACCAGCTCGGCCGGGTGCCCGGCGGCGGTGAGCAGGTCACGCAGGGCCAGCACGTAGACGGCCGACTGGATCGCGGCGGCGGCCACCTTGGCCGGATCGGCCTGCCCGTCGATCACCGGGAACGACTTGATCTCGACGACGTGCCAGCGGCCGGCGAGCCGCGCGGCGACCAGGTCGGGTTCCAGGTGCACCCGCTGCCCGGCCACCTCCAACGCCAACAGCGGATGGTCGAAGAGCGCGGCATCCGCCGCCGGGCCGGGACCGACGGTCTCGTCGTCGCGGGCCGAAGCGGACAGGCCCACGGCGGACGGGCCCGCGGCGGACGGGCCCACGGCGGACGGGCCCACGGTGGACGGGCCCACGGCGGCGAGCAGGCGGGCCCGGGAACGCCGGTGCCGGTCGGGCTGGCCGTCGCTGCCGTCACCCAGGTCGGTCCAGCTGGTCTCGGCCGGCACCGGTACGCCCAGCCGCTCGGCGACCAGCCGCAGCAGCTCCGTACCGCCGTCGGCCTTGAGCTGGGCCTCGAAGGCGTTGCCCCGGGTGATGGCGAAGCGGGACTGGCCGAACCGGGCCGGGAACCCGACCTGCTGCGCCAGGCCGGTCTTGTCCACCCCGGCGCTGTCCAGCACCGCCCGGCGGGTACAGCCCGGGTTGCCGGTGAGCGCGGCGATCGTACGGGCGTTGTGCCGCCGAGGTGGCACCCCACCCCGGATCTCGGCCAGTCGCTGCTCGGTGCTCCGCATGATCCGCCACGATAGCCGCCACCGTCGCCTGGACGCCGGACCGGCGGGGTGGGTCCGACGCCGGCCCGGACCGGCGAGGTGTGGCCACGCCGACGGAGGCGGCAGCCAGGCGGGACCGGCGGTCAGTGCTCCGGTGAGCGGCTCCAGGGCGAGCGCGGCAGCCGGTGGCCGGCCTGGGGGCGACGGGTCCGGCGGCGGTGCCGGCGGCGTGGGGTGCAGGGCGGGCGGGGCACCGAGTGGACCGGTGCCGGGGCTGCCGGTCGGCCGATCAGCCAGCAGAGGAAGCGGGTCATCGAGCGACCGGCGCCGTGGCCCGGCTCGCCTCGTCGCGGCTGATCACGTCCTCCGCCCCGCAGAAGGTGCACTGCCGCACGAACCGGGTCCGGATCGGGATCAGCGGCACGAAGAAGAGGGTGAACCTGGTCGAGTGGCGGGTGACCACCTGCGCGGCCTGTTTGCCGCAGTACCGGCAGACCGCGGTGACCACCCCCGAGCGGTGCACCTTGGTGCGCAGTCCGAAGATGAAGAACATCGCTCGCCTTTACCCCGCCCCGGCGGAACCTACTCGTCGTTTGGCCGGTCCAGTCGGGGCGCGGCGTCGGTCAGGGGGTCCAGTCGGGGCGCAGCGGGAAGGGCCGCTCACCGGTGGGGTCGACCGGGGTGGCCAGCACCTGGTGCAGCTGGACGCCGTTGCGTTCGAAGGAGAAACGGGCCCCGGCCATGTAGAGGCCCCACACCCGGGCGGTGCCCGTACCCACCTCGGCCACGCAGGCGTCCCAGTTCGCCGCCAGGTTGGCGCACCAGCGGGCCAGGGTCAGCGCGTAGTGCCGGCGCAGGTTCTCGGCGTGCTGCACCTCCAGGCCCACGTCGTGCAGCTCGCCGATCAGCCGACCCGGCCCGGCCAGCTCGCCGTCGGGGAAGACGTACCTGTCGATGAACGCCCCGGAGCGGTGCGCGGCCCGGTTGTCCGGTCGGGTGATGCAGTGGTTGAGCAGCCGGCCGTGCGGACTCAGCCGGTCCCGCAGCGCGGCGAAGTACGCCGGGTAGTTGCGGACTCCGATGTGCTCGGTCAGCCCGATCGAGGAGATCGCGTCGAACCGCCCCGGTGGGGCGTCCCGGTAGTCCAGGTGCCGTACCTCGGCCAGCCCGGTCAGCCCCTCCTTCTCGATGGCGGCCTGCGCCCACCGGGCCTGCTCCCGGGAGAGGGTCACCCCGAGGGCGCGTACCCCGTGCTCACGGGCCGCGTGCCGGACCATGCCGCCCCACCCGCAGCCGACGTCGAGCAGCCGCATCCCCGGCCGCAGCGCCAGCTTGCCGGCGACCAGCTCGTACTTGGCCCACTGGGCCTGCTCCAGGGTGTCGTCCGGCGAGCCGAAGACGGCACAGGTGTACGTCATCGACGGCCCGAGCACCCGCTCGTAGAACGCGTTCGACACGTCGTAGTGGTGCGAGATCACCGAGCTGTCCCGGCTCCGGGAGTGCCGCAGCCCGCCCAGCACCCGACGCCAGCGGGGCGGGGCCTCCTGCGGCGGGGGCACCGGCGGCAGCAGCCGTTCCCAGCCCAGCCCCCGCACCAGCGCCAACGCCTCGACCAGGCCCGGGGTGCGCAGCCGCAGCTCGTCGGCGAGCAGCCGCAACGCCGGGTACGGATCGCCCGGGTGCACCCCGAGCAGGGCCAGGTCACCGCTGACGTACGCCCGCGCCAGCCCCAGGTCACCCGGGGCGGTGAGCAGGTACGACAGGCCACGCTCGGAACGGATGGCCAGGGTGTAGCCGCTGTCGGCGGGGCCGAGCGCGCTGCCGTCGTACCCGGTGATCCGCACCGGCAGGTCCCCGACGGTCGACGCGCGGACGACGTCGGCCACGGTGGTGCGCGTCCGGCGGCCCGGCGGCCGGCCGGCGGGATCTGCCCGGTCGGCCGGGGTCCGGTGCTTCTCGGTCAGGCTCATCGCCGGGTCACCGCCTTCTCGTAGAGTCCGGTGAGCCGGTGGTCCGGGTCGTACCGTTCCCGCACCGCCCGCCAGGTCGGGCCGCCGTAGAGCCGCTCGAAGGACACCCGGTCGTAGTACGCGTCGGAGTAGAGCGACTTGTGCCCCCCGGCGGTGGCCACCGCGCGCTCGATCGACCGGTTGAGGTCGCCGTCGGCGGCCCCGGCCGGGATCGGCACGCTCCCCCAGAACCCGATGTTGACGTAGGTCTGCCCCGGTCGCAGCGGATACAACGGCCAGGCGGTGGCGCTGCCCGGCCCGGCCGGCTCGCGCAGTCGCAGCGGGCATAGCCAGACCGGGGCCATCCGCACCGTGTCGGCGAACCAGCGCAGGAACTCCGCCGTGCGGTCCAGCGGGATCTCCACGTCCTGCACCACCCGTTCCCGGGGCGGCCGGCCGCGCCACCTGTCGATCCGGGCGGCCACCTGGTGCCGGTGTTCCCAGCGGACCAGCCGGTGGTAGACGTCGCTGCGCCGCCACCGCGCCGGCCAGATCCGGCGTACCACCGGGTGCTGCACCCCGAAGGCCGCCGAACACCAGAACCAGTCGGTGTCCCACCGCCAGAGGTAGTCGTGGGTCCGCAGCGTGTCCCGCTTCCGCTCGCGCAGCGAGCGGTAGTAGATCGCCTGGCCGGTGTAGTCGCTGACCCCGGCCGCGTCGTCGGTGAAGGTCCCGAGCACCAGGTACGCCTCATCCGGGGCGAAGAGCACCCCGTCCAGCGCGTCGACCGGCTCGCCGGCCCAGGAACGGGTCTCGGTGATCTCGCCGATCGCGTCGGTCAGCTCGGCCAGGCCGGTGAACCGGACGTTGCGCAGGGCCACGTACCGGCGTACCGGTTGCAGCTCGATGCGCAGCCGGGTGGCGTACCCGAGACTGCCCAGCGAGTTGGGGAAGGCGGCGAACAGGTCGGCGTGCTCGCCCTGCGGGGCGCAGGTGAGCAGCTCACCGCTGCCGGTCAGCACGTCCATCTCGCGCACCGACTCGTGCGGCAGGCCGTGCCGGAACGAGGTCGACTCGATGCCCAGCCCGGTCACCGCCCCGCCCAGGGTGATGGTGCGCAACTGCGGCACCACCAGCGGCATCAGGCCGTGCGCCAGGGTGGCGTCGACGAGGTCCGCGTAGGTGCACATGCCCTGCACGTCGGCGGTACGGGTGACCGGGTCGACGGCGAGCACCCCGGCCAGGCCACTGACGTCCAGCCCCGGTACCCGGGGCTGGACCCGGGGACGGAACAGGTTGGAGGTGCGTTTGGCCAGCCGTACGGTCTCCCCGGCGGGCACCGCCGCGTACGACCGCCGTAGCCGCCGCACCGCCGCCTCGTGGTCGACCGCCCGGTCCCGGGCCACCGCCTCCGGACGACCGGTCTTCCCGTGGCCGGTCTCCCCTTGACCCGCCGCCCGCTCGGCACGCACCGCACACATGCGATCACTGTAGGCGTTCGAGTGCGGAATGTCGGGCAGGGTTGCGGCGTGGCCCGCAGCACCTAGGCTGGCGACATGCCGAAAGCCGTCTGGAACGACCTGGTGATCGCCGAGAGCGACGACACGGTGGTGGTCGAGGGCAACCACTACTTCCCCCGAGCGGCGCTGCGTGACGACGTGCTGCGGGAGTCCCCGACGCGGACCGTCTGCCCGTGGAAGGGCACCGCGTCCTACTACAGCCTGGAGTCCGACGGCCGGGCCAGCACCGACGCGGTCTGATACTACCCCGAACCGAAGGCGGAGGCGGAAATGATCCGCGACCGGGTGGCCTTCTGGAAGGACGTGACCGTCGTCGACTGACCACCCGGCGGCGGGGGTCGGCTGGCCATCGGGGCCCCGGTCGGGTGAGGATGCCAGCATGGCCGTCAGCGACCCGTCGTCCCGTGACACCTCCGGCACCGTCTACGGCGGGCCACCCGCCCGCCGCGGACACGGCACCGGGCAGGACAACACCGGGTACGGCGGCCGCGGCTTCGGCACCGGACAGGACGCCAGCGGGTACGGCGGCCGCGGTTACGGCACCGGACAGGACGCCAGCGGGTACGGCGGCCGCGGTTACGGCACCGGACAGGACGCCAGCGGGTACGGCGGCCGCGGTTACGGCACCGGACAGGAGGGCCATCCCGGGCGGGCCGGCCGTCGGCGGGACGCGCCACGGGTCGGCCGCGGCGGGCTGACCCGGGATCCGCTGTTGCGGGCCGCTTCGGCGGTCGGGCTGGTGGGCGTACTGCTGGGGGTGTTCTTCGCCACCGGCGTGCTCGGCGGCGGTGACCAGCCGGCGGTACCGACGAAGGCCGCAGCCGTGGCAGCGCCGAGCGCGGCACCGGAGCCGGAGCCGGAGCCCACCCCCTCGACGGTCGAGGCGACCCCCACCGCGGAACCGACGCCGACCCCCTCGGCCAGCACCGCCGCCGCCCCGGCGGGTCGGTCCGGACCGACGGTGTTCCAGGGCGTCGGCTCCGGACGCTGCGTCGCCGCCGAGGGCGGTCACCAGACGGCCCGCGCTCTGCTCGCCGACTGCACCGGTGCCCCCGAGCAGCAGTGGGTGGCCAACCAGGTGGCACCGGACGTGATCACCCTGACCAACGCCGCGTACGGCCAGTGCCTGGACGTCGAGGGTGCCAGCGGCGACGACGGGGCGAAGATCCAGCAGTTCCCCTGCCACGGCGAGCCGAACCAGCAGTGGCGGCTGAGCGCTGTCGGCTCCGGCCCGGTGCTGTTGGTGAGCGTGGCCTCCGGCCGGTGCGCGCAGGTCCGCGACGCCGGCACCGGGGTCGGTGCCGAGATCATCCAGGTGGGCTGCACCGGCAGCCCCGAACAACAGTGGGCCATCAACTGACGGTTCCACCCGCCCCGCCCGCCCCGGGTGGCCCGTCCGGGTGAATCCGACGGGCGTCACCGGCCCGGCCGACGGGCGGTCGGGGTTGACTGGGGGCATGGAGAGCGGCCGGCTGCGCGAGGCGTACGAGGAGGTGTTCGCGGAGATCGACGCCGGCGGGTTCGGACCGCCGGCCGAGGGGGACCTCACCGCCGAGCAGATCGTGGCGCACCTCGCCGCCAACGACGAGTTGATGAACGAGGCGATGGAGGCGGTGCTGGCCGGCTCGCACTTCGCCTACTACGACCTGGCGAGCATCCACCGCCCACAGTTGGACGAATTGGTCGCGGAGTGCGGCGGGATGGCCGGGCTGGCCGGGCTGCTCCGGACGACCAGCTCGAAGCTCTGCACCCTGGCCGAGCGGCTCGGCCCGGCGGCGCAGACCCCGGTCGAGACCCACCTACGGGAGGGCTTCTCCCTGGTCGTCGACGAGGTGCTGCCCTGGGAACGCACCCTCGACCTGCACCTGCGCGTCCACCTCCCGGCCCACCTGGAACAACTCCGGGCCCTACGCACCCCACCCTGACCACCTCCCGGGCGGCTCACGGGGTCGATCGTGGATCGAGTGATCCCCCGGTCCGCCGAGACCACGTTCTCGCCAATCGAGCGGCGTCAACGCCCGTCGGGACCACGTTTTCGTGGATCGAGCGGCGACAGCACCGGTTGAGGCCACCACATCCCGGATCGAGTGGCGACAGGGCCGCCGCGACCACCACAACCAGGATCGAGCAGCCACAGCGCCCAAACCGACCACCACATCGTGGATCGAGCGGCGACAGCGCCCACCCCACCACCACATCCTGGATCTGGTGGGGTCAGCACCCGCCGCGACCACCGCATCCCGGATCGAGCGGCCACAGCGCCCGGCCCGACCACCACAACCCGGATCGAGCGGCGTCAGCGCCCGGCCGACCATCACAACCTGGATCGAGTGGCCACAGCGCCCGGTCGAGGGCACGGTTTCGTGGATCGGGCAGCCGGGTGGGGCGGAGGTCAGCGGCGGCCGTGGCGGGCGCGCAGGTAGTCGGAGACGACGTACTCGCCCAGGTCGTCGGGGTCGGGGGTGAACACCCGGCCCCGGCTGCGGCGGGCCACCGCCGCCACGAACCGGCGCAGGCCCGGGTCGTCACCGAGCATGAACAGGTTCAGCGTGGCGCGGTAGCGGGTGAGCCGGTCGACCTCCAGGATCGTGGCCTCGATGGTCTCCGGCAGGGGCGGCCAGTGGAAGCGCGGCTCACCGTCGACCGGGTCCAGGTGCGCGGTCGGCTCACCGTCGGTGACCACCAGCACCACCGGTTCGGCGTCCGGGTGCCGCCGCAGGTGCCGGCCGGCCAGCCGCAACGCGTGCTGCAGGTTGGTGCCCTGCACCATGTCCGGTTCGGCCGCGGCCAGCTCCTGCTGGGTCATCGGCACCGCCTGCCGACCGAAGCCGACGATCTGCAGCGCGTCCTGCGGGAACCGGGTCGCCATCAGGTGCGACAGCGCCAACGCGGTCTGCTTCATCGGCCCCCACCGGCCCTGCGAGATCATCGAGTACGACAGGTCGACGCAGAGCGCCACCGCCGCCGACGCCCGCCGCTCGGTCTCGACCACCTCGAAGTCCTCGACGGTGAGCCGCACCGGAACGCTCGGGCCGGCCCGGTGGACCGCCCGGGTGATCGTGCGCACCACGTCCAGGGGCTGCTCGTCGCCGTACTCCCAGCGTCGGGACGCGCCGCTGACCTCGCCGGCGGCCCCGGCCGAACGCAGGTCGTGCTGACCGCGCGGCCCCGCGGAGAGGTCGGCGAAGACCCGGCGCAACGCGGTACCGGCCAACCGGCGCAGCGCCTTCGGGCTCAACGTCAGCCCGTCGGCGTCCCGGTCCACCCAGCCCTGCCGGCGCAGCTCCCGTTCCAGCTCCCGCAACCGGCGTACGTCGTCGGCGGCGTCGCGCCCCAACGTCCGGGCGACCGCCTCGACGTCGACGTCGTCCAGGGTCGCCCCGGGATGCTCCTGGTCGAGCTGGTCCAGCAGCTCGTCCAACTCGGCCAGGTCACCGAGCGCGCCGGCGGCCTCGGAGTAGCCGAGGGGTTCGTTGCCCCGGACCCGCTCGCTCCGGCCCCAGCCCAGGTCGGGCCGGAGCGCCCGCAGGTTGGCGTCCAGGGTGGCCAACTGGTCGTCGAGGCGGTCACCGAGCGACTGGCGCATCAGGCCGGCCAGTTCCTGGCGCTGCCGGTCGGTCAACGACCCCAGTAGCCGCTGCGCGGCCGCGGACCGCCGGGCCAGCACGTCGACCAGCTCGTCGACGTCCCGGGGGCGTTCCGGGAAGAACTCACCGTGCCGGCGCATGAACTCGGCGAACGCGTCGCTGGTGTCCTCGGCCCGGGCGTGCCGGGCCAGCAGGTCGTTCAGGTCGCGCATCAGCTCGGCCAGCCGCGCCTGCGCCGCCGGGTCGGCGGCGGAGCGGGCCGCCTCCCGCAGCCCGACGAAGCGCTGCTCCAGCACCTCGCCGCGCAGGCCGTCGAGAATCCGCTGGTACGTCTGCCGGGCCTCGTCGCTGGCCCAGGAGTACCCGTCCAGCTCCTGCACGGCGCGGGCGGTGGAGCGGGGCAGGTTGTCCAGCACCGCCTCGGCGAACCGGGCCGCCTCGTCGGCACGGCCCCGCAGCTCGTCGCGTTCCGCGGCGAGCGCCTGGTCGAGCAGGGCCCGGGCCCGGGTCACCGCACCGTCCAGATTGCCCCGGCGCAGCGCCTCCCGACGCAACCGCCGGGCCCGCGCCGCCAGGTCGTCCAGGCCACCCCGCCCGTTCGGACCCTGACGCAGCAGGTCCCGCAGGGCATCCCGGAGGCTCTCGCCGGCCAGCACCTGCGCGCCGACGGAATCGACCGCCTCCCGCACGTCGTACGGGGGTGCCAGCGGGTCGGGGCCGCCGCGCCACTGCCCGTACCGGAACCGGTTGCCGGCCACGGTCAGCCCCGGCTGCCGTAGCGGGCCCGGCCGTCCTCGGTGACGTCCTTGCCGAGGCGGCGGGTCAGGTGCAGCCCCTCCAGGACGAACTCGATGCCGGCGGCGGCCTGCCCCGGGGTGGGCGCGTCACCCAGGCCGAGCCGGTCCAGCACCTTGGCCAGCCCGCCGATGGTGCCGACCTGGCCCAGCAGGTCGGCGTCCGGCACCAGCTCACCGGTCTCGATCACCGCCCCGTCGGCGACCAGACCGGTGAACCCGGACAGGTCCAACCCGGCCAGCCGGGCCCGGAACGTCTCGGCGGTGGCGGTACGCAGCAGGTGGCCGAGGATCTCGGTCTCCCGGCCCTCCTCGCCGCTCTCGAACTCGACCTTCCCGCGCAGGGTGCTGGTCACCGACACCGCATCCCCCACCCGAGCCACCGCCCCCTCGGTAAGGAAGGGCCCCCTGTTAACGCTTTCTGATGTATAGGGGTCCCTTCCAAACACCTGGGCGGCGGCGGACCCGATGGCAGGCGCGGCGGGCGTGGTGGCGGGGGTGGTGGTGGCAGGCGCGGTGGGGGTGGTGGTGGGCGTGGCGAGGAGGGCGGCGCGACGTAGGGCGGCGGCGGCCACCGTCTCGGCTGCGGCGATGGCGAACCGGGCCGAGACGCCGGAGCGTACGTCGACCGAGGGCGACTCGCGCACCGCGCGGGCGAAACGGGCCAGCACCTCGAGCACGTGCTCGGGCACCTCGGCGACCAGGTCGGCCTCCTGCCGGATCAGTGCCAGCTCCAGCTCCAGGTCGAGCGGGTAGTGGGTACGCACCTCGGCGCCGAACCGGTCCTTGAGCGGGGTGATGATCCGGCCCCGGTTGGTGTAGTCCTCCGGGTTGGCGCTGGCCACCAGGAGCAGGTCCAACGGCAGCCGCAGCTGGTAGCCGCGGACCTGGATGTCGCGCTCCTCCAGCACGTTGAGCAGCGCCACCTGGATCCGTTCGGCCAGGTCGGGCAGCTCGTTGACGGCGAAGATGCCCCGGTTGGTCCGGGGCACCAGGCCGAAGTGGATGGTCTCCGGATCGCCGAGGGTGCGCCCCTGGGCGATCCGGATCGGGTCCACGTCACCGATCAGGTCGCCGACGCTGGTGTCCGGGGTGGCCAGCTTCTCGCCGTACCGCAGCGAACGGTGCAGCCAGCCGACCGGCAGGTCGTCGCCGGCCTCGGCGACCAGCGCTCGGGAGGCCGGGGTGACCGGGTGCAGCGGATGCTCGTTGAGCACCGAGCCGACGATCACCGGTGTCCACTCGTCCAGCAGCCCGACCAGCGCCCGGATCAGCCGGGTCTTGCCCTGCCCCCGCTCACCGAGCAGCACCAGGTCGTGGCCGGCCAGCAGGGCCCGCTCGACCTCGGGCAGCACGGTGTCGTCGTACCCGACGATGCCCGGGAAGCGGTCCCCGCCCGCGCGCATCGCGGCGAGCAGGTTGTCGCGCAGCTCCTGTTTGACGGTGCGGTACCGGTGCCCGGCCGCGCGCAGCTCGCCGAGGGTGCCGGGCAGGTCGGTGGGCGGCACCGGCGGTACCGCGGTAGACGCATCAGACGCAGTCACCCGCCCACGCTAGCTCGCCCGGACACCGAACGGGCGGCCACGCAACGTCACATCCGAGCTACTTTCCGGTCCCGCCGCCGGACCACCGGCCACCGACGGACCACCGGCCACCGCTGGACCACCGGCCACCGCGGGTCACCGGCCGACGCGGGTCACCGGCCGAGGCGGGCGCGGATCAGCGGCCGACGCGGGCGCGGATCAGCGGCCGACGCGGGCGCGGATCAGCTTGGGTACCGCGGCCAGGCCGGTGACCGGCCGGAACTGCCTCGCGGCGGTGACCAGGGCGGCGTACTCGTCGTCGGTGAGGTCGATCTCGGCGGCGGCGGCGTTGCGTTCCATCTGCTCGACGCTCGACGCGCCGGGGATGGCCACCACGTTCGGGTGGCGCAGCAGGTACGCCAGGGCGATCTGGCTCGGGGTGGCGTCGTGCGCGTCGGCCACCGCGCGCAACGTCTCGATCAACTGGGTGCCGCGGGCCAGGTTCTCCGGCAGGAAGTACGGGTTGGCCCGGCGTACCGACCCGCTCGGCGGGTTGCCGGCGTCGTACCGGCCGGAGAGGAAGCCCTGGGCCAGCGGGCTGTACGCCATCACGATCCGACCGGCCTGGGCGGCGTACGGCAGCAGGTCGTCCTCGGGCCCCCGGTCGAGCATGCTGTACCGGACCTGGTTGGTGAGCACCCGCCGGCCCAGCGCCGCCTCGGCGAACTGCCAGCGGCGCAGGCTGTAGTTGCTCACCCCGACCTCGCCGACCAGGCCGACGTCCTGCAACGTGCGCATGCCGCGCATGGTGGTGGTGTCGGCGATGACCGGGTTGGCCAGGTGCACCTGGTACAGGTCGATGTGGCCGACGCCGAGCCGGGTCGCCGAGGCGACCGCCCGCTGCTGCACCACCGGGGCGACCGGCAGCAGCGGGAAGATCTTGCTGGCCACCACCACCTTGCTCCGGTCCTCGCCGAGGGCCGCGCCGAGGATCCGCTCGCTGCGGCCGAAGCCGTACATCTCGGCGGTGTCGAAGAGGGTGACCCCGAGGTCGAGGGCGCGGCGGACGATCTGCGCCGCCCGTTGCTCGTAGTCGGAGCCGTAGCCCCACTCCCGGGAACCGAACTGCCAGGTCCCGAGGCCGATCCTGGACATGGGCTTGGGGGTGTCGAGCTCGACGTAGCGCATGCCCCGACGCTACCCGGGGTGGCCGCCCGGCCGGTCGGAACCGGTCGGACGGCCACCGTGGGCGTCAGCGGTAGAGGGTGTCGGTGCCCATGTCGCGGATCGCGTTGAGCTTGTTCCCGGTGAAGTCGTTGCCGGTGCCGACCACCGTCCGCACGCAGCCGGCGGAGGTGATGTGCAGCCCGTACCGCTGGGTCTTCACCGCCTGGTTGTCGATGGCCACGTTGCCGGTGACGATGTTGTCGGTGCAGCTCACCCCGCTGATCGTGGCGATCCGGATGCCGTCGTGGTTGGGTGTGACGTTGGCGCTGTCGGTGATGTGGTTGTCGGCGATCCGGTTGTCGTTGCCGCTGTCGACGTTGATCCCGTCCTGACCTGCCTGGTCGATCGTGTTGTCGCTGACGATGTTGTGGTCGGCCGTCTTGTTGGGCTGGTCGGCGCCGGACGAGGCCCGGTTGATCTGGATGCCGTGGCCGCCGACGGCACTGATCGAGCAGCCGGAGACGGTGTTACCGCTGCTGGCCAGCAGCTCGATCCCGTCGCTCGCGGTGCCGGTGATCTCGCAGTCGCGTACCGTGTTGCCCATCGACGACCAGGTCTGGTTCTTGCCGTCGAAGACGACACCGCGTCCCCGGGAGGCGGTCACCCGGACCCGTTCCACCAACACGTTGTTGCCGTCGTCGAAGTCGAGGGCGTCGCTTGTCGTGCGGGCCGGGCCACCAGCGTGGACGGTCAGGTCCCGGATCACCACCCCGTTGAGTCCCTTGGTGTTGAACGGTTCGGTGTCCGCGGCGGCGGAGCTGCTGTTACGCAGCACGGTGGCGGTCATGCCCGCCCCGGCGAAGATGATGTTGCGGATGCTCTCCAGCTTCAGGTACTGCGAGCCGAAGTCGAAGGTGCCGGCCCCGAAGGTGACGGTGCCGCCGCCGAGCGGGTTCAGCTCGGCCACCGCGCTCTCCACCACCGACTTGAGGCTGCCGGTGAAGGTCGGGCCGGCCGCCGCCGACACCGCCCGGTACGTGTCACCGCTGCGACTGACCGTGTACGGCGAGGGGTTCGCCGGCCCGGGGACGACCAGCTCGGGCCGGTTGGTCCCCTCCCGGCTGGTCAGCTTCATGCCGGTGTCGTTGCTGGTGGTCAGGGCGATGGTGACCGGCCCGTTCCCGGTCACCAGCGACGACACGTCCACCGACACCCACCGGCCGGCCGACACCGGTCCGGTGCTGTTGGCCACCGCACCGACCGCCGGCGCGGTCAGGTAGGTGATGGTCGTCTCGCCCCAGGCACCGTCTTCCACCGGGTGTACGGCGAAACCGGTGCTGCTCGCCGTCTCGGCGTACACCCGCAGCACCGCCGAGGGGGTCGATCCGGCGGTCGTCACCTCGAAGCGCAGGTACGTCACCTCCCGGGGCGAACCGTCGACCTTCAGGTACCTGCCGGTGCCGTAGTTGCGGGCCGGGTTGATGCTGTCCACCCAGCTGTCGGCGACCGGATGGTGGACGGTGGGGGCCGCCGACGACGCCGGCCCGGCGAAGCGGTGCCGGGCCGGCGAAGCGGTGCCGGGCCGGCGAAGCGGTGCCGTGGGCCGTCGCGCCGGCCCGGTGGATCGGTGTGGTGCCCACCGCGGCGGGCAGGGCCGGTGTGGTGCCCGCCGCGGCGGGCAGGGCCGGTGTGGTGCCCGCCGCGGCGGGCAGGGGCAGGGTCGGTAGCAGCAGGACGAGCACCGGTAGCGCTCGACGGACGGTGCGGCTCGCTCGTGACATGGCAACTCCCCACGTGCCAGTGCCGGGGCGGCGACGGCACCGGTGGCGAGCCGCCCCGATCAGCGGTTGATCACGTCAGACATCCTTCCCCCGGCTCCCCGTCGAGCCGTGAGCATCGGTGGCCGGCCCGCCATCGGCGGACGCGGCGGTGGGACCGCTGGCGGCGGTCGCGGTGGCGGCAACCCGGGTGCGGCGTCGCCGGATCAGCAGGCCCGCCGGCCCCAGGGCCAGCACGCCGGCCCCGGCCAGCAGCGCCACCCAGGGCGGCAGCGCCCGGTACTCGCCGTCGGCCTGGCTGCTCTCCGGGGACACGTCCGGGTCGAGGGAGACCTCCAGCAGGTCGGCCAGCACCCGCAGGTACGTCGCGCCGAAGCGTTCGCTGGGCTCGATGTGGGTGTTCTCGCTGAACTCGTTCCAGCTGATCACCCCGATCGCGTCGGGCGCGGAGTGCCGGGCGGCGGCGAAGGAGGCCCGCAGCGTCTCGCCGTCCCGGCGACCCACCTGCCGTCGACCACCGATCAACCGGGCGTCGAAGCCCGGGGTCACCGGCGCGATCCACAGGCCACCGCCCTGCCGTACGGCGCGGGCCATCGCGTCGAGCCGGTCGGCCACCCGGTCGCTCTCCGGATCCGCCGACGACCAGTAGTACGCCTGGCCGTCCAGCGCCGACCGGCTCGACTCGACCGCCTCGACGTTCTTCGCCGTGCCGAGGACCAGCAGGTCCCGGCGGGCCTCGCGGGTGGTCTCGGCGATCTCGTCGGGGTCGAACCGTTCGCTGCCGTTCCAGATCACCACCGGTCGGTCGAAGATGTCGAACACCGGCTCGGCCGCGTACCGCTGGGTGAAGTACCGCAGGTCGGCGCGGACCGTGGCCAGCGGCAACGGGTTCCGGGAGAAGTCGATGCCCTGGTAGACGATGCCCAGCCGGAAGTCCTCCGCGGCGGCCACCTCGACCAGCTTGGCGAGCCGGTCGTCCAGCAGCGGGGTGCGCTTCCAGGAGACCAGGAAGCCGTCGATGCCGGCCGCCTTGGCCATCCGGACGTGCCGGCGCATGATCTCGGTGTCGTCACTGGAGTACCGGCCCAGCGCCGGGTAGTCGACCTTCGCCCGGTTCCAGGAGGTCGCGTTGAACCAGATGTAGTAGTGCGCCAGCACCGGGGTCGGGCGCACCGTCGACGCACCGGCCGACCCGGACCGGGCCGGCACCGCGGCCATCGCCGGCCGGGCCGGCACCGCGGCCCACGCCGGCCGGGCCGGCACCGGGCAGAGCAGGCCGGCGAGCAGCACGGCCGCCGCGGCGGCAGCGCCGGTGGTCACCGCGTGCCGGTCCGGGCGGGCCGGTGGGCGTTCCCGGCGTTGCCGGGGCCGCCACGGCGGGCCGGTACCGGATCCGCGCCGCCAGCGCAGCCGTCGCCGCAGGTGCGGGCGACCGATCAGGACCACACCGATGGCGAGGGTGAGCAGCCCGGCGACGACCAGCCCCAGGTCGAACGGGGTGATCACGGTGAGGACCACCTGCTGGTCCCGGCTGATGCTGACCGGCCGGGCGAAGGACACCCCGCCACCGGCGACCGTGACGGTGTACGTACCCCGGGGCAGGTCGGGCACGACGGCCGTGCGGTCGGCGGCGAACCGGAGCCGCTCGACGCGGCCGTCGGCCCTGGTGAGCGCGATGCCGTCACCGGCGGACCAGCCGAAGAACATGTCGGTGGCGGTGAAGGACACCCGGTAGAACAGCAACCGTACGGTCCAGCTCTGCAGGTCCCACGGCACGAACTTCTGCCCGGCCCGGTTCACCACCGAGGCGCCGTCCACGACCACGTCGTCCACCACGTAGTACAGCCGTTTCGAGGCGAGCCCGCGCGGACCCTGCTGGGTACGGCTCTCGGCCACCCAGAGCGGCTCGCGCAGCTGCCTGCCCGCGAGGTTGAAGATCTCGCCGGTGTTGCTGCGCAACCGCATGGTGCTGACCCGGTCGATCGGCACCGCCTCGTCGAAGCGGTTCAGAAAGTTCCAGTGCACCTGCCGGATGGTGCGCAGTCCCACCTCGACGATCCGTCCCCGGACCCCGTGGTCGACGCTGCCCCGGGTCCGGTCGAAGACCACCCGACGGCCCTCGGCGACGGTGGTCGGCAGCACCGAGAGCCGGTCGTCCAGGCCGGTGAAGTTACGCACCCGCAGCTTCATCCGGCCCAGCCGGTCGGACCGGGCGGTGTCGCCGTCGACCTTCGCCGTCACCCCGGCCATCGGCGGAACCAGTTGCAGGCGCAGCGTGCCGGGCAGCGCCGAGGCGGGCGCGGCCGGCGCGGTGCCGGGCAGCAGGAGCACCGCCAGCACCACCGGACCGGCCGGTACCAGGCACCGCCAGAGCCATCGACGCGCGGTCACCGGACTCGCCTCCCGCGGACCAGGGCCACCCCGAGCAGCGTGCCGACCAGCCCCAGTGCGGTGGCGTACGAGGCGTAGACGGGCACCGGATCGGGTCGGTGCACGGCGGCCGGTTCCCGTTCGGTGCCGAGCAGCACGGCGGGGCGTGGTGGTGACCGGAAGTCGAACGCGCCGAGGAAGGTCTCCGCCTTGGCGTCCCGCTCGGCCAACGGTTCGACCCCCCAGTTGACCTGGATGAACTTCAGCGCCGAGGTGAAGTCGAGGGTGGTCGAGTCGACGTACCCGCGCCGAGCGTACGGACTGACCAGCAGGGTGGGCACCCGGAAGCCGTACCCGTAGCGGTCGACCTGCGGTGGCTTGACGTGGTCGTACCAGCCGCCCCAGTCGTCGTAGGACCAGAGGAACGCCGACGAGGGCCAGGCCGGTGAGCGCATCAGCTGGGTGATCAACGAGCGGACCAGGTTCTGCCCGGAGGCGATGTTGCCCGGCGGGTGTTCGCTGTTGCCCGACGGCGCGACGAACGAGACCGCGGGCAGGTTGCCGGTGGCCGCGTCGGTGTAGTACTCGTCCAGGTCCACGATCTTGCTGGAGAGCCTGGGGTCGTCGACGTACCGCGCGTAGGCCAGCAGCGGCACCCAGATGACCTGCGCCCCGCGGTCGATGTTCTCCTCCTCGACCCGGGACCGGAAGGTGATCGTCGGGTCGTAGTTCTGCACGTAGAACTTCCAGCTGATGCCGGCGGCCTCCAGCCGGTCGAAGATGGTCGGGATGTCGCCCCAGCCCTGCGCCGGGATGGTCTCCGCCTTGCCGGCCGCGCCGGGTCCGCCGGTCACCCGGTACATGTGGTTGCGGATGCTGCCGGAGTTCGACGAGCTGAAGAAGCGGTCGAAGAGCACGTACTCGTCGGCGACGTTCCAGTAGAACGGCAGGTCCCGGTCGTCGTAGTAGGCCATCGCCATCTTGCCGTCCTTGCCCTGGCTGCTCACCCCCTCGACGAAGCCGTCCATCCGGCCGCCGTTGTACTGCTGCCGGAACGCCTCGGCGGAGTGGTCCAGGTCGATCGCACCCAGGTCGCCGATGTGGAACGGGGTGACGCAGGGTTCCGGCTGGCCGGCCTTGACCGGCATGCAGACGTCCTTCGGGATGCCGTCGACCCCTTCCCGGGTACCGAAGTAGTTGTCGAAGGTGTGGTTCTCCTGCATCAGGAAGATGAAGTGGTCGATCGGCGTCGTGGTGGCCCGCCCGGCGGCGGGGGCCGCCAGCGCCGCACCGGCCGGGGCCAGGTTGGCCAGCAGGAGGGCGAGCAGCAGCGCGGCGGCCGAGGTCAGCCGGCGGCGACCGGTACGGGCACCGGGGTCAGTCATCGATTTCCTTCCATGGATGCCCCGGCGTCGGGGCGGGAGGGCGGTCACGGCCGCACCTCGTAGACGACGATCACGGGTACCGGCACCGGCCGGCCCGAGGAGTCGGGCTGGTCGACGTACTCGGTGTGCACCACCCGCCCGTGGTAGCGACGGACCAGGATCATCAGCCGCTGGGCGAAGAACTCCGACCGGCCGGCCGAGAAGGAGTCCCAGACCACGTAGTGCAGGTCGTTGCTGCGCAGGCGGTTGTCCGGGTTGTTCAACGGGACGTAGGACGGGTTGCGGTGCAACGGGTTCGGGCTGACCGAGAGCCCGTAGCTCTCCCGGTGCCCGTAGTAGCGCACGATGTTGGCCATCGAGGGGCCGAGGGTCAGGATGACCGCCCCTTCGGGGGTGTTGGCCATCAACCACCGGCCGACCTCCCGGCCGCCGGGCACGCCACCGGAGCCGGCCAGGAAGGTCGTCCCGCCCGGCGGGCTGACCACCTTCCAGCACGGTACGGCCAGACTCAGCACCACCACGGCGACGAGGGCGACCCGGACACCCCGCACCGGCCCACCGCCGGCGGACCGGCGCAGCCATCCCGGCCAGCTCAGCCATCCTGGTCGACGCAGCCGGGTCGGCGCGGGTACGGCCACCAGCGCCCGGCCGGCCAGCAGCACCATCGGGATCGCCACCGGCAGCAGGTACTGGAAGCCCTTGACCGGCCAGAGCTGGAAGAACAGCACCGGCACCGCGATCCAGGACAGCAACAGGGTCTCCCGCCAGGTCCACCGGCGGGCGCTCCACACCAGCGCGACCACCGCGGCGGCCACCAGCAGCAGCCCCATCGCCACCGGCACGGTCCTGAGATAGAACTCCGGCGGGTGGTTGGGGCGGCGGAACAGCTGCCAGACCAGGTAGTTGCGACCGGTGCTGCTCCGGCCGGCCAGCGCCTGGGAGAGCGGGTGCACCGCGAAGACGACCGCCAGCACCGGCAGGGCGAAGAAGGTGGCCCGGATCGGCCGGCGCACCGCCGGGGTCAACGCCAGGAACGCGTAGACGCTGCCGGCCAACACCACGCTGGTCTCCTTGGCGAGCATGGTGAGGCCGAGCATCGCCGCCGTCGCCACGTACCAGAGCAGTTGCTGGCGTTGCACGTAGCGCACCAGGCAGTAGAGGGTGAGCGTGCTGAAGAAGAGCATCGGCCCGTCCAGCAGCACCTGCCGGGTCACGGTGGCGTGGTACGGCATGACCGCGAGCAGCAGCGCCGCCACCAGACCGACCCGGCGGCCGTACAGCCGGGTGCCCAGGGGGTAGACCGCCAGCACGGTGCCCACCCCGAACGCGGCCACCACCAGCCGCCCGACCAGGTCGGCCTCACCGGTGCGGAAGAACGGCGACAGCACCGCCTGGACCAGCATCGGGTGGGCCCGGAAGACCGGGAAGTGCGGGGTGTAGCGGGGGTTGCCGGCCAGCGAGGCCGCCTGCCCGGCGTACACCGCCTCGTCGCTGTTGAAGCCGAAGCTGTCCAGCTGCCAGGTCCGCACCAGCACCGCCAGGGTCGCGATCGCCAGCAGCGCGCCGACCACCGGCCACCGCACCCGCCGGACCGCCGCCGCCGGCTGGTCCGCGGTCCGCCGCCGCTGCCCGGGTACCACCCAGCTCGGCGCCTTGAGCACCCTCATGCGCCGCCCCCGGCGGTGGCCAGGTCCGCACTCCAGCGGGGCCAACCCTGCGCCGGTACGACCCCGACGGCCGCCTCCGGGCGCTCCTGGCGCAGCAGGTCGGGAATGTCGTCGGCCCAGCCGAACCGGTCCGAGGCGATCACCCGGCTGCGGACCCGGGTCAGGAAGCCGGTGAGGATCTCCAGCTCCCGCTCGCGCAGCTGCGGGTAGCTGAGCCCGCCGATGGTCAACGAGGGGGCGAGGTACCGGAACGGCGGGAAACCGTACGCGTCGTCGGTGTTCTGGATCATCCGCTGCACCGTCTCGGCGGGGGTCAGCTCGCTGATCGCGGGCGTACCGCGTTCGATGACGAAGAGCTCCTCGACCCGGGTGGTGGTCCCGATGCGGCAGGGCACCAACCGGTCCACGCTGTACTTCGGCGGTGGGACCAGCAGTTGGGTGACCGCGTTGATGCCCATGATCGGCAGGTTGAACCGACTCAGGGTCAGCGCCAGCGACCGGCCGCCCTTGGAGTGCAGCCGGCTCTGCAGCTGCAACCGCCGCCACTCTCCCGGGGTGAGGTCCTGCGCCTGCACCGCGCGCAGCGTGTGGGAGCTGATGGTCAGCGGCTTGGGGAAGCAGTGCGCCACCCCGTCCGGCCGGACGATGGTCATGTCGTCGGAGAGGAACAGCCCGCCGTCGTCGCGCAGCAGCCGCAGCACGGTGGCGGTCTTGCCGGTGTCGGTGAGCGCGGAGAGCATCACGCCGACGCCGTCGAGGGTGACGCAGGCCGAGTGCAGGAGCATGTGGCCGCGCGAGACCATCACGAAGCGCAGCAGCGCCTCCAGGATGTTGGTGTAGACCACGTGCGGCGAGCGGGCCAGCAGCGGGCCCACCCGGATGTCGATCGGTGGGCCGAGCTGGATCCGGAAGTTCGCCCCCAGCCGGCCCAGTTGTTCGGTGTACCGCAGCACGTCCTGCTGGGCGCACTGGGTCATCGCGGCGCGGCGCTGCGGGCCTCGGCCCCCGACGTCGTCGACCCGGACCTTGATGTCCAGGTCGGCGTCGGCCACCCACTGGGCCCGGAAGAACTCCAGCTCCGGCAACATGATCTGGGAACCGATGGTGACCACGCCGGCCACGTCGTAGCGGTACGGCAGGTACTGGTACCGCCGCCGGGAGGGCGGGGTGACGCGCTCGGCCGCGCCGAAGGCGACCAGCAGGCACACCGGGTCCCGGCGTCCCCGGTCGTCGGCGCTGTAGATGACCCGGTCGTTGATCAGGAACCGGACCAGGAAGAGCGCGACCAGGGTGACCGCGTTGGCGGCCAGCACACCCACCCCGGCCCAGACCAGGGCCTGCAGCACCGGCAGCCGGACCAGCAGCAACACGTTGTTGAGCAGGAAGAACCGGAACGCCCGGGCAGGTAGCGAGCCACGCCGTTGGCCGCGGTAGATCAGGTTGTCCACCAGCAGGAAGTTCCACGAGGTGGAGAGCTGGGTGGCCAGCGTCGCGCCCACCAGGTGGTGCAGCTGGGCGGGCTCGTAGAAGAACCAGAGCGCCGCGGTGTTCACCACCATCCCGGAGAGCCCGACCAGACCGAAGGCGACCATCCGGAACAGCTCGTGGAAGCGCTCACGGATGGTCCGTGGACGCTGCCGGATCTGCCCCACCAGGCGTTGCCCGCGCAACCGGCTGAGGTGCCGCAGGAAGGCGACGCCCTCGGACAGCGAGGCCTTGGAGTGGCCGGCGTGGCGCTTCTCCATCTCGTAGGACACCTCGGCGACCCGGGCACCGGGGTGCCGGACCAACAGCTCCAACAGGACCTTGAAGCCGAGCGGATGCATCCGGTCCAGCCGGACCGCCGAGCGGCGGAAGACGAACAGGCCACTCATCGGGTCGCTGACCGTGGCCAGCCGGAGCGGGAAGAGACTCTTGGCCAGCCGGGTCGCACCGACCGAGGTGAGCTCGCGCAGCAGGCCGCCGAGCCCACCCCGGGAGCCGTGGCCGGCGTACCGGGTGCCGATCACCACGTCGACGTCGTGCCGCAACGCGACGGCCGCCAGCGCGGCGGCGGCCTCCGGTGGGTGTTGCAGGTCGCCGTCCATCACCAGCACCCACTCCCCCCGGGCGTGGTGCGCGCCGGCGAGCACCGCGCCGCCCAGTCCACCGCTTCGGCGCTGGGCCGGCCGGTGCAGCAGGCGGACCGGCACCGTCGCGCCGGCGGCGTGCCGGGCCAGCACCGCCGGGGTGTCGTCGTCGCTGTCGTCGACGACGAGGATCTCCGCGCCGATGGTGGCCACCGCCGGGACGAGCCGGTTCAACAGCTCCGCCACGTTGCCCGCCTCGTTACGGGTGGGCACCAGGACGGTGAGCCGGATCCGGCCGCCCACCGGCGGCTCGTGCAGGGTCCGTGGCGCGTCGTCGTCTGGCCGGCGAACCGCCGGGTGACCGGTCGCGGCAGTTGTCATTGAACCCTCCGGGCTCCGCGTGGACAGCAGCACTCACCGCCGCAAAGGACGGTGGGCCATTCCTGAATGCTCGCCGGGAACCGTGACGTGAATCGATTTTCACGTACGCCACATCATCGGTGAATGGCGAGAATACGCAGAGAGTAGAGCGAGTTAAGCGCAGGGGTCCACGTCCCTTCCGGTCGCATGGTCGACCGAAAGAGACCTCGACAAGTTCGCATTGTGCAGCTAAAGAGGCAGCTCAGAGTCCACAAATAACGAGAATATTATTCTAATAGTGAACGACGACAAGCGCTTTCCCGGTCGCAAATTCCATCTGTGAGCGCCATTCTTGTTTCGGTGACCCGATCACCAGATCCGGCGTTTACCGACCCGGTGGTTACGCACCTGACACGGTCGACCGGGAGCCACCGGCCGGGGTCGCCGCAATCGCACGGCGGCCATGCCGACCAGCAGCGGAACCACCACCACCGCGGCACCGACCAGCAACGGCCGGCCCCCGGGCAGTTGGGCGGTCGCGGTCACCGACGCCACCGGCACCCCCGGATCGGTCTGTGCCGCCGACGCCGTACCCGACGGTGTCTCCACCGCCGCGTCGACGGCACTGACCGACGACGGGGCAGCACGGTCGTCACCCGACGACGGGGCAGCACGGTCGTCACCGGCGGACCGGAGGAGCACGTCCGAGCAGGAGTAGTAGGTGTCCGGAGTGTCGGAGTTCTGCCAGACGGTGTAGATCAGGTGTCGCCCGGTCCGCCCCGCCGGCAGGATCCCCGACACCCGGTACTCCCCACCCCGCACCGGCGGGTCGGTCACCCGCAGAAACGGCAGCCGGTCCAGGTCCGCCCAGGTCAACGGCGCGTTCGGGTCATAGCCGTCGACGGTGAGGTAGAGCCGGAAGGTGCCCCGCTGCTCGACGGTGTTCCGATAGCGGAAGGTGAAGGCGCTGCCGCCGGTCAGCTCGGTGGTCGGCCAGTCCACCCGGGGCAGGTCCAGTCCCCGGTACGCCGACAGGCCGCCGCTGCACAGCTCACCGTCCGGGATCACCTCCCGGTCCCGGCCGGCCACCCCGTACACCCGGATGTTGTCCCACTCGCGCAGCGCCGCCCCGGCCGCCACTGCCGCCCGGCAGGCGGGGGTGTCGGCCGCCGGGCTGCCCGGCGCGCAGCCGGCCGACCGGCTCACCGGGTCGACGGGAGCACCGTGCGCCGAGGCCGGCCCGGTGGGCGGCAGCACCACGGCCGCCCCGGTGAACAGCACCGCGGCGGCGGCGACCCCGACGGCGGCGAGCGTTCGGCGTACGGTCACGGCTTCGACCTCCCGCCACTGGTACGCGGCCGGGACGGCAAAGGTTCGACCCGGGCTGCCACAACCTGCGGATCCGACGCCGTCGCTGTCACAAAACGGACGTCGGCTGCCCGGGCTTGATGCTAGTCGTCGTCGTCCGCCGGCTTGGGGCGGCGGTAGTCCCGGATGTATGCCTCAACGTCGGACCGCAGCCACACCGAGCCGCCGATCAGCTTCTGGAACGGCTTCGGGAATCTGGGCAGCAGGATGATCTGCCGGAACCGCGACCGGCTCACGCCCAGCATGTCCTGAATCTCAGCCGCTCCTACAAGCGGGCCTGGGACTTCCTCCTCGCCCATGTCCCACAAGGTAGGCACAGTGAGTCCTACCCCTTAGGGCCTGCCTTACGCACCCCGCCCTGTAGGGCGCGACCCTAAAGACCTGCCCTGTAGGGCGTGCCCTAGTTGACACCGGGCAGCTGTGGGTGTGGGATCGGTCACGCGGTGCCCCCGGTTCGGTGGAGCGGGGCTCGGCGGGCCGGGGTGCCGCAGTAGCCGGAGGTGGACATGTCTCGACGGGTCACATACGCGGAGTACCTGACGGCGGTAGCCCTCACGCTGGCCCGCCGACATCGGCCGGTGTGGTCCTGGGTCAAGTGGCGGTGGGTCTGCCGGTGCGGCTCAGAACTGCCGTGCCGGGTCAGACACCGCATCCCGATCAACCGGGGGCATTGGCCGGGTGAGGACCGATGACTGAGCCCGAGGTGCCGTTCCGGGTCCAGGTGGCCTGGTTGGTTCTCGATGACCACACCTTCGGGCGCTGTCAACGGTGCCGCCCGGACGGCTGGTTTCCTCGGGTCACCGTCTCTCGTGCTCAGCTTCTGGCCTGGCGGACGGTGAGGAACCTGCGGTGAGCGCGCTCCTACCGATGGCGGGTGACCTGGTGCAGGTGACCAGAGCCGCCAGCGTGCAGTTCGTCAACCCGATCATGTTCCGAGTCATCCGCGTGATCGAGGACTGGACCCGGACCACCTACAACGGGTGGTGTTGGCTCGACGGCTACCAGCTTGACGCCACGGGCGACGCGGTGGCTCGACGGTCGATCTTCGTGCAGTCGGCGGGGTTGGTCATCCAACGACGAACCACCCCCATGCCGGTCGGGCAACAGAGGCGGTCCAGATCGCCGCAGAGGCGTTAGCCAGCGCCTTCCGCCGTTACGGTCGAGGGGTTTGTCAGTGGACGGACGTTTCCTTCAAGAGGTGCGACTCAGCGGCGTGCGGCGCGTTGCCGGGTCGCCTCGTACAGGGCCACCGTCGCCGCGGTCGCCGCGTTCAGCGAGCTCGCCGAGCCGCTGATCGGGATCCGTACCATCCGGTCGCAGGACTGTCGCCAGGCCGCGCTGAGGCCGTGCGTCTCGTTGCCGACGGCGACGAGCGTGGGGCCGGTCAGGTCCGCTCCGGCGATGTCGACGTCGCCGGACTCGTCGGTGCCGACCACGGTCACCTCGACCCCGGCGGTACGCGCCGAGGCCACCCACTCCAGCGCCTCCCGGTGGCTCGGCACCCGGACCACCGGTACGGCGAAGAGCGAGCCGGTGCTGGCCCGGACCGCCTTCGGGTCGTACGGGTCGGCGGCGTGCCCGGTGACGATCACCCCGGCCGCGCCGAACGCGTCGGCCGAGCGGACCATGGTGCCGATGTTGCCCGGCGTGGTGGGCCGGTCGAAGGCCAGCACCAGCGGGTCCGGGCCGGTCGGGATCCGGTCCAGCCGGTCGGCGGGCAGCTCGACCACCGCGAGCAGCTCCGGTGCGTCCTCGTCCTTGCCGCCCAGCTCACGCAGCAGCTCCGGAGCCAGCACCGCCCGGGTGGCGTCGACGGTGTCCAACAGGTCACCGGCCCACCGGGACAGTGCCACCCGGTCCGGGCAGAGCAGGGTACGCACCGGCCAACCGTGCCGGACCGCCAGCGAGATCGGCCGTACCCCCTGGACCAGGAACTCACCGGCCCGCTGCCGCTTGGTGCGGTTGGTCAGCAGCGCCTGCCACTGCTGGAAGGTGGCGTTCCGGGTGGTGATCCTCAACGTCCGCGCCACGGTGCCGGCCAGCCTCCTCGTCACGCGACCCACCCGGTCGGGGCCCGCTGGTCGGCCCGAGCCTATCGAGGGACCGGCACGACGAACGCGGCCGGGCCGGGGCGGTCTCCCCGCCCCGGCCCGGCCGGTACCGCTCGTCCTGCTGGTGCCTGCTCAGCCTGCTGGTGTCTGCTCAGCCTGCCGGTGGTGCGCTGCCTCAGGACAGGAACTTGTCCAGGGCGGCCTCGATGCTGCCGGCGTCCGGCGCCGCGTACGCCTTCATGGTGGTCCGGTTGTACGAGATGAAGCTCGGGCAACGGTTGGCCGGGGCGTTCACCGTGCCGCCGTCGCCGATCTTCTCGGCGGTCTTGGCCGCGTGGAAGGTGAGCGTGTACCGCGACGAGATGTAGGAGACCGAGACCGGCTTGTCGTCGCTGTCCTTGTAGTCGCACTTCCTGGGCTCACCCTCGCTGCCCTCGACGAACTTCAGGCAGCCGACCACGGAGACCGACTCGAACTCGGTCGACCGGGCGTAGTAGCTCTTGCTGGAGCTGACCGACCGGGTCGACCAGGTGGTCAGCCGCTCGGGGTTGTTCGAGAAGGTGTACGCCTTGGCCCCGGAGCCGCCGCTGGTGTAGGTGGCGGCGTTCAGGATCGGGCTGCCGTCGCAGACCGAGGAGAAGTCACTGGAGTAGCGGGCGGTCACCGCGTTGTTGTTCGGCGGCGCCTCCTGCGGGGTGGACTCCTGCGGGCCGGGGGTGTTCTCGCCACCCGGCTGCGGGCTCTCGCCCCCGCCCTCGGCGGGGGTGCTCTGCGAGGCGATCGGATCCGGCTCGTCGTCGCCGCCGGCCAGGGCGAACGCGATGCCGGCACCACAGAGCGCGAGGAGCAGGATGACCGCGGCACCGATCGAGAGCCCGATGATCAGGCCCTTGTTCGACTTCTGCGGTGGCGGCGGGAACGGAGCGCCCAGGTGAGCGGGCTGACCTTGACCTGGATGTCCGTAGGCGGGGTAGCCGCTCTGCTGGGCCGGGGGCCCGCTCCACGGGGTGGCGTTCGGGTCCGGCTGCCCTCCGTACGGAGGGTAACTGTCACTCATCTGCTGCCCTTATCGCTCTCGACTGGTGCCCACGCTCGGGATCATCGAACAGGGTAGTGAGCGGCGCAAAATTCGGCCGGATGACGAAAGCCGGACGGGCGTCCGCAGCCCACCCCGGGGCCCACAACCAGCACTCTGCGTACAGATCCCCACCCGATACGTAGCACCAGGCGAGCGGCGACGAAGGGCACCCGGCGCCCGGATCGGTTCATCGCAACGGGAATCCGACCCGAGAACGGGCTAAAAGGACTCTGGATTCCCAACAGTTCAATGTGTGACGCAGAACACTCACTTGACCGTGCGTTCGAGGACCAACAGGCGGTACTCGATCCAGCGCCGGGACAGTCCGGCCTGCAACGCCGAGCCGCCGATCATGTTGGCCCAGAACGGCGTCTCGACCAGGCGGTCACGCACCCGGGGCAGGGCACCGGTGGCCCCCACGACCACGTCGATCACCCGGTCCCGGGGCCGGCCCAGGCGCAGGTGTGCGGTGAGATCCACGTTCTCCAACAGGCGCAACCCGGCGCGCTGGCCCATCTCGGTCAACTCGGAGACGCTGTGCAGGCTGCCGACCCGCCAGCCGGCACGGAACTGGTCCAGGCACCGTTCACGGGCCGGCAGTCCGCGATCCTTGTCGGTCATCCAGTCGTCGCACAGGACCAACCGGCCGCCCGGCTCCAGGCGCTCGGCCAACGTCGGGATCAGCTCGGCCAACGACGGTGAATGCACCATGGACTCGATGGCGACCATGGCGTGGTAACGCGGCTCAGGGGGAAGCTCGGCGAAGTCACCACGGACAATGTGGCACCGCTCGGTCAGGCCTTCGGCCGCCAACCGCCGCTCGGCGATCTCGGCCTGCACCCGGCTGATCGTCACACCGGCCACCCGGGCGTCGATCGTCCGGGCGATACGCACCACCGTCGCGCCGACACCACAACCCAGATCGAGCACCCGCCCCTCGGGCACCGGCACGTGGTCACTCAGGCGTTCGACCACCAGCCGGTTGACCGTGTCCCCGGCCTCGGCCGCATTCGCCACTCCCGGCAGCCACACTCCGCGATGGATCGCCTCGGTCGACTCGCCGAAGCGCAGAAAGCGCCGGGTGTTGGCGTCGTAGTAGTCGGCTACCCGATCGACGTGCCCGGTTACCACGCTGCTGCCGGAGGATGGCTGACCCATCGGCGAAACCTATCACGCGTTTCAGAGGCCACCCGGGCTGCGACAACTGACGGTGACACCCCGGGTGAACGGAGTACCACGCCGGGACGGAAACGAATCAGCGGCCTGGTCGGAATTGCTCGACCAGGCCGCTGAGTTGCTGCTCGGGGTGGAGCCGAGGGGACTCGAACCCCTGACCCCCACACTGCCAGTGTGGTGCGCTACCAGCTGCGCCACGGCCCCCTGCTGCTGTCCCGGTCGCCCGGGCACTGGCGAAACTATACACATCCCGACCGCCGCGGTCGAAACGCGGGGGTGCTCCCCGGGTCAGTTCAACGCCACGTCCGGCGGGAAGTGGGCGACGGCGGCCATCATCCCGCCCTGCCGGCGTAGCACCATCGGCCAGAGGTCGTCCGGCCGGTCGACGAAGGCGTCCCCGGGCAGGGCGTCCAGCACGAACCAGGAGCCCTCCTCGATCTCCTGCTCCAACTGGCCCGCGCCCCAGCCGGAGTAACCGGCGAAGACCCGGATCCCGGCGACGTTCTCCCGGAGCCGGTCGGGGTCGACCGACAGGTCGATCGTGCCGATCGCCCCGGCGACCTGGTGGAAGCCGCGCAGCCGGCGTACCGGGTTACGCAGGCGGGCCAGGCAGATCGCCGAGTCGGGCTGGACCGGGCCGCCCTCGAAGAGCACCGCCGGATGCCGGGCCAGGTCGCTCCAGGCGCCGAGCACGTCCGCGACCGGCACCTCGGTGGCCCGGTTGAGCACCACGCCGAGCGCCCCGCCCGGCTCGTGCGCCACCAGCATCACCACGGTCCGGTCGAAGTTCGGATCCTTGAGCGCAGGGGTCGCCACCAGCAGCCGGCCGGCCATCGACTCCATCGCACGACCGCCGATCGCCTGCCCCTCTCCCTGCATGTCAACCATCGGTCAACCGCGCTGCCACCTGGCCACCCCGGCGTCGCGGGCCACCTCCGGCCGCCCCGATTCCGGACGGCGATCGCCGTGCCGGGGGCGCACCGTCCACCCGGGTCCTCCGCGCTGTCAACGCCATGCCTGGCACCATAGCTTGCCCTTCCCGCGCTGGCTAAGGTCCGGCCGGCGGTGATCAACAAGATCAAGGAGTACGGGACACGAGCCAAAAGCGCCTTTTGCGAGACTTATCCGGATAGATTCGGCTGAGGTGGCGGCGCAGACAGGAGGCGGGTGACGATGGCCACGGTCCGCGACACGACCTACGACCTGCTGCGGGAACTCGGCCTGACCACCGTCTTCGGCAACCCCGGCTCCACCGAGGAACCCTTCCTGCAGGACTTCCCCGCCGACTTCCACTACGTGCTGGCCCTCCAGGAGGCCTCGGCGGTGGCGATGGCCGACGGCTACGCCCAGGCCACCCGGGGACCCGCGCACGTCAACCTGCACACCGCCCCGGGCACCGGTAACGGGATGGGCAACCTGGTCACCGCCTGGCACAACCGCACCCCGCTGCTGGTCACCGCCGGCCAGCAGAGTCGGGAGATGCTGCTGTTGGAGCCCCGGCTGGCCAGCCCCCGCGCCACCGAGCTGGTCCAGCCGTACGTGAAGTGGAGCCACGAACCGGTACGCGCCCAGGACATCCCGGCGGCGGTGATGCGGGCGTACGCCACCGCGGTGCAACCCCCGGCCGGCCCGGTCTTCCTCTCCCTGCCACTGGACGACTGGCACCAGCCGGCCGACCCGCCACCACCGGTACGTGCCGTCGCCACCCGATACGCCCCCGACCCCCGACGGCTGCGGGACTTCGCCGAGATCCTGGCGGCCAGCCGCACGCCCGTGCTGGTGCTCGGGGCGGCGGTGGACCGGGCCCTGGCGTGGCCGGCGGCGGTGGCGTTGGCGGAGAAACTGCGGGTACCGGTCTGGTCGGCACCGGCCGCGGAGCGGGCCAGCTTCCCGGAGGACCACCCGTACTTCCGGGGCGTCCTGCCGTACGCGATCGCGCCGCTCGCCGAGGCCCTACGGGGCCACGACACCGTGCTGGTCGTCGGCGCGCCGGTGTTCCGGTACTACCCCCACGTGCCCGGCGACCACCTGCCCGACGGCACCCGGCTGCTGCACGTCACCGACGACCCCGCCGAGGCGGCCCGCGCTCCGGTCGGCGACAGCCTGCTCGGCGACGCCGGACTGACCCTCGACGCGCTGGTGGAGTTGCTGCCCTCCGCCGACCGGCCCGACCCGCCACCCCGACCCGCGCCGGAGACACCGCCGGCCGGCGTCCCGCTCTCCGCCGACGCGCTCTTCGCCGCGCTGGCCCGGCACTGGCCCGCCGACGGGGTTCTGGTGCAGGAGTCACCCTCCAACCTGGCCGCGCTGCGCCGCCAGCTCTGGATCCGGCGGCCCGGGTCGTACTTCACGATGGCCAGCGGCGGCCTCGGCTTCGGCCTGCCGGCGGCGGTCGGCATCGCCCTAGCCGAACGCGACACGGGCCGGCGCCGCCCGGTGGTCGCGGTGATCGGCGACGGCTCCTTCCACTACTCGGTCCAGTCCCTGTGGACCGCCGCCCGACTCCGGCTGCCCCTGGTCGTGGTGGTCCCGGTCAACCAGCAGTACGCCATCCTGAAGGCCTTCGCCGCGTTGAAGGAGACCCCTGGGGTGCCCGGGCTGGACCTGCCCGGCCTGGACCTCACCGCGCTGGCCCGGGGCTACGGGTGCGCCGCCACCGTGGTCGACGACCCCGACCAGCTCGGTGACGCCCTGGCCACCGGCCTGCTCGCCGACCGCCCCACGATTCTCCCGGTCCCGATCAGCACCGACATCCCGACCCTGCTGTGACCGCGAAGCCTGCTCCTGCCGCGGAGGCGGCGGGGCGGCGGAGGCGGCGGGGCGAAACGACGAGGCGCCCCGGTCCTGGTGGACCGGGGCGCCTCGGGTGGTGGTGGAGGTGCCGGGAATCGAACCCGGGTCCTTCGCCGCCTTGTCAGGGCTTCTCCGAGCGCAGCTCGCTATGCCTCTACTCGGCCCCTCCGATCACGCGAGCGAGTCGGTGTGACGGGCCCAGTCGCTGATTGATCTCGCCGCACGGACCCCGCGACCGGGTCCGCTTGGCCAGCCTCCTAGCTGATGCCGGCTAACTGGGTCGAAGGCAATCCCAGGCCGACAGACTTGCTACTCGCCTCAGGCGGCGAGAGCGAAGTCAGCGCGATTTTGCTTGGCGCTTATTGTTTTCCGACGACCGATTATCGAGACGACGTCGGCTTCCTCGGCTCGCTTCCCCTGCCGCAACGCACGAAGTCGAAACCAGTCACCCCCTCGACGGGCTGCCGGATCGGCAGCACCACCCAAGACTAACGCCTCGGGCAACAGCTTTCATCCCCGAGCCCCGGCCCGGAGTGGCCCGCTGGGACAAACCGGGCAAACTACTCAGACATTCCCTTGCCGCGCCGGCCGGCGACCCGGGCGATCTCCCGGTCCGCGTCCCGCTTGGCGAGGTCCTGCCGCTTGTCGTACGACTTCTTGCCCTTGGCCAGGGCGATCTCCACCTTGGCCCAACCGTCGGAGAAGTAGACCTGCAACGGCACCATGGTCAACCCGCCCTCGCGGGTCTTGCCGATCAGCCGGTCGATCTCCAACCGCTTGAGCAGCAGCTTGCGGGTCCGACGCGGCTCGTGGTTGGTCCAAGTGCCCTGGGTGTACTCCGGGATGTGCATCCCGTGCAGGTACAGCTCCCCGCTGCGCTCCTGGGCGAACGCGTCCACCAGCGAGGCGCGGCCGGCACGAAGCGACTTGACCTCGGTGCCGGTCAGGGCCATCCCCGCCTCGTACGTGTCGAGGATCGAGTAGTCGTGCCGCGCCTTCCGGTTGGAGGCGACGACCTTGCGCCCCTTCTCCCGTGGCATCGGGCCACCCCCTTCCGAGCTTCCGACCCCGAGCTTCCGACCCGACGGACCGGCCGCCGGGCGGGGATCATGCTACCCGAACGACAACGGCCCTCCCGCACCGTTTTGTTCCGGTGCGGGAGGGCTCGTCAAGCCGCGTGCGGACGCCGTACCGTAACTAGACCCGCAGGTAGAAGCGGAGGGTGACCCAGGCGGTGATCGCGCTGACCAGCCCGCCGACCGCCGCCATCAGCGGGAAGGTCAGGAAGATCTCACCCCAGCTGACCGGCGAGAAGAGGCCCTGCAGGCTGCTCAGCGCCCCGTCGAAGAGGAAGCGCTTCAGCGCGACCAGCGCGCCGAGGCCGAGCACCGAGCCGATCAGGCCGGCGACGACCGCCTCCAGCACGAAGGGGGCCTGGATGAACCAGTTCGACGCACCTACCAGCTTCATCACCGCCACCTCCCGGCGCTTGCTGTACGCCGCCACCTGGATGGTGTTCGCGACCAGCAGGAGCGCGGCGATCGCCATCGCGATCGCGGCGACCAGGGCGACGTTCTGCCCGGCGGTGAAGAGGTTGAAGATCTTGTCGAGCACCCGGCTCTGGTCGACGATCTGGTCGACCCCCTCGGTGGACGTGTACTGGTCGGCGATCTGCTTGTACTGCTCCGGGTCGACCAACCGCAGCCGGTACGACTCGGGCAGCTGGTCCGGCTTCACCGCGGAGACCAGGTCGGGAGCGTCCCGGTACATGTCCTTGAAGCGCTCGTACGCCTCGTTCTTGTCGACGTAGATGGCTTCCCGGACCAGTGGGTCGCTCTTGAGCTGGGTGTCCAGCGTGGCCCGCTGTTCCTCGGTGACCTCGGGCGTCAGGAAGATCGAGACCTCGACGTTCTCGAAGTAGAGGTCCTTCATGTCGGCGACCTTGGTGTAGACCAGGCCGCTGACGCCGAGCATGGTCAACGACACCGCCATCGTGATGATCATCGCGATGGTCATGGTCACGTTGCGCCACAGCCCGACCAGTACCTCGGACAGGACGTATTTCACGCGCATCGGGGGATCCTCCGGGTCTCCGGCATGAGGTGTTCGTCGTCAGACTTCGCAGGGGTGGGGCGCCGGTTCACCCGTAGACGCCGCGGGCCTGGTCGCGCACGATCTGGCCGCTCTCGATCTCGATCACCCGACGGCGCATCTGGTTCACGATGTTGGAGTCGTGCGTCACCATCACGACGGTCGTACCGGTGCGGTTGATCCGGTCCAGCAGGCGCATGATCTCGATGGACGTGTCCGGGTCGAGGTTTCCGGTCGGCTCGTCGGCCAGCAGGATCAGCGGTCGGTTCACGAACGCCCGGGCCACCGCCACCCGCTGCTGCTCACCACCGGAGAGCTCGTGCGGGTACCGGTGCTCCTTGCCGCCCAGCCCGACCAGCTCCAGCACCTCCGGCACGACCCGGCGGGCGACCGCCTTGGTCTTGCCGATGACCTCCAGGGCGAAGGCCACGTTCTCGTACGCGGTGCGGTTCGGCAGCAGCCGGAAGTCCTGGAAGACACAGCCGATGGACCGCCGGAAGTGGGGACGCTTCCAGGACCGCAGCGACGTGACGTCCTTGCTGTTGACCACGACCCGCCCCTTGTTCGGGGCGACCTCGTGCAGCAACAACTTGATGATGGTCGACTTGCCGGAGCCGGAGGGACCGATGAAGAAGACGAACTCGCCCTTCTCGATCGAGACGGACACGTTGTCGAGCGAAGGCCGGGACGCCTTCGGGTACGTCTTCGTCACTTGCTCAAGCTGAATCACGGGTGGTGAGTCTACGCCCTGTAATCGGAACGCCAAGCGCTACGCCCCGGTGATGCGAGCCGAGTCATCCAAATACCCGGTCAGCGGGAGATCGAAGAAGCGCAGCGCCCGCGACCCGTCACGCGCTGTCGCCGGCGAGCTGCCGCTGCTTGCGCCACCGGATGCCGGCCTCGATGAAGCTGTCCAGCTCACCGTCGAAGACCGCGCTCGGATTGCCGGTCTCCTGCTCGGTACGCAGATCCTTCACCATCTGATACGGGTGCAGGACGTACGAGCGCATCTGGTCGCCCCAGGAGCCGGCGGCGTCGGTCTTCAGACCCTCCAGCTTGGCCTGCTCCTCCTGCCGCTTGCGCTCCAGCAGCCGGGCCTGCAGCACCCGCAGCGCGGAGGCCTTGTTCTGCAGCTGGGACTTCTCGTTCTGACAGGTCACCACGATGCCGGTCGGGATGTGGGTGAGCCGTACCGCCGAGTCGGTGGTGTTGACCGACTGGCCACCCGGCCCGGACGAGCGGTACACGTCCACCCGCATCTCGTTCTCGGGGATGTCGATGTGGTCGGTCTGCTCGGTGACCGGCAGCACCTCCACCCCGGCGAAGCTGGTCTGCCGGCGCCCCTGGTTGTCGAAGGGGCTGATCCGGACCAGCCGGTGGGTGCCCGACTCGACACTGAGGGTGCCGAACGCGTACGGCACCTTGACCGCGAAGGTGGCCGACTTCAACCCCGCCTCCTCGGCGTACGAGGTCTCGTAGACCTCGGTCGGGTAGCCGTGCCGCTCGGCCCAGCGCAGGTACATCCGCAGCAGCATCTCGGCGAAGTCCGCCGCGTCCACCCCGCCGGCACCGGCCCGGATGGCCACCAGCGCCTCCCGGGAGTCGTACTCACCGGAGAGCAGGGTGCGGACCTCCATCTCCTGGATGGCCTTGGTCAGGCCGGTGATCTCACCCTCGACCTCGGTGAGCACCCCGGAGTCGTCCTCCGCCTCGGCCAGCTCCAGCAGGACGCGCGCGTCGTCGAGCCGGGAGCGCAGGCTGCCCAGCTTGCTGATCTCCCCGTTGACGTACGACAACTGGGTGGTCACCTGCTGCGCCTTGGCCTGGTCGTCCCAGAGGTCCGGCGCGGAGGCCTCCTGCTCCAGCCGGGCCTTGTCCTCCTGCAACCGGTCGAGGTTGAGCACGGCCTCGATGTTGCGCAGGGTCGCGTCGAGTTCCTTGAGCTGTTCGGCGTAATCGGCAGCGGTCACGACAGCTAAGCGTACTGCCTGCGGCCCGGTCAGCCGACCGGGGCGCTTTTGAGCCAGGACAGCGCGGCCTTGTGGTAGGCGACGGCGAACTCCAGCGCGCTGGCGTCGTACGTCTCGCCCTCCTTCTTGGCGTTCTTCACCTGCTCCCGGACCGCCGCCAGCGCCTCGGTGTGGTACTCGTTGGCCGAGGCGTAGAGGTTGCGCAGCTGGCTCGCCGAGTGCAGGTCGCCGAAAGCGATCCGCAGTGCCACGGGGTTACGGACAGTGTCCTTCCCGGGATTTTCCGCCAACCAGCGAGAAAATGTCCGTTTTCCGGCCGCAGTGATCGCGTACGGCTGGCTCATCCGTGGACCGGGCTTGCCCAGACGTACGAAACCCCGCTCGGCCAGCACCGGCAACTCGCGGTAGACCTGACTACGCGTCATCGACCAGTACGGCGCCAGTCGGCGCTCAGCGGCGGCCATCAGTTGGCCGCCTGTCATGGGTCCCGCGTGGAGCAGCCCGAGCAGAGCTGCCGCCGTGGGGTTGACTCCGGATTCCGCCATGCCCATTACGCTGCCACTTTGCGGTCCCGGCGTCCAGGATTTCACCATTTCGCCACCCGCTAGGACTTCCTATGTGCACTGTCGGCGCGCGACAGTTCGGGTTCCGGTGCGCGAGATCACAGTCTGTCACCCTGACTGCGGGTGCGGCCGGATCGTCCGATCCGGGTCCGGAACCTCTCCGTAGGGGACACCGGAAAGCGCCGCGGGGTGCTCCGCCCGACCCCCGGAGCCCCTCCGCAGGGGACACCCGGGGGCCGGAGCCGGCCCGTCAGCGCATGTGCGGATAGGTGTGGTCGGTGGGCGGCACGAAGGTCTCCTTGATCGTCCGTGGGGACGTCCAGCGGACCAGGTTGTGCCAGGAGCCGGCCTTGTCGTTGGTGCCGCTGGCCCTCGCGCCACCGAAGGGCTGCTGCCCGACCACCGCACCGGTCGGCTTGTCGTTGACGTAGAAGTTGCCGGCCGCGTACCGCATCCGCTCGGCCACGGAGTCGACCACCCGGCGGTCGGTCGCGAAGATCGACCCGGTGAGCGCGTACGGCGCGACCGACTCGGCCTGGTCGACCACCTCGTCGAAGCGGGCGTCGTCGAAGACGTGCACGCCGAGGATCGGACCGAAGTACTCGGTGGTGAAGGTCTCGTGCGCGGCGTCGGAGCACTCGAAGAGCGTCGGCCGGACGAAGTAGCCCACCGAGTCGTCGGCGGTCCCACCGGCGAGGACCCGGCAACTGTCGTCGCTGGAGATCAACTCCAGGGCGGCGGTGTGTCGGGCGAACGCCCTGGCGTCGATCACCGCGCCACCGAAGTTGCCGAAATCGGTCACGTCGCCGTAGGTCAACGAGTCCGCGGTGGCCGCCAGCCGGTCGGCCAGGCCACCGTCCCAGAGCGAACGCGGCACGTACGCCCGGGACGCCGCGGAGCACTTCTGCCCCTGGTACTCGTAGGCCCCCCGGATCAGCGCGGTGTGCAGCGCGTCCACGTCGGCGCTGGGGTGGGCGACCACGAAGTCCTTGCCGCCGGTCTCACCCACCAACCGGGGGTACCCCCGGTAGCCGGCGATGTTCTCCCCGACACCGCGCCAGAGCTGCTGGAAGACCTTCGTGGAGCCGGTGAAGTGGATGCCGGCCAGGTCCGGGTCGGCCAGCACCACGTCCGAGACCTCCTCGCCCCGACCGGTGACCATGTTGAGCACGCCCGGCGGCAGGCCGGCCGCCTCGAACAACCGCATGGTGAAATGGGCCGCGAACTGCTGGGTCGGCGACGGCTTCCAGACCACGGTGTTGCCCATCAGGGCCGGAGCCGACGGCAGGTTGCCGGCGATCGCGGTGAAGTTGAACGGGGTTACCGCGTAGACGAAACCCTCCAGCGGACGGTGGTCGAACCGGTTCCACACCCCGGCCGAGGAGTTCGGCTGCTGTTCCAGCAACTCCCGGCCGAAGCCCACGTTGAACCGGAGGAAGTCGATCAACTCGCAGGCCGCGTCGATCTCGGCCTGGACCACCGTCTTGGACTGACCGAGCATCGTCGCCGCGTTGAGCGTGTCCCGCCAGGGGCCGGCGAGCAGCTCGGCGGCGCGCAGGAAGATCGCGGCCCGCTCCTCGAAGGGCAGCGCCCGCCACATCGGTGCGGCCTCCTTGGCCGCCCGGACCGCCGCCCGGGCGTCGTCGTGGGTGGCGTGCGCGGTCACCCCGAGCACGTGCGCGTGCCGGTGCGGCTGCACCACGTCGATCCGCTCGCCGCCGGCCATCCGCTGCTCACCGGCGACGGTCATCGGCAGCTCGATCTGCTCGGCGGCCAGCTCGGTCAGCCGTTGTCGCAGCCGCTCCCGCTCCGGGCTCCCCGGCTCGTAGGTGCGTACCGGCTCGTTGTGCGGCGCGGGTACGTGGAACACGGCGTCCATCACAGCTCCTGGGTGCTCGCGGCGGCGGTGGCCATCGGCCCCGCCGGCGGGCCGGTCGGATGACCGGATGCCGGATTCCGCGCACGGGGGTACGCCGGTCGCGGCGGCGGGACCTCCGGCGATTGTTCCACGCCCGGCAGCCGACCCGACCTGCGCGCCACCGGCCGGGAGCGCGGGCCGCAGGTCCGGGGGGCGGCACGCGTACGCTGGACGGCTGGTGACCCGCTCAGGCCCGGCCGGACGGCCGTCGAAAGGGAAGACGATGAGCAACGATCCCGGCCGCACCACCGCCGAGGACCAGCCGACCGCCGGTCAGGAGCCCGCGGCGGACGCCCCGTCCCGGCGGCTGCCCGCCCCGGGTGCCGCGCTGCTGGAGGTGCTGGGCATCGCGTGGCTGGCGGCGATGCTCTGGTCGACCCGGGCCGCGATCGGCTCGGCCGAGGCCGGGTCGACCGCGATCAGTCTCTCCGCCTTCGCGCTGCCCGGGGTGATCTCGGCGGCGCTGGTCGCCGGGGCCGCGGTCGCCCTCGCGGCGACGAACCTGCTCGCCCGGCGGACGGCCGACCGGGCCACCCTGCGCTTCCTCATCGCGGTCGGCACCGGCCTGCTGGTCGGGGTGGCCACCGCGACGGCGATCAACCTGACCTACCTCGACACCGCGACGACAAACGTCATCGCCGGCACCGCCGCGGCGGCGGCGATCATCGGCGGCGCGGTGGCCGCCGCCCGGACCGCCCCGGTGGTCGGTGCCGCCGTGCTGTCGGGGCTGGGCGTCCTGCTCTTCGTGGTGGCGTTCAGCCGCGCCCGGAGCCCCCTGTTCGACCTGTACGGCGGGGACGGTGGCAGCCAGGAGGCCCTGGTGAGCGCGGCGAACTGGGTGTCGCGCACCGAGTCGCTGCTCGCCGGCCTGCTCGCCGGCCTGCTCGCCTTCGGGTACCTGCGCTGGGCCCGCCGGCACGCTGCCCGCCGTGATCCGGACGCGGCCGACCTGCGCTGGCCGGCGTACCTGCTGGCCGGGGCGGGACCCGGGCTGCTCCTGCTCACCGCCGAGGTGATCCTCCGGATCGGTGGTCGTTCCCTGCTCGACCTGGCCAGCGCGTTGAGCGACGCGGACGCGGTGGCGCAGACCTCGCTCGGCACCTCGCGGATCGACAACGGGATCTGGGTGCTCTTCGTCGGCGCCCTGGTCTCGCTCATCGCCTTCGGCCGCACCCTGACCCCACCCCCCACCGACAACGAGTAAGGAAGGGCCCCCTGTTAACGCTTTCGGTATAGCGGGGAGCCCTTCTCACCCCTGCGGCAGCCCGGCGGAGGGCGGGGCAGGGGGCGGGCTGGTCAGGCGGAGGGCGGGGCAGGCGGAGGGCGGGGCAGGGGGCGGGCGGTCAGGCCACGGCGTGCAGCAGCAGGTCCAGCTCGCTGACGGCGTACCACTCCAGCTCGTGGTCCTCGACGCCGTCGACGGTGAACTGGGCGTCCGGGTCGCCGGCCAGTGCCGCGTCGACCGCCTCGACGGCAGCCGTCACGTCGGCGACCGCCTCGGCACCGTCGACGTGCAGGGCGGCGACCGCGGTCACCGGCAGGGGGCCGTTCAGCGCCACGATGCTGGACCCCAGCTCAAGGTCACCCCGTCCGACCTGCGCGGCCGGCAGGTCGACCGAGACCACCACCCGACGGCGTGGCGCGGACGGGTCCGCCCCCAGCAGCGGCAGCGCATCCTGGGCAGCCCGGGTGAAGGCGACGTACTCCAGCTCCTCCTCGTCGCCCTCGGCGTACCACTCCCGCAGGGCGGGGGTCACCGCATGCACCGTCCCGGCCACGGTGAGCCCCTCGGACCGCAACCGCGCGAGCATCGGCACGGTCGCCGGCACGTACACCCGGATCAGCTCGTCGCGCACCGGCCACCCCCGTCGTCACCCGAGCCGGCCCCTGCCGACCCCGCACTGTCGCAAGCCGGCCACGCCGACCCCACACTGTCGCGTGTCGGCCTGGGCCGACCTCACACTGTCGCGTGTCGGCCTAAGCCGACCCGTACTGTCGCGTCGGACCAAGCCGACCCCGAGCGCCGATCATGCCACCCCGAGCGCCAGGCGGGAACGAGGACGTCGCGACCTCGCCGAGCCGTCGGGCCGTCGGGCCACGAACGTGGCTACCCGCGACCGCCGTGCGGGGCGGGCGGGGCGACGAGGCGATCGGTGGCAAGCTTAGGCAAACGTAGTCGAGCCTTGGGGGTGCCGGTGGAGCCCAGGTTCCTGCTGCTCTCCGACGTGGCCGCCGAGCTGAACGTGTCGGACTCGCAGGTCTACCACATGGTGCGCAGCGGCGAACTGCCCGCAATCAAGATCGGCGGCCGGGGACAGTGGCGGGTGGAGCGGGCCCGGCTGGAGGAGTACATCCAGCTCAAGTACACCGAGACCGCCGAGTGGGTACGGGAGAACCCACTCGCCGAACGTGACCCCGAGTAGTCGTCCCACCATTGACGATGGACACTGTCGTGCCGGAGACTGAAGGCAATCGGAGGCAAACGAAACCAAACGAAGGGTTCGCGATGGTCGACACTCGCCGTCCCACGTCGGCGCGTCCACCGTTCCGGCTACGCCCGGTCCCGTCGCTCGACCCGCCCTTCACCGACGACCCGGCCGATCTCTGGCCCCGGCCGCCCAGCCTTCAGCTCGCGCTCGACCTCTTCGACCCGGCCCGGGCCCACCCTGGCCGGCCGAACACCCGACAGCGGGATCCCCGGCCCACGCCGACCCGTCCCGAGCAGCGGCCACCCACTACCGGGCCCCGGCTGCCCGGCGGCGGCACCAGCCCGGAGGCCGGTCGGGCTGCCCACCGGTTCGTGACCACCTGCCTGGAGATCCTCAACGGCTACCGTCCGCCGGGGCAGATCCGACCGCTGGCCGCTCCGGACGCCGTCGCCGAGGTGACCGAGCAGTTGGCCCGGGGGGTCGCCCGGTCCGGCCCGGTACGCCGCCGGTCGACCCGGCCGACGGTACGGCTGCGTCGGCTACGGG
Source organism: Micromonospora yangpuensis (assembly GCF_900091615.1). Lineage (NCBI taxonomy): Bacteria > Bacillati > Actinomycetota > Actinomycetes > Micromonosporales > Micromonosporaceae > Micromonospora > Micromonospora yangpuensis. The sequence continues at coordinate 1,416,412 of NZ_FMIA01000002.1, read as the reverse complement.
TCTGCGAGCCGAGGGCCGGGGCGGTGGAGGTGGCCGCCGTCCTCGGCACCCCCACCGGCCGCTCCTGGGCGATGGCGCTGCGCCTGGAGCACCGGCGGGGCAGCTGGCTCTGCACCACCATCCAGGTGCTCTAGCCGGGGGCTGAGCCACGACGCCCCGACAAGCCGAGACCCCGGCATCCACCACGAGCGTGGGGATGCCGGGGTCGCCGGTCAGGAGCGTGCTGGCGGCTCAGGCGCCGCCGTTGGGCGATCCGTGGCAGCGCTTGTACTTGCGACCCGACCCGCACGGGCAGGGCGCGTTACGGGACGGTCCGCCGGCGGCCTCCGCCTGGCCCGGCGCGTTCCGCCGGGCCACGTTCGACGCCACCGCCGGGCCACGCAGGGCGGCGGGCGGGCGCTGCTGGCCGTTGTCCTGGGCGGCGGGACGCGGTGATCCCGGGCCCGACTGCGCGCCGGGACGGGGCGACCCGGACTGCGCGCCACCGGACGAGCTGGACCGGCCGATGCCCAGCGCCGGGGCCTCCTCCTCGGGCCGCTCGACGACCACCGCACCGGCACCGGCCTCACCGTCGATGGTGGGTGCGGAGTACTGCAGGCCCTGCTGCTGGGGTGCCCGACCCAGGCCCTTGGCCTTGATCTCGACCGGCTTCTCCAGGAGCTTGACCTCCTCGGCCGCCGGCTCGGGCTCGGTGACCTGGACCTCCAGGTTGTAGAGGAAGCCGACCGTCTCCTCCTTGATGCCCTCCATCATGGTGGCGAACATGTCGAAGCCCTCGCGCTGGTACTCCACGACCGGGTCGCGCTGGGCGTAGGCGCGCAGGCTGATGCCCTCCTGGAGGTAGTCCATCTCGTAGAGGTGCTCACGCCACTTGCGGTCGATGACCTGGAGCAGCACCATCCGCTCCAACTGGCGGGCACCCTCCTCGCCGAGGTCGGCCTCCCGCCGGTCGTACGCGGCGTTGGCGTCCTCCTTGAGCCGGGCGACCAGGAAGTCGCCGTCGAGCCCGGCCCGGGAGCCGCCGGCCTCCTCCTCCAGGTCCTCGATGGTCACGCCCACCGGGTAGAGCTGCTTCAGGCTGGTCCAGAGCTGCTCCAGGTCCCAGTCCTCGGCGTACCCGTCGGCGGTGGCCCCCCGCACGTACGCCTCGATGGTGTCGTTGATCATGTTGCGGACCTGGTCGGAGAGGTCCTCGCCGTTGAGCACCCGCAGCCGCTCGGCGTAGATCACCTGGCGCTGCTTGTTCATCACCTCGTCGTACTTGAGGACGTTCTTGCGGATCTCGGCGTTCTGGCCCTCGATCTGGGCCTGCGCGCTCTTGATCTGGCGGGTGACCATCTTCGACTCGATGGGCACGTCCTCGGGGATGTTGAAGCGCTCCATCACCGCCTCGACCGCGCCGGCCCGGAAGCGCTTCATCAGCTCGTCCTGCAGGGACAGGTAGAAGCGGGACTCCCCCGGGTCGCCCTGCCGGCCGGAACGACCGCGCAGCTGGTTGTCGATCCGGCGGGACTCGTGCCGCTCGGTGCCCAGCACGTAGAGGCCACCGACGGCGGCCACCTCGTCCGCCTCGGCGTCACAGGCCTGCTTCCAGGTGGGCAGGACCTCCTCCATCGCCTTGGCGTACTCCTCGGGCTGCTCCTCCGGGTCGAGGCCACGCTGGCGCAGCTCGCTGGCGGCGAGGTACTCGGCGTTGCCGCCGAGCAGGATGTCGGTGCCCCGGCCGGCCATGTTGGTGGCGACGGTGACCGCGCCCTTGCGGCCGGCCTGGGCGACGATCTCCGCCTCCCGGGCGTGGAACTTCGCGTTCAGCACCGAGTGCGGGATGCCCCGCTTGCGCAGCAGCTGGGAGAGGATCTCGGAGTTCTCCACCGAGACCGTGCCGACCAGCACCGGCTGGCCCTGCACGTGTCGCTCGGCGATGTCCTCGATGACCGCGTTGAACTTGGCCTTCTCGGTCTTGTAGATCACGTCGGCGCGGTCCTCGCGGACCATCGGCCGGTGCGTGGGGATGGTCACCACGCCCACCTTGTAGACCTTGTTGAACTCACCGGCCTCGGTCTGGGCGGTACCGGTCATGCCGGAGAGCTTCGAGTAGAGGCGGAAGTAGTTCTGCAGGGTGATGGTGGCCAGGGTCTGGTTCTCCTGCTTGATCTCCACCCCCTCCTTGGCCTCGATCGCCTGGTGCATGCCCTCGTTGTACCGGCGGCCGTGCAGGATCCGGCCGGTGAACTCGTCGACGATCAGGACCTCGCCGTCGCTGACGATGTAGTCCTTGTCCCGCTTGTACAGCTCCTTGGCCTTGATGGCGTTGTTGAGGTAGCCGACCAGCGGGGTGTTCACCGACTCGTACAGGTTGTCGATGCCGAGCCGGTCCTCCACCTTGGCCACGCCCCGCTCGGTGACCGCGATGGTCCGCTTGGCGTAGTCGACCTCGTAGTCCCCCGCGCCGTCCTTGCCGGACTGGAGGCGGGCCACCACGCCGGCGAACTCGCCGTACCAGCGGGCGGAGTGCTCGGCCGGACCGGAGATGATCAGCGGGGTCCGGGCCTCGTCGATCAGGATCGAGTCCACCTCGTCGACCACGGCGAAGTTGTGGCCGCGCTGGACCAGCTCCTCCTTCGACCACGCCATGTTGTCGCGCAGGTAGTCGAAGCCGAACTCGTTGTTGGTGCCGTAGGTGATGTCGCACTCGTACGCCGCGCGGTGCTCGCTGGAGGGGCGGTTCGGCAGGACCACGCCCACGGTGAGCCCGAGGAACTCGTGCACCCGACCCATCCACGCCGCGTCCCGCTGGGCGAGGTAGTCGTTGACCGTGATCACGTGCACGCCCTTGCCGGACAGCGCGTTGAGGTACACCGCCATGACCGAGGTCAGGGTCTTGCCCTCACCGGTCTTCATCTCGGCGATGTTGCCGAAGTGCAGCGCCGCGCCGCCCATCACCTGGACGTCGTACGGTCGTTGACCGAGCACCCGGGCGGCCGCCTCCCGGGCCACCGCGAAGGCCTCCGGCAGCAGGTCGTCGAGGCTCTCACCGTCGGCGATCCGCTCCCGGAACTGGTCGGTCATGCCGCGCAGCTCCTCGTCGGTGAGGTCGACGTAGTCGTCCTCGATCGAGTTGACAGCGGCGGCGATGGCCTTGAGCCGGCGCACCATACGGCCCTCACCGGCGCGGAGGACCTTTTCCAGAATCGACACGGATCAACGCTCCCCTAGACAGTCTCGACCCATCGTAGGCGCTCCGTCGGGGTGTTGGTCACTGGTGGCGGCCCTGGAACGCGCCGAAGCCGACATATTTCCCGCACCTGCCGCCCGGCGACCGGAAATCCGGTTACGCCCAGCGCGAACGATCCGGCACGATTGCCCGCATGGAGCCCGTGCGGATCGCCGAGGACGGCCTGCTGCTGCGCCCGTGGCGGGCCGGGGACGCCGACGCGGTGCACCGCGCCTGCCAGGACCCGGACCTTGCGCGCTGGTCCGGGGTGGCCCGCCCCTACCGGCTGGTCGACGCGCTCTCCTTCGTCACCGAGCTGGCCCCCGCGGCGTGGGAGGGCGGCACCGGCGCGCCCTTCGCGGTCTGCGACGCGGCAAGTGGTGAGCTGCTCGGCTCCTGTGGGCTGGTGGCCATCGACGACCGGCTGCGCTCCGCCGAGGTGGGGTACTGGACCGCGCCCTGGGCCCGGGGCCAGGGGGTCGCGGTCCGGGCCCTGCGGGCGGTGGCCCGCTGGGCGTTCACGCAGCTGCGGCTGCGGCGGTTGATCTGGCAGGCGGAGCTGGGCAACCACGCCTCCCGGCTGGTCGCGCTGCGCGCCGGGGTCCGGGTCTCCGGGCAGCTGCGGCTGGCCGATCCGACTCCGGGGGGCACCGGCGACGGCTGGATCGGCTCGCTGCTGCCCGGCGAGGTGCCGGCCCCCGGCGAGACCGGACCGGCCGGCCCCGGCACCCTGCCGGCGCGGCGGGCCGCCGTCTTCGGCCGGGCCCAGCCGGTCCTCTTCGCCACCGTCGGCGGCACCGAGCTGCGGCTACGGGCGATGGAGGAGCGCGACTCCGACGCCGTCGTGGCCACCTGCCGGGACCCGGAGACCATCCGCTGGAGCACGGTGCCCGAGCCGTACCGGCGCGCCGACGCCGAGTCGTACCGACGGCTCTGCCGGCACGACTGGGCGGCCGGGACCAACGCCCGTTACGTGCTCGCCGACCCGGCCGACCGGTACGTCGGCTCGGTCGACCTGCGGTTGTCGGCCACCGACCCGCTCCTGGCCGACGTGGGCTTCATGACCGCGCCGCACGCCCGGGGCCGGGGTTACCAGCCGGCCGCGCTGACCGCCCTGGCCGCCTGGGGTTTCACCACGTTGGGCCTGGCCCGCGTCGAGTGGCGGGCGCTGGTCGGCAACACCTCCTCCCGGCGGGTGGCCGAGAAGGCCGGGTTCACCGTCGAGGGCGTCACCCGGGCCGGGTTGAACCACCGGGGGCAACGGGTGGACTGCCTGGTCGCCGCGCTGCTCCCCGAGGACCTGCAGTGAGCGGGTACCCGGGCACCGTCGAGGGCGACCCGGTCCGGCTGCGGGAGTTCCGGGTCGACGACACCGATGACCTGGCCACCGCCTGCGCCGATGCGTCGATCCGGCGGTGGCTGCCCGGCCTGCCCGCGCCGTACACCGAGGCCGACGCCCGCTGGTGGATCACCGAGGGCGCTCCGGCGGCCCGGGCCGGCGGCGGGGTCGGGTACGCCATCGCGGACGCCGGGACCGACCGGCTGCTCGGTGCGGTGGGGGTGAACAACCCGGTGCCCGCGCGCCAGCAGGGCGAGATCGGCTACTGGGTGGCGCCCTGGGCCCGCCGGCGGGGCGTGGCGACCGCCGCCACCCGGCTGCTGGCCCGGCAGGCCTTCGGGGCCGGGGCCGCCCGGCTGGAGCTGCTCACCGACGCCGAGAACACGGCCAGCCAGCGGGTGGCGCTGGCCGCCGGCTTCCGACCCGAGGGGGTACGCCGGGCCGCCGCGCCGCTACCCGGTGGTGGGCGGCGCGACCTGCTGGCCTGGGTACGCCTGGCCGACGATCCCGACGAACCGACCCCCCGGGTCCTGCCCGACCTGCCCGACGACCGGCTCACCGACGGCGTGGTGCTGCTGCGCCGGATCGCCCCGGGCGACGTGGACGAGATGTACGCCCTGCACAGCCGCCCGGAGGTGGTGGCGAACCAGGCCCCACCGGTGCCACCCGAGCCCTCGGCCATCGAAACCCGGTGCCGGCTGGCCGAGAGCGCCTGGCTGGTAGGCGAGACCGCCCGGTTGGCCATCGTCGACGCCGCCTCGGGGGCCTTCGCCGGCAGTTGCGGGCTCGGCTACCCCGAGCCCGGGACCGGTCACGCCACCATCGGGTACGCGCTCTCCCCCGCCTTCCGGGGCCGCGGCCTCGCCACCCGGGCGGTCCGGCTGCTCGCCCGCTGGGCGTTCGACTCGGTCGGGGTGGCCCGGATCGGGGCCGGTACGGTGCCCGACAACACCGCCTCGCACCGGGTGTTGCAGCGGGTGGGCTTCCACCGGGAGGCGCTGCTGCGGGCCCGGCTGCCGGGGCTGGCCGGTGGCCGGCTCGACGACCTGACGTTCGCGCTGCTGCCGCCGGAGCTGACCTGAGCCGGCCCGGGCGGCGCGGTGGAGGGTCGTCCACCGCACCGCCCGGTCACTCGCGTGGCGGGGATGATCCTACGTGTCGAGGGAGATGATGCCGTAGTCGTAGGCGTGTCGCCGGTAGACGACGCTCGGCCGGCCGGACTCCTTGTCCTGGAACAGGTAGAAGTCGTGGCCGACCAGTTCCATCTGGAAGAGGGCGTCGTCGACGGTCATCGGCTCGGCGGGGTGGATCTTCTCCCGCGCGATGTGCCAGGGCTGGTCGTCGTACTCGTAGTCCGACTCGTCCTCGCGTTCGGCGAGGGCGGTCGAGGAGCCGTTACGGGCGGCGACGGCGGCGGTCAACGGGGTGTCGCCCCGCTCCGCCACGGGGAGTCCCGCGGTGGCGGCGGCGACGGAGATCGGCGCGTGCCGTCCCCGGTGGACCCGCCGCCGGTCGGCGGCCCGGCGGAACCGGGTGTCCAGCTTGGCGATGGCCGCGTCGAGCGCGCTGTAGAAGTCGTTCGTGCAGGCCTCGGCGCGTACCACCGGTCCTCGGGAGACACAGGTGATCTCGACCCGCTGGCAGTGGTCGGCCTGGCGGGGATTGCGCTCGTGGAACAGCTCGACGTCGACCCGGATGAGTTTGTGGTCGTAGCGCTCGATCTTGGCGAGTTTCTCGGCGACGTGGACCCGGTAGTGGTCCGGCACCTCGACGTTACGGCCCTTGACAACGATGTCCATCTGACCTCCTCGTACGGATGGTCGTTCGATCCGAAGTTCCGGTCGAGCCGTCAGCCGGGGAGATCCCGTTCGGCGTCGACCGGTCAGTACGGCTACGCCTCCTTTCACCGCCGGGGCGGGTATGCGGACATCCCTACCCCGGACACCGAAACGCTAACTCTTCCTCGCCCGGCCGTCACCCCCTGTTGTCACCGCGGCCAAAAACTTTTCACACCTCGGACACCTTCGGGTGAAACGGAAACACGGAGGGTTACGGGGTGCGTCTTTTCCGGGTCGCGGCGAGTACCACCGCCACCGACGGCGACAGGCCGGTGACGGTCAGCACCCGGGCCAGCCCGGCCAGGGTGACCCCGGTGGTGACGATGTCGTCGAGCAGCACCACCGCCTGGGTGGGCGGGGCGGCGGGGAACCGTCCGGCACGCAGCCGGAACGCCGCCTCGGCCGCCCGCGCCCGACCGGCGCTGTCCAGCGCCACCGAGTCCGGTCGGGGCAGCGCCCGCACCGGTCGCAGCACCCGTACCGGCCAGCCGCCCGCCCGCAGCCGGCGTGCGGCGTGCCGGGTCAACCGGTCCAGGTGGTCGCCGTAGCGGGACCGAGCCGCCGCCGCGGTGTCCGGCACCCCGATCAGCAGTACCGGCCGGACCGGACCCACCGCCGCCACGACCACCTCGGCCAGCAGCGCGCCCAGCGGCCGGGCCAGCCCGTGTCTACCCCGTTCCTTGTACGCCAGCAGCGTCTGCCGCAACACCCCCGAGTACGCCCCGAGCGCCACACAGGGCGGCAGCCCGGCCGGCGCCGGAGTGGGCAGCGCCGGACGGGGTCGCAGGGCGCGCAGGACGGCCACACAACCGGCGCAGAGGCCGTGACGCAGCCCCGCCACCCGCTGCCGGCAACCGGCGCACTCGGTGGGCAGCACCAGATCGGTGAGGTCCGCCCACAGTCCACCGGGATCGGGCACGGCGGTCAGTAGAAGAAGAAGGGTGCGGTCGGGTTGCCCGCCCGGTCCTGCCCCGGCGGCGGGGTGAACAGCACCTGGTCCTGCCGGATCCGCTCGAACGGGTTGCTGCGGTACGCCACCCCGTTGGCCTCGTACATGAGCGTTCCGGTGGAGAGCGAGACGACCGAGTTGGCCGGGTACGCCGCCAGGTGAGTCACCTGGGCGCCGACGTCGGTGTTGCGCGGCGTCTCCAGGGCACCGTCGACGCTGATGTCGTGGATCGCCGGCCGGCCGCCGGAACCGGCCACGATCAGGGTGTTCTCGCCGCCCCAGTCCACTGCGGTCAGGTTGGTCAACGAGGTGACCACCCGACGGGCCGGGCCCGGGTTGAGCTGACCGCCGTCGAGGTTCACCGCGGCCACGTGGAGCGCACCACCGGCGATCACCGCGATCCGGTGACCGTCCAGGGCGGCGGCCACCGCGGTCACCGGGCCGGCCACGTTGAGCAGCGGCACCCGTACCAGCCGGGCGTCCGCGCCGAACCGGTACAGCTCGCCGTCGGCCACCGTCAGCCCCTGCGGCCGGACCGGGTCGGCCGAACGCAACCAGACCGGCCGGCCAATCGAGGCGTACGCGTCGCTGGTGGCGGAGACCTTCACCGGGTCGGGGCCGGTGCCGACGGCCAACTGCTGCCGCCGCTCGGTCGCGGTGACGACCAGCGCGGCGAGGATCTTCTCCCCGGCCCGGGTCACCGCCGCCGAGACCACCCGCTGGTTGTCACCGGCGCTGACCGGCACCGTGCCGACCGGCTCACCGGCGAACGCCAGGGGCTGGATAGCGCCGTCGTAGACGCAGAACCGTTGCGGGCTGTTGCTGATCCGGTAGGCCGGGTTGGCGATCCGGTGCTCGCGGAGGCTGTCGATGATCCGGCGCGACTGGTTGCGGATCTTCAGCTCCAGCGAACCCTGCAACTCCGGCAACGACCAGGCGAGCTGGGTGGCGAACTGGTCCAGCCGGTTGTCGTCCTCGCCGGTCATGTTCAGGTTGACCTCCCACCGGCCGTCCGACTCGGTGGCGTTGTTGATCAGGCTGGTGCCGTCGGGCAGGCGGCTGACGCCGGACCCGAGCCAGTCCGACGGGCCGGCGGTCAGCCACCGCACCACGTCGGTGACCCGCCGCTCGTCGGGCGCCGAGAGCGGCAGGTAACGCTGGTCGGGCACCAACCGGGTGCGGTCGGAACTCCAGAAGTAGATCGTCTCGGCCTGGTAGAACTCGCGCAACGCGGTGTCGCTGAGCAGCAGCACGTTCGGTGGCTCCCGGACGTACAGGCCGGAACTCTCCTCGCGCTCGCCGGTGTCGACCTCGAACCGGTACTCGGTCTCGGTGGCCACCGGGGGCACCAGGGTGCCGTTGGCACGCAGCAGGCCGATCTGCTGCACCGCGATTCTGATCTTGGTGCTCTCCACGTCCGTGGTGATCACCGGCTCGTCCTTCAGCCGGACCACGGTCAGCCCGATCTCGCTGCCCTGCTTCTCCTGGAGCCGGTCCCGCTCAGCCGGGTCGATGAACTGCTTGACCCGCTGGTACGCCCGGTCCGGCTCACCGGCCGCCGCGGCGAGGAAGTTACGGACGAAGGCGTCCGGGTCGGTGCCGGCGGCGGTGCGGTTCGGTGGCTCGTCCCGACGCAGGCTGGACGAGCCGGACACCACCGACGGCCCCCGCTGGTCCACCTGGACGTCGGACTCGTGCGGAATCCCGCAGCCCGTCGCTGCGACGGCCGCCAGCAGCACGACCAGCCCGGCGGTCAGCACCCGCGCGACGGGGCCGCGCGCCGCGCCAGCCCCCGCCCGCGCCACCCGTCCGGTCACGACCCCACCTCCGCCCGGTCGCCCGTGCCGGCGGGCGCGGGGCCGATGGCCAGCGTGCCACCCGGTCCCGGGCCGATGGCCAGCGCCCCGCTCTCCACCGGACCGCCGAAGGGCAGCGCGGCGTCGGCGGGCACCAACCGCAGCGGGGAGGTGGTCAACCGGTCACCGGCCCGCGCCGGCAGGGTCAGCCGGAACTGGGCCCCCTGACCGGGCGCTCCCCAGGCCTCCAGCCAGCCGCCGTGCAGCCGGGCGTCCTCCAGACTGATCGACAGGCCGAGCCCGGTGCCACCGGTCTGCCGGGCCCGGGACGGGTCCGCCCGCCAGAACCGGTTGAAGACCAGCTTCTCCTCGCCCGGCTTGAGGCCCACCCCGTGGTCGCGGACGGTGACCGCCACCGTGGTCTGGTCGATGCCCAGCGTGATCAGCACCGGTCGACCCTCACCGTGCTCCACGGCGTTGCCCACCAGGTTGCGCAGCACCCGCTCGACCCGGCGTGGATCGACCTCGGCGATCACCGGCGTGGCCGGCAGGTCCAGCTCGATCGTCACGCCCACCCGCTCGCCGAGCCCGGCCAGCCGGTCGGCGACCCGGTGCACCATCGGCACCAGGTCGGTCGGCTCGGCGTCCAGCATCGCGAAACCGGCGTCGAACCGGCTGATCTCCAGCAGGTCGGTGAGCAACTCCTCGAACCGGTCCAGCTCGGCCTGGAGCAGCTCGGCGCTACGGGCCACCGCCGGGTCGAACTCGTCGCGCTCGGCGAAGATCAGGTCGGCGGCCATCCGGACCGTGGTCAACGGGGTACGCAGCTCGTGGGAGACGTCCGAGGTGAACCGGCGCTGCAACCGGGACATCTCCTCCAGCCGCAGGATCTGCCGCTGGAGGTTGGTCGCCATCTGGTTGAACGAGGCGGCCAGCAACGCCAGGTCGTCCTCCCCGTTGACCACCATCCGCTGGTCGAGCAGGCCCGCGGAGAGCCGCTGGGCGGTGCGCGCGGCCACCCGGACCGGGCGTACCACCAACCGGGTGACCAGGGCGGCCAGCAGGCCGAGCAGGAGCACCAGGGCGACCCCGGTGGCCGCCACGGTGGCCCGGGCGTCGGCGGCGGTGGCGTCCTGCCGGTCCAGCGGGACGAGGTAGTAGAGCTCCAACTGCCCGAACTTGGTGGGCACCGGCGAGCCGTAGACCAGGTACTTGCTGCGCTGGTCGGTGAGCCGGCCGCTGCGGATCTGGTGGGCGACGTTGCCGTCGGCCACGGCCGCGCCCAGCTCCGGGCTGATCAACGGACGGTAGTTGACGTCGGAGGAGCTGCGCGGCTCGATGATGCCGGTGTACCGGTCGGCGGTGAGCGCGACCAGCACCCCGTTGGTCTGCTGCGGGTCGCCACCGGCCAGGTAGTTGACCGTGCCCTCGATCGTCTCCTGGAGCTGCGCCTCCTGCGGCGTGCTGTAGAAGCTGAGCTGCTTGGCCGCGTAGTCGCTGCCGCTCTGCAGCCGCATCAGCACGTCGGCCTTGGCGTTCTCCACCAGGATGTTGGTGATCTTGTCGGCGATGAGGTAGGCGAACCCGCCGACCAGCAGGCTGGAGACGACCAACGTGATGCTGACCACCCGGACCTGCAGCGACCGCCGCCAGGTCTGGCGCAGACCGCCCACGAACCGGACGGACCACCCGGCCAGGCCGTGCCACAGCTCCCGCGCGGCGGTGCGCCGGCGGGGAGGCGGAGCGGAACCGGTGACGTTCGGGGAGGTGGTCACAGTCCGACCAGGTTATCCGGTGCCCGCCTTGTAGCCCACGCCCCGCACGGTCAGGATGATTTCCGGCCGCTCCGGATCCGGCTCGATCTTGGCCCGGAGCCGCTGCACGTGCACGTTGACCAGGCGGGTGTCGGCGGCGTGCCGGTAGCCCCAGACCTGCTCCAGCAGCACCTCCCGGGTGAAGACCTGACGCGGCTTGCGGGCCAGCGCGACCAGCAGGTCGAACTCCAGCGGCGTCAGCTTCACCTCCTCACCGTTGCGGCTGACGGTGTGCGCCGGCACGTCGATGGTGATCTGGTTGCCGGGCGGCCCGATGGTGAGCAGCTCCGGGGCCGCGTCCTCGCCCCGGCGCAACCGGGCCCGCATCCGGGCGACCAGCTCCTTGGGCTTGAACGGCTTCACCACGTAGTCGTCCGCGCCGGACTCCAGCCCGAGCACCACGTCGACGGTGTCGCTCTTCGCGGTCAGCATCACGATCGGTACGCCCGATTCACCCCGGATGGCCCGTGCCACGTCGATACCGCTCATTCCGGGCAGCATCAGGTCCAACAGCACGATGTCGGGACGGTTCTCACGGAACGCCGCCAGTGCCCGTTCTCCGTCGGCGACGAAGGAGGGCTGGAAACCCTCGCTGCGCAGCACGATGCCGAGCATCTCGGCGAGCGCGGGGTCGTCGTCAACCACCAGTACCCGGGCTCTCATGGGGGTTATGGTCCCATCCCTGTTCAGGTCGATGTGTTTACGTCACCCGGCACGGTACTGCGCGAAGCCGTCATCCGACACCCGACCCGCGATCATCACGCCGGGTGAGTCGACGAGCCGACACCGTACGCCGGCCCGGCGGGTCCGCCCCTGGCGGGTGGCCCGGCGACAGCGGACAATGGCCGGCGTGAAGGCATTCCTCCCCTGGCTGGCCGTACTCGCCGTGGTACTGCTACTCAGTGCGCTGCGGCTGCGTCCGCTGGCCATGGTCGTCTCGCTGACCTGGCTCGCCTGGTGCGTCTGGACCTGGGTACGCCCCGCCCGCCGCCGGGGCCCCTGACCTACGCACGGGCACCCCTGACCTACGCACGCACGGGCCGCTGACCGACGCCCGGGCCGCCTATGGACGCGACGCACGGGCCGGCAGTGGTCGGCCGGCCCGTGCGTCGGTGGAGCGGAACCCGGGGTTCAGTAGCGGTAGTGCTCCGGCTTGAACGGGCCGTCGGGCGAGACACCCAGGTAGGAGGCCTGCTCCTTGCTGAGGGTGGTCAGCTTCGCGCCGAGGGCGTCCAGGTGCAGCCGGGCGACCTTCTCGTCGAGGTGCTTGGGCAGCACGTAGACGCCGGTCGGGTACTCGTCGGTCTTGGTGAACAGCTCGATCTGGGCGATCGTCTGGTTGGCGAACGAGTTCGACATGACGAAGCTCGGGTGCCCGGTGGCGTTGCCCAGGTTCAGCAGGCGGCCCTCGGAGAGCACGATGATGGCGTGCCCGTCGGCGAAGCGCCAGACGTCGACCTGCGGCTTGATGTTCTCCCGGGTCACGTCGGAGCGCTTGGCCAGGCCGGCCATGTCGATCTCGTTGTCGAAGTGGCCGATGTTGCCCACGATGGCCTGGTGCTTCATCCGGGCCATGTGCTCGTTGGTGATGACGTCGTAGCAGCCGGTCGCGGTGATGAAGATGTCTGCGGTCTCGACCACGTCCTCCAGGGTGGCGACCTGGTAGCCGTCCATCGCCGCCTGGAGAGCGCAGATCGGGTCGACCTCGGTCACCACGACCCGGGCGCCCTGGCCACGCAGCGACTCGGCGCAGCCCTTGCCCACGTCGCCGTAGCCCATGACGACGGCCATCTTGCCGCCGATCAGCACGTCGGTGGCGCGGTTGATGCCGTCGATAAGCGAGTGCCGGCAGCCGTACTTGTTGTCGAACTTGCTCTTGGTCACCGAGTCGTTGACGTTGATCGCCGGGAAGAGCAGGGTGCCGGCCCGGTGCATCTCGTAGAGCCGGTGCACACCGGTGGTGGTCTCCTCGGTCACGCCCTTGATGCCGGCCGCGATCCGGGTCCACCGCTGGTTGTCCTGGGCGAGGCTGCGGTGCAGCACCTCCAGGATGACCGCGAACTCCTCGGAGTCGGCGGACTCCACCGGCGGAACGGCCCCGGCGGACTCGAACTCCGCGCCCTTGTGCACCAGCAGGGTGGCGTCACCGCCGTCGTCGAGGATCATGTTCGGGCCGGCCCCACCGGGCCAGTCGAGAACCTGCTCGGTGCACCACCAGTACTCCTGGAGGCTCTCGCCCTTCCAGGCGTACACCGGCACGCCGGCGGGGGCCTCGGGGGTGCCGGTCGGGCCGACCACGACCGCGGCGGCGGCGTGGTCCTGGGTGGAGAAGATGTTGCACGAGGCCCAGCGCACCTGCGCACCGAGCGCGACCAGGGTCTCGATCAGCACGGCGGTCTGGATGGTCATGTGCAGCGAACCGGTGATCCGCGCCCCGGCCAGGGGCTGCGCGTCGGCGAACTCCCGCCGGATGGCCATCAGGCCCGGCATCTCGTGCTCGGCGAGCCGGATCTCCTTGCGCCCGAACTCGGCGAGCGACAGATCCGCCACCCGGTAGTCGCCGTCGGCGAGGGTGCTCGGCCGAACCTCGGTCTGACCGCCGGTGGTGGCGGCCGGGAGGGTGCTGGTCATGAAGTCTCCTGTCGAACGATGTGCTGACCGACCCTCCACCATACGCGGACGGCGGACAGCGCACGGGGCGGTCGGCGTCGAACGGATCTCCCGTCCAGAAGCCGGCCGCCCCGTGCATCCCCCCGGTTTGGTTCCCCGCACGCTCTCGGACCATCGTCGCGATAACGCTGCGCACCCATAGGTTCGCACCCGGTGCCCGCCGAGTCAACTCATTCCGGAAATTTCGGATATGCGTGTCGGGCGATCTCCGCCGACCCCCGCCCGGCACCCCGTGCCGCGGTCAACCGGCGGTTGCGACGAACGCCTCACCGGTGCCGTGCACCACCAGCGGTCCGGCCACCGCCGGCCCCACCGCGGCCTGACCGGTACGCAGCCCGACCGACCCGGCCCCGTCGTCCACCCGCAACTCCCCCGCGACGCAGAGCACCACCCGTGGCCCCGGCACCGGCAGGCGGACCGTCGGCACCGCGGCTGCGACCTCGACCCGGTGCAACGCGAAGTCGTCCACCGGCACCGGCCACGTCGACACCCCCGGCGAGACCGGCCGGGGCGCCAGCACCGGCTCGTCGAGCACCTCGAACCGGAGCACCCGGACCAGCTCGTCGACGTCCACCCGCTTCGGGGTCAGCCCACCCCGCAACACGTTGTCACTGGCCGCCATGATCTCCACCCCGCAGCCGCGCAGGTAGGCGTGCAGGTTGCCGGCGGGCATCCAGATCGCCTCCCCCGGCGCCAGCCGGACATGGTTGAGCAGCAGCGCCACCAGCACCCCCGGGTCGGCCGGGTAGTCGGCCGCCAGGTCCCGGGCCAGCTCGGCGTCCGGGCCGGCCACCGGCGCCGCGAGCACCGCCGCCACCAGGGCCGCCCGCTGCCGGTCCGGCCAGGTCAACAACGTGCGTACGGCCGTACGCAGCCCGTCCGGCCCGTCCCGCAGGGCGGCGACGACCGGAGCCAACGCCGGTACGCCGAAAGCGGCGAGCACCTCGGCGGAGACCCGCGGATCACGGAACCCGCAGAGCGCCTCGAAGGGCGAGAGCGCGACCAGCAGCTCCGGCTTGTGGTACGGGTCGACGTAGTTGCGCGGCCCGTCGGCCCGCCCGGCCTCGGCGGCGTACCCGGCCCGGGCCTGTGCCGCGTCCGGGTGCGCCTGCAGGCTCAACGGCGCCGCCGCGGCCAGCACCTTGAGCAGGAACGGCAGCCGGGTGCCGAACCGCCGTACCCCCTCGCTGTCCAGCCAGTACGTCGGCTCGGCCACCAGCAGCTCGCCCAGGCTGACCCGGACGCCGTCCCGCTCCACCTCGGCCGGCGCACCGGGATGGGCGCCCAACCACAGCTCCGCCTCAGGACCGGCACTGGGCACCGGACGCCCCTGCAGGCGGGCGAGCGCCGACCGGGACCCCCACGCGTAGTCCCGGATCGGCCCGTGCAGCACCTCCACGCTCAGTGCTCCGCGACGCCCGGCGGATCGGCTGCCGGGCCCTGCTCGCCGCCGCCCGTGGCGGACCGGGCCGCCGCCGCGGAGTAGATGTCCGGTTCCAGGTAGATCACCCGGGCGACCGGCACCGCGGCCCTGATCCGCGCCTCCACGGCGTTGATCCCCCGGGCCAGCTCCTCGGCGCTCTCGCACGGCTCGACGGCGATCTTCGCGGCCACCATCAGCTCCTCCGGGCCCAGGTAGAGGGTCTTCATGTGGATGATCCGCTCGACCTCCGGCCCGTCGGTGACCGCCCGGGAGATCGCCGTGACGTCGGACTCCTCGGCCCCCTCACCGAGCAGCAGGCTCTTGGTCTCGATCGCCAGCACCACCGCGATGGCCACCAGCAGCACGCCGATCATCGCCGTACCGGCCGCGTCCCAACGACCGTCGTCGGTGGCCAGGGTCAGCCCCACCCCGAAGAGCGCGAAGACCAGGCCGATCAGGGCACCGAAGTCCTCAAGGAGCACCACCGGCAGCTCCGGCGCCTTGGCCCGCCGGATGAACCGGACCCAGGACTGACCGCCCCGGACCAGGTTGGACTCCCGGATCGCGGTGCGGAAGGAGAACGACTCCATGACGATCGCCGCCAGCAGCACGGCCACCGGCACCCAGTGCCAGGCGGTGATCGCCTCCGGATGCGACCACTTGTGGTACGCCTCGTAGAGCGCGAAGAGGCCACCGACGGTGAACAGCACGATCGACACGATGAACGCGTAGATGTAGCGCTCCCGCCCGTACCCGAAGGGGTGTTGCGGGGTGGCCGCCCGTCGGGCCCGGCGGCCACCGAGCAGCAGCAGACCCTGGTTGCCGGAGTCGGCCACCGAGTGGATCGACTCGGCAAGCATCGACGAGGAGCCGGTCAGCAGGAACGCGACGAACTTGGTGACCGCGATGCCGACGTTCGCCAACAGGGCGGCGATGATCGCCTTCGTCCCGCCGGAGGCGCTCACGCCGCCCCCGCCCCGGTGTCACCAGTGCTCACTGGTTGGCCAGCTCCTTCATCTCGGTGACGGCGGGTACCGCCATCGGGTCCAGACCGTGCGCCAGCGCGAGGTAGATCGAGGCGAAGTCCGGCACCGCCACCAGCGAGGCGAGCCGCTCCAGCGCGGAGCCACCCTCGGCGGTGACCACGTCGCAGCGCACCCCCCGCCGCTCGGCGAGGACCTGCACCGCGTCGGCCCGACGCTCCTCGACCGCCAACGGCTCGTCGGTGTCGTCCTCGGCGTTCAGGCCACCGTCGCGCAGCAGCACCAGCCGCAGTCGGGTGCCACCGTCGGCGGACTCGTCGGGGTCGGCGAAGATGTCCCGCTCCCCCTCGACCAGCCCACCGAAGACGCCGTCGAGCAGTCCCACCCGACCCCGGCCGGCCTCACCGAGCGCCCCGGTGACCACCGGGTACCGGGCGTTCGCCGACAGGGTGTCGCCGAAGCGACGGGCCGCCACGGTGGCCAGCGGGGACGAACCCCAGACGATCGGTACCGAGCCGGCCAGGCCCAGGGCCAGCGACTTCGCCGGGTTGACGAAGGACTCGGCGGTAGGCCGGCTCCGGTCCGCCTCGGCGTCCAGCCGCGCGGCCGTCTCCGCCAGGTCCGCCTCGTTGACCTTCACCAGGCCGAGCGCCCGGGCGGCGAGCAGCACCGGCACCGTGAGCGCCCAGAGGCTGGCCCGGGCCGGGGCCCGGCGGGGCACCGGCACGAACGGCGCCCGCGCCCGCTCGGCGACCGACTGGAGCTGCGAGTCGGGGGCGCCGACCGCGACCAGCCGGGCACCCCGGCGGTGCGCGGCCTCGGCGGCACCGAGCGCCTCGGGGCTGCGCCCGGAGGCGCTGACCGCGATCACCACGTCCGCCGCGCCTACCCAGCCGGGCACCCCGGCGCTGCGGTGCGCGATGACCGGGGCCGGGCAGCGCGGCCCGGCGACGGTGGCCAGCACGTCCCCGGTACGGCCGGCGGTGCCGATGCCGGCGATGATCACCGCGCGGGGCCGTCCCTCGTCGGCGAGCACCGACAGGTTGGCCTCGGCGGTCAGCGCCGCCGCCTCCCGGACCTGCGCACCGGCGCTGGCGGTGTGCCGCAGCATGCCACCCGGGTCGCGCTCGGCCAGCGCGTCCGGGTTGTCGAGCAGGGCCTCGTCGGGGTCCCGGCGTCCGCTGACCCCCGCCGTACCGTCGATCACGACCGCTGCTCCGGGCCGCCGCGCGCCTCGTCCAACAACAGCACCGGTACGTCGTCGCGGACCTCGAAGATCCGCCCGCACTCGGTGCAGGTCAACGTCTGCGCCCCGGCGTCGTAGTCCAACGGCGAGTGGTGTGTGTCCGGACAGGCGAGGATCTCTAGCAACTGCGGGTCCAGGGCCACGGCGCGGCTCCTTCCACGTGTGCGGTCTCACCGGTCGGCGGTGCCGACCGGCGCAGGGATCTTATCGACGTACCCGGTCGAGCACCTCGTCGCGGAGCGAGATCATCCGCTCCCGGGCCGGTGCCTCGACGTTGAGCCGCAACAACGGCTCGGTGTTCGACGCGCGCAGGTTGAACCAGGCCCCGTCCGGGAAGCGCAGGGTCAACCCGTCCAGCTCGTCGGCCTCGGCCTCCGGGTAGGCGGCCCGGACCTCGGCGACCTTCCCGGCCTGGTCGGTCACCGTCGAGTTGATCTCACCGGAGGCGACGTACCGCTCGTACTCCCGGGCCAGCTCGGACAGGGGCAGATCCTGCCCGCCGAGGGCGGCGAGGGTGTGCATGGCGGCCAGCATGCCGGTGTCGGCGAACCAGAAGTCCCGGAAGTAGTAGTGCGCCGAGTGCTCCCCGCCGAAGACGGCGTTGGTCCGGGCCATCTCGGCCTTGATGAAAGAGTGCCCGACCCGGGCCACCAGCGGCTCGCCGCCGTGCTCCCGGACGATGTCCGGGACGGCGCTGGAGCAGATCAGGTTGTGGATCACCACCGAACCGGGGTGCCGGGCCAGCTCCCGGACCGCGACCAGACCGGTGATCGCCGACGGGGAGACCGGCTCGCCGCGCTCGTCGATCACGAAGCACCGGTCGGCGTCGCCGTCGAAGGCCAGCCCGAGGTCCGCGCCGTGCTCGCGGACGGCCCGCTGCAGGTCGACCAGGTTCGCCGGGTCCAGCGGGTTCGCCTCGTGGTTGGGGAAGGTGCCGTCCAGCTCGAAGTAGAGCGGGACGATCTCCAGCGGCAGGGCCGGCAGGGCGGCGTCACCGAGCACGCTCGGCACCGTGTAGCCACCCATGCCGTTGCCGGCGTCGACGACCACCTTCAGCGGCCGGATACCGCTCAGGTCGACCAGCTTGCGCAGGTGGGCGGCGTACTCGGGGAGCAGGTTGCGCTGCTCGACCGACCGGGTCGGCTGCCCGGCCGCGCCGACCTCGCCGGCGTCCAGCAGCGCCTGGGCCCGCTGACGGATCTCGGCCAGCCCGCTGTCCTGGCCGATCGGGCGGGCACCGGAGCGGCACATCTTGATGCCGTTGTACTGGGCCGGATTGTGACTGGCGGTGAACATCGCCCCGGGCAGGTCGAGCGAGCCGGAGGCGTAGTAGAGCATGTCGGTGGAGGCCAGCCCGATGTCGATCACCGAGCGCCCCTGCGCCTGCACGCCCCGGGCGAAGGCGGCGGCGAGACCGGGGCCGGTGGCCCGCATATCGTGCGCCACCAGCACCGCGTCACCCGGCTCACCGAGGCCGTTCAGCAGTTGGGCGAAGGCGACGCCGAGAGCCTCGGCGACCCGCTCGTCCCATTGGTCCGGCACCGTCCCACGGACGTCGTACGCCTTCACAATCTGGGACAAATCAGCCACCGGTTCCACTCCTTCGCAGCAGGTCGTCAACGAAGCTGAGCGTATCGGAGTGGTCCGGCTCCACCCGGCTCAGTCGGGCAGGCGCGGCATGATCGTGGTCGAGTCGCCGCCCGCTGCCGGGCCCGCCGGTGGCGTACCGGTGGATCCGGCCTCGCCGGTCGGCTGACGCGGCACGACCGGCGGGTAGAGCCCGGCCTTCGGCAGACCCGCCTGGTACGGCGGCGGCGCGCCCGACGCGCTCGGCGGGGTTGCGGCGCTCGGCGGGGTTGCGGCGCTCGGCGGGGTCGACGGTGCCGGGCCGGTGGCCGGGGCCGGTGGGGCCCCGTAGACGTTGCCGGCCGGCCGGGGCGTCGGCGCGCCGTACACGGTGCCACCCGACGGCGTCGGCTGGCTCGGTTGCTGCCGCCCGTACACGCCGCCGGCCGCCGGCGGCGAGCCACCCGGCGGCACCGGCGCACCGGCACCGTAGGTGGTGCCGCCCGGCTTGCCCGGCAGCGGGAACGCCGGCCCGACCGAGGTCTCCTCCGCCGGCTCGGTCGACCTGCGGTCCGCCCGCGACCGGCGGACCAGCAGGATGATCAGCCCGAGCCCGAGCACCACCATGGCCACCCCGAAGAGCAACACCGGTGACATCCCACTGGAGGGCGCCGCCGCGAGGGACCCCGACCCGGCGGCGACCGTGGCCAGCGCCGGCGCGGCGGCGGGTGCCGCCGGCGGTGCCGCCGCCTCGGTGGTGGCGACCGCGCTCGGACTCGGCGTCGGACTCGGTTTCTTCGACTTCGACGGGGTGGGCGACGGCGTGGCGACGGCGGCGAGCCGACCACCGACCCGGGACGTGGTGGCGTCCTGGCCGATCGACCGGCCCTGCGCGGTGACCACCTGGGCGACCACCGTCAACCGGCCGGCGGGCGCCCCGGCGGTGAACGAGATCCGGTACCGCACCCTAGCACTCCGGCCCTCGCAGACCACGGGCCGGGCGGGCACGACGGTAGCGGTGCCGACGGCCCCGTCGCCGCCGGAAACCCCCACCGGGCCCCACCGTCCGCCCGCGTCGGCCTGCACCCGGACCTGGTCGGCCCGCAGTCCGTCGAGCCGCAACCCCAGCACGGTACGCACCTGCGCACAGCCCTCGCTGCGCTTGCGGACCTCCACGGTCACCGCACCCGGCGAACCACCGGCGCTGAACCCGTCCGAGGAACGGACCCGGACCGAGTCGTCGTCGGCGAAGGCCGGGGCCGCGCCGACGGCCACCAGACCGCCGAGCACCGCACTGGTCGTCACCAGGCGTACCACGTGCCGACGTACCGACATGATCACCTCACCGTGTCCGGCCCCGAGTTGGGCCGCCGGTCAGGCTACTACCGAGGCACCAGACGCGCTGTTCTCCCAGCCCCGCGCCTGTGGGCAGGGTACTCCGTCCGCCCGCGCCGCCCCGGCCCCCTCCCGCGCCGAGAAGATCAGCCGCAGCGCCCGAGTCGACCGTTGATCGTGCTCATGCGGTCCCGGCCTGAAGGGCGGGGCCGAGGAGGAGTCCACCGTCGATGACGTACTCCGAGCCCGTGATGAACGACGCGTCCGATGAGGTGAGGAACAGGAGAAGCCGGGTGACGTCGGTCGGCTCCCCGAGTCGGGGAACGGCGAACGGCTCGGGCGAGTAGAAGTCGCCGATTGCCGCGACCGCGCCGGCCGCCGGCTCGTGGATGAAGGGGGTCGAGATCACGCCGGGGTGGATGGTGTTCACCCGGATGTGGTCGCGACCGAGTTCGAGTGCCGCCGTACGGGTGAGGCCTCGCACGGCCCACTTGCTGGCGACGTACGGCGCGTAGTGAGCCGTGCCGCCCAGACCCATGATCGAGGCGATGTTGACGATGGATCCCCCTGCCGCGCGGCGCAGAGCGGGGGCTGCGACCTTGATGCCGAGGAAGGTCCCGGTGAGGTTGACGTCGAGGATGCGCGACCAGGTGGCCTGCTCCGTGTCTTCGATCGTCGCGGGCGGGTTCTGCACGCCCGCGTTGTTGACGAGCACGTTCAGGGCACCGAAGGCGCTCTCGGCAGCCACTACGGCGGCGGACCACGAACCCTCGTCGGTGACGTCGAGCGGGGTGAAGCGAGCGCGGCTGCCGAGCTCGGCGGCGAGAGCGCCACCGCGTTCGGCGTCGATGCCGCCGATCACCACGTTCGCCCCCTCGGCGTGGAAGGCGCGTACGTGGCTCGCGCCCTGACCGCCGGCCCCACCGGTCACGAGCACGGTCTGGTTGTCGAAGCGGGGCATCAGCTGCTCCTCGGTACGGGGGTGGCTGGCCGGGATCACCAGAGATGAACGGCGGCCAGTGGTGAGCCGACCGACTCACCATCACTGGATGCTAGGTCGACGGCAATGGTGAGTCAAGCCACTCACCTCGTATGCTCGGTCCCATGAGCAGGGTCGTGCCGACGTACCACCAGCGCGTCGCCCAGGAAAAGCGCGCGCTGATCGTGACGGCCGCGACCGCACTGTTTCTCGAGTTGGGCTACGACCGGACGTCGCTGGCGCGGATCGCCGAACGCTCGGGCGTTTCGCGGGCCACCCTGTTCAAGCAGTTTCCGAGCAAGGCCGCCCTGTTCGACGCCATCGTGGCCGAGTCCTGGTCGACCGCCGACGAGGTGGATCCGCCGCCGGCAGGCAACGTCGTCGACGGGCTCAGCATGATCGGTCGCCGTTACGCCGAGCTACTGGGCCGCGCCCAGATGACCGACCTGTTCAGGATCGTCATCGCCGAGCTGCCGCGCTTCCCTGAGCTGGCCCATGCGCAATTCTCGCAGGGCAAGATGCCCTACTTCGAGTCCGTACGCAGCTATCTCCTGGCTGAGCACGAGGCGGGAACGGTACGGGTCGAGGACGTGGAGCTCGCCGCCACCCAGTTCCTGGGCATGATCTCCAACTACGTCTTCTGGCCGGCGCTCCTGGTGCCGGGCTGGGAGGTGAGCGCCGAACGCGTCGCTCAGGTGGTCGACGAGGCCGTCCGCACCATCGCCGCCCGGTACGCGACACCCGGACCGGGGCCGTCGACCGACGGCTGACGTCCCCTGTGCACCTCGGGGCTCATGACGGCGACAGGGCCAGACCGGGGTCAGCTCCGGGCTTGCCGTCCCGCTGCAACTGCTCCTCGAACAGGACGAAGGTCTTCCGCCGAATCCCTCGCACGAGTTCACTCTCCCGGTCGGTCAACTGGCGCGACTCCCCTGCGGCAACCGAAATGATGGCGTCGATCGTTTCGTACAGCGCGAAGATTGGCCCATCGCCTTGCAGGTAACGAGCACGGGTACGTTCCGTCAACTGCACAAAATCATCCGGGTTGAGTGAACTGACCTCACCCCCGACGGCCAGCAAGACGTCGGCGACAAGGTCGTCCGCAGCCTCCCACCCGCCCGAGTCGACGGAGAGACGCCAAGCCGTCAAGCCACCGTCCGGCCCAGCACCGACCTTCAAAGGTCGTTTGAAGTACGAGAAGTACGCCGGCAATACCAGACCTGGCATCTCTCTCATCCCGGCAACTCTCCATTCAGTGTTGACTGAAGGGCTCGCCAGAAGAACTGCTGTTCCTGCGCGAGAACAGCGTTCCAGACGGCCCGCTCTACCTGTGACAGAGTACGTCCCTGCTCTTTGGCGATCGCAATAAGGTCACGTCGCACTTTGTACAAGGCATGCTCCCATGATGCAACCTCATCGAGCGCCAGCAGATGCAGGCGAAACTCAGCAACATGCCCTCGGCTCGTCCGAATCATCATTTGGATGTCCCGGTATCCACTACTCTGAGGGTTTCGGAATCGATCGTCGAACGCTACGATTTCCACACCGACATCCACCTTGAGTAAGGCGAGCGTGGCATAGAGATCCATCAAAGAACTGAAGCTAACCTTCCCTGCTGCAAGGTCAGTCAACTGGGATGCATCGCCGTCGTACTTTGCGACCTTGTCTTCGGCTCGTTGTCGATCCTTGGGCCGTGGACGCCCCTCTGCTCGGGCGTCGAAGCGAGCATGAGCAGCCAGTCTCTCAGCGATTGCGTTGACCTCCTGCTGCGCAAGGCTGGCCTCCACATAGAGTTCATCAAGATACTGACGCCGATACTCGGGATCTGCACGCCTTCGTAAGTCGAAACCCAGCTGCATGGATTCTTGATCAGAACAAACAAATGAATCGCTTATTCGGATCTGATCCTGGGTCAGCGGCGTTGGTTGCGCCTGAGGATCCGCAATATCCGTCGCATCAACGCCCTCTGCCACCAGGTGGGTAAGAGACGAGACGAGCACGTCGACAGCCTGCGGCTGCCCGGCAAGGTGGTGCCACGTCAACGGCCTCGCAGCTAGAGAGCGGCACAACTCAGGCACATCGATGATCAGGCGTGCCAGATCAGGAGAGGACAGCAACCGCATGAACAACTCTTGACCAAATCCGCTACCACCCTGCGACGGAACCTGTTCGAAATCTGCAAACATCTTCTGGACAGCAGGTTCCCGGAAGAGCGCTGCCACATCCTTCGCATCCGACTCGTTCAGCATCGGCGCGAGTCGCCTCAGCGCCTTTTCGCTCAACTCCGAAATAATTTCAAGGGACGTTACACCGGCGACAAAAGCAGCTTCTAGATCAGATGCGGATGCCACGCCTTCTCGCATCGGCATCGATCCAGACAGTGGGCTTAAATCGTTTTGGAATGGCTCTGGCGGTGTGGTCGAGCCGGGGCCGTTGAGCAGGTGGAGGCGGTTGAGGTACGGCTCGCCGTACCCCTGATTCTGTGGTGCGGGTGGATGGTGCGGCAGGTCGGGCTGCTGGCTGTGCCAACCGCGTTGCAGGCCACCGAGGGGCATGGGCCGGCCGTCCGGGGCGAGCACCATGACGTCGATGCCGACGACGTTGTGCGGGTTCGTGGCACCGTTGTGGCCGTACAACGGGCGGTCGCTTACCAGGTTGGTCTGCGGGTCGAGGTAGAGCACCGTGCCGTTCTGGTTGAGGGCGGCCCAGATGTGTGAGCCACCGCCCTCCCAGTCGGTGATGACGAAGGCGAAACTGCCGTGTCCACCGAGGCGAAGCTGGTCGTGCAGGTTGCGGTAGGACTGGTCCACCGCGTACGCCACGGTCATGGGCTGGGTGTTCGGCGGGGTGCAGAGGCGCTGGAAGCGGCCACCAGTCGCGGTTTCGGCGCGCCCGGGGCCGTCCGCCTCACCGCCCAGCGGCGACCTGATGTCACCCTCGGCGTAGGCGTCGAAGGTACGGGGCGCCGACACCCTGGGACGACCGTGCATCCAGGTCTCGTAGAGCGACAGGGTGCAGTCGAGGCAGTTGATGCCCCGGGTCGGGTCGGCCTGTGGCCCGCCGTCGTTGGCCAGCGCGAACCATCCACCCCGGCGAGGATCGGCGGTACGCAGCACCCGGCCCTGGTCGTCGCGCGGCATCTGCCGTTCCAGGTCGGTCTGGTGCAGCGCCAACGGCGGACGGAGTCCACCCCGGACACCGTACGGGCGGGAGCGGTCGATCGTCGGCGGACGACCGTCACCGGTGAGCGCCGACCGGTCGTCGGTCTCGACCGCGCCGGTCGCCAGGTCGGCCACGTCGTCGTTGATCCGCTGGAAAGCCGACTCGTCGTCGATGCGGACGGAGTGCGGCTTGACCGTCCCCGCCAACACCGCCTCAGCGAGATCGTGATGTCGATAGCTCTCGCGGAACCAGGCATCCGCCGCGCCGTTCCATGCCCTGGCGGCCTTGACATCGCCAGCGACCTTGAGGCCCCGGGCATGGTGGTAGTACTCGCGCCCCCTCCGTTCGTTCTCCTGGGCCAGCCCTCTCAGTCTGGCCGCCTCGTCGGTCCGCCGGTTCTCCTCGTACCAGGCGCGTTGCGCTTCGAAGTAGCCCTGGTAGCGGCGGCGGTCGAGGCCTTCTCGTTCGACGGCCCACTTGGCGGCGTACCACTGCGGGGTGCGTGGTTGCAGGTGGGCCAGGTCCTGCCGGTCCGGGTGTGGTGCCGGATCCGGCGGGGCCGTCGGTGGGCCGGGGTTGAGGGGCTGGGTGACCGAGCTGTGCCTGGACCGATAGACCGTGCCGGGAACAGGCGACACCCCCGTTGCCGGGCCGGTGCTCACCGGTTGCGCCACCCCATCCGGCGGGATCATCGGAGATGGTGAGACCACAGAGGCCGCCGGCGGGGCCGCCGTGGAAGTGGCGGCCGCCGGGGCGACGGCACCGGTCACCGGACCGGCAGACGAGGTGTGGCTGCCCGTCGTGACACCGGGCTCGCCCGGCCCGGCGACGGACCCAACCGACGGCACCGACGACGCCAGCGATGAGGACGGTGCAACTGTCGGTTCCACGAGCACCGAAGACAGGGTGGGGCTGGTCACTGGTCCGGTGGCGAGACGAGGGTCGCCCGGCACTTCCGGCTCGGCAGGTGCAGGGACGTCACGGTGGTCCACCACCGACGGCGCTGCCTCCAGCCTCGACGACGGTGAAGCGTCGGGCGGGGCGGGAACCACCGGACCGGACGCGATGGTCGGGATACCCGAGGACGGGTCGGCCGGCAGGTCGGCGGTGACGCCCGCGACCAGGTTGGGGGCACCGGCCGTCGAGTGTGGCGCCGGGTCCGCCGTCGAGGTAGGACGGCTGTCGGGTGGTCCGGAGACGAGGGCGGCCCGGCCTTCGACGACCGGGGCCGACGCGGCCTGCGACAGGGCGGCGTCTGGAGCGGAGCCCGCGCGTGGGAAAGGGATGCCGGTGGGCGCCGGGTCGCCGTCCGTCGCGGGAACGGTCACCCCCTCGGGGTACGCCGGAGGCGGTGCACCGAGGTTCGGCGGGGCGGCGGAGTTGCCGGCCAGGGCGCTGAGGCGTCCGTCGAGGCGGGCGTGCAGGGCGGCGTCGGCCTGGCCGGTGGCCGATCCCCGGACCCCGGAGGCTGCGGCGCGGGCGGCGTCCTGCCCGGACGTGAGCCCCTGCCCGGTGGCGAGGCTGGCCGCGTTCTCCGCGATCACCTCTCCGGCCATCGACCTGCCGACATGCTCGCCGATCCGGGCCGCCCGCCCGCTGAAGTGCCGGCCCAGGAAGGCCGCCGGCGCGGCGGCACCCCCGGCGAACCCACCCACCGCCGAGGCACCGACGTCCGCCACGTCCAGGCCGTGCCGACGACCGGTGGAGTTCTGGTACGCCTGGGTGGCCAGGGTGATGCCGCTCTCCTCGGCCGCCTCGAAGGCACCACCGACGGCCGCTCGCCGGGCCAGCCCTCGCGCACCGCTGCGGATCGTCTCCTTGGCCGCCCGCTCGCCGGCCTCCCTGAGCCCGTGCTTGAGCCCCTTGCGGGCCAGTTGGGCGATCAGCCGCCGGAAGATCTGCTGGACGACCACCCGCGTCGCGGCGATCAGCGGGGCGGCGGCCGGTGATGCCGCCCCGGCGGTCAGCACCGTCACCGCGGCCAGGATGGCCAGCTCGGTCACGAGGATGCCAAGCTCGATCCAGACCTCGATCTTGGCGCCCTCGATGTCACAACCACACTCCTCGACCAGCCGGCCGAGATCCTGAGTGACCGCCAACAGCACCGGCAGCGGAGCGTCGTCGCCCTCGGCCACCCGCCGCCAGGCGGTGTCGAACGCCTCGGCCACCGCCCCGAGGCCGCCGTACCCGGACCGCACCTCGGCTGCGGCGGCGAACGCGTCGGCACGCGGACCGGCCAACGCCGCCGCCACCCCGTACCACTGGTCAGCAAGGTCCCAGACGGCGCGTTCGTTGCCGTCGGGCCACTGGACACCGACCACCCAGTCCAGGGCCTCGTACACCCAGCCCGGCAGCTCCCACGGCGAGAACTCCAGCGGATGCGGGATCGGACTCGGCAACAGCGTCACGAGGGTGGCCTCCGACGGTCAACGGTCGAGGTGGCGCTGGTCCGGGATCCGATCGAACCGTGCGGCGTTACCGACGTCCGTGCCGACGTTGGCCTCCACCGACCGGACGGCGTCGCCACCCAGTCCTTCGACCCGGCGTCCGACGCCCTCCCAGGCCCGCAGCACGAGCTCCTCGATGCCGCGGTAGCGCTCTTCGAAGGCGGCGCCGATGTCGTCGTTCCCCCAGGGGCGTTTCGCGCTCGCCGCCGCGATCCGACCACCGGTCTGTCGCCGCCTCGCGCTGATCGCCGCGCCGGCCGACGACAGGTCCGTCGCACCGCGGCGGGCCCGGGACGGATCGAGCCACAGGTGCCCCTCAGCCATGCTGGCCCCGCTCTCCGCGCTCGACGGCGGCGTCGGCCCGGCGCAGCAGCGCACCGAAATCACCGGAACGGAGGAAGTCCATCGTCCCGGAGCTGGCCGGCAGGTAGCCGGCGACCAGGTCCTGGGTGGCGGCTGCCGCGTCGGCGGTCGCCTGGCGCACCGTCGCGGTGATCTTCCGGCTGAGCGCGGCGGCGTCCCGGTCCCGGTACACGGTCTGGTCGAGCTCGATGCCGAGAACCTCTCCCCGCGCGCCCACGGTCGCGGTCACCTGACCGTCGTCGGAGCGTCGGGTGACCCGCAGCTCCGCCAGCCTGACCTGGAGGTCGTCCAGACCGGACCGGAGCTGTCGGTACTGCCCGTAGACGTCGTCGAACCGGGCCCGCAGCGCCCGGTTGGCATCCCGGTCCACGCTCTCGACCACCGCCACCTCCCGTCACGATCAGTAGGCCAGACCATACCGGGTGCCACGAATCCTGTGGGTCCGGTAACTTCAGCACGGTGATCGACCGTCAACAGGCCGAACAGCTCGCCGAGGCGTGGGCGCGCCGGGACTCGCAACGCCTCGGGTACGAGTGCACTCCGCTGGTCAGCGAGTTCGACCTGGGTTACGTCATCCTCACCACGGTCTCCACCGAGGCGTCCACCGTCCCGGGTGACCTGCCGACGATCGTCCTGGACAAGGAGAGCGGCAAGGTCTCCACCTGGCCGCGCGTCCCCACCCACGTCGTCGAGGACATGTACCGGCGCAGCAGACCAGCCGGTCCGACCCCGCCGACCACCGTGGACCCGGCCAGCCAACTGCTGCGCGAGGTCCGCCGGCTGCCCATCCCGGGCGGTGCCGCCCACCTGACCCTGGACGGCCACCTGCACACCGCCGGCGGCGCCAAGGGCGACGTCGCACTCCACCACCACCCGTTGGTCCAGGCCTACCTGGCCGAGCTACCCACCGGCCACCTGGTACGAGGTGGCGACCGGCACGCCGAGCTGATCGTCGTCTCCGACGTCCTGCACCAGTACGACCACGAGCGCACCACCAACGGGCAGCCGCCGCTGACCTTCGACGCGGTCCGCGCCCTGTTCGAGGCCGCCCGGTTCGAGACGTACCGCATCCGCGAACCGCACGACCCGGCCGGTGGTTCCGCCGAGCGCCCCTGCGATTCCTGCGTCAACTTCCTGGTCCACTTCAACCTGTTGCCCTGGTCCGATCTCGCCTTCACCCGGGAGTGGCATCCCGATCCGGCACCCGACCCCGAGCCGGGCCGTTTCGCACCGGCGGTCTCCCATGCGCTCGTGGCAGCCGGTTGGCAACCACACTTCGGTGACGAGGTGATGGCGGCGGCAGCCGTCAGAGACGTCATGGCGGTAGCCGGCACGAATCACCGTCACCAGGCCTTCCCGGCGGTGATGGCGGTGCTCACCGCCTTTCCCGCTCTGGTGGGTGCGCGACGTGGTGCCGGTGCCGAAGTGTGGATCTCGCGGTTCGACATCCGACCCCATGCGGTGACGCACAGTGCGGACACGCTTGCCGACTTCGCCGCGGTGCTCGGGGCCCGGCTCTTCCCGATCGGCTCCGAACAGCAGCACAGCATCCTCGCCGTCGACGAACACGGCCGCATCTTCGCCCTCGACCAGGGCGGTGAGTGGTTTCTCGGCCAGGACATCGACTCGGCCCTCAACACCCTGCTGCTCGGCCACGCGCCCACCCGGGTACGCGACGACGGCACCTGGTGACACCCGGCGGCAACGGAACGGCAGCGACCCGCCACGATCGGCGGACCGGCACACCGAACGAGCAGGCCGAATGATGCAGATATCTGATTGAGCGGCATCTCCGCACTGTCCACACTGGCCCTATGGTCTCCCCGGCTTGGCGCACTCGACGGGCCCTCCTGATCGGCGGTTGCGCGGTCACGCTCGGCGTCGCCGCGGCGTTCTGGGGCCTGCGAGGGGTGGAGGTGCTCGGCTGGCTGGCCGGCATCGGCAGCTTCGTGGCAGCCGTCGCGTTCGTCGCCAACGGCACCGGTGGCGAGGGTGGACGGCCGGGGCACAGTTTTCGGGCCGGGATCGGCGCGCGGATCCGCCGGATCCTGCTCGCCGACTCCGGTGCCGGGCACACCTTCACCGCCGGGCTCGGCGCCACCATCGAGGATGTCCGGGTCGCCGGGCCAGCACCAGCACCAGCACCGCACGAGGTACGCCCACCGCAGGTGGCGATCCAGCGGGTCCGGGTGGTCGACGGGCTGGTCGGGCGGGACGAACAGCTGGCCAAGGTCATGGCCGGTATCCGGGGAGGCCACGGGACCTTCGCCGTCCTCGGCGGTCAGGGCATGGGCAAGACCTCGTTCCTGAGCCTGCTGCGCGTGGCCGTCCGGCGGGACCTGCCGGACGTGGTGCTGATGCCCACCCGGGCGGACATGACGGCGGAGCCGTACGGGTTGAGTGAGCTGTACCGGGGGCAGTACGGGTCGGCGACCACCACCGGCATCTCCGCGTTGGTGCTGGAGAAATCGGCCCAGCTCCTCGGTGACCTGGTGCAGGACCTGGTGCCGCAGTTCGGCGGGTTCGTCCTGGCGACGGAGGGCATCCGGGGGACGGCGAACTCGGTGATCGTGCAGAACACGTTCGCCGCGAGGTCGTGGGGGTCCGTCTCCGACGCGCGGATCGACGTGAACGTCAGGGACGAGAGCCCGGTCGAGCGGTTGCGCCGGGCGCAGCGCCGGATCGACGAGGCGTTCCTCGCCGACTGGCGTACCTTCCTGGCCGGCCGGCGGGCCGTGCTGATCCTCGACGGGTTCGAGACCTTGATCGACGACGCGGTGGGGCAGTGGTTCGTGGCGTTCGCCGCGCGCCTGCCGGACACCGTCGTGGTGTTGTCGCTGGTGCCGCGCGAGTACGCCGAGCACGGCCGGCGGGTGCTGGACCCCGATCTCGTCGAGAACCTGCCCCGGTTCACCGTCGCCGAGACCCAGGCCCACCTGGCGTACCACTTCGGGGATCGGGCCGGTCGGCGCCTGGCGGAGCTGGTGGTGGGCTTCACCGGCGGTCACCCGTACGGGCTCAAGCTCGTCGTGCAGTTCATCCACGCCCACGTCGACGAGGCGTTGGACCCGGATCGCCTGCGGGAGTTGCTGTCCCACCTGTCCGACGACGGCGACCCGCGGGTCGACGAGCTGGTCCGGGCGGTGATCCGGCCGGAGCGCAGTCCGGACGTGTGGCGGGTGGCCCAGGTGGCGTCCCTGTTGAACAGCTTCGACGTGCCGATGCTGCTGGATCTGCTCGACGGCGAGGAGCTGGCCGGCGACGCCGAGCGGGTGGGCCGGGCGGTGGGCCGGATCGAGCGGCTCGGCCTGCTCGACCCACTGCCGGTGGCGGGACGGTTCCGTCTGCACGACTTCGTCCGGCCGGCGATCGCCTCGGCCGTGCGGAGGTTCCAGCCGGCCCGGTGGACGCACCTGCACCGCCGGGCCGCGGCCTACTACTACCGGCAGGTGGCCGCCGTGGAGGAGAAGACCACCACGGTATACGGCTCCTGGTTCAAGTACGAGAACGCGGTCTGGCAGATGTACGAGGCCGAGTGGCTGTCCCACTCCGCCCAGCTGCCCGACGAGCGGCAGGTCACCCGGATCCAGTTCGTCGTGTTGTTCCTCAAGGCGTTCTGGTGGTGGGGCCTCTACATCACGTTCTCCTTCTGCCACCAGCTGCTCGACAGCTGGCAGCGGGCGGCCCGGACCGGGCTGGACCGGGACCTGCTCGACGAGGTACGCCGCTTCCACCAGCACTATCCCACCGGGCCGGACAAACCGACCGGCGCGCACTGGACACAGGCCCGCCACGCGCTACGGGCGATCGGCGAGCTGTGCGGGGTGCACCACGGCTGGCGGGATCCGGGCTCTTCCGCCGAGGTCCAGGAGCTCCGCCGGCAGGCCTGGCTGTACCTGCGGTTGTTCACCGCCCACACCTACTGGTACGACCGCCGGTTCGCCGCGGCCGAGGCGACGTACGGGCAGCTGGAGCCGGAGTTCCTCGACCTGGCCGACGAGTGGATGCTCGCCTGGCTCTACTACGAGTGGGCCCAGGTCGGGTGGGACGCCGGCGACCGGCGGGCGGCCGCGACCCGGTGCCGGCGGTCGAGCCACTGGCTCCGCCAGCTCGTCGCCGACGAGGAGATCGAGTCGGAGTTGTTGGCCAACGTGCACCGGCTGCTGGGTGACCTGCTGCACGAGTCGGACCCGGTCGCCGCCGCCGAGCAGTACGGCCAGGCCGTCAAGCACGCCTTCGTCTTCCACCGGATGGACAACGTGCTGGACGGTTCGGTGAGCCCGCCGGACGACTACACCAGCCAGTTCTACACCGAGATCACCTTGCGGGCGGCGGCCCGGGCGGTCGGCTGGGATCAGCTGCCCCGCCGGGCGGAGATCCTGGCGGCCCTGGTCGAGGCGACCGCCGGTACCCCGCCGGAGGTCCTCGACGTGGGACCCGGTCCGGACACCCCGACCGACCGGGTGGCGGCTCAGCTCTTCCCCCGGGGACCGGAGCCGGCGGAGTTGTACCGGCGCTCGGGGCCGTTCACCGATCACTGGGGCGAGGTCGTGGACCGGCTGGACCTGGATGCCCGGGCCGAACTGGACCGGATCGACCAGCTCGCCGACGAGCTGTCCGGCGACGGCCCGACCGGTTGACAGCACGGGGACCCGGCCCGACCGGCGGCCGGAAGCAGCCGGGGGCTACCCCTGCTCCCCCGGCCGGCGGGTAGGCACGTCCAACAGGGGCACCTGCTCGTACCGGTCGAGGGTGAGCGGGGCCAGTTCGGGCCCCTGGCCTTCGACGGCGGTCAGCAGCGCGTCGAGCTCGGGGTCCTGGCCGGGCCCGGTCCCCTCGGCCGACCGGTAGTAGTCGGTGACGAACGACCGCACCATCGCCGCCGGCACCGGGCCGGCCATCGGCCACCCGGCCAGCAGCAGGCCGGGTTCGCGCCGGGCGTCGGGGCGTACCCGGGGTTGGGTGAAGGGTACGGGCAGCAGGCCGAAGCCGGCCCGCTGGTAGAAGCGTAGGCGGGCGGTGGGGTCGCCGAACTCGCCGGCCGGGTGCAGCCGGGGGTCCTCCACCTCGGCGAGGACCACGTCGGAGCCGCAGCGCTCCCGCCAGGCCGGCAGCAGGTGCGCCAGTAACGCGCCACCGACGCCGCCGCCCCGGATACCCGGCCGGACGGCCAGGTAGCTCAGCAGCAACACCCGGTCGAAGGGGTCGGCCACCACGGCGCCGACCGGCGACCCGTCGTGGGTGGCGACGCCGACGAGGACGGTGTCGGACTCGGTGACGACCTCGAAGGAGTCCAGTTGGTCCGGCGGAAAGCTGGGCGCGAGGATCTCGGTGTAGGCCCGCCGCAGCAGCGTGGCGTCCGGCTCGACGGAGAGATCGACCAGCTGGATCCGCCCGATTGCCGCGTCGACGGTCGGGGGCGTCATCTGCACATCGTGGGTCGTGGGGCGGGCCGCCCGCAAGGGGTACGCCGATAGCCAGCCGTACGGCTGAGCCCTCGCCGGGGGTCAGTGGTGGGGAGGGATCACCCGCAGGTGGCCCCGGCGGCCGGTCTGCGGGTTGGTGGGGGCGCGCTCGTCCTCGGCGGGCGGGCGGGGCGCGGGGCGGGCGGCCTCCCGGACCGCCTCGGCCAGCGCCACCAGGTCGTCGGTGGTGGGCGGCGGGGGCTCGAACTCGCCCTCGTGTCGGACCACGTCCCAGCCCCGGGGGGCGGTGAGGCTGCGGGCGTGCGGCTCACAGAGGTCGTAGGTGTGCGGCTCGGCGAACGCCGCCAGCGGCCCGACGACCGCTGTCGACTCGTGGTAGACATAGGTCAATGTGGCGACCGCTTGCCGGGGGCAGGCGTTACGGGAGCAGCGCCGAGGTGACCTCACGGCGGCAGGGTATCTCCATTACCGGGTCCGGCGCACCGGTTCGCGTTGCGACACGCCCGTCTCCGTGATCACAATTCGGAGCCGCCCGGCCCGGATCAACCCCGGCACGCCAGGTCGTGGCCGCAGTCGCGGGCCAGGCCGTGGTGGGGGCTACGCTGGCCGCATGACGAGCCCGGAACACCGCCGCCCCGGCTCCGGTCGCCGTACCCATCGGGATCGGCACGGGCGTGGGCTGCGTGGACGGCTGGTGCCGGCGACCGTCCCGTTGGCGCGTACCAAGGCCGAGGTCTTCGACGATCTGGTCCTGGACACCGTGGAGGCGCTGGAACGGCGGTTCGCCAAGGAGTTGGCGGGGGTCGAGTTCGCGGTGGAGGACGTCCCACCGGATCTGAACGTCTACGACTCCGACGTGCTGGAGGACGGCGAGGTGCCGTTGGCCCGGTTGCTGCCGGGGCGCCCCGGCCGGCAGGAGATGCCGCCCCGCATCGTGCTCTACCGGCGGCCGCTGGAGTTCCGGGCCATGGACCGGGAGGATCTGGCGGATCTCGTCCACGACGTGATCATCGAGCAGGTCGCCAACCTGCTGGGCGTGGACCCGGACGAGTTGGCCTGAGCCGGGCGGCCCCCACCGCCCCGGCCCGGCTGGCTCAGGCGACCCGTCGCTTGAGCTTGCGCCGCTCCCGCTCCGAGAGCCCACCCCAGATTCCGAACCGCTCGTCCTGGCCGAGCGCGTACTCCAGGCATTCCGTCTTGACCTCGCAACGCGAGCAGATCCGCTTCGCCTCGCGGGTCGAACCGCCCTTCTCGGGAAAGAACGCCTCCGGGTCGGTCTGCGAGCAGAGCGCCCGCTCCTGCCACTCCGGCGCGTTCCCGAGCAGGTCGGCCACCTCAAGCTGGCCGTCCATTCAGTTGCCTCCTTGTCGCGCACCGACGACTCCGCCGCTGCAACCCCCCACGCGAAAGGCGTGCGTGTCCGTCCGGTCCCGATTTGCTGTGTTCCGTGCGGACAACCCCATTCAAATTACACGCGTGTAATGCGTGCGCCGTCAAGCCGAACTTGATAATGGAGTCGTCCTCCTGACACTGCGCCCGACGGCCGTCCAGGCCGTCCGACCTCGCAACCTGCCCTACCGATTCAGACCCCGGACGAGTAACGCCCTCCCGGCGAGTCGCTCGACTTTTCTCCCGTGGCCGACCGCGCGTCGGCCCGCCGACACCAGGGACGGACCGGTCACGGCGGCCACCGGCACCCCCGGCCGGAGCCGTCGACGCGGGGCACCGACAAGCAACCCACCAAGATCAGTGATCTTGGTGGGCAAGAGTAACGCGAGCCGCCGACATCCGCGCACCGGAATCCGCCACACAGCACAGCGCCCCGTCCACATCGTGGACGGGGCGCTGTGGTTCGGAAACCGGTCGGGCAGCTCAGTGCGCCCCGGGCGGCGCGCTGGCGGGCCAGACGAACTCGGCGACGACACCCCCGGTGACCGAGATCGCGCCGGCCGGCGTGTCGTCGTCCCACCAGACGGTATAGCGGCCCG
Organism: Micromonospora yangpuensis; assembly: GCF_900091615.1. Taxonomy (NCBI): domain Bacteria; kingdom Bacillati; phylum Actinomycetota; class Actinomycetes; order Micromonosporales; family Micromonosporaceae; genus Micromonospora; species Micromonospora yangpuensis. The sequence continues at coordinate 1,381,874 of NZ_FMIA01000002.1, read as the reverse complement.
CCGGCAGGTCCGGATAGACCGCACTGTGGAACGTACCGTCGCGGACCCGCCGTTCCCGCACCGCCGAGTGGGTCCGGGGCTCGTCGGGCTGGTCGACCCGGCTCACCTCGATCTCGTGCCCGTGCCACTGCTGTCCGGTATAGATGATCAACGCGCCCGCATCGCCACCGATGTCGAGCACGACACTGCCGGTCTCCGAGGGTCCGTACCGGTGCTCGTGCACGATCTGCTCCTCTCCTGGCCGGTTCCGATCGTCAGGACGACGCCGGCGGGTTGTTGAACCCGTCGTACGGCGTACCCAGGTACGGGAAGTGCCCGAGCAGCGGAGCGGTGACGTCCGCCGCGCTGAGCCCGGGGGTCAGCGCGGCCGCCGCCTCGTCCGGCCGGAAGGTCTTGTCGACGAGCGGTACGGTGAGCCCGGCGATCGCCCGCAGCTCGATGCTGACCACGTCGTCGTCGACCCGACGGCCGTTCGGGAACCCGGCGAGGTCCCCGCCCAGCACGCCGAACCGGTTCGGTCGACGGCTCGGCGGGATGGCGGTGTTGAGCCGCAGCATGTCCGCCTGGACGTCACCCGTGGTGTTGGTGAACCCGTCGATCAACCCGGCCGGCACCCCGGTCAGCAGGATCGCGACCAGGTCCGCGCGGGGCTTGCCGGCCTTGTTGAGCCGGTCCAGGTTGGGAAACACCCCCGGGTAGAGCGCCGGGAGCAGGCCGGCCAACTCCGGCTTCTCCACGAACCCGACGAACCGCTTGTCCTCCGACGGCGGCAGCGAGTTCCACTTGTCCTTCTGTGCCATCGGCACGATGACCTCGTTGAACAGTGGGTTGCCCAGCCGGGACACCTGGACGAAGGGTCCGGCGGCGAGGTCGGGACCCGGGTCCAGCACCCGTACCTGCTGGCGGGAGGCCGAGGTCCAGACGCCGATCGTCGACGCCGGGTCGGCCACCGAGTACCGGTTGGCCTTGCGCCGGACCCTGCCCAGCGGCACCTGCAGCGCGATGCTGTGCACGTTCATCCGGTCGGTGGCGTTGACCGGCGTGCCCTCGTCCCGGAACAGCTTCTTGCCGGCGACGTGCAGCTGCTGGAACGGCCGGAGGGTGCCCAGGTCGAAGATCGCGCCGAGGTCGACGAAGAAGCCGTCCGCCCGCTGCCCGGCGAAGACCTTCTCCCCGGTGGAGAGCGCGAAGGTGGCCTGCCGGGCCAGCTTCGCGTAGTTCGGCGTGGACAGTGGCCCGACGTTGCAGGGCGGGCAGGGCAGCTTCTTGGCCAGCCGCTGCTCCCGGCCGTCGGCGATCCGGGTCAGACTGTAGAACTGCCGCCGGTTCCAGGTCTCGCTGTCGAGCGCGTCGATCGGACCGGTGTTGTAGAGGAAGCTGTTCGGGTTCGTGATCTCGGTGGTGAACTCGAACCGGTAGGTCACGTCGGGACGGCCGTCGCCGTCGTTGTCGATGTGGATCTCGTACCGCACGTCGTCGCCGAACTCGAAGAAGTTCGGGCCACCGGAGGGCAGCTGCAACGGCACGTAGTTGGCGATCAGCGTGACCGTGTCGGGTTTGTCGGGGCTGACGAAGGCGTACAGGTCGGCGCTGTCAGCGACCGGATCCTTGGCGATCTCCGGAGCCTCGCGGTGGGAAGACATGGGTGGACCAACCTCACTGGGCGTCGAACGGATCGGAAGCGGCGGGGGGCCACCAGCGGTGGCCGTACCTGAGGGTCAGCGACGGGCGGCGGCGCGGCGCAGCCGGTCGGCCAGGCCCCGGTCCCGCACCTCGACCTTGGACGTGCCGACGAAGATGTCCATCGTGCCCTTCTCGGCGTCGCGCAGATGCACGATGATCGGCTCACCCGACGCCTCGACGGCGTCGTTCTGGGTGGCGGCCGACAGGCCGGGCACCGCCAGCGCCGCCGCCCCGAGGGTCGCGCTCGCCGCTGCGGTCAACGTCTGACGGCGGGTCAGTCTGGGCAGACGCCACTTCGACTGGTCACTTCTCATGAGCACCCTTTCCGGCGGGCGACACGCGACACCCGCGCCAACGGGCGAAGGGATCCCAATGCCGCGGGTGCGGCGGGTCCTTCGTGGACACCCGGCGGCGGTCCTCGCCTCGACCGCCGCCGGCATCCAGTCGTACGGCCGGCGGCGGGAAAAGGTTCGATGTTCCTAGCGCGCGTGACGGTACGCGGTCGTACGCCTGCGCGCCGGCCGTCCGGCGGCCTGCGCGATGGCGACCAACTCCTGCTCGGTACGCGCCGAACCGTTGCCGGAACCGGCCATCCGGGAGATCGTCTCCTCCATCAGGGTGCCGCCCAGATCGTTGCAGCCGCCCCGCAGCAGCGCCGCCGTCCCGGCGTCGCCCAACTTGACCCAGGAACACTGGATGTTGTCGATCCGGCCGTGCAGCAGCAGCCGGGCCATCGCGTGCACCACCCGGTTCTCCCGCCAGGTCGGCCCCGGCCGGGCGATGCCGGCGAGGTAGATCGGCGCGTTGGTGTGCACGAACGGCAAGGCCACGAACTCGGTGAAACCGCCGGTACGGTCCTGCACCCCGGCCAGGACCCGGAAGTGCGCCAACCACTGACCGGGATGGTCGACGTGCCCGTACATCATCGTGGAGCTGGACCGGATGCCCAGCTCGTGGGCCGTGGCGACCACGTCGACCCAGGCGGCGGCGGGCAGTTTGCCCTTGGTCAGCACCCAGCGGACCTCGTCGTCGAGGATCTCGGCGGCGGTGCCGGGGATGGTGTCCAACCCGGCCTCGCGCAACTGGGTCAGCCACTGCCGGATCGGCACGCCGGCCTTGGCCGCCGCGGTGACGATCTCCATCGGGGAGAACGCGTGCACGTGCATGTCGGGCACCCGCGCCTTGATCGCCCGGACCAGGTCGGCGTAGATGGTCACCGGCAGCTTCGGATCGATCCCGCCCTGCAGGCAGACCTCGGTCGCACCGGCCGCCCGCGCCTGCTCGGCCCGGTCGGCGACCTGGTCGACGGAGAGCCGGTACGCGTCGGCGTCGCGCTCCCGCTGGGCGAAGGCGCAGAACCGGCAACCGACGTAACAGACGTTGCTGAAGTTGATATTGCGGTTGACCACGTAGGTGACGTCGTCGCCGACGGCGTCCCGCCGGGCGTCGTCGGCGAGCCGGCAGAGCTCGTCCAACGCCGGCCCGTCGGCGGCGAAGAGCGCCAGCGCCGCGTCGGTGTGCCGGGGTTCCAGCAGCGCCGCCGGGTCGTCGGCGGCCAGCCGCAGCCCGGTACGCAACGCCGGATCCCCCACCCCACCCCCCTGCTCCCGGGCCGCCGGGACCACCGGGCCGGCCGGGGTGACCCGCTCGGCGACCTCGGACCAGTCGCCGTAGACGTGGTCGAAGTCGCCGCGCCGGTCCTCGCTGCGGCCGGTGGTGTCGATGGTGGCATGCAGGTCGGTCCGCCCGCCGTAGGTCTCGTCCGGCTCCTGCCACGGCCGGCCCACCGGCCGCGCCGCCTCGACGGCCAGCCCGGTCTCCGGATCGGCCAACGCACGCACGTGCGGCAGCAGCCGTGGATCGAGCCACGGGTCACCGGCGCGGACGTACTCCGGGTAGATGGTCAGCCGCTCGCGCAGGGTGAAGCCGGCCCGGGCGGTGTGCCGGGCCAGCTCGTCGAGCTGCGGCCAGGGCCGCTCCGGGTTGACGTGGTCCGGGGTCAGCGGGGACACCCCGCCCCAGTCGTCGATCCCGGCATTGAGCAGCAGGTCGTACTCGCCGGCGATGAGGTTCGGCGGGGCCTGGATGCGGGCCTTCGGGCCGAGCAGCACCCGGGCCACCGCCACGGTGGCGGCCAGGTCGTGCAGTTCGGCGTCGGGCATGCCCCGCATCGCGGTGTCCGGCTTGGCCCGGAAGTTCTGCACGATCACCTCCTGGAGGTGGCCGTACCCGCGCTGCGCCCGGCGGATCGCGAAGATCGCGTCGACCCGCTCGGCGGCCGTCTCGCCGATGCCGATCAGGATGCCGGTGGTGAACGGCACGTTGACCCGGCCGGCGTCGTCGAGGACCCGCAGCCGGACCGCCGGCTCCTTGTCCGGCGAGCCGAAGTGCGGGCCACCCGGGGTGGACCACAGCCGGGTGGCGGTGGTCTCCAACATCATCCCCATGCTCGGCGCCACCGGCTTGAGCCGTTGCAGCTCGGACCAGGAGAGCACGCCGGGATTGAGGTGCGGCAACAGCCCGGTCTCCTCCAGCACCGCCACCGCGCAGGCCCGCAGGTAGTCGAGGGTGGAGTCGTAGCCGCGCTCGTCCAGCCAGCTCCGGGCCGCCGGCCAACGCTCCTCCGGCCGGTCACCGAGGGTGAACAGCGCCTCCTTGCAGCCCTGGTCGGCCCCGGCGCGGGCAATGGCCAGCACCTCGTCGCGGTCCAGGAAGGGCGCCGGCAACCGGTGCGGCACGGTGGCGAAGGTGCAGTAGTGGCAGCGGTCCCGGCAGAGCCGGGTCAGCGGGATGAAGACCTTCTTCGAGTACGTGACCACGCCGGGTCGCCCCGCCTCGCGCAGCCCGGCGTCCCGGATCCCGGCGGCGAGCCGGAGCAGCTCGGTCAGCTCGGTGTCCCGGGCGGCCAGCAGTGCGGTCGCCTCGGCCACGTCGAGCGTCCGCCCGGTCGCGGCCCGGTGCAGGGCCCGACGAATGCTCTGCACCGTCGGACCGGGCTCGGTGCGATCAACCATCGGCCCAGCCTATGCCCAGCCCGACCGGTCCTGTCGGCCCCGCCCACCCCCCGATCCGTGCCCACCGGGACGCCGGCCCCGGCCGGGGACATCCGGCGTCGGCCCGCTGGGCCTGCGGTGGATGTCCCGGCCGGGGCCGGTCGGACGGTCAGCGGGAGTCGGGCCGAGCGGTGAAGGGCTGGGTACGGTCGCTGTCGCTGTCGGTCCGGCCGATCGCCTCGGTCGGCTCCGCCGACTCCTGCCCGATCCGCTCGGTGGCATCCGCCGAGCCGGTACCCAACCGATCGGTCGCATCCGCCGAACCGGTGCCGATCGCCTCGGTCGCCGCCGTCTTCTCCTGAGCGATCCGCTCGGTGGCATCCGTCGAACCGGTACCCAACCGATCGGTCGCATCCGCCGAACCGGTGCCGATCGCCTCGGTCGCCGCCGTCTTCTCCTGAGCGATCCGCTCGGTCGCGTCCGCCGAACCGGTACGGAACTGCTCGGTGGCCTCGGCGGGCGCGGCCCGGAACTGCTCGGTGGCCTCCGCCGGCGGCTGCCCGCCGGTCTCGGTCGGGTGGTGCGGCTGCCGGGGGATGGCCTGGGTCGGGTCCGCCGAGGGCGGCTGCCCGAAGGGCGGGGCCGGCACCGGCGGCGCGGGCGCGGACGACGTGGTCGGCCAACCAGCCGACGGCTGCCCACCGAACGACGGTGCGGACTGCGGCTGACCCGGCTGTCCACCGAACGGCGGTGCGGACTGCGGCTGGCCACCGAACGGCGGTGCGGACTGCGGAGCACCGGGCTGCCCGCCGAACGGCGGTGCGGACTGCGGCTGGGCCGGCTGCCCGCCGAAGGAGGGAGCGGACGGTGCGCCGAACGGCGGGGCCGAGGCGGGATTGGGCGGGTAGCCGTACTGGCCGGCGGGCGGGTAACCACCCGGCTGGCCGGTGCCGGGCTGACCGGGCGCGCCCGGGTACTGCCCCCACCCGGGCTGGGGCTGACCGTAGACGCCGGGCTCGGCCTGCGGCTTCGGCACGTGGTAGAGGTTGCGCCAGACCCGGTAGACCACGAACGCGCCGAACGCGAGCAGCGCCAGCCAGGCCGTCCGGGTGAGCATGCCGAGCAGGGCGTCCAGGACCTCGGCGGCGGCCAGCCGGCCGACGGTCCAGATCAGGAAGGTCAGTCCGCCGAGCAGCACGCTGAACCCGTACTGGGCCAGGGCCACCTGGACGATCAACTTCGCCTTCGGCAGGACCGGCTGGACGTGGGTGGCCAGCAGCACCGCGAGCACCGGCAGCACGGCGGCCTCAAGGCCCACGAAGGTGAAGTAGTTCTGGCCGGCCCGAGCGGTGAAGTCGCCGTATCCGGTCGGGGCCAGCAGGCGGATCAGTCCGACGAAGAGCAGAACCGCGTTCGCGCCGAGGAGCACGAACGCGCCGAGTTCGCGTAACGGCTTGGTCAGCTGGCTGGCCTGTGGCGCGTCGGGCGACGCGGACCCGGCGGGGCTGGTCACGGGCTCCCCCTAGAAGGGCGTGGATGGACGAATGGTTGCGGACGTGAGCCTAGTCTCCCCACGCGAGCGCGGGCCGGGGACGTCGGTGCGCGAGGATGGACCTCATGCACATCGTGGTTCTGGCGGGTGGCATCGGTGGGGCCCGCTTCCTGCTCGGCGTCCGGGCGTACGCCCGGGAGGTCGGTGCCGAGGTGACCGCCGTGGTCAACGTCGGCGACGACCTGTTCCTGCACGGGCTGAAGATCTGTCCCGACCTGGACAGCGTCCTGTACACCCTCGGTGGGAGCGCCGATCCGGAGCGGGGCTGGGGCCGGGTCGACGAGACCTGGACGGTCTCGGCCGAGCTGGCCGCCTATGGCGCACAACCGACCTGGTTCGGCCTCGGTGACCGGGATGTCGCCACCCACCTGGTCCGCACCACGATGCTCAACGCCGGGTACCCCCTGCACGCGGTGACCGAGGCGCTGGCCGGTCGCTGGCAGCCGGGCGTACGGCTGCTGCCGGCGACCGACGACCGGCTGGAGACCCACGCGGTGGTCAGCGGCGACGGCGCCGACGGGAGCGGGACGGGCCAGCGGGCCATCCACTTCCAGGAGTGGTGGGTGCGGCACCGCGCCATGATCGACACGCACCGTTTCGTCTTCGTCGGTGCCGACACCGCGAAGCCGGCACCCGGCGTGCTGGAGGCGCTCGGTTCCGCCGACGCGGTGCTGATCGCGCCGAGCAACCCGGTGGTGAGCATCGCCCCGGTGCTGGCCGTGCCGGGGCTGCGCGAGGCGGTCGCCGACGGGCCGGCCCCGGTCGTCGGCGTCTCACCGATCATCGGCGGCGCGCCGGTACGCGGCATGGCCGACCGGTGCCTGGCGGTGCTCGGGGTCGAGTGCAGCGCCGCCGGGGTGGGCCGGCTCTACGGCGGGCGGGGCTCCGGTGGTCTGCTGGACGGCTGGCTGGTCGCCGAGGAGGACGCCGGCACGGTGGTGCCGGGGGTGACGGTCCGGGCCGCCCCGCTGCGGATGACCGACGAGGAGGCGACCGCGCAGATGGTACGGGCCGCATTGGAGTTGGCGTGAGACTGGAGATCCTGCCGGTGCTGGGCATCGGCGACGTGACCGAGGGCGACGACCTGGCGACGATGATCGGCAACGCCGCGCCCTGGCTACGCGACGGCGACGTGCTGGTGGTGACCAGCAAGATCGTGTCGAAGGCGGAGGGGCGGTTGGTCGACGTGCCGGCCGACGGCCCGGAGCGGATCGCCGCCCGCGACGAGGTGCTGGCCGCCGAGACCGCCCGGGTGGTGGCGACCCGGGGGGCGACCCGGATCGTGCAGACCCACCACGGTTTCGTGCTGGCCGCCGCCGGGATCGACGCCTCGAACGTGGCCAAGACCCGGCTGGTGCTGCTGCCGGTGGACCCGGACGCCTCGGCTCGGGCGTTGCGCGCCGCCCTGCGCCAGCGGTACGACCTCGACGTCGCGGTGATCGTCAGCGACACGATGGGCCGGCCCTGGCGCAACGGGCTGACCGACGTGGCGCTCGGGGTGGCCGGGATGGCGGCGCTGCGCGACCACCGGGGGGAGGTCGACCCGTACGGCAACGAGCTGAGCCTGACCCAGATGGCGGTGGTGGACGAGTTGGCCGGCGCGGCCGAACTGGTCAAGGGCAAGTGTGACCAGGTGCCGGTCGCGGTGGTCCGGGGTTACCTCAACGCGACCCGTACCGACGCCGACCCCGACGCCGGTGCGTCGACGCTGATCCGCGACGCCGCGCTCGACCTGTTCTCGCTGGGCACCGCCGAGGCGAAGGCGGCCGGCCTGCGCCAGGCGGCCACCCTGCCCGACCGCCACGAGGCGGCACCTGTCGACCCGGCCGCGGTCCGACGCGCGATCGCCGTGGTCGCCGACTCGGTCGCCCCCGGCACGACCTTCACCCTGGTCACCGACGACCAGGTACGCGCCGAGCTGGTCGCCGCCGTGCCCGGCTGGCCGGCCGGGGCGGCCACCCTGGTGCTGGGCTCGCCGCCCACCCCGGTGGAACCGGCCGACCTGATCCGGTTCGGTGCCGACCTGCAGCGGCTACGGACCGCGCTGGCGGCCGAGCAGGTGTCGTCCGTGCTGCTGCCCCCGCCCGCGGGCAGCACCGCCAGCGCCGCCCTCGCCCTGTGAGCGGGGCACTGCCGGTGGAGCCGGCCGGGTCGGCGTACCTCGACCTGCACGCCGACGCCGTGGCGCTGCTGACCGGCTGGGAGCCGACCAGCCCGAGCGCCGCCGTGGGCCGCGACCGTACCCTCGACCTGCTCACCGCCGGTCCGTCGGCGCTGGGTCGGGCCCACCGGGTCGGCCACGTCACCGCCAGCGCGCTGGTGCTGGACCCGACCGGCTCCCGGGTGCTGCTCTGCCTGCACGGCAAGCTGCGTCGGTGGGTGCAGCTCGGCGGACACTGCGAACCCGGCGACCGTACGCTGGCCGGCGCGGCGTTGCGGGAGGCCACCGAGGAGTCCGGGATCGACGGCCTGCGCGTCGATCCCGTCCCCATCGACGTGGACATCCACCCGGTGCGCTGTGGTGGCGACTCGGCGCACTACGACGTGCGTTTCGCGGTCCTCGCGCCGCCCGGGGCGGTGGAGCGGGTGAGTGCCGAGTCCGAGGCGTTGGGCTGGTTCCCCCCGGACCGGCTGCCCCGACCACTTGCCAACGCGACCGCCCAACTGGTCGCCCCGGCCCTGGCCGCCCTGACCCGGGCCACCTTCCACCGGCCGCGCTGAGCCTGCGGGTCCCGGGCCGGCCCGACCGGGGCCGACCGGGCAACCTCAGATCAGGGCTTCCTCGCCGCGCTGCTTCAGCTCGTCGACGAGCGCCTTGACGTCCTGGGCGCGCTCGCGTGCGCAGACCAGCACCGCGTCGGCGGTGTCCACCACGATCGTGTCCCGCATGCCCAGCACGCTCACCAGCCTGCCGGACTGGGAGACCACCACCAGACCGCTGCTGTCGCGCAGCAGCACGTCCGCCTTGGCGTCGGTGCCGAGCACCACGTTGCCGGCCGGGTCGGTGGGCAGCACGTCACCGAGGGTGTGGAAGTCACCCACGTCGTTCCAGCCGAAGTCACCGGGCACCGTGGCCACCCGGCCGGCCGCCGCCGCACCCTCCATCACCGCGTAGTCCACGGAGATCTTCGGCAGGGTCGGCCAGACCCGGCCCAGCTCCTCGTCCTGCGCCGGGGTGCCCCAGGCGGCGGCGATCGCGGTGACACCCGCGTACAGGTCGGGCTGCTGGCGGGCCAGCTCGGCCAGGAACACGTCGACCCGCCAGACGAACATGCTGGCGTTCCAGAGGTGGTGCCCGGAGCGCAGGTACGCCTCGGCGACCTCGACGGCGGGCTTTTCCTTGAACTCGGCCACCGGACGCAGTGGACCGTCGCCCACCGGGTCACCGGTCTGCAGGTAGCCGTAGCCGGTCTCGGGCCGGGTCGGGGTGATGCCCACGGTCATCAGCAGCCCCTGCTCGGCGCCGTGGACCGCCTCCCGCACGGTCTGCGCCCAGCGCTGCGGATCGCCGATCACGTGGTCGGCGGCGAAGGACCCCATCACCGCCTCCGGGTCCCGGGTCGCGATCACCGCGGCGGCCAGCGCGATGGCCGCGCAGGAGTCCCGGGGCGAGGGCTCCACCAGGATGTTCTCCTCCGGCAGCTGGGTCAGCTGCCGGGCGACCGCCGTGGCGTGCGCCACCCCGGTCACCACCAACGTGCGCTCGGGCGTGCTCAGTGGAGCCAACCGGCGCACCGTCTCCTGCAGCAGGGAGGCCGACGAGCCGGTGAGCGGGTGGAGGAACTTGGGGTGGCCGGCGCGGGACAACGGCCACAACCTCGTGCCGCTGCCACCCGCCGGAATGACGGCGTAGAGCATCAGCACATCATGCCCGAACCGCCACGCTAGGGACGAAGCCTCGCGGGCACCGCCAGTGAAGTCTCAGGAACGGGCCCGGCTCCACGCCGCGATGTGCACCTCGGCGCTGGACGCCCAGGTGAACTCCTTGGCCCGGTCGAACCCGGCCTTGGCCAGGGTGAGCCGGCGCTGCTCGTCGTCGAGGAGCGCGGCCAGGTCGGTGGCGATCTGGTCCGGCGCCTCGCTGGTGTAGGCGACCGCGTCGCCACCGACCTCCGGCAGGGAGAGCCGGGGCGTGGTGAGCACCGGGGTGGCGCAGGCCATCGCCTCCAGGATGGGCAGCCCGAAACCCTCCCCGTAGGACGGGTAGGCCGCCACCAGCGCGCCGCCGAGGAAGCCGGGCAGGTCGGCGTAGCGCAGGTAGCCCGGCCGTAGCAGCCGCAGGTGCGACGGGACCTCGGCGACCGCCCGGTCGATGTCGTCGTCGTGGCCCTGCCCGCCGGCGAGCACCAGCGCCGGCGGATCCGGCCGGTCACCCACCGCGCGGGCCCAACCCCGGATCAGATTGGGTACGTTCTTGCGCGGCTCCTTGGCCCCGAGGAAGGCGACGTAGCTGCTGCCGCCCAGCCCCAGTCGGGCCCGGACCCGGGCCTTCTCCTCCTCGCTGGGGGCGTGGAAGGCGGTGTGGTCCACCCCGTGGTAGGCGACGTCGATCCGGGTCGGGTCGGCGTCCAGCAGCCGGATCAGCTCGTCGCGGGTGGCCTTGCTCGGCACGATCACCCGCTCGGCCCGACGCAACGAGGTCTTGATCGCGCTGCGGAAGAAGGTCCGCCGGGACTTGTCGTAGTGCTCCGGCTCGGTGAAGAAGGTGGCGTCGTGCACGGTGACCGTCACCGGACAGCCGGCCCGCAGCGGACAGGTGTAGAAGGGCGAGTGCAGCACCTGGGCACCCACCTGCTGGGCCAGCAGCGGCAGCCCGGTCTGCTCCCAGGCCAGCCGGGCGGGCCGGTGGGCCACCGCGGCGGGGGCGGGGACGATCTCCGCGCCGGGCAGCATCCGGGTGTAACGCTCCAGGTCGGTGCGGAGGCTGACCACGGCCAGGTCCACCCCCGAACCGCAGACCTTGCCGAGGGCACCGAGCAGGCCATCGACGTATCGACCGACGCCACCACGGTCGGCCGGGACACTCGTGGCGTCGATCAGTACGCGGGGCGGACGGCCGGGGGTCACGGGGCGACTCCTAGAACTTCGCTGATGTGTGGAACAACACTCCGGGCAAGCCTACGCCGCCGCGCGGTACGGGTGCTGACTGCGACCCGACCGTACGCCGACTTGTCGTTGTCAACGAGTACGGCCGGCGGCGGCGTATCGTTCGCGACGATGGCCGACAACATTGCCCGGGTGTTCGCCGACGCGATCGCAGCCGACCCCGCCCGCCCCCTGCTGACCTGGTACGACGACGCCACCGGCGAGCGCACCGAGATCTCCGGCGCCACCGCGGCGAACTGGGTGGCCAAGACGGCCAACCTGCTCGTCGACGAGGTGGCGGTGACCGAGGGTGATCTGGTCGCCGTCCTGCTCCCCCCGCACTGGCAGACCGCGGCGGTGCTGCTCGGCTGCTGGTCGGCCCGGCTGAGCGTGCTGCCCCGACCAGGTCCGGTCGAGGTGCTCTTCGCCGCCGTCGACCGGGTCACCGAGGCGGACGCCTGGCCGGCCGGCGAACGGTACGCCCTCGCGCTGGACCCGTTCGCCCGGCCGCTGCGGCAGGTGCCGCCCGGCTTCGCCGACTACGTGAGCGAGGTACGGGTGCACGGCGACCACTTCACCCCGTACCCGGATGGTGGTCCGGACGACGCGGCGCTGCTGGCCCGCGCGGCCGATCGGGCCGATCAGCTCGGGCTCGGCCCCGGCGACCGGGTGCTGGTCGACGCGGCGGCCCACCCGGACCCGGTGGACTGGCTGCTGGCCCCGCTCACGGTGGCCGCCAGCGTGGTGCTCTGCGGCAACCTCGACCCGGCCCGGCTGGCCGCCCGCACCGAGACCGAGAAGACCACCCACACCCTGACCTGAACCCGGCGACGGCCCGGCCCGGATCGCGACGCGAGCCAGCCGGGCCGGGCGGTACAGCCGGACCCGGGCGGCGGTTCAGCCGGTGGCGGTGCGGCGCTGGGCGAGGGCGGCGAAGGCGGTCAGCGACTCCGGGTTGACCAGGGCGCCGGTGGCGGCGGCCCGGTCGACCGGCACCCCGGTGAGAATCTTCTTCACCGGGACCTCCAGCTTCTTCGCCGACAGGGTGCGGGGCACCGCCCGGACCTGGTGGATCTCGTCGGGCACGTGCCGGGGCGACAACGCGGTACGCAGCTCGCGGCTGATCTTCCGACGCAGCTCGTCGTCGAGGGTCAGCCCCTCGCCGAGGACCACGAAGAGCAGCAGCTCACCGGCGCCGCCCTGGTCGTCCTCCAGGTGCACCACCACCGAGTCGACCACCTCGGGCAGGCCCTCGACCACCGAGTAGAACTCGGCGGTACCGAGCCGGACGCCGCCCCGGTTGAGGGTGGCGTCGGAACGACCGGTGATCACACAGCCGCCCCGGTCGTTGATGGTGATCCAGTCGCCGTGCCGCCACACCCCCGGGTAGTGGTCGAAGTACGCCTCCCGGTAGCGGACGCCGTCCGGGTCGTTCCAGAACCCGACAGGCATGCTCGGCATCGGCGCGGTGATCACCAGCTCGCCCAGCTCACCGAGGACCGGCGTGCCGTCGGCCGACCGGGCCTCCACCCTCGCGCCGAGCGCCCGGCAGGTGATCTCCCCGGCGTACACCGGCAACAGCGGGACCCCGCCGACGAACCCGGTGCAGACGTCGGTGCCGCCGGACAGCGACTGCAGTTGCAGGTCGTCGCCGACCGCCTCGTACACCCAGGCGAAGCCCTCGGCGGGCAGCGGCGCGCCGGTCGAGCCGACCCCGCGCAACCTGCTGAGGTCGGCGGTCTCGCGCGGCACCAACCCGGCCTTGCGGCAGGCCAGCAGGTACGGCGCGGAGGTGCCGAAGTACGTGGTGCCGGTCTCCTCGGCCAGCCGCCAGAGCCCGCCCAGGTCGGGGTGGCCCGGGTTGCCGTCGAAGAGCACGATCGTCGCGCCCACCGCCGGGCCGGAGGCCAGGAAGTTCCACATCATCCAGCCGGTGGTGGTGAACCAGAAGAACCGGTCCGCCGGACCCAGATCGTGGTGCAGCGCCAGCATCTTGAGATGCTCCAGCAGGATCCCCCCGTGCCCGTGCACGATCGGCTTGGGCAGCCCGGTCGTGCCGGAGGAGTAGAGCACGTAGAGCGGGTGGTCGAACGGCACCGGGGTGAAGGTCAACGGCTCGTCGGTCGCCGCCGCCAACTCGGCCCAGGTAAGCGTCTCCGCCGGCGGCGGGCCGGCCGGGTCCAGGTACGGGATCCAGACGGTGTGCCGCAGCGACGGCAGCGCGGCCCGGATGGCGGCCACCTCGGCGCGCCGGTCCACCGGCTTCTCGCCGTACCGGTAGCCGTCCACGGCGACCAGGACCGCCGGCTCGATCTGCTGCCAGCGGTCGACGACGCTGCGGGTGCCGAACTCGGGCGCGCAGGACGAGAAGACCGCACCCAGACTGGCGGTGGCCAGCAGCAGCACGTACGTCTCACCGATGTTGGGGGCGTAGGCGGCCACCCGGTCGCCGGGGCCGACACCGAGCCGGCGCAGCCCGGCCGCCACCCGGCGAACCTGCTCGCGCAGGCCGGCGGCGGTCAGGGTGACCGGCGGGCGGGTCTGGCCGTGCGCCACCACCACCGGGTCGTCGTCGGCCCGACCGGGCATCCGCAGCACGTTCTCGGCGTAGTTCAGCCGGGCCCCGGGGAACCAGCGGGCACCAGGCATCGCCGGGTCGGTGAGCGTGGCCGTCGGCGGGGTGTGCGCGACCACCTCGAAGTGGTCCCAGATCGAACGCCAGAAGGCGTCCAGGTCGTCGACCGACCACTGCCACAACGCGTGGTAGTCGGCGAACTCCAGCCCCCGGTGCTCGGCCAGCCAGCGCAGGTACGCCCCGATCCGGGACCGCTCGCGTACGTCCGCCGGCGGCGTCCACAACACGTCCATGCCGCCATCCTGCCCCACCCCACCCCTCCCTCCCCAACTGCAAGGAAGGGCCCCCTGTTAACGCCTTTTGTATAGCGGGGTTCCCCTCTCACCCCGGCGACCCGCGCGGAGCCGGCCGGGACGGCGGCACGGGGGCCGGGACGACGGCGCGGGGGCCGAGACCGCGGCGCGGGGGCCGGGGCGGCGGCGCGAGAGGTCAGGTGGCGCGGTGGGCCTGGATGGCGCGGCGGCGGGCCAGCCGGTGGGCGCGGCGGATCTCGGCCTCCCGGTACCGCCGCTCGTCCTGCGGGGTCTCCGGCAGGACCGGTCGGACCGCCCGGGGCGCGCCGCCCGCGTCGACCCCGACGAAGACCAGGTACGCCGTGGCGACTCGGACCGCCTCGTCCTCGGCCGAGTCCCACCGCTCGGCCACCACCCGCACCCCGACCTCCATCGAGGTCTGCCCGGTCCAGTTGACCTGGGCGTGCGCGTGCACCAGGTCGCCGACCCGGACCGCCTCGGAGAAGACGATCTCGTCGATCGCGGCGGTGACGGCGGTGCCTCCGCTGTGCCGGGCCGCGGCGGCTCCGGCGACGTCATCGACGAACTTCATCAGTACCCCACCGTGTACCGTCCCGTACAGGTTGACATCGACCGCCGTCATGATGCGGCTCAGCGTCACCCGGGAGTACGACGTCGGTTTACCCGGCGCGGCAGAGAAGTGCTCCGTCATGGCGGAAACGGTACGGTGCGCGGATGCGACATCTGTGGAGCCTTCTCGGTGGGCTGGTGGTGGCACCGGTCACCTGGGTCCTGGTCACCCTCGGGCAGGACGGGTCCGCCCGGACCGTCGACCGCTGGGTGCAGGTCGGTACCTTCAACACCGCCAACCTGATCGAGCCCGCCGTCTACCTGGGCGTCGCCGGGATCCTGCTCGGTCTGCTCGGCACACTGCGCGTCTCACCGCTCGGCCCGCTGGTGGCCGGGCTGCTGCTCGTCACCCCGTACGTCGGCATGTTCGTGGTCCCGTTCGAGGTCCGAGAGCGGATCCCGGACGGCTGGCGGATCCTGGGCGATCCGCTGCCCCTGGAACTGCCGGTGCAGAACGGCACCCTGTTCCTGCTGGGCCTGATGCTGCTGATGGCCACCTTCAGCGGGCAACGGTGGCGGCGCTGGCCCAGGCCGACGGTGCTGCCCGCGCCCGCGCCCGTGCCGGCGACGGCCGAGCCGGAGCCGCCGACAACCCAGACCCAGGAGTACGACTGGCCGGCGAGCCCCTCGTACGACCGGGACACCAACCCGCCGACCCTCGGGTACCCCGACGACACACCTACCGAGCCGCTGCCCCGGCGCACCGGCAACTCACCCTGGTCGGCGCCGCCACGCGCACCGCGCCGATCCGACGACACCCTGGACGACATCTGAGCCGTGGCGGGCCGATGGGGCGGCCCGCCACCGACCCGGGTCAGTCCTTGAGGAGTTGCCTGGCCATGACGATGCGTTGGACCTGGTTGGTGCCTTCGTAGATCTGGGTGATCTTGGCGTCGCGCATCATGCGTTCGACGGGGTAGTCGCGGGTGTAGCCGTAGCCGCCGAGGATCTGTACGGCGTCGGTGGTGATCGCCATGGCGGCGTCGGAGGCGAAGCACTTGGCCGCGGCGCCGAAGTAGGTCAGGTCGGCGTCGCCGCGTTCGGACTTGCCGGCCGCGGCGTAGGTCAGCTGTCGGGCGGCTTCGAGTTTCATGCCCATGTCGGCGAGCATGAACTGGATGCCCTGGAACTCGGCGATGGCCTTGCCGAACTGCCGGCGTTCGGCGGCGTACGCCTTGGCGTAGTCGAGCGCGCCCTGGGCGATGCCGACGGCCTGGGCGGCGATGGTGACCCGGGTGTGGTCCAGGGTCCGCATCGCGGTGCCGAAACCGGTGCCGGGTTCGCCGATGATGCGGTCGGCGGGGATCCGGACGTTGTCCAGGTAGACCTCGCGGGTCGGCGAGCCCTTGATGCCGAGTTTCTTCTCCGGCGCGCCGAAGCTGACCCCCGGATCGGACTTCTCGACCACGAAGGCGGAGATGCCCCGGGACCGGGCGGCCGGGTCGGTGACGGCGAAGACCGTGTAGTACTCCGAGACGCCGGCGTTGGTGATCCACCGCTTGACGCCGTTGAGGACCCAGTGGTCGCCGTCGCGGACGGCCCGGGTGGTCATCGACGCGGCGTCACTGCCGGCCTCCGGCTCGGACAGGCAGTACGAGAACATCGCCTCACCCGCCGCCACCGGGGTCAGGTACCGCCGCTTCAGCTCCTCCGAGCCGGCCAGCAGCAGCGGCATCGTGCCCAGCTTGTTGACCGCGGGGATCAACGAGGACGACGCGCAGGCGCGGGCCACCTCCTCGATGACGATCGCGGTGGCCAGGGCGTCGGCACCCGCGCCGCCGTACTCGACGGGCACGTGCGGGGCGTGGAAGTCGGCGGCCCGCAACGCCTCGTAGGAGGCCTGCGGGAACTCACCAGTCTCGTCGGCCGCAGCGGCACCGGGGGCCACCTTCGCCGCACAGACCTCACGGACCGCAGCCCGGATCGCCTCGTGCTCCTCGGGCAGCCGGTAGACGTCGAACGGTTCCTCTGCGGCCATGTCGGCCCCCTCCCCTTCACCGCTATCATGCGCAGTCGGCGCCGTGGCCGGCCCCGTCGACCGCGCAGAATGAAGGATAGCGACCATGCTTCAGGTGATCCTTACCGCCGCGTAGGCTCGTCCTGATGCCGTCGGCGCGCGCCGCCGACCCCCACCACGATCCACAACTTTCTTGGTGCCCCGGACAGGCGCCCAGCCGAACGCGACGCAAACCAAGCGCCGCCAGTGCGAGCGGAGAAGACAGGCGTGACGATCCCGTACCCGAACACCCAGCCGATGCCGGCGATCGCCGCGGTGACACCGCCGTCCGGCGCGTCCCGGCCCCGGGTGACCTTCCTCGGCACCGGGTACCTGGGCGCGACCTACGCCATCTGCTACGCCGAACTCGGCTACGAGGTGCTCGGTTTCGACGTCGACGCCGACAAGATCGCCAAGCTCAACGCCGGTGACGTGCCGATCCACGAGCCCGGCCTGGACGAGCTGCTCAAGCGCAACCTGGCCGCCGGCCGGCTGCGGTTCAGCACCGACATCGCCGAGACCGCCGACTTCGGTGACGTGCACTTCATCTGCGTGGGCACCCCGCAGCGCGCCGACGGCATGGGCGCCGACCTGTCGTACGTCGAGGCGTCGGTGACCGGCCTGGCCCAGCACCTGACCCGCAAGGCCCTGATCGTCGGCAAGTCGACGGTGCCGGTGGGCACCGCCGAGTGGGTCGAGCAGCTGGTCGGCAAGCACACCCCGGATGACCTCGGCGTCGAGGTGGCGTGGAGCCCGGAGTTCCTCCAGGAGGGCTTCGCCGTCGACGACGTGCTGCGCCCCAACCGGATCGTGGTCGGGGTCAAGAGCGAGTGGGCCAACGGCATGCTCTACGCCGCCCACAAGGGGGTCTTCGACCTGGCCGCCACCGAGGACCGCGAGGTGCCCCTGGTGGTCACCGACTTCGCCACCGCCGAGCTGGTAAAGGTCGCCGCGAACGCCTTCCTGGCCACCAAGATCTCCTTCATCAACGCGATGGCCGAGGTCTGCGAGGCCTCCGGCGGCGACGTCACCCAGCTGGCCCGGGCCATCGGGTACGACCCCCGGATCGGCAACCGCTTCCTCCAGGCCGGGCTCGGCTTCGGCGGGGCCTGCCTGCCCAAGGACATCCGGGCCTTCCAGGCGCGGGCCCAGGAGCTGGGCGCCGGGGAGGCGCTGCGGTTCCTGCACGAGGTCGACCTGATCAACCTGCGTCGGCGTACCCGGGTCCTGCATCTCGCCGCCGACCTGCTCGGTCGCCGCGCCGGCCCGGCGGGCCCGGACCTCTCCGGGACCCGGATCGCGGTGCTCGGGGCCACCTTCAAGCCCAACACCGACGACGTCCGGGACGCCCCCGCCCTGTCGGTCGCCGCGCTGCTGCAGAAGGCCGGCGCGGACGTGCACGTCTTCGACCCGCAGGGGATCGAGAACGCCCGCCGGGCGGTGCCGGAGCTGAGCTACGAGCACAGCATGACCGACGCCGTCACCGGTGCCGACCTGGTCTGTGTGCTCACCGAGTGGGCCGACTTCCGCAACGCCGACCCGATCGTCCTCGGCGAGTTGGTGAACGGACGGCGGGTCGTCGACGGTCGCAACTGCCTCGACTCCGCCCTCTGGACCCAGGCCGGCTGGGAGTACCGGGGCCTCGGCCGCCCCTGAAACCTGCCCCGCCCCGCTCCCCCAGGGTCTGGGCGGCTGTTTCCTGGAAGTAGTGGTCTCACCCCCTGGTGAGGCCACTACTTCCTGCTTTCTGGCGTGCCTTCCCCGAGAGGGAGGCTTCGCCTCTCCCGGGAGGGGCGTGCCCTCTCCCGGGAGGGGCGTGCCCTCTCCCGGGAGAGGGGGCGTGGCCGGGGACGAAGGATTCCGATCGACCACGCGGCGACGGGTGTCGAGATCAGCGCCGGGTTTGGCATGCTGCGACAGTGGAAGTCCACAGTGCGGGCCAGCCGGGTGGAGGGGTGTCGTGCAGACCTTTCAGTGCTCCTCGTGCGGCAGGGAGATCAAAGCCGCCGCCCACTGCCCGCACTGCGGGGCCGACCAGCCACAGTGGGCCGGGCACCTGGCGGAGGTGGAGCGGTCGATCGCGGAGATGAAGGCCCGGGAGGCCGCCATCGCCGCCGAACAGCGGCAGATCGCCCAGAAGATGCAGGCCGCGCTCTTCCAGCGGGACATCCTCGCGCACGCCGGTGAACAACCGGGCAAGCAGGGCGTCCGGCCGCGGCGGGTCCGGCGCGGCCGGGCGGGCGGCACCACCGGCAGGGCCCACAGAGCCGGCACGAGCGGTAAGGCCGGCACGAGCGGTGCCGCCGCCGGGCCGGTCGGCACGCCACCCCGGACCGGTGGGACGTCGCCCGGCGGGCGCAACACGTCCCCCGGCAGGACCGATACACCCACCGGCGGAGCGGGGCGGGTGCCCCAGCAGGCCGGGGCACCGACCGCCGGCCCGACGACGGAGACCACCGGCACCAGAAGCCCGGGTACGCCCCCACGGGTGCCCCGGCAGGGCCCCACGGTCGCGCCCCCACCGGAGGACCCGCCGCTGTCCCGGGCCACCTGGCTGGACGCCGACGACCCGGAGCACCCGCCGGAGGCCTCCTCCCGGGAGGTACAGAACATCCCCCTCGGGTTGAGCGCGTTGGTGCTCGGGGTGGCCGCGGTGGTCTTCGCGGTGCTGGGGACCAGCTCGATGGGGGCGCTGGGCCGGCTCGGGGTGCTGCTGGTCGCCACGGTGCTGATGCTGCTCGCGCCGCCGGTACTGGCCCACCGGGGCCTCACCTCCACCGCCGAGACCATCGCGGCGGTCGGGCTGCTCCTGCTGCCGCTGGCCGGGTACGCCCTCTGGGCCGTGGACCGGATCGGCTCCGGCGCCGTCTCCGGCGCGCTCTTCGCCGCCCTGGTCCTCGGCGGCACCGCCGGGGGCAGCCTGGCGTACGCGCGGTGGACCGGGCTGCGGGTGCCGCGTTTCACCACCGTGCTGGCCGCGCAACCGGTGGTGCCACTGCTGGCGTACGACTGGATCAGCGGGCCGGTGGGCTGGGCGCTGGTGCTGACCGTGGTCGCCGCGGTGGACCTCTGGCTGGCCCGGTCCCCGCTGACCGTCGAACGACCCGTACGCCAGGACCTCGCCGACCGGTACCCACCGCTGACGATGCCGACCGAGGGCCGCCCCGAGACGGCGCAGGAGGAGACCGGCGAGGTCCTCGGGGCCGGGCCCACCCGCCCCCGGGTGACCACCGGCCCGGCCCGACCGGTACCGGGGCTGCGGGAGTTGACCTTCACGCTGCACGGCGTCGCGATCGCGGTGGCGCTGGCGTACGCGGTCACCGGCCTGTTGCGCGCCGACACGGTGCCGGCCGCCGCCGGGGCCGGGATGGCGCTGCTGCTGGCCGCGGTGGTCTGCCTGGCCGGCACCCTGACCCTGCGCCAGCCGCCGCTGCCGGACCTCGGCGCGGGCATCGTCACGCTCGCGGTGATCGCCGCGTTCAGCCGGGTGGCCGCGGTGGCCCTGCCCGGCCGGGCGGTCCTGCTGATCGCGGCGGTGATCGCGCTGACCGGGCTCGCCGTGCGGGCGGTACCCGAGGCGGCCCGGCGCGGCCCGCAGCTCGCCTCGGCCGCGGCGCTGACGGTCTGCGGCGTCCTGGTCGCCGTCGACGCGGTACGCGCCGGCCTCGCACCGGTCCGCGCCGCCCTGCCGGCCTGGGCGGCCGACCTGGACCGGTACCCCGGTGAGCTGGCCGCCGCCGTCGGCCCGGCCGCCTGGCAGCTGCCGGCCGCCGCGCTGCTGCTGACGGTGGCCGCCGTACTGGCCCTGCCGGTGCCGATCCGCCGGGAGTTCGCCGTGGTGGGGGCGGCGTTGACCGCGCTGGCCGTACCGGCGGCCTTCGGTCTGGGTTGGTCGGCCGCGCCCTGGCCGATGGTGCTGGCGGCGGTCGGCATCGGGGCGCTCGGGCTGAGCACCACGACGGAGCGGTCCGCGCTGGCACACGTGGTCACCGCGGCCGTCGTGGGCGCGGCGGGCGCCGGGGCGTCGCTGGCCCGACCGGGGCTGACCAGCGCGGTGTTGCTGGCGCTCTGCCTGGCCGGCATCGCGGTGGCGTTGGCCCCGCGCTACCGGATGACCCCGGCCGGCACCGGAACGGTCGCCGCGTGGGCCGCCGGCGGTGCGGCGTTCGCCCTGCCCGGGTCGGTCGCCGCGTTCGTCGCCGCCAACATCGTCGTCGATCCCACGCCGACCCCGGCGAGCGTGCGGGAGATGACCGTGCCGGTGCTGGCCGCCAGCTTCCTGGCGGTCTGTGTCACCCTCGGCTACGCCGCGGTGGTCCAGGTGTCCCAGCGGCACATCCCCACACCCCTGGCCGCCGGCGCCGGACTGGGCGCCCTGGTCGTCGGCGCCACCGCGGTGGTGGCACCCGGGCGAACCGCGGCCGACCTGTGGGTGGGCGTACTGGTGCTGGCCACCACGGCCCTGGTGGTCCTCGCCCCGTCGATCGACGCGAGTCGCCGTTCCGACGCCTCGGTGGACGGTGCCGACCTCGCCCTCGCCGCGGTGACCACGACGCTGGTCGCCACCATGGTCCGGATCGCGGCGGTGCTCACCCCGGGTGGTCAGCTCGTGGTCGCCGCCGTGCTGGTCCTGGTGATCGCGGTCGCCGCCCGGGCGATGCCGGTGGAGTGGCGACGGGGCCCCATCCTCGGGGTGGCCGTCGGCGGCGTCCTGATCGGCGTGCTCGCCGGCTGGTCGGCGGTGCGCGGCGGGTTCGGGGTGCTGGCCACGCCGGGCCCGATCTGGTCCGGTGACCTGACCAACTGGCCGGCCGCGCCGACCGGCGGTTCGACCTGGCAGGCGCCGGTCGCGCTGGCGCTGCTGGCGGTCGCCGCCGCGGTGCTGCTACCACCGCCCTGGCGGTACGACGTGTCGGGCGGCGCGGCCGTGCTCGCCACGATCGCCGTACCGGCTGCCTTCGGGTTGCCGTGGTGGTCGCCGGTCCTGGTCGGCATTATGGTCGCCACCGGTTTCGCGATGGCCGCGGTGGCCACCGTGGACCCCCGGGCCGGGCTCTCCCGGGCGCTGCTGGCCGGCCTGCTCTGCCTGTACGCGGCCGGCGCCGGGCTGGTCCGGCCGTGGACCACCGCCCTCGCCCTGGGCAGCATCGTGCTGCTCGGTGTGGCGGTCGCCGTGGTGGCCCGGGTCCAGGCCAGTTGGCAGGTGAACGACCTGACGACCGAGGGCATGCCGCCGCACCTGGTCCAGATCGGCGGTGCCGCCGCCGGTGCCGCCCTGCTGGCCACCCCTGGCGCGGTCGCCGCGCTGGCCGCCGAGTTCGGTCGCTCGCCCCAGGTCATCCTCACCTCGGCGCTGGCCGCGACCAGCCTCGGGCTGGTCGCGTTGGGCACGGTCCGCGACCGGGTGCCGCAGTACCTGCCGTACGGCAGCGGCGCGGTCGCCGGTGGTGCGACGGTCACCGCGCTGGCGGCGATCCCCGTCGGCCTGCCCGTCGGCGTGTACGCCGCCGCCGCGGCGCTGCTCGGGGTACTCGCCGAACTGCTCCGCGCGGCCACCGCACCACCTGCCGAGTCGGCCCGGCCGGTCCGCCGCTGGTCGGTCCGGTTCGACGGGTCGCTGCGCCGGGACCCGGACGATCCGGTGCTGCGCTGGCGGGTCAGCCCCGCCGCCGGGGCGCTCGCCGCCGCCACGGTGCCGATCCTGCTGGCGCTCTACTCGATCGGGCCGGCCCTGGTGATGGCGTTGGCGCAGCCGTACCGGACGCTGTCGGCGACCTGGCAGGGGCCACCACCGGAGCTGCTCAGCGTGCCGCCGGCCGCCGCCGACCCGACCCACGTGCTGACCACGCTGCTGCTCACCGTCACCGCCGCACTGGCCGCCGTCGGCTTCAGCGACGGACGCCGGTCCCGGGCCGTACCGGTGATCCTGCCCGGGATCGGCGTCACGCTGCTGATCGCGCCGATCGCCCTCGGACAGCCCTGGCCGGCCAGCGCGTTGGCCGGACTCGCGGTCTTCACCATCTCGATGCTCGGCCTGGCGCTGACCCCACCGCCGCCGCCCGCCGAGCGGGCCCGCTCGCTGCGGTGGGCCCGGGTGCTGGTGTTCGGCCTCGGGCTGGCCGCCGGCGGCGCCGGACTGGCGGCCGGACTGGCCACCCAGGAGCTGACGTTGTTCGTCCTCGGCGGCGGCGCGGCGGTAGGCCTGGTCGCGGCCATCTTCGGCACCACCGGACGGGCCCGGATCCTGGGCTGGCTCTTCGCCTCGCTCAAGGCCCAACTCTTCGTGCTCACCCTCGGGCTGGCCGCCGGCTTCCCGGCGGTCTGGTCCGCGTTCGGGGTGCTGGCGGTGGGGGCGGCCCTGCAGGTGCTCGCGGTGACCCTGCCCCGGTTGCGTCGCCCCGAGGCGCAGCGCGAGGCGGCCACCGTCGAGTGGAGCGGGTTCGCCGCGGCACTCATCGCGCTGGCCCTGGCCTTCGACTCGCCCCGGCACATCGCCGGCCTGCTCGCCGCCTGGGGCGCGGTCCTCGGAGTGGCGGCCACCAGGCCCGGCCGCCGGCCGACGGAACGGCGCATCCTGTTCTGGGCGGTGGTGCTCTGCGAGATCACCGCCTGGTGGATCCTGATGCGGGTCGCCGACGTGGCCCTGCCGGAGGCGTACACCCTGCCGTTCGCCCTGCTCGCCCTCCTGGTCGGGCTCCTGGAGCTGCGGCAGCGGGCGGACCTGAGCAGCTGGGTGGCGTACGGTCCGGCGCTGGTCGCCGCCTTCGTACCCACCCTGGCGATCGTGCTGGCCACCGACACCAGCCTGATGCGCCAGGTGCTGCTGCTGCTCGGCGCGGTGGCCGTGCTGGTCTTCGGCTCGACCAGTCAGCAGCAGGCACCGGTGATCATCGGGGCGGTGGTGACCGCGATCGCCGCACTGCACGCGTTGTTCAGCCTCGGCCCGTGGCTGGTGCTGATCCCGGTCGGACTGGTGCTACTGGTCCTGGGCGCGAGCAACGAACGCCGCCGCCGCGCCCAGGAACGCCTCCAGACCGCCCTACGCGGCATGCGCTGATGAGGGTGTAAGGAAGGGCCCCCTGTTAACGCTTTCGGTATAGCGGGGTACCCCTCTCACCAGCCGGAGGCCAGCCCGACGCGAAGCCGAGGCAGTGCGGAAGGCAGGGCCGTGCGAAAGGCAGGGTGGGGCGGGTGGGGTCAGGCCAGGGAGGCGCGCAGGGTGGCGTCCTTCTCGGCGACCAACTGCTCCAGGTCTGCCTGGTAGGTCGCCATCCGGTCCAGCAGGGCCCGGTCGGCGGCGGCCAGGATGCGTACCGCGAGCAGGCCGGCGTTGCGGGCGTTGCCGATGGAGACGGTGGCCACCGGCACCCCGGCGGGCATCTGCACGATCGACAGCAGCGAGTCCATCCCATCGAGATGCTTCAACGGCACCGGTACGCCGATCACCGGCAGCGGGGTCACCGAGGCGACCATGCCGGGCAGGGCCGCCGCGCCACCCGCCCCGGCGATGATCACCTTGATCCCCCGGTCAGCGGCGGCCCGGCCGTACTCGATCATCTTGACCGGGGTCCGGTGCGCCGAGATCACGTGCACCTCGTAGGCGACCCCGAACTCGTCAAGCGCCTCGGCGGCGGCCCGCATCGTCGGCCAGTCCGAGTCGCTGCCCATGATCAGTCCGACCGTACTGGCGGTCGGCAGTCCCTCGTCGGCGACCCCGACGTTGGCAAGCTCACTCACTGGTTCCCTCTCGCAGCCAGCGGGCGGCCCGCGCGGCCCGCGCCCGTACGTCGTCGAGCTCGTCACCGAGCACCGTCACGTGCCCGATCTTGCGACCGGGACGCACCTGCTTGCCGTACAGGTGGACCTTGGCCCCTGGCTCGGCGGCGAAGAGGTGGTGCAACCGCTCGTCGACGGAGATCCCACCCGGCTCACCACCGAGCACGTTCGCCATCACCACCACCGGGGCGGTCAGCGCGGTGTCCCCCATCGGGTAGTCCAGGACCGCCCGCAGGTGCTGCTCGAACTGCGAGGTCCGGGCCCCCTCGATGGTCCAGTGCCCCGAGTTGTGCGGTCGCATCGCCAGCTCGTTGACGACCAGGCCGGTCGGGGTCTCGAAGAGCTCCACCGCGAGCAGGCCGACCACCCCGAGCGCGGTGGCCAGGTCGATGGCGAGCTGCTGGGCGGCGACCGCCACCTCCTCGGCCAACCCGGGGGCCGGGGCCAGCACCTCGACGCAGACGCCGTCGACCTGCACGGTCTCCACCACCGGGTACGCCGCCACCTGGCCGAACGGCGAGCGGGCCACCTGCACGGCCAGCTCGCGGCGCAGCCGTACCCGCTCCTCGACGATCAGCCGGGTCCCGCCGGCCAGCAGGGTGCCGGCCAGCTCGGTTGCCTGTGCGGCGTCGTCGACCAGCCAGACGCCCCGGCCGTCATACCCGCCCCGGGCGGCCTTGAGCACCACCGGCCAGCCCTGCTCGGTGCCGAAGGCGACGAGGTCGGCCGGCTCGGTGACCGGCTGCCACACCGGGTTCGGCGCGCCCAGCGCGCCGAGGCGTTCCCGCATGATCCGCTTGTCCTGCGCGTGCAGCAGGGCGTCAGCCGGCGGAAAGAGCTTCACCCCCTCGGCGGCGAGCAGCCGGATGTGCTCCGTCGGCACGTGCTCGTGGTCGAAGGTGACCACGTCGCAGCTCTTGGCGAAGGTACGCAGCGCGGCGAGGTCGGTGTGGTCGCCGTACTGCACGTCGGCGGCGACCAGGGCGGCACCATCGTCGGGCGACTGCGCGAGCACGCGCAGCGACTGACCGAGGGCGATCGCGGCCTGGTGGGTCATCCGGGCCAGCTGGCCGCCCCCCACCATGCCGACAACAGGCAGACCGGTTCGGGTATCCATCTCGGCCGCCAGCCTAACCGCGCGCTCCGGTACCCCCCTCTCGCCCCCCGCCCCCGCAGTCCGCATCACGCCAGACCGCGCCGCGCCGGACGGGCCGCGCCGGACGGGCCGCGCCGGACGGGGCCGCGCCGGACGGGGCCGCGCCGGACGGGGCCGCGCCGGACGGGGCCGCGCCGGACGGGCGGTCGGTCGGGCGGTAAGAAGGGGACCCTTCTCTACCGCAGGCGTTAACAGGGGGCCCTTCCTTACAGCTGGGTGAGGAGGTCGGGGACGGTGGTGACGGGACGTTGGCAGACGAAACCCCGGCAGACGTACGCGGTGGGCTGGCCGTCGCGTGTCGGGCGGTCGGCCAGCAGCGGCACCCCGGGCTGGTCCGGGAGGCCGGCGACCAGTACCGCCCCGGGTGGGGCGTGCCGGAACGCGGCGGCGACCAGCGGGTCGGCGGCCGGGTCGGTGGTGGCCACCGCGATCTCGTACGGCCCGGAGAGCAGTGCCTCTCCCACCGTGGTCGCGTACCCGGTGAAGCGGGCGTGCCGGGCGGCGATCGGGGCGATGGTGGCCAGGGCGGCCTCGGCGGCCTCCCGGTAGCGGGTCTCGCCGGTCAGCGCCGAGTACGTCACCAGCGCCGCCGCGATCGCCGACCGACCGGACGGGGTGGCGTTGTCGGTCGGGTCGGCCGGCCGGGCGACGAGTTGCTCGGCGTCGTCGGCGGTGTCGTAGAAGCCGCCACCGGGGGCGGCGAAGCGGGCCAGGGCGGTGTCCAGCAGCTGCCCGGCCAGCTCCAGCCAGCGCCCCTCACCGGTGAGCTGGTGCATCGCGCAGAACGCCTCGGCGACGCAGCCGTAGTCCTCCAGCACCCCGGCCGGCTCGCCGACCACGCCGTCGCGGGAGACCCGGCGCAGCCGGCCGTCGACGACGTGCACCCGGGCCAGGTGTTCGGCGGCGTCGCGCATCGCCCCGTCGGCGACGATGGTCACCCCCGCCAGCAGGTTGTCGTCACCGGCCCCCGCGACCCCGGCGGCACCGGCCGCGTCAGCAGCACGGTCGGCGGCATCGGTGCCATCGTCAGCCCCGGCCCGCTCACCGGGCGACGCCGGACCACCAGGCGGGCCGGCGGTTACCTCGGCCTCGACGAGGCGGACGAACTCGGCGAGCGCGGTGATCGCCAGGCCGTTCCAGGCGGCCACCACCTTGTCGTCGCGGGCCGGTTGCGGGCGGGTGTCCCGGGCGGCCAGCAGCTGCCGGACCACCCGCTGCCAGCGCCCCCGTACCGTCGGGTCGGCGTCGTCGACGTCCCGGGCCAGCCGCAGCACGCTGGTGCCGTGTTCGAAGGTGCCGGCTTCGGTGACCGCGAAGAGGTCGGCGGCCCACCGCCCGTCCTCCTCGCCCAGCACCTCGACGAGCTGAGCGGGCGTCCAGGCGTAGGTGAGCCCCTCCACGCCGTCGGTGTCGGCGTCCAGCGCGGAGGCGAAGCCCTGACCGGGGCGGTGCAGCTCGTCGGCGAGGAACCGGGCGGTGTCCCGGGCCACCCGCTTGGCCAGCGGGTCACCGGTGAGCCGCCAGAGCTGGGTGTAGACCCGCAGCAGCAGGGCGTTGTCGTAGAGCATCTTCTCGAAGTGCGGCACCGTCCAGTGCGCGTCCACCGAGTACCTGGCGAAACCGCCGGCGAGCTGGTCGTGCAGGCCGCCCCGGGCCATCGCCTCGCAGGTGTGCCGGACGATCTCCAGGCTCTCGGCGGACCCGGTGCGCTGGTGGTGCCGGAGCAGGAAGAGCAGGTTCAGGTGCGGCGGGAACTTGGGCGCCCCGCCGAAACCGCCGTGCTGGCGGTCGTACTCCTTGGCAAGCTGACCGGCGGCGGCGTCGAGCAGGTCGGCGGTGAGCGGCGCGGTGGGACCTCCGACGGCCTGCGCGCCGCCGATCGCCTCGACCACCGCGGCCCCCTGCTGGAGTACGGCGTCCCGCTGCTCCCGCCAGGCCGTGCCCACCGACTCCAGCAGCCGGACGAAGTTGGCCTTCGGGAAGTAGGTGCCGCAGAAGAACGGGGTACCGTCCGGCGTGGCGAAGACGGTCATCGGCCAGCCGCCCTGCCCGGTCATCGCCTGGGTGGCGGTCATGTAGACGGCGTCGACGTCGGGGCGTTCCTCCCGGTCCACCTTGATCGCCACGAAGCCCTCGTTGAGCAGGGCACCGACCGCCTCGTCCTCGAACGATTCGTGGGCCATCACATGACACCAGTGGCAGGCCGCGTAGCCCACCGAGATCAGCACCGGCACGTCCCGGTGCCTGGCCTCGGCGAACGCCTCGTCACACCAGGGCCACCAGTCCACCGGGTTGTCGGCGTGCTGGAGCAGGTACGGGCTGGTGGCGTCGACGAGTCGGTTCACCCGACGACCCTACCCAGCCCCACGCCCGGCGCGCAGCGCCCATGAAAGCCCACGCCCGGCGCGCAGCGCCCAGAAGGCCCCATCGGCGCAGCGCCTGGGAGGCCCCGCCGGGCGCGCAGCGGTCAGGAGGCGCCGTCGGCGCGGAGCGGGACGACGGTGGGGCGGCTCGTGTCGATCATCGAGCCGAGTACCGCGCTGATCTTGTCGGCCGGCATCGGCTTGAAGAAGTGGTAGCCCTGGGCCGCCGTGCAGCCCAGCTCGGTCAGGGCGAGGCGCTGCTCGGCGGTCTCCACGCCCTCGGCCACCACCCGCAGCCCCAGCTCGTGGGCGAGCCCGACGGTGGTCCGTACGATGGCCGCCGCCTCGGGCGAGTCGGCCATCCGGAGCACGAACGAGCGGTCCACCTTCAGCTCGTCCACGGTGATCCGGGTCAGGAAGGTCAACGACGAGAAGCCGGTGCCGAAGTCGTCCACGGCGAGCTGCACACCCATCGCCCGCAGCGTGGCCAGCACCTCGTCGATGATCTCCAGCTCGCTCATCACCACCGTCTCGGTGATCTCCAGCACCAGCCGGTGCGCCGGCACCTGGTGGCGACGCAGCAGGTCGGCGATGTCGGCCGGCAGCCGGGGGTCCAGCAGGCTACGCGCCGACAGGTTGACCGAGATGGGTACGTCCACCCCCTCCCGGGCCCAGCCGGCCGCCACCGCCAGCGCCTTGTCGAGGACGTACCGGGTGAAGGTGCCGAGCTGCTCGCTGAGCTCCACCGGGCGGATGAACTCCACCGGGTTGAGCCAGCCCCGGCGCGGGTGGTGCCAGCGGATCAGCGCCTCCACCCCGGTCGGTGCCCCGGTGGTCAGGTCGACGGCCGGTTGCAGGGCCAGCACCAGCTGGTCGTCGGCGGCGAGGGCCTCCCGTAGCTCGGCGAGGAGGGCGAGCTGGTCGGTGCTGGCGGCGTCCCGGGCGCTGTCGTACGCGACGATGCTGCCGCCGCTGCCCTTGGCCTGGTACATCGCGATGTCGGCCCGGCGCAGCAGTTCGGTCAGGTCGGCGGTGCCGGCGGCGGTCACCACCACCCCCACCGAGACCTCGACGGACATCCGCACCCCGGCCACCTCGGTCGGGGCGGCGAGTCGTTCGGCGATCTCCCGGGCCCGGCGCAGCGCGTACGCGCTCGGGGCGGCCCGGTCGCCGACCACCGGGACAGAGGTCACCAGCAGCGCGAACTCGTCGCCGCCGAGCCGCCCGAGCAGGTCACCGGGGCGGACCAGGGCCTCCAGCCGGTCGGCGGTCAGCCGCAGCAGCTGGTCACCGGCGGCGTGCCCGAGGGTGTCGTTGACCTCTTTGAACTGGTTGATGTCGAGCAGCAGCAGCGCCACCGGGTGCTCGTGGGCCAACTGGCGCAGCGCCTGGTCGCCCCGGCTGAGCATGGCCGTCCGGTTCAGCCGTCCGGTGAGCGGATCGTGCACCGCCTCGTACGACGAGCGTTCGGTGACCCGCCGCAGCTCCCGGTGGGTCGCCGCGTCGTGCAGGGCCGCGGCCAGCGCGTCACCGAAGGCGGCGAGGGCGTCCCGTTCCCGGGCCTCCGGCGGTGCCGAGCGGGGAAAACGCAGCCGTAGCTCGCCGACCTCGGTCGAGCCGACGCCGAGCCGGCGGAGCAGCTCGTGTTCACCGGGCTCGTGACCGGTCGGCGGGTCGGCGTCCAGCTCGGTCACCTGGCCACCCACGTCGCACCGGTAACGTCGCCAGTGGCCGTCCGGGCGGGCCACGTCCACCTCGACCGTCTCCGCGCCGAACAGGTTGAGCGCGCCGGTGACCGCGGCGGTGGCCACCCCCCGCTCCTCCAGCTGGTTGAGTGCGGCGGTGGCCTCGGCAAAGGCCCGCCAGGTACGACGTTCCTGATCGGAGCGCAGCCGGTGCCGGTAGGTCTGCTGGAGCAGCCACAGTGGTGGCGGGAGCAGCAGCAGCCAGCGCGGGTCGATCTCCATCAGGGCGACCACGACCAGGCCGACGGCGATGTTGCCGACGAACATCAACAGCTTGCCGCGGAGCGCGGCCAGCAGCGGGGTGCCGATCGGCACGCTGTGTCGCAGCCCCAGCATCACCCCGCCGAGCCAGGCCGTCACCAGCAGGTACGTCACCGACCCGGCGACCAGGGCGAGCGCCAGCCCGGGCGTGGGGGCGGCGAGCAGGGGCCGACCCAGGGTGGTGGCGACCGAGGCGGCCAGCGCGGTCGCCGCGGCCAACGAGGCCGCGATGCGGACGATCTCCAGCGTCGGTTGACGGTCCCCGGCGATGGACATCGCCCACCAGGCGAGTCCGGTGCCGAGCAGCGCGGCGGCGGGCAGCCAGCCGGCCGGTACCAGGTAGAGGCAGACGATCAGGGCGGCCTCGCCCCAGGTGATGCTCACCATGCCCGCTGTGGTGCGGAAGCGCAGCCGGGCCAGCTGGGCCACCGCGAAGGCGGCCACCGCGAGGCCGAAGCGGGCGGGACCCGGTAGCGGGTCGTCGGCAGGCAGGCGGGCGGGCAGGGTCAATCCGACCACGGCGGCTGCCAGCGCGGTCAGCAGGACCGCGCCGGTGAGCAGCAGTACGCGCGTCGGTGTGCCGCGCCACCCGAGCCGGTCGATCGGATCCTCGCCGGCCCGGCCGGGGATCACCGGACGCCTCCGTCGGTCGGCCGGTGGCGGGCACCACGGGCGACCGGTGCGGTGACCTTCATCGGCGCCCCCTTCCGCGCACGGCTCGGGGAACGTCTGGTCCCCCGGCGGAAGGCTAAGCC
This sequence comes from Micromonospora yangpuensis, assembly GCF_900091615.1. Classification (NCBI taxonomy): domain Bacteria; kingdom Bacillati; phylum Actinomycetota; class Actinomycetes; order Micromonosporales; family Micromonosporaceae; genus Micromonospora; species Micromonospora yangpuensis. The sequence goes on along the minus strand of NZ_FMIA01000002.1, from coordinate 1,351,011 downwards.
AAACCGGATGGTCGCAACAGGGGGCGACCATCCGGTTCGGCGTGAATCACGAATGAACTACCCGTTGCGGCGCTGCTGGCGCCCCTTGCCGGCATTCGGTAAGGATTCCTGCGCGACGCTCACGTCGGCCGGTTCGGCGGCGGTCGCCTCGGCCCGGGACGCCTCGCCCGGCGACTCCGGGAACCGGTCGGGCAGCCGGCGCAGCCGGGAGTTCATGTTCCGGATGAGCAGCACGGTGACGATGGCCAGCACCAGGATGAGGAAGAGGCCCATCGGACCGGCCAGGCCACCCGTACGGGTGTTGCCGAAATTGTTCGCAGCGAGCACCTGGGCTGCGGTCAGCATGAGGGACCTCCGGTGGATGACTGCCCACCAGGGTAGCCCCGGCGGTGGTCAGCGGGCATCAACGGTCTCCCGCACCCCGGCGAACAGGTCGGACTCCGGCAGCGGGCTGTCCACCAGCGATCGGACCAGCTCGAAGTCCTCCGTCGGCCAGGCCCGCTGCTGCATCTCCATCGGCACGTGGAACCAGAAGCCGTCCGGGTCGACCTGGGTGGCGTGGGCCCGCAGGGCGTCGTCGCGGACCGGGAAGTACTCGGCGCACTCCACCCGGGTGGTGATCCGCGGGCCCTTGTCGACCCGGTCCTCCCACCGCTTGATCCAGTCCTGGTACGGCGACTCCAGGCCGGCGGCGAGCATCCCCTCGTGCAGCGCCATGATCTTGCCCTTGGAGAAGCCGATGTCGTAGTAGAGCTTCAGCGGCTGCCAGGGCGCGCCGAGCTCCGGATAGCGCGAGGCGTCGGCGGCGGCGTCGAAGGCCGCCACGGTGACCTTGTGACACATGATGTGGTCGGGGTGCGGGTAACCGCCCTCTTCGTCGTACGTGGTGACGACGTGCGGCCGGAACTGTCGCATCAGCCGCACCAGTGGCCCCGCCGCCTGCTCGACGTCCTGCAGCGCGAAGCAGCCCTCCGGCAACGGGGGCAGGGGATCGCCCTCGGGCAGCCCGGAGTCGACGAAGCCCAGCCAGGCCTGGTCGACGCCGAGGACGGCCCGGGCGGCGTCCATCTCACGGCGGCGGATGTCGGCGATGTCGGCCCACACCTCGGGCCTGTCGAGTTTCGGGTTGAGCACGCTGCCGCGTTCGCCGCCGGTGCAGGTCACGACCAGCACGTCCACCCCCTCGGCGACGTACTTGGCCATCATCGCGGCACCCTTGCTCGACTCGTCGTCGGGGTGTGCGTGAACGGCCATGAGACGCAGTTGCTCTGCCAACTTCGGCGCTCCTCGTCTGTGCCCGGCGGCAGACCCACCCGGGTCGGCCCGAACCGTAGCGGACCATGACCGCAAGATCGTGACCGCAAGATCGTGACCCCGACATCGTGACCCCGACATCGTGCCCGCAAGATCGTGCCTGCAAGATCGTGACCACAAGCCGTGCCGACCTGCCATCGTTGACTCAGCGCCGGGCTGGAAAGATGGACTCTGACCATTCTTGCCGATGCCACCGACAACAACGCCAGGAGATACCCGCCGGTGACCGAGACGCACGCCACAATTCCCGCCGGGGCACCGGTGTTCCCACCCGGGCGCTACGGCCGTCGCCGCGCGCCCGGCCGTCGGCGGACCGTGCTCGTCGTGCTCGTGGCGGTCGCGATGGCGGCGGTGCTGAGCCTGGTCGCGGTCCGGCAGTACCAGCTCTACGGTGACCCGAACTACGACGCCGAGGTGATCACCTACACCGGGATCACCGACACGCAGATCGTGGTCGACTTCCGGGTCACCGTGCCGGCCGGCGGTTCGGCGCTCTGTGTCCTGCGGGCCCGCGACCAGGCCGGTGCGGAGGTGGCCCGCGAGGAGGTGACGGTGACCGCCGGTCCCGACGAACGGCACCTCACCTCCCGGCACCGGTTGACCACCACCGGCCGGCCGTTCATCGGCGAGGTACTGCGCTGCCGGGCCCCCGACTGAGCCCACCCGAGCGCCGGCACGACGGGCAGGGCCGTCGGTACGGCCGGTGATCGACGACACCGCTGTGGTGCGCGGCACTGGTAACTTGGACATTCACCTGTCAGCCAGAACCGCAGAATCGAGGAGACCGCCTGTGTCCACCACTGACAACGAGGCGCCCGCCACCTGGCTGTCCCAGGACGCGCACGACCGCCTCAAGGCCGAGCTCGACGAGCTGATCGCGGGCCGTCCGGTCATCGCCGCCGAGATCAACGCCCGGCGCGAGGAGGGCGACCTGAAGGAGAACGGCGGCTACCACGCCGCCCGCGAGGAGCAGGGCAAGCAGGAGGGGCGCATCCGCTACCTGCAGGAGCTGTTGCGCACGGCGAAGGTCGGCGAGGCGCCGAGTGCCGACGCGGTCGCCCCCGGCATGGTCGTGACGATCTACTTCGACGACGACCAGGCCGACACCGAGACGTTCCTGCTCGGCTCGCGGGAGATCGCCTCCACCACCGACCTGACCGTCTACAGCCCGGAGTCGGCGCTCGGTCAGGCGATCCTCGGCAGCCGGTCCGGCCAGACCGTCACCTACACCGCGCCGAGCGGGGCCGACATCAAGGTCACCGTGGTCAACTACGAGCCGTTCTCCGGCTGACCCACCGCGCACCGGTGCCGCGCCCGCCGACGGGCGCGGCACCGCCGTACGGCTCAGGCCAGGCCGGGGAAGCCGACCTGGTAGCCGCTGGCGCGCAGCGCGCCGATCAGCTCCTCGGAGTGCTCCTCCCCCCGGGTCTCCACCGACAGGGCCACCTCCACCTCGCCCAGGTGCAGGTGCGGGTTGGCCCGCTGGTGTTCCACGTCGACCACGTTCGCCCGGTGCTCGGCGATCTCGGCCAGCAGTGAGGCGAGCTGACCCGGCCGGTCCGAGCAGCGGACGGTGACCCGCAGGTACCGGCCGGCGGCGGCCAGCCCGTGCTCGATCACCCGGAGCATCAGCAGCGGATCGATGTTGCCGCCGGAGAGCACCGCCACCACCGGTGGCTCGACCTGCACCGCGCCGGCCAGCAGCGCGGCCACGCCGGCCGCCCCGGCCGGCTCGACCACCTGCTTGCCCCGTTCCAGGAGCATCAGCAGGGCGCGGGAGATGTCCTCCTCGGTGACCGTGACGATCTCGTCGACGAGCTTGCGCACGTGCTCGAAGGTGATCACCCCCGGTCGGCCGACCGCGATGCCGTCGGCGATGGTGGAGAAGGCCGTCAGCGGCACCGGCTCACCGGCGGCCAGCGAGGGCGGGTACGCCGCGGCGCTCGCCGCCTGCACGCCGATCACCCGGACGTCGGGGCGCAGCGCCTTCGCGGCCACCGCGATCCCGGAGATCAGCCCACCGCCGCCGACGCCGGTGACGATGGTCCTGACGTCGGGGCACTGCTCCAGGATCTCCAGCGCCACGGTGCCCTGGCCGGCGATCACGTCCCGGTGGTCGAAGGGGTGGATCAGCACCGCACCGGTCCGTTCGGCGTACGCCTGCGCGGCGACCAGCGCCTCGTCGACGTTCGCGCCGGTCAGCTCGATCTGCGCGCCGTACCCCTTGGTGGCGGCGACCTTGGGCAGCGGGGCGTTGACCGGCATGAAGACCGTGGCGTGGGTGCCGAGCAGCCCGGCGGCGAGCGCGACCCCCTGGGCGTGGTTGCCGGCGCTGGCCGCCACCACCCCCCGGGCCTTCTCCGCCGCCGACAGCCGGGAGATCCGCAGGTACGCCCCGCGCACCTTGTACGACCCGGCGCGCTGCACGTTCTCGCACTTGAGCCAGACCGGACCGGCGAGCGCCGCGCTCAACGGCCGGGAGGGCTCCAGCGGGGTGACCCGGGTAACCCCGGCGAGCACGTCCCGGGCCGCCTGCACGTCGGCGAGGCCTACCAGTTCCGTCATGCCCCGATCGTGCCACCCGCCCGGCCCGCCGCCGACGGCGACATCGGCGGGCACACCGGCCACTACCTGCGGCAACGACCCCGTCACCGGGAGCGGGACGCTCAGGCGACGACCGGTGTGCCGACCCGGGGGTAGCCGGGGGCGTGCCGGGGCCAGGGGGCCTGCAGCTCGAACTGCCCGGCGACGGCCAGCAGCAGCAGCTCCGAGCCGGGTGGCCCGATCAGCTGCACCCCCACCGGCAGCCCGTCCGGGCGGCGGCCCACCGGCACCACCAGGGCCGGCAGGCCGGCGACGTTCCACGGGGCGGCGTACGGGGCGTACCGGATGTTGGTCAGCAGGTTGGACCGCCAGGACCGGCCCGACCAGGCGTGCGCCGGCGGCGGGGCGCTGGCCAGCGCGGGGGTGAGCAGCAGGTCGACCGAGTGGTCGCCGAAGAACCCGATCGACCGGTCCCGCCAGGCGGCGCGGTCGGCCTCGCGGACGTACCCGCGTCGTTGGGCCCACTCGCCCAGCGCGACGTGCCGGCGGCTGCGCCGTTGCAGGCTGCGCCGGTCGACGCCGGCGGCCCGGACGTCGGCGGCCGCGGCGGCGAACCAGGTAGCCATCCCCTGCAGGCCCAGCGCGGTCGGGTAGACCGGGTCGGCGGGTACGGCGTCGTGTCCGGCGGCGGCGAGCAGCCGGCCGGCGGCGGTGACCGCGTCCCGGTTCGGCTGGTCGGGGTGGACGCCCCGGACCGGCGAGCGCAGCGAGACGCCGACCCGCAGCCGCTGCGGCGGCACCAGCTTCTCCGGCCGTCGACCGGCCAGGACGGCGAAGCCCACGGCGGCGTCGGCGACCGTACCGGTCAGCACGCCGTGCTCGGTGAGGCCGAACCAGTCGTCCGCACCGAGCTGGCAGGGGACCACGCCCCGGCCGGGCTTGAGACCGAGCAGGCCGCAGCAGGCGGCCGGGATGCGGATCGAGCCGAGCCCGTCGTTGCCGTGCGCGATCGGCACCAGCCCGGCGGCCACCGCGGCGGCGGCCCCGCCCGAGGAGCCGCCGGGGGTACGCCCGGTGTCCCACGGGTTGCGGGTGACGGCGGTCTCGTCGTCGGTGAGCCCCCAGAGCCCCAGCTCCGGCATCCGGGTCACCCCGAGGATCACCGCGCCGGCCCCGCGCAGCCGGCGGACCACCTCGTGGTCGGCCTCGGCGACCGCGGTCCGCACCGCGGCGGAGCCGTTCCAGGTGGGCAGCCCGGCCACCGGGGTGTTCTCCTTGACCCCGACCGGCACCCCGGCCAGCGGGAGGTTGGCCAGGTCCTCCTGCTCGTCGACCTTCTCCGCCTCGGTGATCGCCGCCCCGCCGCGTACCGTGCGGAACGCGGCGAGTCCGGCGTCGGCCCGGTCGATGTGGTCGAGATGGTCGGCCACCACCTGGGTCGCCGAGACATCACCCCGGCGTACGCCCCGGGCGATCTGTTTGGCGGTTGCCCCCACCCAGGTCGGCATGATGTCCTGCACGGCCACCCTCCCCAGCCAGCGGTCAGCCCAGCGCCTGCTCCAGATCGGCGAGCAGGTCCTCGACCGTCTCGATGCCGACAGACAGTCGCACGAGATCGGCGGGAACTTCAAGCGGCGAGCCGGCAGCACTTGCGTGTGTCATCTTCCCCGGGTGCTCGATCAGGGATTCCACCCCGCCGAGCGACTCGGCGAGAACGAAGAGCTTCGCCCGGTTGCAGATCTCCACGGCGTGCGCCTCGCCACCGGCGGCCCGGAAGGAGATCATCCCGCCGAAGCGGCGCATCTGCTTGGCGGCCACCTCGTGTCCCCGGTGCGACGGCAGGCCCGGGTAGAGCACCTCGGCCACCTTGGCGTGCCCGTCCAGGTAGGCGACGATCCGCTCGGCGTTGTCGCAGTGCCGGTCCATCCGTACCCCGAGGGTCTTGACACCGCGCAGGGTCAGCCAGGCGTCGAACGGGCCGTTCACCGCGCCCATCGCGTTCTGGTAGTAGCGCAGCTCGTCGCCGAGGCCGGCGTCGGCGACCACCAGCGCGCCGCCGACCACGTCGGAGTGACCGCCGACGTACTTGGTGGTGGAGTGCACCACCACGTCCGCACCGAGGGCGATCGGCTGTTGCAGGTACGGCGAGGCGAAGGTGTTGTCCACCACCAGCAGCGCCCCGGCGTCGTGCGCCACGGCGGCCAGGGTGGCGATGTCGGCGATGCCGAGCAGCGGGTTCGTCGGCGTCTCCACCCAGACGATCTTCGTGCTGCCGGGGCGGATCGCGGCCCGTACCGCGTCCGGGTCGGAGACCCGCGCCGGGGTGAAGTCCAGCCCCCACCGCTGCGCCACCCGGGCGAAGAGCCGGTACGTGCCGCCGTACGCGTCGTCCGGGATCACCACGTGGTCACCCGGCTGGCAGACCGCCCGCAGCAGGGCGTCCTCGGCGGCCAGACCGCTGGCGAAGGCGAGCCCGACCCGACCGCCCTCCAGGGCCGCCAGGCACTCCTGGAGGGCGTCGCGGGTCGGGTTGCCGGAGCGGCTGTACTCGTACCCGAGCCGGGGCGCGCCGACGGCGTCCTGGGCGTACGTGCTGGTCTGGTAGATCGGTGGGATCACCGCGCCGGTGCGGGCCTCGGGGTCCTGACCGGCGTGGATGGCGAGCGTCTCGAAGCCGTGGTTCATTCCCGTGAGGCTAGCTGTAAGGAAGGGCCCCCCATTAACGCCTACGGTAAAGAGGGGCACCCTTCTCACCGCCGTTGACCGTTCGAGGGTCCGCGGGGCTAGCCTCGGCGGATGGCCGACTGCGTGTTCTGTGGGATCGTCGCCGGCGACCTGCCGGCGTTCCGGGTCACCGACGAGCCGGACGGCGTGGCGTTCCTGGACACCCGACCGGTCTTCCCCGGACATGTGCTGGTGGTGCCGCGCCCGCACCTGGTGACCCTCGGTGACCTGCCGGCGGCGGCGTTGCCCGGTTACTTCGCGCTGGTCCAGCGGGTGGCACTCGCGGTGGAGAGCGGGCTCGGTGCCGGCGGCACGTTCGTCGCGATGAACAACAAGGTGTCCCAGTCCGTGCCACACCTGCACACCCACGTGGTACCGAGGACCCGGGGAGACGGCCTACGCGGGTTCTTCTGGCCCCGCAGGCGCTACGCCGACGACGCCGAGGCGACCGACCACGCCGCCCGGATCACCGCCGCACTCGCCTGATCCGGGGCATTCACTCGGTGAGCTTCGGGTGGGACGGCCCGGCCGACACGATCCAGACGATACGACGTTCCGTATCCGGGCAGTACCAGATTCGACCACCGGCAGTCACCTCGTACTGCCACTGCGACAAGGCTCGGCCGCCCACCTCCCGGGTGGCGAGAGGGCCTCTCAGCCGGTGTTGCCGCGCCGGATTCTCCGGCTCCGTGGGCCGCTCGGTGAGCACGACCCACGCTTCCCAGGTGTTGGAACGGGCGGATTGGCAGAGCTGTTCCCAACCCTTGGCCGCCTCTGAGGTCGCGAACCGGGCCTCCCATCCGCCCGGTCGTCCCGGCGGTGCGACCCGGTCACCACGTTTGGCTCCCACGGATCATGCCTCCGTGGGACCGGGAACGGGGCCATGGTCCTCCGACAGCGGCTCGCTGAGCTCCCGCACCAGACGGGGGTCGGTGTAGACAGCTGCGGTAGCCCGCCATTCTCGGACGGTCTGCGCCAGCACCGACCACTCTCCCAGGTCGGCCGAGATCCGGGTTGCCGTGACGAAATCCGTCACGAACTGCGCGAGACTCTCCTCCGGAAGCAGCCCGAGCCACGGAAACTCGTCCATCAGGACCTCGGCAGCGACCTCCCGGGGAAGGTGCGCCAGGGCGTTACGAAGGGCCCGGGCAGCGGCCACCGCACCCTCACCGGCTGCCATCATCCGGTCCTCCCGGGTCAAGAGGAGCGCGGCCCCGTCCCGGCGGCGGACTCTGACGTCCCCAGAGTCAGCCAGCGCAGCCACGCTCTTGGGATCGCGCTGCAGCTCACTCCACTGGACTTCCCTGGTCGTCGGCATGCCTCAATTCTGAACTTTTTCATACTTCATGGCAAGCCGACGCCGGCAGTCGCCTGATCCGGCAACAGGCGGGTAAGGAAGCCGGGCCCGTTGGCGTTGCAGGCTGCGAGAGGTACGAGAGGAGTTCCACCGTGTTCCTTCGCCGCATGAAGGCCGAGCTACCCACCGCCGACCAGACCCTGCCGGGTCGCCCGTTGCCGATGCCCGTCGCCGACCGGCACGAGGTTCTCGGGACCCCGCTGAAGGGCCCGTTCCCGGCGGGCACCGAGGTCGCCGTCTTCGGGATGGGTTGTTTCTGGGGCGCCGAGCGGTTGTTCTGGACCCTGCCGGGGGTGTACACCACGTCCGTCGGTTACGCCGGGGGCAGCACCCCGAACCCGACGTACGAGGAGGTCTGTTCCGGGATGACCGGGCACACCGAGGCGGTCCAGGTGGTGTACGACCCGTCGACGATCAGCTACCAGGACCTGCTCAAGGTCTTCTGGGAGAACCACGACCCGACCCAGGGCATGCGTCAGGGCAACGACGTGGGCACCCAGTACCGGTCGGCGATCTATGCGAGCACCGACGAGCAGCTCGCCACCGCCCAGGCCTCCCGGGACGCGTTCGCGCCGATCGTGGCCAGCGCCGGCAAGGGTGAGATCACCACGGAGATCGCTCCGCTGGGCGACTACTTCTTCGCCGAGACGTACCACCAGCAGTACCTGGCCCCGACGAAAAACCCTGACGGATGGTGTGGTATTGGCCCGAACGGCATGACGTGCCCCGTGGGGGTCGCCCGGATGGGCGGCTGAGCAGCGAAAACACACCCCTGGTCGCCGCTGCGGGGAGCAGGCGGCCGGGGGCTACTCGGCCACGTAGGTGCCGCTGCCGGGCACCCCGACGACCAAGCCGCGAGCCTTGAGCGCGTCCACGGCGCGGGCGACGGTCCGGCGGGCGCTGCCGTACTCCTCGGCCAGGGCGTCATACGTGGGCAGCCGCGCGCCCGGCCGGAACTGCCCCGCAGCGATGCGGCGGGTTAGGTCGGCCTCGATCTCTCGGGCGGTGTGCGGGATCGGCACGCGCACAGGGTCGCGCGTTCCCATGCATGCCCTACTTACACCCCTGGCACTGCTTGCCCTGGTCGCATTGCTGGCACTAGGTTGCCAGGTGGAGGCGCGATCAGCGGTAGCCGTGACGGCGGCGCGGGTCGCTGCACGCACGAGGGGCGTCCCGTCGCCTGGCAAGCGGCGGGGCGTCCCGTTCCGTTTCTGGAGGGGTGCCGATGCTGTCCGAAGAGAAACCGCTACGGGTGCCGGTCGACATCAACGGGTGGCGGTGGCCGTTGTGGGTCGGGCGGGTGGAGTGCGGCGAGTGCGGCGAGGTGGTCGCCGCCGAGCGATGTACGGCGCTCTCCGAACTGGCCGAGGCGATCGAGCTGCACGCTTCGAGGTGCCGGCGAGCCTGAAACGACAAAACCCCCGGTACCCATGCGGGTGTCGGGGGTTCGTGTGTCTGCGGTCAAGCAGACAGGAAGGGCTACAGCGTGAGGGCGGCGGCGTCCTGTGTCGGCTCGGCGGTGTTGCGGCGGCCGGGCCTCGTGACGGCGGTGCTCATGATCTCGTTCTTTCCTGGTCCGCAGGTCATCGGAGCTGCTCGTGACCCCATGTGTGGAGGCGACGGGCTTCCTCAATACCCGCCAACTGCGCACATGGGTACGCCGGCCGCCTGCCGTGGTCTACGACCGTCACCCTCGCGTCTCGGCCGTGCCGGTCGCTAGCGGGGGCTGAACGGGGCGAGCCATCACGGCGAGCGAGGCGGCCAGGCCGACTGGGTAGCGCGCTCAACTCCGCCATGAACGCGCATCGCGGCATGAGCGTGAGACCGATCTTGGCTGACGAAAGGGACTTTCTTCTTCCGCTCCGGATACTGCAGGATGGGCCTATGACTGACTTCTGTGCCTTCTGCGGCTCGACAGGGCCACTGACTCGTGAGCATGTCTTCGGCCAATGGGTCAGTAAGATCGGCTTGGACCTCAGTCCGGTCCGACACATGGCAGGCCCGTTGAACGGTCTGCCCCGTGATATGGGCGAACAGCCTCCATATCGGCAGACGGTCAAGGATTTCTGTTCCTCCTGCAACAACGGCTGGATGAGTCGGCTCGAAGATACCGCTCGACGAGTCCTGTCTCCCATAATCCTCGGCAAACCTGGGGCGATATCAACCCAAGACCAGCCTGCGATCGCGGTGTGGGCGCAGAAGACCGCGCTAACTGCGATGCTCCTATCAAGCAAGGAACAAAGAAGCCGTGGATACGGCCTGTCGCAATCGGTCTACACGACGTTCTACGAGTGCCAAAGCCGGATGGAGCCTTTGGGTGCCAGCCGATTTTGGGTAGGGCAGTATGAGGGAACAGTGGGATTCTCAGCTGTCCACGTGACCCCGCTCGCGGTTCGTATTCCAGGGATTGCGGAACCCGACAGGCCACAGTGCTACGCGATGACGATCGTCCTCGGCAAACTCGCCCTGCACGGGCTAGTCTTCACCACGCCGGCACTGGAAATTGACGTAACGATGGTTCTGGGGATACCCCAAATATGGCCGCCTCAAGGTTCAGTTGGATGGCCGACAGGGCAACCGTGCACTGAGGAAACGTTCCGACGCTTTGCGAATGGACAAATGCTAAGGTCAGCCGTTGAAAGTGTGGAGCTCCGACCTTGGACTCCCGCAACCGAGTTGCCGCAAAGTGTCATCGTGGACGGCAAGGTTCACGTCCCCGCGCTGTGCGGAAAACACTCCTATCGCTATCCGGCAGTCCTCCTTGCGGAGGCTTTCCGAGGCAGATTCCACGCGTTCGCGACGGGATGCGCGTGCCCACAAGCATATCTGATCCAGACAGAATCTGATGGCGCCCACTGTAAGGCAGTCGGTGCAGCAGAAGGAATCTCCGACATGTACGAGGACCTGCCTGGCACTGAGGTCGTTATCCATGACGAGGCTGGCGTCTTCTTCTGCAAGAGGCTTCCTGCGGCGGATATGGCGACCGTAACGAACCAGCAGCCGATCAGGCCGGAGTGAGTCAATGCCAAAGGACTTCAAGGACCTCATCGAAATTCGACATTACGATACATATCATTATGCTCGGATTGTAGATGCAATGGCGCGCGACCCAATGGCTTACATGCATGATCTCAGCGAGATGCTGTCGGACGACGGATTCGACTACTTCTGTGAGCCGTTCGATAAAGTCAGCGCACTACACAAGTTTGCATCCATCGTGATTAATAGAACCTTCGATGAAGATCTACTAGGTCTGCCAACTCTGGCTCCGAGCCGCTCCCAAGTTTTTGCAGGCGCTCCACTCTATGACCACCAAATGCATGTGCTTCCGGTCGAGAATGCTTTCGAGGCCCTAAACCTTCCGCACACGACCTTCGTGAAGTTTCGGTCTGCCAAGGGATGGCCAGCCCTGAAGCCAGGCTTCGAGCGTCATCTTTATCATGCTCACCGATCACCGTGTGACGAATGCCCGGAGCATGAAAGCCTTCCTGACGAGTACAACGAATACTTCACCGAGTTGCAGCTTACCGGCGAAATCGAAGAGTTGTGCGATCGTCTCGCGGAGGAGGTCTTCTTTGTTCTCTTTGCAAACCGCTCATTCCTCTATGACTTCAACCATATGATGGCCAGCTATGTGACTAGTTACGCTTCATTCAGCAGCCCCGACGAGGTCGATCCAAACAGCATATTCACTAGTCGTAAAGATGGATGTTCTCGACTGAGACGAGCGGATATTCCGGACTGGGTCAAGACGGCGGTCGAGTTCCGCGAGCGTGGGCGATGCGCGAACTGCAAAATCGAGTTAGGAACCCTTCGCACGCCGATCAAGAGAGCGGAGTTCGATCACATGGTACCTCTGGCCGAGGGCGGCCTTAACGATGTAACGAACATCCAACTCTTGTGCCACATTTGTAATAACGAAAAGGGCGCTCAAGTTCTCGCACCCCGCTTGCTGTATGAGCGGTGGTATCCGGCTTAACATGCGACTCTTCGAGAACGTATTGACGTTCGACTGGGAACATACTCTCATCGGCAGATGAGTGCATGGTCCGCCGGACCTAGCAGACCGGCCGTGGTCCGGCCTCGGCACGCGGCAGAATGCATAGTGCCCGGCGTCGTCAGGGTCGACCGCGCCGCCCTCGCACGCGCGTGCCAGCGGTGTAAGTCTCCGGGACCCAGGCCAGCCCGGCGGTCACTTGACCGGTCAATCGGGCTGGGCCGATCTCGTGGGCGGGATCGTCCGGGCAGCTCATGCGGCGCGGTCCCGGCGGCTCATGGCCTCGCGTACGCGGGCGTGCAGCCGGCGGTTTTCGTTGCGGCACGGCCGGCACAGCCGGCGGAAGCCGTCGAGGGTGCGCCGGTCGCGGCCGAACGCCGACAGCGGGCGGTCGGTGCCGCACTGCGGACACTTCCTAGTGGTCACGTGAGGGCCTTCCGCCGGTTGGCGCGGTGGATCTCGACAGCGCGAGCCACAGAGCCGGGGTTGTACGTCGCGTGCCAGGCGACCGAACGGACGGCCAATTCGTCGCGTAGTTCGCGCTCGGCAATGGCGGCCAACTTCTCCGGATCGTCGCCATAAATGGGAGGGCGGCCCGGCATAATAAGGCGGTGCGGTCGAATTGCCATGTGGTCAATGCCCCTATGGCTACCAATCTCGGCACGTTCCATGCCCCATTCCATAGCGAGCGCGGTGTTTGTTAGCACCTTTATGTCGAGGGTAGAAACGTCCGCAGCGTCGCTCGGCCACTGCCCAATTCGACGCCATTGTTGACCGGCACCGGTGATGTGGCGCATTGTCAGCCGGGCGCGGCGGCCGGCGAGTTGGGCGAGTCGGGTAGCGGTCGCGGGGTCGATGTGGCCTGGTTTTGAGCCGCCACCGATATTCGCAATCATGCCATTCCCTTTCCATGGAATGGTTTTTGGGTTTTTGGAAATGCCGAACGGATTCGGGCTCACAGTGACGCGCCATGCCTACCGGGAGGGCTTTGTGTGTGTGTGTGTGTGTGGGGGGGCTCCCCCCACCCCCACGCGGGCCGGCGAACGGCGCGGCGAACGCACGCGCACAATTCCATAAAGGAACGGCGCAATACGTTCGCTCACACATTCGCCATTCAAGTAATCAATTCATTCGAGCGCAACTACACTTCATGCCAACACGCAGCACACATTACCTCGTCTGCAAGAATGGTTCTGCGTCGACAACGCGGGCAAATGCGTGTCGATGTGGCTGCCTTGCTGATAGGCAACAAGGCAACCACACCAACCACATCACTCACGCATTCTCGTCGTCGCTGCCCTGCTCAATAGGGGGCAGGCCGGCGAGCCGGCGGGCCAACTCATCCGGCGTTCCTGCCGCCAGCTCGGCACGATAGAACTGCTCATCGGTCATGCCGGCCCGGCGGACAGTGCGGGATCGGCCGGACCTCTCCACGGCGTAGAAGAAATTGGCCATAGCGTGATCCAGGTTCATCGAATTCACCTCCCCAGGGGGTCGAAAGCGCGGGGGTCGGGGTGTTACGCGCGGCCTGGTGCGCCTTCCGGCACGCCACCGAGCAATACCGCTTGCTGCCGGGGTTCAACGGCCCGCCGCAGTGGGCGCACGCGTCGACCAGCGCGGGCGGGGCCGGCAGCGGCGCGGGCACCTCCTCGGCCACCAGGGACGCCAGCGGCGCGGGCACGCTCGCGGACGTGGAACTCCTCGTCTCTCAGTGCGACCAGTGCGGCGGCGTCCGCGCGGGCGAGCACGGCAGCCGCGCTGGCGCGCTTGGCCTGCCGGCGGCGCTCGGCGGCGGCGCGGCCTCGGGTTGGCGCACCCTCGCGGTTGGCTTTCTGCCAGCCGATGTCGTGGCGTTGCTGGCTCATCAGAACGGGCCTCGGATTCTCTTGGCGATGTCTTCGATGTGCTCGGGCGTTTGGCGCTCGTAACCCTTGATCTGGCGGGCGATACGGCCGATGTCACCGGCGGACCGGCCCGCCGGGGGCTGCTCCTCGGCGGGCTGCTCGGCGGCCTCACGCTCGGCCCGAATGGCGGCGAATCTCGCGTCCACCTCGGCATCCCACGCGGCGGCCTCGGCGGCGGTCATCGGCTGGCCGGCCTCGTCGTATCGCTGGGTCACTTGAGCCGTCCCGTCGTGCGCACTGCTTCGCGGGCAGCGGCCGGTCGCAGGTTGGTCGGGTCCATCGCGCGGGTCAGAATCTCGAACGCATCGACCACCCGTCCGAGGCGGACCGGGCCGGAATAGACAACCTCGTTCGGGCCTACCCACGGCGCACGCTCGGCCTGCGGGACAAGCGAGTTACGCAGGTTCGACACCGTGCCGTACCGGGAGAACGCCGCGCGGGCAGCGTCCAACGCGGACTCAAGCTGCGCGTAGGCGTCCATCGCCTGCTGCGCCAGCAGGTCGGCCAGGTGGTCGGCGTGCTCAGCGATGGCGAGGCCGTACGCGATGCGGGCTTCGCGCAGGCGGCCTTCGGCGGCCTTCCTGGCGATGTGCGCCTCCTCAAGCTGCACCTCGTGCGTGATCGCGTCGAACGTCGGCGGCTTCTTACCGGCCCGGATCGCGGCCCGCACCTCAGCCTTGTGCTCGGCCGGGATCATGTCCACGTCGAGGTAGGTGTCTTCGGCAGCCCGGTAAGCCTGCTCGGCGGCATCCACATCGCCCAGCGCGGCGACCAGGGCCGGCACGGCGGCCACGATGTCGGCCGGCAGCGGCAGATCGGCAAGCTTCTTCGCGTTGCGGCGCGAGGCGAGAACGGCGGGATCGGTGATGGGGTTGATCACTGTGACTCCAGTGGTTGACCGCGTGTCATCCAACAGGCGGTGTAAGGGGATGCCGGGGAAACCGCCCGGCGCGGGGGTATGGGGGCGCTGCTCCCCCGGTCGCTTTCAGGAGTAGCGACCGGGGGCGCGCCATGTCCGCGCGCTACCTTCCTCAAGAGCGCGCGGGGTCTATCAGCGGCGGCCGGGGTGCTAGCCGGCGACGCCCAGGGCGGCACGCGGCGGGGTGGCGCACCGTCCGCAGGCGGTGCCGATCTCGCCGGTCGGCAGGATCGCTACGTACCCGGCCCGGTGCCCGCATCCGTTGGCCTCACAGTGGAAGTCGGATGCCATCAGCAGCTCGTGCCGGCGCTCGGGCGAGACATGGATAGCGGTCAGCGGTTTAGACATCGGGGGGACTCCAAGCGATGTTGAGCGGCGGTCACCGGGGGGCCGTCCAGGTCTGCGGCGTCGAGCGGCCGAGCGGCGACGGTGCCAGGCACGCGGCGGCCAGGCGGGCGAGCGTGTGCATGAGCCGGCGCATCACAGCCGCTCCCACAGCGGACGATCACCGGTGCGCGGGTACGTGCGGTCGCGCATGATCAGGCGTTCGCGGCGGGTGCGGTCCGTGTAGATCGGGGCACCCCGCCAGAGATGCACACCCATCCAGCCGCGCTTGCCGTGGACAACGGCGCTCATCAGGTACTCGCGGGCCACGGTGGCGAACGTCTTGCGGCCGGCGGGCATGATCTCGCCAACGGCCGGGCCGCGCTTGACGGCCACGCGAGCGCCGATCATCTGCGTGTCGGCGAACATGCCACCGGGGGCACCGGTCAACAGCACCGGGTCGGCGTCGTAGTCGAGGGTGTCCATAGTCGACATGTAGGCGTCGAACAGGTCCGGGCCTGACGTGAACCGGCCGATCAGCCAGCGGAACGTTTGCAGGTCGGTCAGCCAGGTTTCGATGGCCCAGGCTGCGGAGCGGGCGGCGGGGGTCATCTCATCGCCGTATCGGTATGCGTCCACGGGGTCACCTCCAATCGGTTGCAGGGCAACGAAAAACGCCCCGGCGGCTGTGAGAGATGCGACCTCTCACAGCGCCGGGGCGCTGGTCTTTCGGTGTTGCTGTCCGCGCCGTGTGTGTCGCATACACGCGGTGCGGGGTGCTGCCCTACCGGGACAGGCGGGCGGCGCGGTGCGCCAGGTAGTCGGCCACGTTCGCGCGGAACGCGGTGGTGGCCTCGTCAGTCAGTGGCCGGGGCCGGGTCGCGGTGGGGCGGCGGGTGATCGTCGGGGCAGTCATGGTTCCTCCACTCTGGGCAGTGGCAGACGGCGAAACCGCCCGGACATGGGTGGGCCGATCTCCTGACGGCAACCAAGATCGGCTCACTCATGACCGGGCGGGGTCGGGGGGCGCGACGGGTTGCCGGTCGTCGCGGTGCGCGGGGTCCGCCCGTCTCGGGCGGTGGTCGTACGGGGGCTCACTATGTATGTCCCCCAAGGGGGGAAACGCGGGGGCCGGGGGGCTGTGGGGGGTCACTGAATATGTCCCACAGCGGTAAAACGCCCTGGTCGCAGGCTTGCGACGGGGGGCCGACTTTCGGCGGCGGGTGGGCTCTGCCTGCTCCCACCCGGTACGTCCTACAGCGGTAAATCTCTGTACTAGGTAAGTCCTCAGCGTTGTAAGGGCATGGGCGCAGCCGGGCGGCCCGACTGCCGGCGGCGCGCCCGTGGGTTACGGGGGCCGGACGCGGGCGCAGCCGGGGCTGCCCAAGAATTACCCCCCGGATGGCGCACCCCGGGCCGGTAAGTGTCGTCACCCCGTTGTCACTTACCCCCCTGATAACGCACCCATCCTCGGGCGCAGGCGCAGCGGGGGATGCCCAGGGACTACAGAGGGCACTTAAGTTAACTACAGTTATTATAGTAGAGGGTTATAAGAGGATGAAATAGGACAGATTGAGAGAGAAGGAAAACGGGCGGCGAGGCGACAAGAGTCCGAACGCCATTACCCCCCGAATGGCGCACCCACGTCGTCACCCCTCGGCGGCGCTACCGACCAGCGGGGCAGGGCTGCGGCGGGATGGCATCGGAAACGGGCTGTACGCCACGCTGTCGGCCGTGCGGACTGTCCGGGTGCTTACCCGGACGTCGGACGCACAGCGGCCCGCTACGGGGCACGTAGCGGGCACTTGTTGACGCTGGGCGGGACAGGGGCGTGCGACCTATGTAGTGCCGGCCCAATCCAGCGTTACGCGGGCGTTCACGGTGCCCCACGGGTCGGCCTTGGTCGGGCGGCCACCCTTGGATGCCGCACGGCGAACCGTGATCCGGTCAACGAACAGGGTCACGAAGTCGCGCCGCTCCCCCACCGTGGCACCGTCCCACCACGCCGGCTCGTCGCCGTAGGCGCTGGATGTCCAGAGGTCCAGCGGCAGCTTGGCGGTGGCCTGGTCGTCCAGCTCGGCCAGGCGGGCGGTAAGGGCATCGACGCGGGCACCGGTCACCGTGACGGCGCGGGTAAGCGCTGCGGCGGCGGCACCCGTGGCGGTCCCCAGGGCCTCGGATTGCTGGTCGAGGGCTGCGGTTGCGTCGGCCAGCTCGGCGGACACTGCGGCGCGCTGCACGGCGGTCTCCGGCGTTGCCGTCGCTGCGCCGTAGCGGCGGGTCGCCTCGGCCAGGATCGAGGCGGTGGTCTGGTCCTCGTCGGCCGGATCGATCGAGTTGAGCAGGCGGTCGATTCGCATGCGGACCCATCCATCGAGCGCGGTCAGGCTGATGGTGTTGGAATGCCGGCCCGCCGGGGCGGTGCACATGTAGGCGTCGCGATTCGCCAGGGTGGCGTTTGCGACGAACCGACGCGCCTTCATCCGGTACCCGCACTCGCACCACAGGATGCCCAGACCGGAGAGTAGGGCCGGCTCGTCGGCGGACTGGATCGACCGGGCGGTGCCGGTGAGGATGGCTTGCAGACGCCAGAACTCCTCGGTGGTGATGATCGGCTCGGCCGGCGGCGGCAACACGCGGGCGTCTTCCAGGTCGTACGCGGTGCGGTAGCCGGTGATGTTGTCCCGGTCATCGAGGATGGCGACGGCCGGCAGGCCAGCGATGCGGGGGTCACGCAGCCGCTTGTGTAGGTTCCGGTCCGACCAGGCACCCGACGCGCGAGAGCGGCCCACCGTCGCGCCGCGCGTGCGGATGCCCCGGCGGTCGAAGTAGCGGCACACGGCGTGCACAGCGAAGCCGAGCAGCACGGCGCGCACGGCCACCCGTAGCGCGCGGGCCTCGGTCGGCTCGATGACCAGGGCGCGGATGGCGACCGGCTCGCCTGCGGGGGTCTGCGCCATGCGCTCGACGGTGCGGAATCCGAACGGCGGGTTTCCGAGGTGTCCCCCGGCGGCGTGCGCAAGGGCCTTTGCGGCTTTGATTGCGGCGGACTTGTTCTTTGACTCGTTGTGGGCAGCGTCCATTCGCAGCAGGAGGTGGATCAGATCCATCGTGTTATCCGGGCCGAATGTGCCTTCGGTGATGCTGACAATGGTCAGGCCACCGGCGAGCAGCGGCAGCCATTCGGCAAGGGCGATACGCGGATCTTGGCGGGTGAGGCGGGAGACGTAGAAGACATAGAGGTGCGTGATTTCGCCGGCCTTGATCGCCGCTACCATCTGGTCGTACGCCTCACGAACCACGCCGACCTGATAGCCGGATCGGTCGATGTCCTCGAACATGCGGACGGTTGCGCCGGGGTGGTCGTGGTTGGCGCGCTCGGTGGTGGCGGTGCGCTGCGTTGCCGGGGACGCCTCGGACTTGTTCGCGCGGGCGGACGACTGCCGCACGTAGGCGGCGGGGCGAGCGGTGATCATGGCTCCACAGTAGTCATGGTCCGTCAGGTTCCAAGAATCCGGGAGGTTACTGCAACCACGGCCCGAACGGGATGACCTGCCCGGTGGGCGTGGCCAGGACGGCCTGACCCCGGCAGGGCGCTGGCGCGGATCGCGGAGCCCGCCGGAGCCCACCGGATCGCGGAGCCCACCGATCACGGAGCCCGCCGGATCGCGGAGCCCACCGATCGCGACCGGGACGTCGACACTCACCGCAGGTGAAACGTGGCGGAAAGCGACTGCCGACCCTGCCGCGCGGGCGAATCGCCCGCGCGGCAGGGTCGGCAGTTTTGTGGTCAACACCACACCGCTGATGCGGCAAAACAGGATGAACGTCCCCGCGCTTTTCGGACTTTTCCGCAGTATGCACCCTACCCAAAGCCCGCAACCGTATCAGCCTGTTGCACCATCGCCCACTAGCCGAACGGGCAATTCTCCGGCATTCCTGGCACCATTGACCGCATGTGCGGACTGGCAGGGGAGCTCCGGCGGGACGGTCGCGCCGCCGACGTGTCGGCGGTGGCCCGCATGGCGGCGACGATGAGTGACCGGGGGCCGGACGACGGCGGGCTGTGGGCGCAGGGGCCGGTGGCGTTCGGTCACCGACGACTGAAGATCATCGACCTCTCCGCCGCCAGTGGTCAACCCATCGTCGACTCCGCCGCCGGACTCACCGGCGTCTTCAACGGCTGCGTCTACAACTACCGCGAGCTGCGCGAGGAGCTGCAGGCCAAGGGCCACCGCTTCTTCTCCACCGGGGACAGCGAGGTGGTGCTCAAGGCGTACGCCGAGTGGGGTCTGGACTTCGTCGACCACCTGATCGGCATGTTCGCCGTGGCGATCACCGAACGGGCCACCGGCCGGCTGGTGCTGGCCCGCGACCGGCTCGGCATCAAGCCGCTCTACGTCGCCGAGACGCCGGGCGTGGTGCGCTTCGCCAGCACGGTCCCCGCCCTGCTCGCCGGCGGCGACGTCGACACCGACCTCGACCCGGTGGCGCTCGCCCACTACCTCAGCTTCCACAGCGTCGTCCCGCCGCCGCGGACCATCCTGCGCGGCGTACGCAAGCTCCCGCCGGCCACCGTCCGGGTCTACGAGCCCGACGGGCGGGTCGACGAGCGGGTCTACTGGGACCCGTCCTTCACCCGCCGGGCCGACCGGGCCGACTGGTCGGCCCGGGACTGGGAGGACGCCCTGCACGAGTCGCTGACCACCGCGGTACGCCGCCGGATGGTCGCCGACGTGCCGGTCGGCGTGCTGCTCTCCGGTGGCCTGGACTCCAGCCTGGTGGTGGCGCTGCTGGCCGGTGAGGGCCAGCGCGGCCTGGCCACCTTCTCGATCGGCTTCGACTCGGTGGGCGGTCGGGAGGGCGACGAGTTCCGCTACTCCGACGTGGTCGCCAAGACCTTCGACACCGACCACCACCAGATCCGGGTCGCCGCCCAGGACCTCCTGCCCCCGCTGGAGGCGGCGGTCGCGGCGATGGCCGAGCCGATGGTCAGCCACGACTGTGTGGCGTTCTACCTGCTCAGCCAGGAGGTCGCCCGGCACGTCAAGGTGGTCCAGTCCGGTCAGGGCGCGGACGAGATCCTCGGCGGCTACCACTGGTACCCGCCGCTGGCCTCGGTCGGCCGGGAGCAGGCGGTCGAGACGTACGCGAAGGCCTTCTTCGACCGGGACGCGGCCGGGCTGGCCCGGGTGCTCGACCCGGCCTGGCTGGCCGACGGCGATCCGGCGCGCGAATTCGTCGCGGCGCACCTGGCCCGCGCCGGTGCCGAGACCGCGGTCGACGCCGGTCTGCGCCTGGACACCCAGGTCATGCTCACCGACGACCCGGTCAAGCGGGTGGACAACATGACGATGGCGCACGGGCTGGAGGCCCGGGTGCCCTTCCTCGACCACGAGTTCGTCGAGCTGGCCGCTACCTGCCCGCCCGAGCTGAAGCTGGCCCAGGGCGGCAAGGGCGTGCTCAAGGAGATCGGGCGGCGGGTCCTGCCGCACGAGGTGATCGACCGGCCCAAGGGCTACTTCCCGGTGCCCGGCATCACCCACCTGGAGGGCAAGCTGCTCGACCGGGTACGTGACGCGCTGGGTGCCCCGGAGGCCCGCCGCCGCAACCTGTTCCGTCCCGACTACGTCAACACCCTGCTCGACGCCCCGAACGCCGAACTCACCCCGTTGATGGGAAACAAGCTGTGGCAGCTCGGACTCCTCGAGATGTGGCTGCAGAGCCACGGAATCGACTGACCGTGACCGACACCCTGGCCACCGGAGTGGCGCGTACCGACCGGTCCCGTGGGCGCGGTAGCCGCTACGAGCGGGTCGGGCCGGGCGGCGACCCGATGGCCCCCACCGCCGCGGACGACGCCGTCCGCCGGTCGGGCGACGACACCGGTGTGGTCCTCGACTGCGGCTGGGGCCGGTTGGTCTTCGGGCAGACCTTCAGTGAGCAGGCCGCCGTGGCCGACGTGTTGCGTTCGGAGGCCGCCGGTGCCCGGGACATCTGCGTCTACCTGCGCGACCCGCACGTGCTGGTGTCCCGACTGCCGGACGAGATCTTCATCGACCCGTCCCTGACGTACCGGCTGCCGCTCGGTCCCGGCCGCTTCACCGGGACGGCCGGGCCGACCACCGACGACGGCATCGGCGACACCCCGCGGGCCGCTGCCGGTACCGGGGCGACAGTCGAGCACGGTGACGTCCCGGGACTGCGGATCCGTCAGCTGCGGGACGCCGCCGACGCGGACGCGGTGAACCGGATCTACGCCCGCAACAGCATGGTCACCGCCCCGGTCGACGTGCTGGTGGCCAACGCCGGCACGGACAAGTTCCTGCACCTGGTCGCCGAGGCGGTCACCGGCGAGATCGTCGGCACCATCACCGGCGTGGACCACACGGCGGTCTTCGACGACCCCGAGAACGGTGCCAGCCTCTGGTGTCTGACCGTGGACTTCAACCAGGCCCCTCCGGGCACCGGCCAGGCGCTGCTGCTGGAGCTGGCGGCCCGGCTGACCGACCGGGGGCGGGCCTTCGTCGACCTGTCGGTGCTCGCCGAGAACGAGGGGGCGATCCGGCTCTACGAGCGGCTCGGCTTCTACCGCATCGCGACGCTCTGCGTGAAGCGGAAGAACCCGATCAACGAGCGGCTCTTCCTGCCCGGCGTGCCGGTGGGCTACGACGAGTTGAATCCGTACGCCAGGATCGTCGCCGACGAGGCGATGCGCCGCGGCATCCGGGTGGAGGTCACCGACCCGCACTGGGGTGAGCTGCGGCTGAGCAACGGCGGACGGACGGTGCTCACCCGGGAGTCGCTGTCGGAGTTGACCACGGCGGTGGCGATGAGCCGCTGCGACGACAAGCGGGTCACCCGCCGGATCCTCACCGCGGCCGGCCTCTCGGTCCCCCGGGGCCGCACCGCGACCCGGGACGAGGCCGATGCGGCCTTCCTCGCCGAGCTGGGTGAGGTGGTGGTCAAGCCGGCCCGCGGTGAGCAGGGCAACGGCATCACCGTCGGGGTACGCACCCCGGAGGCGCTGGTCACCGCCGTCGCGTTGGCCTCCCAGTTCTGCCCGGACGTGTTGATCGAGGAGCTGCGCGCCGGCGAGGACCTGCGGGTGATCGTGATCAACCACGAGGTGGTGGCCGCCGCGGTGCGCCGGCCCGCGTCGATCACCGGTGACGGGGTGCACCCCGTCGGCAAACTGATCGAGCGGCAGAGCCGTCGCCGGGCCGCCGCCACCGGCGGTGAGTCCCGGATCCCGATCGACGACCTGACCCGGGAGGTGGTGGCCGAGGCCGGGTACGCGATGGACGACGTGCTGCCCGAGGGGGAGGTGCTCGCCGTCCGTCGGACCGCCAACCTGCACACCGGCGGCACGATGCACGACGTCACAGGTGAGCTGCACCCGAAGATCGCCGAGGCGTGTGTGGCCGCCAGCCGGGCGTTGGACATCCCGGTCACCGGGCTGGACCTGCTGGTGCCCGCCCCCGACCGGCCCGAACACGTGTTCATCGAGGCCAACGAGCGGCCCGGCCTGGCCAACCACGAGCCCCAACCGACCGCCGAACGCTTCGTCGACCTGCTGTTCCCCGGAACACGGGCACCGCAACGGCTGTGGACTCCGGCGGGTGCGGCACCATCTGGGACATGACCGCACGCACCATCGCTCCGCTCAAACTCGATCTTGACTACCTCCAGCAGGTGATGTTGGAACTGTTGGACATCCCGAGTCCGTCGGGGCGTACCGACCACGTGCAGCAGTACGTGGGTGAGCGCCTCTCGGCACTCGGCATCTCGTCCACGCTGACCCGCCGGGGCGCGCTCAGCGCGTGCCTGGCCGGCCCTCGGCAGACCGGGGCCGACCGGGCGATCGTGGTGCACACCGACACCATCGGCGGGATGGTGAAGCGGCTGAAGGAGAACGGCCGGCTGGAACTCAAGCCGATCGGCACCCACAGCGCGCGGTTCGCTGAGGGCGCCCACGTCCGGATCTTCACCGACGAACTGGACCAGGTCATCACCGGTCAGGTACTGCCGTTGAAGGCCAGCGGGCACCGCTACAACGACGACGTGGACCTGCAGGGCGTCGGTTGGGAGCACGTCGAGGTCCGGGTGGACGAGCCGGTCGAGGGCATCGCCGGCCTGCGGGCGCTCGGCATCGACGCCGGGGACTTCGTGGCCATCATCCCGACGGCCACGATCACCCCCAGCGGGTACGTCAAGTCCCGGCACCTGGACGACAAGGCCGGGGTGGCCGCGGTGCTGACCGCGTTCAAGGCGATCGTCGACGCCGGGATCACGCCGGCGGTCACCGCCCACCTGCTGGTCACGGTCACCGAGGAG
This sequence comes from Micromonospora yangpuensis, assembly GCF_900091615.1. Lineage (NCBI taxonomy): Bacteria > Bacillati > Actinomycetota > Actinomycetes > Micromonosporales > Micromonosporaceae > Micromonospora > Micromonospora yangpuensis. The sequence goes on along the minus strand of NZ_FMIA01000002.1, from coordinate 1,327,591 downwards.
ATCGGGCACGGGGCCAGTCACGGCCTCGACCCGGACGTGGCCGAGATCATCTCGGTGGACGCGGCCGTGGTAGCTCCCGGACAGCAGTCCCGGGAGACCTCAGCCACCCTGGCCATGGGCGACGGGGTGGGACCGTTCGACTACCACCTGACCCGCAAACTCGCCGGCATCGCCGCCGAGCACGGGGTCGACCTGGTCCGGGACGTCTTCGACTACTACCGCTCGGACGTGGCGGCGGCCGTCGAGGCGGGGGCGCACGCCCGGGTGGCGTTGCTCGGTTTCGGCGTGGACGCCACCCACGGGCACGAGCGCACCCACCTGGAGGGGCTGCGCCACCTGACCCAACTGCTCTGCCTCTACCTGCAGAGCGACCTGGTCTTCCCGGAGTGGGACGCCGAGCCCGAGGGGGAGCTGGCCGACTTCCCGTCCCTGTCGGTGCAGCCGGCCAGCGAGGAGGGCCCCCGCGAGGGCCCCATCGGCCTCGACTGAGGTGTAAGGAAGGGCCCCCGCTTAACGCATAACGTCGAGAGGGTGCCCCTTCTCACCAACCATCTGGCCGTCGAGCCGCTCGGCCTCGCGCAGCGGGGCGGTGCGGCGCAGTCGCCGATGTCCCGCTTGCGCAGCGGTCCGTGGTCGGTGACCGGTTTCCCGCCACCGCACGAGGCGCCGGACACCTCCCGACGCCGTGATCCGCCGCACCAGGAGAGAAGAACTCCGAAAAAGGAGTACCGGACCCGGCCGACGACTGGGTAGCGTGGCGGTACACGGGAAAGGAGGTGGTCCAGACTTGTATAGCAATCGGACTCGTGAGGTGGCTGTCCGCTAGCCGCTGTCCTCGACAGTGAAAACTCGTCCGTCGCGAGGCGGACACGCAAGATCGTCGAGACCGTGTGGCAGCGGTGCGGCGAAACCACGACAGCCACCCGACCCCCGGGGTGCCGGCCCAAGTCCAGCCGGCCCGCGCGCGAGCGCGGAAGCCCCGGGGGTCGCTTCATGTCCGGGAGGGCCCTTGTCCACGCGGGAACTGGTGGTGCTCGGGACGGCCAGCCAGACGCCGACCCGGCAGCGCAACCACAACGGGTACGTGCTGCGCTGGGACGACGAGGTGATCCTCTTCGACCCGGGCGAGGGCAGCCAGCGGCAACTGCTGCACACCGGCGTCACCGCCACCCAACTGACCCGGATCTGCGTCACCCACTTCCACGGCGACCACTGCCTCGGCCTGCCCGGCCTGATCCAACGGCTCAGCCTGGACCGGGTCCCGCACCCGGTGCCGGTGCACTTCCCCGCCGGCGGCGTCGACTACTTCGCCCGGCTACGGCACGCCAGCTCCTTCCACGAGACCGCCGAACTGCGCCCCGAGCCGGTCGACACCGACGGCGCGCGGTTCGCCCTGACCGGAGCGACGCTCCAGGCCCGCCGACTGCGACACCCGATCGAGACCTACGGGTACCGGCTGGTCGAACCGGACGGCGTCCGGATGCTGCCCGAGCGGCTGGCCGCGTACGGCATCGTCGGGCCGGCGGTCGGCGAGCTGCAGCGCGCCGGTTACCTGGAGGTCGGCGGGCGTCGCGTCACCCTGGCCGAGGTGAGCCGGCCCCGACCCGGGCAGCGGTTCGCCTTCGTGATGGACACCGGCCTCTGCGACGGGGTGTACGCCCTCGCCGAGCGGGCCGACCTGCTGGTCATCGAGTCGACCTTCCTCAACTCGGAGGCCGCCCTCGCCGCCGAGGTCGGCCACCTGACCGCGGCGCAGGCCGCCCGGGTGGCCACCGAGTCCGGGGTACGCCGACTCGTGCTCACCCACTTCTCCCAGCGGTACGCCGACCCGGAACGCTTCGCCGCCGAGGCGCGGGAGCACTTCGCCGGGGAGCTGGTGATCGCCGAGGACCTGAGCGTCGTGCCGGTGCCACCCCGGCGGTAGCCTCGGACGGTGACGCTCACCCTCCGCCACGCCACCCTCGACGATCTGCACCCGGTCGGTGCCCTGCACCACCGCTCCCGGGTCGCCACCTACTCGGCGTTCCTGCCGGTGGAGGCGCTGGCCGAGCCGTCCGCGCAGGCGATGGGGGCGTACTGGGCCGAACGCTGGGTCTGGGAGCGCGACGACCACCTGATGACCGTCGCCGAGCGCGACGGCCAGCTGGTGGGCTTCAGCTACCTGGGCCCGGACGACGGTGGCGACCCGGCCACCGGCCTGCTCAACGCCCTGCACCTCGACCCCGCCGAGCGGGGGCGGGGCACCGGCCGGTTGTTGATGGTCGACGCGCTGGCGGTGATGCGGGACCGGGCCTGGCGGCGGGCCACCCTCTGGGTGCTGGAACGCAACACCCTGGCCCGCCGGTTCTACGAACGGGGCGACTGGCGGCCCACCGGTGAGCGCCGTACGGACCGGATCGGCACCATCCCCACCACCCAACTCCGCTACCACCGCCCCGTGTAAGGAAGGGCCCCCTGTTAACGCTTTAGGTAGAGAGGGGCACCCCGCTCACCATCCGGATGCGGGTCAGGAGCCGTCCTGGTCGGAGTCGACCGAGAAGTTGATCACTCCGAGGAAGCCGTCTCCCTCCTCGCTCAGCGTCAACAGCATGCTGTCGGCGTAGATGCTGTCGTTGTCGTTGAAGGTGTCCCGGCCGCTGTGCGCGGCGTACGGCTGGGCGGCGAAGACCTTCGTGTTGAGCGCCTCGTCGAACATGACCTGGGTGGTGAGCACCCGACTGTTGTCCACGTGCACCATGGCGTGCACGTGGACGGTGCGTCCCCGGTACCAACCAGGCCAGATGGTGGTGAACTCGACGATCCCATCGGCGTTGGTGACCTGCGCCCCGCGCAGGTACCGCTGATCGTCGGTCGGGGTGAGGTCTGCGGCCCCGCCCCCGTCGCCCCTGGGTCCGCCACTGCCCGGGGCACCGCCCGCGGCACCGCTGGGCGGCGCACCAGCGTCACCCGGACCACCGCTCGGCGGCGTACCAGCGTCGCCTGGACCGCCGCTCGGTGGCGTACCAGCATCACCCGGACCACCGGCAGCGCCGCCGGGCCCGTCGTCCGCGCCCGAGGACTGCGCCTCAGCGCCCGAGTAGAGCCCGGCGGCGTCGCAGTGCCAGATCTCCACCACCGCGTTCGGCAGGGGCCCGCACGCCTCGCTGTCCTGCACCCGGATGGCCAACCGCAACCGGGTACCGGCCCGGTCCTCCCGGATGTCGCTACGGATCTTGTCGGCGTCGAAGTAGTACGGGCCCTGGGTGGTGCTCGCGGTGAGCGTGCAGGTGTTCGCATCGGCGAACAAGCCGGTCAGGTCGCTCGTGGTGCTGGCCTGCGGGGTGACGGTCTCGCCGGTCGACGTGGTGACGGTGCCCCCGTCCCGGCCGCAGGCGGTCAGCAGGCCGGCCAGGCCGACCGAGCCGATCCCGGCGATCAGCCGACGCCGGCTGACCCGTTGCCCCTCGTGGTGGTCGTGGGCGTGTTCCATGCGGTCCTCCCAGGTCCGTGGTGGATCAGGTGATCCACCACGGACGTTAGGGAGACCGGTTACGCGGGCGCTGTGCGGCGGGTGTGCCGGCGCTGTGGATCCGGCCAGCCTCGGGTCCCCACCCGCGTACGGTAAGAAGGGAGCCCTTCTATACCGCAGGCGTTAACAGGGGGCCCTTCCTTACACGCGGGTCAGTGGGCGCCGAGGTGGGCCAGCAGGTCCTGTCGGGTGAGTACACCCTTGGGCTTGCCGTCGACCAGGACCAGCGCGGCGTCGGACTTCTCCAGCAGGCCCACCGCCTCGCTCACCGGCTGCCCGCCACCGATCATCGGCAGTGGGTCGGCCATGTGCCGCTCGATCGTGTCGTGCAGGTGCGCCTGACCGGTGAAGAGGGCGTCGAGCAGGTCCTTCTCGGCGATCGAGCCGGCCACCTCGCCGGTGACCACCGGCGGCTCGGCCTTGAGCACCGGAAGCTGGGAGACGCCGTACTCGCGCATGTAGTCGATGGCGTCGCGGACCGTCTCGGTCGGGTGCACGTGGACCAGCTCGGGCAGGCCACCCGGCTTGCTGGACAGGGCGTCCGCGACGGTCGGCTCGGTGCCGGAGGCGGTCAGGAAGCCGTACCGGGCCATCCAGGCGTCGTTGAAGATCTTGGACAGGTAGCCCTTGCCGCTGTCCGGCAGCAGGACCACGACCACGTCGTCCGGGCCGGCCTGCCGGGCGATCTCCAGCGCGGCCACGACGGCCATCCCGCAGGAGCCGCCGACCAGCAGCCCCTCCTCGCGGGCCAGCCGCCGGGTCATCTCGAACGAGGCCTTGTCCGACACCTCGACGATCTCGTCGGCGACGGAGCGGTCGTAGGTCTCCGGCCAGAAGTCCTCACCGACCCCCTCGACCAGGTACGGCCGGCCGGTCCCGCCCGAGTAGACCGAGCCCTCCGGGTCGGCACCGACCACCCGGACCCGCCCGTCGGAGACCTCCTTGAGGTACCGGCCGATGCCGGAGATGGTGCCGCCGGTGCCCACCCCGGTGACGAAGTGGGTGATCCGGCCCTCGGTCTGCTGCCACAGCTCGGGACCGGTGGTCTCGTAGTGCGAGCGCGGGTTGGCCGGGTTGCTGTACTGGTCGGGCTTCCAGGCGCCGGGGATCTCCCGGGCCAGCCGGTCGGAGACGTTGTAGTAGGAGCGCGGGTCCTCCGGGGCGACCGCGGTGGGGCAGACCACCACCTCGGCGCCGTACGCCCGCAGCACGTCCTGCTTGTCCTGGCTGACCTTGTCCGGGCAGACGAAGACGCAGTGGTAGCCCTTGAGCTGAGCCACCAGGGCCAGTCCGACGCCGGTGTTGCCGCTGGTCGGCTCGACGATGGTGCCGCCGGGCTTGAGGATCCCGGCGGCCTCGGCGTCCTCGACCATCCGCAGCGCGATGCGGTCCTTCACCGAACCGCCGGGGTTGAGGTACTCGACCTTGGCCAGCACGGTCGCCCGGATGCCCTCGGTGACGTTGCGCAGCCGCACCAGCGGGGTGTCGCCGATCATGTCGACGACGTTGTCGTAGTACCGCACCTCGTTGTGCCCCTCACTCCGGCCCCGGCGGCGGTGCCGGGCGCTGCTGACTCAACGCCCAGCGTACGTCCCGTCAGGGCACGACGTGTCCGGGGACCACCGGGCTGCGGGTCTTCTCCCACTGCAGGAAGCGCTCGGTCTCGGCGAGCACCGTACCGGCCAGCCAGGTGACCACCACGGCGTCGTCCACCAGGCCGAACACGCTCAGCATCAACTCGGGCACCAGATCCACCGGGGAGGCCACGTACGCCACCGCGGCGGTCATCAGGGCCAGTCGCAGACCGCCGTCGTACTCGCCCCGCATGCTGGCCCGGATCATCCGGGGTACCGCCGCCACCCGGGTGCCCAGCGCCGGTCCACCCCGGGACCCGGCGGCCAGCGCCCTCGCCAACGCGGTGAACGCCGCGGTCCGCTTCAGCGTCCTACCCATCCCGTCGCCTCCTTCTGTCGTCGCCCATCGTGCGGGATCGCCGCAACCGGCAGCCACCCCGCCCGCCGCCGGCACGCCCGCCGCCGGCACACCCGCCGCGCCGTCCGACCCGCCGCGCCGACCCGCCACGCCGACCGGCCCGCCGCCGGCTCGCCGCGCCGTCCACTGCCCGCCGCTTCGGCACGACGGTACGGTCATCGACGTCCGACTGTCGGATCTGGTACCCAGAACCGTCGTCTTCCAGCCACCTCCCGGCCGTTCGACGACGGCGGTCTGTCGTAGCGGCGAGATAATGTCGCGGTATGGGGGTCGCTGGTTCCGTCGTACCGACCGGTCCGCGTTGGCAGCGCACCCGGCAGGTCGCCCGGTTCGCGGCGATCGGCACGGGTGCCACCGCGGCGGCCTTCGCCGCGGCCACCGGGGTGCTGCTCGGTCAGGCCCGGCAGGCCCGGCGCACCATCCCGATGGCCCAGGCACCCCCGCCCCGCTGCGACGGCGTCTACGGCCCACGGTTCCCCGGCCGACCGTTGACCCTGGTGATCCTGGGTGACTCCTCGGCCGCCGGCTACGGCGTGCACCGTCGCCGGGAGACCCCCGGTGGGTTGCTCGGCACCGGGTTGTCCCGCCGGTTGCGCCGACCGGTGCGGGTGCACCGCTTCGCCGTGGTCGGTGCGCTCTCCGCAGGGTTGAAGCCGCAGGTCGAGTCGGCGTTGGAGACCGCACCGGACGTTGCGGTGATCATGGTCGGTGGCAACGACGTGACCAACCGGTCGGCCCCCGGGGCGGCCGTGCGCCACCTGGTCGACGCGGTGCGCACGCTGCGCGCCGCGGGTTGTGAGGTGGTCGTGGGCACCTGCCCCGACCTGGGTGCGATCCGGCCGATCCAGCCGCCGCTGCGCTGGGTGGCCCGGCGGTGGAGCCGGCAGTTGGCGGCGGCGCAGACGGTGGCGGTGGTGGAGGCCGGCGGTTGGACGGTCTCGCTCGGCGACCTGATCGGCCCCCGGTTCACCGCCGATCCCGTCCGGATGTTCGCCTGGGACCGGTTCCATCCCTCGGCCCAGGGGTATGCGGCGGTCGCCGCCGCGCTGCTGCCGACCGTGCTCGCCGCGCTCGGCACCGGCCAGGAACGGCTACCGCTGACCCACGGCGAAGGCGTGCGGTCGCTGCCCCAGGCGGCTCAGGAGGCGGCCCACCAGGCCGGTACGGAGGTCAGCGGCACCGAGGTCAGCGGCCGCGAGCGCGGGCCGGCGGGACGGTGGGCCCAGTTGCGCCGCCGGCACCCGGCCAGCGCCGCCACAATGCCGCGCCCCGGCACCACCGCCGAGTCACCCACAGTGGAAGGACTGTCATGAGCGGTCAGATCATCAGCGGTCTCACCGCCCGCCTCGGTCGGGCGGCGGCTCTCTCCGTGGTCGCCGGGACCGTGGGTGGCGCGGCACTGCTCGCTGGCGAGGTGCTCGCCGCCCGCCACCGTCGGTACGCCCAGCCGGAGTTCGGGTTGGGCCTGCGCGCCACCATCGGACGGCCCGGCGCGCCCGCCCTGCGGCTGGTGCTGCTCGGCGACTCCGCGGCGCTCGGGGTCGGCGTGACGCACCTGGAGGACACCGTCGGTGGCATGCTGGCCGGCCTGCTCGCCGAGGGTCCGACCGGCCGCCTGGTGCACCTGTCCAGCGTCGGCGTTTCCGGCTCGCGCTCGACCGACCTGGCCACCCAGGTGGCCAGGTCGCTGCTGGGTGAGCCACCCGACGTGGCGTTGATCCTGATCGGCGCCAACGACGCGACCACCCTGCGCCGGCCGGCCGACTCCGCCGCCTACCTCGCCTCGGCGGTGCACCGGCTGCGGGAGGCCGGCGCCGAGGTGGTGGTGGGGACCTGCCCCGATCTGGGTGCCGTCCGGGCGATCGCGCCGCCGCTGCGACAGGTGGTCGGGTGGTCCGGCCGGCGCATCGCGTACGCCCAGACCATCGCGGTGCTGGAGGCCGGCGGCACCGTGGTCGACCTGGCCACCGAGACGGGTCCGGTCTTCCGGGCCGACGCCGGGACGCTCTGTCACGACGGCTTCCACCCGTCGGCCGACGGGTACCGGATCTGGGCGCACGCGCTGCTGCCCGCGGTCGCCGCCGCCGCGGCGGTCACCTCCCCGCACTGACGCCGCCGTAACCGTCGCCTCCGGTCCCACGGGGGCCCGCCGGGGTGACATTTCCCGCCGGGACGACGCCTTCCACGGAAAGTTACCTGCAGGTTAACGTTGGTTCATGCCGACCGAGTCGTCCCGCGACGCCGTCATCGTCGCCACCGCCCGCTCCCCCATCGGCCGGGCGCACAAGGGTTCCCTGCGCGACGTCCGTCCGGACGATCTCGCCGCCACCATCGTCCAGGCCGCCCTGGACAAGGTTCCCCAGCTCGACCCCACCGAGATCGACGACCTCCACCTGGGCTGCGGACTGCCCGGCGGTGAGCAGGGCTTCAACCTGGGCCGGGTGGTGGCCACCCTGCTCGGGCACGACACCCTTCCCGGTACGACCGTGACCCGGTACTGCGCGTCGTCGCTGCAGACCACCCGAATGGCGATGCACGCGATCCGGGCCGGCGAGGGCGACGTGTTCGTCTCCGCCGGGGTCGAAACCGTCTCCCGGTACGCCCGAGGCAACTCCGACGGCCTGCCGTCGGCGGCGCAGGCGCTGGTCGGCGGCGGATGGGAGAACCCGCGTTTCGCCGAGGCCGGCAAGCGGTCCGAACGCCGGGCGCAGGGCGACGCGGAGGTCTGGACCGACCCGCGCGAGGCCGGCGAACTACCGGACGTCTACCTGGCCATGGGGCAGACCGCCGAGAACCTCGCCCAGGTGTACGACGTCACCCGGGCCGAGATGGACGAGTTCGGCGTCCGCAGCCAGAACCTGGCCGAGAAGGCGATCGCCGACGGCTTCTGGGCCCGCGAGATCACCCCGGTCACCACGCCGGACGGCACCGTGGTCAGCACCGACGACGGCCCGCGCGCCGGAGTGACCCTGGCCGGGGTGTCCGGCCTGAAGCCGGTGTTCCGCCCGGACGGCCGCATCACCGCCGGCAACTGCTGCCCGCTCAACGACGGCGCGGCGGCCGTGATCGTGATGAGCGCCCAGCGGGCCCGGGACCTGGGCATCACCCCGCTGGCCCGGATCGTCTCCACCGGCGTCACCGCCCTCTCCCCGGAGATCATGGGCCTGGGTCCGGTCGAGGCTTCCCGGCAGGCCCTGCGGCGGGCCGGCATGACCATCGACGACGTCGACCTGGTCGAGATCAATGAGGCGTTCGCCGCGCAGGTCATCCCCTCCTACCGGCAGCTCGGCATTCCGCTGGAGAAACTGAACGTCGCGGGTGGCGCCATCGCCGTCGGCCACCCGTTCGGGATGACCGGGGCCCGGATCACCGGCACCCTGCTCAACGCCCTGGACTGGCACGACAAGAGCATCGGCCTGGAGACCATGTGCGTCGGCGGCGGCCAGGGCATGGCCATGGTCCTCGAACGCCTGAGCTGACCCGTACCACCGGCCGGAGGTGGGCCGGCACGGGCATCGGTCGGACTGGTGCGGGCGCTTGGCCGGGCCGGTGCGGGCGCTTGGCCGGGCTATCCGGGACCGGGCTGGGCTCTCGCTGGGGCCGGGACGGGCTGGGCGGGGCGGGGCGACCGTTGGGCGGGTCGGCGGGAGCCGGTGTCAGAGAGCGCGCCGGGTGGCGGTCAGTTCCGCGTCGGCCCGCGCCAGCAGCTCGGCGGGCGGGTCGGCCGCGACCAGATCGGCGCTGACCACCCGGAGCTGGTCGGGCAGGGCCAGGTCGTTGGCCAGCCGGGGTACGGAACGTCGCGGCTGACCCTCCGCGTCGGCGGCGAGGTTGGCGATCTCCTGGACCAGCCGGTGCACCAGGTCGGCCCGGGAGACGTTGCCACCGGTGGCGATGGCCGCCCAGCGAGGCTGCTGCCAGTGCCCCACCTGCCGGGTCAGCAACTCCACCGCCCGCTGAAGGTCCACCCCTGCGCCCATCCGAGAGAGTCTACGGCCCTCAGCGCCCCGAGCGCCCCCGCGGCTGGCGGCTGGTGGCTGGTGGGCTTTAAAGATCTTGGAAGATTTCGGCTCCTGGACGAGGGGCACTTTTCTTCCAAGATCTTCTGCGGCACTCGAACCACGGCGGCGCTGCTGCTGCCTCGCCGGGACGGCGGAACGGCAGGACGGCGGGACGGCGGGACGGCAGGCTGTGGTGCGCTCGTGGAATGGGCGGGGGCAAGCCCTCGGGCGACTTCCGGGCCGAACAGCCCGGTGAAACGACCGGCGCCCGCCGCCGCGGGATCGCGGGGGCGGGCGCCGGTCGATGACGAACGTCAGTCGTCGCCCTGGAAGTAGCTCAGCAGACGCAGGATCTCGATGTAGAGCCAGATCAGGCTGACCAGGATGCCGAAGGCGGCCGTCCAGGAGTAGCGCTGAGGCAGGCCCATCCGGACGCCCTCCTCCACCTCGTGGAAGCTGAGCACGAAGCTCAACGAGGCGACCACGATGCAGACCAGGCTGAAGCCGATGGCAAGTGGGCTGCCGTCGCGCAGACCGGTGTTGATGCCGAACAGCGCCAGCACCAGGTTGATCAGCATCACCGCGAAGAGGCCGACCATCACCGCGATCATGCCGCGGACGAACTTCGGCGTGGCCCGGATGACGCGCGCCTTGTAGAGCATCGCCATCAGGAAGAAGACACCGAAGGTGGCGGTCACCGCCTGCAGCACGATGCCGTCGTACAGCGACTCGAAGAACTTGCTGATCATGCCGACGAAGACGCCCTCGACGACGGCGTACGCGATCACCAGCGCCGGGTTGGCCATCCGGGAGAACGAGATGATCATGCCGAGTACGAGGCCGACCACGGCCGCGCCGATCCACGCGGCGCCGAGCAGCGCGTCCGGCACCAGCACCCAGGCTGCTGCGGCGGAAGCGCCGACGATGGCCAGCAGCATGACGGTCTTGACCACCACGTCGTCGATCGACATGGGCGAGACGGTCGGCGGTGCGGCCGGGTACCCGGGCGCGCCCGGGTACTGCTGCGGATGGCCGGGCTGTCCGTACGGCCCGGTCGGGGCGTACCCGGCGGAACGCTCCCGCTCGGCCGCCTGGCCGAGACGGGCGAGCACCGGGTTCGAAGTCTTCACTTTCAGGCCTCCCTCAGGGGGTCGTCGCACGTGAACGTGCACCCCAAGAGTAAACGCCCGGGGCAGCCCAGCGCAGATCGGCAAGCTGGATGGAAGCTGAGAGTGTCGGTGCCCGGGGCGGGGATCGAACCCGCACGCCTTGCGGCAGCCGCTTTTAAGGCGGCCGTGTCTGCCTTTCCACCACCCGGGCGACCCCCACCGGCGTGGTCGACGCGCGGCGGTGCAGTGTCACGGTAACCGGTCCCGACCGGGCTGGCGTACCCTGCCCGGACCTCGCCGGCACGTCCCGGCGTACCCGGGTGGGTCCGGAACACTAGGGTCGAGGCCGTGACCAGCACAGCCCCCACGGCAGCCGAGGCCGGCTCGGACCAGCCGGTCCCACCGGGTGACCAGGCGACCCGCGACGAGCGCGCCGACCGGCCGCTGCCCGCCACCGCACGGTACCGCGCCGCGCTGGTCGCCGGCGTCCGGCAGTACCGCGCCGCGCTGGTCGCCGGCGTCCGGCAGTACCGCGCCGCGCTGGTCGCCGGCGTCCGGCAAAGCCCCGTCCGGCTGGTCACCGCCGCCAGGAAAAGCCCCGCTGCGCTGGTCGCCGGCGTCCGGCGGCACCGGGCCGATCTGGTCGTCATCGGGATCTTCGTCCTGCTGGCCGGGTGGCTGACCCACGGTCTCTGGCCGGATCCGGCCCGCCGGGTGCTCGCGCTCAACCCGGAGGACCAGGCACTGTACGAGTGGTTCCTGGCGGTGGACGCGCGGGCGCTGTTGGGTGACTTCTCGCTGCTCACCGAGAAGTTGAACGCCCCGGACGGGGTGAACCTGATGACCAACACCACGGTCATCGCGCTCGGCGTGCTCCTCGCGCCGGTCACCCTGGTCTTCGGTGCCCCGGTCACCTTCGCGCTGCTGGCCGGGGCGAACCTGGCCGGTACCGCGGTCGCCTGGTACCTGCTGTTCACCCGGACGACCGGGGTCCGGCGGCTGGCCGCCGCGCTCGGTGCCGGGCTGGCCGGGTTCGGGCCGGGCATCCTGTCCCAGAGCAACAGCCACCTGCACATGACGGCCCAGTGGCTGGTTCCGGTGATCGTCTGGCTGGTGGTCCGGCTGGTCCGGGCCGCCGACCCGGCCGCCGACGGCTCCCGTGACGGCGGGGTGGACCGGCGGCGGATGATCACCTCGTCGCTCGGGTTGGCCGCCGCCGTCAGCGCGCAGATCTTCATCGGCGAGGAGGTGCTCTTCCTCGCCGCCGTCACGTTGATCGTGATGACGCTCACCTACGCGGTCGCCGACCGGGCCCTGGTCCGCCGGGTGCTGCCGGGGTTCGCCGGCGGGCTGCTGCTCGCCGCCGGCCTCTCGCTGATGGTGGTGGGATACCCGCTGTGGTTCCAGTTCGCCGGCCCGCAGGGGGTCGCCGACGGAATGTTCAGCCCGTACTACTTCTCGGCGGATCTGAGCAGCTGGTGGACGTTCTCCCCGCTCTCGGTGGCCGGCAGCGCCGAGGCGGCCGGGCTGACCACCGGTCCGGCCGAGTACAACACGTTCCTCGGCTGGCCGCTGCTGGTGGTCGCCCTGGCCGGCACCGGCTGGCTCCTGACCGGCGCCCGCCGCACCCCCGCGCCCGCCGAGGAAGCCGACCAACCCCACGCGCAGGCCACGACCGCCGAGCGGCCCGATGCGCAGCGCGGCTCCGGCCGTTGCGGGTACCGGCCGCTGGTGCTGGCCTGTCTGGTCTCCGCCCTGGTGATGGGCGGGCTGTCGCTCGGCCCCGACGTGGTGGTGGCCGGCGACCGGAGCACCGTGCCGGGGCCGTACCGGCTGTTGATGGGTCTGCCCGTGGTCGACGGCGCGCTGCCGATGCGGTTCGCCCTCGCCGTGCTGCCGCTGCTCGGGGTGGTGCTGGCGCTGGTCGTGGACCGGGCGCTGCGCGGTGGCGGCCCGACCCGGTGGATCGTGCCCGTTGCCGTGGCGGCGGCCCTGCTGCCGACGCTGCCGACGCCGTTGCCCACCGCCGAACGCCCGGCGCTGCCCGAGTTCATCACCGGCGGGCACTGGCGCGAGTGCGTGTCACCGGGCGGGGTGCTCGTCCCGGTGCCCGCTCCCACCCCGAAGGAACCCTGGCCGATGCGCTGGGCGACCGCCGCCGACGCCGAGTTCCGCCTGCCGGAGGGCTTCTTCATCGGCCCGTACGGCAAGGGCGGCACGGCGGCGATGGGCACCTTCAAGCAGCCCACCTCCGCCATGCTCGCCCGGGTCGCCAGGGAGGGCGGCTCGCCGGCGATCGGCGACGCGCAACGCCGGCAGGCGGCGCGGGACGCGGCCTTCTGGGGGGCGTCCTGCGTGGTGCTCACCGAGGACGCCCCGCACGTGGGCAACCTGCTCGCCACGTTGCAGCAGCTCTACGGCCCGCCCCGCCGGGTAGCCGACGCCTGGATCTGGCGGGTCTGACCCGGCAGACAAACCGCCACCCTCCGGGACCCGCCAGGCAGGCCGCAACCGGCCGGGACCCGCCAGGCAGGCCGCAACCGGCCGGGGCCTCAGGACCGCTTCGCGTCGACCGGCTGCGAGGCGACCTCGAACTCCTCACGCGGGTCGTGCAGCTGGCCGAGCGCGACCACCTCCCGCTTGAGGAAGAAGGCAAGCGTCCAGTCGACCACGACCCGGACCTTGCGGTTGAACGAGGGGATCCGGCTCATGTGGTACGTCCGGTGCATGAACCACGCCGGCCAGCCGGTCATCTTGATCCCGTACACCTGGGCGACGCCCTTGTGCAGGCCCAGGCTGGCCACGCTGCCGGCGTGCTTGTGCTTGTACTCCACCGGCTCCTGGCCCCGGATCACCGCGCGGATGTTGTCGGCCATCACGGCGGCCTGGCGCACCGCGTGCTGGGCGCTCGGCGAGCAGTACGCCCCGGGCGGGCCGGTCAGGTCCGGCACGGCCGCGCAGTCACCGGCGCTCCACGCCCCCTCGATCACCTGTTCGCCGTCGACCACCTGGAGGGTGGGCAGGCAGGTGACCCGCCGCCGCTCGTCGCGCGGGAAGCCGGTGGCGTCCAGCAGTGGCGAGGGCTTCACCCCGGCGGTCCAGACGATGGTGTCGGAGCGGAAGCTGTCGCCGTCGGAGAGTTTGACCAGCCCGTCGACGCAGGACTCCAGCCGGGTGTCCAGCCGGATGTCCATGTCCCGCTTGAGCAGCTGCTGCACCGTGTAGGCACCCATGTCCCGGTCGACCTCGGGCAGCACCCGCTGGGTCGCCTCGACCAGCACCCAGCGCATGTCCGCGGGCTTCAGCTCCGGGTAGTACCGCAGCGCGTCCCGGGCCATGTCCTCCATCTCGGCCAGCGCCTCGATGCCGGCGTACCCGCCGCCGACGAAGGTGAAGGTAAGCGCGGAACGGCGGACGTCCGGGTCGGTCGTGGCGGCGGCCACGTCGAGCCGGTCCAGCACGTGGTTGCGCAGGTAGATGGCCTCGCCGATGGTCTTGAAGCCGATGCCGTGCTCGTGCAGGCCGGGGATCGGCAGGGTGCGGGACACCGAGCCGGGGGCCACCACGACGTGGTCGTAGGCGATCTCCCGGGGCGGGCCGATGATCGGCTGGACGGTGGCGACCTTGCGGTCGTGCGCGATCGAGGTGACCGCGCCGGCCACCACCGTGCACTTGCGCAGCTCCCGGCGCAGCGGCACCACGGAGTGGCGGGGCGAGATGTTGCCGGCCGCCGCCTCGGGCAGGAACGGTTGGTAGGTCATGTGCGGCTGCGGGTCGACCACGATCACCTCAGCCTCACGGGAGCTGAGCTTCTTCGACAGCCGCAGGGCCGCGTACAGCCCGACATGTCCGGCACCAACGACAAGGATCCGCTTCGGATTCACGCTTACATCTTTCCCCGGCCGGCCCGCCTAATCCCGTCCACGCCCCTGTTCTGTGACGGAGCACAACCCTGTGACCTGCATGACGTGCCATTCACCTGCGTCGCAACAACCAGCCCAGCAGCCCGCTCAGGCCCACCGCCACCAGCAGCCCCGCCACCGTGACCGCGCGAAATCCGGCACCGGGCCCGACCGCCCCCACGGCGACCAGCAACACCCCCAGCACCGAGGTGGCCAGCAGCACCACCGCCGTCCGGGTCAACCAGCGGGTCACCACGTCCGGGTCGAGCACCGCGTCGTAGGGCAGCAGCGCCGCCAGCGCGCAGAGGGTGTGCGCCAGGTAGAGCGCCGCCGCCACGGCCAGCAACCGCCACAGCGCCACCGGGCGGCCGTACCCGGCGGTGGCCAGCCACCAGCCACCCACCGTGACCAGGGCCGCGAAGGTCGGCCAGAACCGGCCCGGTGACACCGCCGGCAACAACGCGACGACCGCCAGTACGCCGAGCGTCCGGCCGACCAGCAGCTCCGTCGGGTACGCCAGGACCAGGCCGGCCAGGGTGGTCAGGAAGATGCCGAAGCGGACCAGCAGCGGGGCGAGGGTGATCCGGGTGACGCCGTGCCGCAGCGCGCGCAGCCGGGCGGTGAGCGCCGTCACCGGGCACCCCCCGGGGCGCGGTGGCCAGTCGGGCCACGTCCCGCAGCACCTCGTCCAGGCTGCCCGCCCCGGCCCAGCGGACCACCGGCACGCCGTGCTCACGGAGCTGGCCGATCATCGTGTCCCGGTCCAGCCGCCACAGCCGGTAGGCGACCTTCGCCCAGCCCGCGTCGCCCGGTGGGGACAGCTCGGTCGGCAGGGTGTCCACGGCCACCACGAACCGGCCCGAGCGGGCCAGCCGGGCCAGCATCTGCGCCGACCGCTCGTCCAACAGCGGGGTGAGCACCACCACCAGCGCGTCCGAGGAGAGCAGGTGCGGGCCGAAGACCTGGTCGTACGGCTCGTGCGGGGAGGACTCGGCGTGGGTGTCCAGCAGCCACTCCAGCACCGTCAGGTACTGCCGCCGGCCGGTGGAGGGGCGCAGCCGCCGGGCGGTCGGGCCGTACTCCAGCATCGAGACCCGGTCGCCCCGGTGCAGGTAGTGCTCGGCGATCGCGGCGGCGGAGCGGACCGTGGTGTCCAGCACCGAGGCGGCCCCGTCGACGCCACCGGAGCGGCCCGCCTCGGCCAGCACGTCGAGCAGGAGCACCACCTCGGCGTCCCGGTCCGACAGGGTCGCCGCGACGTGCAGTTGCCGGGCCCGCAACGAGACCCGCCAGTCGATGCGGCGCAGCCGGTCGCCGGGGGCGAAGACGCGTACCCCGGCCAGCTCACCGCCCTCGCCGGGGCGGCGGGACCGGTGCGCGCCGACCAGGCCGGCGGCCCGGGGCATCGCCTCCACCGCCTCGAACGGTTCGGTCTTCGGATAGACCCGGACCCGCTCCGGCTCGACCACCGTCGCCCGGGACACCAGCAGGCCGTCGGCGGCGGCGGCCCGCGCGCCGGCCGGGCCGAGCGGGTGCCGGCCCCACCGCCGGGCGGTGCCGGTCAGCTCCAGGTCGACCGCCGCGCCGACGGGTACCGAGGTGACGAAGGGCCGGTCCGCGGTGCCGGGGGTCACGTCCACCTGGGCGCCACCGAAGCCGGCGCGGGTGATCCGCAGCCAGGGTGAGACCCGGGTGCGAACCACCGTCAGGTCGTAGGCCACCCGGTCCGGGTTGCCGACGGTGATCGCCGCGCTCAGCTCGCCCCCCTCGACCAGGTGCGCGTCGCCGGTGGCCACCCAGAGCTGCGGGGCGGCCGTCGGCCGGCGACGCAACGAGTACGCGGTGCCGAGCGCGAACGGCGCGGCAAGCACGACCAGGTCGGCCCGGCCGAGCAGCACCGCGGCGATCAACAGCAGCCCGGTGAGCAGCACCGCCCGCCCCAGCGCCGCGGTGGGTGTCCAGCCGGACGTCGGTTCCTGCTCCGGTGTGGTGTCAGCGGCCATCAGTACCCGGGCCGGCCGTGACTGGGCAGCGCGCCGCTGGCCGGCGCGGGGGTGGCGTCGAGCACCTCACCCACCACGAAGGACGGATCGACCCGGCGCAGCCACATCTCCGGACGCAGCGTGATCCGGTGCGCCAGGGCGGGCACCGCCACCGCCTTGACGTCCTCGGGCACCACGTAGTCCCGGCCGGCGAAGACCGCCCGGACCCGGGACAGCAGCAGCAGCGCCAGCGACCCGCGGGGCGAGGCACCGACCAGCACCGACGGGTGTTCCCGGGTGGCCGAGGTCAACGCCACGATGTACCGGCCGATGGAGTCCTCCACCACCACGTTCTCCAGCGCCGCCTGCATGGCCCGCAGCGTCTTGGCGTCGACCACCGGGGAGATCTCGGCCTCCTCGCGGCGGCGGGTCATCCGCCGACGCAGCACCTCCCACTCCTGCTCGGGCTCCGGGTAGCCGAACGAGACCCGCAGCAGGAACCGGTCCAGCTGCGCCTCGGGCAGCGGGTACGTGCCCTCGTACTCGATGGGGTTGGCGGTGGCCAGGACGTGGAACGGCTCGTCCAACCGGTAGGTGACGCCCTCCACCGAGACCTGCTTCTCCTGCATCGCCTCCAGCAGGGCGGACTGGGTCTTCGGCGGGGTCCGGTTGATCTCGTCGGCCAGCAGCAGGTTGGTGAAGACCGGCCCGGCGCGGAACGAGAAGTCCCCGCTGCTCTGGTCGTACAGGAAGGAGCCGGTGACGTCGGCGGGCAGCAGGTCGGGGGTGAACTGCAGGCGGCGGAAGTCCAGCCCCAGCGCCTGGGCGAAGGAGCGTGCCGTCAGCGTCTTACCCAGCCCGGGCAGGTCCTCCAGCAGGACGTGGCCGCCGGCCAGGATGCCGGCGAGCACCAGCTCCAGGGTGTCCCGCTTGCCGACCACGACCGTGCCGACCGCGTCCAGCACCGCCCGGGCCAGCCGGCCGACCTCGGCGGGGGAAATGGTGCGGTCCACGTCGTTCATATCTTCTCCAGATCGGCGACGATCGCCGCGAGATCGCGCGGCGACGGGGTGCGTCGGGGCGGGGTTTCCAGGAAGGTCCAGAGCTTCTCGCCGAGCAGGGCGCGGGCCCGGACCGGGTCGGAGTCGCGGGTCAGGCCGTGCCGCTGGCGCATCCGCTCGTCGGCCAGCTCACCGAGGCGGGGCAGCAGCACGCTGGTGAACCGCTCCGGCTTGCCCGCCGACCACTCCAGCGGCGCCCCCCAACCGTTGATCGCGGTACGCAGGGCGTCACGCGCCCCGAAGTTCCAGGTGCCCGGCTCCTCGCCGGAGTTGAGCCGGGTGCCCACCCGCCGGGTCGGCGGCGGCGCGAGCGCCCTGCTCACCCGGTGCACGGTGAGCACGGCGACCACCCCGGCCACCACCACCTCCAGCGAGACGGTGAGACCGACCGCACGCAGCACCGCGACCACCACCGCGCTGGCCGCCGCGGTGACCGCGAGAAACTTCAGCACCGCCCGGATCCGCCCACCGGAGCGGCGGGGCTCCACGGTGGCCGGTCGTTCCTCGTCGGAGCCGAGCAGGTCGTCGATGCTGGTGCTGCTCACCTGGACATCCCGTCCCCGGTACGCCGCCCGGTCACGCCGGCACCCCGTCCCCGGTCGACGAGTCGCTCCCGGCGGTGGCGGTCAGCTCGCCACGCAACCGACGCAACGCCACCCGGGCCTGGTCCCGGGTCCGTTCGTCGACGGCGCGGGGAGCGTACCGGGCCTCCCGGTAGACCTCGGCGAAGCCGGCCAGCACGTCGGCGCTGACGATCGCCGGCACCCCGGCGGTCGGGTCGCCCCGGAGCAGCCGGGTGACCAGGTCGGTGGGGGTATCGCCGGCCCGGCGCGGCACCCCGACCGTGGCGGCGGCCTCCTCCAGGCGTACCCAGCAGGCGATCACCGCCGTACGTGGATCGGTGTCGGTGTCGTCCAACTCGACCAGGCCGGCGTCGAGGGCGGCGACCACCTCCGCGGCGGTACCGGCAGCGGTGCGGGCCCGTTGCTGCGGCAGGGCCCGGGTACGCCGACGCAGCACGCCCCGCAGCAGCGTCCAGACCAGGTAGCCGGCGGCAGCCAGCAGGGCGACGCCGAGCACGGCGAGCGCACCGGTGGCCAGCCACGCCGGGATCTCCAACTGGGTGGCCTCGGCGTCCTGCCGGGGCTCGATCGGGATCGCGGTCTCGGCCACCCCTTCCGGGTACTCCGGCACCAGGGGGAGGTTCTCGGCGGCGGGCGGGATCCGCTGCGCCCCGATCGACGAGTGTCCCGCCGCGAACGCGGCCAGCCCGAGCAGGGCGGCAACCACCGCGATCGGCCACCACCTGCGCAGCACGCTGAACTCCACCGGCGGTTACCTCCGGGCCAGCGTCAGCTTCGGCCGGGGCGTACGCCGTACGTCCGTCATCGCCACCGCCCCACGCGATCTCAGTCCAACCCGGCCACCTGTTTCGCCCGGACGAACACGTCGTCCAGCATCCCCGGCGTCAGCCGCCCCGTGAAAGTGTTCTGCTGACTGACGTGGTAGCAGCCGAGCAACTCCGGTGCGGCCGTGCCGGACCAGTGTGCCCCATGGCCGAACGCCGGTCGCGGGCTGGGCGGGCGGACCCCGTACACGTCACGCAGCACCGGCCACCACGCGGCCCAGGCGAAGGCCCCGAGGGCGACCACGACGCGCAGGCTCGGCCGGATCAGCGCGACCTCCCGGTGCAACCATGGCGCGCAGGTGTCCCGCTCGGCCGGGGTGGGCTTGTTGTCCGGCGGCGCGCAGCGTACGGCGGCGAAGATCCGGGTGCCGGTCAGCGCCAGTCCGTCGTCGGCGGCGACGCTGGTCGGCTGGTTGGCCAGGCCGGCACGGTGCAGCGCGGCGAAGAGCACGTCACCGGAGCGGTCCCCGGTGAAGACCCGACCGGTCCGGTTGCCACCGTGCGCGGCCGGGGCGAGCCCGAGAATCGCGATCCGGGCGTCCGGTGCACCGAATCCGGGCACCGGCCGACCTTGGTACTCCTGCTCCCGGAAGGCCGCCCGCTTCGTGCGGGCCACCTCCTCGCGCCAGGCCACCAGCCGTGGGCAGGCGAAACAGTCGACCACCGCGCCGTCGAGGTCGGCCAGGTCGGCCGCCCGCGCCGCGCGCCCGACCACCTCCACCGGGGTACGCGACACCACGCCGCCCGGGTCGGCGGCGGCGGGTGGGATGGGTCGGTCAGCCAAGTTTGGCCCGGAACAGTTCGAGGGTACGGGCCCAGGCGCTGGCGGCGGCCGGCTGGTCGAACGACTCGGGCCGGTCGTCGTTGAAGAAGGCGTGCGCGGTACCCGGGTAGTCGTAGGTCTGGCAGGTGCCGCCGGCCGCCTCGATGGCCGCACGGGCGGTCTGCACCCCGTCCGCGCTGGACGTGCCGTCGGCCTCGGCGCAGTGGATGATGGCGCTCTTGCCGGCGTAGTCGGCCCAGTCCGGGCTCATCTTCTCCCACGGCAGCACCGGGTAGAAGCCGGCCGTGGCCACGATCCGCTCGGAGAGGGTCGCCGACCAGAGGGCCAGGCTCCCCCCGGCGCAGAAGCCCACCGCGCCGACCTTGCCGGCGACCTCGGGCCGACCGGCCAGGTAGTCGGCGGCCCCGGCGATGTCCTTGGCGGCGTCGTCCATCCGCAGCGCCATCATCAGCCGGCGCGCCTCGTCCGGCTCGTCGGCGGACTCGCCACGGTAGAGATCCGGGGCGAGGGCCACGAAGCCGGCCTCGGCGTACCGGTCCACCACCGAGGTGATGTGCGGCACCAGGCCCCACCACTCCTGGATGACGATGACGGCCGGGCTGGTCGTCCCGGTGGCGGGTACCGCCAGATACCCCTGACTCGTGCCCCCGTTGTCGCGGTAGGTCACCATCTCGCCCATCGGCCCGTCCTCCTAGCGGTCAGTCAACATTGGCTGGTCGCACAGTGGTGATACGTGCCGGTAGCCTGCCACGCGGTGACCGGCCGGGGAAAGACGCCGGACCAGTGGCATTCGCCTCCTGTTCGTTTCGTCCCCAACCCCCGCCGCTCACGTCTCGCGGCAGGTCAGGCGGTCGGAGCGGGTACCGGTCCCGGGCCGGGCATTGCTCGTCCGCGGCAGGTCAGGCGGTCGGAGCGGGTACCGGTCCCGGGCCTGCGGGCGGGGGGTCGCTCGTCGGCGGCAGGTCGGGCGTGCCGGCATCGGTCGGCCCGGTGGGCAGCGGCCCGACCGTCGTCGGGGCGGCCTGGCTCGGCGACGGACCGGCAGCCGGTGCGGTGGTCGAGGTGGGCGGGACCGAGGGCAATTCCGGCGCGGGCGCTCCGGGTGCTCCCGGCACTGCGGGCACGCCGGGCTCTGCGGGTGCTCCGGATCCTCCGGGCGTTGCTGGCACTGCGGGTGCTCCGGGTGCTGCCCGGAAGGGTGCCAGTTCCGGGCAGTACGGATACGCCGGCACCTGGCGGTCGGGCTGCTCCTCGGTCCAGCACTGATGGCGCGGTCGGCGCGGTTGCGCAGTGCGCGTCTCGGCGCGGTTGCGCAGTGCGCGTCTCGGCGCGGTTGCGCAGTGAGTGTGGTCGGCACGGCTGGCGCGAGGGACGCGTAGATCTTGGACACTTACCGTCCAAATAGAACGGTAAGTGTCCAAGATCTACCTCGCTGCCCGCTTCGGCAGTGACGGGGGCGGGTGGGTCGGTGGGGCGGATCGGGAAGCCGAAACTCTTTGCGGCGATTTGTCCCGTTTGTGCGCCTGCGCGACCTCTGCAGCCGGGCCGGGCGGCCGACCTACGGAAGATCTTGGAAGAAATGTGCCCCTGGAGGGGCCGAAATCTTCCAATATCTATTTCAGGCCCGCTCCGCCACGAAGACGCCGACTCCCTCCAGGGTTTCCGTTCGGCCGGTGGCACGAAGGATCATCATGGCCTTGCCGACCACGGTGTCCGAGACGCCGTACTCCTTGCAGAGCTGAGCGCGGCTCGGCAATTTTGTGCCGGGCGGCCACTCGCCTGATTCGATCTTCTCCCGCAGGGTGTCCGCGAGAACCTGGTACTGCTGCTTGGGCATTGCACACTCCCCGGATGGCACGCCCATTCGACCACGACGACACCTCCAACCTCAAGCAATCGCGGGTCAGCCATTGACCTACAACCGGTACCGATTGTAGGTTCGTCACGAACACTCCCGGGTGGCACTTGGAGTGCTCAGCGTGATCGGGGCGGGTGAGCCCCGGTGGTCCGCCCCGATCACGCGCACGGCTCTGTCGACGTACCGCCAGCAGGGCTGCGGCGACAGGGCGGGCGGTCCGGGCCGGGTTCCGGGTCCGGCCGGGCCGCCTCCACGCGGCACCGGACCAACTCCACGAAAGGGTGAGGACATCGTGCGTGACCTGCTGAGATCCCTGACCTGGCGAAGGCGAGCGCGGCCGGCGCATCGTCGCACCGACAATCCGACCTGGCTGCCCGACGTTCAGCCGTCCGGGGCGTACCCGGCGTTGCGGCCGTGGCAGGTGCGCAGCCGGACCTTCACGATCCGGCGGCGCGGGGCGGACCCGGTGGAGGTGGCCGCGTACCTCGACCGGGTGGCCGGCGAGCTGGCCGCCGCGCAGGTCGCGCTCGCCGCGAGCCGGCAGGAGGCCGCCCGGGTCCGGGACGCGCTGCGCCGGTGGCAGTCCCAGCAGGTGCCGGGCGTGGCGGGGCCGGTGTGAGCCGCGTCGGCAGGTACGTGATCCACCTGCCGGTGGTGGCGACGGACCTGGTCCGGGCCCGGATCCTGGCCCGCACGGCGGTCCGCGCGCTGGCCTTCCTCACCCAGGTCGATCCCGGCGAGACCACCGTGTCGGCCGAGGACGAGCAGGGGGTACGCCACCGGGTGTTCTGCGATCGGCGGCTCGACCGTGGTCGGCGGTGCGTGCTGCGCGCCGACCACCAGACCCCCTGCACGCCCCGACTACCCCGCTAACCCGCAGGTGGCAGCTCGCGCAGGACGGTACGGGAGAGCAGGTCGGCCTGGCGGGTCGGCTCCGGGATGCGGTACCGGGGCGCGAGCGCCAGCGTCAACCCGGTCGCCTCGGCCAGGCCGATCCGGTGCCCCACCGAGACGAAGACCGGCTTCACCCCGGTCTGGGTACGCACCGCCCGACCCACCGTCTCGCCCCCGTCGACAAGCGGCGACCAGGCACCCCGGGCCTGTTCGGGCGGGTCGAAGCGGGCGGTGAACGGGGTCTTGGCCACGCCGAGACTCGGCAGTCCGGTGAGCACCCCCAGGTGACAGGCGAGGCCGAACCGCCTCGGGTGGGCGACCCCGTAGCCGTCGCAGACCAGCACGTCGGGGCGTACCGTCAGTTTCTCCAGCGCCGCCAGCAGGAACGGCACCTCCCGGAACGCCAGCAACCCCGGCACGTACGGGAAGTTCACCTCGCCGACGGCGAACTCCGCCCGGCGTACCCGCGCGGTCGCCACGTCGAGCAGCACGGCGGCGGCGACCACCCGGTCACTACCCACCTCGTACGACACGTCGAGGCCGGCCACCGTCGCCGGAGGGCCGGGCAGGGGTATGGTCAGGTCGACCCGGCGGCGCAACGCCTCCTGCACCCGCTCGGCCTCGGCCACGGTGACCGGGGCGACCTCGGTCACTCGCCCAGTCGACGCAGCAACTCCGCGTCACGCTCGGCCACTTCGTGAGCGATGTTCCGCAATCTGGGGGCTGCCCCGCCGTCGGACTCCTGGAGGCTCCAGGCGATGCCGTCGAGGATGTCGTGTTCGCTGGCGATCACCGTGGGCAGGCCGGCCCGTTTCATGATGATCTCCAGGATGAGGGCACCCGCGCCGATCACGTCGGCCCGGCCCGGGTGCATCACCGGCATGGCCAGCCGCTGTTCGCGGGTCTTCGCCAGCAGGTCGGTGGTGACCTCGACGACCTGCTCGTACGTCACCTGGGCGTGGTGGATGCGCTCCGGGTCGTACCCGGTCAGGCCCTGGGCGATGGCGACCACGGTGGTGACCGAACCGGCCAGCCCGACCAGGGTGGCGGCCTCGCGGCCCGGCACGGCGGTCAGGGCCTGGTCCACGGCGGCGGCGATGTCCGCGCGGGCGGCGGCGGCCTGGGACAGGGTGGGCGGGTCGCCGGCCAGGTGCCGCTCGGTCATCCGGACGCAGCCGATGTCCGTCGACACCGCCGCCTCGACCCCGCCGGTACGGGTACCGACCACGAACTCGGTGGAACCGCCCCCGATGTCGACCACCAGGTACGGCTCCTCGGTGTGGTCGGGCAGTCCCCGCACCGCGCCGGTGAACGACAGCCGGGCCTCGGCGTCCCCGGTGACCACCTCGGGGTCGACGCCGAGGGTGCGGCGGACCATCGTGGTGAAGTCGTCGGCGTTGGCGGCGTCCCGGGACGCCGAGGTGGCGCACATCCGGACCCGCTCCGCGCCCAGCTTCTCGATCTCGGTGGCGTAGTCGGCCAACGCCACCCGGGTCCGTTCGATCGCCGCCGGATCGAGCCGGCCGGTACGGTCCACGCCCTGCCCCAGCCGGACGATCTCCATCCGCCGGCTGACGTCCACCAGCGGTGCCTGCGGGCCGGCCGAGGGATCGGGCAGGTCGGCCACCAGGAGCCGGATCGAGTTGGTTCCGCAGTCGATGGCCGCCACACGCGTCGTCACCCCGGGAAGCCTACGGTCCACCGCCCTCCCGCGACAGTCGACGGCCCGGCGGGGCGTCACCGGAGGGCGAATCGGCCCGGGACCCCCGATCTGACCCTGAGCCGGCGCGCGGCCGATCTGACCCTGACCCTGAGCCGGCGCGCGGCCGATCTGACCGCGAGCCGGCGCGCGGCGGCCGCCGGCCAGCGGGTCGGCCGGCGAGATTGCCGGGGCGGCGCGGCCGTCAGCCAGCTGGCCGGCCGGCGGCGCGTCGCCGGGCGGCCAGCAACGGGGTCCAGGGCAGCAGGGCCAGCCCGAGCAGGGCCGTCAGCAGCGGCAGCCGCCACCAGCCGGACACGTTCGCCGGTGGCGGCGCGGGCGGGTCCGCCACCCACGGGCGGGCGGTCTTCGACCAGGCCAGGAAGGCGTCCCCGATCGGCAGCGCGCCGAGGGCGTACCGCTTGGTCCACGGGGTGTGCAGCGGCAGACCGGCGAACTCACCGAAGTTGGCAAGCGCACCGGCGAGCCGGTCGTCGCCGTGGGCCTGGGCCGCGCCGAGGGTCACCACGGTCGCCGACAGGCTCACCCCGAGCAGCAGCGGGCCGGAGTCGACATCGCCAGCCCCGGTGGTCCCCTCGGGATATTCCCGCACGGCGGGGCCCAGCCGCAGCGGCGTGGTCACGAACCGGTCCCGGAAGCGCAGGTACTGCTCGCGGGCGAACTCCTGGTCGACGTCGACCAGGAAACGGTGGATCATGCTCTGCGAGGTGCCCCGGGCCACCTCGACCGGGCCACCGCTGACCGGGTCCACCCGGTGCGGCATCAGCCCGGTGGCCGGATCCAGCCGCTGTCGTACCCCGGCCAGCCACCTGTCGACGGTCGGCCCGTACCGGGGCGTCAGCAGCGAGTCGTGCAGCCGCAGCGAGGCCACGGCCACCGTCGAGTCGACCGGCCAGGCCTGCCCCGGGTACGCGGACAGGTACGGCGTGCCGGCGGAGGCGAAGGCGGCCCCGAGCGCGGCCGAGTCGTCGGCGAACCTGCCCACCTCGGTCGGGTTGCGCCGCTCGGGCGGTTGCAGGGCGAGCATCCCGCCGCGCAACCAGTTCGTCCAACCCACATAGAAGACGCCGTATGCGGGGAGCAGCTCGGGGCTGAACGGGGCCCGGCCGGCCGGGGAATCCAACCGCTGCAAGGCCCAGCGGGCTTCCCGCAGCGCCACCGCCCGCTGCGGATCCCCCACCGGCCGGCGCAGCCCCGACTCGACCCGGGCCAACCCGTACAGGGCGTGGGCGAAGAAGTAGCCCTCGGGAAAGAGCCGCTGGGCATCCCCACCCGCCCCGTCGTCCAGCGCCGCCCGCACGAAGGTGAGCTGCCGACCCACCCCGGGCGGCTCGCCGTCGGCGCCGGCCGTCGCCGGGGCGACCAGCCGTAACACGCCGCCCAGGGCGAGCACCCCCACCAGCAACGCGCCGACCGTCCGCTTCCTCACCCCGCCACAGTGCGGGTACGCGTCAAGCCCGCGCGCTGCCCCACCCACTCGCGCGCCCCCTCAACGTGGCCCGGCGTGCTCATCGCGGACCCGGCGTGCTCAACGCGGACCAGGCGTGCTCAACGCGGACCCGGCGTGGTTAGCGGGGTACCCCTCTCGACCGTAGGCGTTAACAGGGGGCCCTTCCTTACAGGCGGAGGAGCATGCGGGTGTTGCCCAGGGTGTTGGGCTTGACCCGTTCCAGGTCGAGGAACTCGGCCACCCCCTCGTCGTACGAGCGGAGCAGCTGCTCGTAGACCGGTTGCGGTACCGGGGCGCCGTCGATCGGCCGGAAGCCGAACGAGCCGAAGAAGTCGGTCTCGAAGGTGAGCACGAAGATCCGACGTACGCCCAGCTCGCGGGCCGCGTCGATCAGCTCGTCGACGATCCGCTGGCCGATCCGCTGGCCCCGGCAGGACGGGTCCACCGCGACGGTACGGATCTCGGCCAGGTCCTCCCACATCACGTGCAGCGCGCCGCAGCCCACCACCGCCTCGTCGGTGTGGCGGACCGCGACCCGGAACTCCTGCACCTGCTCGTACAGGGTGACGGTGGCCTTGCTGAGCAGCCGCCGGTCGTTGGTGTACGTGTCGACGAGCGACCGGATGCCCCGGACGTCCCGGGTGCGGGCCCGCCGCACGACGACGTCCTGACCGGTCTGCCCCGGGCCGTCGCTCACGCCCCGGCCGCTCCGTCCGCCCCGTCGGGCTCGGACTCGGCCCGCTCGGGCTCAGCCGGCTCGGGCTCAGCCCGCTCGGGCTCAGCCGGCTCGGCCGGCTCGACGCAGGGGCCGGCGGCCCACCAGCGTTCCACCAGAGCGAGCGTCTCGTCGCCGAACGGGTTGACCCCCGGGCCGGCGGCCAGGGCGTGCCCGAGGTGCACGTGCAGGCACTTGACCCGGCCGGGCATCCCACCGGCGGAGATCCCGGCGATCTCCGGTACCTCGCCGATCGCCTCCCGGCGGGCCAGGTAGTCCTCGTGCGCCGCCCGGTACCGGGCGGCCAGGTCCGGGTCGGTCGCCAGCCGCTCGGCCATCTCCTTCATCAGCCCGGCCGACTCCAGCCGGCTGCAGGCGGCGGTGGCCCGGGGGCAGGTCAGGTAGAACAACGTCGGGAACGGGGTGCCGTCGGCCAGCCGGGGCGTCGTCTCCACCACGTCGGGCAGGCCGCAGGGGCAGCGGTGGGCCACCGCCCGGGTGCCCCGGGGCGGGCGTCCGAGCTGCGCGGCCACCGCGGCCAGGTCGGCCCGGGTGGCCGGTTGCCGTTCCGGCAGGGGTACGGAGTCCGCCGCCGGCTCCGGCGGGGGTACGACAGTCACGTTGTCCATCTCTCGTCGGTGCGGGCTCACCGGCCGGTGGGTTCGGCGTCGGCGGCTCGGATGCTCGACCACAGGGTGTCGTACCAGGGATCGGGGGTCTCGGGTCGGGTCGGCTGCCCGGCCGCGCCGGCCTCCCGGGCGGCGCCGGCCGGGTCGTTGAGGACGATCACCGGCACCTCGCCCGGGTACACCATGTAGAAGCGGCGCCGGGCCTCGCTCTCGATGAACGCCGGGTCGCGCCACTTGGCCGCCTCGACCGACAGCTGCTCGATCACCGCGCGTTGGGCGTTCTGGGCCGACTCCATCCGCTCGATGTCGGCCTGCTGGTCGAGGTAGACCCGCACCGGATAGGTGTAGGCCAGGGCGAGCGCGATCAGCACCGCGAAGAGCACGGTGGCCCGCCCGGTGATGCGTCGGGGGTGGGGTGCGGAGAGCCGCTTGACGCCGCCGCCGGCGACCTTACGCCGGGCTGCGGCCGGCCGGTTCGCGGAGCGTACCCCGTCACCGGCGCGGGCCGTGCCCGACGCGCGTCCACGCGGCTCGGCGCGGACACCACGGGCCCCGCCCGGCCGGCCGGTGGGCCGACGGGCCGGACGTGGGCCGCCCGGTGTGCGCCGCTGCTGCATCACACCCCTCCCCCGAAGCGTCGCGGTCTGGTCAGGCGGAACGGTAACGCGGGAACGCGCCGGCCCCGGCGTAGCGCGCCGCGTCGCCCAGCTCCTCCTCGATGCGCAGCAGCTGGTTGTACTTGGCGACCCGGTCCGAGCGGGCCGGGGCGCCGGTCTTGATCTGCCCGCAGCCGGTGGCCACCGCCAGGTCGGCGATGGTGGTGTCCTCGGTCTCGCCGGAACGGTGGCTCATCATGCAGCGGAAGCCGGCCCGGTGGGCCAGGTCGACCGCGTCCAGGGTCTCGGTGAGCGAGCCGATCTGGTTCACCTTCACCAGTACGGCGTTCGCCGCGCTCTCCGCGATGCCCCGGGCGATCCGCAGCGGGTTGGTGACGAACAGGTCGTCGCCGACGATCTGGATCCGCTCACCGACCGACGCGGTGAGCGTCTGCCAGCCACTCCAGTCGTCCTCGGCCAGCGGGTCCTCGATCGACACGATCGGGTAGTCGTCGGCGAGCTTCATGTAGTAGTTGCTCATCTCCTCCGCGGACTTGCCGGTGCCCTCGAAGGTGTAGGTGCCGTCGGCGAAGAACTCGGTGGCGGCCACGTCGAGCGCGAAGACGATGTCGGTGCCCAGCCGGTAGCCGGCCTTCTCGACCGCCTCGGCGATCAGGTCCAGGGCGGCGGCGTTGGTCGGCAGGTTGGGCGCGAAGCCGCCCTCGTCGCCGAGGCCGGTGGAGAGGCCCTTCTTCTTGAGTACGGACTTCAGCGCGTGGTAGACCTCCGCGCCGGAGCGCAGCGCCTCCCGGAAGCTCGGCGCGCCGATCGGGGCGATCATGAACTCCTGGACGTCGACGTTGGAGTCGGCGTGCGCCCCACCGTTGAGGATGTTCATCATCGGCACCGGCAGCAGGTGCGCGTTCGGGCCACCCAGGTAGCGGAAGAGGCTCAGCTCGGCGCTGCCGGCCGCCGCCTTCGCCACCGCCAGGGAGACCCCGAGGATGGCGTTCGCGCCCAGCTCGCCCTTGTTGTCGCTGCCGTCGATGTCCAGCATCTTCTGGTCGATCAGCCGCTGCTCGCTGGCCTCGTACCCGACCAGCTGGTCGACGATCCGGTCCTCGATGTTCGAGACCGCCTTCTCGACACCCTTGCCCAGGTAGCGGTCGGCGTCACCGTCGCGCAGCTCGACCGCCTCGAAGGCCCCGGTGGAGGCGCCGGACGGCACCGCGGCGCGGGCGATCGTGCCGTCGTCCAGCCCGACCTCGACCTCGACCGTCGGGTTGCCCCGCGAGTCGAGAATCTCCCGGGCGACGATTCCCTCGATGGTTGCCACTAAGTCGCTCCTCGTTTGTCTGTTTCCGGTGCGGTATGGGCCGCGACGGTGCGGCTGAGGAAGGTGTTACCACGCAGCGTATCGGGCGACGCTCACCGACCCGGCGTCACCCGGCAGCACACCCGCACCGGAACGCGGCACTCCGGCTACCGAGGGTGATTGCCTCGTCTTCGGCCGACGCCCGCCCACCGGGCCGGGAGTCGCCCGAGGGCCGACGCCGCCGCTCACTCTGGGCCACCGTCAAGGACGGACATTCCCGAATTCTCGTGGCTCAACCGGGCAACGGGTTTGCGCCGGGCGGACCCGATCGACAAGGCTGGGCGCCATGCCCGCCGCCACGACCACTCTCCGTGTGCTCGTCTTCTCGGTCATCGCCCTGTTCACCGTCTCCGGCTGCCAGACACTCGACGACGCCGGCCGGGTACTCGGGCGATCCGACCTCGTCAACGACGTCGCCGCCCGGATGGACCAGGCGATGGAGTCGACCTACCTGGCCGAGTACCAGCTCGCCGGCGGGGAGAGCGCCTCGATCGCCCAGGAGCAGAAGCCGGCCCGCACCGCGTACACGTACCCGGGTGGGAAGCTCACCGTCACCAGGGAAGCGACCACGGAGTGTGAGACCGCCAGCGAGCGGCCGGTCTGCACCGTGGTCGAGCCGCCGGCCAGCGGCCCGCCCTCGGTGGCCGTCTTCGCCGAGGCCAAGCGGCGCGGTCTGGTCACCCCGCCGGTGGTGGTGGGGCTGTTGACGGCCGCCGCCCTGGAACCGGCCGCGGTCATCGAGCAGAGCGACACCACCCTCGCCGGGTACCACGCCACCTGTGTGCAGGTCTCCCAGGTGCCCGACCCGTTCAGCGCCTGCGTCACCACCGAGGGCGTGCTCGGCAGCTTCACCGGCGACGTCGAGGGCAAGCGGGTCGAGCTGGCCCTGACCCGCTACGCCAACACCGTCGACCAGGCCGCGTTCGAGGTACCGTCCGGCGCGGGCGTGGTCGACCAGCGACCCACCGACTCGTGACCGACGCCCCCACCGGGGCTGAGCCAGCCGCACCGCCCGTACCGGAAACACACACCCCAGCCGCGCGGACCGAACCGGGCGCGCGGACCGAACCGGGCGCGCGGACCGAACCGAGCGCGCGGACCGAACCGTGCGCGCGAGCCGAGGCAGAGGACCGGACCGAACCAGGGGCACGAACCGAGCCGGTCGCGCGAACCGAACCGGGCGCGCGGACCGAACCGGGCGCGCGAGCCGAGGCAGAGGACCGGACCGAACCAGGGGCACGAACCGAGCCGGTCGCGCGAGCCGAATCGGGTACGCGGGCCGGATCGGAGGCGCGAGCCGAACAGGTCGCGGGGCCGGGGTGGACGGCTCGGGCCGAGTTCGGGGCGCGGTTCGTGCCGGGGGCTGGGCATCCGGGGCCGCCGGGACCGGACGATACGGCCGTGGTGGTGGCCGGGCGCAAGCTGTTGACCAGCCCGAACGGTGGGTTTCCTCGGGTCGCCGACCTGCCCGCCGACACCGGCTGGCTGCCGCTGGGCACCCTCGACGGCGTACCGGCCTGGGGTGCGGCTGTGACGGCGACCGGCGACGTACCCGGTCGGTGGCGTAGTTGGCGGGCGCTCGCCGCGCAGGTCCCCGAGCCGCTGGCCGCCCTGGCCGGCCGGGCCCTGCAGGTCGTCACCTGGCGGCGCGGGCACCGGTACTGCGGTGCCTGCCGGGCCGAACTGGCCGACGTGCCGGGCGAACCGGCCCGGCGCTGCCCCGACTGCCGGCTGTACGTGCCGATGCAGCTCTCCCCCGCCGTGCTGGTGGCGGTCACCCGCCCCGGCCCGGTCGACGAACTGCTCCTGGTCCGGCACTCGTACGGGCCGACCGAGCTGTGGGCCCTGGTGGCCGGGTTCGTGGAGGCCGGCGAGTCGCTGGAGGCGGCCGTCCACCGGGAGGTGGCCGAGGAGGTTGGACTCGATCTTGGTCCGCCGGTCTACTTCGGCAGTCAACCGTGGGCGATGTCGGGGCCGGGCGTGCTGCTCGCCGGTTTCACGGCCACGGTCACCGATCCGGCCGCCGAGCCGGTCGTGGACGGTCGGGAGCTGGTCCAGGCCCGCTGGTTCCCGCTGGACGCGCTCCCCGAGGCGCTACCGCCGGCGTACTCGATCTCGCGCTGGCTGATCGACGCCGCCGCCACCCGCGCCACCGGCTGACGCCACGCGGACTGTCCCCTCGGCCACCCGCGCCACCGCCCCTCTCGGGCGGTCCCGGTCATCCTCCGCGCCGCTGCCCCTCTCGGGCGGTCCCGGCCATCCTCCGCGCCGCTGCCGTTGGCGGTGTGAGAAGGGGGCCCTTCTATACCGAAAGCGTTAACAGGGGGCCCTTCCTTACAGGTGGAGGAGGGTGCGGAGGTGGCGGGGTGGGGGGCAGCCGTGCGCGAGCATCGCGTCGTGCCAGTCGCGCAGCGGCACCTCGGCCGGGCGGGACCGGGCGATCTCGGCCATCTCGGTGTAGCCGACGAAGTAGGTGGAGAGTTGGGTGGAGGTGAGCAGCGACCGGTGCCACTTGCCGACCGCCTCGCCCTCCTCCTGGAAACCCCGGCCGGTCATCAGCGCCAACGCGTCGGCCTCGGCGAGCTGTTCGCCGTGCACGAGCTGGTCGAGCAGGGCGTTGATGACCATCCGGAGCTGCATCTTGAGCTGCTGGAGCCGGACCGGCAGGCCACCGAAGCCCCGTTCGACCATCAGCTGCTCGGCGTAGACCGCCCAGCCCTCGATGAAGACCCCGGACCGGGTGATCGGCCGGACCCGGGTGGAGCCGGCGTACCGGCGGGCGTGGGCGAGCTGGAGGAAGTGGCCGGGCATCGCCTCGTGCACGGTCAGCCCACGGATCAGGTGATCGTTGTACTCGCGGTAGAACGTCTCGACCCGCTGCGCCGGCCAGTTCTCGGGGGTCGGCGCGATGCAGTAGAAGGTGGGCAGGTTCGCCGTCTCCAGCGGGCCGGGCGCGTCGCAGTAGGCGACCGCGACGCCCCGGGCGAAGCCGGGCATCTCCTGGATCACGCAGGAATCGTCGACCAGGGTGACCAGGTCGTGGTCGCGGACGAAGTCGGTGGCCTCGTCCAGGGTGGTCGAGGCGAGGTCGACGATGGTGTGGTCGTCGGGGTGCTCGGCGGCGAGCAGGTCCAGCGCCCGGCGTACCGTCTCGTCGTCGGCCGGGCCACCTACCAGCTCGACGGCCGCTGCCCGGATCTCCTCGGTGATCTCGTCCAGGGCGGCCCAGGCCCGACGTTGGATCTCGGCGGCGCTCAGCTCGGTGTCGAGGGTGTGCCAGAGCCGCGCCTCGAAGCGTCGCCGTCCCAGCCGGGGGTCCGGTCCCGGCCCGGCGTCGGCGGCCAGCCCGGCCCGCAGCCAGGCCACGAACTCCTCCAGCGCGGCGATCGCGGCGGTGGCGGCCGGCTCGACCTGGCTCCGCAGGGCGGGGGCCTGGGCGAGCAACGCCGGGACCTCGTCGCGGACCAGCGCCGCCGCGCCGGTGAACTGCCCGACCGCCGTCTCGGCATGGATCCGGGGCATCTGCGCCAGCGTCGCCCGCGCGGTCGCCAACGCATCCGGTACGGCGGCCAGCCGCCCGGTCAGGGCGGTCAACCGGACCTCGGCCGGCGCGTACGGGCGGGCGAGCAGGGCGTGCAGCAGGGGGCCGGGGTTGTGCCGCAGCGGGTCCCACTCGTGGGTACGGATCTCGGTCGACTCGAACAGCTCCCGGTCGACCAGGGCACTGAGCAGCTCGTGGTCGACCTGCTCGTCGGGGTCGAGGGCGTCCGGGTCCAGCTCGGCCAGCGCGTGCGAGGCCTCGGTGAGCATCGCCCGGTCGACGGCGGTCGCCTCGGCGGAGAGGTCGGGCAGCCGGTCGTCGTACCGGTGGTCGCCGAGCGAGGTGGCGACGCCGGGACGGCTGGCCAGCAGGGCGTCCACGATCCGCTCGGCCCGGGGTGCGAAGGACGACATGCGACGACCCTAGCCGGACCGTCCTCAGTCGGTGCGCTCGCCGACGGCGTGCTCGGCGGCGGAATCCGCGACGGGTCGCCCTTCGGCGGCCGGGTCCACTACCGGCTCCCGTTCGGCGGCGCGGACGGCGGTGGCGTAGGCCAGGGCGGCGCGGCGCAGGGCCGCCTCCGGGTCCAGGCCGGCGCTGCGGGCGGCGGCGACGGTGGCGAGCAGGCTCGCGCCGAGCCTGGCCTCCGGGTCGACCTGGGAGTCGGCCAGCGGCGGCGGGACGGCCAGCCCGACCCGGCCGGCCCGGTCCAGGATCTTGGCCGCCAGGGCAAGGGCGGGTTGGCTCAGCGCGATGCCGTCCAGCACCGAGTCCCGGGCCTTCTCGGCCTGTTTGATCCGCTCCCAGCTCGCCTCGATGTCAGCCAACGAGCCGGCCTCGCCGTCGGCGAAGACGTGCGGGTTGCGCCGCACCAGCTTCTCCACCAGCGCGCCGGCCACGTCGTCGACGCTCCACCGTTCGTCGTCGGGCAGGTTCTCCGCCAGCCGGGCGTGCAGCAGCACCTGGAGCAGCACGTCACCCAGCTCCTCGCGGAGCGCCTCGGTGTCGTCGGCGCTGATCGCGTCGTACGCCTCGTAGCACTCCTCCAGCAGGAAGTGGGCGAGGCTGCGGTGGGTCTGCGCCCGCTTCCACGGGTCGCCGCCGGGCGAGGCCAGCCGGTCCATCACCTCGACCGCGTCGAGCAGCCGGGCCCCCGGCGGGTCCCACGAGCCGTACATCAGTTCCAGCTCGGCCAGGCCGGGCTCGCGGGCCAGCCGCAGCCCCACCTGCCGGGCCAGCGACTCGTCGCCGGCCGGGCCGGCCAACCAGACCACCGTGCCGTATTCGGCGGCGGCGTCCAGCAACGCCTGCGCCGGTGGGCCGTCGACCACGGTGACCTCGACGCCCGTCGCGTCCAGCGCCGCGGTCAGCGCGCTGCGCTCCCCGGCCAACACCGGACGGGTACGCAGCACGTCCCAGGCGGCAGCGGTCAGCAGGCCGGCCGGCAGCCGCGGTGAGGTGACCAGCAGTACGATCCGCCGGGTCATGCTCAACCGGCGGCCGGGGCGGCGCTCGGGCCGCCGGCCGGGGCGCGCGGGGTCGAGATGTCGGTCACCGGGCCGGCCTCGTCGATGTAGGGCAGCGAGTAGAAGACCAGCGACTGGCCGGTGCTGACCACCGACGGCACCCCGATCGGCCGGAACCTCGGATTGATCGTCGTGCCGACCCGCTCGGCCTCGGAGGTGAGGGCGGCGCTGAGCGCGGAGGCCTGCCGGACGAAGGTGCCCTCGCCGAAGGCCTGCCGCACCTCGGCCACGGAGAGGCCGGGCTGGATCGCCCCGGTCTTCTCGATCGCCCGGTAGACCGCCAGCACCGCGTCGTCGCTGAGCTGGGCCGGCGGCAGCGCGCCGCCGAGCGCGGTGGAGACGTCCAGCCACTCGCTCCAGAGCTTGGTGTACTCGGCGGTGGCGGGCATCTGGAGCTGCTCCGCCAGCTGCTCGGGCCGGATCTCGTCGGGCACCTGGACACCCTTGTCGGCGGCCACCCGCCGGCCCAGCTCCAGGCTGACCAGCAGGTTGACCACGTCCTGGCGGGTCACCTTCGAGCGCAACTGCTCGGGCGACGGGGTGGCGTCGGCCTGGGTGGCCTGCTCGCGTACGGCCGCGCCGTAGCGGGCCTGGGCGTCGTCGTAGACCTCGTCCACCCGCTCCAGCGAGTACCTCGCGTCACCGACGTACGCGGCGACGTCCGGTGAGCTGTTGCCGCAGCCGGCGACGGAGACAAGACCGAGAGCCGCGACGCTGGCAGCGGCGATGAGACGACGAACACGCATACGGATCACTCTCTCACACCCTCCGGGCGGCCCCGACCGGCCCGGGGCGTCACTTCCCGGCCCCGACGGGCGCGCCGAGGACGTCGGTGAGCAACTGCTCGCACCACTGCAGCAGGGCCTGGTCGCGCAGCGGCTCGCCGCCCACCCGGCGGGTGCTCGGCCGGGGCACGCTCACCTGGTCGGTGGCCTGCTTGTAGACCGAGTCCGGGTGGTACCGCTTGAGTCGCAGCTGCTTGGAGTCGGGCAGCGGCAGCGGGCCGAAGCGCAGGTGCTTGCCCTGCATGCTGACGTCGGTCAGGCCGTAGCGGCGGGCCAGCAGCCGGAACCGGGCCACCGCGATCAGGTTCTGCACCGGGGCGGGCGGTTCGCCGTACCGGTCGGTCATCTCGGCGGCCACCTCGCGCAGCCGGTCGTCGTCGCGGGCCTCGGCGAGCTTGCGGTACATCTCCAGGCGCAGCCGCTCCACCCCGACGTAGTCGTGCGGCAGGTGCGCGTCGACCGGCAGATCGATCTTGACGTCGGTCTCCTCCTCGGCCTGCTCACCCTTGAACGCCGAGACCGCCTCACCGACCATCCGGACGTACAGGTCGAAGCCGACGCCCTCGATGTGGCCGGACTGCTCGCCGCCGAGCAGGTTGCCCGCGCCCCGGATCTCCAGGTCCTTCATCGCCACGTACATGCCGGCGCCCAGCTCGGTGTGCTGGGCGATGGTGGCCAGCCGCTCGTGGGCGTGCTCGGTCAGCGGCTTCTCCGGCGGGTAGAGGAAGTACGCGTACGCCCGCTCCCGGCCCCGGCCGACCCGGCCCCGGATCTGGTGCAGCTGGGCCAGGCCGAGAAGGTCGGCCCGCTCCACGATCAGCGTGTTGGCGTTCGGGATGTCGATGCCGGACTCCACGATCGTGGTGCAGACCAGCACGTCGAACTCCTTCTCCCAGAAGCCGACCATCACCTTCTCCAGGGCCTCCTCGCCCATCTGCCCGTGCGCCACCGCGACCCGGGCCTCGGGCACCAGCTCGCGCAGCTTCCGGGCCGTCCGGTCGATCGACTCGACCCGGTTGTGCAGGTAGAACACCTGCCCGTCGCGGAGCAGTTCACGGTGGATGGAGGCGGCCACCTGCCGGTCGTCGTACGCCCCGACGGCGGTCAGCACCGGGTGCCGCTCCTCCGGCGGGGTGGCGATGGTGGACATCTCCCGGATCCCGGTGATCGCCATCTCCAGGGTCCGCGGGATCGGGGTGGCCGACATGCTGAGCACGTCGACCGAGGCGCGCAGGGTCTTCAGGTGCTCCTTGTGCTCGACGCCGAAGCGCTGCTCCTCGTCCACGATCACCAGGCCGAGTTGCTTGAACCGGGTGGCGGTCTGCAGCAGCCGGTGGGTGCCGATGACGATGTCGACGCTGCCGTCGGCGACCATCTCCAGGGTCCGCTCGGTCTCCTTCGGCGTCTGGAACCTCGACAGCTGCCGGATGACCACCGGGAACTGCCCCATCCGCTCGGCGAAGGTGTTGTAGTGCTGCTGGGCCAGGAGCGTGGTGGGCACCAGCACCGCCACCTGCTTGCCGTCCTGGACCGCCTTGAACGCCGCCCGGACCGCGATCTCGGTCTTGCCGTACCCGACGTCGCCGCAGATCAGCCGGTCCATCGGGACGGTCTGCTCCATGTCCCGTTTGACCTCCTCGATGGCGGCCAGCTGGTCGGGGGTCTCCTGCCAGGGGAAGGCGTCCTCCAGCTCCCGCTGCCACGGGGTGTCCGGACCGAAGTTGTGCCCCTTGGACGCCTTGCGGGCGGCGTAGAGCTGGATGAGCTGGGCGGCGATCTCCCGGACCGCCTTACGGGCCCGGGCCTTGGACTTCTGCCAGTCCGAGCCGCCCATCTTGTGCAGGGTGGGCTGCTCGCCGCCGACGTACCGGCTGAGCTGGTCGAGCTGGTCGGTGGGGACGAAGAGCCGGTCGCCCGGCTGGTTGCGCTTGCTGGGGGCGTATTCGATGACCAGGTACTCCCGGGAGGCCCCGTTCACGGTGCGCTGCACCAGCTCCACGTACCGGCCGATGCCGTGCTGCTCGTGCACCACGTGGTCGCCGGCCTTCAGCTCCAGCGGGTCGATGGTGTTGCGCCGCCGGCTCGGCATCTTGCGCATGTCCCGGGTCGAGCTGCCCCGGCCGCCGGTGATGTCGTCGCCGGTGAGCAGGACGAACCGGGACGCCTCGTCGACGAAGCCGTGGCGCAGCGGACCGCAGGCGACCAGCAGCTCACCCGGGGCCGGGGCGGTCGGCACCTGGTCGACCAGGCGGGCACCGAGGCCGGCGTCGCGCAGCACCTCGACGGCCCGCTGGGCGGGACCGTGCCCCTCGAAGACCAGCGCGATCGACCAGCCCTCGCCGGACCAGCGGGTGAGGTCGTCGACCAGGCGCGGCGTCTCGCCGTGGTACAGCGGGGCGGGTTGGGCGGCCAGCGTGACGGCGATCGCGTCGTCGGGGGTGACGTCCACCTCCCCGGGCGCGTCCTCCCAGGGCTGCCGGGCCGGTGCCGCGTCGGCCTGGGCCAGCCCGAACGGCGACAGCGTCCACCAGGGCTGACGCCGCGTCGCGGCGGTGGCGCGTACCTCGGCCAGGGTCTTGAAGGCGGCGGCGCCGAGGTCCACCGGGGCCTGGCCTCCGACAGCGGCCGCGGCCCAGCTGGCCTGCAGAAACTCCTCCGAGGTACGGACCAGGTCGTGCGCCCGGGTGCGGATCCGCTCCGGATCGCAGAGCAGTACGTGGGTGCCGGCCGGCATGGTCTCCAGCAGCAGCTCCAGGCTGTCGTCGCCGAGCAGCGCCGGGACCAGCGACTCCATCCCCTCCACCGGGATGCCCTCGGCCAGCTTGTCGAGGATCTCGGCCAGCTCGGGATGCTCCTTGGCCAGCGCGGCGGCCCGCTCCCGCACGTCCGGGGTGAGCAGCAGCTCCCGGCAGGGCGGTGCCCACAGCCCCGGCACCGCCTCGATGGTGCGCTGGTCGGCGACGGCGAAGGTACGGATCTCCTCCACCTCGTCGCCCCAGAACTCGACCCGGGACGGATGCTCGTCGGTGGGCGGGAAGACGTCCAGGATCCCGCCGCGCACCGCGAACTCGCCGCGCTTGGTGACCAGGTCCACCCGGGCGTACGCCAGGTCCGTCAGCCGGCGGGCGACCTGCTCCAGATCGGCCTCGGCCCCACCGGTCAACCGCACCGGCTCCAGGTCACCGAGCCCCTTGAGCTGCGGTTGCAGCAGCGAACGGACCGGAGCGACGACCACCCGCAACGCCCCGGTACGACCGTGGGCGTCGGCGGCGTCCGGGTGCGCCAGCCGGCGCAGCACCGCCAGCCGCCGGCCGACCGTGTCGGAGCGGGGCGAGAGGCGCTCGTGCGGCAACGTCTCCCAGGACGGGAAGACGGCCACCTGCTCCGCCGGCAGCAGACCGCCCAGCGCGGCGGCCAGGTCGTCGGCCTCCCGGCTGGTCGCGGTCACCGCCAGCACCGGCCGCCCGGCCCCGCCGCCGGTGCCCGGCCGCCCGGCGCCTCCGCCCGGGTGCCCGGTACCGGTGCCTGGCCGCCCGGTGCCGGTGCCCGGGTGCCCGGCGCCTCCGCCCGGGTGCCCGGCGCCGGTGCCCGGTGCCGCTGCTCCGCCGCCCGGTCGCCGGGTGTCGTTCTCGGTGTCGGGGTGGCCGTCGGGGTCGGCGGCGACCGCCGCCACCGCGAACGGGCGCAACGCCGGTGGGGCGGTCAGATCGAGCCCGTCGACCTGCGCGGCACCGGACCGCGCGAGGTCACGCGCCCGAGCCAGCCCCGGGTCGGCCAGGGCGGCGGAGAAAAGTCCGGCGAGCATGTGATCACTTCCAGCGGGAGGACACGACGATCACCCCGCGTCCGGGCTGGACGGGGGGTTACACCAGTCGACACTATCTCTCTGTGGTGACATCCGTTCGGCCAGCCGGTAGCCACGGCCCGGTACGGTCCGGCCCACGAAGATCCAGTTCAGCGCGGTCCGAGCTGTGCGGGTCCGACCTGGGGTGGTTCGGTGTCTGAGGGGGTCGGCAGTGATCCCCGCCGGGCCACGACCGCCGCCCGGTGGCGGGTGCTCGGGCACCCCGACGGCATGCTGATCTTCCAGGCGCGATGCCTCGTCGAGCAGCACGGCTGGACCGAGCCCGCACCAGAGGCCCGGCACCGGGTGCTGCTCGGCCGCTCCGGGGTGTACCGGCGGCGGCTCAACGACCGGATCGAGTTCTCCGACGCCACCTCGGTGGTGCTCACCCGCCCCGGTGACGAGTTGTCGGTCTCCCACCCGCTGGGCTGCGGAGACTCGTACACCTGTCTGGAGGTCGACGCCGAGGTGCTGGCCGAGCGACCCGACGCCGCGCACTGGCTCGACCGGGGTGGCTGGGCGGGCAGCTCCGACGCCCGGCTGGACCTGGCACACCGGCTGCTGGTCGCCGAGGCGAGTCGGGGCCTGGACGCCTTCGAGCTTGCCGAACGGCTGCACCTGTTCCTCGGCCGGCTGTTGCAGCACACCACCCGCGCCGCCGACCCACCCGGTGCCGAGGTGGACCGGGCCGTCCGCCGCCGGCCGGCCACCCTGGTCGCGCACCGGCGACTGGCCGACCGGGCCCGCGAGGTGCTGGCCGGCCACGGCTTCACCCGTACCCTCGACGAGGTGGCCCGTGAGGTGGGCAGCTCACCGCACCATCTGAGCCGAGTGTTCCAGCGGGTCACCGGGGAGAGCCTGACCGCGTACCGGAACCGGTTGCGGGTCCGCGCGGTGCTCGACACCCTCGCCGAGTCCAACGGCCGGCCGCTGCGCGCGGTCGCCGCCGACCACGGCTTCGCCGACCAGGCCCACCTCACCCGGGTGGTCCGGGACCAACTCGGCCAGCCGCCGGCCCAGCTACGCCGGCTGCTCACCTGACCCTTTCTGCCCAGCCCGATGACTGGGCGTCCGGTGTCCCGAGGGACGGCGGTGTCTGGCACCCCCTGGGCGGGCGGTGAACCCGGTGCGGCGCACACGGAGCGGCGCACACGGAGCGGCGCACACGGAGCGGCGCACACGGAGCGGCGCACACGGAGCGGCGCACACGGAGCGGCGCACAAGATCTTGGAAGAAAAGTGCCCCTCCGGGGGCCGATAACTTCCAAGATCTTCTCCGCCGGGCGGAGGCGACACCAGGTTGGCGGAGTGCCGGTGCGGGTGGCCCGGGGGTGGGGCGGCGGCCTGGGGGGTGGGGTGGGGTGGGGTGGGGTGGCTGTGTCGGTGAAGTGAGCAACGATGTTCAAGACCCGGGCCCGGTAGCCGGCCGAAGATGGTCCACGGGGCCCGGGGAGATCGCCGTGCTGGCGGCCCGGGGGTGCGCGGACCTGTTCGGGGAGGCCCGCGGCCCCCGCCCCGGGTACGCCAGGGTTGCCGTGCCGGGCGGGAAGTGCACGCCCGGACTACGGTGGGCGGAGTTGATCGAGCGCCGGGGACGAGACCGCGCTCGTGGGACGACTCCGCCTCACCCGTCGATCTCTGGAGTGCCTCCGGTGTCCACCCCGCCGTCCTGGTCGTCGCCCGACCAACAACCGCAGTCCGGGCCACCCTCGGCGTACCCGCAGGGATGGCCGCAGCCGGGGCAGTCGCAGCCCGGCTACCCGCAGTCCTACCCGCCGGTGCCTCCACCGGCACCGACGACCAAGCGGATCCCCGAGGACCAGCCCTTCGTGGCCCGGCCCAACATCGCCAAGCGAGTCGGGCTGATCAGCGCGGTCGTGGGTGCGGTCCTCCTGCCCATCCTCTGCTGTGTCGGTTTCGCCATCGCCCAGGCCGGCAGTGCTGGAAGCGCCGTCGGCATCACCGTGGTCATCGCCGTGATCAGCCTGCTCGGGCTCGTGCTGCCGCTGGGACTCCAAATCTGGCTGCTCGCGTCCGGTGGGCCGGTGCTGGCGCTCGGCCCCGACGGGTTGTGGATCCGGTCCCGACCGACCCGGGGTCAGGCGGTCTGGCTGCCCTGGGAGGCCGTCGCGCAGATCTCCCGTCGCCGCTGGAGTCTGGAGAAGATGCTGGTCGTTCAGCCCCACGACCCCCGGACGCTGCAGAACCTGGGCGCGTACACCGCCTTCGACAGCGGACTCCTGAAGGCCTTCTACGGCTCCGGGCTGGTCGCCACGCTCAACTTCGCCGACAGGTCGGAGGCGGAGATCCTGGCCGCCGTCCAGTACTACAGCGCCGGCCGTTGCCCCCTCCGCTGAACAAAAAGCGGCGCGGACAGGCCCACCCGAGACAAGTAGCCCAAGCACGCCCCCCACCCCCCACCCACCTGACCACGGGCGAACCACCAGTAGCCGCGGGTCTGGGGAGATCTGTTGTCGCCCTGGCGACAACAGATCTCCCCACACCTTTCGTTGCCCCTGACGTCCGGCGACGCGAAGCGGCGCGGCACTCGGTGGCCGACCAGCAGGCGGTTCGGGGTTCAGTAGGTCACTTTTGTCGGGCTTCTTCCCGGTCGAGGCCCGCGACTGGTCCCGCCTGAGCGGTGGCGATCGAGCGGTTTCCCGGGCGGGGTGGACGGGCCCACCGGCGGCCGGGCACGATGCGGTGATGCCTACCGATCCCGTTCGTGAGCTCCCGGGTGCCCGCCGGCACGTGGAGCTGAGCCATGTGATCTCGGACGGCATGACGACCCTGCCGGACTGGCCGGGACCCCGGATCAGCGACTGGCTTTCCCGGGAGGCGTCCCGCGACCGGTACGCCCCCGGCACCGAGT
Source organism: Micromonospora yangpuensis (assembly GCF_900091615.1). Classification (NCBI taxonomy): domain Bacteria; kingdom Bacillati; phylum Actinomycetota; class Actinomycetes; order Micromonosporales; family Micromonosporaceae; genus Micromonospora; species Micromonospora yangpuensis. The sequence goes on along the minus strand of NZ_FMIA01000002.1, from coordinate 1,286,040 downwards.
TCCACGTCGGGCGGATCGACATGATCGCCAACACCGGCACCTATCTGGACACTCCGTCGCACCGGTACGCCGACGGTGCGGACCTGACCGGTGTGCCCCTGGACCGCCTCGCCGACCTGCCCGGGGTCGTGGTCCGGGTGCCCGCCGGCTCCCGGGCGGTCGACCGGCCGTTGCTGGCGACGTACGAGGTGGCGGGGCGGGCGGTGCTGCTGCACACCGGCTGGGATGTCCACTTCGGCACCGGACGGTACTCCGGCCCGGAGGCGCCGTACCTGACCGGGGCGGGCGCCCGGTGGCTGGTCGAGGCGGGGGCCGTGCTGGTCGGGATCGACTCGGTGAACATCGACGACATGCGGCCGGCCGAGGTCGGCACCCGTCCCGCGCACAGCACGTTGCTGGCTGCCGGGGTGCCCATCGTGGAGCATCTGACCGGGCTGGCGGCGTTGCCTCCGCAGGGTTTCCGGTTCACCGCCGCCCCTCCGATGGTCGCCGGCATGGGCACCTTCCCGGTCCGAGCTTTCGCGACCTTGCCCGGCTGAGCAGGGCCCCGTCCTGACCTGAGCAGCGTCCCCTGCCCGCCTGAGCAGCGTCTGCTCCCCGTCTGAGCAGCGTCTGCTGACCGTCTGAGCTGGGCTAACGGGGGAAGGGCGCAACCTCGCCGATCGGTCGAAGTGGACCTTAGCCATCACTTTCGTTCACTTCGATAAAAGTAGTTGCCAGATCGATGAAAGCTGTGGACACCCTGACTGCAAGTCCGTTAGGGTCAGGCCACGAACTTGTTTCGACGAGGTATCCGGCGGCGCGGCTACCTCGCGGGACCTGGCAACGGGGCGAGCCTCACGCGCCCACGGCCACGGTCGTTCCGTCGGGGTCGCACCCCAGCGGAACAGCTCCAGTTCCGACGCGTCGGCGCGCGTCCTGTCCCTGGCCCCTCCGACTCCGCCCGCCCTCCCCCGCGCAGCGAGACCAGCCCGGACGATCCACCACCGCCTCACCACGATCGCCGCACGCTGGGCCGTCGCCTGCCTGAGCCCGCCTCACGCTGAGCCTCACCGCACGTGGACCCCACGCACGCCACCGTTGCACAGCACGCCACCGCTGCACAGCACGCCACCTTGCACCGCACGCCACCGTTGCACCGCACGCCACCGTTGCACCGCGCGTCAGGTCGCACCGCACATCACGTCGTACCCCAGGCAAGCCTGCCCACCAGCGACACCGGGCAGGTGCGGCTGCCGCGCGCCCGACAACGGCCACCACCCCGACGTCCCGGCGGACCTCACCCCCGGGATGCCCGACAAAGTCTGAAAAAGACGTTGATGAAAGGTATGCCGGAGATGCTATTGCGCTCCCTCAGAGACGGCACACCGAGCGGTCCCCGTCCTCCCATAGCACCCTCCGGCCGGTTCCGCCGGCCGCTGGCCGCCCTCACCCTGGCGCTCACCCTGGTGGTCACCTCCGCGCTGAACGCCGTGCCGGTGGGTGCCCAGGAGAGCAGCGCCCAGCAACTGGAGCAGACCCTCACCTGGACGGCGGACAACGATGTCACCAGGTACAAGACCGCGCCCACCACCGCCGTGGCCGGGCCGACCACGCTGGTCTTCGAGAACAGCGCGGCGACCGGCAACACCAGCGGCATGCAGCACACCCTGACCTTCGACACCGGTGACCCGCGGTACAACCAGGACGTCAACGTCAACATCCTGGCCGACCCGTTCGACGCCAACGGTGGCCGGTGGACGGTGGACGTGGTGCTCACCCCCGGCACGTACCGCTTCTTCTGCGCGATCCCCGGGCACGGCTCGATGACCGGCCTGCTGGTCGTCACCGGCGGAGACGAGGGGGAGGACACCACCGCACCGACGGTGAGCGCCTCGCTCGCCGGACAACAGGACAACAGCGGCGCGTACGTCGGGGCGGCCACCGTCACCCTGACCGCCGAGGACGCCGGGTCCGGTGTGGAAAGCGTCGAGTACTCCCTGGACGGTGCGCCCTACACCACGTACACCGCGCCGTTGACAGTCAACGAGCCCGGTGCGCACAAGGTCGACTACCGGGCCACCGATGTCGCCGGCAACACCTCGGCGGTCCGGTCGGTGGACTTCACGGTGGTCGCTCCGCCGGACCCGGACACCACCGCGCCGACGGTCACGGTGGCGGTCAGCGGCGAGCGGGACGCCGACGGCGCGTACGTCGGTGCGGCCACGGTGACCCTGACCGCCAGCGACGCCGACTCCGGCGTGGCCCGGATCGAGTACTCCCTGGACAGCCAGCCGTTCACCACGTACACCGGTCCGTTCGCGGTCAACCGGCCGGGTCAGCACAGCGTGAGCTACCGGGCCACCGACAACGCCGGCAACACCTCGACGGCCGAGACGGTCAGCTTCTCGGTGGTGATGGGTGGTACCGACCCGGACTGCCCGGTGCTGGACACCCGGACGACTGTCTGGTTCGGCACGGTCAACAGCGGGTTGCCGAACCGGACGGTGGGCACCGGCTGCACGATCAACAACCTGATGGCCAGCGAGCGGAACTGGCTCAACCACGCCGAGTTCATGACCCACGTCCGGGCGACCACCCAGCACCTGATGCACCTCGGGGTGATCAACCGGGACGAGCGGCAGCTCCTGGTCGACTCGGCCCGCGAGTCGAACGTCGGCAAGTCCGACGAGCAGACCGGCTACCGGTCACTGCTGAGCCGCTCGGGCGCCTCGTTCAAGGAGTGGGAGCACGTCGGCCCGGGTGGGTTCACCCGCAGCTCCGACGGCTCGATCACCAGCAAGCCGGTCGCCGGCCTGGGCATGCTCTGGTACCCGGTCCGCAGCTACGGTGACTTCTCGCTGAAGCTGCAGTGGCGCGACGACGCCCCGGGCGACGGCCGGGCCAACAGCGGGGTCTTCGTCCGCTTCCCGGGTGTGCACCAGCACCCGCAGGAGTCCCGGCCCGAGTGGGTGGCGATCAAGTACGGCCACGAGATCCAGATCCTCGACCGCACCGACGGTGACCAGTACAAGACCGGGTCGGTCTACGGATTCGACCAGGTGAACCTGGCCGGGGCCGGGGTCACCGAGAAGGGCACCTGGAACGACTACGAGATCCGGGTGGTCGGGCAGCACTACTCGATCTTCCGCAACGGCGTGCTGATCAACGAGTACGTCAACGACCCCGGTGCGGCCTTCAGCCCGCCGCGGGCGGACGACCCGGGTGGCGCCGGCCGGCAGAACACCCACGGGTACATCGGCCTCCAGGTGCACGGGGCGAACGACATCGTCAGCTTCCGCAACGTCCGCGTCGCGCCGCTGACCCCCTGACCCCACCCCGCCTCCACTTCTCGTCAGCCGTGGCCGGCAGGGCCGCCGGCCACGGCTGACCGACCCGATTGGAACCACCGTGGATCAGAACGACGTGCTCGACAACCAACCCGAACCTCCGCGACGACGCCGAACAAGCGGCCTGCGTACCCTGCTCGCGCTGGCGGTGGCCGCGGTCACGCTGGGCAGCGCGGGAACGGCCTTCGCGGTCCAGTCCGGCTTCTTCGCCGAGAAGCCCGACGGCTGCGTCGCACCGGACCGCACCCTGCAGCTGTACGCGGTGGAGCTGCCCAAGGACCCGTCGACCAACCAGGTCCGGCTCGGGTACGGGCTGACCCCGCAGACCGCCTCGTACCCGGGGCCGACGATGGAGATGATCGAGGGCGAGTGCCTGGCGATCACCCTGCACAACCAGGTGCCGGAGGCGACCCTGGCGCAGCTGCGCACCGACCCGGAGCATCCGCTCGGGGTCTCGTTGCACGTGCACGGGGTCAAGTACACCCAGGACTCCGACGGCACGGTGCACAGCGGCTCGTACGTGGCCTCGGGCGAGTCGCGTACCTACACCTGGTACGCCAAGCCGCGCAACGCCAAGACCGGCTCGCCGGGCACCGCCGGCTACTGGTGGTACCACGACCACGTCGTCGGCGGCACCCACGGTACCCAGGGTCTCAACGCCGGCCTCTTCGGCGGCCTGGTGGTACGGCGGCAGGGCGACCTCCGGCCGGACCGCACCTACGTGAGCTTCTTCGGTGACCGGCAGACCATCAACCTGCGCCGGGGTGCCGAGGTGGACACCTGTGACGCGGAGAACCCACAGCCCGGACCGACCTGCCTGGTCGCCAAGCAGGGCGAGCGGGTGGAGTTCATCGTGGTCGGGATCGGCAACGACATGCACACCTTCCACCTGCACGGGCATGCCTGGGCGGACACCCGCACCGGGGTGGTCGCCGGGGACAACAAGGCGTTGGTCGACTCGATTCCGGTGATCGACAACAAGACACTCGGGCCGGGTGACTCCTTCGGGGTGACGATCGTCGCCGGTGACGCGGTCGGACCGGGGCACTGGATGCTGCACTGCCACATGCAGTTCCACTCCGACCTCGGCATGGCGACGTCGCTGCACATCCTCGACAAGAACGGCCAGATGCCGCCGCACCACGGGCACCACGGCCCGGCCCAGGTCAACGGGCCGGCCGGCAACCCCACCACGGCCGGAAGTGCGGCACACGCCGGGCACCAACCCGCCGGTTCCTGACCTGCCCACCACCCCCACCCGTCCACCGAAGGAGCAGAAATGGCCCTTAAACGCCATTTCCGACTAACCCGACTGACCACCTCCACCCGCCGCGCGCTCGCCGTGACCTCGGCCGCCGTCCTCACCGCCGGCCTGCTCGCCGTGGTCCCGGCCGCGTCCGAGCCGGCCAGCGCGGCCCCGCCCACCTGGGGATCCCGGGTGGTCAACGTGCTGGTCTTCCACGGACCCGCCGCCGACCAGGCCGACCCGGTGAACCGGGCCGCCAACATCATCCGCCAGCTCGGCAGCGAGCACGGGTTCTACGTGCACACCTCCGCCGACCCGGGCGTCTTCACCGCCGACAACCTGGCCAAGTACCGCAGCGTCGTCTTCCTCTCCGCCAACGGGGTGACCCTCAGCGACGACCAGGAGGCGGCCTTCCAGTCGTACGTCAAGGGCGGCGGCGGTTTCGTCGGCATCCACGACGCCGCGTACGCCCAGCCCAGCTCGGAGTGGTTCACCGGCCTGATCGGCACCCGGCCGGCACCCAGCCTGCCCGCCGCCGAGAAGGTGGTGGAGGCGACCGCCAGCGGTCAGAACCCGCCGAACGAGGCCGCCACCCACGCCTTCGACGGCACCACCAGCACCAAGTGGCTGACCCGGACCAACACCGGCTGGTTGGCCGGCAAGCTCGCCGAGCCGACCGTGGTCGACCGGTACGCCCTCTCCTCGGCCAACGACTTCCCCGGCCGGGACCCGAAGGACTGGACGCTGCAGGGCTCCGCCGACGGACAGACCTGGACCGACCTGGACAAGCGCACCGGCGAGAGCTTCCCGCAGCGCTTCCAGACCAAGCAGTACTCGTTCACCAACACCCAGGCCTACCAGCACTACCGGCTCAACATCACCGCCAACAGCGGTGAGCCGCTCATCCAGCTCGCCGAGCTGTGGCTGATCGGCAACGACGCGCCGGCGGCCCCGGAGACCAAGGTGCAGGAGGCGGTGGTCCAGGTGACCGACCGCCAGCACCCGGCCAACAAGGGCCTGCCGCTGAACTGGACCCGCTCCGACCAGTGGATCAACTGGGACCCGAGCCCGGTCGGCCGGGTGCACACCATCGCCCAGGTCGACGAGACCAGCTACGACGCCGGACTCGCCGGCAACGGTCCGTTCCACCCGGTCTCCTGGTGCCGTGACTACGACGGCGGCCGGTCCTTCTACACCGGGATGGGGCGTACCGAGGACACCTGGACCTCCGACACCCAGTTCCGCAGCCACCTGCTCGGCGCGCTGCAGTGGACCGCCGGCACGGTCCAGGGTGACTGCAAGGCGACCATCTCGGCCAACTACCGGGTCGAGCGGCTCACCGTGGCCAACCAGTCCGGGCAGCTCGACCAGATCGGCGAGCCGCACGGGCTGACCATCGCCGAGGACGGCTCGGTCTTCTACATCGGCAAGGCGGCCTGCCCGTCCGGCCCGATCGCCGACTGGAACAACCCCAACGTCGGCCTGGGCTGCGGCACCATCCACCGCTGGGACCCGGAGAGCAAGCAGGTCAAGCTGCTCACCACCCTGCCGGTGATGGGCAACCGGGGCAGCGGCAGCGAGCTGGTCAAGAACGAAGAGGGCCTGATCGGCATCACCCTCGACCCGAAGTTCGCCGAGAACGGCTGGGTCTACGCGTTCTGGATGCCGCACGAGTCCATCGACCGGGAGAAGCGGGTCGGCAAGCGGACCGTCTCCCGGTTCACCTACGACAAGCAGGCCGACTCGATCGACCAGGACACCCGCAAGGACCTGCTGAGCTGGGACACCCAGATCCACAGCTGCTGCCACGCCGGTGGCGGGATGGCCTTCGACAACGAGGGCAACCTCTACATCGGCAGCGGGGACGCCAACTCCTCCGGCGGCTCCAACGGCTACTCCGGCAACAACTGGACCCAGGAGTACGCCGGCATCTCGTTCCAGGATGCCCGCCGTACCTCCGGCAACACCAACAGCTACAACGGCAAGATCCTGCGGATCCACCCGGAGGACGACGGCACGTACACCGTTCCCGAGGGCAACCTCTTCACCGGGCAGGAGGAGGGTGGCGGCAAGACCCTCCCCGAGATCTACGTGATGGGTGTCCGCAACATCTCCCGGCTCAACTGGGACCCGGTGAACAACTGGCTGACCGCGGCCTGGGTCGGCCCGGACGCCGCCACGCCGAGCCCGGAGCTGGGCCCGGCCAAGTACGAGCACGCCACCATCATCACCTCCGCCGGTAACCAGGGCTGGCCGTACTGCATGGGCAACAACCAGCCGTACCGGGACCGGAGCAACACCGACGCGACCCAGCTGACCGGCTGGTACGACTGCGACAACCTGAAGAACACCTCGCCGCGCAACACCGGTCTGGTGGACATTCCGCCGTCCCGGCCCAGCATGATCTGGTACTCGCCGCAGGGTGGTGGGCCGGTCTACCCGACCCGCACCGACGGCAGCGGGCTGCCCTCGTACGTCCTCGGTGAGGAGACCTTCACCCGCCCGTACCTGCGCGGTGGTGGCCAGGCCGTGATGGACGGCCCGACCTACCAGCGCTCGAAGGTCGACACCGACAGCGGGGTGGCCTGGCCGGCCCACTGGGACAACAAGTGGTTCATCGGCGACCAGTCCAACTCGGGCAACCGGGTGGCGGTCACCGTCGACCCGGCCGCCGTGCCCGAGCAGGGCGCACCGTCCTTCGCCGAGGACCTGCGGGCGATCATCCCGGGCGGCAACGGGGCCAACCAGCTCCAGTCCTGGATGGACGCCAAGTTCGGCCCGGACGGCGCGCTCTACATGCTGGACTACGCCGGTGGCTTCTTCAGCCTGCACGGCAACCAGAAGCTGATCCGGATCGTCTACACCGGCGGCGAGCCCACCCCGGGCCCGAGCCACGCCAGCGCGCAGATCGAGGCCGCCAGCAACTACCGGACGGTCTCCTTCTCCAGCGCCAAGGTCGGTGGCGTCTCCTGGGAGTGGGACTTCGGCGACGGCACCAAGGGCTCCACCCAGCCGCACCCGACACACACCTACCGCACGCACGGCTCGTACCAGGTCACGCTGAAGGTGAAGTACGCCGACGGCAAGACCGCCACCAGCACCATCGACGTCAGCACCGGCTGCGTCGCGCCGGACCGGCGCGACACGGTCTGGCTGCTCGACACCGACACCGGCCTGCCCAACCGGAAGGCCAACGGCGGGTGCACGATCAACGACCTGATCGACGACGAGCGGAGCTGGCCCAACCAGGGCTCGTTCCTGGCCCACCTGGACTCCGTGCTCGACCACCTCAGCAAGACCCGGGTGATCAACAACGAGGAGAAGGCCGCGCTGCGGACCGCCGGTGAGGCGTCCCCGATCGGCCGTACCCCCGGCTACCAGCCCATCTTCGACGGGTCGGCGTACTCGTTGGCGGACTGGCGGCAGGCACCCGGCGGGTCGTTCGCGCTCAACCCCGACGGGTCCATCCGCAGTATCGGCGGCATGGGCATGCTCTGGTACGCCGGCCAGGAACTGGCCGACTACTCGATCAAGCTCAAGTTCCGGGACTCCTCGCCGGGCACCACCCGAGCCAACAGCGGTGTCTTCGTCCGGTTCCCGGACCCGCGGACGCCGCTGGAGGAGCGGCCCGAGGGCAGTTGCTCCACGCTGGGCTCGGCCCGCACCTCCCAGGCCTGGGTGGCGATCATGTGCGGTCACGAGATTCAGCTGTACGACGGGGCGACCGGTGAGCCCCAGAAGACCGGTTCGGTGTACAACTTCCAGCCGCTGACCCTGGACCAGTCGGGGGCCACCCCGAAGGGTGAGTGGAACGACTACGAGATCCGGGTGGTCGGGCAGCGCTACACGATCATCCGTAACGGGGTCACCCTGAACGTCTTCGACAACGTCCCGGGCAAGCAGTCCTCCCGGGCCGGGGACCCCCCGACCGACCTGCGTCAGTTCACCAGCGGGTTCGTCGGTCTGCAGAACCACGGCAACAGTGACGTGATGGACTTCCGGGACATCCGGGTCCGCGCGCTCTGACGTTCCACCAGATGCCGGGTACGGGGACAGCCCCCGTACCCGGCACCGCCGTGCCCGCACCCCCTCCCCCTACCACCCCCAGCGGTAAGGAAGGGACCCTTCCTATACAAAAAGCGTTAACAAGGGGCCCTTCCTTGCGGGCGGGTGGGCGCGGATACGATCGGGGGGAGTCGGACAGCGCTGTCCTTCGTACTCGCGTAAGGAGCGCATCGTGACCGACCACCACGACCACGACGGCCCCGACGCCGCCCTGCGGGCGGACATCCGCCGGCTCGGCACCCTGCTCGGCCAGACCCTGGCCCGGCAGGAGGGCCGTCCCCTGCTGGACCTGGTCGAGGAGATCCGCGCCCAGGTGCGCACCGACGCCCCGGCCGCCGCCCAGCGGCTCGGCGGGCTGGACGTGACCACCGGCACCAAGCTGGCCCGCGCCTTCTCCACCTACTTCCACCTGGCCAACATCACCGAGCAGGTGCACCGGGCCCGGGACCTGCGCCGCCGCCGGGCGGTCCAGGGCGGCTGGCTGGACCAGGCGGCCCGGATGATCGCCGAGCGGGGGGTGCCGGCGGAGGAGATCGCCGCGGCAGCCCGCCGGCTGGCGGTCCGGCCGGTCTTCACCGCCCACCCGACCGAGGCGGCCCGGCGCTCGATCCTGTCCAAGCTGCGGGCCGTCGCCGACGAGCTGGACACCGAGACCGCCAACGCCATCCTCTACGGCGCCAGCGACGAGGGACCGGCCAACCGGCGACTGGCCGAGCTGCTCGACCTGATGTGGCAGACCGACGAGCTGCGGCTGGACCGGCCCGACCCGACCGACGAGGCGCGCAACGCCATCTACTACCTGCGTGACCTGTACGCCGAGGCCGCCCCGCAGGTCCTCGACGACCTCGCCGAGACGCTGCGTACCCTCGGGGTGGAGACCTCCCCCACCGCCCGGCCGCTGACCTTCGGCAGCTGGATCGGCGGCGACCGGGACGGCAACCCGTTCGTCACCCCGCTGGTCACCCGCGAGGTGCTGACCATCCAGCACGAGCACGGCATCGCTGCCACCGAGGCGGCGATGGAGGCGCTGATCGACGAGGTGAGCGTCTCCCGCCGGCTGCGCGGGGTGTCGCTGGACCTCTCCGCCAGCCTCGCCGCCGACCTGGACGCGTTGCCCGAGGTGGCCCCCCGGTTCCGTCGGGTCAACGCCGAGGAGCCGTACCGGCTCAAGGCCCGCTGTGTGAAGGCCAAGCTGGCCAACACCCGCCAGCGGCTGCGCCAGGCCACCCCGCACGTACCCGGGCGGGACTACCGGGGCTCGGCCGAGCTGATCGCCGACCTGGAGCTGCTGCGCGCCTCGCTGGCCCGCAACGCCGGCCAGCTCACCGCCGTCGGCCGGCTCGCCTCCACCATCCGTACGGTCTCCGCGTTCGGGCTGCACCTGGCGACCCTGGACGTACGCGAGCACGCCGAGAAGCACCACGAGGTGCTCGGTCAGCTCTACCGCTCGGTGGGTGAGGTCGACGACTACCCGGCGCTGAGCCGGCTGGAACGCACCAAGCTCCTCGCCGACGAGCTGGCCGGTCGTCGACCGCTCTCCGCCGCCGACACCCCACTCACCGAGTCGGCCCGCAAGACCTTCGACGTCTTCACCACCATCCGCGAGGCGCAGGACCGGTTCGGCTCCGAGATCATCGAGTCGTACATCATCTCGATGACCCTCGGGGTGGACGACGTGCTCGCCGCCGTGGTGCTGGCCCGCGAGGCCGGTCTGGTGGACGTGCACAGCGGCCGGGCCCGGATCGGCCTCGTGCCGCTGCTGGAGACCCCGGCCGAGCTGAACGCCGGCGGCGAACTCCTCGACGAACTGCTCTCCCTGCCGGCGTACCGGGCGCTGGTGGCGGCCCGGGGTGACGTGCAGGAGGTGATGCTCGGCTACTCCGACTCCAACAAGGAGGCCGGCATCACCACCAGCCAGTGGTCCATCCACCGGGCCCAGCGGGCGCTGCGGGACGTGGCCGCCCGGCACGGCGTACACCTGCGGCTGTTCCACGGTCGCGGCGGCACCGTCGGGCGCGGTGGCGGCCCGACCCACGAGGCGATCCTGGCCCAGCCGTACGGCACCCTGGACGGCGCGATCAAGGTCACCGAGCAGGGTGAGGTCATCTCCGACAAGTACACCCTGCCCTCGCTGGCCCGGGAGAACCTGGAGCTGACCCTGGCGGCGGTGCTGCAGGCGACGCTGCTGCACACCGCGCCCCGGCAGCCGGCCGAGATGCTGGAACGCTGGGACGCGACGATGGACGTGGTCTCCGAGGCGGCCTTCCGGTCGTACCGCTCGCTGGTGGAGAACCCGGACCTGCCGGCGTACTTCTGGGCCTCCACCCCGACCGAGCTGCTCGGCGCGCTGAACATCGGCTCCCGGCCGGCGAAGCGGCCCAACACCGGCGCGGGCCTGTCCGGCCTGCGGGCGATCCCGTGGGTCTTCGGCTGGACCCAGACCCGGCAGATCGTGCCCGGCTGGTTCGGCGTGGGCGCCGGGCTGGCCGCCGCCCGGGAGGCCGGCCACGCCGACGTGCTCGCCGAGATGTACCGCAACTGGCACTTCTTCCGGACGTTCCTGTCGAACGTGGAGATGATGCTCACCAAGACCGACCTGAGCATCGCCCGCCGGTACGTCGAGACCCTGGTGCCGGAGCCGTTGCACCCGATCTTCGACACCATCGAGGAGCAGTACGAGCTGACCCGGCGCGAGGTGCTGGCGGTGACCGCCTCACCCGACCTGCTGGACAACTCGCCGGTGCTGCAACGCACCCTGGCCGTGCGGGACACCTACCTGGAGCCGCTGCACCACCTGCAGGTGGCGTTGCTGCGCCAGTACCGCGACTCCGGTGCCGCCGGCCGGGCGGTCGTCACCGCCCCCGGTGGCCGCCGCGCCCCCAGTGACGGCACCGCCCTGGAGCGCGCCCTGCTCACCACGGTCAACGGCATCGCCGCCGGCATGCGCAACACCGGCTGAGGTGTAAGGAAGGGCCCCCTGTTAACGCTTTCGGTATAGCAGGGGCCCCTTCTCACCGGCTACGGCCCGCAGCGGCGCGGCGGTGAGACCGGCCCGCAGCGGCGAGATCGAAAAAAGCGGTGGCCGACCCGGAGCGGGTCGGCCACCGAGGTGCGTCGGCGTCGGCTCAGAAGTCGCCGCCGAAGTCACCGCCTCCGAAGTCACCACCGCCGAAGTCGCCGCCCATGTCCCCGCCGGCCATGTCGCCGCCCATGTCACCCATGTCACCGGCGTCACCCATGCCGTCCTGGTAACCCTCGGCGTAGCCCGGGTCGCCGAAGCTGGGCGAGAGCAGGGCGTCGGCGATCAGCATGCCACCGAGGACACCGGCACCGGCTCCGAGCGCCGTCTTCCACCAGGGCGTCGAGTACCACCCGGCGGGCACCGGTCGGCCCTGCATCCGCCCACCCGGGTAGTAGTACGGCGTGTCCCGCCCCGGCTGCGGGCCGGCCTTGAAGGTCTGCCCCTGCACATCGACCTGCCGCTCCTTGGTGATCTGCCCCACGCCCTGGGCGGCGGCCAGCGGCGGCAGCTCCGGCCCCGGGTCGATGCCGAGCGCCGTACGGGCCGCCCGGACGTAGGCGAGTCCCTCCAGGGCGGTCTCCCGGGCCAGCCGGAACTGTTGCGCCGTGCGGGCCTGCTCCAGCTGACTGCCGGCGGCGTTGTACCGCTCGCCGGCGTCGACGAGAGCCTGCCGGACCGCAGGCTCGTCGCCGTGCAGGTTCATCACCTGGCCGCCGAGCCGTTCGTACCAGCGCTGCGCGTCGGCCCGGACGTCGGCCAACTCCCGGGCCTGCCGCGCGGCGCTCTCCCGCCGCCACCACAGGAAACCGCCCGCCACAAGCGCCACGAGTACGACCACCAGCAGAAAATCCATGACTCGACGGTACCCGGGCCGGCCCACACCCGCCCTCCGGGCGACCGACGTTGATCAACTTCGGGGGTGTGAGAGGGGTGCCCCGCTATACGAAAAGCGTTAACAAGGGGCCCTTCCTTACACAGCGGTGGGGGTGGGGTTTGGCAAGCTTCGGGGATGGAGTTCTCGACGCTGGCCGTGGTGGTCGTCTGCCTCGCCGCCGGTGGTGCGCTCGGCTGGCTCGCCGCCCGGTCCCGGACGGCCGCCGAGGTGGCCCGGTTGGAGGCGACCCTGGCCGCCGCGCAGGCCGGCGAGGGACGGCTGGAGCAGTCGATGCGGGCGTTGAGCTTCGAGGCGACCGCCCAGTCCCAGGAGGCGGTGGCGCGGGCGGTGGCACCGCTGCACGACACGCTGCTGCGCTACGAGTCCCGGGTGGCCGAGTTGGAACGGGACCGGGTCGACGCGTACGCCGAACTGCGGGAGCAGGTGCGGGCGATGGGCGCGGTCTCGGGTGAGTTGCGTACCGAGACCAAGCAGTTGGTGTCGGCGCTGCGTGCGCCGCAGGTCCGGGGCCGCTGGGGCGAGCACCAGTTGCGGCGGATCGTCGAGGCCGCCGGCCTGCTGGAGCACTGTGACTTCAACGAGCAGGTCACCGCCGCCGCCGACCACCAGACGGTACGCCCCGACCTGGTGGTCCGGTTGCACGGCGGCCGGAGCGTGGTGGTGGACGCCAAGGCGCCCTTCGACGCGTACCTGACCGCGATGGAGGCCCGGGACGAGCGGGGCCGCGAGGCCCAGTTGACCCTGCACGCCCGACACCTGCGGATGCACGTCGAGGCGTTGGCGGCCAAGTCGTACTGGGCGGCGTTCGACAGCACGCCGGAGTTCGTGGTGCTGTTCGTGCCGGCCGACACCTTTCTCGACGTGGCGTTGCAGCGCGATCCGACGTTGCTGGAGCACGCCTTCGCCCGCAACGTCGTGCTGGCCACGCCGGCCACCCTGGTCGCGTTGCTGCGTACGGTGGCGTACTCGTGGCGGCAGGAGTCGTTGGCCCGCAACGCGGTGGCCGTGCACTCACTGGCCCGGGAGCTGTACGGGCGGCTCTCCACCCTCGGTGAGCACGTCGGCAAGCTGGGCACCTCGCTGGGCGGGGCGGTGACCGCGTACAACCGGGCGGTGGGGTCGCTGGAGGCGCGGGTGCTGGTCAGCGCCCGCAAGCTCGCCGAGTTGGGCGTTTCGGATCAGGAGTTGGCCACCCCGGGTCAGCTTGAGGTGGCGCCGCGCCAACCGCAGGCGCCCGAGTTGGCCGACGGGGCGGCGTCCACATCGACCGACCGCTGAGGTGTGTCCGAGTTTCATCACCTTAAACATGACACTGTGTACGGCCACACGTCACGACCTGGTCACAACGCACTGCCGAGTAGTGACATCGACGGGCGGGACGACAAAGGATGCGCTCACACCACGCCCCGCGATCTCTCGGGGCCCTCATCATCCTGGGGGATACCGAACGTGAGCAAACCCCGCAATCGGAGTCGGCGTACCTCCGCCGCCTTCATCGCCTCGGTCATGGCGGCCGGAGCCATCTCCGTGGCCGGTGGTGCCAGCACCGCCAGCGCCGCCCCCGGCACCTCCGACGCACCGGCCACCGCCGCCGAGGCCCTCGGCGCGCACGACGCCAAGCTGCTGGCCCAGGCCCAGGCGAAGAAGGCCGCCACGGTGACCCTGATCGTCGCCGCCGACAAGGGCGAGACCAAGCAGGTCGCCGACGGCGTCCGCAAGCTCGGCGGTACGGTCAGCCAGCAATTCGACCGGGTCGGCTACGTGCTGGCCAAGGTGCCGACCGGCCAGGTCCTCAAGGCCGCCACCCTGCCCGGGGTCGCCGCGGTCGACCTCGACGAGACGATCCCGCTGCCCGACCCGGCTCCGGAGCGGGCCCCGAACGGCGCGACGGCCACCGCCCAGGGCAGCACCCTGGCCGGCCCGGACGCGCAGACGCCCGGCGTCAACCCGTACATGCCCACGAACGAGACGGGCGCGGAGGCCTTCAAGGCCGACAACCCGCAGTGGGACGGCCGGGGCGTGACGATCGGCATCATGGACTCCGGGGTGGACCTGGACCACCCGGCCCTGCAGCAGACCACCACGGGCGAGCGCAAGATCGTCGACTGGGTGACCGCCACCGACCCGCTGGAGGACGCCAGCTGGCGTGCGATGATCACCGAGGTCGCCGGCCCCACCTTCACCGCCGCCGGCCTCACCTGGACCGCGCCGGCCGGCACCTACCGGTTCAACCGGTTCAGCGAGTCGATCACCGCGAACAGCGACGCCCGCGGTGACGTCAACCGCGACGGTGACACCACCGACGCCTGGGGCGTCCTGTTCGACCCGCAGACCAACAACATCTGGGTCGACGCCAACCAGGACCGCAACTTCTCGGCCGACGAGCTGATCCGGCCGTACCGGGAGCGTTTCCAGGTCGGCCACTTCGGCACCGACAACCCGGCCACCCCGGTCCGGGAGCAGATCCCGTTCGTGGTGGAGTACCGCAAGAACGTCGACACCAGCCCGGCCGGCGGCCCCGGCCTGGTCGACTACGTCAACATCGGCATCGTGGAGAGCACCCACGGCACGCACGTCGCCGGCATCACCGCCGCCAACGACATGCTCGGCAACGCCGCCTTCGACGGTGCCGCACCCGGTGCCAAGCTGGTCTCCTCCCGGGCCTGCTCGTGGGGCGGCGGCTGCACCGCCGCGGCGCTCACCACCGGCATGGTCGACCTGGTGGTCAACCGCAAGGTCGACGTGATCAACATGTCGATCGGTGGCCTGCCCACCCTGAACGACGGGTCCAACGCCCGCGCGCAGCTCTACAACGACCTGATCGACATCTACGGCGTGCAGATGTTCATCTCGGCCGGCAACTCCGGCCCGGGCGCGAACACCGTGGGCGACCCGTCGGTGGCCAGCAACGTGGTGAGCGTCGCGGCGAGCATCAGCAAGGACACCTGGCTGGCCAACTACGGCTCGGTGGTGCGCAAGGAGAACGCGCTGTTCAACTTCTCCTCCCGGGGTCCGCGGGAGGACGGCGGCTTCAAGCCCAACATCGCCGCCCCCGGCTCGGCGATCTCCACCGCGCCGCTCTGGCAGCCGGGCAACCCGGTACCGGAGGCCGGCTACCCGCTGCCCCCGGGCTACCAGATGCTCAACGGCACGTCGATGGCCTCACCGCAGGCCGCCGGTGCCGCCGCGCTGCTGCTCTCGGCCGCCAAGGCGACCGACCGCGGGGTCAGCCCGGCCGCGCTGCGCCGGGCCATCTACACCGCCGGCAAGCCGATCGCCGACGTGCCGACCTACGCCCAGGGGTACGGCATGTTCGACGTACCGGCCAGCTGGGAGCTGCTCGCCGGTGGCGTGGAGGCCCGCTCGTACCTCTCGGACGCGCCGGTCTGCACCCCGCTGTCGGCCAACCTGACCCGGTACGACCGGGACCTCGGCACCTTCGTGCCGAACCCGCACCGGGGCAGCGGCGTGTACAACCGGTGCGCGACCGCCGACGGTGGCCACCGGATCAACCAGTCCCGGGCGTACGAGGTGACCATCACCCGGACCAGCGGCCCGGCCAAGGGGATCCCGCACCAGATCACGCTGCGCGGCAACGACGGGACCTTCCGGGCCCGTCAGCAGGTGTCGCTGGCGCTGAACCGGCCGGTCACCATCCCGGTCACCGCCCGGCCGACCGCCCGTGGACTGCACGCCGTGCTGATGACGATCGACGACCCGAACACCTCCACGGTGGACTTCGAGATCCCGGTCACGGTGGTCGTTCCGCACGAGCCGACCAGGCCGAGCTTCTCCTTCTCCGGTGAGGGTACGGTCGACCGCAACAGCTTCACCTCGTTCTTCGTGACGGTGCCGCCGGGTGCCGGCGCGCTGCAGGTGAACCTCTCCGGCATCGCCACCGGCTCGCAGACCCGGTTCATCGCGATCAACCCGTACGGCGTGCCGGTGGAGAGCACCGCCAGCACCGCCTGCTTCACCAACTTCTCCGACGCCAACGCGTGCAAGCCGCAGGAACGCGACTACCAGAACCCGATTCCCGGGGTCTGGGAGATCGAGGTGGAGTCACGGCGTACCTCGCCGGCGCTGAACAACCCGTTCCACCTGCGGGCCCGGATCCAGGGCGTGGCACTCTCGCCGGCCGTGGTCGAACTGCCGGCGGTCACCGCCGGTACGCCGACCCCGGTGACCTGGGACCTGACCAACACCTTCGGTCCGGTCTCGGTGACCGGACGGGGTGGCCCGCTCTCCAGCGTGCACACCGAACGGCCGACCATCGCCGACGGCGCGCAGCAGGAGTTCACGGTGGAGGTTCCGGCCGGGGCGACCACCCTCTCCGCCCGGATCGGCAACACCGCCAACCCCGGTGCCGACCTCGATCTCTTCGTCTACCGGGGCACCACCCTGGTGGGCCAGCAGGCCGACGGTGACTCCGAGGAGGCGGTGACCATCACCAACCCGGCACCGGGCACCTACCGGATCGTGGTGGACGGCTACTCCGTCGACGGGCCGGGCACCAGCACCGCCTACGACTACCGGGACTCGTTCTCGGCCCCGTCGCTGGGCACGCTCGCCGCCCCGAGCACCCCGCTCACCCTGCCGTACGGCGCCACCGCCACCCTCACCGGTACGGTGACCGCCCTGTCCACCCCGGCCGCCGGCCGGGAACTGCAGGGTGAGCTGGCCGTGGTGACCACCGAGGGCGCGGTCGTCGGCCGCGGTGCGGTGGCCATCGACGCGGTGAACTGACCCACCGGCACCCGCTCGACACCGGAGCCCGGCCCCCGATCCTCGGGGCCGGGCTCCGGCACATCGGGCCCCCGGCACATCGGGCCCCCGGCACATCGGGGCCCCGGCGCGTCCGAGCTCCGGCACGTCCGAGCTCCGGCCCAGGCCGGGTGAGCGCCACTCCGGCGCGGGCGCGAGCGGGGCTCCGGCCCAGGCCGGGTGAGCGCGGCTCAGGCCGCGCGGGCGCTTGCCACCAGGAACGGGATGCCCTGCTGGCAGGTGGTCATCAGGTCCTGCTGGACCTGCCCGGTGACGGTCACCCGGGCGCCGGCCCGCAGCACGTCACGGGGGCCACCGACCAACTGGTGGCCGTCCAGCAACAGGCAGCCCGGCTCCACCCCGGCCTCGACCGTCCCCGTCAGGGTGGTGGCGGCCGGTCCGCCGGAGCCACCGGGGTTTGGCACCGGCGGCTCGGCCGGCCGGGTGGCGGGCGGGCTGAGCTTCGGCAGCCGGGTCGGGGGCGACGGGGACACCGCAGCGGTCGGATCGGCCGAGGCGGTGGGATCGGGCAGGCCCGTGGGGTCGGTCGGATCGGTGGGGGTGGCCATCGACGGTCCTCCTGTGCTGCCGGGTTCGCCGGTCACGTCACCGGGGCCCTGGCCACCGCAGGCGCTCAGCACCAGGCAGGCGACGAGGGCGGGAAGGGCGATCCGAGTAGTCCTCATACCAGCTCTGACGTACCCGGGAGAAGTTCCGTTCCCACCCGCTGGCGCGGACCCGGGTCGGAGCGGGGCCGACGGCCCGGTCACGCCACCCGCACGCGCCGTCGGTCCACGGCCGGAACCACCCGTCCGGGCGGTGCTCACTCCCGGACGGTGCTCAGCCCCGGCGGTGCTCAGCGGGCTCAGTCCCGGGCGGCGGCAGCGGCGGCCTTCATGTCCCGCTTCAGCTCCTGCGGCAGGGAGAAGACGAGTCGCTCGTCGGCGGTGGTGATCTCCTCGACGTCGGTGAAACCCCGCTCGGCCAGGTGGGCCAGCACCTGCTGCACCAGCTCGTCCGGCACGCTGGCGCCGGAGGTGACACCGACGGTGCCGGCCCCGGTCAGCCAGGCGTCGTCGATCTCGGTGGCGAAGTCGACCAGGTGCCCGGCGCGGGCTCCGGCGTCCAGGGCCACCTCGACCAGGCGTACCGAGTTGGAGGAGTTGCGCGAGCCGACCACGATCACCACGTCGCACTCGGCCGCGATCTCCTTGACCACGTGCTGCCGGTTGGAGGTGGCGTAGCAGATGTCGTCGCTGGGCGGCGACTGCAACAGCGGCAGCCGCTTCTTGAGCCGGGCGACCGTCTCCAGCGTCTCGTCGACCGAGAGGGTGGTCTGGGAGAGCCAGACGACCTTGTTCGGATCACGGACGGTGACGTTCTGTACGTCGTCCGGACCGTCGACCAGCTGGATGTGGGCCGGAGCCTCACCGGCGGTACCGATGACCTCCTCGTGCCCCTCGTGACCGATCAGCAGGATGTCGTAGTCCTCGGCGGCGAACCGGCGGGCCTCGTGGTGGACCTTGGTCACCAACGGGCAGGTCGCGTCGATCGCCTTGAGCGAGCGGGCCTTGGCCTGCTCGTGGACCTCGGGTGCCACGCCGTGCGCGGAGAAGACCACGGTGGCACCCTCCGGCACCTCCTCGTTCTCCTCCACGAAGATCGCACCCTGGGCCTCCAGGGTCTGCACCACGTGCTTGTTGTGCACGATCTGCTTGCGGACGTAGATCGGGGCGCCGTAGAGCTTGAGCGCCTCCTCGACGGTCTGCACCGCGCGGTCCACGCCCGCGCAGTAGCCGCGGGGGTTGGCCAGGAGCACGCGCTTGCCGGTCCGGGGAGTCGGGTCAGCCTCAGTCACCCACCCATCGTACGTGCCTCTCCCCACCCCCGACATCCACCGCGACCGGGGGTAAGGAAGGGCCCCCTGTACAACAGAAAGCGATAGGAAGGGGCCCTTCCTTACAGGTGGTGGGGTCGTGGGGGGTGGCGGGCGTCCGTAGGGTGGGCGGGTGGGTGAGGATGGTAGGAGCAGCTCCGAACAGCCGTGGCCGGTACGCGTGGTCAGCCAGAAGGTGGGGGCGTGGATCGCCCGACTCGGCTGGGTCTGGGTCGACGGGCAGGTGGCGCAGATCAGCCGACGGCCGGGAGCGAGCACGGTCTTCATCACTCTGCGTGACCCATCGGCGGATCTCAGCCTGACCGTCACCACCAACCGGGACGTGCTCGACGCCGGTGCGCCGGAGCTCCGGGAGGGTGCCCGGGTGGTGCTGCACGCCAAGCCGGAGTTCTACGCCGCCCGGGGCACGCTGAGCCTGCGGGCCGACGAGATCCGCCAGGTGGGCCTCGGTGAGTTGCTTGCCCGGTTGGAGAAGTTGAAGAAGCTGCTCGCCGCCGAGGGGCTCTTCGACCGGGCCCGCAAGCGTCGGCTGCCGTTCCTGCCCGGCCGGATCGGTCTGGTCACCGGCCGGGCCTCGGCGGCCGAGCGGGACGTGCTGACCAACGCCCGTCGTCGGTGGCCGGCGGTGGAGTTCCGCACGGTCAACGTGGCGGTGCAGGGGGCGGGCGCGGTACCGCAGATCATCGACGCGTTGAAGGTGCTCGACGCCGATCCGAGCATCGAGGTGATCGTCCTGGCCCGCGGTGGTGGCGGCATCGAGGATCTGCTTCCCTTCTCCGACGAGGCGCTGTGTCGGGCGGTCTTCGCCTGCCGTACCCCGGTGGTCAGCGCGATCGGCCACGAGACCGACGCACCGTTGGTCGACTACGTCGCCGACGTGCGCGCCTCCACCCCGACCGACGCGGCCAAGCGGGTGGTGCCCGACCTCACCGAGGAGGTACGCCTCATCCGGCAGGCCCGGCACCGGCTGGAACGTTCGGTACGCAACCTGGTCGACCGGGAACAGCACCGCCTCGACGGACTGCGGTCCCGGCCGGTGCTGGCCCGGCCGCAGGTGATGCTCGACCAGCGGGCGAGCGAGCTGACCGCCCTGCGGCAGCGCGCCGGACGCAGCCTGGACCATCGGCTCACCGCCGCCGGCGAGGACCTGCGGCACATCCTGGCCCGACTGCGGGCGCTCTCCCCCGCCGCCACCCTCGACCGGGGGTACGCGATCGTGCAACGCGCCGACGGCCACGTGGTACGCGCCGCGACCGAGGTGGCCGGGGGTGATCCGCTGCGGGTCCGGCTGGCCGAGGGCGAGATCGCGGCCACCGTGACCGCGACCCGAGGTTGAGCCCGACCCGAGGTTGAGCCCGGCCCGAAGCTGAGCCCGGCCCGAAGCTGGGCCCGGCCCGAAGCTGAGCCCGGCCCGAAGCTGAGCCCGGCCCGAAGCTGGACGCGACCCGGTATTGAGCCCGACCCCAAGCTGAGCCGGCCCGAAGCTGGGCCCGGCCCGAAGCTGGGCCCGGCCCGGGACTGGTGGCACGGAGCTGGCGCGACACGGGATCCGAGCGGCTACCTGGCCTGAGGGTGGCCGGGACCCGGTGTGTTGAGATGGTGGCGATGACTGACGAGAAGAAGGCCGGGCCGGACGAACGGCTCAGTTACGAGCAGGCCCGCGCCGAACTGGCCTCGGTGGTGGAGCGCCTGGAGACCGGCGGGACCTCGCTGGAGGAGTCGCTGGCGCTGTGGGAACGCGGCGAGGCGCTGGCGGTGATCTGTCAACGCTGGTTGGACGGGGCGCGCACCCGCATCGACGCGGCCCGACAGCCGACCGACTCCTGACCCGGAGGTCGAGGAAGCCGGCCGGCGGCAGGCCGCCGGGTCCACCCGCCCGGTCACGGTCGGGCACCCGCATCATCCGCCCGGCGAGCGCCGGGCCCGCGTCACTGCCCGGCCACGGCCGGGCGGCGGGTCACTGCCCGGCCGGGCGGCGGGTCACTTGAGCAGGTTGTACAGCTCCGCCGGGGCCTCGACGGTCTGGTCGGCCGGCGGCTTCGGCGCCTCGGTGGCGTTGCCGTAATCCGAGTACGTGATCTTCACGTCCTGCGCCTCGGTCTGGCCGGTGGCTGGGATCTTGATGATCAGCTCGTTGAGCCGCCCCTGCGGGTCGAGCCGGGCGGTGAACGGCAGCGACTGGGCCTGGGCGCCCAGCGCGGTGATCAGGCTGGTGTCCAACGACCCGGCCTCGGCCGCCTTCGACACGTCGACGGTGCCGGCGTACGCGCCCTCGCCGGTCTGCCGGACCTCGGTGATCCCCTGGGTGAGCACCGCGCTGCCGGCCGGGTCGAGCTTGTCGAAGTCGAAGCCGAGGCTCCGGTTGCCCTGGATCTTGGTCTGGTCGAGGTGCTGGTACTTGTCGAGGTTGAGCTCGCGCAGCGCCGGCGGCAGGCTCGGGGCCACCTGACCACCGAGGTCCAGCTTGACCCAGCTGTCCGGCTTGGCGTGGATGAGGTCCAGGGCCAGCATCAGGTCGGATCCCGCCTCGCCGAGGCTGATCTTCAGCTGGGCGCTCTGGCTCGGCTGGTGCACCTGGCCCTGTGCCGTCGATCCGGCACCGGACATGGTGAACCGGAAGTTGCCGTTCTTGATCTCGTTGGTCGAGTTCAGCAGGGCCTGCTTGGCGTCGCCGCTGACCGCGCCGGACGGGCCGGGCGAGACGGTTCCCGACGGGGCGGGCGAGGCGCTGCCGGAGACCGTGGGAGTTGCCCCGGCCCCGGTCTCGGCGGTCCCGGTGCAGGCGGACAGCGTGGGGGCGAGAAGCGTCGCGGCGAAGACCGCCGCGCCGAAGCGCCGAATCGTCACGTGAGCATCTCCAACCGGTCGTCCGGCCCGGGTGGGGCCGCAGGAGGTGGGGTGCCGAGGCGTACGCCCACCCCGGGCACCGGTCCCGCCCGGTCCGACCTGCGACCGACGGGATCCGTACCTTCTGTTCCCGAACGTCGGCTTCGCTAATCCCACCGCTTCGTCACCGCAGGGCGGTGACCAATCCCACCGCACCGTCACCGCAGGGCGGTGACCAATCCCACCGCACCGTCACCC
Source organism: Micromonospora yangpuensis (assembly GCF_900091615.1). Lineage (NCBI taxonomy): Bacteria > Bacillati > Actinomycetota > Actinomycetes > Micromonosporales > Micromonosporaceae > Micromonospora > Micromonospora yangpuensis. The sequence continues at coordinate 1,263,738 of NZ_FMIA01000002.1, read as the reverse complement.
CAGGGAGGTGACCAACTGACGGAGTTCGTTGTCCCGGGCATCGCCGACGACCAGGACGGTACGGTTCGGCTCCAGCAGGACGTACGCCTGTTCGTTGCCCCGGGCGGTGTACCGCTGCCAACTGCGCCCGGCCAGGTCCACCGAGCCCTGCGGCTGCCCCTCGGCGGTCAGCTCGGCGGGGAGCAGCCGCTCCGCCGGCACGTTGCTCTGCACCAGCTGGGCACCACGGCCCTCGGGCGTGACGTAGCCGATCCGCAGGTTCGCCCCGCCCTCGACGGTCTGGTAGCTGGCCCGCACCGGGTGCCAGTCCGGGCCGAGCCCGGTCGGCTCGCTTACCGGGAAGAGGCCGGCGTCCCGGGCCTGCTCCACCGCCGGTGCCGGGTCCATCGAGATCGGCTGGTCCCCACCGAGGAACCCCCGGTAGAAGACGAACAGCAGGGCGATCGGGATCAGCAGGACCAGCAGCGAGATCGCCATGTCCCGGGGTCGCCGGCCGCGCTCGGACGGCCGCACCGACGGCGGGGCGTCAGCGGTCGGCTCGACCGGCTCGTCGGGGGCCGGGGTCGCCGGGGTCACCGGCGGCTGGCCGTCCGGCGGCGTCGGGTCGGCGGGTACGCGGTTGGCTGGCTGGACGGGTTCCACCTCCCCATCTTGACAGCCCCCCTGGTCCCGGGAACCGGGCCACCACCGACCCGCCCCGGCGCTAGATTGACCAGCGTGTGAGGATCAGCGGCGAAGCCGGCAGCGCAGCCGCGCGGCAGAGCCGGCAGCGGGCCGTGCGCCGGTCCACCCCGCAGCGTCGCGAGGAGAGCCATGACGAACACCAGGACGCGGATCCCCCAGGATCTCGACCGTAACCTCGCCCTCGACCTGGTCCGGGTCACCGAGGCGGCAGCGATGGCCGCCGGTCGGTGGGTCGGCCGGGGGGACAAGGAGGGCGGCGACGGGGCCGCCGTCGACGCGATGCGCAAGCTGATCAACTCGATCCAGATGCGCGGCGTCGTGGTGATCGGCGAGGGCGAGAAGGACAACGCGCCGATGCTCTACAACGGCGAGCAGGTGGGTGACGGCACCGGCCCCGAGGTGGACGTGGCGGTCGATCCGATCGACGGCACCACCCTGATGAGCAAGGGGATGCCGAACGCCCTCGCCGTGCTGGCGGTCGCCGAGCGGGGCGCGATGTTCGATCCCAGCGCCGTGTTCTACATGGAGAAGCTCGCCGTCGGCCCGGCCTACGCCGACGTGGTGGACATCGAAGCCGGCGCCGTGGAGAACATCCGCCGGATCGCGCGGGCCAAGGGCACCGACGTGTCCGAGGTCACGGTCTGCGTCCTCGACCGCCCCCGCCACGACGAACTTGTCGAGACGATCCGCCGGACCGGCGCGGGCATCCGGTTCATCTCCGACGGCGACATCGCCGGGGCCATCGCCGCGGCCCGCAACGAGTCCGAGATCGACGTGCTGATGGGCATCGGGGGCACCCCCGAGGGGATCACCGCGGCCTGCGCCCTCAAGTGCATCGGCGGGGTGATGCAGGCCAAGCTCTGGCCGCAGGACGCCGCCGAGCGGGACCGGGCGCTGAACGCCGGGCACGACCTGGACCGGGTACTCACCACCGACGACCTGGTCACCGGGGACAACTGTTTCTTCGTCGCGACCGGGGTCACCTCCGGCGACCTGCTGCGCGGGGTCAGCTACCGGGCCGGTGGGGCGTACACGCAGTCGATCGTGATGCGGTCCAAGAGCGGCACGATCCGGGTGATCGACTCGTACCACCGGCTGGAGAAGTTGGCGCTCTACTCGGCCATCGACTTCGACGGCCGCCCCCTCGCTGAGCAGGAGTAGGCCACGGAACACGCAACTCTGCCCACCTCCCGTCGGGTCGCCGGGGTGGCGCTGGCGACCGCGGCCGGCTTCACCGTCGCGGTGCAGTCCCGGATCAACGGCGAGCTGGGCGTACGGCTGGCCGACGGGTTCGCCGCCGCCGTCATCTCGTTCGGCCTGGGGCTGCTGATCTTGCTGGTGCTGGTCCTGGCCACCGCGGCCGGGCGGGGCGGGCTGGTCGCCCTGCGGACGGCGCTCAGCGACGGCTCGCTGCGCCCCTGGCACCTTCTGGGCGGGGTGTGCGGGGCCTTCCTGGTCGCCGCCCAGGGGCTGACCATCGGCACCCTCGGCGTGGCGATCTTCACCGTGGCGGTGGTCGCCGGGCAGTCCGGCAGCAGCCTGCTGGTCGACCGGGCGGGGATCGGCCCGGCCGGCCGGCAGCCGGTCACCGTCACCCGGCTCGCCGGGGCGGTGCTCACCGTGCTGGCGGTGCTGCTCGCCGTCGGCGACCGGTTGGGAGACCCGGGTGCCCTGGCGCTGGCCGTGCTGCCGCTGCTGGCCGGGGTGGGGGTGGCCTGGCAGCAGGCGGTCAACGGCCGGGTCCGGGCCGCCGCCGGCAGCACGCCGACCGCCACGCTCGTCAACTTCGTCGTCGGTCTGGCGGCCCTGCTGCTCGCGTTCGCCGTGGACGTCGCGGTACGGGGCTGGCCGACCGGCAGCCTGCCGACCGAGCCGTGGCTCTATCTGGGCGGCCCGATCGGGGTCGCTTTCATTGCCGTCGCCGCCGCGCTGGTCGGGCTCACCGGCGTGCTGCTGCTCGGCCTGGCGACCATCGCCGGGCAGATCCTCGGTGCCGTACTGCTGGATCTGGTGCTGCCCACGGCGGCCTCGCGACCCGGGCCGATCACCCTGGTGGGGGCGGCCCTGACCCTGGTCGCGGTGCTGATCGCCGCCCTCGGCTCCGGTCGGCGTCGACGCGGCTGACCGCGGCCGGCTCGGATCGGCTCGACGCGGCTGACCGCGGCCGGTGCCAGCTCAGAGCAACGAGGAGTCGGAGTACGGCTCGGTCTCCGACCGACGGCGGCGGAAGATCACCGCGGCCACCAGCCCGCCGAGCAGCCCGAACAGGTGCCCCTGCCAGGAGATGCGCTCGTCGGTGGGGAGGATGCCGAGCAGTTGCCAGCCGTAGAGCAGGCCGACCAGGAGCACCACCGCGAAGTTCCACCAGCTGCGCTCGACGATGCCCCGCATGAACAGGATGCCGAGGTATCCGAAGATCACCCCGCTGGCACCGACCACGATGGAGTTCGGTGAGCCGGTGAACCACACTCCGAGGCCGCTGACCAGGATGATGACCAGGGTCGACCAGAGGAACCGGCGCACCCCGGCGGCGAGCACGAAGGTGCCGAGCAGGATCAGCGGGATGCTGTTGCTGTAGAGGTGGTCGAAGCCGTGGTGCAGGAACGGGGAGAAGAAGACCCCGTCGAGGCCGTCGATCCGGCGCGGGATGATCCCGGCGGCCATGTCGAAGCCGGCGCCGAGCCAGACGTCCAGCGCCTCGATGAGGAAGAGGATCGGTACGACGGCGCACATGGCGACGAAGGCCCGGCCGAGCGAGGCGTAGAACGCCTCGGTGCCGAACCGGTTGGGATCATTGCCGCCTGGGCCCAGGGTCACCCCCCAAGGAGTATCAGCAAAAACCGCGACCCGCCACCTCGGCGGCCACGGCGTACCCGCCGGAACCGGCACCGGGGCGGGGGAATCACCCCCCGCCCCGGTGCCGTCGATCCGCGTCGGTCAGTACGAACCGGTGTTCTGGGACTGCTGCCAGGCCTTGCAGGGGCTGCCGTAGCGGCCCTCGATGTAGCCGAGACCCCACTTGATCTGGGTCACCGGGTTGGTCTGCCAGTCGGAGCCCGCCGAGGCCATCTTGTTACCGGGGTAGGACTGGGGGATGCCGTACGCACCGGAGGAGGGATTGCGGGCCTTGTGGTTCCAGCCGCTCTCCTTGTTCCAGAGCTTGTTCAGGCAGGGGAACTGGTCCATCCCGAAGCCGGCCTGCACCATCATCGAGCAGCCGGTGCGGCGGTTGCCGCTGAACTCGGTGCAGGAGTCCGGCACCGGGCCGTCGTACGGCTTGCTCGCCTTTTCGGCGGCCTTCTTGGCGGCCTCCTCGGCCTTCTTCTTGGCCTCGGCCTCCTCGCGCGCCTTCTTCCGTGACGCGGCGGCGGCCTCGGCCTCCTTGGCCCGCTGGGCGGCCTCCTTGGCGGCCTTCGCGGCCCGCAGCTTCGCCTGGTACTCGGCGCTGCGCTGCTTGGCGGACTGGACGTGGTGCGCCGCCTGCCGCTCCCGCTGGTAGTCATGCTCGGCCTCGTCGACCTGCAACGAGACCTGCGCGGTCCGACCCTGTTGCTGGGTCTCCTGGTGGTCGCCCAGGTAGATGCCGCCGGCAACGCCCACGGAGAGCAGTGCGACAGCAGCCGTACGGGCGCCGAACCGGCTCCACAGCCGACTCACGAAGTGATCCCTTCGTCGGGGGCATGGACACGGTGGCGGGTCAGGCCCTCCTCGGGCCGCGCTCGCCACCGTGAGCGCCCCGACCCTGGTCGCCGGTCGCAGCCGACGCACTGGCTCCCATCCCGGTGCCGGCTCGCCCCCGGGGCGAACGATCACCGGTGATGTCCCTGGTGCGCGGGCGCTCGTGGGACACCATCGCGCACCGTGGGACGGATGGGAAACCAATGACGTCTTTTGTGACCTGCGCCACACAAAAATAACCTATATGTCCGGACAAATGCATCCGAAGGTAGGAGTCAGAGCGGCACGTCCTCCAACAGGTCGGTGACCATCGCCGCGATCGGCGAACGCTCCGAACGACTCAACGTGACGTGCGCGAAGAGCGGATGACCCTTGAGCGCCTCGATCACCGCGGTGACCCCGTCGTGCCGCCCCACCCGCAGGTTGTCCCGCTGCGCCACGTCGTGGGTGAGCACCACCCGGGACCCCTGGCCGATCCGGGACAGCACGGTGAGCAGCACCCCACGCTCGAGAGACTGGGCCTCGTCCACGATCACGAAGGCGTCGTGCAGGCTCCGGCCCCGGATGTGGGTAAGCGGCAGCACCTCCAGGATGCCCCGGGAGGTGACCTCCTCCAGCACGTTCTCGTGGACCACCGCCCCGAGGGTGTCGAAGACCGCCTGTGCCCAGGGCGACATCTTCTCCGACTCCGAGCCCGGCAGGTAGCCCAACTCCTGCCCACCTACGGCGTAGAGCGGGCGGAAGACGACCACCTTCTTGTGCCGGCGGCGCTCCATCACCGCCTCCAGACCGGCGCAGAGCGCCAACGCGGACTTGCCGGTCCCGGCCCGGCCACCCAGCGAGACGATGCCGATCGACTCGTCCAGCAGGAGGTCCAGCGCCACCCGCTGCTCGGCGGAGCGCCCGTGCACGCCGAACGCCTCACGGTCGCCGCGGACCAGCCGTACCGTCTTGTCCGGCAGCACCCGGCCGAGCGCCGAACCGTGCCCGGACTGCAGCACCAACCCGGTGTGGCAGGGCAGCCCGGCCGCCGCGTCGAGGTCGAGGGCGTCACCGGCGTAGAGCGCGCCGATCTGCTCCTCGGTCAGCCCCAGCTCCGCCATGCCCGTCCAGGTGGGGTCGCTGGCCTGGCCGTGCCGGTACTCGTCGGCGCGCAGGCCCACCGAGGCGGCCTTGACCCGTAGCGGCATGTCCTTGCTGACCAGGGTCACCTGCCGCCCCTCGCCGGCGAGGTTGAGCGCGACGGAGAGGATCCGGGCGTCATTCGACTCGTTACGGAAACCCGGTGGCAGCATCCCGTCGTCGGTGTGGTTGAGCTCCACCCGCAGCGTGCCGCCGGCGTCGTTGGCCGGCACCGGCTGGTCCAGCCGGCCGTGCGTGATCCGCAGCTCGTCGAGCATCCTGAGCGCCTGGCGGGCGAACCACCCCAGCTCCGGATGGTGGCGTTTGCCCTCCAGTTCGGAGATCACCACCAGCGGTATCACCACCTCGTGCTCGGCGAACCGGTGGAAGGCCGCCGGGTCGGAGAGCAGCACCGAGGTGTCCAGGACGAAGGCGGCACCGGCAGCGCCAGGCTCCGCGGCGCCGGCTGGTCGGGGCTCCTTGGGATCGGCCGGCGCGGCGGCCGCCGTACGGCGGCTCCGGGTGGCCCGGCGGGTCGTGGCTGTCGCGGTCGGGGTCTGGTCGGCCCCGGCATCGGTACGGCGAGTCGTCACAGGCCTGCTCCGACGGATGGGCACCCGCCACCCGCGTTCCGCCTCCTCCGGTGCCCGGGGACACGGGGTCGGATGCGGGCCCCGTGCGCGAGGTCGCAGATCCGGGCTGGCCGGCTGGCCCGGGAGAACCCCGCGCCATGCCTAGACGCTAGCCGCGCGGAGGCGTGGGGGCTAGAGGGTGATCGTGGATCTGGCGAAAGCAGCTCGTGAACAGGGCGGAGCCGGCCGGGATGCCTTGCCCCCTGCGCGCATCCCGGCCGGCCGGGACCACGTCACGGTCTGCGGCGCGGTCCCGACGGTGCGCATCCGTCGTGGACGACGACGCACCGAGCGGGTGGCGGGCTCAGCCCGGTCGCTGGACGAGCGTGCCGGCACCGGTGGGATGCCGGACGCCGGTGGGGCCGGCCGACGCGGTGAAGGAGGAACCGGTGTACGTGGTGCCCTCCCGGGTCACCGGACGGGCGGTGGCACCGACCACCCCGACGACCACCGTCGGGGCACCGGCCGCTCCGCTGACCACCGTCGGGGCACCCGCCGCTCCGCTGACCACCGTCGGGGCACCCGCCGTCCCGGTGCCCACCGTCGCGATGCCGGCCGATCCGGCGGGACGCACGTCGGTGCCGCTGTCCTGGGTCGCGGGGCCGACCTGGCGGGCGGGGCCGACCTGCCGGGCGGGGACGGCCAGTGCCGAGGCGATCGCGGCCTGGGCGGTCCGGCGACGCCGGTTCCAGGCGCCCCGGTCGCCGTCGAAGTAGCCCTGCCGGTAACCGAACCGGTAGCCGATCCGGTAGCTGAGCTGGCCGTGCAGCCGCCCCGCCGCGTAGCTGGTCGAGCCGAGCAGCAGGACCAGGAAGACCGCGAGGAAGGGACTCATCCGACAGCTCCGCCCCGATGCGCCGCCCCGGCCAGGGAGTCGGCCGTCAGCAGCTGTTCCAGGTCGTCGGTGCTGACCTCCTCGACCAGCTCGACGCTGATCCGGTAACCGGCCCGGTTGGCCGCGGCGACCGAGACCCGGCGGATCTCCCCGCCGGCGTCGTAGACCCGGACGCTCAGCTCCGCACAGTCGAGATGGGCCCGCCAGGCGTTCCACTCGGCCCGGTCCGCCACATCCAGCGACAGGTACGGGCCACCTCGGGCCAGGTGCAGTCGCCAGGGCGCGCTGAGCCCGGCGGCCACCCCCTCGGCGATCAGGCCGAAGGCCTGGGCACGGGTGACGAGTTCGGTCACCACGCCCCCCTCGGTCGGGGTGCGTGGCGCATGCGAGCACTAGCGGTCTCATGCACGTGACACACCGTAGGTTGTCCCATGAGCGTGACAGTATCAGCTTTTCGTCCGATTACGTCCGCACTCGGAGGCCGCTATTTTGCGCCGACAACACCCGGCTTTGCCGGCGTCTGGGGGGATTCTGTGAACCCGACTTCGGCGTCACGTTCACGTGACAGGAATGCGCTTGCCCGTGCCCCGGCGGGCATTACGCCGTACCGTCACCTGGTGACCGGGAACGCTCACGCACGGAAAATCGCCTTCGCCACCTTCATCCGTCGGGCCCTCGACGACGCCCGCGCGACTCGCGCCTGGAGCGGCACCGAGGTGTCCCGACGCACCGGCGTCTCCCGCCAGACCATCAACCGTTGGGTACGCGGTGACTGGGCCAGCGACCCGGAGGCGGAACGGGTGGTGGCGTTCTGCGAGGGGCTGGGGCTCAACGCGGTGGCCGCCTTCGGTGCGCTCGGCTGGGACCGCAACACCCCGCCGCGCAGCGCGCCCACCCCGCCGCCGATGGATCCCGACGTGGAGGCGCTGCTGCGCCGGCTGGTCGATCCGAACGTCTCGGACGCGGAAAAGTTCCACATCCGGGAAACCATCCGATACCTCGCGTATCGCCCGACTCTTCCGATGGACGGGCGGCGACGCGGCAGGAAGGCCGGGTAGTTCAGATGGCGAAAGAACGCCGGTGGCGTCCGAAAGGTTCCGCTCCGCCGGTCGACCATGCGCGCTAGCGTCCTGGACGTACTGCGTGGGCTCGTCATCGGTGGGGGATGGGATCGATGGGGATGACACCTGTCGGCCCGGCCCCGCGGGACATGAAGGAGGGGCATGGCCCTCAAGTGGTTGGCAGTCGTGGTCGCCGCGGTCTCCCTGACCCTGTGGCTGACCGGCAACGTGGTGCTCGGGGTGGCCGACGCGGGGCAGCTTCCGCTGGTGGTCAACCTCTTCGCGCTCACCGTCGCCGGCACGGCGGTGGTCCTGGCCGTCATCGCCGAGCTCAACGACCGACTCAACGACCGACTCACCGCGCTCACCGAGTTCCTGGTGTCCCGACTCGACGAGATCGAGACACAGACCGGTGACCGCAACGCCGGCTTCGTCGAGGGTTACCTGCTCAACCACGGCCGGGAGGCACCCGTGGTGCCGCTCTTCCGGCCGGGCCGCGACGCCGCCGAACGGTGATGCGCCCACGGCGGCGCCGGCCACAACCCACGCATCGACGCTCACGCAAGCCTTTCGGGTGTGACAGCGACCACGAATGAGCCGTGATTCCCGGGGTACGCTGTCGCGCGTGCCGCCGTTGAATGTGGGCAACCACCAGCCACTGACCCCGTTGAGCGCCGACCAGGCCTGGCGGGCGACCGCCGACCGGGCGGCCGACACCGTGCTCTTCTTCGACTTCGACGGCACCCTGGCGCCGGTCGACGACGACCCCACCGCGGTGCAACCGGCACCGAAGGTGCTGGCCGCCATCGAGGTGCTGGCCCCGGCCATGCAGCGGGTGGCGATCGTCTCCGCCCGACCGGTGGACTTCCTCCGGGACCACTTCGACGGGCTCGACGGGGTCGACCTCTACGGCCTGTACGGCCTGGAGCACAGCCACTCCGGCGGCGAGACGGTCACCGAGCCGGCCGCCCTGCCCTGGGTGCCGACCATGGCCGAGCTGGCCGACCTGGCCCGCGCCGAACTGCCGGCGGGTGCCCTGGTCGAGTTCAAGCGGCTCTCGGTCGCGTTGCACTGGCGCACCGCACCGGAACTCGGCCCGGCGGTCGAGCGGTGGGGGCGGGAGCAGGCCGAACGGCTCGGGCTGCGGGTGCAGGCCGGCCGGATGGTGCTGGAGATCAAACCGCCGGTCGACCGGGACAAGGGCATGGTCATCGGCGAGGTGGTGCGGACCGCCGCGGGCGCCTGGTACTTCGGCGACGACGTCTCGGACATCAAGGCGTTCGCCGCGCTGCGCGCCCGGGCCGCCGCCGACCCGGACTTCGTCGGCGTCTGCGTCGCGGTGGCGAACCCGGAGACCGGGCAGGAGGTCGCCGAGGCCGCCGACCTGACCATCGACTCCCCCGCCGCGCTTGGTGACTTCCTCACCGCCGCCGCCCACCAACTGGGCTGACCGCCCCGACAGCGGGCCGACGTCCGGGCCCCGTCACGGCGGGGCCGGTCGTCAGACCCCGAAGCGGCGCTGCCGGTTGGCGTACGAGCGCAGCGCGCGCAGGAAGTCGATGTGGCGGAACTCGGGCCAGTTCAGCTCGCAGAAGTAGAACTCCGAGTGGGCCGACTGCCAGAGCATGAAACCGGAGAGCCGTTGCTCGCCACTGGTCCGGATGACCAGGTCCGGGTCGGGTTGACCACGGGTGTAGAGGTGCTCGGCGATGTGCTCGACGTCGAGGGTCTCGGCCAGCTCCTCGATGGTGCCGCCGGCCGCCGCGTGCTCGACCAGCAGGGAGCGCACCGCGTCGGCGATCTCCCGGCGGCCCCCGTACCCGACGGCGATGTTGACCTCGGCACCGCCGCTGCGGTCCCGGGTGCGTTCCTCGGCGGCCTTCAGCGCGGTGGCGGTCGTCGCCGGCAGCAGGTCGAGCGCGCCGACCATGCGTAGCCGCCAGGGGTTGCCCTCCTCGGCCAACTCCACCACCAGATCCTCGATGATCTTCAGCAGGGGGTCCAGCTCGCGGGCCGGCCGGCGCAGGTTGTCGGTGGCCAGCAGGTAGAGCGTGACGTGCCCGATCCCGGCCTGGTCGCACCAGCCGAGCAGGTCCTTGATCTTGGCGGCACCGACCCGGTGGCCGTCGTTCGGGTCGACGTAGCCCATCTCCCGGGCCCATCTGCGGTTGCCGTCGCACATCACGCCGACGTGTCGGGGCACCGTCTTACCAGCGAGCTTCGCCGTCAGCCGACGCTCGTACACCGAGTACATGAGGTCCCGCAGATTCATCACCTTGCAGAGTAGCGACCCGGGCGCAAGGTCAGGGGCGGGGAGCCGCGACCCGCCGCCGTCAACTGGTCGCGGCCCGGCGCAGGGAGTAGAGGGCGAGGCCGGCGGCGGCCACCAGGGGGGCGCCGTCGCGGATCAGGCCGTCCACGCCGAGCAGCCACCAGCAGAGCGGCAGGTGGACGGCGAGCACACCCAGGGTGATCGCCACCAGCAGCGTGCCGGCCCAGCGCTTGCCCCGCATCAGGAACGCGACACAGAACAGCACCAGGTGGCTGACCGCCATCCCGGCGACAAACCAGAACAACACCGCCGGTACCGCCACCAACCGGCCGTCCAGCACGGCTCCGCCGGCGATCAGGGCCGGCACCAGCATCAGCGGACTGTAGGTGAGCGCGGCGACCCGGCTGGTCAGCAGCCACCCGGTGGCCTCGGGGCGCTTCGGGGCGACCTCCCGCCAGGCGATCCGGCCCTCGGCGAGGACCAGGCCCCGGCGGTGCCGGATGAGGTGCGCGGCGACGGCAGGCGACCGGTACAGCAGCCAGACCACGCTCAGGCAGAGCGTGCCGAGCAGCGCGAAGCCGAGCACCCCGGGCAGCGGCGGCATCCCCTGCCGGGGGACGATCAGGCGACCCACCGCGAAGACCGTGGTGACGGCGAGGATCAACCCCAGCGGCCGGGCCGCCGCCCGCCCGCGCCGGACATGGGAGATCAACACCAGGAACCCGAGGGTACGCAGCATCGCCCAGCCGGTCCGGACGGCGAGACCGAAGCCCTGCTCCGGGGCGTACCACCAGTTGAGCAGCTCGACCACGACGGTGGCCGCCGCGGTCACGCCGAGCAGGATGGTCAACGCCCGGACGGCGGACGGCCGCCGGACCTGGGTCACGGCGGCCGTCCTCATGCTCATGGTCGTGCTTGGTGCCCGCATCGGGCGTCGGTCACACCTACCGGGCGGCCGGTGACGCGTCCAGCCGGGCCCGCAGCGCGTCCAGCTCGGCCCAGAGCACGCCGGGCAGCTTGTCACCGAACTTCTCGAACCACTCGGTGATCAGCGGCAGCTCCGCGCGCCACTCCTCCGGGTCGACCTTCAGCGCGATCCGGATGTCCTCCGGGGTCATGTCCAGGCCCTCGACGTCCAGCGCGTCGGGCGCCGGGACCATGCCGATCGGGGTCTCGACCGCGTCGGCCCGCCCCTCGATCCGCTCGATGATCCACTTGAGCACCCGCGAGTTCTCGCCGAAGCCGGGCCAGAGGAAGGCACCCTCGGGGTCCTTGCGGAACCAGTTGACGTAGTAGACCTTGGGCAGCTTGGCGGCGTCGCCGTCGGCACCCTTGCCCATCTCGATCCAGTGGTTGAAGTAGTCGCCGGCGTGGTAGCCGATGAACGGCAGCATGGCCATCGGGTCGCGGCGGACCACGCCGACCGCGCCGGAGGCGGCGGCGGTGGTCTCCGAGGAGAGCGTCGCGCCCAGGTACACGCCGTGCACCCAGTCCCGGGCCTCGGTGACCAGCGGGATGGTGTCCCGCCGACGGCCGCCGAAGAGGATCGCGTCGATCGGCACCCCGTTGGGGTCGAAGTAGTCGTCGGCCAGGATCGGGCACTGGGTGATCGGGGTGCAGAACCGGCTGTTCGCGTGCGAGGAGAGGCCCTCGCTCTCCGGCGTCCAGTCGTTGCCCTTCCAGTCGATCAGGTGGGCCGGGGGCTCCCCCATGCCCTCCCACCAGATGTCACCGTCGTCGGTGAGCGCCACGTTGGTGAAGACCGAGTTGCCGCGGTCCAGCGTCCGCATCGCGTTGGCGTTGGTCTTCCAGTCGGTACCGGGCGCGACGCCGAAGAGGCCGTACTCCGGGTTGACCGCGTAGAGGCGGCCGTCCGGGCCGAACCGCATCCAGGCGATGTCGTCACCGATGGTCTCGACCTTCCAGCCCGGGACGGTCGGCTCCAGCATGGCCAGGTTGGTCTTGCCGCAGGCCGACGGGAACGCCCCGGCGACGTGGTAGACCTTCCCCTCCGGTGAGGTGATCTTGAGGATCAGCATGTGCTCGGCGAGCCAGCCCTCGTCGCGCCCCATCACGCTGGCGATCCGCAGCGAGTAGCACTTCTTGCCCAGCAGCGAGTTGCCGCCGTAGCCGGAGCCGTAGGACCAGATCTCGCGGCTCTCCGGGAAGTGCGAGATGTACTTCGTCTCGTTGCACGGCCAGGCCACGTCCTGCTGGCCCGGGGCGAGCGGCGCACCGATGGAGTGCAGCGCGCGGACGAAGTCCGCGTCGTCACCCATCGCCTGCAGGACCGTCGCGCCCATCCGGGTCATGATCCGCATCGAGGCCACCACGTACGGGCTGTCGGTGATCTCGACGCCGAACATGGGGTTCTCGGCCTCGACCGGGCCCATGCAGAACGGGATGACGTACATGGTGCGCCCGCGCATGCTGCCGCGGTACAGGTCGGTCATCGTCCGCTTCATCTCGGCCGGCGCCATCCAGTTGTTGGTGGGGCCGGCGTCCGCCTCGTCCACCGAGCAGATGTACGTCCGCTCCTCGACCCGGGCGACGTCCGACGGGTCGGTACGGGCGTAGAAGGAGTTGGGCTTCTTCTCCGGGTTCAGCCGGATCAGGGTGCCCGCCTCGACGAGTTCGTCGGTGAGCCGACGCCACTCCTCGTCGGAGCCGTCGACCCACACCACCCGGTCCGGAGTGGTCAGCTCGGCGACCTGTCTGACCCAGTCGAGCAGCGGGCGGTGGGAGGTCGGAGCCTGATCGATGCCGCGAACAGTAGCCGGAGCAACCATGACACATCTCCTTGTGGTCGACGCTGACCGATCTGTGGGTGCACGAGTCCAGGCTGACGCGAGCCGCGTCGCCATCGTGAAACCTGGGATTGGGCTCAGACTAAACCGGACTGCGCCGCGAGTCAGTGATACCGCTTGTGAAGAACTGCACAAGGTGCGGCCAGGTTGCGGTATCTCGATCTGATACCCGCTTTCACGCGCAGTTTCACGCAAATCCTTCGGTCCACCTCCCGTCTGATGTGGGACCGGACACCTTTGCGTTTCGCGGGCAACCAGTTGATCAGCTCACATTCGGTCACGCTCCGTTCGTCGACGTTGCCGGACGGCGATCCCCCGCCGAGCCACCCTCCGACGCCCCCGTACCGGTCGGCACGTGCTTACCCGTCGGAGTCGCATGCAACCGGTAGGCTCAGCGCGTGGCCGCGACGATGACCGGCGGGCAGTCCGACGCCCCACCGACCCGCCCTGGGCTGGTCGGCGCCCTCATCGACCGGTTCGGGCACCTCGTCCGGGAGCTGAGCAAGTTCGCCACCGTGGGTGGGATCGCGTTCCTCATCGACTTCGCGCTCTTCAACTACCTCACCACGGTGCGCGGGGTCGAGCAGGTCACCGCGAAGACGATCTCCACCGTGACCGCGGCGACGATCGCCTTCCTCGGCAACCGGTTCTGGACCTGGCGGCACCGCCAGCGCTCCAACCCGGCCCGGGAGTACGCGCTCTTCTTCTTCTTCAACACCGTGGGCCTCGGCATCGCGGTGGCCTGCCTGGCGATCAGCCGGTACGGGTTGGGCAGCGTCTGGCCGAGCGTGTTCCAGACCCCGCTGGCCGACAACATCGCCAGCTTCGTCGTCGGCACCGGCCTCGGCACCCTCTTCCGCTTCTGGTCGTACCGGCGGTTCGTCTTCGTCGAAGCGGGAACACCACAGGTCACGGATACGAAGCGTGACCGAGAGTCCGGGGCGTGAGAGTCCGCCCACCTCGTCCGGCCGGCCCGCTGCGGGCCCACCCCACTCGCCTAAGGTGTTTCGCATGCGTCTTGTCCGATTGCTGCCTGAGCGTTGGCAGAAGTTCGTCCCTGAGGCGCTCAAATTCGGCATCGTCGGCGGCGTCAACACCGTCATCAATTACGCGGTGTTCAACGCGCTCGCACTGACGGTCTTCGTCGGCGGCCAGCTGAAGGCGACCGTGGTGGCGACCATCGTGGCGACGATCACGTCGTACCTGATGAATCGGCACTGGACGTACCGGGATCGCCCGAAATCGGCGATGCGTCGGGAATACGCCCTTTTCTTCCTGTTCAACGCCACCGGCCTGTTCATCGAGCTGGGCGTCCTGGCTGCCGCCAAGTACGGCCTGGGCGTCCACGGCCTGCTCGCGCTGAACGTCGCCAAGACCGTCGGCGTGGTGCTGGCCACCCTGTTCCGGTTCTGGTCCTACCGGACCTTCGTCTTCCAGGCCGCCCCGGCCGACCCCGGGGCGAGGCCACCGGTCATCCCGCGCGACGAGTGGGACACCATGGCCGGCATGGACCCGGTCGCCGAGCTGGCCGAGTCGGTCACCGAGCAGGCCGAGGCGGAGCAGGTCGCCCCGGTCCGGCAGGCTCCTCCCCCGGCCCCAACCGGCGTGGCGTACGCCACGCCGGTCCAGGGCCGACCGCTGCCGCTCGATCCACGCCTACCGGAGGCCCTGAGCCGGGAGATCGAGGCCGAACTCACCGCCGGACTGCCCGCCGGCAACCGCCGCTCGCCCCGTCGGTGATCCGCGGCAGCACCTAGGGTCCGTCCGCCGGAACGGGCTCGCCCGGGGGGCGTCGGCTGGGGCGTGGGCCACCCGAGGACTCGCGTTCGCCGTTCTCGGCGAGGATCTCCCGCAGCTCACCGTCGTCCAGGGTCCGGCGGTCGTGGTCGGCCTCGATCAGCTCGTAGAGCCGGGTCTGCACCTGCCCGACCCGGGGCACGTCGACAAGCACCGACTGGCCCCGCTCCCCGGCCGACTCGATGGTCAGGGTGCCGCACCCGAACATCCGCTCGACCAGCCGTTGGCTCATCGAGTGGTCGTTGATCCGGGCCAGCGGGATGTCCCGCCGGTCCCGGGAGAAGACCCCGTGCTGCAGCAGCACCCGCTGGTCGGTGAAGAGATAGTGGGTGGTCTGCCAGACCAGGAAC